>NZ_JARXWB010000035.1 GCF_029892425.1 Bradyrhizobium sp. BR13661 | reverse complement strand
GTCATTGACGATCGGACCCGACGACATCGGCCGACTGCAATGATTGGCGGCAACGGCCGCTCCCGACCTGTGCGTTTGCACACAACCAAGACCCTGAGCCGACCTTTGGCCGTTTTCATGCGGTGCTGCGGTGATCCGCCCGCCGTTACTGGCAAAGACATGTCGCGAATGCACGGAGGCTACGTAACAATACGTAGTCCCGTTCTTTCTTGATGCAGCCGTCACGATAGTTAACTAGCGTGGTTCCATCGTCGGTCTTACCCGGCAGCTACCGATGACTGTGAGCAGAAGACTCGCGCCTCAACTCAGCGTGAGCCCCCATGCCCAAAAACTCTCCCCGCCCGATCTGCCCGAAATGCGGCAAGCCGATGCACTTCGTGATCGTCAAAACAGGCGGTCGCAAGTTTCAGTGTATCAAGTGCGACGACATTGATCCAATGCAGGTCCCGGACTTTCAAGCATGGACCAAGAGCGAATTGCGCCCGCCGAGAACGACATGAAGGCCGCCTAATGCAATGTCAGGGTATAGAATACACAATCGTCCAAACCGCCAATCCGTTCGGCTGGAAATGGTCGTTTGAGCGAGAAGGGCACCCGCTGAAAACCGGCATTTCCTATAATCGCGCAGAGGCAATTCTCGCAGCCGAATGGGCCATCAAGCAAGCGCTCAAAGAGAAACGCTATTCAAAATAAGACCGGCGAAATTGGCAACCCTTTTTGCGAATGTCCCCTGTTGGCCCCACCGCTGCCGCATTCCACGGCCGAGAATATGTCGGCTATCGGGGGTAGACCGGACCTAACTTAAAACCTTGGCCAAACCGTCAGAACCCCGACACGTGCACGGATATTTTGCATGTAACACAAGGGCAGCCGGTAGGGCTGCCTTTTTCATTTGGAGAACACATTGACTGAATTCTTTTCTCGACGCGCCGAACTCCGTACTCAATGGGACCGCGTGAACGGCAAGGGAGCCGAACAAACACGTCCAATGGACCCTGTGCTAGCGAACGCGATCAAGAATCCCCGGATGCCAAAGCCATACGGCGGCGGTGAGGCCGACTATGAAACGAGAAAGCCCGTTCGCAGCGTCGATACGTTTGTCAAACTGAATCGCAACGGCGACAAACGAACGATCTTGGCCGCGACGTCGTAGGCGGGACGCGTCAACGCTGGTGACCGAGCCCGATACCAAGGCTTGATGCCTTCATACGTAAAGAGGGCACGCTTCGCTTCGTGAGCTTCGCAATTATTGCAACAGGTGTGCGGGCCTCGGAATGGGCACGCAACGATTTCACGTCCGCCGCGGTCCATTCGCGGCGGGCAACCTTCTTCGTCTTCTTTGGCATGGAGGAGGCTCCTAATTTAAGAGCGGGGCTTCTAGCAGGGGAGACATCATCACATTTCAATGAAAGTAATACATACATGGCCGAAGGCGATATCGTTCGCAGGGTAACAACTGGCAGAGCCCGATGAGATGCCATGACGGGATAATGATGGACTGGGCAAAGTTGGTCTTTCGCGATGAGAACGCGGCGCGCTAAAGCTGCCGACGTGCGAAACCTAACTTACTTCGCGGTAGAGAGGTCGCCTTTTTAAGCGCGGTTTACCTTTGAGCGAAATGCAACTTCGGTCTTGCGAGCAGTTCCATAATGGCCCAATCTGAACAAACGGGCGATTGTAGGAGGCGTAACTATGTCTTGGCTGTCGTCTTGGCTTCACAATAACAAGGATGGCTTGGTAATAGCCGCGCCGTACGTAGGTGCGATGATTACCGCAACAGTCCTGTCTGTCACGTTCTACGGAACGGTCAGAATGACAAAGGGGCTGCGGAAATCCGACATGGCAATTCAGTTCGGGAAGTCGTTCGACGATTTGATGGAACGAAAGCATCAAATTCAAAGCGGTCAAAGGGTCGCTCCAGCGGGCTGGACGAGTCCCGACGCAACCATCCCCAATTTCTTAGAGTGGGAGGTTAAGCACTACTACGCGCAATTCTTTGCGCTTCAATTCATTGAGTTCTATGCCTATCGATCTGGCTACGTAGACCCCAATACGTATATGATTTGGGCGAAGAGTAGATGGCGCGAGTCTCGGAGCGAGGCCATTGCTAACGTAACGTATGCAGCTGGTTGGCAGTATTGGCTAATCCATAGACATCGAAGTGCAGAAGATCACTTTACCGATTTTACCGAAAGCCTCCATCGTTGTCACACAAACGATGAGGTCGAACAGTTAGTCCTGAAAAGCGGTCCGCTAAGATTGAAGTTACAGGCTTGGTTGAACAAACCATTTAGCACACGCCGGGTCATTCGGCTTGCTATTCTCGCTAGCTTGATTGTCGGCTTAATTTATTTTTATTGGCGCCGCTAAACCGACGACTCTCGGCGTCGTGGCTTCGTGAATTTGTATTCTAGTTAGAGCGACGCAGCTTCGATTAACCAAGAAACGCGGGAGCACACAGTGTCGACCGAAATCTCCGTGGAGAGAAAGAAAACCACGGAGTCGGTTTTAAGCTAGCGGTGAATTCAGAGCTTTCGGCAAAGACCGGAGGCTCTCAAGCAATTGCCGAAAAGGGTACGGTTTCCACGACCGAAAGACAGACGCACTACCGCGTACGTGCTCGTGGAAACCTAATGTGGGAGGTCACTGAGCCTCCGTGGGAGCAACCAATCCTTGATGGGACTTATCTGAATGACGCGGTCCTGTGTCGCGTTGAGTCTCATGACAGAGCCAATGACAAACGGCTCGATCTGACTGCGTACGCAAAGCAAAGGGATCTTATTCTCACCGCCAAAAAATCCAAAATCTTTAAGAGCACCAACGAGAAGAAGCTGTTTCAAGTGCTAATCGCTAAAGCCCTTGCCGGTGGGGATGGATTTGATGGATTTGTTGCATTTTCTAGGTCGGAATTAGACATTGAAGATTGAAGAGTCACTTCAAGCCAAAGTACCAAACGATACTCTGCATCTCGCAGAAAGGTGTTTTGCATCGAACTTAGATAGCTTTTCCGAGCAAGTGCGGTTTTTAGGCTTAAACCCGGCTCGCGACTTTAAGCATGCCGACTTGTCCGACGTTGATTTTTCGAACTCTGATCTGCGCGGCTTTGACTTCACCGGGGCCGATTTGCGCGGTGCATTCGGCGTAAATGTGGGATGGGATGGGACAACTTGCTTCAATGACGCGGATGCAGACGACTCGGTGTTCAGCTACTCGCTTTCCAAAAAGAAGTTCTTTGATGCGCATCCCGAATATGCGGATCGCGTTGAGCGCCTGCGGGGCGAACATTGGGCGAATGTTATTCTTACAGTAGAGGCGATGCTTCGTAACGACCGGAATTCTGGCGACGCGGTCAAGATTGCCAAGGCTGTGTTTGATGAAAGTAACAGCCTAACAGTCAAGGCAGAAATCCCACTCTACATGAGTCTTGCGGTGGACACTAAGGCCGAGCACAAGGCATTCATATACCATACGTTGGCGCAGTTTGGTGCCAAACCTACGGCCATCATCATCCGGACCATCTGCGCGTGGCTGCGAACGCTATCGGAACGCACTCGGCACCGAGCAAGAACGTAGGATTGGTTGTTTCGTTGGTCGACGAGAAAGCCAAGCGTCAGAAGCCGGGCCAAGCCCTTGAAAATACTGGTGGGCCCGGCAGGACTCGAACCTGCAACCAGACCGTTATGAGCGTTCGGGGCGATCGTTTTCGGGGAGGACAACGTTCAACGGATTCTTTCTCCCGACGGCAAGAAGTATAGCAGATTTACAGGATTGCAGGTCAGCCAAATCCTTTGACCAGAAGCCAGCTCCGGGCCGTCGCGCTGCTCCACCGTAACGGCCTCGCCACTCAAGAGCTTACAGTGAATGTATCGGATACTGCCGAGATATTCCGCGAAATCAACTTGGGCTAGCAGCGCATTCTTCCTCTGATCGCTGACAAGCCAGTGCTCCGGCCGGACGCCCAACTTAGTCGTCTGGCTGGCCGTGCCGGCCGGCACTGGCTGGCCGAGAGACACTTCGGAGCCGCCCACCGAAAACCGATCGCCTCCTAGCGCGACTGCGTCTAGCACGTTCATGCGCGGCGAGCCGATGAAGCCGGCGACGAACAGGTTGTTTGGGTTCTCGTAGACTTCACGGGGCGTTCCTACCTGCTCGATTCGCCCCTCCCGAAGAATGACGATCCTGTCGGCCAGCGTCATCGCTTCTGTTTGATCGTGCGTGACGTAGATCATCGTGTTGCCGAGTTCGCGGTGCAGCCTCGCGATCTCGACGCGCATGCTGACACGCAACTCGGCGTCGAGGTTGCTCAACGGCTCATCGAAGAGGAAAACCAACGGCTTGCGCACGATCGCCCGGCCGATCGCAACGCGTTGCCTCTGCCCGCCCGAGAGCTGGCCCGGGCGACGGTCTAGCAGAGAGCCGATTTTGAGAATCTCGGCCGCAGCCTCGACTTGACGCCAGATCTCCGGGACCGGTGTTTTGGCGATTTCGAGACCAAAAGCAAGGTTCTCGCGCACGGTCATATGTGGGTAAAGCGCATAGGACTGGAAGACCATAGCGATACCGCGTTTGGCGGGGTCAAGATCGGTTACATCCCGGCCCGCAATAAGGATGTCGCCATCGCTAACTTCCTCAAGTCCCGCGATCATTCGCAACAGAGTGGATTTGCCGCAGCCTGATGGGCCGACAAAGACAACGAACTCGCCGCCTTCGACTTTGAGGTCGACATTATGGATGACATTGACCGACCCGAAGCTTTTTCGCACGCCCCGCAGTTCGATGGTCGCTGTCTCAGATATGCTCATCGGCTCGACCTTATCCAGACCAGCATCTCGCCGGGGGCACGATTGTCCCAGAGGTGGTAGGGTATGAGCCGCGCCGTAACGTCGGCAAGGTCGGGCGGCCGCGTATCGTAGAGCTTTCCGTCGCGATGGCGCCATTCCTCGCGCCGTGCCGGCAACAGAATTGCGAGGGCGCCACCCAATTCTGGCACGGGCGACGTGCGCGCCGCCTCAAGGTTGGGAGGCAAAATCAGTGCGTTGAGTTCGGCGCTATTGTCGGCTTCTTCGGCGCAATAGATCAGCGGACCTCGCGCAACGGCGACGCGGCCGAGATCGGCCTTGACCGCCGGATGCGCGTGCAGGGCGCGCACGTTCATCGGCAGATCCAATATCAGCACATCACCGTCCTGCCACGCGCGGTTCAGCCGGATGTAGCCGCCGTCCATCTCGCCGAGTTCGACGACCTCGCCGTTAAGTGTCAGGGACGGGGTGTCGCACCAACCAGGCACGCGCAGGGCCAGCGCAAAGGTCGCTGCCTTTTCGAGGCCGACGCCGATCTTGACGCGCCCGTCCGCCGGATACGTCGTATGCTGCGTCAACGTCACCAGGACGGACGAGAGCTTCAGTCGAGCTGTGCTTTCGCCATATAGATGCACCGCGACGCCGTCGGCGGAGACGCCATACATGTAGCTGCCGATTGCGGCTACGGTGCGCGCGATGTTTGGCGGACAACACGGGCAGCGATGCCAGGTCCAGCGATGATGGCCGCCACGACTTTCGAGCGGATTGTCGTAGAAGAAGCGCGTGCCATTGATCGAGAGACCAGCGAGCGCGCCATTGTAGAGCGCCTGCTCCATGACATCTGCGTATTGCCGATCCGGGCCTCGCCCAAGCATGCGGCTCGCCCACATCATCAGCGCGACTGCTGCGCAGGTCTCGGCATAGGCACTCTCGTTGGGAAGATCGTAGTACTCAGTGAAGCCCTCGTTGCTGGCTGCCGGGCCGATGCCGCCAGTGACATACATCTGCTTGGAAGTCAGGTCCTCCCAAAGGCCCTTCAATGTCTCTGTCAAACTGTCGTCGCTGAACTCGGTCGCGACATCTGCCATTCCAGAATAAAGATACATTGCCCGTACGGCATGGCCGACGACTTTCGTCTGCTCGCGCACCGGAAGATGCGACTGGTTATACTGGTAAGTCTTGTGCCGCCACCCAGCTGGATCGACGCCACGCTTCGCCGCTTCGACATCGAAATAATGCGGTTGCTGTCCCCGTGCGTCGATAAAGTAACGGGCTAGGTCAAGATAGCGCTGCTGGCCGGTGGCGCGGCCAAGGCGGATGAGAGCGAGTTCGATCTCCTCATGGCCGCAATAGCCGGGCTTCTGATCCGCGCGAGGGCCGAACATTCTATCGATATGGTCGGCATAGCGGCACATCACGTCGAGCAGTGCGCGCTTGCTCGTCGCGTCGTAATACGCGACGGCCGCCTCCATCAGATGGCCGGCGCAATAGAGTTCGTGGCAGTCGCGCAGATTGGTCCAGCGCTGTCCAGGCTGCATCCGGATGAACCAGGAGTTCAGGTAGCCATCTTGCTGTTGCAATCTTGCGAACATGTCGATGATCGCATCGATCTTGGCTTCTAGGTCCGAGTTCGGCTTGCGATAGAGTGCATACGCCGCGGTCTCGATCACTTTGGCCACGTCCGAATCCCAGAACATCTGTACGTTAACGGTGTCTGGCTTGCCGTCGGCTCGGGTATGCCACGGCATCTTGACGGGTGGCACCGGCCGCGCAGGATCGATCTGGTCGAACATGCCGGCGGCAACGCAACGCTCATAGAGGATCATCGCGGTCCTGTCCGCTACGGCGTCCATGCGATCGCCCCAGAAGCCGCGCACCTCGACATCGGGAACGGCGGGGGGCCGGAAACCGCTGGCTTTGGGCAAATCGAGAGAAGTCATGTCGTCACCATTCCATTGATGTGATTGGGGTGAATTACTTGACCGCGCCAGCCGTAAGGCCGCGGATGTAGTAGCGCTGCAGCAGCAGGAAGAGGGCGAGGCATGGCGCCATCATCAGCATCACGCCCGACTGCACCGCACCCCAGTCGATCGTGCCGAATTGACCCGAGCGGACGGCTGCCATCATCACGGGCAGGGTATACTTCTTCTGATCAGTAAGGAGGATCAGTGCGGCCAGGAACTCATTCCACGAAGCGAGGAAGGCGAAGATCGCCACGGTCGCCACTCCAGGCAACACCAGAGGCAGCATCACCCTGCGAAGCATCAGCAATACGGAAGCGCCATCGACCCTTGCCGCGTCTTCGATATCCTTGGGCACGGCGTCGAAAGCATTGCGCATCATGAAGATCGAAAACGGCAGGTGCAACGTCACATAAATCAGCACGAGGCCCGGCAGAGTGTTTTGAAGCCCGAGTTTTGTCAGGATCAGGAACAACGGCGTCAGGATCGATTGAAATGGGATCATCACCGTCGAGATGACCAGCATGAACAGCAGGTTCTTGAGCGGGAACTGAAAGCGCGAGAAACCGTATCCGGCAAGCAGGCTGATGATGACGGTGACGATCACGGTTGCGGCGGCGACCGTCAAGCTGTTGGCGGCATAGGTCCAGATGCCGACGCCGTATTTCGCCAGGTTCTCGTAGCTCTGCGTGCTAAAGCCTTCCACAGGCCAGGGCGGCAGGGGCGGGAGGGCAGCTTCGGCGGAGGACTTGAAACTGACGAGCGCGCTCCAGGCGATCGGTGCGACGAAAAGGAAGGAGATGACAAGTCCGATCGCGTGATAGCGGGTTGCACTCCAGACCTTGCGGCGCGAGGCGGCGGCTTTGCGGGACATCAGGCACCCTCCGGCGTGCGCAGCAGGCGCAACTGGACGACGCTGATGGTGACGAGTATTGCGAGCAGAACCATCGACATTGCTGCGCCGTAGCCGAGGCGGAACGAGACGAAAGACTGGCTGAAGATCCAGTAGACGGCGGTGACCGTGCTGTTCTGCGGGCCGCCGTCCGCGATGATATAGAACTGGTCGAACGCGAGAACAGAGCCGGCGATCGACAAGATCAGTGCCAGTGCAATGGTTCGCCGCATCAGCGGCAAAGTAATGCGGCGGAAGCGTTGCCAGGCGGAAGCGCCGTCCATGCGCGCCGCCTCTTGCACTTCCGAGGAAATGCCTTGCAGGCCGGTGAGCAGAATCATCATGTTGAAGCCGGCCGTCTTCCAGACCACCATGATGATGATTGACCAAAAGGTCGTGTCGAAGCTGGCGAGCAGATTGACCGGCTTCTCCGTCAGGCCAAGTCGGTAAGCGAGCGGCGAGAACAGGCCGACATCGACGTTCATCAACCAGGACCAGAGCAGGCTGGCTGAGCCAAACCCGATGACGACTGGTAGAAAGACGGCGGTGCGGTAGAGCTTTGTCAGCGGTCGCGCTCGTTCGACAAACAACGCGAGCGGAAATGCGGCGGCGAAGATCGCAATAGTGACGATCACGGTATAGTACACCGTAAACCGCATGGCGCCCCAGAAGCGCTGGTCGCTCATCAAGTTCAGGTAGTTGTCGATGCCGATGAAGTGCGCCCGGCCGAGCAGGGGCCAGTTGTGCAGCGACATCCAGAACGCCATGCCGAGCGGTACGAGGAAGAACATGAGCACGAGCAGAATTGCGGGCGCCACGAAGAGCAGGCCAATCAACTGCTTACGACGCAATTGCGCGCCCCGGCGCCGGGGAAGGTGTCCATGGGACATCGTTTGCTGGCTCATGACGGAGTTTCCGACGAAGTGGTAGGTAGCCCGGCGCAAGAGCCGCCCGAGCTTCGTATTGAGATGACGCAGGGCGCGGTCCCCGCACTGGTCATTTTCCAGATGCGTCGATGATCGACTGCATCGTCTTCTCCGCCTTGACGAGGGAGCCCTCGACATCGTTGCCAAAGAAGACCTCGTTCAGCATTTGCTTCCAGGGGCCGGTGCTGCTGTTGATGATGTCGTTGTAGACCGGCGACGACGGCGTCTTGCCGATCTTCATCGCCTCGGTAGCGATCAGATAGCGTTCGTCGAGCGATTTGACAGCCTCAGCCGCGATATCGCCGCGCGTTGGCAGGCTGCCCAGTTTGGCAAGCAGCGTTTGGCCTTCGAGCGAATATACGAAGGTCAGGAATTCGCGCACGGCCGGCAGGTTCTTGCGTCCGGCCGTGACGACGAAATTGTCGCCGCCCGCGAAGGAGGCCTTGCCCCCGGTCTTGCCGGGCAGGAAGGTCACGCCGAACTCGACCTTCGGGTAGTTCTTGACCAGGTTGCCGATTGCAAATGCGCCGATCGGCGACATGCCGATCTTGTCAGTGGCGAAGCCGCCGAAGAAATTGGCTCCTGTATCGGTTTTGGCGCTTTCGGGCACGTAGCCTTTGGCCACCAGTCCGCGATAGAGCGCGACAGCATCGCGCATTTGGGACGTGTTCAGCGTAGCGCGCTTGGCGCCCTCTGCCAAAATCTCGCCGCCCGAAGCCCAGACCAGTGGCATGAAGGTGAAGGCGTTGCACCCGCCGCACGCACCGGAAAAGTAGAAGCCGCGGATGTCACCACCGATGGCGTTGACCTTGCCGGCAAACTCCTCGATCTCGGCCCAGTTCGTGGGCCCTTTCTCCGGGTCGAGGCCGGCCTGTTTGAACAGGCGCTTGTTCCAGAGCATCACGGAAGCGTCGGCCGACATCGGAACGCCGTAGATGCGACCCTCGTAGGTGCCGGCGCCGAGGTGGGCCTTGGACAGGTATTCGAAGAACGGGAAGCTTTTGACCAGCTCGGTCAGGTCCTCGAGCTGGCCGGACGCAGCGAAGGCCGGCGTGTAAACCAGATCGAGCGAAAGCAGATCGGGCGCGGAACCGCCGGCGGCGGCGATTGCGTATTTTTGCACCATCTCGGCGTTGGGTACGATCTGCAGTTCGATCTGCGTCTGGTGCGCGGCATTGAATGCTTTGACCAGCGACGGCATGAACGCCTCGCTGCTCGAGCGCGACCACATCGTCAGCTTTTGTTGAGCCAGTGCCCCGCCTGCGGAAGCAAACACGGTCACGAGTGCCAGCAATCCTGCCTTTAGGACCTTCATTTCATCTCCTCCGGTTGCGGCCTTCGTTGTCGGTGGCCATTTTTGTTCGACGAGAGCACTACGACGAGCGTACGATCAGGCTGCAGGGCAGCTTCCAGACTCCTTTTTCGACCGCCTCGCCATTAACCAGACGAACGAGCGCGAGCCCCGCCTGTCGTCCCAGTTCCTTCAGATTCATGTCGACTGTCGTCAGCGGAGGACGCGTCTCCTTGGCAACGATTTCCCAATTGTCGAAGCCGACGATGGAGACATCGCGCGGCACACTCACGCCGCGTTCGCGCAAGGCATCGACGACGCCGCGCGCGATCTGATCATTGCCGCAGAAGATGCCGTCCGGCTTTTCGGAGGCCGACCACAGCGTTTCAATCGCCTGGTGACTCCAGCGCTCGGACCATGAGCCGAACAGTGTGCCCATGTCCTTCGCTCGCGTAGCCGCGGAGAGCATTTCGGCGCAGGCGAGCGCGCGCTCATGCACAACTTTGAAATCTGATGGACCGGTGATGTGCGCTATGCGTCGCCGTCCCTGAGCGATCAGGTGACGCACCGCCTCAGCCGCCCCTTGCCTGTCGTCTGGCAACAGAGTGACACCGTCGGATGGGCCGGCAGTCAGTGCGTAGACGACGGGGACTGGTAGACCGGATAGGTCCACCGGCAGCGGCTTGTCGATGCGTTTGCCAGTCGCGATGATGCCGTCGACCTGCTTGTCGAGCATCGCTTCCACATGGGTCTTGGCAAGATCGGAATTGTCCTCGACCGCGCAGAGGAACACCGACACGCCATGGTCGATCAGGCCCTCGGAAATCCCGGCCATGACCGGTAGCGTGAAGCGGCCATAAGTATCGTTGGTCAGCAGCCCAACCGTGAAGCTTCGTTTGCGCGTCAGACTCCGCGCCAGAGAGTTTGGTCGGAAACCGAGTTCCAACGCGACGCGTTTGATGCGGTCGCGGGTCTCCTGCGCCATCCGCCCGGAATCATTAAGCGCTTTTGATGCCGTCGCAGTGCTGACGCGCGCGGCCTTGGCCACGTCGTAGATCGTCACACGCTCACTCGATACCCAGCTCGACAAGCTCGCCATCCCCGATGGGAAACCGGTTTCTCATAGTCGAAGTGAGCCGACGATGCAATGAGAAAACGGTTTCTCAGTAATTGATCGGGCTATTAATAGAATAGCTGCGCCGCCCGGCGCGGTACCGCGTGTCATCCTCGCGATTGCGAGGACGTTGCTAGGCTGAGGTTTTTGCGGGTGCAATGCGCCTTGGCTCACTCGGGAGTCACCACAGGGCGGTCAAGGCGAAGATCTGAGGCATTCGGCCCACATCGTGACCGAAGCAGCGGAGCCGGAGTCCGTCCGACCGTCGCGAGCTGGTAGCGTTCGGTCGTGCGACTAATGCTGACTTAGGTCCAGAGGAGACCTGAGTTGCGATTGGAAAGTCATTGATACTGCTCAATCCATAGCTGGCACTTAGTCAGCGGGTCCCAGGTTCGAGCCTTGGTGCGCCCGCCATCGCGAAAGCAGTCTTCTTCAATAAATCGGGGGCAAGATCTGCCGAGCACGAACCGGCTCCCGGGCGGCCTGTCAGGCGGCCGGATTGCTGTGCGAATTCTCCTTCGTTTCAATATCTTCGCCCCTTTCGATTGAGCAGACTCATCGTAGAAGAGGATATTTGGAGGTTTCTCCCGCTTCCGGGCGAACACGAACGTGCCATTTGCCGGGAATTTGACCGCATATTACCCCGGCGATATTCTGTGCCGATCGGGACCCTGGCAATTCGTATGGGGTGCTCATGGAATGGTCGACTAGGCTGCGGCGCGCCGATCAACCCTTTGGAAGTTGGGCGGACGACCTTGCTGCGGCATTTGTTCGTCTTGAGCCGCGCAGGATTGCGGACGAGCCGTTTCAAGGCACTATTTCCAGAGTTGATGCTGCGCCAATCCAGGTCTCTCTGGTGACCGCGACGCGCCATACGGTGGTTCGTCTTGCTCCACATATTTCCGGGAGCAGCGACGATCTTTGTTTCATCAACCTCCAGATCGAAGGGCTGGGGCGCACAAACCAGCGCAACCACGAGCAGACCTGTGCGCCCGGCGATCTCGCCGTCGCCGATACGACGGAGCCGTTCGAGATCGCCAACTGCCACAACTTCAAGCTCTTCTGCTTTGCGATCCCCCGACGGCTGCTGCCGAGCGGGCTGCTCGATCGTCCGCGGCTCAACCTGTCTCGCACGGAGACGGGCCGGGCTCTGTCGAAGACGCTCGCTGGCTATGCCGAAATCTGTCTGGCGGATCATCGGCGTTCAATGACCTCGGCCACGGTCGGTGCGCATGTGGTCGATCTGATCGCACACGCGCCCGACGTGCTGAGCGATCTGTCCGCTGAGCGCGTGCACATCCCGGTCTTGCTTTCGATGATGATCGACCATATCGCGCGGCACAGCGAGGACCCCGAGCTCGGCGCGGCCGCCCTCGCTGCGAAGTTCCGCTGCTCGGAGCGTTACGTCCATCGTCTCTTTGCCATGACGGATAGCTCGGTCGGCGAACACGTCAATGACCGGCGGATTTCCGCCTGCACGCGCCGGCTGCTAGATCCCCAATGCGCTCACCGGACCATTGCTGAAATTGCTTTTGCCGCGGGCTTTCGCGACATCTCGCATTTCAACCGTCTATTCAAGCGCAGCCACGGTTTGGCCCCGCGCGAGTTTCGGCGTGCTGGCAGCGCACGCTGACTGATCCGGTTCAGTCCACGCCAAGAAATCGGACGCTGCTGTCCAAGATTTTCTTCTGATCCCGGGATACCCATGCCCGACGGTTGACATCCGGGATCAGAGGACATCGCCATGGCGATCGATTTCACGCTCACGACGCAACAGCGGGATCTTCAGCGCGCTTCGCGCAAGTTCGCCAACGAGGTGCTCATCGAGGCTCGGCGGGCTGAACTGCTGGCAACACCGGAAGAACGCTTTCTCGCGACCCGGCCCACCTATGAGGCGATGGTCGCGGCCGGCTATTTGCGCAAATGCATTCCGTCGCCGGCGGGGGGCGAAAACTCAGGCTTGATCGACATGGCGATCTTAGCCGAGGAATTCTACAGCGTGAACGCCAGCGTGACGCTGACGATGCTCGGCACCGTGCTCGGCCTCTTGCCGATTTTGCTCGGCGGCACGCCGGAGCAGTGTCAGCGCCTGCTGGTGTCGTTCCTGAAGAAGAATGGCGCGCCGCTCGCCGGATTCTGCTCCAGCGAGCCGGGCGGTAGCGCCAATTCCGGCTCGCCTCCGCCGGGCGAAGGGGTTCGCACCACCGCGAGACGGGAGAGCGACACCTGGGTGATCAACGGCCGTAAGAAATGGGTGTCCTCGGCAACGGGCTGGAACCGCGAAGGCGCCGATGTCCTGTGTGTCGTGTGCCGAACCAATTCCGAAGCGCCCCCTAGCGAAGCGATCTCGGTCATTGCTGTCGAGGGACCGGTCAAGGGCCTTGTGTTCGAACGCGCCATCGACACGATCGGCCATCGCGCGCATCTTGTGCCGCAGTTCGGATTGCAGAATGTTGCGACACCGCACCGCAATCTATTAGGCGAGGAGGGGGCCGGTCTCGCGCTTACGGCGGCCGCCTTCACGGGGACTGCGGCGCTCGTCGGCATCTTTGGCGTGGCACTCATGCGCGCGGCATTTGAGTTCGCGCTGCATTTTGCCCAGATCGAAAAGCGCGGCGGCGTTCACCCGATCATCGAGCATCAGGCGGTCGGATACGCCTTGGCCGATGCCAAGACTACGATCGAGGCCGCCCGCTATCTCAGCTGGCGCGCCTGTCACGCGGTTGATACCCAGTCGCCGGGGGCCGATGAGCTTGCCATCGAGGCCAAGATCTTTGGCTCGGAAGCCGCGGTGCGCGTGATCACTGATCTCATGCGGGTAGTGGGCGTCGATAGCTACGATCACGAAGCGCCGTTCGCTCGTCTGCTCCAGGATGCGCTGGCACTGCCAATCTTCGACGGCGGCAATATGGGCGTCAGGCGACGGCAACTGCACATGATGTTTCGGCAAGGCAGCTACGATCCGCTTGCGGCAAGCGGCGCAACTTGAGGGGATGGTTATGGGCACAGAGCGGAAAGTCGCCATCGTCACGGGAGCATCTCAGGGGATCGGCGCGGGGATTGCCGAGGCCTTTCGGCAGCGAAATTACGGGGTCGTTGCGACATCGCGATCAATCAAGGCAAGCGCAGATGCCGACATGGTGGCCGTGCCGGGCGACGTCGGCGATCCCCAAATGGCGCAGCGGGCGTTCAGCGCCGCGCTCGAGCGTTTCGGCCGGGTCGACACGCTGGTCAACAACGCCGGCATGTTCATGGCAAAGCCGTTCACCGCATACACTCGGGCCGATTATGAGGCCTACGTCTCGACGAACGTTGAAGGGTTCTTTCACATGACCCAACGTGCGCTCGACATCATGGGCAAGCAGGGGCGCGGCCATGTCGTCACGATCACGACCAGTCTCGTCGACCAGCCGATGAACAGCGTCCCGGCCGCTTTGGCATCGCTTACCAAAGGCGCCTTGAATGCGGCCACCAAGGCGCTCGCGATCGAGTATGCGAGCACGGGTGTCCGCGTCAACGCAGTCTCGCCCGGCATTATCAAAACGCCGATGCATCCGCCTGAGGCGCATCAAGCGTTGGCCGCGCTCCACCCGATGGGCCGGATGGGAAACATAGCCGACGTTGTCGATGCGGTACTTTACTTGGACGGCGCAGGGTTTGTGACAGGCGAAATTCTTCACGTAGATGGAGGACAGTCCGCCGGCCACCACCGCACCTAGAAGCAGGGGCGGTCGAAAAAAAGTTCTTCGGCGAACCTTCTGCCGATCGCCGACAGCGCTCCTGGCGAGCGGGCCCGGCGGCGAGGTTTGATTTCCCGCGGATCACGATTCTACGCCAGCGGATTGGCGGAAGATTCGCTATCGAAGCAATGACCGAAATTCGTACGTTGTCGATCCCGACACCTGCTTACTGCTATGATGTGCCTCTAGTCTGGTTTTTTGAGGGCAGGAGGGCTCTTCTTCAGCGTCTGCCAGCTATTGGGCCCGCAACGCCTCTCTCTGCCGCTCCGATCTAACAAACTCGGCAGATGCTCTACACGGTCGCGATTGGCGGGCCGGCGATGATCATCGTCAGCAGGGAGGCCGGCGGAAAACTGCCGAGGCAATAGGCCGTGCCAACGCAGCCCATGAACACGAGCAGCGCCACCGGGGCGCGGAGGTCGGGATCCACGACCCCGAACGGCGCCAGAATCCAGAGCACGAAGCCCGTGTTGGGGACGATCGCGACGATACGCGTTCTGACCAGCTGACGCTGGGCCTGCTCGGGGGAGAATTCGCTGCCGTCCAGGCGCACCCACTGGATCAAACGCACTAGGCAGATCGCGAGAAGTCCCGCCGGCAGCGCAAACCGCAGCCATGGTGAAACGTTCGCCGGCACGGCGGCTGCTACGTCCTCAACCCCGGCGAGGCCGCGCTGCCGGAAGCCATTTTCATGGCGGGCTTTGGCGGCTTCAAGGTCGTTTCGGTCGACTACCGGATGCCGCCTGAAGCCTTTTTCCCGGCGGCGCTCGATGACGGGATGACGGTGTACAAGACGCTGCTCAAGACCACCGATCCGAAACAGATCGCGGTGTTCGACAGCGCGGCTGGGGGCGCTCTCACGTTGGAGATGATGCTCAAGGCCAAGTAGGACGGCTTGCCGATGCCGGGTGCGATCGCGCCGGGCACCCCGATGTCCGACGTGACCAAGGTCGGCGACAGCTTCGTGACCAATGCCCGGCTGGACAACGTGCTGGTCTCGCCGGACGGCATCTGCGACGCGGGTACGGTCGTATACGCCAAGGGTCACGATCTGAAGGATCCGCTGCCGTCGGCGGTTTACGGCGACATGGCCGGCTTTCCGCCCACCATCCTGACCAGCGGCACGCGTGGCCTCCTTCGGCCACAAGGCCGGTGGGACTCGGGTGTCAATTGGAGGGATTGATGTGCTTGGGAAGTAAGTCTGTCAGGCTTCATGCTTCCGTAGCAAACTTCATCAAAGCCCGGCGAAATCGCTGGGAATCCTATCGCGCGAATCACTTTAAACAGAGCAGTTATCACACTGCCTGGGCCTAATGCCGACTTGGGTGCGACAGAGGGATATCACACCCCGCTCACCCGTGTGGTCAAGTTGCAGAAGGTCGATCCTGCACTTGCGCTTTCCTTCCTGATGACGATCGCTGACTTGGCTGCGCTGATCATGCGTTCTGGGATCATATGGCTTTTCAGGCTGGCTTTAGATTGATCCACTAGAAACAGTCAGGCTGAGCTTCGGAGCGCAGTGACTAGAGCTGACGATGATCGCTGCGGTTGGCGGATATCGTCGGCTTCGGGCGCGGCCCGTTTCCGGCTGAAATGCTTGGCCACTCTTTTTCAAGGAGTGATTTCGGCAGTACTTACACCACGGCGCCGGCGGCTGCAGGATGAGATTAAGGATGGCGTGACGTACGGCGAGCACGTTAGGTTGAGGGGGCCCGTTGATTGTTTTCTTCCCGCCGCGCGTATGCGAGGCGACGATGTTGACGGAAGGCTTAGGCAATGATTTTCATCAGGGCGTGGCGATGAAGACCTTGCCATGATCGCCCTTCGAAGAGGCCAAATAGTGCTAATAGCCATATAATGTTTATGGCAAAGGTGCGCAACGAGGCCGTGCACCCTTAAACCCGGCGGCTTCATGCGACTAAAGCAATGTCTGCTTTGCCCTATAGCGACCGACTTCGTGCGGCAGCGCAATATGTCGCGATGGGCCGCAAGCAGTCATACGTGGGGCGGCACCGCTATTCGTCTGTGAGCCTCCACTAACCGTCCTTCACGAAGTAACCCATCAGGTCGTCCACTTTGTGCTCCAAATCCCGCATGACGTTCTCAATGGCGTCTCCGAATGAGATGACGCGCCAGGCGCCGCTCGATCCCTGTTCTTAGACCAGCCAGCCGGACCTTACCTATCGGACAAGATCCAAGCGCTGCGCCCGCCCGCAGGAACGTTGGACATCGCGCCCGTATTCAGAGGGGTCGGCACTCCAGTCGGCACCTAAAGAGGAGCTCTCATTGATGAGAAAGATGTATCTGGGTTTGGCGATTAGCGGCGCATTGTTGGGTGTCGGTGCATTCGCGCATTCGCAAGGCGCCTCGACAGGCGGGTCCAGCGGTCACGAGAAGCAATGCTGGGACGTGGCCAACAAGGTAGTTCGCGACGTAAGCGGCGCCACTGCTACCGGCCCATCCGGAAATACGACTGTCGGCTCCGCAACTTCATCCGGGTCGAGCGCTGGCACTTTCTCAACCACTTCTTCCGGTACGAGTACAAACGCCAATGCATCCTCCCGCCCAGCTGGAGTGCCCGACTGTTAGCAAGGCGATTACGCCCGTCTGGCAACCGTACTACTCCCCCGCTTTACGGGAGATTTTTTTATCACCGAAACGGGTCCGTCAGCCGGAAGATTCAATTTCGGTAAGTACCGCTGTCGTTCGCTGGCGATCGTATTCCATCATTGCACAAGATGTGATCCGGGCTACTCTAAGATCCCTGGCGGGGTACACACAGTATCCGGTCCGGTCGGCGAAGCTCCTTGTGAATCGAGCGAGGGGCTGAAAATGGTTGCGTGACGACGAAGAAGCGCCGCATTTGAAGGGCGAAACTCATCGGAGGCGGCTCACTCAATTCACAAAGATCTAGAAAAGCGGGAGGACTCTACATGAACAAGCAGTGGCGTTATTCTTGTTTTCCTGTTGTTGTTATTGCTGCCGTCGCAGCATCATCGGCACTCGCTCAATCGGTGGACACGGCGCGGATCGAAGCCGCCGGTCAGAACGACTGGCTGACCTATCATGGCTCATACAAATCGTATCACTACAGCCCGCTGGCACAGATCAACCCGAGCAATGTGAGTAACCTGAGTGTCGCCTGGATCCATATTCCGGGACGTTCGACACGAGGATTACAATCGATGCCTCTCGCGGCGGATGGAGTGCTGTATTACACGGGCTCGTATAGCCGCACCTTTGCGCTGAACGGCGCAACCGGCGAGGTAATCTGGTCCTACTTCCCCGAGTTGGACGAGGCCTTGGTAGCGCGGCAGACCCACTCACCCTACAACCGTGGTGCCGCCATCGGCGAGGGAAAGGTCTACGTCGGAACGATGGATGGCCACCTCATCGCGCTCGACATGAAGACCGGAAAGGTAATGTGGGACACCAAGCTGATCGATTCCCAAAAACTGACCGTTGGTTTCACTGGAGCGCCGCTATACGCAAAGGGCACGGTGGTGATCGGCGCGCAGGGCGGTGAATGGCCAGGCCGCGGCCCGATCTTCGGTGTTGATGCCACCACCGGTAAAAAGAAATGGGAATTCCTGACGGTCGCCGGCACTGACGACGCCATGAAGACCTGGGGTAATGACTCCTGGCGCACCGGTGGCGGCGGTGGCTGGATGCCTGGCACTTACGACGCCGATACCAATACAATCCTGTGGGGCACTGCAAACCCGGCGCCGCTCTACGATTGGTCGGGAGCCGATTACAAGACGCAAGGCGCGCGTCCGGGAGACAATCTCTACACCACCTCGGTGATTGCGCTCGATATCGACAGCGGCAAGCTAAAATCCTATCACCAGGAGCTCCCCCACGACGCGTGGGATTTTGATAGTGCGGTCGGCGAGTTTTTGATGCTTGATCGCGATGGCCAGAAATACGTCGTCCATCCTAACAAGAGCGGATATATCTTCGTTTATGACCGGAATCTCGCTGTCAAGAACGTGTGGCGGATCACGCAGAACAGCAATTTCGTCAAGGACATCGATCCCAAGACGGGTGAGCTAATCGGCCGCCGCGACTTTTCCGCCGGGAAGGTTTCCGAACCGTTGTGCCCTCATATATCGGGCGGGGTGAGCTGGAATTCCGGATCGTACAACCCGAAAACAGGGCTCTATTACAAGCTTGGCCAAGAATGGTGTATGACGCTCGAAGTTCAGAAGACGACTCCGATCGTTGCTCCTCAGGCTCAACTCAACATCGGAGCAGACTTCAAGATCGCACCGCCGCCCGGCGGTGAGATCTACGGCCACCTCGACGCGCGTGATCCCATCACCGGTGCCAAGAAGTGGGAAGTCCGCTTCCCCGAGCCGCCGCTTGGAAGCGTGTTGTCGACCGGAGGCAATCTGGTCTTCGTGCCGGATTCGCGCGGCACGGTTCATGCCTACGATGCCGACTCCGGAGCCGAATTGTGGAGCCACGGCGACGGCACTGGCCACCAGGGTGGCATTATCAGCTATGCCGTCAATGGCAAACAGTACATCGCGGTCGTCGCGGGCTTCGGCGGCATGGCCTCGGATGATTACGCGCCGACCTTCGGCGGCGTCTACAAGAGCATGCCTCGCGACGACGGCGCGCTCGTTGTCTACAGTCTGAAATAATCCGTCACGTCGGGAGGGAGCGGCGGCGTCGCTCCCTCTATTGAAGCGGAGCTAACGAGGCTCTGCGCAAAATGATCGCTGAGAGGTAGGGTTGGTCGGTATGCGATTGGCTTGGAAGATCACGACGTTTTCGACCTCGACACTGGCCGCGCTTCTTACGATTTCCACCTTGGCCGCTCGCGCGCAGCAACCTGCGCCGGGCGCTCCGGATAACCAACAGCTCGATGTCGGGCAGTTGTTCGCGACCACTTGTGGCTGGTGTCACTCCGACGGCGGTCGCGCCGCCGGCAAGGGGCCGCAGCTGATGGACACAAAGCGGGATGACGACTTCATCCGCAACCGCATCAAGAACGGCAAGGAAGGCGCGATGCCAGCCTTCGGCGCGACGTTCAGCGATGCGCAGATCGACGAGATCATTAAATACGTTCGCGCTCTGAAGCCACATGAAGGCTAGGCCACATTGATCTACACCCTTAATTCCATCAAGAGCTATCTCCCTCTCGTGTTCAGCGCCCTGGTGGGACTAACCAGCGTCGCGCAGGCCCGATCTCTCGATGCGATCCGCAACTCTGGTGTGCTCGGATTATGTGCCCACCCCAATTCGCTGCCTTTCGCTAACAAGGCCGGTGACCCTCCGGGATTTCAGATCGAACTAGGCGCTGCGTTCGCGCGTGAGCTCGGCGTCACCCTGAGGCCGGACTGGATCATCACTCAATACCAGATGAGGAGTGCGGGCTGTGACATTGTGCTCGACATCATCGCCGATGGCGAAGCGCAGGGCGAGACTAACCTGAAAATATCGAAACCGTATTACCGCACAGGGGTTGCGCTGGCGGTTTCTGATGGAAGCCGGCTCACGTCATTCAGGAGCCTCGACGAACACTCGAAAGTTGGTGTCCTTGTCGGGTCGATGGCGGCTATGACCCTCGGGCAGCGACACGTGCCCACGTCGACCTTTGGGTTTGAGGTCGACAGCCTGGAGGCTCTTGTCAATCATGAGATTGATGCGGCTGCGGTCACCCCGACAGCCGCCAGCTATTTCAATTTGACGCATCCGGACAAGGCGGTACACATCCTAGCACTTGACGAGAACGAGGCTGGGCTCAACTGGAACGTTGCCGTTGGCATGGTGCGACCGGATGACCAGTTGCGCGAGGCCATCGACGGAGCTCTGGACCGGCTGCGGACCGACGGTACGATTCATCGGATCTACGAGCGCTACGGTGTCGTCTTACAGTCGCCAAGGTAAACCCTATACGCCGCCGCAACCCAGCAGGCGCCATCTCTTACGATGCATCGCGGCTGGGGCGATGACGAGACTCGGCTCCGCACGCGGTCGAGAGCTTCGGAAGATTGGCCTGCAGCTCTACACCGTTCGTGACCTGCTAACGGCCGATTTTGAGGGGACCATGAGGAAAGTTGCCATTCTCGGATACCGCGAGGTGGAGTTTGCCGGTATTCTCGGCTTAGACGTCAGCCGCACGCACAAGCTCCTGCGCGGCTTGGGTCTCACTGCTTAATGAACGAATGCCGGCCTAGGCGCACGCCATGATTACCGGGCAAGGCCAACTGCTTTTGATCCTAGAATGCTGGTCTGCTCGGGGCGTTTGCAATTACCGCAGGTGGCGGCCCAAGAGCATACGCTCGATGCCCTGATGAGAAAGTCGGTAGGTCGCCTGCCACCGCGCCGCCTTAGCTTCGAGAACGACCATGCCACGCGCTGGATCACGGAAGAACGCTTCGCCTCAACGAATTGCAAGAACTAGGCGGGACGATCGTAAGCAAAACGCGAGCGGAATGGAGGCGGCTGCAGTCATTGCCGCCAAATTAGGGCGCAACCAAGCGGCCCCTGGGCCGAATTGGAATGGAACTGCCTAGTTTCGCCAGATATTGGAATCATCTTCCGATTTCGCGGCAAACGTCCCCGCATTTTGAGAAAATCTTCAAGACGTGACGGTTTATGTTCGCAGGTTGGGAAGCCGATCATGCAACAGAAAACACCGTCGCCGCGATCAACTGCGTCGCACAAGATTGATCTCATCAGGCGCATCGACCTGATCACCTTGCGTCTGTTCATCGCTATCTGCGAAGAACGCAATCTGACGCGCGCCTCGCAACGCGAAGCGATCGCCGCATCCGCGGTCAGCAAGCGCATGCATGATCTGGAGGAGGCACTCGAGGTTGCCCTGTTCGAGCGGCACCCGACCGGGATGGCTCTGACGCCTGCGGGACAATCGCTGCTGCATCATGCGCGCGTCACTTTGCTCAACGTCGAGAAGATCGCGGTCGACATGGCCGAGCACGCCCGCGGCGTGCGCGGACATATGCGGATGCTTGCGAATCTGTCCTCGATCGTCGAATTCCTTCCCGACGATCTGCCCGGATTCTTCCGGTCGCACGAGTTGGTGCGGCTCGATTTGCAGGAGCGGCCAAGCGCCGACGTCGTTCGCGGTGTCGAGGAGGGCGTCGCCGAGATCGGCATCTGTTCGACGGATGTATCGACCCGCGGGCTGGAACGCTTCTCGTATCGGAGCGATCGCCTCGTCATCGTGGTGCGGTCCGATCATCCGTTGACGCGGGTCGGCGAGGTGTCCTTTGCCGATACACTCGATTACGATCATGTCGGCCTTTTCGCGACCAGCTCGATCTATCTGCGATCGCAATACACCGCGCAGCAGATCGGCAAATCGATCCGGTTGCGTGTTCATGTCCCCGGCTTCGATGCGGTTTGCCGCATGGTCCAGGCAGGCATGGGCATTGGCCTCATTCCGGATCGCGCGTTCGAGGTGCTGAGCCAGGGCATGGATCTGGCAGCCATTCCGCTGCGCGACGATTGGGCCGATCGCGAGCTGGTGCTGGTTACAAGGGATCCTGCTGGCTTGTCGGCAACGAGCCATCTGATGCTCGCGCATCTGCGCTCTCCCTCGGCCAGCACCCACTAGTTTTGCGGCGTTCGTCATCCGCGAACGCTCCTTCATCAACGACTATTGGACTCAACACCTCCTGGTAGGCGACATCTCGACGAAACAGATCGTCGAGGAGCGCCTGCCGTGGATGGACCGCTGTCCGGAATTCGAGTCGTCGAGCTTGGAACTTTGATTGCCGCGCCGTTCGCCGCGCGGCTGCTTGCTGAATTCGGCGCCGATGTGGTCAAGATCGAGCAGCCCGGCAGCGGTGATCCGCTGCGCAGCTGGCGAAAGCTGCATCAGGGCACTTCGCTCTGGTGGTACCTGCAATCGCGCAACAAGAAGTCGATCGCGATCGATCTGAAGTCGCCGGAGGGGCGCGAGGTGGCGCTTCGCCTTGCGGCGCAGGCAGATGTCGTGATCGAGAATTTCAAGCCGGGCAGCCTCGAGAAGCTTGGCCTCGGCTGGGACGTGCTGTCCAGGCTCAATCCGAACCTGACGCTGGTACGCATCTCCGGTTACGGCCAGACCGGTCCTTACCGCGATAGGTCCGGCTTCGGCGCGATCGGCGAGGCGATGGGCGGCCTTCGCTTCACCACGGGCGATCCGGACAGCCCGCCAGCTCGTGTCGGGATCAGCATCGGCGACAGCCTCGCTTCGCTCCACGGCGTGATCGGCGCTCTGATGTCGCTGCTGCGGGTCAAGACCGGCCAGGGGCGTGGCCAGGTGGTCGACGTCTCGCTCTACGAGAGCGTGTTCAATCTGATGGAGAGCCTCGTCCCCGAATATGACCTCATGGGGCATGTCAGGACCCGCACCGGTGGCGCTCTGCCGGGCATCAGCCCCTCCAACACCTATCCGAGTTCGGACGGTCAGCACGTCGTCATCGCCGGCAATAGCGATGCGATTTTCCGGCGCCTGATGGAGGTCGTCGGCCGGCCGGATCTCGCCGACGATCCGTCGCTCGCCAGCAACGACGGGCGCGTTCGCCGCAACGCCATCCTGGACGCCGCCATCACCGCGTGGACGGCAACGCGGACGATGGAGCAGATTCTGGCGGTCTTGGACGGCGCCGACGTTCCCGCAGGACGGATCTACTCGGTCGCGGACATCGTCAGCGATCCCCATTATGCGGCTCGCGAGATGATTTTGCCCACCGAGTTGCCGGGCGATGTCACCGTGAAGATGCCGGGCATTACGCCGAAACTCTCCGACACGCCAGGCGACGTCAGATGGTCGGGTCCGACGCTCGGTCAGCATACCGACGAGGTTCTGGCGGGTCTCGGTCTCGAGCAGGCCGAGATCGCGCGGCTGCGCCGCGTTGGAGCGGTGCAATGACCGCGGCGCCACCCAACATCGTCATTCAGGAAGTCGCGCCGCGCGACGGGTTGCAGATCGAGCCGAAATGGGTCGAGACGCCCGATAAAATCAAGCTGATCGATTCCCTGTCCGCGATCGGCTTCGCCCGCATCGAGGTATCGTCCTTCGTCTCGCCCGCGGCCGTGCCGTCGCTGCTCGACGCCGCCGAGGTTTTCGCCGGCTTCACGCGGCGGCCGGGCACGGTCTACACCGCATTGATCCCGAACCGGCGCGGCGCTGAGCTGGCGCTGGCGGCACGCGCCGACGAGCTCAACTTCGTGATGTCGGCGAGCGAGACCCATAACCGCGCGAATATGAACATGACGCATGCGCGCTCGCTGGCGTCGCTCGCCGAAATCTCAGGGCCCGCTCATGAAGCCGGCGCTCTGCTCAACGCCACCGTCGCGACGGCGTTCGGTTGTCCGTTCGAGGGTGCGCAGCCGTTCAACAAGGTGCTGGACATCGTCAGGCGCTATCTCGCTCTCGGCGCCGACGGCATCACGCTCGCCGATACGACCGGCATGGCCAATCCGAACCAGGTCTCTCACCTAGTGGCCAGAACCTTGCTGCTGGTGCCCGCGGACAAGCTGACGCTTCACTTCCACAACACCCGCGGCCTCGGGTTAGTCAATGTGCTGGCCGCTCATGATGCTGGAGCGCGACGCTTCGATGCGGCGCTCGGCGGCTTGGGCGGGTGCCCGTTTGCACCCGGGTCTACGGGCAATGTCTGTACCGAAGATCTTGTCAATCTCTGCCACGAGATGGGTCTCGCGACCGGCCTCGATCTGCGAGGCCTGATTGACCTGTCATGCAGTTTGACCGGACTGGTCGGGCATGACGCACCGGGGCAGGTCGCCAAGGCCGGTCTTGCCTCGGACCTACATCCGATTCCGGAGCGATTCCGGCACTCGGGCTGAACATCCAACAACTCAGAATCTCAAATAACATAAGGAGGAAACCATGACCATGACAGCGTCGGCCATCGGCCATGTCGACACCCGGATCTCCGAACATCTGGTTATCAGGAAGATCGCCTGGCGGCTGATGCCGCTGATCATAGTCTGCTACTTCTTCGCGTTCTTCGACCGCGTCAACATCAGCTTCGCCAAAGCCGCGCTCCAAGCCGATCTCGGGCTCAGCAACACGGCCTATGGGTTAGGCGCGAGCCTGTTCGTCGTCGGCTACGTCCTGCTGGAAGTGCCGAGCAACATGCTGCTGTATCGCTTCGGCGCGCGGCGCTGGATCGCCCGCATCATGATCTCCTGGGGCATCGCCACCGCGGCTATGGTGTTCGTGCGCGGCGAATGGCAGTTCTACTCACTGCGGTTTGTGATCGGCGCCATGGAAGCAGGATTTGCGCCCGGCATTCTCTACTATTTGACACTTTGGTTCCCGAAGTCGCACCGGGGGCGCATGACGTCGGTGTTCTTCCTCGCCACCGCATTCTCAGGGATCATCGGTGCGCCGATCTCCGGGCTCATTCTCAACTATCTCAACGGAGTGCATGGTCTCGCCGGCTGGCAATGGCTGTTCGTGGCTGGCGGCCTCCCGTGCGTTGCGCTCGGCCTAGTCGTCCTATTTCGTTTCGATGACGGCATTGAGCAGGCGAAGTGGCTGAGCGACGACGAACGTCGTCTCATCTCGGTGCAGCTCGACCGGCAGAAGAGCGAGATCGGCGAGCATCCGGCGTGGCGGTCGCTGCTGATGCCGGGCGTGCTGCTGCTGGGCTTCATCTACTTCCTGATCCAGGTCGCCTCGTATGGGCTGAATTTCTGGGCGCCGGACCTGATCAAGGCCGCTGGCGGCGGCAGCGCGGCAGCGATCGGTTTCCTGACGGCAGCTCCCTATTTCTGCGGTGCCATCAGCATGCTGGTGGTCGGACGGATGTCCGATGCGTCGGGCGAACGTCCTAAGTTCGTGGCCGCCTTGATCCTGGCCGCAGGATTCGGCTTCTTCGCCAGCGGAGCCTTCGACAAGGATGTCGTGACGCTGGTGGGGGCGCTTGCCGTTCTTGGCGCCGGCGTGGTTGCCGCGATCCCAATATTCTGGACCCTGCCGCCAAAGATCCTGACCGGTGCGGGCGCTGCGAGCGGCATCGCACTGATCAACACGCTTGGCCAGATCGGAGGCATTGTGAGCCCCCTGATGGTCGGCTCCGTCAAGGACTGGACCGGCAGCACGACGCCCGCACTCTACGTCATCGGCGGCCTCTGCGTGCTCTGCGCGATCCTGTTGTTGACGGCCCTACCTCGCGACTTGAAGGCGAGCGATCTGCCGAACTGAGCTTGTCCCGAAGCTCACTCATCGACCGCCTTGCAAGCTAGGGTCTGTTTGGATTCATCTTGAGTTTATCACGGCGGCGGTCAGGTTGATCATTGCTTCGAAGCTCAGATCGGTTTTGTCGGCGCGCATTGCGATGCGTTTGAATTCCTTGAGCTTGCAGAAGAAGCTTTCGATCAGATGCCGCCATTTGTACATTTCCTTGTCGATGGCGATAGGCTGTGCGCGGCGTGGATGCTGGGAAATGACTGCTTTGGCGCCGCGTTGGTCGAGGTCGGCGACGATGGCGTTGCTGTCGGATGCCTTGTCTGCGATCAGCGCATCGGAGGCCAGCCCCTCGATGAGCGACGGGACGCCGACCGTGTCGAAGCGCTGTCCTGGCAGCAGCACGAAGCGCACGAGATTGCCGAGCGCGTCGGTAAGTGCCAGAATTTTGGTGGTCATACCGCCTTTCGAGCGGCCGATGGTTTGGTTTTGCGTCCCCCTTTTGCGCCCTGTCCGTGGCGGTGGACCTTGACGATGGTAGCATCGACCATGACGTATTCCATGTCCGGCTCGTCTGAGACCGCAGCAAACAGACGCTTCCAGACCCCTGCCTTCGCCTAGTCGCGGAAACGCGTGTACACGGTTATCCAGTTGCCGAAGGCGCGCGGCAGATCGCGCCATGGACTGCCTGTCCGGGCGATCCACAAGACTGCTTCGACAAACAGCCGGTTGTTCTTGCCGCCCCGGCCGGGATCGCCCGGCTTGCCAAGGCAATGTGGTTCCATCATCGCCCATTGGGCGTCAGTCAAAACGAATCGGTTCATCCCAAGTTTGAATCACAACCAAGCTGGAATGAGAA
Organism: Bradyrhizobium sp. BR13661; assembly: GCF_029892425.1. GTDB lineage: Bacteria > Pseudomonadota > Alphaproteobacteria > Rhizobiales > Xanthobacteraceae > Bradyrhizobium. Next base: position 59,330 of record NZ_JARXWB010000035.1, on the reverse strand, counting down.
TCCTGAATCCAGACAGACCCTAGCTCACGACTTTACCGCACCCGATGTCATTCCGTCGATGAACTGTCGTTGCAGCAGCACGAAGATCGCGACAATCGGCAGCACGATCGTCACGGCGGCAGCGAGCATCTCACCCCAATCGGTCGAGTACTGGCCGGTGAGGTTGTAGAAGCGCACGATCGCCGTGACGTTGCTGTCGTTCTGCAGGAACGTCACGGCGATGACGAATTCGTTCCAGGCGTTCAGCCCGACGATGATCGCGACCGTGAGCAATCCCGGCCGCATCATCGGCAGGATCACATACCAGAAGGCCTGCCACGGCCGCGCGCCGTCAACCTGCGCGGCTTCCTCCAGCGCGACGGGAATGGCCAGCGCATAGGTGCGGAGCAGGAAGATCGCAAAAGGCGAGAACATGGCGGTGTAGATCAGCGCCACCGCCGGAATCGAATTCACCAGTCCCAGCTTGGCGAAGATGAAATAGAGCGGATAGAGGTAGAGCTGCACGGGCACGGTAATCGTGGCCATGAAGTAGAAGGTGATGAAGCGCCAGAGCTTGCCCTTCTGTCGCGCCAGCACATAGGCGCAAGGCGTCGCGGTGACGCAGACCATCAGGATGGTGAGAGACGCGACCTCGGCGCTGTGCAACAGGCTCGGTCCAAGCCGGGCGTTACGCCAGGCCGACGAAAAGTTTTCCCAGTGCATCTGGGTCGGCAGCGCCAGCGGGTTCGAGCCGATTTCCGTCGTCGTTTTCAGCGCGTTCATGATCGCGAGCGCGATCGGCAGCAGCGAGCTGAACGACGCGACGCCGATCAGCCCCAGGGCAAACGTCCTGCTCCAGCGATCCCCGATCATGTCGATTGCGCGTCGTCGGTGATCTGGAGCCGGAGATAGACCGCGGTGGCGCAGAGTCCAAACAGGCTCATGACGCAGGCGGCCGCCGCGGCATGGCCGACATCGCCCTCGAAGAAGGCGTGGCGATAGGCGAAGGTGGCCAGCACCTCGCTGCCATAGGCCGGGCCGCCGCGGGTGACGATGAAGATGAACTCGAAGACCTGGAACGACCAGATCACGGTCAGGATGAGCATGAGGGTCAAAGTCGGGCTGATGCCCGGCAGCAGCACGTAGCGAAACAGCGCGAAGAAACCAGCACCGTCGAGCCGCGCCGCCTCGATCTGGTCGACGCTGATCTGCCGCATTGCCGCCAGGAACACAACCGCAAGAAAGCCCCACCAGTGCCAGATATCGACGGCCGCGACCGCGTAGAGCGAGCGGTCGGGATCTGCCAGCGGATCCGAGATCGAAAAGCCGTGCTCGTTCAGCCAGGCGACGATGCCGGTCGCAGGGCTGAAGATCATGCCCTGGAAGATGCGGCCTGTGACCGCCACTGCGATGATACGCGGAAGGAAGATGATGGATTGCACGACGATGCGCGCCTTCGGCGCCATCAAGAGCGCCGCCGCCATCACCAGCGCCAGGCAGACCGGGACGGTGAGGAAGATCGCGGTCCAGATGAAATTGTTGGTCAGAGCCGACCAGAACACGGGATCGGCGACCATGTTCTGGAAGTTGGTCAGTCCAGCCCACACAGGCGTGCCGACGCCGTCCCAGATGAAGAACGCCGCCGTGAATGTCAGCACGGCTGGCACCAGGATGATGCAGACATTGATCAGCAGCGCCGGAAGCGCGAACAGCCACATCTTTTGATCAGGCCGTCCGCGGCGGCAGCGGTGGCACCTTGCCTTCCTTGGCTTCCTGGCTGAACAATGTCTGCAGCCGGGTGAGATACGCATCCGGCGTGATTTTGTTGAGCCAAACCTGCTCGATGCCCTCGATCAGATAGGAGTTGGTCGCGCCCGGCCAGAACGTCCAGGTGGTGAAACCGTACTGCCCCTTGCTGAAGGCCTCGTGCAGGTTCGCAATGGTCTTCTCGAACAGGGGATAGCCGATACCGCTCAGCATCTCCGGCGGCAGATCCTTCACCGGCAGGGCCCATTTGCCGGGCCAGTCGCGGTTCATCGCCTCGTAGAACTTGCGGGTCAGCATGAACTCGAACACGGCGGCGGCGCCTTCCGCGTTCTGTGAGGTCTTTGCGATCGACAGCGTCGCGCCGCAGGCGAGATGCACCAGCGGCCCCGAGACAGCCGAGCCGAGGCTCGGCGTGGGCGCTACGTCCATCACCGTATCGGGCTTTGACATGCCGTAGGATTTGGTGCCGAACGACCAGGTGCCGCTGAGCGCCATCGCCGCCTTGCCGTTCACGACCTGGAGAAAACTCTGCTCGATTGTCAGCGAGAAGTAGTTCTTGCCGAAATAGCCCTTGTTGTACCAGGCCTTCGAGAGCTCGACCGCCTCGACGAAGGGCGGGGCAGTCCAGGGCAGTTCTCCCGACAGCGCCTTGCGGACATTGTCGGGGCCGGCGACGTTGTTGAAGAACACCGTCATCAGCCACTCGTTGACGCCCTTCCAGTCGGCATTGCCGGCGCCGAAGGGGATGATGCCCTTGGCGATCGCGGCATCGGCGATTTGCTCCATCTCCTGCCGGTTGGACGGCAGCTTCCAGCCGTTCTGCTTGAACAGCTCCTTGTTGTAGAACAGGTGCATCGACTCGTAGTCGCGCGGCAGCGCATAGAGCTTGCCGCCATAGACGCTGGTATTGAGCAGCGGCGCGAGGAAGCGGTCCTTCCATTTGTACTTCTCGGCGAAATCGTCGAGCGGCAGCACCTGGCCGGCATTGGCGATCGCGGTGAGATAGGCGGGTCCCGCGGTCTGTACGATATCAGGACCATTGCCGGCGACCAGGGCGACCTTCAACAGATTGTTGACCGCCGCGCCCTTCACTTCCATCTGCAGCAGGTATTTGTCCTGCGAGGCGTTGAACGCCTCGACCAGATCGTTGCGCAACGCGGCCTGGCCGTCCGAGTTTGCCTGACCGAACCAGAAGGTGACGACCTTGCGCCCGTCCTCGGCGCGGGCACCGCGCGGCAGATTTGCTGCAAGCGCTGCGGTGGGAATGGCGGCGACAAGCTGGCGTCGGGTCATGGTCATGGCAATGAACCTCAGTTTCCTCGGGCGGGAATAGCGTTTGTTGATTTTCCTTTAGTAATACGTATAACTAAGCGAAATGGCGACGTCAACAACCAGGACCAAGCGGGGGAAGGGGCGCGACAATCAGGCGCCCGGCCGCCCCACGCAGAAGGATATTGCGCTCGCCGCCGGCGTTTCGCAGGCGGCGGTGTCGCTCGTCCTCAACAAGGCCGAGACACCATCCGTCCCGCCGGCGACGCGCACGCGCATCCTCGAAGTCGCGCAAGAACTTGGCTATCGGCCGAACCATCCGGCGCGGATGCTGCGCAGTGCGCGCACCATGACCTTTGCCTGCGTCATCCCCGACATTACGAACCCGTTCTATCCCGGCCTCGTGCGTGGCTTGCAGACGGTCGCGGCGCCCGCTGGCTATGACGTGCTGATCTTCGACACGGACGGAACGCGCGAGCGTGAGGCGCGCGCGATCGATTGGCTGTTGCAGGGCCGCGCCGACGGCGTCGTCGCGACATTCTTTCATCTGCGCGTGCCGCAGCTTGCAGTGCTCGCTCGCAAAGGCATTCCGCTCGTGCGGCTGGAAAGCCAGCACAAGCCGGACGGGCCGCTCGCGATCGACAGCGTCTATATCGACAATTCGGAGGCCGCCGCCGAGATGACTCGGCTGCTGATCGCGCGTGGGCATCGGCGCATCGCCATGATCCAGGCCGAGTTCGGCCCGAGCAATCGCCGCGCGCAAGGCTATGGCGCGGTGATGCGCGAGGCTGGGTTATCACCCGACTTCATCACTGACAGTGCGTATTCGGAAGAATCCGGTGCGCGAGCGATGACGCGGCTGCTCGAGCGCAAGGGTGATCGCCCGACCGCCGTGTTCGGCGCGAGCGACGTGTTGGCGCTCGGCGCGATGGAAGCGGCGCGCAACGCCGGGCTCTCGATTCCCGACGACATCGCGATTGCTGGCTTCGACGACATCCCGGTCGCGAAGTTGCTCGGCCTCACCACGGTGCGCCAGCCGGAGTTCGACCTCGGCGCGCTGGCGGCGGAGACGCTGGTGAGGCGGTTGCAGCCGGGCGGGCTTAGGGCACCCGGCAAGAGCCATGAGCTGAAATTCGAGATCGTGAAACGCTCGTCGGTCTGACTGGGCGACGGAAATTGAACGTGGGAGTGAACAAGTGACGGCAATTCCTCATGACTACGCGGAGCGCGTCTATGCCGGCGTACTCGGCAAGCTCATCGGCGTCTATCTCGGCCGGCCTTTCGAGGGCTGGACCTATGAGCGCATCATGAAGGAACTCGGGCCGATCAATTATTACGTCAACGAGCGCCGCGACGTCGCGCTGCGCTCGCATCATCTCGTCGTCACCGATGACGACGTCTCCGGCACGTTTGCGTTTCCGCGCGCGCTTGCCGACAACGGCTACCCAAAGCGCCTGACCGCCAAGCAGGTCGGCCAGGCCTGGTTGAACTATATTGTCGAGGAGCGCGCCGTGCTGTGGTGGGGCGGCGTCGGCAATTCCACCGAGCACACCGCCTATCTGCGCCTGAAGTCCGGCATCCCGGCGCCGCAGAGCGGTTCGATCGAGCTGAACGGCGCCACTGTGGCCGAGCAGATCGGCGCGCAGATCTTCATCGATGGCTGGGCCATGGTGAGCCCCGGCGATCCCGAGCAGGCTGCTTATCTCGCCGACCAGGCCGGGCGCGTCAGCCATGATGGCGAATCCGTGCATGCCGCAAAGCTGCTGGCAGCGATGGAGGCGCAGGCCTTCGTCGAGCGCGATGTGCAGAAGCTGATCGACATCGGTCTTTCCGTCGTCCCGGAGGACGCGCTGATCCGCCGCGTCGTCAACGACGTCCGCGACTGGCACGCCGGCGACAACAGCAACGATTGGGAGCGCACTCGCGCTCTGATTGCCGAGCGTTACGGCTACGACAAGTTCCTCGGCAATTGCCATGTCGTACCGAACCACGCGCTGATCATCCTCGCGACGCTGTACGGCGAGAACAGCTTTCAGGAGGCGATGCGGATCGCTAACACGGCGGGCTGGGACACCGATTGCAATGCCGGCAATGTCGGTTGCCTTTTTGGCATCCGAACTGGCCTTGCCGGCCTCGACGCTGGACCGGATTTCCGCTCGCCGATTGCCGATCGCATGTACATCTCGACCGCCGACGGCGGCGCCGCGATCACCGACGCCGTGATCGAGACGCAGTCGCTGGTCGCAGCGGGGCTCGCGCTGGCGGGCGCGCCGGCACTCGCGGTGGCCAAGAACGGCGCGCGCTTCAACTTCAATTTCCCGGGCAGCCTGCAGGGCTTCAACGTCAAGGGCGGGTCGCCAGCGCGGCTGCACGAGGTCAAGCTGAGCAATGTGGCTGGCCACAGCCGCACCGGTGAGCGCAGCCTCGCGATCGACTGCCGCCGCCTCGCGCCCGGCCGTGTCGCGCGTATCGCCAGCCCAACCTTCTTCGACAAGGAGGTGTTTACGATGCCAACCTATCAATTGGTGTCGTGCCCGACGCTGCATTCGGGCCAGCGCGTCGAGTGCCGGTTGGAATCAGAGACCGACAGCGGCACGATGAGCGCACGCCTCTTCGCCAGCGTCTATGACGAGCGCGACGAGCTGGTTCAGATCTATGGCGATGCGCAGGAGTTAAAGGGCGGTTGCGAGGCCGTGCTGAGCTGGCAGGTACCGGAGACGCACGCCTATCCGATCTTCGAGATCGGCGTCGAGATCGAGACATCAGATCCGCTCGGTGTCGATGGCAGGCTGTATCTGGATTACCTGACCTGGGGTGGAGCGCCCGACACCGTGCTGAAGCGGCCGGACAACAATCTCAGCACGATGTGGAAGTACGCCTGGGTCAACAATGTCAGCCAGTTCCAGACCCGCTGGGAAGGCCTGCGCGTCACCAATGGCGACGGTCTTGGCTTCATCGCGCAGGGCTCACGCGACTGGAAGGACTATCAAGTCAGGTCGGAAATCACACCGCTGTTGGCCAATGCCTGGGGCCTCGCCGCGCGCGTGCAGGGGCGCGAGCGCTATTACGCGCTGATGTTCGATCGTATCGAGGGTGGGCGGGTGCGCCTTGTCAAGCGCGTGCATGACGAGGTCGTGCTCGCCGGCGAACGCTTCACCTGGGAGTTTGATCGCAAATACGAGGTCGAGCTGCGTGTGATCGGCAGCGCGATCGAAGCCCATGTCGACGGCAAAAGGCTGTTCAGCGTTCAGGACACCAGCGAGCTGCCACTGACGGGGGGAGCGGTCGCGCTTGTCGTCGAGAGCGGCTCTATCTCAACTGAACAGGTGCACGTTTCCCCAGTGCTGAATAGGGATTTTAGATAGAACAACGCTAGCGCTCGGAATTGTCATCCCGACGGCACTATAGTTGCGGAATTGGCCTGTTCTCCGCTCGGGCAAACAGTCCGCCGTCGGGTTCGATACTGTCAGAGCTTTCGCGCAACGAGAAACAATCGTAGCATGTCGTGAAGCCTAGATCGATCGAGGATCTGACGGATGACGGCTAAAATCGATCTCTTGACATTGGAATTATTCGTAGCGATCGCCGAGGAGCAGAGCATTGCGAAGGCGGCGGAGAAGAAGAATATCGTTGCGTCCGCTGTCAGCCGGCGCATCTCGGATGTCGAAGACCGTTTCCAAGTCGAACTACTGCATCGCCATTCGAAAGGCATTGAGCCGACGCCGGCGGGATTTGCCCTGCTCGAGCATGCGCGCATCATCCTGGGAAACCTGAGCAGGCTGGAGAGCGAATTGACGGGATACCGGCAGGGCAAGCGCGGGCTGATCCGGGTCTGTGCCAATAAGTCCGCGATCCTCGAAGCCCTCGCCGACGAGCTCAGCCTATTCCTGGAGCGGCATCCGCTGGTGCACATCGATATCGAGGAGGATCTCAGCCCCGCGATCGTGCGTGCCGTGGTGGAGAACCGGGCCGACATTGGCATCTTCGGCGGCAACATCGACGCACAGGATCTGGAGCTGCTGCCCTATCGCAGCGACAACCTGGTCGCACTGGTCACGCGCGACCATCCACTGGCGGGCCGGAGCAGGGTGCGCTTCCGCGAACTGGTCGATTTCGACTTCGTCAGCCTGGAGAAGGGCAGCTCGATCGAGACGCTATGTGTCAGGGCCGCTGCGGCTCTCGGGCAGCATCTCAAGGTGCGCATCCGCGTCAGCAGTTTCGATGCGCTGTTTCGCGTCGTAGATGCAAGGATGGGAGTCGGCATCGTTCCGCTGGAGATCGTCCGCGATCGCTACGGCATCGACAGCCTCGCCACCGTCCCCCTCGAAGAGTCCTGGGCGCGGCGCGAGCTGGTCATGGGCGTGCGCGACTACAAATCGCTGCCTCCGGTGACGAAGCTCCTGGTGGAGCATTTGCGATCTCCTGACCAGGCGCGTCTCGCCACGGGCAGCGTCTCCGACCGGCTGACGGTCGTCCGCAGCAGGGGCTGAGATCGTCCGTGCAGACGGCCTGCCATCGCCGGCCGCGATGGCAGGCTGCCCAACCGGCACTGCACATTTTCGCGACGGCCTTCTATCCTGCTTCCCAACAGCGCAGCCGCTTGGCAAGATCGGCAGCAATACGGCACTTCAGATGCCGAAAAGGGGAGGACGGATCGTGGACACGCGTGGCCGCACGCTGCTGGCCAAAATCTGGGACCAGCAAGTCATCGCCCATATCAGCGATGATACCGATCTGCTCCATGTGGATCGCCATCTGCTGCATGACCTCGGCGGCTCCCGCGGCCTGCTCGACCTCAAAAGCCGCAATATTCCGGTCCACAATCCCGAGCTGACCTTTGCGACGCCCGATCATGCGATTTCGACGGCCGCGGGGCGCGCCGGCACGATCAAGACCGGGTGGGAGCTGCTGGCGGCGTTGCGCACCGAGACGTCGGCCAGCAACATCCAGCTGTTCGACATCGACCAGCCGGGGCAGGGCATCGTCCATGTCATCGGGCCGGAGCTCGGCCTCAGCCTGCCCGGCTGCCTGATCGTCTGCGGCGATAGCCACACCTGCACCCATGGCGGCTTAGGGGCGCTCGCCTTCGGCATCGGCTCCAGCGAGCTCGCGCATGTGCTGGCGACCCAGACCATCATCCAGCGCCGCCCTAAAACCATGCGCGTGACGTTCGACGGCAAGCTGCCATTCGGCGTGACGGCGAAGGATCTCATCCTGGCCTTGATCGGCCATGTCGGCGCCGCCGGCGGCACCGGCTATGCGGTCGAATATGCCGGTAGCGCAATCAGGAACATGCCGATCGAGGGCCGGCTCACCATCTGCAATCTCTCGGTTGAGCTCGGCGCCAAGATGGGGCTGATAGCGCCCGACGAGACGACGTTCGCCTATGTCCGCGGGCGTCCCTATGCGCCGCAAGGCGAGATGTGGGATCGCGCCGTCGCGGCATGGCGGACGCTGCGGAGCGACAGCGACGCCGTGTTCGATCGCGCGGTGTCGATCGATGTCAGCACCATCATCCCGCAGATCACCTGGGGCACCAGTCCGGAGCATGTCCTCGGTGTCGATGGCCGCGTGCCCGATCCCGCTGATATTGCCGACCCGGCACGCCGCGGCGCCATCGAGATCGCGCTCGACTATATGGGCCTGAAGCCGGGCGCACCGATCGCCGGCACGCCGGTAGACTGGGTTTTCATCGGCTCCTGCACCAACAGCCGTCTCAGCGATCTCAGAGCCGCGGCCGAGGTCGCGCGCGGCCGCAAGGTCGCCCCTGGCGTGCGGGCCTGGGTCGTGCCGGGCTCGGAAACCGTCAAGCGCGATGCGGTGGCCGAGGGGCTCGACAGGGTCTTCATCGACGCAGGTTTCGAATGGCGCGAGCCGGGTTGCTCAATGTGCCTTGCTGCGAACGGCGAAACCGTGCCGCCCGGCCAGCGCTCGGTGTCGACGTCGAATCGCAATTTCATCGGCCGGCAAGGGCCGCGCGCCCGTACCCATCTGGCGAGCCCGGCCATGGCCGCGGCGGCGGCGGTGTCCGGCGCCATCGCCGATGTTCGAACCATGGAGCGCTAGATGGCGCAAGCCTTCACCAAGCTGACCGCAACCGCCGCGCCGATCATGCGCACCAATGTCGACACCGATGTCATCATCAGCATCAACCGCATGATCGGAAATTCCGTCCGTGGCAGTCTGGGCAAATGGGCGTTCGGGTCCCTTCGCTATCTGCCTGATGGCGCGGAAAATCCGGAGTTTATCCTCAATCGTGAGCCTTATCGCCAGGCGGAAATCCTGGTGACGGGTCCGAATTTTGGCTGCGGCTCTTCGCGTGAGGCGGCGGTGTGGGCGCTGCAGGAGATGGGCATCCGCGCCATCATCGGGTCCGGCTTCGGCGACATCTTCTTCGCCAATTGCTTCCAGAACGGCATCCTGCCGGTGGTGCTGGACAAGGCCGTCATCGACAGCCTCGCCGCAGAGATCGAAGCGAGCCAGGGCGCCGGCCGCCTCTCGGTCGATCTCGAGGCACAGACGGTCACTTCGCCTTCGGGCGTGCGGCATGTCTTCGAGATAGATCCGCGCCGCCGCGCGGGCCTGCTCGAAGGCCTGGATGAGATTTCGCTGACCTTGCGGCGGGACCACGAGATCCGCGCCTTCCAGGCAGCCGACCGCAACGCGCGGCCGTGGATCCACTTTGCAGGGTAACAGGCAAGATAATCGTCAGGATACATTGGGCATGAACACGCTTTCGAATATGATCAAGGTCGCCGTCGTGGGCGGCGAAGGCATCGGTCCTGAAGTGACCGACCAGTCCCATCGCATTCTCAAATGGTTCTCGGCCCGGCGCGGCCTTCCCGTGACGCTGCGTGAAGCGCAATACGGGCTCAGCCCTTATTTGGCGACAGGCAAGGTGCTGCCTGATGACACCGTTGAAGCAATGGAGGAGGCCGACGCGATACTCTGGGGCGCGACCGGTGGCCCGGAGACTACAGAAGTGCCGCCCGCGGCGCGCAAAGCGGGCAGCCTGCTGTCGCTGCGCAGCAAGTATGATCTCTACGCCAATCTCCGGCCAATCGTCGCCAATCCGGCACTGGCGGACTCAGCGCCACTCAAGGCCTCGGTGCTGAAGGATGTCGACTTCATCATCATCCGCGAGCTCACCAGCGGCATCTATTTCGGCGAGCCGCGCGGCATCGAAACGCTGCCCGGCGGCCAGCGCCGCGGCTTCAACACCCAGCAATATACCACCAGCCAGATCCGCCGGGTGGCGCGAACCGCATTCGAACTGGCGCGGACGCGCAAGGGGCGGGTCTGCTCGGTCGACAAGGCCAATGTGCTGGAAACCAGCGTGCTATGGCGCGAGGAGGTCATCGGGCTGCATCAAGCCGAATTCTCCGACGTGGAGCTGACGCATCTCTATGTCGACAACGCGGCGATGCAGATCGTGCGGGCGCCGTCGCAATTCGACGTTATGGTGACCTGCAACATCTTCGGCGACATTCTGTCCGATTGCGCGGCGATGGCGTCGGGCTCACTCGGCATGCTGCCGTCGGTCTCGCTTGGGCCGCCGGACCGGCTGGGCCGCCGCAAGGCGCTCTATGAGCCGGTCCATGGCAGTGCACCTGACATAGCGGGCAAGGGCATCGCCAACCCGCTCGGCTCGATCCTCAGCGTCGCGATGATGTTGCGCATCACCCTCAATCGGCCTGATGATGCGATTCTGCTGGAGAGGGCCGTGGATACGGCCCTTTCCGCCGGCGCAAGAACGGCCGATATCGCCGAACCCGGCGCAAAAAGACTTTCGACCCAGGAGATGGGCGATGCAGTGCTGAACGCGCTGGACAAGGTCGCCGGCAAGGAGAGGGAGCCCGCATGATGAGGACGCAGGTCACAAGACGATCGGCGCTTACGATTGTCGCTGGTGCCGGTGCATCAATGGCTGCCGGGCGGGCTGGGGCGGACACCCCGTCGGGCCGGGTGATCTATCCGGTGGCCATTCCGGTCTATCAGTCCCAGTTCGTCGCCGACCGTGCCGGGTTCTTCAAGGACGCAGGTCTCGATTGCAAGCTGATCCAGGGCGGCAGCGGCGTGAAGACGCGCGAGATCATCGCCTCGTCCCAGGGCGATATCGGCATCGGCGACATCACCCACCCGATGCAGCTCAGCAATCACGGCCGCAGTGCGCGCGTCCTGATGCCGGTCGATACCCGCAGCAATGCAGCGATCTTCATTATTCGCAAGGATCTGATGGATCAGGGCATCACCACGCTGGAGGCATTCGCAAACTGGAAACGGCCCGACGGACGCAAGCCGATCGTTGCGGTGTCCTCGCTTGGAGGCACCAATCATGTCTGGGCGTCCTACTACATGGAAACCATGGGACTCGAGGACAAGGTGACCTGGATCGGCACCGGCAATGTCGACACCATGATGGGTTCGTTGAAAACGAAGCAGGTCGATGTCCTCATCAACTCGCCATCGATCCTGAAGGATTCGATCGAGCAGGGCTGGGGCGCGCTGTTGTTCGATGGAACGGATGAGGCGGTCTGGACCAAATATATCGGCGGCAAGGTCCCGGTGACGTCTCACTTCTCGCTGCAATCGACCATCGAAAAGGATCCGCAGAAGATGCAGGCCTTCGTCACGGCGCTGTGGCGGGCCACCCAATGGATCAAGGGGCACTCCCCCGAAGAGATCTATGATGCGATCGAGCCCTATGTTGGCAGTACGTCGCGCGAAGCGAATATTTTCGACATCGGAATCATGAAGAAGATCACCGACTACGACGGCATCATCGATGCGGAGAGCTTCGCGCGCGGGCAGAAGGTCTGGTTTCGTGAAATGACCGGCATCAAGCCGCTCGCGATGGCCGATGTCGTCAATACCAGCTTCATCGAAGCGGCACGCAAGGCCTATCCGGTTTGAGCGTGGAGGCCTTACACACGCGGCTTGTCGATGCGCCACCGGATGTGCGGCGCATTGACGTGCGCGGATTGTGCAAGATCTTCCAACTGGCGGGCGCGGCCATCGAAGCGGTGCGGGACGTCTCCTTCAGTGTTCGACGCGGCGAATTCATTGCCCTGTTGGGGCCGTCCGGCTCGGGCAAGAGTACCGTCCTCAATATGATCGCGACGCTGATCAAGCCGACCAGCGGCGAGATCCTGATTGATGGAAAGCCGGTCATTCCCGGACAAGCGACGCCGAATGTCGGTTATGTCTTTCAGCGCGACACCCTGTTTCCCTGGCGTACCGTCGCCGACAATATCGGCTATGGCCTGGAGTTGGCTGGTGTCCCGGTGGCGGAGCGGAAGGAGCGCGTCCGCACCTGTCTGATGCAGGCCGGACTGCAGGATTTCGGCAATGCCTATCCGTCGGCCTTGTCGGGCGGCATGCGTCAGCGCGCAGCCTTGATGCGAACGCTGGTCGTCGAGCCGCAAGTCCTGTTGATGGACGAGCCGTTCGGCGCGCTCGACACTCATACCAAAATCGACATGCACGATGTGCTGCTGCGCATCTGGGAGCGCGAGAAGCAGACCGTGCTGTTCGTGACTCACGATCTCGGCGAGGCCCTGACGCTGGCAGACCGCATCATCCTGTTTTCGGCGCGGCCTGGCCGCATTAAGGAGACTTTCGAAGTAGACTTTGCCCGCCCGCGCAATGCCGTGAAGATCCGGGAGACGCCGCGCTATGCCGAGCTGTTCCAGCTGATCTGGCACTCGCTCGGCGAGGAATTCATCAAGGGGCGCAAGCCATGAGGCGCGCACGCCGCCCGGGAAGAACGTTCGCCTGGCAGGCGCTGATCTGCGTCTGCCTCCTCTCGATCTGGCAGTGGGGCTACGATCTGCACGGTCGCCTTCCATGGCTGGTGCCGGATCTGCTCGATCCCTATTTCGTGTCCAAGCCATCCGACATCTTCGAGCGCTTCCTGATCTTGAGCTGTCTCAAGTCCAAGCTCGGCGTGTTCAACGGGTGGTTCAATGGCGAATTCACCCGATGCATGGCGCGATCCGAGAACAATCTCTGGATCGCGACCGCCGTCACGCTGAAAAACACATTCTTCGGCTTCGTGACCGGCGTTGTCAGCGGTTTTGCCGCGGGTCTCGTGCTCGGCCGCTCGGATCGCCTTAGCGCGATCTTCCAGCCGTTCATCACGGCGGTCAACTCGATCCCGCGCATCGCGCTGGCGCCGATCATCGTGCTGGCCTTCGGCATCGGCGATACCTCAAAGATCGTCACGTCGTGGATCGTGGTCGTCTTCCTTGTGTTCTTCAATACGTTCGAGGGCGCCCGCTCGATCGACGAGGGTTTTGTCAATGCTGCGCAGCTGCTCGGCGCGAGCGAGTGGCAGATCACCCGTACCGTGGTCATTCCCTCGACCATGGCCTGGGTCTTCGCCTCGTTGACGCCCGCTATCTCCTTCGCCTTGATCGGGGTGATCGTCGGCGAGTTCATCGGCGCGGAGCGAGGGATCGGGCGCCTCATCATCGAATCCGAGGCGCGGGCGGAGGCGTCCGGCATGATGGTCGCCGTGATCGTACTGATGCTGGTCGGCGTTGCGCTCTCGGCACTGATCTGGCGATTGCAGGCCTATTTGCTACGCTGGCAGCAGCACAATGTCGCCGAATAAGCGTGTAGTCAGAAACGCTCGTCCTCGGCGCGCATATTGTCTGCTTTACCCCTCGATAGAGACGCAATATCCGACATCCTGGAGCGCCGCTGAGGGATCGATTTGGCTTCGAGGAGCCAGATCGAGATTTTCGGTCTCCATCACAAGCGGATCTTAGTTGTTGTTGTTGAGGACATAGCTTTTCAATCGCTCCTGGCGTTGCGCGGTAGTGGCGCAGCACCTTCTGGGAGGGATATGCGCGCGCAGATCGGTCGGCAGCGCAGGGAAATCCTCCAGCTTCAGCGCGCTGGCGTAGGGACCGCGCCGGAGGAGGCTTTTGTCCCGAATGTAGGCGAAGGCGGATCAGCTCATCACCCAGCGAGAGGAGATGAATAAGGCTGAGCCTCAAGAAGCCAAGACGCGCCCTTGGGAGGACGGAAGTGGTAGCCGACGGTCGTGGATGCCTCAAGCGGTAGCGTCACGCTCTTTGGCATACTCTCGATACGCGACGTTCCAAGCGCCCCGGGGACACGGGAGCATCGTTGGTGAGACCGAGAAGATCCCGGGGCGCTGGTCGATCAAGGCAACGGTGCGCCATCCCAGTGAGCGTGAGGGGCCTAAACGGTCATGCTGTTGGCAGCGCTTACGAAAAGGTCGATTTGCGGCACGATTTCAGAGCGCGTCAGTTCTGAAATACGGTCGGCCGAAGGCAATTGGGATCGCGTACCTGACTTAGAGATGATCGCGACTCTCAGATGAGATGCGAGCTTCGGGCGAGGTGCGACCCATGCTTCGGCGCCGGTTTACGCCCACGGCGTAGCGGCGACGTTGATGTGGCGATACATTGCTGCGGGGTATGCCGAAGGAGGCACCATGTTGGGAGGCAAATGGGCAGCGGCGATGGTCGCGGCAGGCCTGATGATCCTCGCGGCTTCGGGCGCACAAGCGGATTCACCCCACATCGCCAAAATCCAGGCGGCCTTGGACGCATGGCTGGCCGACCGCAGCTCGGCTGAGAAAGTGACGGGAGTTGCCGCCTACGTCAGCTTCGGGGACACTGGCCCGGCTATCGAGGCGTTCGCCGGAAAAATCGGCAGCGGTCCACAGGATGCTCCGGTCCGGCAGGGCACGCTGTTCCAGATGGGCAGCACGTCGAAGTCCTTCACGGCGGCTTTGATCCTGAAGCTCGAGGCTGCGGGCAAGCTGTCCATCGACGACGCGCTTGGCAAATGGCTTCCGCAATATCCGGCGTGGAAGGATGTGACGATCCAGCGTCTCCTCAACATGACGAGCGGCATCCCGAACTACTCCGAGACCGAAGCCATGTCCCGCATATGGATCAACGATCCCACGCGCGAGCTGAGTGCCGAAAACCTAATAGACATCGCCTATCCTACCGGAAGCGGCGACCTGCCCAAGAGCAAAGGCTACCATTATTCGAACACCAACTACATCCTCGCCGGCATGATCGCGGCAAAGGCAGCCGGCCAGTCCTATCGTGATCTGGTGCACCACATGATTGTCGAAGCGTTCGGGTTGCACAGCACGTTCTACGAAAACGGGGCATATCCGGACCCGGTGACCGATCGTCTGGCGCACGGCTATTTCGACAACCCTGCCTGCGCCGATTATCAACCCAAATGCACCCAGTCCTGGAATCACTCGCTGATGGGTGGTGACGTTCGCGGGATGAGCACCTCATGGGCTCAGGCGGCAGGTGGCGCGATCGCCGACGCGCGCGATGTGGACCGCTGGATGCGCGCTGTGCTCAAAGGACGCGTGGTGCCGCCGAAGCAGCAGGCGGAATGGATGGCACTCGTGTCGATCAAGACGGGTGAGCCGATCGCGGACGTAACGGCAGACGATACGCGCGGATTCTCGCTCGGTCTCGGCAAGGCTGTTCTTGGATCGTTTGGCGCACACTGGTTTTATCAGGGCGAGACGCTCGGCTACCGAACGCTCTATGTGTGGTTCGAAAAGGAAGACCTGATGATTACGCTCCAGACGAACTCGCAGCCGGCGGCCGAAGCGGACAAGCTCCACGACCTCGTGGGTGTCATCTATGACATCTTGCGGGGTGACGCGAAATAGGCGTCGGCGAACAGGGTTCTTCCGGCTATCAGGCCGCAAGAGCGGCGATCGTGCACGTCATTTCGGGCTCTCTCGCCGCACACGGAGGTTCGAATCGAAGAACTGCAACGCTGCGTTGCCGATGTATTCGTGCAGCTTGACCCGGTCCACGCCGGGAGCATCGTTGCAGGCTTCGGGAAAGTTATCGCGTCCGATCTGGTCGCACTCATTGCCGAAGATCTCATGGCTGACCGGACCGGGCAGCACGTCCAACTGAGCATGCGGGATGTATTTCGCCGCAAAGGCTGCGTTTTCATCGGATGGTGTTGTAGTGTCGCCGGCTCCGACGATGAGATAGGTCGGGATCGCCATTTGCCGTAGCCCGGCCTCGTCCATGCCGAACCCCCGGATATCGCCCGGAGCCATCGCAAAGGCCGCCAGGACCCGATCGTCGCGCAGGTCGCGGGCGGGTTCGGCATCAAGCTTCATCTGCTCGCGGATATAGGCCGGCACCGCCTCATTGTTCTTCCAGATGCGCTGAAACTTCAAGAAAAGTTCCGGATTGACCTTGGCGCCCCCGATCCAGAGCGAAGTGAATCCTCCCTGTGAATGTCCCGCCACGCCGATCTGGCTTGGCTCGACATGCGGTCCCCAGACCTTGTCCTGAAGAAGATGGGAGATATCCAGACTGAGATCGCGCGGGCGCTGCCAGATCCTGCTGCGCACGTAGAGCGCGCTGGAGTCGAAGGTGTTGGCCCGGAAGTGATACAGCATGGCCACGAGATAGCCGTGAGAGGCGAGGTATTCGCCGAACCAGGCATAACCCGAACCGTTGCCGCCCGCCCCGTGCGAGAACATGATAAGTGGACGCCTCACGCCATCGGACACGACGGGCGCGTCCTTGTAAAGGTTCAGATTGGTGGCCAGGAAAATCTTGAAAGGAACGGCTGTTGTAGCTGGGACCGCCGGATAGATCAGCATCAAGTTCAGAGGCCGACCGCCCTCGGACGGATCGACATATTCGAGCTGCGTCACCCCAACGGGATACGGAGCGGTCCGCAGCACGTCCTGGGCCAGCGCAGAACCGGAATAGATCCCGAAACCAACGGTGACGCCAGCGAGCAAACGAGTGAGACCATTTTGGCCCGAGCGGACAGCCCGCATGTCTTGCTCCTTTGAATGTCTTGCCCTTCGATTGACGGTACATGGTTAGACCAATCGGGCGAAGGGCTAAACCCGTCGCCATTCCGACAAAGAGAAACTCTGTAGCGATCTCAATCGCCCAAGAAGCTGAGAAATATCAGAATGGCTCTTGATAACATTGCAGAATGTGGCGACTTCCAAGCTGAATACGAGGGTTCGATTCCCTTCACCCGCTCCGCTCGGGGCTCTTCACCCGCTCCAAAGCGTTTTTCCTCTCAAAATCCACTCTGCTGCGGAAAGCGGATCTTGCCTAGGTTAGATCAGGCTCATGGCCAGGCAAAGGATACTTTCAACAAGGCGCGCAAACTGCGCGAGGATGAAATAGGCAATTGCAGGCATGTCCGCAGCACTACACCCCAGCAATCAATTTCAAACGTGCAAATGACAGCTTCGCATCTCATCCACAAAACACATATGCGCGGGCGATAACGTGGCAAGTGACCTCGTTGGCTGATGAAAATCTCGCCGCGGCAAGTCCGGATTGTAGGCGGATTATCGCGGAAATAAAACCACCCGCAAAGCTACGAGCTAAGGAAACTTTTCTCAGCTTGATCGCCGTCACGAACGCAGGGCGTCGACCGCGTGCGCGACGCTCACTGCAATGAAAAGAGCTCCAATCCAGACAAGCACGTCTCGCCTCCTCGCTGGGGAAATGAACGCGCGGACGAATGCACAGCCAAAGATACCGGAGCAATGGCGACACCCTGATCCTCGCGCACGATGGGCGCGTTCCATCGCTGGACGCCTTTCGGTTAGACCAACAAAGGCGTCGTCAAAGTGTCGCATCGGGTGGGCTAGGATAAGCGGGTTGAGGCGTTATCGTTTGGCACCGTCAGGTAGATGACATTTTGAGCCGGCAAATTGCGGCTATTGGGGGGACAATGTCGAAGGTATTTGGAGAGGGAATTTATAGCGCCTACCGCCAGAATGGGATTCTGCATGTCAGGGCGACGGGCCTGAAGCCGACCGCGCAGACGCGTGTGACGATCGAAGAGTTGCCGTTTCTGATCTTTCCGCCCCAGTTGGGCCTGTTCTTCGAAACTGACGGGATCACAAACCCGATTGTTCTTCCGTTCGACGTGGAAAAGGCGTTCCCGAATTACCCGTCCTCCACGAAGGTCGTCAGTATCGTCGACAAAAACGGCGTCCATGCGATCGATATCGTCGAGCAACCGGCCACGGTTCCGAGCCTCTTGGTCTCTGATCCCGCCGCCGCCGAGTTCGTGGTGTATCAGCAGATCGGCACGGATCACTATCTGATCGCCAAATCGGAAGATCTCGTCCTGGCTATTTATCACAAGGTGTTCGGGCCGGACACTTACGCCAGTTGCCAGGCGTATGTCGCCGCACATGCGAGACCGATCATTCCATCGGTCGAGGTCGTCCCCGGCACGTTCGCGGCCTGGATCAACAGGCAGCCTGGCATCGACCAAGGACCGAAGTTCATCGCAACAGTCGAGGCGATCGTCGAGATCGACTGGAACGTCACGTTGATCTCTGCCGTTCCTCAAGGCTTCAATCCGTTGATCAAGCTCTTGAGATTTGAGGTGCAGCTTCCAGTCGGCTCCCGTCACAGCACTGCTCTGGTCCGACGGACGTTCCGCTACGAAGAAGCGCCGCCTCAGCATCCCTATAACGATGCCATGATCGAGAATGGGCCCGGTTCGATAACGATGCCTGTCAGGGAAGTGGTCTGACGCTACGCGGCGGCAACTGAGCAGGATCGACGAAGCAAGGAACAGCGGGCTTGCACCTATATGATGGCAGCGCGATGGGCCTGTTGAGACCCACTCGCCAGCATGGATGGGCCTTCCGCTGCCGACCCGGCGTTCTCGACGCCACGACTGGCGCCTACCGCCTTGAATGCCTCAAGCGGCATTTGACCGGCGATTGGGGCAGCGTTTGCCGCGAGGATCGGCAGTCTAACGATATCGCCGTCCAAGACGGCGGTCGTGTCCTCTCGGCCTACCCCATCGACCCGGCGAAGCCTTGCCAAGGCTTCGGTGACAATAATCGCTGTACAAAAGGTTGATGATTGTCCACATAACCACCCCCTCGTTAGGTCGTGAGCAGATGCTGGACCCGGTCCGTTTCTGGGCGTTGTCGTCAGGTGAATAAATTGGTTTTCATAGGCCGCTCGTTTGGCTTCGACGTGCTCAGCGAGAAAGGCGTTGAGGCGGCGCGTAGGGTCGTTGTAGATTCTAGAAAAATGAATTTCAAAGCCTTACGAGGTGCTCGTTCAGGCGAAAAACTGGTCGATCGACACAGGTTGGCGCTTTAACATTGGCGGGGAATCAAGCACCGGATAGGGTGGTCAATATTGAAGTTTCTTGCGGGCTGAACATGTCCCAAATTAAAACCTGGACGGAGTAGATCGCAGCGTCAACAAATGCCGCGAAGCCCGGCCAAGTAACCAAGGCTATTCCAAGGAGAATAACCACCATCGATCCGATCGACGCAAATTTAGCAAGGCGGTGCATGATGTTGGAAAGTTGAAGCGGCCGTGTTCAAGTTACTTGGCCAATCGTCCTTTAACGATCGCTTCGTCTTTCTGTTCTACAATTTCTTCGATTTGCGGAAAATTGCGCATTTAAGTGAGCCGAGCGGTTCTCTTGGAGAGAAGAGATGTCAGCGGCAATTGATTTGATAGTGTCATCGTATGTGAAGTTGAACGATCGCAATGCTCTGCAAGATTTGATCGCGCACCGAAGATTGGCGCTGAGCAAGCTCAAGGGGATCGTCGGCTATGACGCGAGCAGCGCTATAGGCGAGCTCGAACAGGAAATTGCAATAGTTGAAACTGGGCTTTCACGCCTCGATCGTCATGTCATTTTGGAACCTGGTAACGAGGCTGGCAGGGAGCACGAGCTGTCGGCCACCGTTGTACCGGCCAAGTTAGATATTGCGACATATTTGCCTGAGAAATTACCGACAACCGACGGTCTATCACCCGAAGGCCTTATAATGCCATCGGAAGACCCCTCGACAACGGGCCTGCAGGTTTCAAGTGAAGAGAGCAAAGAGATAGATCATCTGCTCGGGCTCTTGGCATCACTGCAGCAAAAAGCATAAGTGTGTTCGAGATCGACGTGCAGGCCTGCCCGACCACTGCATGCTTGGCGCTCGCCGGCCTAGATCAGGCGCAAGGGTTTTCCTCTCATCACTGGGGGGCTCGTGCCGATCGTTGTTCGGTGGAATCTCGCCGCGGGTAATCCAAGAACTGCGATGCTGATCCATGAATGCGAGTGGGGTAAGATGCTCGCGCGCGCGGAGTTAGAGTGATCATGCGAATGCGTCAAGCAGAGGTGGGCTCTCTTGCCCATCAAAGCTTGTGACCCTGGCTCCCTATTTGCGCTGACGTGGGAGGCCGGCTCCGATTTCGCTTCGATCAAGAATGAATTGCATCGATTACGTGAGCGATCAAAATCGCTGCGCTCGCGCCAATCACAAAGACGAAAATCCAAGTAATGATCACGTCGATACTCAGATTGAACGCGCCGATCCATGCACAGTCAAAAACGATCGTGCCGCATAACACAGTTTCAGATCTGGCTGCGGATTCGCGGCAACAAGTGCGCTCGGCATCGGTCCTTTCGGCCGAATGCTAAGAGCAGCAGGCCGACAGCACATGTAGCCAGAAGAAGTAAGTAGAGGCCCCGCGAATATCCTCCGACGCTCTGATGGTCGGGGATTAAACGCCGATTTTCGGGTCTCAAACATCTGCTAAGTTTCCCCAACCCAAGAAGAAGCGCTGCTTTCCGGCAGCTTCGCCAAACCAATCGGTTCGAGTCCTGACTTTAAAGTAGCATTGCCGCAACAGTCGCGAGGTTCTTTTCTGAAACAGGATTTTCCGACTCAAACTGCATAGCAAATTCTGGAATCATGCCGATCAACCGGGGCTGGCAGTGCTCATTCGGTAAACAGTCAATTTCCCGGGTGGGGCCGCAGGGCATGGGGTAGGGCCCCGCGGCCTTTTTCATCTTCGGGCAGCGATCGCTTTGACCCTGGTCAACGTTCGCTCGAGCTCTGAGCGGAGACGCAGCTCGTGCGCGATGTCTGTCGGCTTGGTTAGAAAAGCTGTCTTCACGAGAAAGCGGTTCAACACCGCCGCTATTAGAAGATTGTCCGAGTGTTGCGAACGTAGTTCTGTAAGTTGCCGACGCATCTCGATGAGATCGAGCGATTCGTTGTTCGGCTGCATCTTCAAATGAGCTCGAGCGAAGGGCACGAAGCCGCCGCGGCCGAATATGATGGAGCGACGGCTTCGCCACTGGGGACCCGGACAAACGGCAATGTCCGTTGAGCGACTAGCCTAGCGTCTGCAGGCGAGGCCGCAAGCAAGGTCTTGCGTTAAGATTGATGTTGCGACCGCGGGTTAATTCTGGATCCGCAGTCCGGCTCATTCCAAAACCTCATATTCGAATCCATACATTCAGGATCGTTCTCGTAAAGCCACCTTTCCGCAGCATTGACCGTGGCAAATACTTAATATGCCGTGGTCCGCCGACTTTCTTGCTGGTGTTGACGTAAACGAATACGGCTATAGCTCGCGCTCCATCGCCGGCTGCTGCCGGTTCTTAACCTCGATCCAGTGCTTCTGCCGGCCTCCGCGGTACGGCCGATCTCAATGCTTTGAGACCTTCGAGACCCATGCGGCACGCACTCGGAATAGGTCCGGCCCCTCGTCAACGCCTATCGACGTATGGTTCGTCATCACGGATCGGATGACATCTACCGCGGTACGCATGGGCATAGAGAACCCGCTGGTCATCGAGGCTGGCGGGTTTTTGCCTATAAATTTGCAAAAATCGCTTTGCACGTTAGCTCATCACTGTTGCAATCCGAAGTTGGCGTGGGGTGGTATTATGTCGAGTCCGATTGAGTTGATTGCGGGCAGCTATGCCAAGCTCGGGAATCGTCAGTCCCTGGAAAATCGGAGGACATCGCCGACACTTGGCAGTCGACCTGAAAGCCAGAACCGGCTTCGACTGTCGAGCTTCCATTGCTGAGGTCGAGCAGGACATTGCCGTAATAGAAGCGAGCATCCAGACGCTGCCAGGCCCCGATGCGTAGGAGGGGGCATGGCGGAGAACTCGCATGTGCATGTCGAGCGGCGCAACAGCTTGGTAGAAGCAACGCAGAAGGAAATGGCGCGGTTCGAACAACAGGCAACAGAGTTTCGGAAAAAGGATCTCGTAGAGCGCGCCGCGAACTCAGGCTTCCTCTGGCTAACATCAATCTCTATTGAGTGGCGCGTACTGCTTTCACCCAGCCGTCATGGCGCGTTCTTAGCGTGGTCATGCGACGACCTAGACGACCTGACCTGGCGGGGACCTTGCCTCCGCAACCAATCCGCGGGGCGCCGATTATCTCGGCATGCCCTGCATCTGCTTATAGCTGGATTCTTCGTCGTCACTGGCGCTGTTTTTGGCGCTTTTTACACGATTATCGGACCTTGAATTAAGACATAGCCAGTTGGCGGCCTCCCTAGAAAATTACGGATGGTCATCACGACATGAGATTGTCACCCGGCGACAAGAGCCGCACATAGGTGCCGCTCTCGTGCAGCTCAAGCCAGCCTTTTTCGATCGCGTGCGTGATGCCGGCGCCGAACTCTGGGCCCGTTGCCTTGAGCTTCGACAGGAAGGGCGCGTTGATCTTCTCGATGTGAATGCGGCCGTCCTGGACCGCCTCGATGCTCTTTGCGAGCTCGATCAGCTTGCGCGCTGCGGCCGCAGGATCGGAGTAAGAACGCTCGTTCATCAGCTTCACGGATCAGCCCCAGCCGGAATGCCGCCGAGAATAGGCGATTCTCAATTCAGCGGAGCGGCGGAAAAGAAGCCCCGCACGCTGGGGGGCGAGCGGGGCAATAGCTTGGGGGTTGAAAATGGGCTTCTGTGCGCTTGGGGGGCGCGCTTCAATTAGGCCCCTAACTTCCCAGTTCTGTGCGCCCGTAAATGCGGCAGTACTGGCTTTTCCACAGGTTGTCCACAGGTATTTAAACACCAGTGGTCGGGCCTCTTGGAAGCACTCTGACCAATGAAAAAGGCCCGGCGCGAGGGCTTCCGCGCCGGGCAAAGGCTTCTGGGAATGGACCCCGCGCAAGGTGTTGAGCAGGAGCCATCTCGCTAGCAGCAAAATTCGTGCCCACAGGAACTCGCGCCACTCTGACCGGAGTCGGCCGGGCTTGACTTCAGCGGTCGAATCTCGCGGAACTATGGGCGAAAAAAGTGCTTGAGTGTGATCAACATAACACTCAGAGCGTCGACGCAAGTTTAAGTAATTTATGTTCTACTGAAAACGGTCACGGCCGCACCGTGACCGGGCGGCCGTGTGCCGAGCGTCCTTAACCTACCCCAGGCGAAGTGCACGGCCGCCACCTGATACCAACGCCTCAGGTGCGGTGCAAACGCGCGACCGTCGGTTAACAACGATCCCCGGCGTGTGATGCCTTCGTGCAACATTGCCAACCTCGCGTGGGTGCCCGGCGGTCGTGATGGCGAGGCTCAATTCTCGAGATGGCTGCTTTCCTCTGATGCGGATCATCGAAGGGCGGCCGTTCCGGATCCCATCTACAATCCAACAAACCGCCGACCGGTTCACAAGTTGGCGGGTCTGTCATCGGTGGGGACGGGCGTAGCAAATTTGATCCGCTATCGTTCTGCGTCGCATTTTGGACTCGCTGCGACGCATTGGCTGAAGCCCGCTAGCTGTCGCACCTGGCGGGCTTCTGCATATTCATTTTGGGTTTCACTTGGGCGGAGCTGACGATGAGGTGCGAGAAACCTCGGCAGTGGACCGACGCCGAGCAGAAGTTGCTGATTGAGATGGCCACTGAGGGAGCAAGCGCCCTCCAGATTGCGAGCGCGCTGCGAAGATATATCGCCTCGGTCAAGCGGGTTGCGGAAACCTTGGGCATCCAGCTCCGGTGAAGACGCTGGCTGCTGTTCAAGCGGACGGCCTTTTTTCCTTTGGGCGCTGGCGGTAAGCATCGATAGCGCGGTTAGCCAGCATCAGCCTCTTGCTCTCGCCCTTGAGAACCATCTCGTCGACGGTTTTGACAAGGAAGCGGCTGGCTTCTGATGCATTGCCTAGATCACCCGTCTTCTCCAGTTGATTCCACGCAATCTGAACCGTCCGGTTGAAGCATCAGGCATTCCAATCCCACATTCTATGTCAAAGAAACTGCCCGCCTGGGGGGCTTTTGGGCTCCGCCAGCCCGGCGGCGGCGGGCCGGCAGAATTTAACCTTCGGCCGAGTTAGCTGTTCCACTCGGGACAAAGCCGCTGCATAGTTTTCCCATTTTCGGATGCAATTTTCTCAAAGGGCTTTGCCATGCCGAGCGGCGTCGAAGATCTGCAGATACTTCGCCTGATCAGGGCGTTTCAGAAAATAACTAACCAGGACACGCGGCGATCGATCGTATTGCAGGCGGAGGCAGCGCTTGAGCGACAGCAGGCGCAGCAGAATTTGCCCCGGACCGAGCGCTAGCCCGGTTGCCGTTTCTCAATTGCGGGACCTCGGCAGGATGGCTGGCTCGGTGCCCGCCGATCGTGATCCACGCTCTCCGCGAGTGGAAGCTAGTCTGTCCGAAGGGGGATCTCGATCTCGTCTTCCCGAACGGCATGGAAGGTGGAGTCTCACTCCAAACATGCCGGAACGTGGTCTACACCCCGGGCCCGCCTGCCTTATGGTCTCTGGTATAGAGCCGAAGTAGCGCCGGATGAGGAGGACACTCGAAGGCAGGTCAGGCGAACGGCAACGATCTTCGTATTTGTGAGCGCTACAAGGCCTGTGCTGCCGAGTTTCCAGAGCTGACCGTTCTGCAGAATCTACTGCCGCGGCATCCGCCCCATTAGCTCATCCCTTGGCGAAAGCCTGTCACATGTCAACGGGACTTTGCTGATTCCGAATATTGCACCACTATGGTGCGATCGAATCGGAGGAGGAGTATGGCCCTGACGATGCGAACGATCGGCGGACGTGACTACACCATCTATGATGACGGCCAACACGTCGGGCGAATCCATTACGCGCCTGAGAGGTTGCCGCCTCGGTGGGTCTGGAAGCTCCTTCCAACGGGGAACGGGCTGCCCATAACTGGCGCAGCGCTCGGCTTGGAGGGCGCGCAAGCAGACTTGGCGGCGGCTTGGGACGCCTGCAAGAAGCGACCTTGATGGGAAATAGCCCCGACTCTTGTCGCTTGGCGACAATCTCATGTCGCACTGACCAATTGTAAGATTTCCCAATGCCTTTGACTCGAAGGGACTGGGTAGATGATCCCGACATGAAATCATCGAAGCCGGAAGGATTGGACCGAGATCGAGCGACAAAAGCTGGCAGCGATGGCGCGCCGTCGGCTCACGTCGTTGGAAATTGCACAAGCGCTAGACCGGCATGTCGGATCGGTTAGGCGCGCGGCCCGAGAAATGAAGCTGATTCTAAAGAAGTAGCCCGCGCAAAGTAGCGGCCTCAGCTCGCAGGGTTGGGGGCAAGAGCTGGCGCCCACTTACTTCCGGCCCTTTGGGCAACAAACAGCATCGGAAAAACTCGGCAAAAGCATGTTTCCAGCCCGTGATAATAATCTTGATCGGCCGCAGGCGCTAATCTGGGCAGTGCCTGCGGCCGGGTGCCTATACCTCTCCGCACGAGAGGCACGGCGCGCAAGGCTCTAGCATGTCCGTACCGTCCGCCTCAACGGAACGGCGGGGATCTTTGTGGTTCGAAACGCGAGAATCGCGGACTATTCTTCGCGGGACGGGACTGCAGGGACGAGGCGGTCCTGGGCTTGGGAGCCCGCCAGCTAGCTAGCCCCGGCGGTGCTCTCCCTCACTTGGTTCCGAATTAAATACGTTTCCAACTGTGTCCTAACTAACATTGCATTGCGGCAGAGCTGCGGTAGGCTCCTGCTTACCGGGGCTGGCTGCATATTTCACTTAGATCTTTTTACCCGGTCTGATTTTGACCATGCGCGGGCCGCAGTAGGTCCCTCTGCTGCGGCCTTCGCTAGACGTTTTCAGCAAATTGGCTATGGTACAATGACAGAGATTGCCGTTGTGACATTCGCATTTATAAGCGTTGCGATTTTCATCGCCCACATTCTTGACGCTTACAAAATGCGGTAGTTCCTATTGCCGCCCGAACACCGAACAGCTGAAGTTGACATCGGTGTTGGTCGCAGGTGGTACTCGCAGATCAATGCTTGCTACTGAACTGCTGCAATCAAGGTCGACGCAATGACTCCACGGGTCGCGGCCGGCGTGCACACGATGACGTAATTCGAGGTTGCAAACAGCGTGGTGAACGCCAGCGGGCTAGTGCCCGTAGGGGAGCCCTAGAACGCTCGGCATTTGCGCACTGGCTTCGCGAAGAGGGCGAGTGGCGGGACACCATCCAAACCAGATCAACGCGGTGCTACTCAAACGCTGGCAGGACGCCTTTAAGATACGATCGGGGACGCGCCCTCCTGGTATCCATACGGTGCCTCACTTGCCGCATGCTTCGATTAGGAGTCGCGCACTTGCTTTGTGCTCGCCGCTAGCGACGGTGCATGCATGCCTGCACGTATTCTTTGAGGGCGTCGGGATCGCCCTTGCCCGGGTAGAGACCCATTGATCCGGCCTCCTCTTTGCACCGCTCAAGCTTTGCACCTAACTGCGGATGGTTTGCTTCGGCGCACTGACGGCGGAAGGGGCCGGGGGGAAATTGCTTACAATTTTCTGCTTGGGCGCTTGTGCTACCTAGAAGCACGGAGACAACGATCAGTTTTCGGATGACGTCAAAATGGACGTCTTTCGCCATTTCACTTCTCCTTGGCCCGATCTCGACAATGCAGCAATGCTGAGGCATCCGGAGGGCGAGCGCAAGGTCTAGCGGGTAGGCGACCCCTTCGATCCTTAAGACTGAAGGGAGATCTGGCCAGTGATATCCATGTCGCTCTGGCCAGAGAGGCGCCAGGCGGCTAGAGCCCAAGTTTTATGCTGAGGTCGAATACCGCGACTCCGAGGGACTATTGCGAGCCAGTTCGTTCGAGGGGTAGCTGGCAAAATAGCAAGGGACTGGGCGGACTATGGCGACTCGCTTATTCTCTGAAAGCGATTGAGACATCCACCGCATTTTTCATTCAAAAAGTTTTTCTAGCCAATGAAACGAGATTGGACTTCGGACGAGATCGCCCAGCTACGTCAGCTCGCAAAGGATGGAAAATTTGCCAAGCCTATTGCCGCCGCGCTCCATCGAGCGGAGACCACTGTTCGGCGCAAAGCCCACGAACTCGGGATAGACATTAGGCGGAGCGCGATCAGGAAGCGTTCGCCGGATGTTCCGACACACGCTGAGCGTACAGCTATCATGGCCGTTCATCGAAGACGTCCCCTCCCGTTCGGTGTGGGGCAAGCGACGCTTGAGGACTTACTGCGAAAGCGCTGGATCGAGCTGAACCGCGGCGCGTGGCAAGCCACGCAGGCGGGGCTTGATGCTATTCTGCGCAAAATTCCGTTGCAGGACTGATCTTGGAACTCGCTATCGTCCACTCAAGATCATCTCAGCCGTCGGTTGGGGTATCGGAGAATTCGGAAGGCGAGAGGTTGCAACTCGCTCGATATGGATAGATTTCGGAACGCCGAGGTCCCATACTGTCAGCATGAAGCGGCAATTTCCTGAATTCAAGCCAGAGCTGACGAGGGGTGGGCGCTGGTTCGTAGCCATTGTGACGGGTTACGGGCCGGACTCTCATATTGGAGATTTCGAGACTGAGGCTGAGGCCAAGGAATGGATACTGACGAAGTCGAAGTACTGGCCGGACGGTCCGCTAGGACGGGATGGTAATCGTATCGACCCTCCGGCAGGGTAAGCATCTGAAGACGTATATGGCAGGCAGGTTTGCGATGTGGGGCAGCATTGCAAGAAAATCGATGGGCCGCCTGCATTCCCGGCAAATGAGGATCGGTGGATTGCCCCGCGTCATGTCGGCAAAATAGTTTTCGAGAATGTCGGGTGCACCTCCGGTCGAATACTGACGATTATCGAAAATCGGCAGCCTCGGCGAAGTCGTTTTATTGAACACTCTTTCGGCGCAGGTATCCCTTGCGGATGCAACTGGGTCGTTCAGGGCCTCACCGAGGGAATTGAAGGCGAACCTCGAAGGAAACGCAATTAGGTAGTGCATCGAGACATTACGGTTCTGGCAGGCGCCCGGCCGCTGTAGGACTTCTGAGGTGTGGGGGCGGCCGGGTGTGCGCAGTGGCTTGGGCCGCGCATACTGCAACTGGTGAATGTCGCAGCAGTTCCTAGGGTCACGCATTTTGCTTGGAACATGAGCTGCGCTATCTGGGACGGCGGCGGCACTCGTCCTGTTGGATGGCCGGTGCGCATGTGTATTCGAGTTGGCGTGCTCGCGGCCCTGGCGACCGTTTCTCTCCTCCCGCGCGGCGCTTGGGCCGTCGGGCTGTTACTTGTGGACGATGTAGATGGTCTCCCCCTGCGCATTCAGCACGCAGGCGCGTGCCGCCTTCTTGCGCACGGCAAGCAGGGTGTCCGCTGTTTTGCGCGCTGCAAGTTGGTCAATTCCCAAAATGGTCGTTCGGTGAATAAGCCAGTCCGAACCGTCTAAGGCAGTCCCGTAGATTTCGACCGTGAACATCACCGCGTATTTCCATTCCATGACGTGACCAAGGCTATGCCGAACAAGATTGTCTGCGCCAAAGAGCGGGAACGACGAACTGCCTTAGAGGGCACTGCTCTTCGTACGAACAAGTCAAAGCTCAAGAATCCGCCAGCATGATGCGGAGGGCCTTTTCACCGTGACTAAAAGCGCCGCCCGCTTAAATCAGCGTGGGCGGCAGCTTTCCAGTCCCGAGGGGGGATGCAAAACTCCGGTATCGATTAGTAGGCACAAGTTGTGCCAAGGTTTTGTGTCGCGCGTTGGAACGACCAACTGATTGGCGCCGACTACCGACTTGGGATGCCTACGCAGCTTGTCGTACCGTCCGTTTCGTGAGCCACCGCGCGGCATGGCTTTGCGGGCACGATCTTCGTTCAGTACCGTCAGCGGTCGGCTTTGCCTGACCTATATTACAAGGCGGAGGGCTGTTCTGCTGCGCCCATGGCACCCGCAGGCGCGACTGGCGGCTGCGCCTGTCTCGTAGGGGCGGTTCTAAAACAGGCTCGGCTGTGCGCGCCCGGATAGCGAAAGCTCAGCGCCGGGACAAGCAGACTGGCCGTGGATTATGAGCGCAGCAAATTGGTGTCGGCCCGATTTTGGGGGGCTGGGCTAGAAAAACCGGTACAGCGCGCCAGTCTAAAGTAGTGTTATTGCCATGTGTCCACGAATAGGAATATTGCCTGGCCGACTATTATCCTTTGATCGCTCGCGCGATTTCCGCATTTGACCTCGGGGCCCCCGGAGAAAGCCGGCGTGCCCTGAATGAACGGGCACGCACAGCTCGCCCAACTCCGTAGCGTAGAACCGCAGCTATCCGAGTCTGAGATCACGCGCGAACG
Organism: Bradyrhizobium sp. BR13661; assembly: GCF_029892425.1. Lineage (GTDB taxonomy): Bacteria > Pseudomonadota > Alphaproteobacteria > Rhizobiales > Xanthobacteraceae > Bradyrhizobium. The sequence goes on along the minus strand of NZ_JARXWB010000035.1, from coordinate 29,947 downwards.
CCTGATGCTCGAAGAGGCCGTCCGTAGGGTAGAAGCAGAAGCGGCTCAGCGCGCCCACGACCTCGCTCACAAGGTGTCAGGCGGTATCTTGTCGACCGACGTGAGGCGCTTGATAGACCATAATGCGCTGAATTTTATGTGGGAAGATTACCTGCGAGGTGAAGATGATCTTCCGCAGAAAGACTGTGCTTTTTATGTTCAGGCGGTGAGCCAGGATGGTTCGTTTGTCGCTGGCTGCGACATCGTAGCGTGTTCGCGGTTGGTTCGACTCGGAAAAGTCTTTCCAGAATTGGGCAAGAACTTTCCGAGTCAAGAGACGAACCGAGACGCTCAGCGTTGGTGACCGAGTCTAATTCCGAGCTTGATTGCCTTCTGGCGAAGCGAACCTTCAGTTCTCTTCATCGTTTTTGCGATCTTCGCTACCGGCGTGCGTGCTTTCGAGTGCGCAAGCAGTTGCTTCACATCATCCGCAGTATAGGTGCGGCGTGTTCTGTTCTTGGCTTTTTTTGCCATTTGAATTCCCGAGTCGTTGTTGACCGGGGCCTTCTAAGTAACATTCTCAAGAATAACAACATCGCACTAGTTGCGTACAGGATCAAGATTTTGAAATTCATTTTTTAATGGCCGAAGGCGATATCGTTCGCAGAGTAACAATCACTGCGAACGACGAAGGTATCGACAGCACGACAAGTTCTGTCGAGTCCCTTTGGGATGCAATTTCAAAGGTCGGGCCTAATTCCGACCTATCACTGTCAGCGCTGGCCAGCTTTGGCGTCAGAGCCATCGCGACAATCAGTGGCTTTGTCGACTATGACCTGCCACTGAGTTCTCATCCAGTGGCGGTTAGAGTCTCGGGGTTTTGTACGCCAAGCGGCGCGGGTGGAGCAACGGACGATCGGCGGAGCTGGTCGGGGTTGCGCAGCCGGTGGTCCGTTGCGGTGAGGTGGGCGGCATAGGCCGCGGGGGTCAGGTATCTCAGCGACGAGTGAGGCCGCTGGAGATTGTAGTCGATAACCCAGTTGGCGATCTTGGCACGAGCATCGAGTTCGAAGAACAGGGTCTCGTTGAGCAGTTCGTCGCGCATCCGGCCGTTGAAGCTCTCGACAAAGTCGTTCTGCATCGGCTTTCCTGGTGCGTTGAAGTGCCAGTAGATGGCTGCGTCCTTGCACCAGGCGAGCACAGCGTTGCAGGTGAACTCGGTGCTATGGTCGGACACGATCATTCCTGGCTTGCCGCGCCGCTCGGCGATCGCCGTCAGTTCGCGGGCCACGCGCCGCCCCGACATCGATGTGTCCGGAATGGTGCCCAGACATTCCTTGGCGATGTCGTCGACGATGTTGAGAATGCGGAAGCGCCGACCGTTGGCGAACCGGTGGTGGACAAAATCCAGCGACCAGCGCGCATTGGGCCTCGCCTTAACCAGGATCGGGGCACGGGTCCCCTCGGCCTTGCGGCGAGCCCGCCGCTTGGGGACGGTGAGCGCTTCTTCCCGATAAAGCCGGTAGATCCGGCCCGAGGGCTCTCCCTCCCGGCGCAGCAGGACGAGCAGCCGGCGGTAGCCAAAACGTCGCCGCTCGTAGGCGAGCTCACGCAGCCGGCCGCGTAGAGCAACGTCCGGCGGACTGCTGGAGTGGTAACGGACCATCTTCCGATCCGCGCCCACGATCGAGCAGGCCCGCCGTTCCGACAGGCTCATGAAGGCCTGCAGATGCTCGACAGCAGCGCGCTTGGCGGCGGGCCCTAACATTTTTTTAAAAGGCGCTCGCGAAGGGCGGCCGCATCGAGCATCTGCTCGGCAAGAAGCGTCTTCAGCTTCGTGTTCTCCTCCTCCAATGCCCTCAGCCGCTTGGCCTCGGAGACATCCATGCCGCCGAATTTGGCCTTCCAGTCGTAGATCGTCGCTTCGGAGATCCCGTGCTTGCGAGCCAAATCGGCCGTCTTCGCCTCGGCCTCATGCTCCCTCAACACCGCGATAATCTGCTCTTCCGTAAACCTTGCTCGCTTCATCTGTCCGTCCTTCTTCAGGCCGGATTCAAACTTCTTCTGGAGGAAATACTCAGTGGCCGGTCAGGATGATATGGCTATGATCATAAGTGATAGCCGTTGCTTTTGGGGTTTTTCTCTCGAGTTAATAGAGCTTCCGGATTCACTGTATCAGTTCGCGAAGCAAGAATCAGGCGCGCGGCTTATTTGTTGTCGTGCCATCGAAGGTGTGGGCACGGGTCTGGCGAGGTGAGCTCCAATTGAAGTGGCCAACCATAGCCGTGATCGAGCCGGACAAGTTGACGCGGTTGGGTTTACTTTGATGGTGTTGGTCCAAGACCAATGGTCATCCCGGCACGCCATCCAAATTTATGACGAACAATTCAGGTGGCGATCCGGTTCGATGAGCAGGTATGGTTCGATTGATCTGGAGCGATGCCCGGTGGCAATGACTCGTGTCGAGCTGTTTCGCCTCGTTGTTGACGTTTGCGGTCTGATTGCACTCTGCGTCGGCATGCGGACGATCCGTCGCCTACGGCCCGTCTCAAATCAATCGGGGCGTGGCGGGTTGATTGTTTCCCGTAGCGAGAGTCCAACGTCCCTGTCCAAGTGATTTCGAGCCTCGCCGAGCGGCTCTAGCTAGAGCGTTCCGCGACCGCCGCGTCTCCGCGCCCGGGGCACGGCGTATGCCTGTTGTCGTGCATAGCAACGATGGCTCCGCCGCTAAATTGCCACCACTCATCGGCACTTTCCGGTGGTCAGGAACCCCGGTGAGGATGTCCGTGGCTCAGATCATTTCGGCTTTCTTGATTGCGGCAAGTGTCGCCTTTACTGGCTATTTCGCAGCCGCTGCGTGGAACTCCGCGACCGACTTTTCGTCCCGCCAAACGACGCTACCCCTGCACTGACGCGTCACAGCAACACCCGTATAATTTCGGGTCGCGCGCACTCTTTGGGGCCGACGGCCGAGCTACCGTCGATTAAGGTCTGGCGATGGCTCAGCCGGACGAAAATCTATCGTTCATTCCCGCTGAAATCCTGCTCATTGTCTCAATCAATGTAGTGGCGGGAGTGCTGTGCTGCTGGCTCATACAATTGTGGGACGGTTTAGCCGCCCAGGTGCCACGTTAGCCAAGTAACAGCGAGAGAGCCTGTACAATATCGTCTACGTTCGTCGCCGCCTCTGAAAGGATTTCCGATGTTTCCTTCTGGGCGATCGCTCTGTAGCTCTGTTGCAAATTTGCCGGAGTGGAATTGAAAGCGGCTTCCTCTTCGTCCGCCAACCCGCGCAACTCGTTTGAAGCGGCGCTCAATCGGTCGAGTGCAACTTTTAGTTCATAGCGGCGCTGAGCGTCCATGAGACATCCGCTGTATTAAGAGCGAACTTGCTGTTCCAAAGAAAGGTTGAGACTGAGATTTTGGTCGCCACCATCAGAACTTGGGGCGGCCACGGCGGGGGGCAGAGGTTTCCGAATGCGAGATCGATAATAGTCGAGAACAAAGAGGCGAATGGCACACGACAGGTTTGCATGTTCGCGCTGACGGTCGATTTCGGCTACTAGTTCTTGCGTGCTGACACCGAGCGTCTTCGCGATCTCGCGAAGGCTTGACCAAAATTCGATCTCAAGGCTCACGCTCGATCTATGATTTCTTACAACAATGGATCGCTTGGCAACCTGCGACATTAAAATCACCTTCTTAAATCCTGCTAATCGTCGGGCAACGTCCGACCTGCCGCTGCGTCACGCACGCGCTTCATCACTTGCGAACAATAATCTTCGCGCTCCCGCCGAAACCGTTCTTGGTGCGCTTTGAACTTCTCGATGCGCTTGCTGATTTGCTCGCGCTCGGGCGGACCGTAATTATAGGGTCGAGGAGCCTGACGGCTAGGCTCGTTCGGGATCGATACAACAAGATCGATAGGAGCTTGGAGACCGAGAACGACAGGTGATCTCTGCGGGACAGTGGGTGGTGTGCGAGATGTCAACGCGACAGTCTCGATCATGAGCGCTTCAAGCTCTTTGCGGTAGTCCATATTACCAGCCCTCCGCTCCGGGTATTGTGGACGGGGGCATCCGGGTAGTCAAATGGGCTAGAGCCTAAAGTTTGGGCTCACTCGATTGTGCGCTCGCAGAGGAGAGAATATGGCCTTGACCCGATGGTCGCTGCGGGGGACTGGCTCGATGCTCACCGCGCGCTCGATATCGAAGCATTCTTGGGCTGTACGCCGACGACGCCGTCATCAACTGCGGTTGTAGGGGGACGCAAACCATCACGGGCAAGGGACGCTCTGCGGGCTTATTGGGAGGATCGCTTTCGCCGATATCCCGCATTGTCGCAAGCATCTGCGCTCGGTCTGCTTCAGCCGAATGTCGTTTCACCCAATATCCTGTTTCAGGACCGCTTCGTCGCATCGGACAGGAAAAAACAGCCTCGTACCTGAGAAGGTTCTGCCCAGATTGCGGATTCATGACGACGGCTATGAAATCATATCTTGGCCCTGGCCTCGTAGCGACCTGCAACGCACTTGTAGCGTTCAACGCGCCAATCCTCGGACCGGTAGATAGAGTGGTACGCCTTCCATTGCTCCAGGCTTACTTGGCCACCCATCATGCACCCCTGGAGCGCAACGCCCGACTCCAAGGACGAATTTGTAACGATCACCTCAGTGCAGTCCTGGGCGGTAAGGTGACAAAGCTAGGCAACCACAGTCACGAACATGATTTCAGATCCAAAAATAAGTAATCGCCGGAAGATGAAGTCAATTTGCGCGAAGTCACAGCGGCAGTAATGCAGCGACTGATCCGAAGGCTTCGGTGCCGGTTGCCGGTTGATGGGGTCAGACCAAAATGAAACGAGATGTGACGGGTAAATTCGCCTGGCGTCGACCATCCTGCCCGATCAGGATCGGCGCCGCCGTTTGCTACATTCAGAATAATCGGCTCGCCGCTCCATCTCATGATCGGGTCCATTCCGGTAATGAGAAATTCGCCAATAGGTTGGTCGAAATATTGGAGGCGCAATTGCGGGCCGACTTCGGCCGCAGCGAGTTCAAGGCCGAGCCAAGGAGCGCTTGCGTGAACGCTAGCCAATGTGACGGTATCAGAGGTGAGCCCAAGTCGTGCAGGCGTTAAATCGACAAGCTCTACGTCTGTCTTCCGTGAGCTAACGGTGAACGTTGGCCCAGCAAGGATTTCAGCGGCCTGACCACCAGCATTGCAGCCTTGACATCGAGCTCGTTGCGGAACTCAAGAGAGTCGGCGAAGGTACCTATTGCAATCTTCTTCCATGTCGCAACGTCGCGAGCGGACTCAATAGGCTGTTTGGACGCCGGGCCCCGGGTGCGTCTTGAGCTTCAGCTGGTTCTGCAAAACGTCGCGGGCTGCGCATTGAGCCGACGCGGACCCAGGCGGCCCACATTATCGAAGCCCAAACAGCGTCGCCGCAAACGTGTCTTGCACTTAAGTGGTCATCGCCTGCCGCGCACCGGGGCCGGCTTCCGCACGCAACTGCGTATATTAAGAAGCTCGAAGCGTGCTACCGCTGGGCATGTGGCGTTGGATGCTTCTATTATCCAACCGATTGACGCGATTGGGGAGCAATGTTGCGTGCAAGGTCGGATTCCGATCTTAGCATGTCGTGCATGCGCCGAAGTTCTCGAACAGCGTGCGAATTGTCGAAAAATGCTTCTTGGATCCGGCGGACGAAGGTAATCATCATTAATTCGTTGAGCTTAACGCGTCTTTGACCGTCGCGGCTGATTTTCCTATCTAGTTGTTCTATTACAACGCGGCTCCGCGCTTCTTCGATCGAGCAATCCAAAAGTTCAGAAATCTCGCTGTAGGTCATCCAGATTTGCGGCACGTCGATCCCCGTGGGTTTAGCCCACATTGCTCGCCTCGTGGGGCTTAGTATGCCTTAGCATAGTCGACATTAAATCGTCGTTAGCGGGGGACAATCTAGATCGGAGATTTCGAAACTCGAGTCGATCGAAGGAGAACAATCGAGAGGACTTTGCAGGTAGGTTCGATCTCTTGAGCCACACAATGATCGTCAATGGGGCATGGCGGCTTGGCCCGCCGGAAGCAGTGCCCGCTTTGGATAAGATTTCTTGGCTGCCTGCGGCTCTTGGTTCCTATTCAGCTCTTCGCTCGGTCGGCTGGAGTGCCCGCGCCATGCCCGCTACCACCACCAGCATAGTTGCCAGATCAGCCAGCAAAGAAAAAAAATCCAGCTTGTCATAGTGATCAAGATACAGGCAATTATTGCAGCCGTTAGAAACGGCTTCATCGCCTTGCGGACTCGAGCGCCAATTGGGGTAAGCTGCTTGGCGAAAGCGTGCTTGGCGGACGGCACGTCCTGAGTTCGTCTCGAAGTGTCTGTCTCGGAGGAATGCACGATTTTTGATGTTCTGCCGAAAGTGAATTTGATCGGCAGATTAGTATTGCTTTAAGCATTCGCAACGGAACCCGTTCCTTAACCTAACTGCTCAAGGTTACCGCGCGGGAGTTTTGTTGACAGGGCCATAGGCCGGAGTATTTGCGTAAGGCTCAATCTCACAAGATTTATGCATAAGCTTATGTCGCAAGTGTGTGGGGACGACTATAGATTGCGCTGTCGGTCTTTTCGGCCCAAGAAACCCCGAGTAGCTGTTGTCAAATTGCTTACGTTGCTAACGAACGACACAATTGCGGCCGTTGAAGATTTGTGGCGCTCGAGAAAAATTTGGCCATATTAGGCTGGAGCTGCTCCAGCGCGGTCGCTTGACAACGCGACGGCAATTATGGTGCTCGCTCGGTGAGCACAACTAAGTATTGTGGCCGCGTCGAAGCCGAGCGGCTCGTCTTGATCGAGGAAAAGCGTTCATCGATGAGCGCCGGACGCACACCGAAGCCTAATGCGATCGCTCCGTAGAGCCATTTGCATTATCGCGCCGGCTGCTTTCTCGAGACGTTTCAGCGCTAGACCGAGGCAGGTAGTCTCGGCAGACCACCCGGCTGAACCGACTTGACTCCTAGGAATGGACCTTTAGCTCTTCAGGTCGCTAAGCTTTGCGCGTGCGCAACTGCCACCAGTCTTCGATTAGAATTTCTCGGCTCGTGACCTGAAGGATTAAATCTGGCCTGTGCATCTTTGGGATCGCTGCCTCGATCTTACTAATTGAGCGGGAAGCTTCCAAGGCATCGTCGTTGCCTGAGAACCGAGGAGCATCAATCAGGCGCATGTTAGGCATCATGTATTGGAATCCCAAATTCGCCAGACTACCTATTTGCAGCAACTCTGCTGCCGATAAATCTATGCGAAGTTTCCCGGCCTCAGGTGCTTTTCTACGAACACCCGCACCGTGGCCCTTTAGCCAACTCTCCTCCGCCAATGCGGCTCCCACTGCCCATAGATCAGGGTGGATTCGATCAGTTCCTTTGGAAATGCGTGAATTGCGGTGACGTAATCGTTTGTGCAGATCTGTTAGGGCTTTTTTAACGTCGGGGGTCGGCGCCGCTTCCAAGTGCAGAGCCATCCCAACCTGCAACTCGCGGACGGCTTCCTCAATGCCTTTGATCTTACCTTTTTGATAGTAAGATCGAATCGCCGACCAAATCGAATAGGCAAGCATTACAATTAAGCCGCCAACAACAATCAATATAGCGTTCACATTCTAGCCCCACCGGTAAACTTAAGCGCGCCCAAAGTACCAAAATCGCGTTAACGCTAACTTTAAGAAAAGGGCGAGCTCCGAACGTCGAGCGGTCGCGCCCTTTACCCAAGCTTCACCACGGATTGATGGGAGCTTCTCGTATTAATATTTTGAAAATGGAGTGAGCGTGATGCTGTCGGCTGGGGGACGAAAAGTCATGGATACGACCTGGCTCGATAGTAAGCATTACAGATCCATTTGTGATGAAATTGGCGAACGGCTGAGGCAGCAGATCGATCGAACCACTACGTCTATGCCTCAAAAGATCCTTGATCTGTTGCAGCAATTAGAACAGCAGGAATTCGAGGCGCCTTCGCTTGTGCCGTCTCTAGCGGAGATGGAGCCTTTGAAAATCGGCGACCCGATTGCATAATTGCGGCGCTGGTTCCGCGCGACTTAGCATATATCTTAGAAGAGCGCTGCGGCAGCGCTGTCAATGCGGCTTGCTAAAGATACAGCAGAGGATCGCGTTCGCTCCTTCGTCCAGCGATCCATTCGCATCCGAGATGTGCGCGGTCCGGTTGTACCTCCAGCAGAGCATTCGAAAGTTGCTTCGGAGCGCCGATGCCGCGGGTCGGGTCGCGATCCTGGGCCTGAAGAGGTACAGGAGAAGATTGGCGAAAATCTCTGTTCTGAACACCGCTGTCACCCTGTAGAAGCTGCATATCCATGCGCTCGATGCTAGATTCGTCGCAGCAAAATTAAGTATCTTTTCAGCCGCGTTCGTCGTCCGCGACCATTTGTGTAATAGGCTGTGAATCCGCTCTAGACCTTTGTCCTGTAGACACGATCATCTAGCTGCGCAAACGCTTCGCGTCAGACGTAAATCCATGACGCAAACTTGATCGTGGCTCAGGTATCTACCCAACAACCATCCAAGCATTGCGATGTAGCGCGTATCAGCTGTTTGATTTGCGAGCTGAGGTCGAAGGAGAGGCGTGTATCCGTGGGGGCAGACGCGCGCTGATAAATCCGCGTCTTTGGGTTGAATGAACGGTGTGCGAGCTTGGCGAGAGTTTGTGGGCACTGCAACTCTTGAGCATGAGCTAATGTTGTGGACAACCGGTTTGCAAAGGCTGGAGAGTGAGAGCACCCCGTAAAATCCCCGATTGCATCCCACAACTGCTAGCGCGAACTTAAGCGGTGTTAGAGTTCCGTAAATCAGTAAGGTTCAAGGTCGAAGTTGGCGTTGCGATAAAATACAACTAAGAGATGCTCTTTAGGCTAGGACCAATGGCTGCGGCTTTACAAATCAACATTGCGCTGTGGGGAATGATGATTTGTGCGGCGATCAAGTGGAGCGAGTGGTGGGCGGCGGCTGGCTTTTAGACTGTCAATTCAGCATCGAAATACCGCCGCGAACGATGGCATAGGCCATCCAAGCATGGCGACGGTTATAGCTAGCAATCTACCCGTCGCGACAACGCGATGGTCGGTGGTGGCCCTTGCCTTGCCGCTTAGAGGGGCTGAGGGAGAGCGCCGCCGGGGCTGGCTAATTGGCGGGCTCTCTACCCCAAGCACAAGGCCGCGTATGTCCCCCGACGGCCCCGTCCCAATATTAACTCTGACAGATTCTCCCTAACGAGCTCCAAAGATTCCGCCAGGATGATAGAGGTGGCGCTTTCGGCCTAATCGGTTCTCAGCCTAGGATCGGGTTGTCAGCAACTTGGCCGCCACGCCGATCGTGCGGAACGTCGCTGCGCCGGCCGCAGGATCGGCTTCAAGCTTCAAGCGCACCGGTGGCCGATTCACTGTCGTCGTAATTGTCGGTAGCCCCTCGGGATTGTAGTCAATATCTTTGATTGTGGAGTAGCTTTATGTCTTTTGCTATTGAGTTGGTTGTCGAGAGTTTGACGCGAGGACCGTCAGACCGTCATTCGCTTGAAGACCATAGAATGCACCGCCGGCGTTTGGAGGTTGATCTGAAAGCCAGGACCTGCTTCAACTACCGGTTGCCGATCTCTCAAGTCGAGCAGGGACATCGCCGCGATCAAAGCTGGCCTAGAGACGCTTTCTGAGCCGGTGAGCGGTTCACTAGGCAGGCTGGGTAGGAGAAAGACCGAGGGCCGCTGTGTTCATGCCCGCCACGTAAAATGCATGCGTGAATTATCCCGTTGGTCCAGCGACCTTGCGAGATCGCCTCAGCGAATACCTAGTCGGTAAGCGTCGCTCTGCGCCCCTTTTGAATGGCGCTTGACGCCTATTTTGTTCGCGTGGCGCGTCGCCGCGGTATCCATGTGTCGGACAACGCGTTGACGGCGGCTTCGAGCGCCTTCCGGTTGACGACGTTGGGATCGAACCGCTCCGGGCCCCAGAGGCGCATGTGTTCGTGCTCTGGATGGGTGGGGTCGCTGATGGCGGCGAGGTATTCGGCATAGCCTGGCGCACCGCCGACGTCTTCCGGAGGACAACGACCGGCGGCCTCGAGCAGAAAGGGAAGCCCTTCGGTCGTGGTGTTTTCGAACCATTTTTCGAGCTTGATCACATGGTCCCAGCTGTCGCCGAAGTCATAGAGATAGTGGATCGTCTTGGCGCCGGTCTCTCGAACGACATCGCAAAGCCGCGCTTTGCGGGCGTCCATGGGCTGGTGGCCGTAATCGTTGTGGGGATCAGGAATCCTCCAACGGACCTCACCAGCGAAGAACTCGAAGAGGTGGCTGTTCGTCCAGCCAAATGCCTCCTGAAGCGCCAGATGCAGCCGATCAAGGCGCAGAGTGACGGGTACGACAAGGCGACGCATCACCTCCGGTTGAACGTCCTTGAGGGTCACTTTGATCCGGACCGCGGTGGTGTTCAGGTTCATGCTGCCAGCCTCGGATCGTGATCATGTATCGCGTACGTCGACGTCCAGGGAAGCAGTTCGTCCAGTCGCGCCGCAGGCCAACCATTGACGGGCTTTGCGAGAACGTCAGCGAGCCGGCGCTCGGCATTGACGCCATTGAGCTTACAGGTCTCGATTAACGAAGCCAGGACTGCCCAATTCTCGGCGCCGTTGTCGCAACCGGCAAAAAGGGAGTTTTTGGCGTTGAGCTTGATCGGCCGCATCGCACGCTCGACAACATTCGTGTCCATCTCGATGCGCCCGTCATCATTCGCCCCCGGTCGAGGCTTTCCGCGGCAATCTGTGCCTTCAAATCATCGGGCCACCGCTTGCGACCCGCACCAGTGAACACTTCGATATGCGGTGACAGCGGTCGTCTTATGTCGTCAGAATGAGCGTCCATTGTGAGCACCCTTCCAGAAGATGACTCTTCTAACCGTGCTCCCAAGACTCCGCACAAACAATCCGAAGGGCCTCGGCGCTACGCTTGCCGTAGTCGTGCACTGCCGCGTGGATCATATGACAGCGCTTGTTGATCAGACTATCAAGCAAGAATGTCAAGTTGCGAGCGGAGCGCCATCGCTTAGAAGCTGCAAGTGATCATACATCAACAGGACTCAACGTGGATTATGCTGTTGATCGCCGAAGCTAATGATTCAGAACTCTACTCGTTCTTGATCCACTTGTTTGCTAAAACTCCTCTCTTTAGCACCGTTCAATCTCAATTCTCACGAATGGCAACCTCAGAAATCAAACCGCAGGCGCGCCGTTCGATAACTTCATCTAATTCGAAGAGCCCTTTCAGATTGGCACGACGTTCAGATGAGAGGTGAGGAGAACTCATCACTTTCGCTGATTTTGAATCCGTGACATGCCGCCTGCGCTCGGCACGATATTCTGACTGGCAGGTGGGGTGTTCCGTATCCCTTGCTCATTGTTCGTCGTCGGTTGAACCGCAAAAGCGGCCGCCGTGCCACGATTTGTCAAATTGCCGGCCTTGTCGCGATTGTTCGAGATGGTTTGAGCGGACAATGTTGTTTCAAGCAGGATCAATTGCCCAATTGCAATACAAGCGATAGCTGTTCGTTTCATTCGTATATCCATCCATGAGAATAGAAACATCGCTGGCGACGAATCAGACACGAACGCAAAATGGAAAATTGGAGCATGCAGTAGCACCCTAAGAAACCATTTTCCTTCGCGTCGCAAGCCTAAGGGTATGCTTCCTACTTTTGATTTGCCGCGTCAAGCAACACCGGTAAAATATGGCCGATGAGTCGTTTTGACCACTGAGGACTCCTTGGTCGACTTTAAGTTGCGTCAGAGGAATCGTTAATAATTCCGAGCAAAGATTGCTTTGGTGGATGAAACTTTTCCGAGCGAACACTGGGAATCGTGTACGGTGCATTAGGCCATTCGTTTTGAAGCTGGAATGAAGGAACCCTAGTGCAAGGATGAGGCCTTGATAACAACGATCTCCCAAAAAGAAGGTATCTCGCGAGAAGCCTTGGAATCTGAAATAACCTCCGCTGTTCAAGGCTCGTCGCCCGAGTGTCGGCAATTTGTGGGTGTTATCGTGGAAAGAGAGGCGCCGACGGCACAATTATCGTCTAATTGGGATGTAAGAGGTATTCGCTTTGGGAAGTCAGATAGAAGTGCCGTTATGAGCATTCTGACAGAGGTACTTGAACGCCTTCGGCGCAAATATAACCTTGAATAGAATAGCTGGTCAGTTTCGCGAAAATTGCGCTATTCCGTCGTTTCATGATTTTTCGCGCCTAGCTTTGCGCCGTCACGAGCAGCGTCGGCGGGCGCGGGTTTTGGAAAGAGCTTCTTCGCATAGCTGATTTCTGTTGACCCGCCTTGGCCTGTGTTTGGGGAAATGAGACGCACGGTAGCAGCGCAGCGAAACGGTAAGTAGGCAATCTCCGCCCTCAGCTGGATCAGATTACGGATATGGGCGATCCAGAGGTGGCGTTGGGGGGGACCGAGCGGTTCGCTAAGGTTTATGCCAGTGATTTTGGACGGCCAATGCGGGCAGCGTATCTGGCAATTGTCCGGATCAGAGCGCAAGCTTTACGCACTGGCGCATCTGAACGGAATGGGCTTGTGCCCAAGCATATCCAACCTCCGATCGCCGCGCCCAAGAGCTGCCGATGCATCGCGATACAACTGGAACGGGGCTCATAGCGGTATAAATTCACAAACACCGACAAGCTGCCTTGGTCTGACTGAGGACAACCTCTTGAGGCTCCACAGCTAGCTAGGTCACCCAAGGGCGTAGCCTGCTGATAAAGGTCAAAGCCGAATAGTTGTTTCAGGTGATTGCCTACAATACGTTTCGACCCTAACGCTTTTCCGTTTCCGACCTGCTGCATCCCGCGCCCGCAGTCAGCGCGCAATTCATCAACTTCCGCGCCCAACCCAAAGACAATCGACATGCACTCGACGGTTTGCGCCAATGCTATCAATTGGCCGCACCCGCGATGAGGCAAGAGGAACAGTTGTCTTTGATGCGAACTGTTTTCAGCCGACAAACGAGCCAGTTCGAGAATCGCCTCTCGATGACCGCGGTCAGTATGCTCTGGTTTCAGAGATTGCATACTGCTTTTCTTAGGATTAGCCCGACGATCTTCTGCTATAGACGGTCGCCCAGTTGACATCTTCCAGCGCCTGGCAGTTGACAAAGCCTGTTACCGAGCCTCAAGTCTTTTCGCATTCCGAATAGAACACGCCGTTAGCAGCTTCTGTTCGCTCGAGACACTGAGCCGGGTCTGTAATCCTTCCGGCAATCGTGAAGTCGTATCCTTGGCTTTTCAGGACCAGAACATATCGACCTGGTTTGAGGGAGAAGTCGGCGCTTTCAGGTTGGATTAGCAACATTTCGGCATTCCCCGGGAGCGGACGTACTCTAAATGCAAAAGTTATGTTCCGAATATTCCAGGCGCCGGAGACCGGAGCTGTTGTAGGTTTGCCTTTCGCGTCAAACATGTGCGCTCTTGTCACTTGTGCGACCACGCGAACGTCAACCCTTTCAGGAGCGTTGTTCGCGAGGTCACGACGGTAGACAATGAATTTCGCACGGCCGTCCGGGAGAATTATCCGGCTTGGTTGCATGATCGGTGTTGACATCGCAATGCGCTTGTCGGGAACTTGTTCAGATAGTACTTCTAGCTCCTCCAGCGCGCCATTGTTCAAAGCATAAACACCATAGTCGCCTGGAATCGGAAATGCTGGAGGAGGGGGCGGCGTCGGAACTCCTTTAAGCTGGGACTCAATGGTTTGCTGTACGACCTTTTCGGAAGATGTCGGCGCAACCGCTTGTACGAGTTTATCGCGCATCAAAAAGACCGAACCTAGCACCATCGATCCAGCTAAAAATCCACCAAAAATGAAGAGTAGCAAAATCGATGCTACTGCAATTCCCCGAGGCGAGAAAATCTTCCTTCTTTGAGGAATTGCTTCGAGTTCAACCAAATGAACTGGGGCGGGCTTTGTCTCGGGGATATCTGTGCGAAATCTGGCTTCCTGGTCAAAGTACGCGGCAACCTCTGGGCTGGATATAGCATTGGCTGCCGGCAAGGCTGTTACTTGCTCCGAACGCAAGGAAAACTTTTCTACGCCATGAATAGCGACCTCTAGTGAGTGCAAGAGGCTTTCACGCTCGGATGGAGTGGCCCAAGTCAGTTCATTGGCGAGTTTGACCCGCGCGAAATCATAGATTGTAAGTCTAAGTTGTTCTGGATCTCGCTTCACAACTCTAATCAAGTCGGCCAACATCAACGCGAAATCAACTTCTCGATTCAGTCGTTCCGCTGGGGTTTGAGTGAACACTGTTACCTTGTTTGATGCTCCTTCTGCGTGATCTTCGTTATCGCTAGCTGCATCTTGATAAGAAGAATTGGACGATCGCGCGACAGCTGCGTTCTTCGCGTCGCTATCCTGGCTTTCACTATTGTTGAGCTTCGAGGATTCTGATTTCATTCGAGTTTATGAGGCTAACATTGGAACATTTTAGCGAACGATCAAGTCTGCTGCAACGAGCTGAATTTGCTGAAGAGACGCTCCTTTCTGGTCAAAAAGATAGCTTTGCCTGGGTCGATGGCAATCGCAGACTGAAGGGCCTGCAAGGGGGTTCCATCGTCATCGACGACCGTGCTGCTCGAGGATAGGCCTGCTGACCCCCAGCTCTGAGAGTTACTTACAAGAGTGCAGCAGCGGAACTTGCGCCGAGCGATGTTGCAAAACCTTCGATCTTCAGGGGCTGGATGGGTCTGCCGAACCTTGCCTGGACAAGCAGACGAGGCTTTGGCCTAGGTTCAACTTGCATGCGCTCTAGCGCGAGCCGTTAGGTATAAGTCGAAGGGATCGACCAAATGCCGGTTGGATTGGCGTCGGAGGCGGCACATCCTAAGGCACTCAGTAGAGCCAGTCGCGGACGAGAAAAGTGCCATCTTTCCAAGCTCGCCAAGGTTGTAAAGCTCTCTCATCCTATCTTGTCCTGATCCGAAACTTCGAGCGTAAATTCCTTCTGCATGAGTGGCAAAACGCTATCGAGGGCCGCAGTTGCCATGTCTCGATCTGATTTGCCAAAGCGAAGACCCTTTACTTGCCAATTTGGCTCTGCAGAGGATTTGGACGAACTTTGTTCAACAACAACGCCCACAAAATCTTGGCAGCCGACATCGAAGGTTTTGATCGCCGTGGTGATTGCTCGCTCCAAGGCGCTTCGAGAAACAAGTGTACGCCGCGACGGGTCTGCCTTCTTACTGAAAAATGGCACTGCAACCTCGCAAAATCGTGCTCGCGAACAATTTTCAATTTAACAGGCATCGAGTTGAATGCAAATACCGAGCTCCGGCCGCAGTCGGAGGCAATGGGGCGGGTCTAGCGGCCAATTGATAGGCGCAATCGCGATTTGGCTCATAGCACGTCGTCGCCGAGCCATTCTCTTAACTTTTGAGCAAATCTGATTTCTCGCGATGGCGGATATTAGGGATTGTTGCTCGATGCATTGGTGGTGTTGGAAGTAATTACGGGCATTTTCGGTGACCTAACTGACTTGCCGCGTGCGATAATTGCAGCCCTGTTTCGTCTGTTCAAAGCAGTTGGGAGCGGTTGGCGCTTGGGACAAAAGTGCTTGCGTGGGTCAGCCGCAATCGCTTCACCATTCATAGAAAGTGCTGGAATCCCCCGATAGCTTGCTGCACGATAATTGCGTTATCGGGCCAGCGCCGGCGTCTCGGGCGCATTGACCGCCAGTCAGAGGTTGCGTAGCCGACGACCCAATCATGCCATCCTGGATCTTGGGCTAAAGTTGCCCAATCGGCTCGGCGAGCGTGGTATCCGCCGTCTCGTTCTTGCCTGTCGATTAACACCGACGGCATAGTTGCATATCACCGGCTCAACAGGAAGGCAGCTGCAAGGAGGCTTTATGCTCGGGCGCTCCCTCGTCGGTTCAAGAACTATTCCCCTAATGTGATAGCCGTTCGGCATTTTCGAGAAGAGGCACATTATTGCGTTAAGAGGATCAGTCGATGAGCGATGCGATGAGAGAAACTGTTGAAGCGATGCTGAAAAATCGTAGATTAGAGAATAGGAATTCTTATCTCGTGCGTGGTCGACGGTATCAGCAACTGTCGGAAAACGATCTCAACAAACGATGGGCGGAACAGATGAATCGCTGGGCCGATGAATCTATCCTGTTTAATCAGAGAGCTCTAAACGATCTCGGTGTCGAGTTAGACTTGAGGGGGCTTGCCCCACCCATTGATAGAATTGTTGAAGCTAGGTTGAAAATTCTTTCAAAATCCGAAAGAGCCTTGGCAGCAATCTGCGCGAGTCAAAAAGAGATCAAAGAGTAAATGGGGGCCGCTCGATTTTGAGTTACGACAGCTTGGTCGATGCCGCCAAAGACGTGCCGTAAAATTTTCAGTCGCTATTCCGCGCGCCAAAGTCGTTATTTTGGATGGGAGATTTGTCGAATTTCCGTCTTATCAGTTGAAGGTAGTGCATTGCTGATCACACAGCTCGAGGCCTTAATTTGGAGCTGACAAGCTGAAACGTTCGACAAAGTAGACGATGCGTCGCCAATGGACTGCCTCCGAAGTCGCGGATGATCCGGCCCAGCCGGCTGCGCAGGATGCGCAACTGCCGCTGATGCCGCCTGAATTGCTTGGCATGGGCGTCGCGTCTCGCCATCATTGCCGCGGTCTTGGCGACGCGCAGACAGGGCTGCCGCAGCTTGACCCCGTGCTTCCTCGCCATGCGGTTGAGCCCCTTGATCGCCGCGTGCAGCAGCTTGGCAGCTTGGCATCGGTCGGGAAGGTGATCGCCTTCGGCTGCACGGTCACCGACCGTGACACGCTTGAGGTCCTGGCTGCGTTACGCGCCGGCTTCGTGCGCCACCCGCAAGCTCTCGGCCAGCAGCAGCTCCAGCTTGTCGCCGAGCCGCTTGCGCGAGTGGCTCAAATCCGAGGGCTCGTGCGGAAATGAATGCTGGAAGAACTCTTCGCCCGTGAAGTACTGGAAATATGGGTCGTGGACCCAGCGCTCGCACAACCCCTCGTCGGACAGGCCGTAAATCTGCTTGAGCAGCAGCAGCCCAATCACGAAGCGGGTCGCGATGCCCGACCGACCGTTCTCGCTGCAGAGCGGCGCGATCTCCCCGTCGATCCAGTCCCAGTCGACCCTGCCGCGAATTGAGCCAGTTCGTGCTTCATATTGATGATCTGGTCCAGCCTGGCCCGGAACAGATCGCCCGATCCCGTCGCCTTCTGCTTCTTCGGCGGCATCGCCCCCTCCGACGCGACCACGGAATCATGACTGGCTATCCGACGGAATCCTGAAAATGAAATTGCAAGGTTCCGATCCCTGAAGCATCAAAGCCCTGCAATCGCAAAAAAGCCGGCCTGCCAGATTACGATTCCACATCAGTCACTTGGTCGCTCTTAACGGACGACAACTTACTTTGCGATTGATGGCGAAAGATGTGTCGTAGGGATAAAGCGGACCCAATACGGTGTTCGCTTGTCCAGCACGGAGAACTTGAAGAGGTACTCTAAAATTTGGCCGCAATAACAGGTCCTGATATGGACGATGTTACTGCGCAGATCGGCACTGGTCCGTACTGATAATAGTGGCGCAGAAAGAACGGCCGCCAATTCGCGGTCGGATAAATGAAAGGGTTATACGTTGGAACTACGACGCAACCTTGAATGTCAGCAACAGTGACGGCCGCTCGATATCCACGCGCATGCGACTTGCCCTGGGGTAGGCTAAGAGCTGCCGCTGCGATCGCTAAGGATAATATGATCTTGGAGTTCATTGTCTCGACTCCAGCCAATTTCATCTTCTCAGTAGTAGTATTTCAGCTGGGGGGAAGTGTCAATTTCTGCGGCATCATCGACCGCCTGTGCGCTCTTCGGCAAGCGAGTTAGGTTTATGCTTGCCAGTCGGTTCGCGACACGCGCAGCCTTGGGGCCAAACTTGCCGTCATCGCTGTCCTACGTCCAGTCAGCGTTATTTATCGGATCTGGGTATTTCTCGGCCAGTTTTCATAAGAGCTTATATCAGCATCGTTTAGGGTAGGACAGCGCCTGGTCGTGCTCTGCCAAGGCGCCTCATCCGTTTGATCGGCGGTATGGATGCAGCCTGATGGAGCGCGCGGCGATCACCTTCGAATGTTATTCGCTGCCCCCTTGAAATAGCAAAATGAAAGCACATTGCGCTGCCTTATGATCAGAGTCTTCAATGAGCTTTCTTACCTTGCCGCGAGCTTCACGTCCGGCGCAGCGGCGCGCACCTCGGCATCCACCTGGGCTTCGAACTTGGCAAAGTTCTTCTGGAACATACCGACCAGGCTACGTGCGGTCTTGTCGAACTCGTCCTTGTCTTTCCAGGTGTTGACCGGATTGAGGATTTCGCTCGGCACGCCGGGCAGCGCGGTCGGGACTGCGAAGCCGAAATATTTGTCGGTGCGGAATTCGACGTTGCGAAGCGAACCGTCGAGCGCGGCGGTGAGCAGCGCGCGCGTCACCTTGATCGGCATGCGCGAGCCGGTGCCGTACTTGCCGCCGGTCCAGCCGGTGTTGACCAGCCAGCAGTCGACATTGTGCTGGGCGATGAGATCACGCAGCATGTTGCCGTAGACGGAGGGATCGAGCGGCAGGAAGGGCGAGCCGAAGCAGGTCGAGAATTCCGGCTGCGGCTCAGAGCCCAAGCCGCGCTCGGTGCCCGCGACCTTGGCGGTGTAACCGGACAGGAAGTGATACATCGCCTGCGCCGGCGAGAGCTTTGCGATCGGCGGCAGCACGCCGAAGGCGTCGGCAGCGAGCATCACCACGTTCTTCGGCTGCGGCGCGCGTCCGGTGCGCGAGGCGTTCGGGATGAAGTCGAGCGGATAGGCCGAACGCGTGTTCTCGGTCTTGGAGCCGTCGTCGAAATCGACCACGCGGGTGTCTTCGTCGAGTACGCAGTTCTCGAGCACGGCACCGAAGCGGGTCGAGGCTGCGTAGATCTCGGGCTCCGCTTCCTTCGACAGCTTGATGCACTTCGCGTAGCAGCCGCCTTCGAAATTGAAGACGCCGTTCGGACCCCAGCCATGCTCGTCGTCGCCGATCAGCGTACGGTTCGGATCGGCCGAGAGCGTGGTCTTGCCGGTGCCCGACAAGCCGAAGAAAATGGCGGTGTCGCCATTGGCGCCAACATTCGCCGAGCAGTGCATCGGCATCACGCCGCGCTCGGGCAGATAATAGTTCAGCGTGGTGAAGACCGACTTCTTCATCTCGCCGGCATAGTAGGAGCCACCGATCAGCACGATCTTGCGCGCGAAATCGATCGCAACGACGTTCTCGGACTTGCAGCCATGGCGCTTCGGATCAGCGCGGAAGCTCGGCATGTCGATGATGGTGAGCTCCGGCGTGAAGTGCGGCAGCTCGACCGCCTCGGGGCGGATCAGGAGAGTGCGGATGAACAGCGAGTGCCAGGCGAGCTCGGTGAAGACGCGCGTCTTGATCCGGTAGGACGGATCGGCGCCGCCGTAGAGGTCCTGCGCGAACAGGCTCTTGCCTTCGGCGTGCCTGAGGAAATCCTGATACAGCGTCTCGAACTGCTCCGCGGTAATCGACTGGTTGCCGGCCCACCACATCTTCTTGTCGGTGGTGGCGTCACGCACCGTGAACTTGTCCTTCGGGCTGCGACCCGTGAACTCGCCGGTGTCGGCGCAGAGCGCGCCGTCGGCGGACAGCACTGCCTCGCCGGCAGCGAGCGAGTACTGATAGAGTTGCGGTGCGCCCAGGTTCCAGTGAACCTGCTTGAGATTCTTTAAGCCGAATTTGTCGGCGTCGAAGGCACCGTTGCGCACGCCAGTATGTTTCATCACGCTACACACTCAAATAAGCATCTCAAACTCCCTTCGATCAGCAATAATCATGCCATTTCATGCGATCTGATTCACATTTGGGTCGCGGTGTTGCACGATCCCGGCAAGAATTGCGTGGCACGACACCTATATCCGTGTCTGACGACGCGTACGTTGCCAGAGCACCCTCGTAACTTCACAAATTAACGTTCAATCCTAAAGCACAATAGGTTCCAAAATAGGCAGCCACGTTGGTCATCGTCGAAATTCCGTCAAAAGTGATACCTCTAATGTGCCCGCATTTCCCTGATGTGTTGAAGTCTTTTGCTTTCATGCCAATAGTCGATTCAGATGACCTAAATATTTGTGAAGACGGGCAGAGTGGCCAACTCGAGCTTCCGCGATCCGTTGAAGGTCGCAGCCGCCTGTTTGCTGTTGTCTGGGCCATAATCGCGACCGCAGTATCTTTGTGTTGGCTATATCTCATATCTGCGGCACTATGGGCGATTGCGAGCGAGCTTCTGTCTTAAGCTCTAAAGGCGAAGTGCCGCCAGACCGCTAATCGTTGCATTGCCGCGTCCGCTCTCGAGAGAAGTTACGTGACTAAAAAATTTGCGGAAGTGGAAATATGGAAAGTTTAGACCGAGCCTGTTCGAGGGAAAACTCCATCTAAGTATATGTCAAGAGAACCGAGCGTGAGCCCTCTCACGTCATCGATGTCGTCCGGTGCGTGTGCTCATTGCTGCCGTTACCGAATAGTCTTGGACCAAGTGATCGGCTTGCGCTCAACAAAGAATCCCGATTGAGCTGATGCAACCATCTCTGATTGAGACGGGCGTCGGGATGATGGCTTTCGCCCGTGCCGCCTCCTTAAGCTCGCCCGGTGTCCTCCTCCAACACCGGCTTGCAATCGGCGGGGGATTACGTTTTTATCAAGAGGCTGAAAAATCGGCGCTCAGATTTTTAGAAATCGCTTTTGAGTACGGTGAAATTGAGGGAGTTTAGATGGTTGGGTTACGACGGATTTGGTCGGATGAAGAAATCGAGTTTTTGCGAAACGGGCTGAGCGCCGGAAATGCGGTTGAAGCCATAGCCACTCAACTTGATCGCACACCGCAGGCCGTCAAAGCACGAGCCTATGCTCTTGGTCTCACCTTGGGTCGCGTGGGAGCAAAGCGACGGACTCTAGCAAGATACGGCTGAGCAATCGGCCTTAGGTGGCCAGAGGAAGAGTTAGACGGCGCCATCAGGTCGCTGCAGTCCCGATCTCATTTGTTGGAAAATCATAATCGTGTCGGCTTGCTGATCGTGCCGACCGCTATTGTACTTGAAAAATCTGGCTTAATTTTGCGGGAGGGGGCATGTCTGAGGCGAAGCCTATTCTCACCCGAGGAAACGCAATTGGCTATGACCGCCAACGCATGTTCTACCGATTTAGCATGATGAGAGGCCGGGCGTCCGTATCTTGTGAGATCAGTAACGCGGCTCTGGTGGACCTCGCGGGTCGCGCGACCATCGTCGTGATCGACCACGAGGCGGTGTTTCTTAGGCATCGCGACCTGATCGAAGCAGTGGCGTGCAATCTCTTCAGGCGCAATGAGAACATCAGAATTTTTTCCAAACATCTGCGTCGGGCAGTGAAGCGCACCTTCGCGTAAGAACAGCAGCGCGACTAGCTTTCTACATTCGTCAATGCTTATCGCAAAATGAGCTGCGGCGGCATAAGCAATGACTTCTTCGGGTGGAGGTTGCCGCCTCAATGCGGATAGGCCCCCGCCGCTGCCCCGAGCCTCACGGGAGCAGCCAGAGAAACGCCGCACGGGCCAACCAGTAGAGTGCAGCCAGCCATCCTAGCATCACGATGGCGAAGGCGCACAGAATGAAAGTAGCAAACGCCTGACGCACACGTACGTGCGCTCGTCGTTTGCTGTTCGTTTGTTCCGTGCAATCGTTGTGCATGCGATCACAAGTAGATCGGCAGTCGGCCATGTGCAAAGGCGTTCAGACGTTAACCTGAGCGTTTAACGTTAAAGGCAGGCAACAGCCGAGGTTGCGACCCTTGGCAAGCGGCTTGCGACACATCAGCCATAGAGGTCGCAACCGTCTCACTCTGGAGCAGTTTCATGCAGTACCTGTCTCAAATTAATATTCGGAGACCAGTGAAGCTGGAAGCACTCGTCGTTGAATTGAAACGACGTGCCGAATTAATGTCCGCCGACATCGAGGAAGAGGAGGTGCGGACGGGAGTTTCCGACATTTACGATCAACGCTATTCGATGTTGGCACGAACCCTGCGCGGACGCCGTGGCAACCTGCTGGATACGATCGCTACGCTCGAATATCAGTTGCGGTCGGCCGGTTCAGCCTCGCAGGCTGCATAAGGTTCGAACTGGTGTTAGTCCCGGCGATGTGTCTGCTTCGCGGCGCGTTCGTCAGACGAACCGCATCTGCATCGTTCTGAAGGAGGGCGCCCCCTCGCAGCTCTCCGGCATTCAGTTCGATCTGCAGCCACTTGCGCCGGGCGAGTTTATCGAACTTTGTTGCCACGAACGGAGCGGGAAGCGGTCCTCGCCTAATGATCATACGATGACCAATGATAGGCCGCCGACAGGCGGCCCATTTTCTTTCAGCCCAGGCAGCAAAGCGCGCGCCGAGCGCCCGGGGACTTGGCAAATCAGCTGTTCGATGAAGTGATGTTCGAGGGTGTCGAAACCAGGCCGAAATAGGCAAGCAACGGTTCGCGCCGTTCTCCTTGCCTATGCGCAAGAAGCTTTGGCGGGCTTATTGCGGCGCGGCCATGTACATCTTCGAAGTCGTTCGTTGTTTCGGCGATGCGACCGAGGCGCGCGCCCTTAAAAAATTAACTGGCCCACGCAGACCAGTTGAGATGCGTACCGGCAACGAGGGCCGGACCCGCAAGATGCCTACAGCTGCGCCGAAGCCGGCCGCCAAAAGACGGGGGCACCGTCGACATAGTCGAAGCCACAGATGACCTATTTCTTCGGTAATTGATCAGTCAGTTCTTGGGCAGCAAGCTTAAGCTCGAAATCCATGAGTTGCTCAAGAAGCTGACCAACGATGTCGGAGCAATCGGCGTCGGACAAACCGTGCAAGCCGCGTCTGATCAGCTCGCGCTTCAATATTGCCGACAAGACGGTTCTAACGCTCATTACGCAAATACCGACATGAAAACATCTACTAAAAAACACTTCAAATTGATGCGACGCGGTGTTGATGTCAATAGATGCGTTGTCCGCCGCGGGACGCAGCCACGCCGACCGGAACGCCTTGAAGGTAGTTTTGAGAGCCGGGCTTCGGCTCATCGTCTCAACTGCGCGCAAAGGCGCTGACGTTTTCGCCAGTGGCGGCTCTCGCGATCAGCGGCGCGCGGTCTTCCGCCGGCATCGTCGCCAGCGCGTCCAGATCGGCGCTCTTGTCCGACGACATCCCAACGACGCGGTCTGGATCGCGCCCAAACGTACGACCTTGGGTAGTGTCGCGCTCGATGGTTCGCGAGGGCTTCCCTGGCTTGGCCGAAGTATTGGCCGCAAGCTACGCACTAATTCGGCGGACTGCTTTCCCTTGGCCGTCTGTCGATTACTGAGGATCGCCGATGTCTAGATTGCCCAGTCGGTTGGCAAGAGGCTAAGAAAATGGCGTCCCTTAACTCACGTTATGGTCGGAACCTCGCGTCGCTCAGATCGTGCCGAGCATTGGAGATTCCGACCCGCTAAATTTAATGCCGGGGGGTGGTTAGTCTGAATTGGTTCGGGATTCCCAAATCAATGTATTTCTGATTCGCCATGCTGGCTGGATGGATGGGAGGCCAGCATGGATGGGCAAGCCTTATTCTCTGGATCTCCGCAAGCTTGTCGTAGCTGCTATTGAGGGTAGGATGTCGCGCAATCAGGCCGCCAAGCATTTTGGGGTGGCAATCAGCACGGCGATTGGCCGGATGAAGCGGGTCGATGAGTGGCAGCGTTGAGCCCAGCCAGATCGGTGGCTACAAGCCAAATCCGATCTCGGGCGAGCATGCGGTGGCTGCCGTAACGATTCAAAAATTGTAATTTCACGATACGCGGTCTCGTTGCCGAACCTGCCGGTCGCGGCCTGAAGGTCGACTACTACTCGGTGTGGGACTTCTTGCATGCCGCGAGAAGCTCAGCTTCAAAAAAAAAGCGTGGCGGCTGGCGAACGCGATCGACCCGAGGTCGCGCAGCGGCGAGCCCAGTAGACAAAGTATCAAGATCGCACCGAAGATGAACGGTCGGTCTTCATCGACGAGACCTGGACCAGGACCGATATGGCGCCCTTGCGAGGATGGGCCGCCGCGCGGGAGCAGACTTCACGCTAAGGTTCCCCACGGCCGCTGGAAGACCATGACCTTTCCTGGCGCCGGCCGTCGAGTGTTCTCGGGGTCCGGCGGCCGACTAGGCTCAGATGGGCGGTTAGACCGCACCATCCAAGCCGCTAGACGGACATAGCTTCGCCGCAGCGTGCTCCCAAACCCCGTCGGGTATGTCATCGTGGCCCATGCCATAAAGGTAAATCCGGACCGTTTAGAAGGCGTTGCTGCATTTTCCCGGCGGATAACACTTCATCAACACTGCATTGCAATATTTGGTGCCGTGGAAACAGAACATTCCCTCGAAGAGATTTTGCGTAGCCTTCGAGAGCAGGTAAAACGTCGATCAACCTTCGACCAACACCACCGACAATTTCTTGATCGATTGCGTCATCTTGAATGGGTCAAAAGCTCCAAGTTGGACGACAGGCCGAAATCGAAACAGTCTCTTCTCGCAAACGGATGGATGGAAAGTCGGTCTTCAGTTGCGGGCATCGAATATCGCATTACCGAAGCAGGACTGGCGGTATTTACACGGCCGCGTTTGAAAGCGGTTGCACGAGCCGCCTACCCAACGCCTGAATAGGCTTAACGAGGCGACAGTGTCGAAGGCGCTAGAATTAATCGTCGCTGGCTACGTGAAGGTGAGGGATAGACCCGCCCTTACGAGCCTGCTTGCTCACCGCCGCAAAGTGCTCGCCGAACTGCAGGCCGTGTCTGGCATCAACCCGGAGAACGCGGTTAGAGCGATTCAAGCGGAACTGGCGTTGATCGAAGCCGGTCTCGAACAGTTGAAGCCGCCGCCGGGCTCGATGCCGGACAACGAGTGGGGCTAGATCGATCCGCTCAATGATGGCGGCCACGCCTGTTGCACAAGGTCGCGGGCCGGCGCGGTGATTCGCGCTCCATTTCGAGCGTCATCGCACGCAGATCGCCATGGTCGCGCAAGATAAACAATTTAGCGAAAGCTTCGGTGACATAGACTTCACCTGGCGGGGTGCTGGGTTCAATCCTCTCCGTCCAACTGATATGGGCACCGGTGAAAGTCACAGCACCTAGGATCGGATCTCGGATTTCAAATATGGCACCGGCGTCTAAACCGAGCCGCAATCCAAGATTCTCGGCTCGGGGAGCTCCGGCGACGCCATATCGAGCTTTGACGCTTCCGACTGAATGTCCATGGCGCAGCGCGCCGCAGAAACGAGATCAGCAAAAAACCAGGAAAATCCCATCACCCAGGTATTTTTTGTGATGCTTTCGACGGATCGAGGGCTGATGGCCGTCTTCACATGGCTATTAAAGGTTAGCCCAGCGCTCCGACGCTCGGAAAATCGCCAAACCAAATGGCCCTAACCTTGCGCGATGGCGCGTGCTGTGACGTGGACGGCCGATCCGCGGGCTTCTTGCGCCGCGCTGGAAGGTTGCCTCGCTGCTAATCGTTGTTGTTTTCTCTCCGTTGTCCTTTCAGTTTTGAATATTGGCGAACTTGCCTGCGATTTCGTTAGTTTTCTGCCCGTCCCAACCGCCAGTTGGAAGACTTCGGATGAGAGATGTCGTGCCCGCAGCATCGCCGTGCCCTTGGCAAGTTTCGAAGCGTAGGCAAAAACTTTGGGATCGCCGGTATATTGACTGTTTGTAGCATGAACGACGCGCACCGCTTAAGCCAACAATCAAACCGCCGTAGCCATTCTTCGCCTCCGTTGGTGACCGACTCTTTTTAGAAAGCTGTCGGTCTCGAATGGCAGAACGACTTCGAGCTCCGCCTGTCTCCCTAGCAACGCTTCGACAATCAGGATGTCGGCTCCACACCAAAGATCCGTGGCCATACTCGACGTTGTGCGCTTCGAGTTGGGCCTGGATGCGCCGGGCCACTTCTGCCTCTGCTACAGCAGGAAATGGTCGCGGTGTTCCTTGAGGCGTTATCATTTGTCCACTGTAGTGAATGACGGCGCGGTTAGCTAACCTTGAAGTGATTGCATGATCGATCCCGGCGTGGTCGCGAATTTGTATGAGCTGCTGCCGCTTCGAGGCAGCTGCGGTAGGGCTCACAGCTCTCGCATCAGCGTGCTTGATAGTATCCCTGGCTCCGGCAAGGCACTTAATCAGCAGACTTGCAGCGGCGTAGTCGGCTACTAGTGGAGACTAATCTTCTTCGGATTTTGGGCGCGTGTTCGAGAATTGCTGGACGACGCGAGCTGCTAGCTCCATCGCTCGAGCAGAGTTGCGGCTCAGTTCATACAAAGCCGCCACGTGCCAACTCTATCCCAGATATTCGAGCCTGTTGATTCCTCGATGGTTAGCGTGCTCGTACAGCGTTTAACGACTAGTTACGAGCGCAATGCCACTCGAATGAGTGGGTTTCGTCTTGCGGTTGACTTACGATGAGTTGCCCACTTGGGAAGCCATTATCTGCTCCGCGCTGTAGTGGGCCGAAGCCCTTCAGCCGCACATCCAGTACAAAAGCGCCATCGCGGCCCAAGCAAGTCCTGACAGCCAGCCGATCGTAGCGATGATGGCCATCATTAGGTAGCCGCCTGCGTATACTCGCCCGAAGGCCGAGCGGCTGTGGATTTCAACGCCATCAGTTTCCATATTTGCATTCCAATCACAGCTTGTCATCGTGCCTTGCGACCACCGCCCAGAATGTGTTGCATCTCGCGCCGTTTGATTGACAACCGGATGGCGAAAACTAGGCAAAATGCGTTTTCGGGCGTGCTTAAAAACGCATTGCGTCTGATTTCCTTTGTCCTCGACAGTGTTCTCGGTGATCGAAGCTGTGAGCCTACGCTTTCGCAAACGGTACCCCCGTAAAACCTCGATTGCATCGCACAACAACTGGCGCGAATTTAAGCTGGCGTGAATCCAGAGAATCAAGAAGTGTTCCCGATGCCAGATTGTGTCGCTAGAGAATGCAACTGGAAGCTAACTGTTGAGGGCGGGACCAATGGCAGCGGCTTTGCAGATCAACATTGCACTATGGGGAATGATCATCTGTGCGGCCATCAAGGGCGGCGAGTGGTGGGCGGGCGTTTTTTAGCCAGCTAGCCAATTCAACGTCGCGTATTGCTGGATGGCATAGAGCCATCCCAGCATGGTGATGGAAATAACTGGTAAGAACCCCGACGAGAGGACGCGGCGGGCCATGCGCTCAGCCGTGCCGAGTGGCTCAGCCGTGCGCATTCCTTGGCTGGCGCCTATCAAGGGCGCGCCAGTGGCGGCGCCAATGACCGACAATATTCGAGCATAAAGGTACGATGTCGACGAGCAGAAAGCTGCCATCTGTGCGGAGCGCTAGTGGCCTTGAGAGATGATGCCGTGGTCGAATTGTTGTTGGTCTAGCTATCGCAATCAGTTGCTAATCTAAGCTTTCTCAGGAGCGGAGCAAACCCATCGGTTGGGCATTCCTTTGCCGTGCTCGCTCGAACTTTCTCGGCTGACCGCTTGACAAGTTTTTTCGCGATGCTTGCACGCTTTTGCGCTTCCGGCTTCAAAGCGTACGGATCACGCCAGTGACGAGGGACAAAATCAGGCGGCTGCTTAGCACGGCCTATCGGAAGATCGGGCTGAGGATCTTGTTGTACAGCTAAGAAGCTAACCTCCATTATTTGTCCGGGTAGCTCCGCGCCTCTCTCGACCAGAGCTTGCAGCCTATCAGATTTGTTCGTAATGACAGCCGGCGACGGCGCAACGAACTCAAGGAGCGCATCCGATTGTTGGGATGGATCCGATCTGCGACCGCCAATAACAATTGCACAGATTGCAACTAACCCAAGCACTCCAAACGCGATGGCTCTCGGCATTTGCCAGTCCCCACATTGGCAACACCGCTAATTTGCCGTAAAAT
Source organism: Bradyrhizobium sp. BR13661 (assembly GCF_029892425.1). Lineage (GTDB taxonomy): Bacteria > Pseudomonadota > Alphaproteobacteria > Rhizobiales > Xanthobacteraceae > Bradyrhizobium. The sequence continues at coordinate 1,898 of NZ_JARXWB010000035.1, read as the reverse complement.
GAGTTCCAAATGAGGCCTTAGTATTGGGTTAGGCTCGTTTCTTCATTGGCCCAGCGGCGGGTCGCCGAAGCATGCCGCTCGCCGACGGGGCTCTAGTGGTCCGGACGGGCTTGGAACATGCGGTTCAGCGCATGGAAAGCGTGAGCGAGAAATATTGAGATGCTGCGTTACGCAAACGTGTAGCAACGGCAATCTCAGTCATCGGTACCCTCTGCTGCAAGTGCCGAGGAGAGCAGCTTTACCGAATTGCTCGTGAATCGCGTTGATGACCGTTAGCATGATTGCACCCCGTTTCGCGAGTTGTGACGGTATGGCGGGAATGTTCAGTGTCGCTTCGTCGCGAGCGCGAAGTGGTGTCGTGCGGCGCTGCGCGAAAATAAGCTGACTGGCGGCCTGAGCTCCTTGGTCGATCGAGGTCGAGCCGAAGGCGAACAATACAATAAATGGGCTCTACCTTCGCGCGATGGCAGGACAGCGGTCGCTAACATTCTACCCCAGGGCAAGGCCGATGTGCCGGCCAATATGACGTTCGCTGCACCGGACTAAGCTGCACTCGACCAACCTCATCGAGCGCCTTAACCGCGAGATCAAGCGGCGGACCGAGGTCGTAGGCATTTCCTTCCAATGATGACGCCACTGTCCGTCTCATCGGCGCGATCCTGCTCGAGCAAAGCGATTAATGGGCCGTCCAGCATGCCCCTGCCTGAGGCTGGAAACCACCCCGCCGTTGAGCGATGATCCAACCGATAGGCCTTCCGGCTATCGCGAGCTGATCAGCCCGGCCCATGCCGGTGAACGCGATGAACCGCCGCCAGCTTCACCGCGCAACGGGACACGATTCCTCAACCGCACCAGTTTCGCTCCGGAATGGTCAAAGCGGGTCGTCAAGAACGCGATCAATGCGAGTAAAAGTGGCGCAATATCAACGAACCAGCCTTAGAGCCGGCCGCACATAACGGTCTGGTTGCAGGTTCGGCAATGGTCTCGCGAGACAAAAGCGACCTGACAGCATCGGTTTTTGCCCAAGTTCCGCGTCTGAAAATGAGCACATGGCGGCAAGGCTGGCGGCAAAGTCCCCTCCGCTTCGGACAAGGGAGTCATGCTGTAAGCTAGCCGAATGCCGGATAGGACCGTTGGCCTTCTTTTGGGCTCGGTTGCATCTGCTCACCTACACGTCGAATTCACGCGATATGAAGGTGCACGGAGACGCTCGTGACGCAGCGTTGAGCGGAATTGGCTAACTGCATTCTGCTTGATGCTTGAGCCGTGCGGAAGGAGTGCGATCTCGCCACGATCGCCTCTTCCGGCCCGCTACCCGCCAACCGGCGCCTGACCTGCGGTTATGCGCGCTGATGCTGTGGCCGCTTACCTGGATTAATCGTGACACAAGTGAGTCGGTGCGCGGCCTCGGCCGAGGTGAAGCGCCTCCGCCGATGGATTATCATGGATTCGGACGTCAGCTGGTTTGTCAGAATAGCCGCTGACCGATTGTCGGAATGGCTGTCGCGAGAGCTACTAAGCGATTGAAAGCTTGGGGGCACACCCAGGCTCGTATCTGGGACCCGCTGATTAAGAGGCATCTGAACCCTTTACTCATGCATCCTCATTCCAACAATCTATCGTCGTTCAAGTCGCTCAGGAAGCTGGTTAGGAACTCCAATTGTCGGGATGGCAGACATATGTCTGGATCCGACAGCAAGCAGTGACGCTGGGTAAACGAGGTAGAGTGAGATCTGTCGCGATGCACAAAGTATGCGAGGGGAATCCAATTCTGTTTTTGTCGTTTGTGCGCGAGCGGCTTTCGCCGCACCGGGCTCTCGTGTTGGGGTGGACGGCCCCCTTCCGCCACACTGCGTGGCAAGATGAGGTCGTCGCTGACCTCAAACGAAGGAGCCGCC
>NZ_JARXWB010000034.1 GCF_029892425.1 Bradyrhizobium sp. BR13661 | reverse complement strand
TGTCCGCGCCTTCAACGAAGCGTCCCATCCGTGTCCTCCATCAGGAAACGGAGGAATCGTAGCCGACTCGTGGCTTTTCACACAGCCAGGGTCAGCAGCAGAAGCCTCGCCTTCGGGTTCGCCTCGATGGCACGGGCATAGGCGTCGAGCACCGCCTGGCGGGTGGCAGGCTCCGGGATGTCGAACTTGACCACGTCGACGCCGCGGCGCGCCTTCAGCGAATTCATCGCATATTGCATCGAATCATAGTCGAGGTCGGCATAGAGCACGCTGTCACCGGGCTTCAGCCTGTTGTAGCCGCCGATGAGGAGCTGCAGCGCCTCCGTCGCGCCGCGGGTGAGCGCAATTTCGTCGGGCGCAGCCCCCACCGCCTCCGCGACTTTCGCGCGCACGGCCTCGAAATCCGCGCCGACGCGCTGCCGCGCGTAATAGGTGTTCTGGAAATTGACCATGTCGGACTGACGGATGAACTCGCGCCTGACCGGCTCGGGCATGATGCCCCAATAGCCGTTCTCGAAATTGACGATGTCGGGCGTGACGGCATAGAGGCCCTTCACGGCGGACCAATAGGCCTTGTCGGTGGCGATTGCAGCGGCCGTTCCGGTCGGCGGCGCCGGCAGGCTCTCCGCGGCCATGGCCGGCGCCGCCAAGGACGTGACGGCTGCGGCCGCAAGGCCCTTCAGGATCGACCGGCGGTCGGACGAAATCGTGTCAATCGGATTCATGTCAGCCTCTAGGGATACGCGGCGAAAGGAGCCGCAATCAATAGAGCGCGAATGACAGGGCGATGACAATTAGGACGAGGTCTTGCGCCAGCAGAAACGCCACGGGGGCCGCAGTGCCCCCTCAGCCCGCCTTCACGCTCGCATCGATCAATAGCTTCGCGGCTGCGAGCGCCGACTGCGCGGGGCCGTCTTCGGATTGCTGGCCGGTGACGTAGATACCTTCAATCAGGAGCAAGAGCGCATCGCCGAGCACGTTCGGCTGGCGCGCGCCCATTTGGGCGGCGAGCTCGCGCAGGCGTTTGCGGAAGACCTTCTTGTGGGCTTCGGCGACCTGGCGCGCGGGATTGTCGCGCGCGGGATATTCCACCGCGGCGTTGCTGAGGCCGCAGCCGCGATAGCCCTTGGCGACGGCGCGCGGCGCGAGCTGGCCGATATAGGCAAGCACGTGATCGCGCGCATTGCTGTAGGTCTTGCCGCCGGGGCGTTCGAAATTTTCCCAGAAGGTCAGATCGTAGTCGCGCAAATAGGCGGCGGCGAGATCGTCCTTGGAGGCGAAGCTGCGATAGAGGCTCGGTTTTGTCACGCCGGCGCGATCCACCACCTCGTCGACGCCGACGGCGCGGATGCCCTCGCGATAAAACAATTCGCTGGCGGAGGCGCGAATGCGGTCCGCAGCGCGGAGTGGGGCCTCGGCGGGTTTTTCGGCTTTCTTCGGCATCTGGCTCGGTTGCCTCTCGAACGGGCTTGACAATGTTACTGACCGGTACGTACTAATACTGCACCCCATACGTACCGGTAAGTAACATGCCCCCTTCCTCCATTCAATCCTCCCCTGTCTCCCGGCGGCCGTTCGGCCAGAGATACGCCTTCGTCGTCGTCGCCGTGATCTTCATGGCGCTGCTCTCCTCCGCCGGCCTGCGCGCGACGCCGGGCGTGCTGATGCTGCCGCTGCAGAAAGCCTTCGGCTGGGACGTCAGCGTGATCTCGTCCTCGGCTGCCGTCGGTATTTTCCTTTACGGCCTCGCCGGTCCCTTCGCCGCGGCCGTGATGCAGCGCTTCGGCATCCGCCGCACCGTGCTCGGCGCGCTCATGCTGATGTCGGTCTCGACGGCCATGAGCTATTTCATGACCGCGCCGTGGCAATTGTTCATGAGCTGGGGACTGCTCTCGGGCATCGGCTCGGGCGCGGTCGCCAACGTGCTCGGCGCCACCATCGTCAATCGCTGGTTCACCACCAATCGCGGCCTGGTCATGGGGCTGCTGACGGCGAGCACCGCCACCGGCACTCTCATTTTCATGCCGGGTCTTGCCTCGCTGGTCGAATATGGCGGCTGGAAGCCGGTGGTGCTGACGGTCGCCGCATGCTGCGCGGCGCTGATCCCGCTGGTGTATTTCCTGGTGCCGGAGCGGCCCGCCGCGATCGGTCTGCGCTCCTATGGCAGCCCGCATGACGATCAGCCGGCAGCGCCCGCGCTGGGAAATCCGTTCGTGGCGGCGATCGGCAACCTCGTCCGCGCGGCACAGACGCCGACCTTCTGGTTCCTGTTCGCGACCTTCTTCATCTGCGGCTTCACCACCAACGGCCTCGTCGGCACCCACCTGATCGCGTTCTGCGGTGATCACGGCATTTTCGAAGTGCAGGCCGCGAGCCTGCTGGCGCTGATGGGCTTCTTCGACCTGTTCGGCACCACACTGTCGGGCTGGCTCACCGACCGTTTCGATCCGCGCAAGCTGCTGTTTCTCTATTACGGCCTGCGCGGGCTGTCGCTGATCTATTTGCCCTACTCGGATTTCTCCTTGGTCAGCCTGTCGGTGTTCGCCGTGTTCTATGGCCTCGACTGGATCGCGACCGTGCCGCCGACCGTGCGCATCGCCAACGAGGCCTTCGGCGACAAGAACGCGCCGCTGATCTTCGGTTGGGTCGTTGCCGGCCATCAGCTCGGCGCCGCCTGCGCCGCGTTCTTCGCCGGCTTCATGCGGTCGTCACAGGGCGATTACATGCAGGCCTTCATGATCGCGGGTGCAACCGGGATCGTGGCGGCCGTACTGTCGCTGATGATCGGCCGGCGGCCGGTGCAGCCGCAGCTCGCTGCAGCGTGAGCGCTGCGCTCATCCTCGCGTGAGATCGCCACGACCTTCCGTCATTCGACCGGGGGTCGTGGTTGACTTCGGTCACCACCCCGACAATGATGACGCGGGGATATTGGAAGATCAGGGGCTGGAATGCGTGGTGGGGTTCTGGGAATTCTTGTCGTCGCAGCGTTTCTTTCCGGGTGTGCATCGGGTCCAGCGGGCAACGTCGCCCTGACTGATAACGTCAAGCCGAGCGGCTCACGGCTCGTCATCTACCGCTCGTCGTCGCTGGGATTTGCGGTGATGCCCAACTACGCCGTCGACGGACGCGTGATTGGCGGCAGCCAGGCCGCGGGGTTCCTGTCCTGCGATCTGCCTCCGGGCCGCCATGAGGTCGCCGTCAACAATCTGCCGCTGAGCACCAATTTGTTCGGGCAGGGAAGCGAGAAGGTGAGCGTCGATCTGCGCGCCGGCAGCACCACCTATCTTTCCGCCCAGCCGCAGATGGGAATCATAACGCCCGGCGCGGTCACGCTGATCCAGGTGACGGAAGGCCAGGGCCGCGCTGACGTCGCCAACCTGCATCAAAACAGCGTCGCTTGTGGCGCGTGAGCTGGATCGCTCCACGATCAAGGCGCGGACAAGCCGTTTCGTCCTGAACATCATCCTGCGCCTTGGCCGCTATGCGGTGCTTCCGGTCGTAGCACTGGCCTGCGTGATCCTGGCCGTCTGGCTGATGGCCATGGATCGCTACACGATCACCGCGCTGGTCACGGCACCCATCGTGTTCTCGATAGTTCTGGGCGCGTCGGCCCTCGCGATCGGCCTCCTTCTGCTGCCCTCGCGGAAACATCGCGAATTTGAGGCCAACGTAGAGACCGCTCCGGGTCTTTGGGCGATGTGGACGGAGCTGGATCGAAACTTCGCGCGGTCACGGCGCACATTGCTGATCAACACCGATTTCAATGCCTCGATCGGCGAAGTGAGCCGCTACGCCGGACTGTTCGGGCAGCACGTCACCATGACGGTCGGCTTGCCGATGCTGATCGTCCTCGACGAGCCCGCGGTTCGAGCTGTCATTGCCCATGAGGTCGCGCATGCCGAGCTTCGACACACCTCGGGGTGCATCAACCTCGCAGACTTCATCGCGGCCTCCGAGAACGTCTTTCTCTATGCCAATCCGGAGTGGACCATCACCGGCCGCATTCTGCGCGTGCTGCTCCATTCCCTTCTCGAATGGCTCGAACGGGAATATCGCGCGCTGTCGCGAGAAAACGAGCTTCATGCCGATCTCAGCTCGACCGAGCGGGTTGGACGCACGGAAGCGGCGCGTGCCCTGGTGCTAATGGAAGCGTGCGGAACACGCCTCGCCGATCTCGTCTACAAACCTCTGGAAACGGAGATGCTGGGGGCGATCAACGCGCCACCTCCACCCTTTGAGCGCATCTTCAAGCAGCTCGCGGACATCTGGGCGCCGGAGCCGATCGCTGCCGCCGCTACGGCCGGCCTGACGCGCGAGCACGAGCCCGACTCGACTCATCCGCCCTTCGCCAAACGGCTCGCCAATCTCGGCTATGCCGAGATTCCTGATATTCGAGGGATTAGCACATCCGCCATCGATCAGCTTCTCGCGCGGGATGCGGCGAAGGACATTCCGGCTCGCTTCGATGCGGAATGGCGCAAGAAGGCGCAGGCTTGGGTCACGGTCGGCAGGTGAGCCGCGACCATAGTTGCCGATTTGGCGATTGATTTCGTTAAGGAATTTGAAATACTGTCGTGGCGAAGCGGGCCGCACGAAGGCCCGCACCGGAGCTCAAGAGTTCGCGTTGCGTCCAGCTCCATCGCAATCAACCCAACCACCTATGGCGACCCCGGCGAATGAGCGATTCCCTCCTTGCAACGGTCGGTGACCATTTCTTCATTGGCCTGAAGCCGACCAGCGTCCTCGATGACCGCGACCGCGCGCTGCTGCGGGATCTCCGGCCCGCCGGCGTCATCCTCTACAAGAGCAATTTCCGCCACGACCTGCCCTATCGCGACTGGCTGTCTGTTCACCGCGACCTGATCGCGGCGATCCGCGATGCCTCGCAGCGCGAGAAACAATTCATCGCGATCGATCACGAAGGCGGGCGCGTGTGCCGGACGCCGGCGCCGATCACGCGCTTTTCCTATGCGGCGCGCTGGGCCGGAACCTCGGAGCAGGTCGGCGACGCCATGGGCGTCGAGCTCGCCTCGCTCGGCTGCAATCTCAACTTCGCGCCTGATCTCGACATTCACTCTAACCCCGCCAACCCTGTGATCGGCGAGCGCGCCTTCGGCCGTACCGCCGACGACGTGATCAAGGCGACGCTGCCGTTCACAAGGGCGATGGAGCGCCGCGGCGTGCGGGCCTGCGGCAAGCATTTCCCGGGACATGGCGATACGCAGGTGGATTCGCACCACGAACTGCCGGTGCTCGATCTCGACCTCGAGCAGATCAAGGCGCGCGAGCTGAAGCCGTTTGCCGCCGCGATCGCCGGCGGCATCGGGATGATGATGACGTCGCACATCCTGTACCGGAAGCTCGATCCGAACGATCCGGTGACGCTGTCGCGCACGATCACGCAAGGGCTGCTCCGCGAGGCGATGAAGTTCGACGGCGTCATCGTGTCCGACGACGTCGGCATGCGCGCCATGGCCGGCCGGCTCGATGCGCCGGACGCCGGCGCGCGCTTCATGGCTGCCGGCAACGACATGCTGATGATCTGCTCGCATCTGACCGACACCGAGCGCGCCCGCTTCCTTGCCCGGTCGATCATCGACGGCGTCGATTCCGGCAAGCTCGATCCTGATGTGCTGAAGGCCTCATCCAAGCGCGTCCGCGCGATGCTCGATGGCACCGCGCAAAACGAAGTCACGGAGCTGCCGGCCGAAATGTTCGCCAGCCATCGCAGCGCCGGCACCCAGTTCGACGCGGCGACCGTCGAGGTCGTGTAGGGCTATCAGGCGAAATCCATCGGCAAATCGGACATTCATCGACGGCAGCGCCGTTGATCTCGATGTGCTACGCGTGCTAATGTTACGAACCGTAGCATATCGCGCCCTGCCTGTGTCAACGTCAGGTTGCTTCGTGCTAAGGAGGTTCCGCTCCGGGACGTCAGGCTCGGCATCGGCGGCCGGCACAGGTGATGGGTTTGAACGTGAAACGCGCAGCAAAACTCCTCATCGGCGCGCTGGTGGTGCTGCCTGCGGGCTCCGCGGCCTACTATTTCAGGAATGAAATCAAGGACCTCAAGCTTCCGTTCGCGCTGCCCTTCATGCAGGCGGCGGAAGCCGAGCGAGGTGTCGCCGCCGCGCCTCCGCCACGGCCGCCCGTCGCCGTAAAAGTCGCCGCCGCCAAGGCGGAGGACGTGCCGATCTACCTGACCGGCATCGGCACGATCCAGGCCTACAACACCGTCAACGTGCAGAGCCGGGTCGACGGCGAGATCGTCCAGATCCTTTTCCAGGAGGGACAGGACGTCAAACAAGGCGACGTCCTCGCTGTGATCGACCCGCGCACTTTCCAGGCCCAGCTCGACCAGCAGATCGCGGTCAGGCAGAAGGACCAGGCGCTGCTCGACAACGCGCAGATCGACATGGAGCGCTACGACGCCCTGATCAAGACCGCCGCGATCTCGCGGCAGGTCGTGGACCAGCAGCATGCGCTGGTCGAGCAGTACAAGGCGCAGGTCCGCAACGACGACGCCCAGATCGAATATGCGCGCACGCAGCTCGGCTTCACCAATGTCCGCGCGCCGATCAGCGGACGGCTCGGCATCCGCCTGGTCGATCAGGGCAATTATGTCCGCGCGTCGTCGCCCGCGACCATCGTCACCGTCACGCAATTGCAGCCGATCTCGGTGATCTACACGCTCGCGGCGGTTGCGGTCGGCCAGACCCGGCTCAGCCTCGGCCAGACCGAGGCGCCGGTGGTCGCGCTGACCGCCGACAACACGACCGAGCTCGACAAGGGCACGATCACGCTGGTCGACAATCAGGTCGATCAGGCCAGCGGCACGATCAAGCTGAAGGCGATGTTTCCCAACAAGGCGCTGAAACTCTGGCCGGGCAATTTCGCCAATGGGCGGATCACGGTCGACACGCGCAAGAACGCCATCACCGCGCCGGCGATCGCCGTGCGGCACGGGCCGCGCGGAGATTTCGTCTGGGTCGCGAAGGCGGACGATACGGCTGCCTTTCGTCCCGTCACGGTCGGGCAGATTTTTGACGGACGCGCCATGATCGACAAGGGCCTCGCCAAGGGCGAGCGCGTCGTCACTGACGGCTATTACCGGCTCGAGAATGGCGCCCGCATCACGATCGAGGGCCAGACGCCGACCGCGAAAGCGCAGCCTACCACTCAGCCGCGCTCCGAGCCGCGCGTTGACTGAGGTCCGCCATGTCCGCGCCCTTCATCCTCCGGCCGATCGCAACGACGCTGATGATCGTCGCGGTCGTGCTGCTGGGCATGCTCGGCTATCGTGAGCTGCCCATTGCGCCGCTGCCGAATGTCGACTTTCCCACCATCCAGGTGGTGACGCGCTATCCCGGAGCCTCCGCGACAGTCGTCGCAACCTCGATCACCGCGCCGCTGGAGCATTATTTCGGCACGATCTCCGGGCTGACGGACATGAGCTCGACCAGCTCCTACGGCTACAGCCAGATCACGCTGCAATTCGATCTTTCCCGCAAGATCGACGCGGCCGCGCAGGATGTGCAGGCGCGGATCAATGCGGCTGCGGGGTGGATTCCGGTCGAGCTGCTGCCGAGCCCGCCGACCTATCGCATGGTCAATCCGGCCGATACGCCGGTGTTGATCCTGGCGCTGACCTCGAAGACGATGCCGCTGCACGAGGCCAATGATCACGCCGCGACCATCCTGGTGCCGAAACTGTCGCAGATCCCGGGCGTCGGCGCCGTCAGCATCGAGGGCGGACAGACCCGGGCCGTGCGTCTACAGATGAACCCGACCCGGCTTGCCGGGCTCGGCATGTCGCTCGACGACGTCCGCCGCGGCATCGCCGCCACCACTGCAGACAATCCCAAGGGCTCGCTCGACGGTCCGAGGCAGGCGTTTCACGTCGACACCAACGACCAGCTCTTCACGGCGGAGGCCTATCAGGATGCGGTGATCGCCTATCGCAACGGCGCGCCGGTCTTGTTGCGCGATGTCGGCACCGCCATCGACGGCGTCGAGGATTCCGAGCAGGCGGCGTGGTTCCAGGGCGAGCGCGCCGTGCTGCTGGACATCCAGCGCCAGCCGGGTGCGAACACGATCGAGGTCGTCGATGCCATCAAGAGCATCCTGCCGAAGCTGCAGGATTCGCTGCCGGCGGCGCTGAAGATCTCTGTCGTCAGCGACCGCACCACGACGATCCGGGCCGCGATCCACGACGTGCAGTTCACGCTGGTGCTGACGGTGGCGCTGGTCGTGCTGGTGATCTTCATCTTCCTGCGCAAGCTGTGGGCGACCGTGATCCCGAGCGTGACGCTGCCGGTGTCGCTGATCGCAACCTTCGGCGCCATGGCGCTGTGCGGCTTCAGCCTCGACAACCTCTCCCTGATGGCGCTGACGATTGCCTCGGGCTTCGTCGTCGACGACGCCATCGTGATGATCGAGAACATCGCGCGCTATGTCGAGGACGGCGAGGACCCGCTCGAAGCGGCCCTGAAGGGCGCGCGGCAGATCGGCTTTACCATCGTGTCGCTGACGGTGTCGCTGATCGCTGTGTTCATCCCGCTGCTGCTGATGGGCGGCGTGGTCGGCCGGCTGTTCCGGGAATTCGCGATCACGCTGTCCTTCGCCGTCGTGATCTCCGGGCTGGTCTCGCTGACGCTGACCCCGATGATGTGTGCGCAGCTGCTGCGGCATGAAGATCCCAATGCGCAGCACGGGTGGCTGTACCGCATCAGCGAGCGCGGCTTCGACGCCTCCGCCAGCTTCTATCTGTGGGGGCTCGACTGGGTGCTGAGGCACCGCAACCTCACGCTGGCCTTCACATTGCTCACTCTGGTCGCGACCGGAGTGCTCTATGTCGCGATCCCCAAGGGGTTTCTGCCGCTGCAGGACACGGGCCTGTTGATCGGCACCACCGACGCGGACCAGGATATCTCCTTTGCGGCGATGGCCGAGCGACAACAGCAGCTCGCCGCTGTTGTCGCGCGCGATCCAGACGTCGTGACCGTCGGCAGCTTCGTCGGCATCGGGTCCGTCAACACGACGCTGAACAGCGGCCGGCTCTATATCGATATCGGCAGCCCCGACGCACGGAAATCGTCCGCGGCCGCCGTGATGGCGCGGCTGCAGCACGCGGTCGAGGGCGTTCACGGCATCACGCTGCATCTGCAGCCTGCGCAAGACCTGCAGATCGAAACGCGTGTCTCGCGCACGCAATACCAATATGCGCTGCAGGATCTCGACGAGGACGAGCTGCGGCTCTGGAGCCGTCGCCTGGTCGAGGCACTGCGCAAGCGGCCGGAGCTCGCCGACGTCGCCGACGATCGCCAGGACGAAGGCCTGCAGATGTCCGTCACCGTCGACCGGCAGCTGGCGGCGACCTACGGCGTCAGCCTGAACACGATCGACCAGACGCTGTATGACGCGTTCGGCCAGCGCCAGATCGCGACCGTGTTCGGCCCGCTCACCCAGTATCACGTGATCCTCGAAGTCGATCCCGCCCTGCGCAACGATCCAGCTATCCTGGGCAAGATCTATCTGACCGCGGCCGCGGCCCAGGCCAGCACCATCGATCAGCAGACCAGCGGCTTCAGCGGCGCCTTCAGCAAAGCCTCCGCGCCGGTGCCGCTGTCGGCTTTTGCGCGGATCGAGCGGCAGCACGCACCGCTCCTGATCTCGCACCAGGGCCTGTTCCCGGCGACAACGATCTCGTTCAACCTGGCCGACGGCGTCTCGCTGAGCCATGCGACGGAGGCGCTGCGGCAGACCGAACGCGACATCGGATTGCCAGATGCGGTCACAACCAAGCTGGTCGGCACCGCCGCCGAGTTCGCCAACTCGCTCGCAGACGAGAAATGGCTGCTGCTGGCCGCGATCGTGACGGTCTATTTGATCCTCGGCATGCTCTATGAGAGCTACATCCACCCGATCACGATCCTGTCGACATTGCCGTCCGCCGGCATCGGTGCCTTGCTGGCGCTGATGCTGTATCGGCAGGATCTCAATTTGATCTCGCTGATCGGCATCATCCTCCTCATCGGCATCGTCAAGAAGAACGCCATCATGATGGTGGACTTCGCGCTCGCCGCCGAACGCGAGGACGGCGCGTCCTCGTTCGATGCGATCCGGCAGGCCTGCATCCTTCGCTTCCGCCCGATCATGATGACGACGATGGCTGCGCTGTTCGGTGCGCTGCCGCTCGCGATCGGCTCGGGCACCGGCTCCGAGCTGCGCCAGCCGCTCGGCATCGCCATCGTCGGCGGCCTGGTCGTCTCCCAGGTGCTCACGCTCTATACGACGCCGGTCGTCTATCTGGCGTTCGCCTCGCTGCGCACGCGGTTCGGTTGGCGATCCGCTTCCCCCGATGATCCGGCCGCGCTGCCGCAGGCCGAACGGCCCGCGCCGTGAGCATCACCGCGCAATTCGTGCTGCGGCCGGTGGCGACGACGCTGCTGATGATCGGCGTGTTCCTGCTCGGTTGCGTCGCCTATGTCCGTCTGCCGATCGCCTCGGTGCCGGCCGTGGAGCGGCCCACGATTGGAATCTACGCACCATTCCCGGGCGCAAGCCCGACGACGGTCGCGAATGCGCTGTCGCAGCCACTCGAAACCACGCTGGCGCTGATCCCCGGCGTGTCGGAAATCACCTCCTTCAGCGCCATGGGCGGCACCAGCATCACGGTACAGTTCGAGCTCTCGGTTGATCTCGATGCCGCCGCCGGCGCGGTGCAGGCCGCCATCAATTCGGCAGGACCCAACCTGCCCAAAGGACCCTGGCCGCCGACCTATTGGAAGGCGAACCCGGCGGGCTTCGCCGTCGTGGCGCTTGCTCTGACCAGCGACGTGTTCACGCCCGGCGAGGTCTACAGCCTTGCCGACGGCGTCATCTCGCCAAAGCTGTCGCAACTGCCCGGCGTCGCGCGGATCAACGTCACCGGCGCTGAGCGAAGTGCGGTACGCATCCAGGTGTCGCCGGCGCGGCTCGCCGCGATGAATCTGTCGCTGGAAGCGGCGCGCGTCGCCGTCCTCAATGCATCGCAGAACCTGCCCAAGGGCGCGATCTCCGTCGATGGCCAGCGCCTCACCATCGGAGCCAACGACCAATTGCTCCAGGCTGTCGACTATCGCGATATCGTACTGGCCTGGCGCAACGGCGCCCCTGTACGCCTCGGCGACGTCGCGTCGGTCACCGACAGCGTCATCAACAACCGCCTCGCCGGCTGGTACGGCACCGAGCGCGGCGTCGTGTTGTTCATCTACAAGCAATCGGACGCCAACATCGTCGAGACCGTCGATGCCATCAAGGCCGAGCTGCCGGAAATCCAGCACTGGCTGCCACCGGGCATCAAGCTGCATACGATCTATGACCGCACCACGCTGATCCGGGCCGCCGTGAACGACGTCAAGCTCACGCTGGTGATCGCATCGGCGCTCGTCGTGCTCGTCATCGCGCTGTTCCTGCGGCGGTTTTGGGCCACCATGATCCCGAGCGTCACGATTCCGGTCTCGCTGGCGGCCACGCTGTTCGTGATGAATTTGTGCGGCTTCAGCCTGGACAATCTGTCGCTGATGGCGCTGACCATCGCCGCCGGTTTCGTCGTCGACGACGCCATCGTCATGATCGAGAACATCATCCGCCGGATGTCCGAAGGGGAACCGGCCCTGCAGGCCGCCATCAACGGTAGCAGGCAGATGGCGTTCACGGTCGTCGCCATCACCGTCGCCCTGATCGCGGCGCTGATCCCGATCCTGTTCATGCCCGACGTGGTCGGGCGCTATTTTCGCGAGTTCGGCGTGACGCTGGTGGTCGCCATCGTGTCGTCGGCGGTGATCTCGCTGACGCTGACGCCGATGATGTGCGGACATCTGCTCGATCGCGGCCGGCAGCGGCTGCACGATCCCGATGCGGATCCCGGACACCGCACCTACTATGCCCGCAGTCTCGACTGGACGCTGCGCCACCGCTTTCTCACCGCGCTGATGATCACAGCCCTCACAGGGGCCAGCGTCTGGCTCTATCTGCACCTGCCGAAGGGTTTCATGCCGACCCAGGACACTGGCGTGATGTTCGTGCGGACCGTGGCTCCGTCGAACATCTCGTTTCTGTCCATGGAAGACCGGCAACGGGCCGTCGGCGAGGCCATCCTCGGGGATCCCGCGATCTCCGGCCTGACATCCTATATCGGCGAGGGCAATGGCAACGCGCTCAGCGTCGGGCAGATGCTGGTCGCGCTGAAGCCGCCTGACGTGCGCAAGTTGTCGATCCAGCAGGTCATCACGCGATTGCGCGAGCGCATGAACCGAATTGACGGCGTCCGGGTGTTCTTCGTGCCGCTGCAGGATCTCAATCTCGGCGTCCAGTCCGGCGGGTCGCGTTTTCAATATACGATGTGGGGTATCGACGAAGCGGAAGTGATACGCGCCGCGGAAAACATGATCCGCCGCGTCCGCGGCATTCCTGATATCATCGACGTCATCGCGAGCTGGGAGACCGGCGGCCTGCAGGCTGGCCTCACCATCGACCGCGTTCGCGCCGCGATGCTCGGCGTCACGCCCGTCGCGGTCGACAACACGCTCAACGACGCCTTCGGCCAGCGTCAGGTCAATCTTCTGTTCCTGCCAACCAACTATGCGCGTGTGATCTTCGAGGTCGAGCCGGAGGCTGCGAGCGGCCCCGACTCCATGAGCCAGATCTATGTGCCGAGCGCCAGCGGCAAGGCGGTGCCGCTGACAGCCTTGACCAAGCCGCAGCGCGCGCACGCCGCAATGTGGGTCCGTCACAGCGCCCAGTTTCCGGCCGCGACGATCTTCTTCGACATCAAGCCCGGCACCTCGATCGCCGACGCGATCGCCTCGATCCGCAAGGAGGAGGCCGAAGCAAAGCTGCCTGATGACATCAAGGCGGAATTCCGCGGCGAGGCCAAGGAAGCCGACAAGTCGATCGTCAAACAGGCGGCGTTGTTCGGGGCCGCCCTGATCGCGATCTACCTCGCGCTCGGCATGCTCTATGAGAGCTATGCCCATCCGCTGACCATTCTCTCGACCTTGCCGCCGACCGCCTTCGGCGCGCTGGTTGCGCTGTGGGCGACGGGTACGCAGTTCACGCTGGTAACCACCATCGCCTGCATCCTGCTGGTCGGCATGGTGATGAAGAATGCCATCATGATGGTCGACTATGCCCTCGATGCGGAGCGGAATCGCGGCCTCAACGCGCACGACGCCATCCTGCTCGCAGCACGATTGCGGGCGCGGCCGATCACCATGACGATGCTGGCCGCATTCCTGAGTGCCGTGCCGATCGCCTTCGGCACCGGTCCGGGCTTCGAGATCCGCCAGCCGCTCGGCATCACCATCATGGGTGGCCTCGTCGTCGCGCAGCTGTTCACGCTGTACTCGACGCCGGCGATGTATCTGATCCTGGACAGGCTGCGGCGGCGGAAGAAAGTTGCCGCAGGTCAGGTGCTCGCACCTGGCGGTGCGCCGGCTTTGCCTGTGGCCGATCTCAACGGCTAGCTCGCTCCAAAGCGCGGCAAGCCTCACGCAATCTCCCGCTGCTCAGGTCGAATCATCAGTTGCCGCCATCGAGGCGGCCATTCGCCATTGATGGGACCGAGCAGCAATGAGCACAGCAGCCGCCTTCTGCGAAGCGGGCCTTGCGCATTTCAGGGCGGGACGGCCCCTCGACGCGCGCGCCTGCACCCAGCAGGCCCTCACCATCGATGCGGGGCACACCGACGCCCAGCATCTCATGGGGCTGCTGCATCTGGAGGCCAGGCAATACAACGACGCCCTGGAATGGATCGTCCGCGCGATCCGGCGCGCACCCAAGCCCGAATATCTCGCGAGCTTCGCAAAAGTCCTGCAGCAGCATGGGCGCTGCGATGAGGCCCTGGACGTCCTCGACAAGGCGATCCAGCTTCGGCGTGACGACGCCGGCTTGTGGTGCCAGCGTGGCGAGATCTTCGTTCAGCTTGCTCGGCTCGATCAAGCCCTGCAAAGCTTTCAACAGGCGCTGAAGCTCAATCCTCATCATCACGACGCGCTGTATAAGAGCGGGATTCTCCTCCATAAGCTCGGACGGAACGAAGAGGCACTGGCGCAGCTTGATCTCGGCGACAGGCTGTTTCCGGACCACGCTCCGACGCTGCGGACCCGCGCTTGGGTTCGCTACTGCCTGAAACGGTTCGAGGAATCCGCCGCCGACGGAATGCGGGCGCACCAGCTCGGCCCTGATAATGCCGAGGTCTGCAACAATCTCGGTCTTGCGCTACGACGGCTTCGTCGCAACGAAGAGGCGCTGGCGTGGTTCGAAAAAGCCATCGAGATTCAACCGCGCTTTGCCGATGCCTTCGACAACAGGCTGGTCGCGCTGTTCCACCTGCATCGCTTCGACGAGCTGTTCGCGCTGTCCGATCGCATGACATCGCTCGGGCTGAGCAATGAGGTGACGAAGTGGAATGTGTCGCTGGCCCATCTCCTGACCGGCAATTTCGAAGCCGGCTGGCGCGGACACCAGGCCCGCGCGAAACTGCCTTCGGCAAAATATCCGCGGTTTCCGCAACCGATGTGGCTCGGCGAGGAAAGCGTCGAGGAAAAGACGATCCTGATCGCCGCAGACGAGGGATTGGGCGACACCATTCACTTCGCCCGCTACATCCCCCTGCTGGCCGCGCGTGGTGCGCGAGTGCTTCTTGCAGTCCAGGACCCGCTGCATCGGCTGATGTCAGACTTGACCGGCATCTCTCACTGCGTGCCGATGTCGGCGATGGGCCGGCTACCGGCGTTCGATCTGCACTGCCCGATCTCCAGCCTTCCGCTCGCCTTCAAGACCCGTCTCGATACGATTCCGTCAGGACCGTATCTGCCCCCGCCGGCCAGCAGCCTTGTTCAGGCCTGGGAGAAACGTGTTGGTGCTCGCACCAGGCTGCGGGTCGGCCTGGTCTGGTCCGGCGATCCCTCCCACGTGAATGACGAGACGCGCTCGATTCCGCTGCGGACGCTGTCCCGCATCCTCGATGTCGATGCCGACTTTGTCAGCCTGCAGAAGGCCCCGCGCCCACATGACGCGGCAGTGCTGCGGGAGCGAAGCGACATCGTCGACCTCACGGCTGATCTCACCGACTTCACGGATACCGCCGCCTTGATCTGCTGTCTCGACCTCGTGATCACCGTCGACACCAGCGTGGCGCATCTCGCCGGCGCCCTCGGCCGCCCGACCTGGATCCTGCTGCCCTGGACACCCGACTACCGCTGGCTGCTCGATCGCGCCGATAGCCCCTGGTATCCGAGCGTGCGGCTGTTCCGACAGACCGAGAGCCGCGACTATGAGAGTGTTGTTGATCGCGTGCGGGACGAATTGCGGGCGCGGGCCGCCGCATTCGGACATTGAGATCGGGCGCGAATATCGCCCGTCGCCGGCAAATGTTCGTGGTTCCCTGCGCCTGCTCCTCCGGACATACAGGATTCGTTAACACAGCAGCCCTAGCCTTTAAGGACTTCTTTCAGTCTCTGGGCAAAATCGCGACAGGCTGCCGGATCGTCGATGACAGAACACCATGCTGCCTCGACCTTGCCGGACGAGGTTCGCGTACGCCTCTATGATCAGGCCCTGACTGCCGCGGGCATCGGCGCCTGGGAATGCGAGCTCGAGACCGAGCGCCTGAGCTGGACCCGGGGCGTCTACGACATCTTCGGCTATCCCGAGAGCAACCCGCTGCGGCGCGCCGACATCGTCGACCTCTACATCGACGAATCCAGGCGCCACATGGAGCTCGCGCGCGCCGAGGTGATCCGGAGCGGCGCGCCTGTCACGCTCGATACCGAGATCAGAACCTGGCAGGGCGAAAAGCGCTGGATGCGCCTTTCGATCAACGCGGTGCGGGAGGGCGGACGGCCGCTGCGCATCTTCGGCTGCAAGCAGGACGTCACCTCCGACCGACAGGCGATCGAGAGCCTGCGGCAGCAAGCCGAAACCGATCCGCTGACCGGGCTCGCCAATCGCTCTATTTTTCAGGCCTACTATCGCGACATCATCAACGACAACCTGAACCATGGCTTCGCCTCGGCGCTCGTTCTGATCGACCTCGACGGCTTCAAGAAGCTCAACGATACGTTCGGCCATCTGGCCGGCGACGCATGCCTGTGCGAGGTCGCTCAGCGTTTACGGCGCGCTTTTCACAATGCCGGGCTGGTCGGCCGGCTCGGCGGCGACGAATTCGCGATCATCCTGCGCGCGCCGACCGACCCCGCGCGGATCGCACGCGTGCTGCAAAAGACCGTCATGATGCTGAGCCGCCCGCTGTTCTGGAACGGTCTTCGCCTCGAGGTCGGCGCCTCGATCGGAGCTGCCCTGATCGGCCGCCCGCACCGCCGGCGGATCGTCGAACTGTTCGCAGAAGCCGACATCGCGCTCTATGACGCCAAGGCTGCAGGCCGCAACTGCGTCCGTCTGATCGGGCATGAGAAGCAGGGCCTGGCGGCTTAGCGCAGGTCGAACGAGCTTCTGGAGCGTGACAGACAGGTAGCTTAGGGACGCGCCCCTGCCGCACCCATGGCGGGCGGCGCTTGCTCGATCACATGATTGGCCTGCAACAGGCCCAGGAGCCGCTCGGCGACGAGTTTGTGTCCTTCCGGCGTCCAATGTTCGCCTGTGCCCAGACCCGGATAAGCCCCGGCCCCGTCGAAGGTCACGAACGGGACGTGCTCGGCTTCCAGATGACGGACGAGGTCGGCGTCCGTGGTCTGCATGCCGACGAGGAATTTGGCCCCGTGCGATTCGACATAGTCGCGGATCATGTCGACCAGCCGATCCGTCGGATCGGGCACGGTGATCTTCGGATACCGAAGCTTCAGATAGACGGCATTCGCAAGCCGGACCAGCCAGGAATTGCGAACCCACCAATCCTCCTTGATGGCCTGCAGGCGGGACTTGGGGACCGGCTGCCCCCGCAATGCGAGCGAGCCGTCCGCCGTCCTCTCGAAATAGGGCTTTTGGTAGCCCTCGTAGACGATGTTCGTGCTGTTATCGTCGCGATCGTTGCCCGTGCAGAAGATCAGGACGACGATTGCCGGCTTGACCTCCGGCCATAACCTCTGCAGCAGCAGATATTCCTGGTCCGTGCCGAAGCCGGACACGCCTGCGGCGAGAATCTTGTCGTTCGCGATGCGTGGCTTCAGCAACTCGGTGAACCGCTCGTCCGCCTCGGCATCCAGGCCCCACACGAAGGAATCCCCGAGGAACATGATGGTCGGCTTACCGTCGAGCACGAACTGGTCGTCGCGCAGGCCGAGGCTGTTGTGCTTGACGTGGACCGTGCGGGCGTTGGTCACGTCCGCGCTCGAGCCGGGGACCGGCATCCATCCGAGTTCGGCATCGTATCGGTAGCTCAGCGAGCGCTCGCTGACGCCGTCCCGCAGTTCGCGGAAATTGGCCACGCGAAGAGCGATTTCGAGCAGGGCCAGGGTCACGATCGTCACGATCGCGACGGCGCCGAGCGACCGCAGACCATTCCGGACCTTCACTCCCGCCATCTCCACCTCGTGGCTCGCTTCAGTCAAGCTCGAACCTGTTCTCGTGATCAAGCCGCGGCAAGGGCGACTGGTCGTCCTTCCTCGGGAAGCAGTTGCGCGCACCCTCTGGTCAATGCTGATTGTTCCTGCCGACCGCTTCTTAACTGGTGGGCGCGCTGTCTACCAGACCCCTGCCGGGCGGAGGACATTGTCCTTTCGCAGGCGACGGCGGCGGGAATCCGACCCACGGCGCCAGAAACAAGGCTGGAATTCCCAGGGGGGAAACACGACAGTTGATCCGTCATTGGATCATTTGATAGCCTGATACTTTATTTAGCTTAAGCCGCTTCGGATTTCCATGCTGCCTGCATATGTCATTCATTCGAAGTCGTTGCCCGAGCGCGCCGGACATATTCGGCACGAGCTCGACCGTGTTGGAATCCCGTTCGAATGGATTTTGGACTTTGAGGTCGACGAGATCACACCGGAGGTCGATGCGCTCTATTTTGCAAAGGGAGCTCCGCTCTCGATCCGGCAGAAATCCTGCGCGCTAAAACACATTGTCGCAATGCAGCGGATATGTAAGCAGCAGCACGACCTCGCCCTGATCTTCGAAGATGATGCGCAGCTTGTCCCCGATTTCATCGCGCGCCTTCGCAGGGTGTTGGCGGAGGCCGAACGCTGGCCCCGGCCGCGCATTCTTCACCTTGGTGCGGCCACCAATTTCTACACGCCCGCCGCACAGTTGAAACCGGACCAGAGCGTCTATGCCGGCAATCGCGTCCGCAACATGGAGGCTTACGTCCTGGGCGCGCCAGAGGCTGCCGCGCGTCTCGATTGGATCGCCCGGCACCCCATGCACGAGCCGATCGACATTGCCTTCAATCGCGGCGACCCCGCGATGGGTATTCCCTTTCTCTGGACCGAACCGCCGCTGGCCGAGCAGGGCAGCCTCAACGGTGCGTTCAGAAGCTCGCTCGCGTGCAAGAATCACAGTCAGACCCGGCTGCGGATCCAGTTCACGTTTCAGAAACTCTCGAGGCGTCACCTCAAGCGCTGGCTGCACCGATGGATTTCGTGACGACGCCATCGGTGGCGTGCTTGGCGGGGGAGACGGGCAGCCGCGCGCCCAGGATCAACGCGCCGACCAGGCCGACACCGAGGCAGTAGAGCGTGCCTTGCGTCACGGTTGAAAGATGGCTGTTGAACAGGGACCCCAGGACGTTCTGGACGATGATTGCCAATCCCATCGCCCGGAGCGGACCGCTTCCCCAGAACAGCGCGAGATGCGCCACCCACATTGCGATGAGGAGGGCGCCTCCGACGAGGCCGGTTTGCAACGTGGTGTGCAGAAACTGATTGTGCGGGTCCGGAACGTCGCCAAACGTCTTCGACTGGTCGAGGCTCCGGTACAGCCCCGCGATGCTGCCGGTGCCGTGGCCGAGAACGGGCGCGCTCGCAATGAGTTGTCTCGACTGCTCCCAGAAATAGAGTCGCGCCACGGTCGAAAAATTATCGTGGTTCTCGTGCAAAGGCTCTGCGCCGGCGAGGAACTGCTTGAACCGGAGTTGGGCGGAGGGAGAGAACGAAAGCGCGATCACGATGACAAGTGCCGCCGGAACGGCGAACAGCAAGCCGCGTCGCCAACCCTGGGTTTCCAGCAGTAGCAACGCGAGCAGCGCGGCGGCCATCAGGATGCCGGTCTTGGAGATGAAGATGATCATGACGTTGGCGAAGAACAACGCTGCCAGTGACAAGGCCAGGATGGCGCGCGTGCGATTTTCACCCCAAAGCAGCAGGCCCGCATAGGCGAGACCAAAGGCGCACAGCGCGAATTCGCCGCTCTGCACGGCGTTGTCCTTGACCGGTACGCCCGGCACCTTGAACCACCCCCATGGTCCGCTTGGCCAGATCACGGAAGCCCATGACAGCACCAGCAGGATCGTGCAGGCGGCGAGAAACCCGAAGGCGATCTGAAGGCCATCCTTGCGGCTGAAGGCAGTTGCCATCACGATCGGAATGAGCAGCAGCTTGACGTAAGGGCCAACCCATTTGAATGCGACGGGGAGGGGTTCGCTCGACCAGGTCACGCCAATCAGGATCAACGCGAACAGCGCGGCCGGAAGCCATGCGGCCGGGCGGCGTGCCGTTGTGGTAAAGCGCTGAAGGTCGAGGGTTGCGATCGCGAGCACCACGAAGGTCGATGCGGCGATCGCCTCGCCGGAGGTAGAGAGCGGCAGAAAGAAGGCCGTCGCAACGGCCACCGCCTGCCGCGCAATCAAGAGATTGCGCGAAACCTTCTCCTTCGTCATAGGCCCAGCAGCTCTCTCGCGTTCGCCTTCAACATCTTCGGCCTGATCTCCTCGTGGATGTCGGTCTTGCCAAAATCGGCAAGCCGGCGGTCCGGCGTGATCATCATCCAGTCGGAGCCGAACAGCATCCTACCCCGCGGGATCGCGCAGCGCACCCCGCCCCATGAAATCCCCCGATCTCGCATCGAGACCATGCAATCGCATCAGGTTGCGGAGATCAATCGCTGCGGCAGGATCACGCAGGTAAGGCGCGGCTTATTTTGCGGCGCGTGGCGTTGATGTCACAGGCCTGGTCCGCCGCTGGTCGGAAATACGGATCAACCCCGTATTTGCTCTGGAGCGTGAATTGCAAAATGGCGCGCCCTTCAGAATAAAAGCGCGAGCTCTTATATCGTCGAAATTTTGTTGTAATTCCAGCAAGGCGAGGGACGCGGGTACTAGCCTAGACAGCCGTCCATGTGGCGGATTCGGCGACAAGGAAATCGGCGAAGGTCCTTGCGGAGGGTTTGGCGCCTCTGCCGTCCGGAAACACGGCATGCAGTTCGACCGACCCCATATCCCAGTCGGCTAACACCCGAACGAGGGAGCCGTTCTTGATCTCGCCTCGGCAACCGACGCTCGCCATCGAGGTCAGTCCGAGGCCGGCAACTGCTGCTGCTGTCGCGACCTCATTGACGGTCGCCGTCAGCCGGCCACCCACTCGCACTGACGTCGCCTTGCCGTTCTTGCGGAACGTCCAGGCGGGGCCGAGGCGGGACGGTCCCACGATGACGGAATGTGCTGCGAGGTCGGCGGGCGTCTGGGGAACGCCGAACCGTTCGAGATAGGCCGGCGAAGCGACGATCACGCGTGGCCATGCCGCGATACGACGCGCCACTGCCGTCGAGTCCGGAAGCGACCCGAATCTCAGCCCGATATCGATGCTTTCACTCACGAAGTTCTGCCGCATGTCGTCGGCCACGAGCTCGACCCGCAGCGCCGGATGCTTGTCCAAGAAAACTGGAAGGCGCGGCGCGATCTCCCGGATCGCGAAGGTGGATGAAAGGCCGACGCGTAAAACGCCGCGCAATTCGCCGGTCCCGCGCACCGCGTATTCGGCATCGTCGAGCGCGCTGAGGATCGGTTCGACCCGTGCCAGAAAATCGGCGCCAGCCTCGGTCAGGGTGACGGCGCGCGTCGTGCGTGTGAACAGAGCTGCGCCCATCTTGCGCTCGAGGGTCGCAATCATGCGGGAAACCGTCGGCTGAGGGATGTTCAGTTCGCGGCCTCCAGCCGAGAAGCTCCCCCGCCGGGCGACGCGAACGAACAGACGCAACGAAGAGAGATGATCATTCATGGCTATGATGAATAACTCAAAGCCATATTCTCCGTCTATCGCCTTCGATTTGGATACAGCACTTTCCCGTCACCGGCGCAGATGCGTCGCAACCGAGGAAAAAGTGATGTCCCTTCAAGACAAATTGGATGCCCTCAAGACAAAATTCGAAACCGAAATGGCTCCGCCTGACGTCGTGGCGGTCATGCACCGCGTCACCGACGAATTGATCGCCTCAGGTCAGGCTGGCCGTGCTCTGCATGCCGGCGACCGCGCCCCGGTCTTTGCGCTGCCCGATCCGGACGGCAAGCTCGTGTCTTCGCAGGATTTGCTGACCAGCGGTCCGCTCGTCCTGACATTCTATCGCGGCGCCTGGTGCCCGTTCTGCAATCTCGATCTTCAGGCGCTCGAGGAGGTTCGACCTGACATCGAAGCGCGCGGTGCGCTGCTCTTGGCCGTGTCACAACAGACGGCCGCCAACAGTCGCAAGTCTCAGCGCAGCAATCGGCTCGGATTTCCCATTGTCGGCGACAAGAGCGGCGAACTGGCCGCGAAATTCGGAATCCGCTGGCACCTGCCCGAAGACCTGCAGGCGATCCATAAGCAGCTCGGGGCCGACCTCGTCGCCTTCAATGGTGAGGATAGTTGGACGCTACCGATGCCGGCGCGATACGTGATTGGGCAGGACGGCGTCATCGCCTATGCGGAAATCAATCCGGACTATACGCGCCGGCCGGAGCCGTCGGACGTGTTACCCGTCCTCGATCAACTGAAGCGTTCGAGCGCGACTTGACGCGGCATTCTCATCCTCAAGCCCAATCGGGGAACGAGTTGGATCTCCGGCTCTGCCGCAGATAGCATCGCCCAGGCGAATACGACCGATCCTTTCACGCGAAGCGGCCGACGCCTGGGGCATCAAGAGGATCCATTCATGTCCAAACCGCTTTGATTGTCGGCGCCGGGGCCGGCATCTCGGCCTCGTTTGCACGGCTGCTCGCCGGCGATGGCTACAAGATCGCTTCAGAAGGCGGGTTGATCGCTACCGATTGCGGCAGTTGGCGATTCGACCGTGCCGCCGCTGGTCTTCGGTCCTTGACGTCCACTTTCACCAGCAGCCGCGATCTTCACCTCGACATCCTTCGGTTTCGCCAGATAGGGCGATGACGTCACCAGGATATCGGCGCCGGCCTCGGCATAGGCCGCGGCATTCGCCGCATTGACGCCGCCAGCGGCGGCGATGATGGGACGTTCGCGTGCATACGCCATCATGGCCACGCGCTTGACCAACGCGGCGATCTCGGCCGGCGAAAACTTCTCGGCCTGGATCACGTCAAAGCCTGCAACAGCCGCGGCAAGTGCGGCATCAGCAGTCTTCACCTCGATCACGAGCTTCTTCTCCGGCGCCGCCCGGCGCAGCCGTTCGACGGCCTGGAACAGCGGCTGATCGTTGAAGAAGGCACGATGCTCGGGAAAGACCAGTACCGTCTCCGAGAGGCCGAGCCGATGCATCACCGCCCCGCCGGCCTTCACAGCCGCCACGGCATAACGCTTGGTGCCCGGCACGTTCTTGCGCGTGCAGGCAATCGGAATATCCGGCGCGACCGCCCTCGCTGCGTCGACGATGGCGCGGGTCTCGCTGGCTACACCCGACCAGATCTCGATCAAGGTCTGTGCAACCTTCCAGCTCCGCAACAAGCCCGCAGCCGGACCGCGCGCTTGAAGGATGGGCGCGCCCTTCTCAAGCGCCGCGCCGGACGCGGCGAACAGCTCCACCTCGCAGCCGGCGAGCTCGATGATCGCGGCGGCATCCTCGACGAGCGCCGGTACCATCGGCGCGCGTGCGGCAAACTGCATGACGCCCTCCATGCCGCCGATCCCGAGCGCTTCGGTGGTCAGATCGCCATAAGGGACATCGTCCTCCAGCAGGCGCTCGAGGTCGATACGCGATGCAACAGTTGCCATGTCGTACTTCCGTTCGCTGGCGTCGGCTTCCCGACGACCTTGTCGGAAACCCGACACGGATCATCGGTCCCGCCGCTACGAGCAGCGGAAAGTCGTGTTTTCGAGGTTCATTCCTGCAAGGCGCACACCAGATTGCCTCCGCGCATCCGGCACGCCGATTGCTGAGCTCAAGGTGGTCGGCGCGTTGCAGCAATCGGGCTGCATGGAAGCAATTGCCGGCCGCTGGAGTTCATCATGAAACTGCTTCGCTTGATTGCGGTCGTTGCAGGGCTGCTGCTCGGATCCGCGCCGTCGCACGCCGCGCAGACCAACGTCGCCGTGGCTGCCAACTTCACCGATGCAGCGAAGGAGATCGCCGCCGTCTTCAAGCAGAAAACCGGACACGAGGCGGTGTTGAGTTTTGGGGCGAGCGGGCAGTTCTACACCCAGATCACGCAGGGCGCGCCGTTCCAGGTGTTCCTGTCTGCCGACGATTCTCGGCCGAAGAAACTCGTCGAGGACGGCCTTGCGGTCGAGGGCAGTCGTTTCACCTATGCGATCGGCAAGCTCGTGCTGTGGAGCAAGTCACCGGGAATCGTGACCGGCGAGGAGACACTGAAGACGGCATCCTTCGCCAAGCTCTCGATCTGCAATCCAGCCGCCGCGCCTTATGGACTTGCCGCCGTAGAAGCCATGAAGTCGCTGAATCTGTACGACAAGCTGAAGCCGAAGCTGGTCGAGGGCGCGACCATCACCCAGGCCTATCAGTTCGTCGAAACCGGCAACGCCGAGCTCGGCTTCGTCGCGCTGTCGCAATTGACCGGCAGCGAGACCGGCTCGCGCTGGATCGTGCCGCAGGCGCTCTACAATCCGATCCGCCAGGACGCCGTGCTTCTCAAGACCGGTTCAGGAAATGACGCCGCCAGCGCGTTCATCACGTTCCTCAGGAGTCCCGAGGCGCGCGCCATCATCGAGAAATACGGTTACGTGCTGGATGGACAGAGCTGACGCGCATGGAGATCTGGTCGGCGGACATACGCCAGTCGGTACTGCTGACGATCGAGCTCGCTACGATCTCGACCACGATCCTTCTGGTGCTGGCGACACCGCTCGCCTGGTGGCTTGCACATGCCAGGAGCTGGTGGACCGAGATCGTCGCAAGCGTGGTCGCGCTTCCGCTGGTACTGCCGCCAACCGTGCTCGGCTTCTATCTCCTGGTGCTGCTCGGCCCGGACGGCCCCGGCGGATGGATCGCGCAGCTGTGGGGCGGCCGGACCCTCGCCTTCACTTTCGAAGGCCTGGTCATTGGCTCGGTGGTTTATTCGATGCCTTTCGTGGTGCAGCCGATACGCAACGCCTTCACCGCCGTCGGTGAGCGACCGCTCGAGGTCGCAGCGACCTTGCGCGCGTCGCCGTCGCGCGCGTTCTGGACCGTCGCGGTGCCACTGGCGCGGCCCGGCTTCCTGACCGGCGCCGTCCTCGGCTTCGCGCACACGGTCGGCGAGTTCGGGCTCGTGCTCATGATCGGCGGCAACATTCCC
This sequence comes from Bradyrhizobium sp. BR13661, assembly GCF_029892425.1. Taxonomy (GTDB): domain Bacteria; phylum Pseudomonadota; class Alphaproteobacteria; order Rhizobiales; family Xanthobacteraceae; genus Bradyrhizobium. Next base: position 62,560 of record NZ_JARXWB010000034.1, on the reverse strand, counting down.
GGCCGTACCAAGGTGCTGTCGGTCGCGATCTTCGATTACGTCGAGACCTCGCGCTGGCGCGAGGCGAGCATGCTCGCAGGCCTCATGGTGATCTTCGCATTCGCGGTGATCCTGACCATGACACTCGTCGACAGGCGCGCCGCGAGGGCGGCAACATGAGCGCAGCCGAACGCGGCGGGATCAACGCGACGTTTCGCGGCAGGCTCGGCAATTTCACGCTCGACGCTGCGTTCAGCCTGCCCGCCACCGGCGTCACAGCGATTTTCGGACCGTCGGGCTGCGGCAAGACCACGGTGGCTCGCTGCATCGCCGGCCTGCAACACATGGACGACGGCTTTTGCACCGTTGACGGTGACGTCTGGCAGAACCAGCAGGTCTTTCGGCCCGCGCATCTGCGCCCGATCGGCTACGTGTTCCAGGAGGCGAGCCTGTTCCCGCACCTGTCCGTCCGCCGAAATCTGCTGTTCGGCGCGCCGAGGAGCGCAAGCGCGCAGATTGCCTTCGACGAAGTCGTAGAACTGCTCGGTCTTGCCGCCCTGCTCGACCGCTCGCCATATCGCCTCTCCGGCGGTGAACGGCAACGCGTTGCGATCGGACGCGCCCTGCTGTCGCAACCGAAGCTGCTGCTGATGGACGAGCCGCTTGCCGCGCTCGACCGCTCCACCAAGGACGAGATCCTGCCGTTTCTCGAGCGCCTGCACGAGCGGCTCTCGCTGCCGGTGTTTTACATCAGCCACGACATGTCGGAGATCGAGCGCTTTGCCGATCATCTGGTCTTGATGGAGCAGGGCCGCGTGGTGGCCTCGGGGCCGCTGCACACCCTCCATCCGATACCGTCGGCCCAATTGAGCAATCGGCACGGAGATTGCTCACCTTACCGGAAGAGCGTAGGAAAACGGACGAGGATCGCCCCCATGCCCATCGACTTCCACGACATCGACCCGAACCGCGTCGCCGCGATTCTTTACCGCTCTCAGGACGACGTCGACACGCTGCTCGCCGACTTCGCAGAAGCTCTGGTGCGATCGGGCGAGCGGATCGGTGGCGTCGTCCAGCGCAACGTCAAGGACGGCAGTGGCTGCCAGATCGGCATGCAGGCGATCGATCTCATGACCGGGCGCGAGATTTCGATCTGCCAACCGCTCGGCTCGGGCGCAATGGCCTGCAAGCTCGATGCTGCAGGACTGGCCGAAGCAGCGGTTGCCGTCACCCGCGCCATAGCGGCGGACGTCGATCTCGTCGTGATCAACAAATTCTCCAAGCAGGAGGCCGCCGGCGAGGGCCTGCGCGACGAGCTGGCCGACGCCATTGCCGCCGGAATCCCCGTGCTCACGGCCGTCCCGGAGAAATGCCTGGAGGCCTGGAACGATTTTACCGGCGGGATCGGGACCAGCCTGCTGTGCGAACGAAGCGCAATCGAGGGCTGGTGGCAGGACCTGTCCGCGCGCATCGCGCGGGCCCGCGCCGCGCGCCTGGACGTCGCCCTACTTGCCGATCATCACGTCGGATGACTTGATCACGGCGGAGACGGTATCGCCCACCTTCAGGGCGAGATCGTCCACGGCCTCGTTGGTGATCGCGGAAAACACGACCAGGCCCGGCGCGAGCTCGATCTTGACATGGGCTGTCGTCGTTCCCTTGGTGACGGCAATCACCCGTCCGGGGAGAATATTGCGAGCGCTGAGTTTCATGGATCAACCGAACTTGAACAGGACGCCGTAGCCACCGCGCGGATAGCTCCACTCGATGTCGCCGCTCCCCTCGCAGATCACGCGGCAGGTGCCGCATTCGATGCAGCCGTCGACGGTGATCTCGACCTGCCCCTTGTCATTAAGCTCGTAGCAGCGAGCCGGGCAGGCCTTGAGCATGCTCAGGAGCTCCGGCGACGGCTCGGTATGCGGCCTCACCTTGATGTGGGCCCGCCCGGCATCGACCAGGTAGCGATTGTAAAACAGCTTGTCCTCGACACGCACGGATGGCTCGATCGACATGATTGGGGTCTCCATCGTTGGTGTTAGCGTTACTTCACCGCCAGGCACGTGCGATACGGAAAGCGTCGCCGAACAGACCGCTCCACGAGCGCGCCTTGATGAACGATTTGAACGTCGTCTTCTCCTTCTCGACCTTCGGCGTACCGTCGACGCGCAGGAAGTTCTGCATCGCCTTGGAGACGAGCTCCGGATAGGTCAGGAAGAAGCTCTGCGACTGGGTGTGCATCAGCGCAGGCATGTCCTTGTACTTCTTGAGGTCCTTCATCACGAAGGAATCATCGAGCATCTTCTTGTAGAGCGCCAGATTCTCCGCGGTCATCGGGTCCTTGCGCGACTTGACCTGGAAGATCGCCTCCGCCGCGATGCGGCCCGACGTCATCGCCAGGTTCGAGCCCTCGCGATGGATGGCGTTGTTGAGCTGGGCTGCATCGCCCACAACGACCCAGCCCTCGCCATAGAGCTGCGGGATGGCCTTGAAGCCGCCTTCCGGGATCAGATGCGCGGCATATTCCTTCACCTCGGAGCCCTCGATCAGCGGGGCGACCGACGGATGCCGCTTGAAGCGATCGAGCAGGCCGTACGGCGTCTCGCCGGTGCGCTGGAAGTCGGCGACCAAGCAGCCGATGCCGAGCGAGATGCACTCCTTGTTGGCATAGATGAAGCCCATGCCAGTCATGCCGCGCGAAATGGTGCCGGCGGCCTCGATCACCACGCCTTCATCGCCCTTGAGATTGAAGCGCGCCTCGATCGTCTCGCGCGGCAGGAAGTGCATCTCCTTCACGGCGAGCGCGACCTTGTCGGGCTTCGGCCGTTCGCGCAGGTGCGCGCGGGTGCCGAGCAGACCATTGACGCCCTCGGCCAGCACCACGACGTCGGCATGGATCTCGCCGTCGGCGCGGTCGGTGCGCACGCCGATCACCTTGCCATAGGCGTCTTGCGCAAGTTCGGTCACCGTCGTCTCGCACAGCACGGTGGCGCCGGCCTCGCGGACCTTCTGGGAGAACCATTTGTCAAACTGGGCGCGAATGATCGTGTAGCGGTTCGGCTTTTCCTCGTTGAAATCGTCGGAGCGGTAATGCAAGCCGGTATGCGAGCGATCGTCCATCATCCAGAATCGCTGCTCGACCAGATGCCGCTCCAGCGGTGCATCCTCACGAAAATCCGGGATCAGCTTTTCCAGCATGTCGGCATAGAGGATCGCACCTTGCACGTTCTTCGAACCGGAATATTCGCCCCGCTCGAGCTGAAGCACCTTCAGACCACGCTGCGCGAGCGTCAGTGCCGCCGCGTTGCCGGCCATGCCGGCACCGACCACGATGGCGTCGAATTTCTCCTCGATCATGGCGCTTCTCCTCCCTAGCTTGCGATCCGGTCGCGCGAATGCGGCGACAGCCGGGCGCGGAATGCCGCCGTCAACGCCGGCAGCAACCGGACAGCGTCGGTAACGATGCCCATATGGGCGAATTCGAAGATCGGCGCGTTCCTGTCCGTGTTGATGGCGACGATCAGGTCGGCACCCTCAACGCCGACGCGATGCTGGATCGCGCCGGAAATGCCCGCGGCGATGTAGAGCTTTGGCCGAATGGTCTTGCCGGTCTGGCCGATCTGGCGATCGGAGGTCGCCCAGCCCTTCTGGACCAGCGGCCGTGAGCAGCCGTATTCGGCACCGAGCACACCGGCGAGCTGGCGAACCAGCTGAAAGTTCTCCGGCGATCCGAGCCCCAGCCCGCCGGCAACGACGACGTCAGCATAGGCCAGATTGGACTTCGCGGAATCACGGTCGGGAAGGAACGACAGCACCTTCGTCACGATGTCGTCTTCGACGAGACCGAGCGGATGGCTGACGATGCGCCCGACCGGTCGCACGACGCGCTCCGGCATCGGCATCACGCGCGGACGCACCGTCGCCATCTGCGGACGATAGTTGAGCGTGTAGATCGTGCAGAGCAGCGAACCGCCAAAGGTCGGCCGCGTCGCCGCCAGCGATCCGTCGCTATCGACATCGAGTTCAGTGCAATCAGCGGTCAGACCGGTCAGCAGGGTCGTCGCCACCGAACCCGCGAGATCGCGGCCGAGCGTGGTGGCCCCGAGCAGAAGGATTTCCGGCTTGTAGGTGTTGACGACGTCGGTCAGCGCCTTGGTGTAGGACTCGTTGCGATAATCAGCGAGCACGCTGTCGGCGACGACGTAAGCGAGATCGGCGCCGTAGCAGAAAGCTTCCGTGGCCGCGCTCTGCGTCGCCTCGCCCTCCGGGCCGATCACGACCGCGGCGAGATCGACCTTGAGCTTGTCGGCGAGCTTGCGGCCCGCGCCCATCAGCTCCCAGGACACGGGATGAACCTGGCCGCGCTCCTGCTCGATGAAGACCCAGACATGCTTGTAGGCCTTGAAATGCTCGGGCAGCTCCTTCTTCGTTGCTGCGCGACCCGCGGCTGGAGCGGCTGTCTTCGGTGCGGTGCTCATGGTGCTTGCTCCCCTCGCCTCAGTAGCCGCGCGCCAGCGTCGTAAGCTCGGTCTCGAGCGCCGGCTGGCGCTTGAAGATGGCATCGATCAGCGCCTCGGCGGGCTGCTCTCCTGCTTCGATCATCGCAGCCTTTTCACTGCGGGCGGACGGCGCGAACACTCGCTTGACGATGGTCGGCGAACCGCGCAGGCCGCATTTCGAGATGTCCTCGACGCCCGCGTCCTGCGCGCTCCATTTTACGATCGGGGCACGCGCGGCGCGCAGCGCGTCAGCCATTGCGCCGCGGCGGATCTGGTTGGTCGCCTCCAGCATGGTGACGAGGCATGGCAGTCGGGTGCGCAGGATCTGCACGCCACCCTCGGAGCGGCGCTCGGCGTCAATGGTGCGGGCCGTCAGATCCAGCGCGCTGACCTTCGCGACATAGGTGAGCTGCAACAGGCCAAGCCGCTTGGCGATGCCCGGACCGACCTGCGCCGTATCGCCATCGATGGTCTGCTTGCCCGTGAAGACGAGATCGGGCGCACCGAACTCGGTCGAGATCTTGCGGATCGCGGTGGCGAGCGCGTAGGTCGTCGCCAGCGTATCGGCGCCGGCAAAGAAGCGGTCCGTCAGCAGCACCGCGCGGTCCGCGCCAAAAGTCAGCGCTTTGCGCAGGGAGTCCTCGGCGGATGGCGGCCCCATCGTCAGCACCGTGACCTCGCCGCCGAACTGGTCGCGCAGCTCGAGCGCGGCTTCCAATGCGAAGAGATCATAGGGGTTGATGATGGTCGGAACGCCCTGACGCATGATGGTGTTGGTCACGGGATGCACGCGAATCTGCGCGGAGTCGGGGACCTGCTTGATACAGACGACGATGTGCATATGCTTCGTCTCCAGAACTTTCTTCAGAGAAAGAACAGCAAGTGTCGTACCAATTGCGCCAGCGATTGAAATGCAGTGCGGGTACAGCCACTTAGAGAAGCGACGGTATTGCTTGCATCCGCTTTGCGCGGCGGAGCCGACAACGTTGCTCCGACACGCGTCGCAAATGCGACACAGCGCCGGCTCACTTGAGCGAACCGATCTGGACCAACGTCGGCCCCGGCTTCGCTTGCGGTGCGACTGCGTCCTTCAACACCTTGAAGACTCGCTGGTCGATCGGCGAGGAGGCGACGAAGTCAGCATAGGCGCGCTCCAGCACGGTCTTGCATCGTTCGGCCACGGTCTCGTCCGCCGCGCCGGAAAAATCCTCCCCGGCGAGGTACTGGCCCATGCGCCGAAGGATGTGCAGCCGCGCCACGTTGACGATCTTCGGGTCATAGTCGACCCCAAGCAGGGTGAAGAACTCCTCGGCCGCCGATGCCCCGTTGAGTTTGGTCAAAATTCCATCAGCCATTTTCGTTCTCCGTCGGGTGCTGCGACGCATCGCAGGCCGGCTCCCGCGCCGCCGGCCCGTCGGCATGCCGGGTGCGCCGCTGCATGTGGGTGAGCCGCGCTTCCAGGAATTCGACCCGGTCGAGCAACACGGCAATGGCGTCGCCGACCGGGTCGGGCATCAGATGATGATCCAGATCGATGCGGCCAACGACGCGGCGATGACCGAGTTGCGGGCGCACGACGCGCGCGGGAATGCCGACCACGGTGACGTCGGGCGGCGTACTGTCGATCACCACCGAATTGGCGCCGACGCGAGAGCCGGCGCCGACCGTGATCGGTCCCAGGATCTTGGCGCCCGCCCCCACCACAACCCGATCTTCCAGTGTCGGGTGCCGCTTGCCGGGGAACCACGAGGTGCCGCCGAGCGTGACGCCATGATACAGCGTCACGTCGTCACCGATCTCCGCGGTCTCGCCGATCACGACGCAGGCGCCGTGATCGATGAAGAAGCGGTGGCCGATGCGCGCGCCGGGATGAATGTCGACATTGCTTACCAAGCGACCGAACCAGGACAGGAGACGCGCCGGAAACCGCCAGCCATCCGCCCAAAGCCGATTGGCGATTCGATACCAGATCACGGCGTGGACGCCCGGATATGTCAGGATCGTCTCGAGCTGGCCGCGCGCGGCGGGATCGCGCTGGCGCACGCAGGCGATGTCCTCGCGGATCAGCTTGAGCAGAGACGGCTTGACCGCTCCGGGAGGAGACGATTCGGCGAGCGGAATGTCGACGACGCAGGCCATGATTTCCTCACGCGCAGTTGAGAAGCGAGCTCTCGCGCACCTCGCGCCAGATTGTCGTTACGGTCTCCCGACCGACGGCTCCCTTGTGCGCCACGGCATGCTGGCGAACGCGGGCGAGAACGGACTTAGCTTCTTCCGTGCTGACGGCCAGCTGGAGCTCGGCGAGCAGCGACGTGATCGCCGCGAGACCCGAATGCTTGCCGATCACGATGCGGTTGGAGCGGCCGAGCAGCCGCGGATCCAGCGCCTGATAGGTGCGCTGGTCCTTCAGGAGACCGTCGACGTGAATGCCGGACTCGTGGGTGAAGACATGCTCGCCGACGATCGCCTTGTTGAGCGGAATGGCCCGCGCAGCCGCGGCTGCAACCACGGATGCCACCTTCTCGAGCTCGCACAGCACGACGCCGGTATCGCAGCCATAGAGCTGCTTGAGGGCAACTGCGACCTCCTCCAGCGGAGCGTTGCCGGCCCGCTCGCCAAGCCCGATCACGGTCACCGAGGCATGGGTGGCGCCGGCCTTGATCGCGGCAAGCGTGTTGGCGGTCGCCAGGCCCAGATCGTCGTGACCGTGGAATTCGAGCTCGAGATCGGTCGTGGCCCGGAGCGCGGCCAACAACGTAAACGACGCATCGGGATCGAGCACGCTCAAGGTATCGGCAATGCGGAAACGACGCGCGCCTGCAGCCTTCGCGGTTGCGATCAACTCGACAAGGAAGCCGACGTCGGCCCGCGATGAGTCCTCGCCGCCCACCGCGACGTCCAACCCCTTGTCGCGCGCATAGCCGACCACACGCCGCACCTGGTCAAGCGCCGCTTGCCGGCTGCCGCCGAGCTTGGCCGCGATCTGCACGTCGGAGGCTGGGATCGAGACATTCACCATGGAGACGCCGGCCTGGATGGCTGCGTCGACGTCAGCCGTTCGCATCCGGCACCAGCCGATGATGCTGGCCGGGAGATCTGCGTCGACGATGGCGCGAATGGCGGCGATCTCCTCCTCGCCCATCGCGGGAGTACCGGCTTCGATCTCCACAATGCCGGCCCGCGCCAAGGCGCCGGCAATGGACACCTTTTCTGCGGTCGTAAAAGCCACTCCCGGGGCTTGCTCGCCGTCGCGCAACGTCGTGTCGTTGAGAACGATTGATCTTGGCCTCTTGTCATTGAGCAGGGACATCTTTTCGGCGAGTGCCATCGGCAGGCTCCGTACTGTTCTTCCACGGACACTTCAGTCTTCCACGGACACTTCAGCAACAGCCGTGCCACCACGGCAGACTTCAGCCAGGCATCTGAAATCGTTGATTTTTCGAGCTGCTGCCCGTCTTGTCGGAAATCCGACAGGGTCGCAAAGGCGACGTCACGCGTCGCTCGGCTTGCGGCAGATATGAATGATGATGTCGAGCCTGGCGATCTCGTGCCCGGGCAATGCGTCCGGCATCTGCTCAAGCACCAGTCTCTCCGGTACGTCGATCAGAATGTCCTCACCAACGAGATAGAAATGTGGATGCACGCTGGTATTTGTGTCGAAGAAAGAGCGCGATCCGTCGGGACCAATCCGCCTCAACAATCCGGCTTGTGTAAACTGGTTGAGAGTATTGTAGACGGTCGCAAGCGACAGATAGACACCGGCTTCAAGAACCTCGCCGTGGAGCATCTCGGCCGTCACGTGACGATCGCCCTTGTCGAACAGCAGCTCAGCCAGTCTCACGCGCTGGCGCGTCGGACGCAGGCCTGCCTCGCGCAACCGCTCGACAGCGGGCGCGTCGTTGCCGCAGAGCCCGGCCGCAGCAGGCACCCCTTGCGCAGCCAACTCGCAGACGTCCGTTTCACTGATGGTGCCCACGCTCATTGACCTCAGGCCTAATCATCACCGCCAGACATCGACAGATCGCCGACACCGCGCAAAAATTCCCGACGGCGTTCCGCCATCCGGCTCTCGCCGCTTTCCTCACCGAAGCAGAGGTCGAAATCGTTGCATTGGGTGCAGACCGGGGTCGTGCACATCACGAAGCCGTCGTCCTCGCAAAGCATGCGATAGAAGAAGCGCTTCCAGCGCATGTTTTTAGTGTTGCGGCCAGCAAGCGGCGCAAAGTGGCGCGTCAGCAGCCGCGACAATTCCGGCCGCTCACGCAATCCGAGATCCTCCCAGAGGTGGTTCGGCTCCATCGCGCGCCGTGCGATCATCGCTGCGAGCCAATGGCCCACTTCGCCGTCCGTCGAACGCTGCCCGCGCAGAAGATCGCGCACCATGATCGTTTCATCGTCGGCCTCAACGGCCGATTTCGGCATCCAGGCGAACGCCCGGACCGTCGCCGCCGGGAAATAGCCGGCGAGCAGATCGTTGAACTCCTGCTCCGTAAGACCGGCGCGCTCTGCAATCTGACCGCCGTCCATTGACGCCGCAGCCAGGATCGATGCCAGCACGTGACGGTCGAAAGCCATATCCTCCCCGATGTCAGCCTCCGCGGGAGGATAGCCCATCAGCAGACGATAAAATTCTATTCCTCCATGCAGTCCGTCAGCGCCCGAGCCTACAGGCGGACGCGCTGCCGGTTCGATCGTAGTCGCTTGAGTCGCAATCACGGAAAGCTCCGCCGGTTTTCCCACGGGGCGACGACATGTGCCGGCCTCCCCGATGCGAGGAGGCCGGCAGGATGCTCAGGCCGACAGCGCGGCGAGCTCGGCCGCAGTCTTGCCGACGACGGACTCGTCGACCGCTTTCATGATGCCGTGCTCCATCAGCATGTCCTCGAGCTCGTCCATCGTGATCGGGGTCGGGATGATGCCCTTGCCGCCGTTATTGTGGATCTTGTGCGCGAGCTTGCGGTAGTGCTCGGCCTGCTGGGACTCCGGCGCATATTCCAGCACGGTCATGCGGCGCAGCTCGGCGTGCTGCACGATGTTGTCGCGCGGAACAAAGTAGATCAGCTGGGTGCCGAGCTTCTTGGCCAGCGCTTCCGCCAGCTCCAGCTCCTTGTCGGTCTGGCGCTCGTTGCAGACCAGGCCGCCGAGGCGCACGCCGCCGGAATTGGCATACTTCAGAATGCCCTTGGAGATGTTGTTGGCGGCATACATTGCCATCATCTCGCCGGACATGACGATGTAGATCTCCTGCGCCTTGTTCTCGCGGATCGGCATCGCGAAGCCGCCGCAGACAACGTCGCCCAGCACGTCATAGGACACGTAATCGATATCCTCGTAGGCGCCGTTCTCTTCCAGGAAATTGATCGAGGTGATGACGCCGCGGCCGGCGCAGCCGACGCCCGGCTCCGGACCGCCGGACTCGACGCAGCGGATGTCCCGATAGCCGACCTTCATGACGTCCTCGATCTCGAGGTCTTCGACGCTTCCCGCGTTGGCCGCGAGGCTCAGAATCGTGTCCTGCGCCTTGGCGTGCAGGATCAGGCGGGTCGAGTCCGCCTTGGGATCGCAGCCGACGATCAGGATCTTGTGACCCATCTCGGCAAGCGCCGCGAGCGTGTTCTGCGACGTCGTCGATTTGCCGATACCACCCTTGCCGTAAAACGCGATTTGTCTCAGTGAAGACATGTTGCTCTCCATCAACCGATTGCCAATGACTCCGCGCTGCTCGCGCGAGATTGCTTCTCTCTCAGAAGCGTGGGCCCGCGGGGTTCGGGAAGGAGAACATCGCTCGCCAGCAGCGTCGGCGTGTTCCCAGCCCTCACTCGTTGTTGCTGCATCCAAATAGCAACTGGCGTGCCACTCGTTTGCGTGCGCCCTAAGGGGCTGATCGCGCTCGCGAAATATTTCCGCACCCACAACCGACAGAAGCTGTGTCGAACCCTACAGAGGTACGGCTACTGTCAGAAACCGAACACGGATCGCAGTGCTGGCGGTGCGAATGCACCGCGATTTCCGCGACGGGGACACGGAACGGAAATTGCTATCCCTCCTCAAGAGGCAATTCGAGGAGAACGTCAGATGCAGATCGGTGTCGAGACAGCCAAGGCCGTCGACCAGCGGCGCGTATTCGTGGTCGACGAGGACGAGATCACCCGCGCCGCGCTCCAGTTCATGCTGCATGACGAAATCGAGACCCACGAGCTGGCAACACCCGAGGAAGCCTATGCCAAGGGCGTGGACTGGTTGAAGCCCGACGTCGTGCTGCTCGGCGTCTCTTTTCTGAAGGCCCGCGGGTCGGGCCTGGTCGGCGAGATCGGCGCAAGATTTCCCGGCGTTCGCATTCTCGTCGTGGCCGACAAATCCGATGAGACCACCGCGGTCGAAGCGATGAAGGCCGGCGCCCATGGCGCGGTGGTAAAGCCGCTGACGCTGGAGGGCGTCCGCAAGAAGGTCGACACGATCCTCGGCCGCGGCGGGGCCGCGCCGCTGATCCAGCTCAGCGCGATAAAATAGGGCCCGCGCATGGCGACAGTGCTGTTCTACCAAAAGCCGGGCTGCGGGACCAACGCCCGGCAAATCCGCGCGTTGGAGGTGGCAGGTCACCGGGTGGTCGCGAAGAGCCTCTTGACCGAACCATGGACCGCCCAGGAGCTGCGCACCTTCTTCGGTACGACACCAGTCGGGTCGTGGTTCAACCCGGCCGCGCCACGAATCAAATCGGGAGAGGTGAAGCCGGCGGAGATCGACGCGGCGGACGCAATCGCACTCATGCTCGACGATCCCCTGCTGATCAGGCGACCGCTGATCGATGCCGACGGTGCCAGATGCGCCGGCTTCGACCGCGAGCCGGTTCCCTCGTTGCTCGGCGGCGGACGAGACGATCTGCAGGGCTGTACGCGGCCAGAGGCCTTGTCAGGCTGCGCGGAGCCGTGAAGCTCAACTCCGCGCGAGCACCATCACCAGGCGATCGACGCGCCGGCCCTGCGTCAGGTGCTGATCGACGATCTCGTCGATGTCCTCCGGCGTCGTCGGCCGATACCAGACACCGTCAGGGTAAACAACCATCAGCGGACCGGCGGCGCAGAACCCGAGACAGCCAGATGCGGTGAAGCCGACGTCGGCAAGCCCCTTGGCCTCGATCGCCTTGCCGAGCCGCTCCCACAACGGCCCGCAGCCAGACGCGCCACAGCTTCCGCGCGGATGGGTCGGCGGCCGCTGGGTGTGGCAAGCGAAGACGTGATGACGGTAGAGCTGCGGCAGCTCGAACTCCTCGGTCATGCTGTCGCTCATGGCGCGGCCACCGCGACGCCCTTGTCATTCAGCACTGCTGCCAGCTCTCCCAGCTTGAACATCTCGCGCACGATGTCGCAGCCACCAACAAACTCGCCCTTGACGTAGAGTTGGGGAATGGTCGGCCAGTTCGAGAACGTCTTGATGCCCTCGCGTATCTCTGGATCGGCAAGCACGTTGATGCCGGTGAACGGCACTCCGATCCCGTTCAGGATCTGCACGACGGTGCCAGAGAAGCCGCATTGCGGCGCAGCAGGAACGCCTTTCATGAACAGCACGACATCGCTGCCCGCAATGATGTCCTTGATGCGCTGTTCGGTGGGATCGCTCATATGTTTATCCTTCCATATTTACGTTGGCACAGCCGTCTCGAGCGCGAGCGCATGCAGCGCTCCGCCCATTTGTCCCTGCAATGCGGCATAGACCATCTGGTGCTGTTGAATTCGACTCTTTCCGGCAAAGGCCCGCGAGACCACGCGCGCTCCGTAATGGTCGCCGTCGCCGGCGAGATCCGTCACGATCACCTGGGCGTCGGGAAACGCCTCCCTGATCAATTGCTCGATGTCCGCTCCTAGCATCGCCATGTCGTCGACTCCTGCTGCGCAGCCGCTCCATGCAAGCACCAAACCAACTCCGGAACTCATGATTTCAGAGAGACTTGCGCGCTCACGCGTCGGAGCGATGTCCGACTTCCGACAACGCGACGCGCATGCGTGTCGATGACGTAACGAACGCGCGCAGATCTGCGTCCAACCTGGCCGCGATACCGCGCAGTCGACGCGCTTTTCCACGAAATTCGCGCGCGGCCCGGCTTTTGCTTCGTGGGGACAAGACCCGGGTTTCGACATCCGATCAGAGGAACAGGAATTGTCTCACGCAGACTTCAGCAGCGGCCAACGCCGAACACCAAAGAGGACAGGCGCATGACAGCCGTTCTCGTCGATTCCGACGGCATCAATTTCGGTGAAATCGCGCCCGAAATCGACTCGCTATTGCAGCAAGGCGTGGTCACCTATCGGCGCGACCCCAGTGAAGCTGATCGCATCTTTCGGAGAGCCCTGGACGCGGCACCGACCGAACTCGCGGTCTATTTCTGTCTCTACAAGACGCACACTTATCGCGGCCGTCTCGACGAGGCCCAGAGCATCGCCGAGCGCGGTCTGCGCGAAGCCGCACATCAGGCAGGCTGGAATCCCGACTGGCGCAGCTGGCGTCCCCAGGCCGAATTGCCGGATGGGCCGGGCCGGTTCGCGCTCTATACGCTGAAAGCGCTTGCCTTCATCCATCTCAGGAAAGGCGAGCAAAAGCAGGCCCACGAGCTGCTCGCCGCACTGCGCAGGCTCGATCCCTCCGGCGCGGTCGGTTGGCCCGTCGTCGCGGCACTGGCCGAGGGGCTTCAGTGAGGCTGCGATGGCGACGACCGACCATACCGAGGCTGAGTTGTTGATGGTCGGCATCATCGCGGCGCTGCGCACCGTGCACGATCCCGAGATTCCCGTGAACATCTACGACCTCGGCCTGATCTACCAGATCGAGCCCAAGGACGATGGTCTGGTCGAGATCGACATGACGCTGACCGCGCCCGGCTGCCCCGTCGCCGGCGAGATGCTGACCTGGGTGGAGAAGGCGGTGATCGAGGTCGCCGGCGTCGAGAAGGTCGCCGTGCGCCTGGTATTCGACCCACCCTGGGACTCATCGCGGATGACCGACGACGTCAAGCTCGAGCTCGGCCTGCTCTAGCGGAACAAGCAGAGGCCCACCGGAGAGGAGACGACACCATGATCGAATTGACTGCCAGCGACGGAGCAAGCTTCTCCGCCTATCGCGCCGAGCCTGCGGACGCGCCCAAGGGGGCCGTCGTGGTTCTCCAGGACGTTTTCGGCGTCACACCCGAAATCCGCAAGGTCGCAGATGCCTTCGCAGCCAAGGGCTATGTCGCGATCGCGCCGGCCCTGTTCGACCGGGTCAAGTCGGGCGTCAGCCTGGGGCACGACAAGGAAGGCAAGGCCGAGGGCGCGTCCATCAGCGCGCAAATCGGCAAGGAGCAGGCGATCTCGGACATCCAGGCGACCGTCGATGCCGTGAAAGACGCCGGCAAGGTCGCGATCGTCGGCTATTGCTGGGGTAGCGACCTCGCCTACGCCGCGGCCAACAAGGTCAACGGCATCGCCTGCGTGATCGGCTATGACGGCAGCCAGGCGGTCGCCGACTATCGCGAGAAACGCAAGGTACCGACGCTTCTGCATTTCTGCGAGAACGATCCGGAGTTGTCGATGGAGGCCATCACGCAGTTCCGCGCCTGGCGGCCCGATGTCAGCGCCTTCACCTACGCCAACGCCTCGCAGGGCTTCGGCTGCGACGAACGCGGCAGCTACCGCGAGGACGCGGCGGCCGCGGCCCTGGAGCGGACCCTGTTCTGGATCTCTCAATATGTCGAGGGCCAGCAGCCGATTTTGTTGAAGAATGCGGGCGCTTATGCCCAGGCCAAGACCGAGAAGAAGAAAAAGAAGAAGGCCGACGACGATCTCGGACCGCCGATGGATTGATGGAGTCTTCCACGATGTTGCCGACAACCATTCTCATCGACGATACGCCGCGCTGCGTGATCCGGCCGACCGATACCAAGGATCTCAATCGCTTCATACGCAACGGCAAGGCATTCTTGCTGGCCGAGCGCCCCGAAGGCAGGATCACGCACCGGACGGCCAACGAGACAGAGATGGGCAAGTGGCAGGACGGTCTCGCCCTGCATACGGCGTGGGGGGGTGCAGAGGAGGAGTTTTTTGGATTGCCACTGCCGGAATGACGCGGCGTCCGTTCAAGCGTGGCCACCGCGCGCATCGTGCGGATTGCCGGCCTGGTTGCGCATCCAGTCGGCCAGCTTGGTGAGTGCGGCGTCGATCTCTCCCCGCGCAGTGTCGTCGGCAACCGTTTCGGCCAATGCACCGCGCATGCAGAGCAACCAGGCATCGCGCTCGGCGCTGCCGATCGGAAAGCCGAAGTGACGCTGTCGCAGCCGCGGATGGCCTTTCTCCGGCGAATAGAGTTTTGGACCCCCGGTCCATTCGCTGAGGTATCGCTTCAACACCTGCTTGGTCGATGTGAGATCGTCCGGATGCATCGCCCTGATGCCGGCGGCTTCCGGCAGCGAATCCATCCGCCGATAGAAGCTCTCCACCAAGCGGTCGATGACGACCGGGCCACCGATCCGTTCAAACATTGAGGCTGTGATGACCGTATCGCTCATACTGATGCCTTCTGCTGCGCCCGTCTACTCGTCCATGCTTGGTGACAGGATAACCTCCGCTGGAGCGCCGGGACCTTGATCGGCGACAAATTCCAGCGTGGATACGCGCGAAAGCCCATCGCCGCTGTCCATCAGCACCACGGCGTCCTCCGGCAACTGTTTCAGTCGATTGAGCAATTGGGCGACAGTCACGGCCGGTCCTCCGCTAATCCGGGTGGATCATGATTTCCATGGTCTCGTCATGATCGTCGAAAGCGCCGAACGGCCGGTCGTCCTCGACCAGCCGCTCGCCGCACAGGCAGACCTCGCCGTCGACCACCGCCAGCGCGATCGGCTCGAGACTCTTGCCGTTGCAAGGGCCATCGATGCAAAGCCCGCTGTCGATCTCGAACGTTGCGCCGTGGCGTCCGCATTTCAGGAACGCGCGATCCTGCGTGAAGAAGTCTCCGCTGCCGATGTTGAGCCAGACACCGTCATGAGGGCAGGCGTTAACGTAACCGAGATAGACGTTGTCGTGGCCTCGGATCACGACGATCGGGAATGGCCGGCTCTCACCGGACGCGTCGATGCGCGACAGGCTGAACGCCTTGGCGCCGCCGCGCTCGATATCGTCGCTCGCGCAGACGACGAAAACGTCGATCTCTTCCGAGCCCATTGACGCTCCTTCCTCTGGTCAGGCCGCCGCTGGCGCCGCCGCCTGCTTGAGTGCCGTCACTTCGTCGCGCGTCAGCCGGAACACGCCCCGACCACCCGCGAGCGCCTGGTAGACGTCGCCGGCCTTGTCGCTGAGAAAGTTGAACCAGGCCTGCGGCGTCAGGCCCTCGGGCCGCTCGCTGATCTCGACGATCGTGCCGTTCGGTGCAAAACGCGCATGGAGAATGACGTTCTGGGTATCCATCGTCCCTCTCCCGCTCACAGGCCCGACGAGAAGCCGAGCAGCTCGATCTTGACGTTCTCGGTCCCGAGCATCGTGGCCTGACAGGCGAGCCGCGACTTCGAGCTGACGCCGACGATCGCGTCGAGCTTCTCGTTCTCGAGCCGCGCGATCTTCGACAGTCCCTTGCGACCTTCCTGCACGTAGATGTGGCAGGAGCCGCATTTGGCCTGGCCTTCGCATTTGTGCGGAATCGCAATCTCGGCTCCAAGCAGCGCGGCCAGCAGCGTCGTGCCCTCCGCGACTTCGATGGTCTTGCCCTCGGGCATGATTGTCAGTGTGGTCATGGTCTTCGTCCTCTCTGTTGTACGGATCCGTTGTTCAATAGATCGCCGCGCCTGCGCCGACGTTGATCGAGGCGTCCTTCATGGTCTCGACGATGAATTCGATCTGGCTGTCCGTAAGATGCGTATGGAACGGTAGCGCGACGGCGCGATCGGCGATCTTCTCGGTCACAAGAAGATCGCCGCGTCGATAGCCGAGATCGAAATAGTGCCGCTGCAGGTGCAGCGGATGGCTGTAGGCCACCGCTTCGACCTGCTCGACCCGGAGATCCTCGGCGATGGCGTCACGGCTGGAGCGGGTGAAGCGCGTGCCAAGATGCACCAGATAGAGAAACCAGTTAACTTCGGTGACGTCCGGGCCGATATAGGGCGGCTTGATGCCCTCGAACGACTGCACATGTGTCGCATAGAGCTGCTCGACCAGCCGGCGACGCTCGATGATCTCATCGATGCGCTTGAGCTGGGCCAGCCCGAGCGCGGCCGCAAGATCGCTGATTCCGATCTGGTATGATGCCACCGAGCCGACGACGACGGACGACCGCTCGCTCAGCCGGTGCGAGCGATGGCGTCGCAAGGTTACGGCAAGGTCGATATCGTCGGTCACGACCATGCCGCCTTCGCCGCAGGTCAGGAGTGACGGCTGCGCGAAGTCGAATACGGCCGCATCGCCAAAACTGCCGACCAGCCTGTCCTTGTAGCGCGAGCCGATCGCCTCGGTGGAGTCCTCCAGCAGGAGAACGCCGTGCCGGGACGCGATGTCGCGCAGCTCGGAAAAGGGCGCCGGGTGGCCGTTGGTGTTGGCCGCGAGGATGGCACGCGTGCTGGGTGTGATGCGCTCTTCGACCTTCTGCGGCGCCAGCGTGCCCGACCAATAGTCGATGTCGGCAAAGACAGGCCGTGCGCCGGCGAGACTGATCGCATGCGCCGTTTCCCGGAACGAATAGGACGAAGCGATGACCTCGTCACCGGGACCGATGCCATATGCCTTCAGCGCAAGCATGAGGCCGATCGTGCCGCTCGGCACTGCGATCGCATAGGCTCGACCGACATAAGCGGCAAAGGCTGCCTCGAACGCCTCTGCGATCAGACCGCTGGAAACCCGCGGCGAGCGCAGCACGGCCTCGACTGCCCCGATCTCTGCCAGAGTGACGTCCGGGTCGGACATCGGAATGAAGTCGTGGCCGGTCTCGACCGGGATTTCGCCGGTTTCCGGCAGGTCGTCATAGGCGAGAGCGGGCTCCGTCATGATCCCGTCGCCCGCTTTGCCAACACGATGCCGGTTGCGCGCGTCGGATCATCCGTGATCTGCACGCAATGATCCGCGCTGTCGAGCAGGTGCAGGTCGAAGGCTGCAAAACGGCGGTACGGCGTCTCCGTCACGTCGGAGGCGTCGCAGCGGACCCAAGAGAGATGCGGGAATTTCTGCCGCAACTCGAGATAGGCGTGCGGTGGCGCGTCGGGCGAGGCCAGCATCCGCTCGATCTCAGCCAGTTCGATTTCCGCCAGTGGCATGTTCCCGTCTCCCATCATTGCCAGAACACGCGCTCGGGATCCGCGTTCAGGATCTCCGTCACCGACGACAGCCGCTGATGCACGCCGTGGAGCTCCCAGACACCGGTCTCGTGATCCTTGCGAAACAGCTTCCAGCTTGCACTCGCAGCATCGTGGTGCAGCAATGCGACGTCGATCACGCCGCCCTCGGAGTCGATGTTGCGCGAGCAGCAGGGGCTCTCGACGAGATAGCCGCCGGTCACGCCCGTGACGACCGGCGAGACGTAGCGATAACGCTTGCGCGATCCCAGGGCGCGCTCGATCCGCTTGCGATCGAGCTCGTTGGGATGCGCCGGCAAACGCACGGCTGGCTGTCGGAGGACGGCGGCATTCATCGCGGCGCTCCTACAGCGGACTGATTTCTTCTTCGAGGCAGCCGACCACCAGCCGCTCGCCGAATTCGACGAGATAGATCGGCAGATTGGCGTCCGTATGCCGACCGACCTGGACGATCTCGCCGGTGCCGCCGACAGCGACGAGGAGACCCTCGGCAGGCGCATCGGGAAACGAGCCGTCGTTGAGAAGGTCGACCGCCGCCTTCACGCGCTGGCCCCATTGGTACTTCGGCAATTTCGGTTCGATCATCATGATGCAGCCTCCGGCAGCGGAATGTCCTCGAGCACATCCCGCGGAGTGATGGGATCGAGCTCCTTGCGCTTCATCCCGACGCGGTTGCCGCTTTCGAGGAATTCGACGCCATAGATGTAGAATTGCTGAAGGAAGGTGCCGATCGAGACGACGTAACCAACCTCGCCCTTCTTGGCGAGGATGTCGCCGATCTCCTTGCCGGCATAGGTGCCATCGTTGCGGATGGTGCGCTTGGCCCGCACCTTCTCCCCGAACGAGAAGAACGGCGGGGCCGTCAGCTCGACGACATCGCTATCGCGGACGATGTTGCTCATACAGACGCTCCCGTTTCTCGTTCCAGTCGAACGGCGACCCGGGATCGCGCCACCTCGCGTACCAGTCCGTCCTGGTCCTCGACCAGTCCCATGAGCTCGCCGGCCGCGGCGCGGCTCGCGACCTCGTAGCGGATGCGCCAGTCCGGGTCGCGGCGCATCAGGGCCAGGAGCTCCGGCGACAGCCGCTGCGCGATCTCGAGCCGCACGGCAGCATCGCGATCGTTGATCATGCCGAGCAGCCATTCGTCGGGAATGCGGCGAGCCACGACGCGGCGCACCTCCGCCTCCTGATCCTCGATCATCCGGCCGAGCAGCAAAGGGGCGAGCCTGCGCGCGACGACGAGGCGGACATAGTAATCCTCGTCAGACGCCATCGGCACCAGATCGTCGTTGTCTATCAGGGTTGCAACGCGCATCCTGACTTCGCGATGCGGGTCCTTGCGCAGTCGCAGGGCATAGCGCCTGGGCAGGCGGCGGACGGCGTTCCAGCGCACGGTTTCGTCGGCATCGCCGAGCAGCGGAGGGAGCAGAAACAGATTGGCGAACTTTGCGGCGATTGCGCGTACCTCAAAATGCGGGTGAGCGAGATAGCCGTCGGCAAGGCCCGGATTCCAGTTGAAGAAGCGGTCGATGCGGCGCGCATAGCGATCGTTGACGCAAGCGTGCCCGATCCGGCAGCCGCCGGCGCCGTTGAGCGCCAGATGGGCGCAAGAGGCGCAATCGACCTCCTGTCCCTGCCAGTCGAGGACTTCGTCGATGTCGTCAGTCATCGTCCTGCCCCATCCGCTCGAGCACGCCGAGCAGCACCCTGGCGCCGATCTTGTCGGTGGGATCGAGCTCCAGCAGCTTCTCGACCGCCAGCCGCCCCTCATCGGTCTCGCCAAGGCGCATCTGCAGATAGGCGTAGCCCTTCAGCGAGAACAGGAAGAAGCGCGGCAGGATATTCTCATAGCGGCCGAACTCGGCATCGCCGGCCCGCACACAGCGCCAATCGGTAGAAAAGTTGTTCTCTTCGCCCGCCTTGAGCAGACAGCGACGGGCGACATCGAGCGCCTCGGCCAGACGGCCCTTGTAGAAGTAGAAGCGATAGAGGCCGATCAGCACGGCCGCATGGCCGGGCGCCAGCGCCTCGGCTTCGCGCAGATGACCTTCTGCGATGTCGTCCAGGTGATAGGAGAGCCCCGCCTCCCACAGATGATGTTCCGCCTCGCTCGGCAGTCCGCGGCCGAGCAAGGCGCTGGTGACGAGCGCCTCGTTGATCTCGACCTGCGGGCTGACGAACGGCTCCGGCATCATTGTCGCCTGTTCAATGGTGGCCGCAGGAGACCTGCTTCGGATCGTGGAACACGAGCCCGGTCTGGGTTGCCGTATCCGCGAAATCGATGGTGACGCCGTCGAGCAGCAGCCGGCTTTCGGCCGGCAGGAACAACTTGACGCCGTCCCGCTCGACCACGGCATCGCCGGCCTGCGGCGCAGCCAGCACGTGGATGTCCGCCGCAAGACCCGAGCAGCCGCCCGGGCTGACGGCGAGGCGAAAGCCGCTCCCCGCGCCGCCGTCGACCCGAAGCATCATGCGCATGAATTTCTGCGCCGCCGGTGTGATCGTAAAGTTCATGTCGTTCCCCTCAAGCTGGTGCCTGGTAGCGCGGCAGCGACGTATCGATCACGCAGGTGTTGTCGACCGGGCACACCGCCACGCATTGCGGCTCGTCGAAATGACCAAGGCACTCGGTACATTTCTTCGGATCGATCACGAACGTCCCGCCCTTCTCGCGGATTGCGACGTTCGGGCATTCCGGCTCGCAGGCCGAGCAGCTCGTGCACTGCGAGGCGATGATCTTGAATGGCATCGGTCTCTCCTCACGCCGCCGAAATCAGCGCGCCCTGGCGGATGGCGGCATCGCCGCGCTCCGCGTGCTCGATCTCGCCGCTGTTGACCTTGTCGAGATAGGCCTTGAACCAGGCGATCGCCGACTTCTCGATGAATTCGTGGGCGTATTGATCGACCGGCTCGATCCCGGCCTTGATCAAATCGCCCTTCGGGCAGCCGCCGATCTTGGCCACGAACACCGCATGGCAGTCGTTGATGGCGCGGATGATGGTCTCGAGACTGTCTTCCTCGCCGTAACCGCCCTGGCAGTAGAGGTCGACGCGGCGATGGCCGACAAATTTGGCGCCTGCCGTGGAGAGTTCGTAGACCTGAAACTCCTTGGCGTGGCCGAAATGTTCGTTGATCAGGCCGGAGCCCTTGGTCGCGACCGCGGCCAAGACCTTGATGTCGCTGGAAAGGCCTGCGAGCTCGTTGAGCTCCTCCTGCTTGGCGGCGACCTTGGCGACACGCTCCTCCTCGACCTTGGCCTGGTAGGCCTTGCGGGTATCGGCGTCGTATTTCACCTCCATCGCCATGATCTTGTCGGTGGTGAACTCGGCGCTGCGATCTTCGCCGAGCAGGCCGACCGCGTCGGCGCGGCACTGGCGGCAATGCCGCATCATGTTCATCTCGCCTTCGCAGGAATCCTGCAGCGCTTTCAGCTCCTGCGCGCTCGGACCGCGCTGGCCGTTCAGGCCGAACACAGTGCCGTGCTCGGGCGCGGAGATCAGCGGCATGATGTTGTGCAGGAAGGCACCGCGCGACTTCACCGCCCTGTTGACCTCGACCAAGTGCTGGTCGTTGATCCCAGGGATCATCACCGAGTTGACCTTGCAGAGAATGCCGCGCTCGGTCAGCATTTCCAGGCCCTGCAGCTGGCGATCGGTCAGGATCTTGGCGGCCTCGTAGCCGGTGTAGCGCTTGTGCTTGTAGAAGATCCAGGGATAGATCTGCGCGCCGATCTCGGGATCGACCATGTTGATGGTGATGGTGACGTGGTCGACATTGTACTTCGCAATGGTGTCGACGTGGTCCGGCAGCATGAGGCCGTTGGTCGACAGGCACAGCTTGATGTCGGGTGCGGTATTGTAGATCAGCTCGAAGGTCTTGAAGGTCTTTTCCGGATTGGCCAGCGGATCGCCGGGACCGGCGATGCCGAGCACGGTCATCTGGGGAATGGTGGAGGCGACCGCGAGCACCTTCTTGGCGGCCTGCTCCGGCGTCAGCTTCTCGCTGACGACGCCGGGGCGCGATTCATTGGCGCAGTCGTATTTGCGATTGCAGTAGTTGCACTGAATGTTGCAGGCAGGCGCGACAGCAACATGCATGCGCGCATAATGATGGTGCGCCTCCTCGCTGTAGCAGGGATGGTTCTTCACCTTCTCCCAGATCTCGGTCGGCAGATCGCCCTGGCCTGCCTGCGATCCGCAGCTTGCCTTGCCGCTGCCACCACTGGTGCCGCAGCCCTTGTGATCGGCGATGGCTTGCATGATCTCGCCGACGTCGGCGACGGGACCGGTGCTGCTGGCGTCGTGTTGCGCTGAAACGTCCATTTGCTCAGTTCTCCTTGCAAGCCGAACGGATTTGCGGGCTCTGATTTCGAGAAGCGTCCTAAGAGTCGTTCTAGAAAGGTATTAGCAACCTGCATGCCACCGCCGGGCAACGCGGCTTTCTTGACGTACGTCAAGGAGTTAGCGTCCGCGTTGGAGAATGTCGGTTTGCCAACGCATGTTGGAAAAGTGACAGACGCGACATCGTCGACAACTGGCATCGACGCGCTCCGCCGCGCGAACGCAGCGCGGCGGCGGGGCAGGTCAGCAATTTCGACGGAAGTTAGCCTGCGAGAACGATCTCGATCGCGCGCGCCAGCGGAATGGCAAGTGGGGTCAGGCCCTGGCTCACCAGGAAGCGCAGCTCGTTCTTCGATAGCGTGTCCGGTTCGACCACGGCATAGTGCGTGTCGGCCGAACGCTTCGACAGCTGCCTTGCATAGGTCCGCAAGAGCTGATCGTTGAAACGGCAGCCGAGGAACAGGAAGCTGCGCCCCATGCGTCGCTCCTTGACCTCGTCCGGGATCGGCGTCTGGATGTCGATCTCGGTGAGGACCTCGACATAGTCGGCGTCGGAGATCAGGAAATTCTTTGCGGGCGCGACGCTGCCGTGTGGCTTGTAGAGGATCGTCGTCCACGTCTTGGCTTGCGTACGATCGACCTCCTGGCCCGCAGCATCGTAGAACCGGAACCAGCGGTCCTCGCCGATGCCGGCGCGGGTGATTCCCTGAATCTCGCCCCAGTCGCTGCGCCCCACCAGCGCGCTTCGCATTGCGCCGTCGTACCAGCTGTCGACGATCAAAGGCAGCGGCAGCGTGGCAAGATAGCGATGTAGCGCGGTCGGCGCGACCGGGGCGGCAAATGCGTCCGTCATCAGCGCAGTGACCGTGGCGCGATGCCTGGTGCTCTCGATATGCTGGGCCGAGGCCCATGCATTGCCGCGGGCACGTCGCGGCAATGCGACCCTCGTCCCGAAAAAGGCCGCCAGCGCTTCCGGATTCATTGGCACCGCCGGCTCGCCAAGCTCGACCACGCCGGGCCCGAGATAAGGGATGACGTTGCCGCCGCGCAGCCGCGCGACGACGTCGCCGAGGATGGCTTCAGCATCGGCCGGAGCGGCGAAATCGATCTGCGGGACAGGCGCATTCATCACTCGTCTCCCTCTCCGCCACGCTTCTTGGCGTTGATGGTGATCGGCAGGTTGGTGTCGGCGGCCATCTGCGGCAAGTCGAGCACCCAGCCATTGGCGATCTTGATCCAGCCGCCCCACAGCGTCTCATGCTCGGATTCGACGATCGGCTCCTCGAGATCCTTCTTCGGCACGTAGATGGACAGGCCAGTCTCCGGCGATCGGCGAATCATGACTTTCATGAGCTGAGTTCCTCGGTCAGAGAGGTGCCGCTCGCGCACTCGAGCCACGAAGGAGACAATGCTCTCAGTTTCGATAGGATGTCCGGCAGTTCGTGCAGAACGCGGTCGATTTCGTCGACCGTCGTTTCGCGTGACAGTGAGAACCGAATCGCGCCGCGCAGCGACTGCGGCGGTACGTTCATCGCGCGCAGCACGTGCGAAGGCTCCATCGATCCGGAGGCACAAGCCGATCCGAGCGAGGCGGCAATGCCCGCGCGGTTCAGGTGGTGGATGATCGCCTCGCCTTCGACGTGCTCGAAGGCGATATTCGACGTATTCGGCAGCCGGCTCTTGACGTCCCCCAGCACCATACAATGGCCGAGTTGCAGGATTCCCCGCTCCATCCGGTCACGCAGCTCGGCGATCCCGGCTTGCTCCTGCTGCAGTTGCGCCGCTGCAATTTCGGCCGCCTTGCCGAGACCGACGATACCAGGAACGTTTTCGGTGCCGGCCCGGCGGCGACGCTCCTGCGGACCGCCCAGGATCAGCGGCTTGAATTTTGTTCCCTTGCGCACGTAAAGCGCGCCGATTCCCTTGGGTCCATGCAATTTGTGGCCGGACAACGAGAGCATGTCGATCTCGGTTGCATTCAGATCGATCGGAATCCGTCCCACCGCCTGCACGGCGTCGGTGTGAAACACCGCGCCGGCCGAACGGGCCATCTTCGCCAGGAACTCGACAGGAAACAGGGTGCCAGTCTCGTTGTTGGCCCACATCACGGAGGCGATCGCGGTGCGCGGACCGAGCGCACGCCGATAGGCCTCGATGTCGAGCCGTCCGCGCCTGTCGACGGGGATGAGATGGCTCCTGATGCCGCGACGCGCGAGATCCTCGACCAGCGAAAGCACGGCAGGGTGTTCAACGGCTGTGGTGACGATCTCGTCGCGCCCGTCCTGCACGGCAAGCGCCGACAGGATCGCCGCGTTATCGGATTCGGTGCCGCCCGAGGTGAAGATGATCTCGTGATCGAACGCTGCGCCGATCAGGCCCTGAACACTGCGCCGCGCCTCCCTCACCGCCTCGGCGACGTCACTGCCGAATGCATGCGCCGAAGACGCATTGCCGAACTGGTCCGTGAAGAACGGCAGCATCGCCGCGACGACGGAGGAATCCGTGCGGGTCGTCGCATTGTTGTCGAGGTAGATCGGCCGCACGGAATCCCTCTCCCAACGTCGAAGCTGTTCAGTGACGAGGCTTTGCTGCTCCGGCAACGGGGATCAGGCGGACGAACTCGCCGAGCCGCTCGATCAGGCGGGCCTGAATTCCTTCCAGCGTCGCGCTGGCGAGCTTGCAGAACACGCAGGCCCCGGTGAGCCTGACCATGATCTTGTTGCCGTCGATCTCAAGCAGCTCGCAATCGCCGCCGTCGCGCTTGAGATTGGGACGGACCTCGTCAAGCACGGCGCGAATGATGCGTTCGCGATCGCTGGGTTCGGCGACCGGCGCCTGCTTCAGATGTTCGGATTCAACGAGCATTTTCATGATCTCTTTCTTGCAGATCGACGGGGACGGCTCAGCTGAAAGACTTGCCGCAGGAGCAGCTCGACTTCGCATTGGGATTGTCGAAGGTGAAGCCGGAGCCTTCGAGCGCGACGACGAAATCGATCGTGGTGCCGCTGAGATGTTCGTGGCTCGCATTGTCGACGAATACCTTCACGCCGCCGCGTTCGATCACGGTGTCGTCGGGCTTGGCCTCATCGGCGAGACCCATCATGTATTTGAAGCCGGCGCAGCCGCCGGTCTCGACCATGATGCGCAAGCCGCTCGCCGGCTGCGCCGCGGAGGAGATAGCGGTCTTCACTGCATTCACCGCGCTGTCCGTCAGGTTGATCATCGCTCGCCCTCGCTGTCTGGGTCTGTCGCGAAGAGGGATCGCAAGTCCCGTGCCAGAGCGTATGTTACTGAAACACCTTCGTTTTCGCGAAGCATGCTTCTGTTATGTTTGCGACGCTTGTCGGATTTGCGACACGCCGCTTGGCGGCGCCGGGACACAGAAATGGCAACGCGATACCGGGCAGTGCGCAGCGGCCGCGCAAAGCGGTCCGGTTTCCCGAGAAATTCGATCCCCGGGCACATCTCGGAGCAGATGGCAAACTCCTTGCACAAGAACGATCGAGACTTTCGCGCCGGTCGGTTATGGCGCAGCAAATGTCACGAGGAGAGATTGATGACGTCGATCGACAACACCGCCCTTGGCCGCCTGGACCAGGAGGGTCGGCTCCTGAATGCGGTGCTCAAGGGCGACACCACCAAGCCGGGGCGCTTCGGCTTTCGCGGCGACATCGCGCTGAAATTCCAGGCCCAGGTGGCAGACGAGAAGCGCCCGCCGGATTATTCGATCGAGCAGGTCCTCACCGTGGCGCAGGAGGGCGAAGCGACCATCCCGGTGCTCGCAGGTTACATCCATTCCTTCGCCTATCTCGCCGATGTCGCCAAGGTGCTGGACGGCGCCTTGAGCCCCAAGGGCAGCTACTTCATGTTCTGCAACAACATCGACTTTCTGGCAAAATACCGCACCAGGATCGGCGACATCGAGTTCCGCGTGCTGCCCTGCGACGAATCCACGGTCTGGAAGGAGATGATGGATCTCGCCGGCGTCGACAAGAACGACATCAAGAAGCTCGATACCGCCGGCAAACTGGACTATCTGCTCGACGCCGCCAGAGAACTCGACGGCTCCTACACCGACATCTCCTACGAGGACGGCGTCGCAAAGATGGAGCCTGTTAAGAACCGTAACGAGAACCGTCCGGTCTGACGTATCGGCGTCAGACCTCTTCCTCGCAGGCCGTCTCGTCGTCCTCGACCAGCGTCACGCCGGTCACGCAGATATCACCGTCGAGCACGGCGAGCGCGATCGGCGTCAGGCTCTCACCCTTGCATGGGCCATCCACGCAACGGCCGGTGCCAAGTTCGAAAGTGGCGCCGTGCTTGCCGCACAGCAGCCGGGTGCCGTTGCCGTCCAGGAATTGGTTGCGCTCCCAGTCCAGATTCACGCCGTCGTGCGGGCACCGGTTGAGATAGCCGAACACCTGCTTGCCCCAACGCACGATGACGATCGGCCACGGGCGCGGCGCGCCGTCCTCTCCGATGATCATCAGCTGAAAGCCAATCGCCCGCTGGCTCGGAATGTCGTTGAAGGCGCAGATCGCATAGGCGGTATTCTGGTCCATGCCGTCCTCATTCGCGGTCGAAATGTCCTCGCAAGCGTTGCAAGAATCGCGCTAGGCGCAGTGCAGCGAATTGCCTTTTTCCTTGTACGAAATCCGACAGGTATGTCCCTCGTTGTCGGATTGCCCCGACGCGGCGCCGCATGAGGACACTGGCGGTGCCCATATTCGTTCTATTTGACCTCGCTGGGGCGTGATGCGCGGGCGCAAGATGGCATGGAAATTGATGTTGTTCAGTCAGGCCCTTTGGCATGGAGAACGACATGAACGTTGCGTCTGAATTCGCCGCGTGCTCGGAAGACGAGATCAAGGCGCTGCTCGATGGTGGTACGCTGACCGTCTACTCGGTCGCGCGCCCGATCACCGCCGATCGTCCGGTCGATCGCAGCGGCGTGCTCGCCACCTTCAAGTTCGCAAGTCCCGCTTTCGGCGGAGATGCGGCCGGCGCGAATTTTGCGGCCAATCCGGTCCCCGCAAGCAGTGTCGGCACGCCCGGCTTTGCCCGTGCCTGCAAGGCCGACGGCACCGTGGTGGCCGATTTCTCCGCCGGGCCCGGCCCGCGCGAGCTCAAGTTCGCGGAAGTGTCCTGCTCCCAAGGCGCCCCGGTGAAGATCACCGCGTTCAAGTTCATCGCCGAAGGCGGCTGGCCGGAGCGGCCCGACTATTACGACGCCCATCCCCGACCGGGCTTTGCCATGCCGATGGTGCCGTGATGGCAATACTGGTCAAGACCACACGCGACGGCCGCAAACTCGAAGTGGTCGGGCTCGCAATCACGCTGGGTGGCAAGCTCGAAGCCAATGAGCTGATCGAGGTGAAGGATCATCCCTATCGGCGCGCGATCTTCTCGGCGGCGCCGGAGGCAACTCACATGGCTGGTCGCGTCCCCCTGACGCAGGCGGAAGCAGAGATCGTCATCGCCGCATTCAAGCGAGCCGAAGCCGACATGCTCGCCAATCCCATCGCCATTCACGAGCGGTTCCGCATCGCCGCGATGATGAAGGCACGTGAGCAGGGAATAGAGTGAGACGACTGCGCGGTGTTCGCGCGTCAATTGATCAGTTGCCGGCGCCGGCGATAGCTCCCCTCATCATCGGCCTCGAACAGGGCTCCGATGCCGGGATGCCTCACTGGCAAGCCGGAATCATCCGGCTCCAAATCATGCTCCGCGATGCTTGCCACATAGGGAATTTCATCGTCTTCGGCAAACAGCCGATAGACCAGGCCGGTTGCGAACCCGTTCGTTGGCGGCTCGCCATCCATGCCGGCGAACGATGTTTCGACGTCAAAGATCACGCCGCGCATCTCGTAGAGCCTGTGACGGATCACCTGGCCAATATTATACTTGGCGAACTGGGTCTTGCTCATGCGCGAGTCCGGAATAGCGCTCAGGCCGCTGCAGGGGCGTGAGTCTGGCAGTTGGTCGGGCAAACCCGCGCACAGGCCCCACAGCCGATGCACGCGCCGTCGTCGTTCATCACCATGACCTTCTTCTCGACCTCGTCATCGTCGTCATCGAGGTCGATCATCTCGCCGTCCTCGTTGATCCCCTTCAGCGTCATGACCTCGCGACCGCAGACCTTGTAGCAGCGGCCGCAACCGATGCACTTCTTGGGATCGATCGACACCAGATAGTCCGGCTTCCAATCGCGGCCGTCGCGGGTTGCGTAGGACATGGTTGGGATCCGGCTATGCCTTTTCCAGAGTCTTGAGATCTTCGCGCTTGCGCTCGAGCTCGGCGAAGGCGTCATAGGCCTTCTGGGCCACGCTCAGAATGGAGGTCCAGTTGATCGGCAGCTCCTCCGAAAGATCGTGGAGGTCCATCTTGGACTGGATGGCCTTGGCCGACAATTTCTTGATCTCGGCCTTCAGCGTTTCAAGATCGCTCATGCTCAACCTCAATAATTCGCGACGTCGGGAAATTTGCGGATCATCTCGACCGCGCCGGCGACGTATTTGTCGCCCTCGGCCGCGAGCTTGCCGAGATTGTCGAAGCCGTAGCGGTGCACGTCGCGCAGCTGCTTGTTGACGACGATGAGGCGGCCGCCGATCAGGACCATGCGGCCAAAGCCCTCATGATGCATCTTCAGCATCGGGGAGATCATCACGCCGGTCGCCTTCTCGACCGACAGCGCGACCGCGTTGAAGAACAGCTCCATCCGCCAGATCGTGTCCGGGTCCGGATCGCCAACGATCGGCAAGGCGCGCCGCTTTTCCTTGTCGAGGATGTAGGGCTCGAGCAGCTCGAGATCCTTCTTGCCTTCCCAGGCACCGTGGGTGTCCTGAGCCCGCCAGACACTGACGAGTTCCTTGACGAACGGCGCACCAGCCGCTGCGTCCGGTTGAACGAGTTCAGCCGCTTCGACCATGATGATTCCCCTCAGTCTTCCAAATCAAAGTTGCGTTCCTGATCCTTCGCCAGCACCTTGCGCAGCCAGGGTGGCGGCGAGCCCTTCAGCACGTCCTCGAGCTTGACGCAGAGATCGTCGATCGCCTCGGGCTGTGTCACCTTCATCGGGTGGATGTTGTTGGCCACGACGCGGGCCGCGCCAGAGCCGCCGATCGCGGCGACATAGAGGATCGTGCAATCCTTGATCGCCTCGATCTTCGGCGCGAGCTTGTCCTCGTTGCCGTCCTCCTTGAGGTCGCCGTCGAATTGGATGGCCTCGACGAAGCGATGGCCCTCCGGATTGACGTCGTAGATGGCGATGTTCTTGGCCCAGCCGAAATGCGCATCGACGCGCTTCAGGTCCTGGGTGGCAAAGGCGACTTTCATCGATCTGGTCCCTCTTCTTTCATCAGTGCAGTTGCGGCGGGACGACCTGGAGGCCGCTGTCAGTGGTCCGCCAGGTATCGGGCGTCGGCTGGTGGTTGACCTCGCGGTCACCGATAACGAGGTTGGCGAGGTCGAAGATCAGATCGCGTGTGCCGCGGTAGCCGACCGACAGCTGATGTCCGGCGCCAAGGCGGTCGAACATCGGGAAGCCCGCGCGGTAGAACGGGATCTTCAGGCGCGAGGCCGCTTGGCGACCGTGCGAATGGGTGATCAGGAGATCGCACTCGCGTGCCTTGGCGCGCTCTTCGAGGTCCTCGAGGTCGCCGATCAGGACCTCCTGCGTCCTGACGCACTCGAGCACGGGCGAGGCCGTCGTGGTCACGGCGACGGCGACCTCGGCACCCATCTCGTGCAGCATGCTGGAGAGATCGAACAGCAGATCCGGCTCGGCGCCAATCGCGAGCCTTCGCCCGCCGATGTGAAAATGCGCATCCAGCATCGCGTCCGCGAGCTGGCCGCGCTGCCGGCGGTACTTCAACGGCACGGGCCGGCCGCTGATCTCGCTCAGGAAGGCGATGAACTCGTCATTGGGGACGAGCCCGCAGAGCCGCTCGAACATGCGGAACGGCACGCCGGTTCTCTCCTGCATGGCCTCGGCCGCGCGCTTCATCTGCGCGCCGATCGCGATGGTCCAGGCCGCCTGCCCCATGGTGGCGATTTCGTCCACACCGATGCCACCGATTGTGGTCGGCGTGAACTCGTCCGGGATGTGGCCATCGAGGGACCCGGCGAGATCAGGAAGGAATGACGGCTTGAGCCCGAAATCGTTCAGGATCGCCCGCAACTCGTCGAGATCGCCGGGCGTGAGATGGCAGCCCGGTAGCACATTGACCCTGGCCGGATCGCGTGCAGTTCCGGGCTCGACCGGATCGACCAGCACCTCCACCATGCGCGCGACGGTCTTCTCCCACCCATCCTGGAAGGCATCCTTGAAATCGGGCGTCGAGACGTAGACCAGCGGGAATTTCTCGAGCTGCGGATGCTTCTGCCGGATCAGGCGAATGAAGCCCTCGACGTCATCGCCCTTGGTCTCGGTGACGCCGGTCGAGTTGATGCCGATGATCTCGGGCTTGGTGCGATTGTAGATGTTGAGGATCGCCTGCTCGACATTCTCGTAGCCGCCGAGCACGGTGGCGACCTCGCTCATCGCGGTGGTCTGCATCGGCACGGCTTCCTTGAAATGTCGCACGAACAGCGTCAGGCCGAACGAGGTGCAGCCCTGCGAGCCATGCAGCAGCGGCATCGCGCCCCGCAGGCCCATGAAGGCGAAGGAGCCGCCGATCGGCTGGCTCATCTTGAGCGGATTGACCGAGCAGGCCTTCTTGGAAGTGGTGACGATGGCCATCGGCTGCGCCCTACTCCGCCGCCTGGAGCACCGGCGCCGGCTGCGCGGCGAGGATGTCCTCGATCCGTCCCTTGCAGGCGCCGCAGCCGCCGGACGCATTGGTGTGCTCCTTGATGCCGTCGACCGTAGAGAGAGCGTGCTCGGCGATGGCATCCTCGATGCTGCCGAGATCAACCGTCTTGCAGAAACAGATCTTCTTGGCCCTCCGGGTCTCCTCGGCGCGGACCGGATCGGCGGCGATTTCCGCGGCCTGCGCGTCCATCTGCGCCATCGCCTTGGTCTGCCAGTTGATGCCGGTATCATCCCAAGGTGCCGGGCGGCGAAGCTGCGCCCACATCGGGTTGTAGAGTGCCTTGTCGATCTCCTCCATCAGCTTGACCATGCCGATGTAGCCCATGTAGCCGTGGCAACGCTCCTGGTTGATGTCGAGCCACGGCATCGCCGCCTTCAGCGCGACGAATTGCGATTTGCCGCCGGAGAGCATGATGTCGGCGCGCGCGTCTTTCAGCATCTTGTACATCTCGCGCGGCGTCATATCCTCGATCATATGGGCGTCCTGGCCCATCAGCTCCTTGATCCGTTCCTTGTCCTCCTTGGTGGACTTCTTGACGGAGGTGCCGACGATCTCGAGGCCGGCCTCCTGGAGCGCGGCGACCACGGACCACGATTTCACGCCGCCGGTGATCAGCAGCACCTTCTTGTCCTTGAAGCGCGGCTTGAAGCGCTCGATCGCAGCCCAGGCCTTGGCCTCCTCGCGCGCGATCACGGCCTCGGTCCGCTCCATCAGCTCCGCAGGCGCCCCGCGCTCGATCAGCATGCGTGCGATCTCGCGCAGCGAGTCGCTGGAATCCTGGATGCCGTAGAACGAGCCCTCGAAGAACGGGATGCCATAGCGTTCCTCCATCTTGCGGGCGACGTTGATCATCGCCTTGGAGCACACCATCATCGCGGCCTTGGCCCGATGCGAATAGGCGAGCTCGCGGTATTTGCCGTCGCCGGAGATGCAGGAGAGGATGCGGATGCCGAGCTCGTCCAGGATCGGCTTGATCTGCCAGAATTCGCCGGAGAGATTGTATTCGCCGATGATATTGATGTCGTAAGGCGTGGTGTAGTCGGGTTCTTCGGTGCCGATCACATGCTCGAGCAGAGCCTCGCCGGCGAGCTTGTTGCCGAGGTTCTTCGGACCGACGAAACCCGGCGAATTGACGGGGATGACCGGCTTGCCGAACTTGGTCGCGGCTGCCTTGCAGACCGCGTTGATGTCGTCGCCGATCATGGCGGGAACGCAGGTCTGGTAGACGAAGATCGCTGGCGGATCGTACTTCTCGATGACTTCCTTGATCGCCTTGTAGAGCCGCTTCTCGCCGCCGAACACGATGTCGGTCTCGTTCATGTCGGTGGTGAAGCTCCGCCGCCAGAGATCAGACCCGGAGGAAGCTGAGCCGCGATTGTCCCAGGAGTTGCCCTCGCAGGCGATCGGGCCATGGACGAGATGAGCGACGTCGGTGAAGGGCTGCAGCGCGATCTTGGCGCCGTCGAAGGCACAACCGCCGGCAGCGCCGCCCGGCTGCAGCTGCTTGGTGCAGCCCTTCTTGCGCTCGGCCTCGCTCTTGTTGGCGTTCTTGCCGCAACCTGGCTCGTTGAAAACGTCCTGGATGGTGGCCGACAGCGAGCTCATTCGTCTCTCCTATTCCCTGACCCGCTGCGCGAGCTCGTCGCCCCGCAGTCTCGATCGCTCTGGCTAGACTGGTCGTCTGCCGCCGCCGTGTCAGGCGGCGGCAGTCGCTTCCGCATCAACGAATGATGTCGAAGCTGTAGTCGGTCTTGGCGGGAACGTTGGTGTTCTTGTCGATCTCGTCGAAGATCTTGTCGAGGATCTTGACCAGAACGTTCATGCCGCCCTGATAGCCCCACACCGGATAGCGGTGGTGATGATGGCGATCGAACACCGGGAAGCCGATGCGGATCAGCGGCGTGCCGGTGTCCCGCTCCAGATACTTGCCGTAGGTGTTGCCGATCAGGAAGTCGACCGGCTCGGTGAACAGCAGCGAGCGCATGTGCCAGAGGTCCTTGCCCGCATAGGCGTGGCAGTTCCTGCCGAACGGCGAGCTATCGAACAGCGCCTGCATCTTCTCCGCCCAGGCCTTGTTGCCGTTGGTGGAGAGCACGTGGGTCGGCTCGGCGCCGAGCTCTAGCAGGAAGGCCGCGAGGCCGTAGCAGAGGTCCGGATCGCCGTAGATCGCGAACTTCTTGCCGTGGATATGCGCGCTGGAGTCGGCCATGGCGTCGACGAGACGGCCGCGCTCCTGCTCCAGCGCCTTCGCGATCGGCTTACCGCTGATGCGCGAGAGCGTCATCAGGAAGTCGTCGGTGGCGCTGACGCCGACCGGGTGGTTGAAGGCCGCGACTTCCTGACCGTGGTTCGCGATGAAGGGCAGCGTCTTCTCCGTGCAATATTGCTGCATGGAGATGGTCGCCTTGGCATGGATCGCGTTCGCGGCGTCTTCCAGCGTGGTACCGCCGTCGTACATACGGAACTCGCCGTCAGTCGGCGTGTCGAACACGTCGCTGTTGTCCGCGAGGATCGTATACTCGATCCCCATCAGCTCAAAGATGCGCTTGATCTCGCGGATGTTACCGACAGTGTACCCGTCGAAGCCGCCGATGAAGTTGATCTTGCCGTTCTCCTTGCGCTCGAGTTTCGGCGCAGTACCGGCCTTGCCGTCCCAGAAGTGGTCGAGAATGCCCTTGAGCGCGTTGTCGTACCCGGTCACGTGGCTGCCCACGAAGGCCGGCGTATGAGCGAAGGGAACGTCATACTCGGCCGGAACCGAGCCCTTCTCTTTCGCGGTCTTGATGAAGGCGTTGAGGTCGTCGCCGATCACCTCCGCCATGCAAGTCGTGGAGACGGCGATCATCTTCGGCTTGTACATGTTGTAGGTGTTGGCGAGCCCGTCGATCATGTTGTTCAGACCGCCGAACACGGCAGCGTCTTCCGTCATCGACGAGGAGACGCAGGAGCTCGGCTCCTTGAAATGGCGCGACAGATGGCTGCGGTAGTAAGCGACGCAGCCCTGCGAGCCATGCACGAAGGGCAACGTGCCCTCGAAGCCGACGGCCACGAACACAGCGCCGAGAGGCTGGCAGGCCTTGGCCGGATTGACGGTCAGGGCCTCGCGAGCAAAATTCTTCTCGCGATACTCGGGCGTCTTGGCCCATTCGCGGATTCGTTCGACGTCCGCCGGATCGTGTGGATTTTCGAACAGGGTCTTCTTGTTGGCCAGCATCTGCTGGTATTCCGGACCGCGAAAAAGCTCGAAATGATCGAGCACGTGTTCGGCATTCTGTGTCATCGTGGCACCTTCGTTGGATCTCGTGTTCGATCGCCCGTCTCTCGGCTCTTCCCGGGGATCGGGAAGAGCCGGACGTCGCCTCTGTTATTCAGCCGCCATCAGGCTCGGCCGCGGGGCATCCTTCCAGGGTGCCTTGGTCTTCTTCCAGATTGGGGAGTTGATCGCCATGTCCATGTCGCGGGCGAAAATCGCGAACCCGTCATAGCCGTGATAGGGACCGGAATAATCCCAGGAGTGCATCTGCCGGAACGGCACGCCCATCTTCTGGAAGACGTACTTCTCCTTGATGCCGGAGCCGACCAGATCGGGCTGGATCTTCTCGACGAAGCGCTCGAACTCGTAACCGGTGACATCGTCGTAGATGAGCGTGCCGTCCTTGACGTAGTGCTGGGCGGTG
Organism: Bradyrhizobium sp. BR13661; assembly: GCF_029892425.1. Taxonomy (GTDB): domain Bacteria; phylum Pseudomonadota; class Alphaproteobacteria; order Rhizobiales; family Xanthobacteraceae; genus Bradyrhizobium. The sequence continues at coordinate 27,949 of NZ_JARXWB010000034.1, read as the reverse complement.
CGCTGATAGTCGTCGTTGTGGCCGAACTCGTAGCCGGTGCCGACCACCTCCATGCCGAGGTCCTCGTAGGCGCCGATCACGTGGCGGGGACGCAGGCCGCCGACGAAGAGCATCACCGTCTTGCCTTCCAGGCGCGGCCGGTACTTCGCGATCACCGCATCCATCAGCGGCTGGTATTTGGCGATGACGCGCTCGGCGCCTTCCTTGATCTTGTCGTCGAAGAAGCTCGCGATCTTGCGCAGCGACTCCGCGATCTTCGAGGGGCCGAAGAAATTGTACTCGCACCACGGGATACCGAATTTCTCTTCCATATGGCGGGAGATGTAATTCATCGAGCGATAGCAGTGCAGCACGTTGAGCTTCGCCTTTGGCGTCGCCTCGAGCTCGGCGAGGCTACCGTCGCCGGACCATTGCGCGATCACGCGCAGGCCCATCTCCTCCAGCAGGATGCGCGACGACCAGGCGTCACCGCCGATGTTGTAGTCGCCGATAATCGCGACGTCGTAGGGCGTCGACTCGAACGCCGGCTTGGCTTCCGGGCTGATCTTGTCGAAGATCCAGTCGCGCACCGCGTCGTTGGCGATATGATGGCCGAGCGACTGCGAGACGCCGCGGAACCCTTCGCAGCGCACCGGAACGATGGTCTTGCCGTCATACTCTTTGGACTTCACCTTCGAGACGGCTTCGATGTCGTCGCCGATCAGGCCAATCGGGCATTCCGACTGGATGGTGATGCCGTGATTGAGCGGGAACAGCTCCTGGATCTCGTCGATGATCTTGGCGAGCTTCTTGTCGCCGCCGAACACGATGTCCTTTTCCTGGAAGTCGGAGGTGAATTGCATCGTGACGAAGGTGTCGATGCCGGTCGTTCCGATGTAGTAGTTGCGCCGCGCGGCCCAGGAATACTGTCCGCAGCCAACCGGACCGTGGCTGATGTGGATCATGTCCTTGATCGGGCCCCACACCACGCCCTTCGAACCGGCATAGGCGCAGCCGCGAATGGTCATCACGCCAGGGATCGACTTCAAGTTCGACTTGACGCCGCAATCGGACTTGCCGGCGTCATGCACATTGAGATGTTTGGCACGGCGCTTAGCGGTCTTCTCCGGATAGACCTTCAAGACCTCGTCGATCAATTGCTTGTTGCGCGCCTTGATCTCGGCGACGCTCTGGGTGGTTGCTAGGCTCATGCGAATATCCTTCGGTTGTCCTCGTAACAGGGGCCGACGCTTCCTCCGAAGCGCCTGGTAGACGATCGACAGGCCTCGCAACGCGACGGCCTGTCTCGGTAAAGTCAGTCTGCTCTCCTTCGGCCGATTGCCCTCAATCGGCGCGCCGCTCTCGCGAGGTCTGTACGCGAGGTCGCCTTGCACGAGGACTTTTGCAACGAGTGTGCCAGCGCTCATCGAGCAGAAAAAGCGAAGCTATTGGAGATAGATAGCGTGAGGACTCGGCATTGTTGCAAACCCGACATCGCGTCATGTCGACATGAGGTCGCACGGACAGCTGTTCGAAACAAAACAATGCGAACCCCACCAACCCGCCGTCGTCGGTGATTTTTATTGCGCCGGGACTTCAATCCGCCGGGCGGTATGGAGCTTGCTTGATGGATATGGCCGATACAGTGCGACCACCGTCCTGAGGTGTTCTGGTAACCGGCAGCCAAGTCGCAGCTGCGCTCGCAGTCGGACCAGAGCTGATCACTTCCAATTCGGAGAGCACACGTGACCTCTTCCTTACCCACGCCGATCGACGACATCATTGAGAATTTCGCCCTCCTCGATGAGTGGGACGATCGATATCGCTATGTGATCGAGCTCGGCCGCAAGCTGGCGCCGCTTCCGGAAGGCCAACGGACCGACGCCAACAAGGTGCCGGGCTGCGTCAGCCAGGTCTGGCTCGCCACCACCATCGAGCACCGGGACGGACGACCGCTGGTCAGCTTTGCCGGCGACAGCGACGCTCACATCGTCCGCGGCCTGGTTGCGATCCTGATTGCGGCTTTGTCGGGCCGACCCGCCACGGAGATCGTCAGCGAAGATCCGCTCGCCCTGTTCGACCGACTCGGGCTGGGCGAGCATCTCACGCCGCAGCGCTCGAACGGCTTCCGCTCGATGGTAACCCGGATGCGCGCGGATGCGACGGCGGCGCTCGCTGAAGCCGTGTAGTATCAGGCCGCGTCGAACGCAGTTCCCGTCCGCATCATCTCACGGCCCCGCATGATCACGAACACGGATTGAGCCACGAACTCGACCGTGTAGTAGACCTCACCGAGAAAGCGCCAGCTCTCGCGCACGATGCCGGCATCGCCCGGATGTACGAGCGGCTCGCCGATATCCTTGTGCGGATACATGCCATCGTTCCTGATGAGGGCCACCGCGCGGACCGGCTCGCCAGCCGAAAATTCGCCCGTGACGCGCCGTTCCATGTTTCGCACCGTCCGTCGCCTTTGGGCGTTGCAGACAATACGGGCTACAGCCCGTGGCCTGTTGGAAAGCGACTCGGCGGCGTCCTTTTTCCTCATGAGAATAGCTCCTGAGCCTTGAGCAAAGCCTCGGCCAGCGAGTCGACCTCCTCCATCGTGTTGTAAAGTGCGAACGAGGCGCGGCAGGTCGCGGTTACGCCGAAGCGTTCGAGCAACGGCATCGCACAATGCGTGCCGGCACGTACCGCGACGCCGGCACGGTCGATCACGGTTGCGAAATCATGAGCGTGGGCGTTCTTCATCTCGAACGATACGAGCGCTCCCTTGTCGGCGGCCGTCCCGACAATCCGCAGGGAGTTGATTCCGTGCAGCCGTTCCTGGGCATAGGCCAACAGGGTGCTCTCATGTCTGCGGATCCGCTCCTTGCCGATGGATTGGACGTAGTCGATGGCCGCGCCAAAGCCGATCGCCTGCACGATCGGCGGCGTTCCGGCCTCGAAACGGTGCGGCGGCTCGCCATAGGTGACGGCATCGCGCGAGACTTCGCGGATCATCTCGCCGCCGCCGTTGAAGGGCGGCATGACCGCAAGATGCTCGTATTTGCCATAGAGGGCGCCGATTCCGGTCGGCCCGTACAGTTTGTGTCCAGTCACGACATAGAAATCGCAGTCGATATCGCGGACATCGACATCCATGTGGACGGCCGCTTGCGAGCCGTCGACGAGGACGGGAATCCCCTGTGCATGCGCCAGACGGACGACCTCCTTGACCGGAACCACGCTGCCAAGCACGTTCGACATCTGAGTGATCGCGACCAGTTTGGTCTTTTTAGTCAGGAGCTTCTCGAACTCGTCGATCAGGAAATTACCCTCGTCGTCGACCGGAGCCCATTTGATCACCGCGCCGTTTCGTTCGCGGAGAAAATGCCAGGGCACGATGTTGGCGTGGTGCTCCATGATCGAGAGCACGATCTCGTCGCCTTCGCCGATCCGCTCCCGGCCGAACGTCTGCGCCACGAGATTGATCGCCTCCGTGGCACCGCGGGTGAACACGATCTCTTCGCGCCGCTCCGCATTGAGGAATTTTGCGACCTTGTCGCGCGCCCCCTCATAGGCCTCCGTCGCAGCATTGGCGAGATAGTGCAGGCCGCGATGCACGTTGGCATATTCGCTTGTGTAGGCCTCGGTCAACCGGTCCAGAACTGCCCGCGGCTTCTGCGCGGAGGCGGCATTGTCGAGGTACACCAGCGGCTTACCGTGCACCTGCATCGCCAGGATCGGAAAGTCCTGCCGGACCCGATGGACGTCGTAACTCCCGTTGCTGACCGCCGGATGCATGCGACTAGTCCCGATCCCTGAGCCAATCGCGCATCGCCCGCGATAACGCCTCGCGCAGATCGTCGTGCGCGATCTCGGCGAGGACCTCACCGACGAAGGCCTCGATCAGAAGGGCCTCAGCCTGCTTTTCCGGAATGCCGCGGGCCATGAGGTAGAACTTCAGCTGATCATCCAACGCACCGGTTGTCGTGCCGTGCCCGCACTGGACGTCATCGGCGAAGATTTCCAGTTCCGGCTTGCAATTGGCGACCGCGTCGTCGGACAGCAGCAATGCCCGCGCCATCATCCTGGCGTCGGTCTGCTGCGCGCCCGGCTGCACCGTGATCCGGCCCTGGAAAACCGCGCGCGCCTCGTCATCGATCACCGCCTTGAACAGCTCCCGGCTCTCAGAGCCAGCGGCGGCGTGATCGACGACCAGCGTTGTGTCGGCATGCTGACGGCCGGCAAGCAGGCTCGCCTGGTGCACTCTGGCCGTTGTCCCCTCGCCTGCAAGTCTCAGAAAGAGCTGGTTGCGCACGACAGCGCCCCCGGTCGTCAAGCCAAACTCGCGGTACGTCGCATTCGCCCCAATGTCTGCAGTCAACGTAGCAAGATGCAGCGCGGCCGCACCTTCGGATGTGACCTTGATGTGGTCTAGCCGAGCCTGATCGCCGACCATCATCCGCAGCGCGGTGTTGACCTGATATTCGGACTGATCAGGCCCCTCGTGCGTCTCGACCAGCGTGACGGCAGCGCCACTACCGACCGATAGCGACGACTGTGTGAACATCGCAGACGGCGTCGCGGCCGTGGTGACGAAGGCCAGATGGATCGGCCGCGCCACCAGGACGTCGGGTTCGACCGCAATGATCACGCCGTCAGCGGCGAACGCGGTATTTAACGCTGCGACAACATCGGTCCCGACCATGCCACCATCGAGCGGGACGGGGACGTCCGCCTCGAATTGCTTGATGGTCGCTCGGACGCTGACGCCGGGCTCGAGATCGGCAAGATCCGACAATTCGGGAACGAAGGCACCGTCGACGATCACGAGCCTGCGAAAGCCGAGGCCGGCAAAGGCGGCTCCGGCGTTGCCGGCCGCGACCTTCGCCGCCGCCTCGGGCCAGGCCGCCAGCGGCTTGGCATCGCGAACCAGGCGGCGGAGATCAGTGTATTTCCACGCCTCGACACGCGAATGGGGCAGACCTTGCGCCACGAAACGATCGAAGGCGTCGCGCCGCATCGCCTCGATCGTGCCGCCGCCCGGCAAACCCTTATGCTCGGCCGCGAACAGATCGGCTAGCCCGATCTCGGCGGCGGTCCTCACCGGACGGATCTCGGCATTCATGGAATTACGCCGCCTCGTTCTGATATTGCGCGTATCCCGTCGCCTCCAGTTCAAGCGCGAGCTCCTTGCTGCCAGTCTTGACGATGCGTCCGGCCGAGAGCACGTGCACGACATCAGGCACGATGTAATCGAGCAGCCGCTGATAATGTGTGATGACGATCATGCCTCGATCGGCCGCGCGCAGGCGGTTGACGCCGTCGGCAACGATGCGCAGCGCGTCGATGTCGAGCCCCGAGTCGGTCTCGTCCAGCACACACAGCTTTGGCTCCAGCAGCGCCATCTGAAGCGTTTCGTTGCGCTTTTTCTCGCCGCCGGAAAAGCCGACATTGAGCGGCCGCTTCAACATCTCGGGGTCGATGCTCAGTTGCTTGGCGAGCTCGCGGACCCGCTTCAAGACATCGGGCGAAGACAGCTCCTGCTCGCCGCGCTTCTTGCGTTGGGCATTCAGGGCCGTTCGCAGAAACGTCAGCGTGGCAACGCCCGGAATTTCTAGCGGATATTGGAAGGCAAGGAACAGCCCTTTGGCAGCCCGCTCATCAGGAACCATGGCCAGCAAGTCCTCGCCGTCAAGGAAAACCTCACCTGCGGTGATCTCGTAGCCCGGCTTGCCCGACAGCACGTAGGACAAGGTCGACTTGCCGGCACCGTTCGGGCCCATGATCGCATGGATCTCTCCTTTGTTCACGGTCAGGTCCAGGCCGTTCAAAATCTGGCGACCGTCGATCTCGGCCTTGAGCCCACGAATGTCCAGGAGCGCTGTCATCACACTTCCTCTTGCTTGTTGGGCCTGAAGGCGGTCATCCGACGCTGCCTTCAAGCGAGATCGAAATCAGCTTCTGCGCTTCCACCGCGAATTCCATCGGCAATTGCTGCAGCACGTCCTTGACGAAGCCGTTGACGACGAGGCCGACGGCCTCTTCCTGCGAAAGACCGCGCTGGATGCAGTAGAACAGCACGTCCTCGGAGATCTTCGAGGTCGTCGCTTCGTGCTCGAACGTCGCCGAGGAGTTCTTGGCTTCGATGTACGGCACGGTGTGCGCGCCGCATTTGTCGCCGATCAGCAGCGAATCGCAGGCCGTGAAGTTGCGCGCGCCGGTCGCCTTGCGGTGCGCGGTGACGAGGCCGCGATAGGTGTTCTGCGACTTGCCGGCGGCGATGCCCTTGGAGATGATGCGGCTCGACGTGTTCTTGCCGAGATGGATCATCTTGGTGCCCGAATCAACCTGCTGGAAGCCGTTCGAGATCGCGATCGAGTAGAACTCGCCGCGCGAATTGTCGCCGCGCAGGATGCAGCTCGGATATTTCCAGGTGATCGCCGAACCGGTCTCGACCTGGGTCCAGGAGATCTTGGAGTTGTTGCCGCGGCAGTCCCCACGCTTGGTGACGAAATTGTAGATGCCGCCCTTGCCTTCCGAGTTGCCGGGATACCAGTTCTGCACCGTCGAATATTTGATCTCGGCATCGTCATGCGCGACGAGCTCGACCACGGCGGCGTGCAACTGGTTCTCGTCGCGCTGCGGCGCGGTGCAGCCTTCGAGATAGGAGACGTAGGAGCCCTTGTCGGCGATGATCAGCGTGCGCTCGAACTGGCCGGTGTTGCGCTCGTTGATGCGGAAGTAAGTGGACAGCTCCATCGGGCAGCGCACGCCCGGCGGCACGTAGACGAACGAGCCGTCGGAGAACACCGCCGAATTCAGCGTCGCGTAGAAATTGTCCGAGGTCGGAACCACCGATCCCAGATATTTCTGCACCAATTCAGGGTGCTCGCGGATCGCTTCCGAGATCGGCATGAAGATCACGCCGGCCTTCTTCAGCTCCGCCTTGAACGTGGTCGCGACCGAAACCGAATCGAAGACAGCATCGACCGCGATCTTGCGGCGGGCGGGATCTTCCTCGCCGGGCTTCGGCTCGACGCCTTCGAGCATGGCGACCTCCCGCAAGGGGATGCCGAGCTTCTCGTAGGTCTTCAGGATCTCCGGATCGATCTCATCGAGCGAGCTGACCGTCTTCTTCGGCTTCGGCGCCGCGTAGTAATAGAGGTCCTGGAAATCGATCCTGGGATAGTCGACGCGGGCCCAGGTCGGCTCGGTCATGGTCAGCCAGCGCCGATAGGCTTCCAGCCGCCACTGGAGCATCCAGGCGGGCTCATTCTTCTTTTGCGAGATGAACTTGACGATCTCTTCCGAGAGCCCCTTGGGAGCCTTCTCGGAGTCGATCAGGGTCTCGAACCCATAACGATACTGGTCGACGTCGATGCCGCGAACCCGCTCGATGGTTTCCTGAACTGCCGCCATCTATCGCTCCGCTGGCAAGATCGACTTCGCAGCCTGCGTCATCGGTCGCCCCTCAGGCCGGGATGCAGGTGTCGGGAACGGGACAGACGACCGCGCATTGCGCCGTGTCGAAATGGCCCTCGCACTCGGTGCACTTCTTCGGGTCGATCACGTACATGTCGCGCTTGAGGCTGATCGCGGCGTTCGGGCATTCGAACTCACACGCACCGCAAACCGTGCATTGCGAGGCGACGATCTTGTAGGCCATGTGCTCGACTCCTTGAGTGGACGATGCCGTCGGGCACATCCTTTCAAGCGTCGTGCCAATCGCGAAGCGCTGGAAACTAAACGATTATTTGCGCGGAGCCGTTGTCGTGGGCCCGACATGTCGCATCTGCGACAGTCGCTGTCAGAGCCGCTTGACCTCGATGCCGTGCTTCTTCAGTGCGTAGCCGATTTGCCGCGGGGTCAGGCCGAGCAGTCGAGCGGCCTTGGCCTGGACCCACCCGGACTTCTCCATAGCCGCGACGACCCGGTCGCGATCGGCCATGTTGCCGGCTGGAGTTCCACCGGCGACGCTCGACCCGGCCGGCTCGGAAACCTGCGGTGCTACACTCACATCTGCTTCACGCGCAGTCCTGGCTGGAAGGACGGACAGTGGTACGATCGGTAACGAGCGTTGCGCCGCAGCTTCGGATCCGCCCTTCCACAGCATCGCGGACAGGCATTGGCTGTGGCAGCATGCGAAATCGTTCCTGACGATCTCGGGGCCCGGTGCCAGCGTCGCGGTGCGCTGGACGCAATTCTCGAGCTCGCGCACGTTGCCCGGAAAGCCGCAGCTCATCAGAACTTCGATCGCGTGGCGGTCGAAGGTCAGCGCACGGCCATTTTCCGTATTGAAGTTCTTCAGGAACTCGTTCGCCAACAGCGGAATATCACTGCGCCGTTCGCGCAGCGGCGGCAGCATCATCGGCACAACGCTGATGCGGTAATAGAGGTCGGCGCGGAATTCTTTGCGCGCCACCGCCTCTTCCAGATTGCGGTTGGTCGCCGCGATGACGCGAACATCGACCTTGATGGTCTGGTTGCCGCCGACGCGCTCGAACTCCTGCTCCTGGAGCACCCGCAGCAGTTTGGCCTGGAACGACGCCGAGATCTCGCCGATCTCGTCGAGGAACAGTGTGCCCTTGTCGGCGAGTTCGAACCTGCCCTTGCGGGAATTGAGCGCCCCGGTGAAGGCCCCCTTCTCGTGGCCGAACAGCTCGGACTCCAGCACCGATTCCGGCAGGGCCGCGCAGTTGATCTTGATGAAGGGACGCTTGGCGCGCGGTGACAGCTCGTGAATGGCCTTTGCGATCAGCTCCTTGCCGGTGCCGGATTCGCCGCGCAGCAGCACCGTGGAGTTCGACTTTGCCACGATCGCGATCTTCTCGAGCAACCCTCGCAGCGCCGGGCTGTCGCCGATGATGCCCTCGACATGAACCTTGCGGCGGTCGCGCGCCGGCTTCAGCTCGGACAGCTCCTTCTGGAGTCGATAGCTCTCATGCATCAGCCGCTCGCGGTCCTGCGCGACGACCCGATGCAACTTCACGGTCTGCCCAATCAGGTTGGCGATCATCGTGAGCAGCCGCACGTCTGAGTCGAGCCGATACATCGACCGTTCGTCCCAGACCCGATCGATCGTCAGCGTGCCGACAACCTTCGCATCGATGCGAATGGGAACGCCGATAAACGATACCCGCGTCGTCTCGGACGCACCGAGAGCGTCCATATCGGTCGAGTTGAAGGCGGGATGGGTCGCGATGTTCTCGGCAACCAGCGGCATGGCGGTTGCGACGATCTGATCGACGGCCTTCTGCGGCAGCCGGACCCGGTAACGCTCATCGCTGCCCTCGCTCCAGCCGGCTCCGACGGTCAGATCGGGAATACCGTCGTCGGCCAGCAGTGCGACGACGCCGTGACGCATCTGGAGGAACGATTGCAGCAGGTTCACGACGTTGGCGAGCGTGGTCTCCAGACGCGTCGGCGCGGTGAGTATCTTGGAGATCTCGAAGATGCCGGTCAGCGCGATCTCGTTGATGGGCACGATCGGCGCAGTATGATCGGCCTTCCTTTCAACCACGGGAGCAGCGTGCAGCATGACGGAATCTCCGTTGCCTGTGACATCCTCCCAGCGGCCTTCTTTGGAATTTGTCGTATTCTCATTCATGTCGTGTCGGGAGTCGCGCTCAACTTGTCAGCATCGTTGCAAAAAGATTCCATCGCACTTGCACGCTTTGTGATCCGATTCATGGAATTGACCGTCGAAATATGCGACACGCCCGGAATCGGGATCTCCGCATTGATCCAGCGCAAATCGGCAAAGTTTTTTCGCGGGCGGCCGTCGTAGCTTGATCACACATGTTGCCCGCCGTTGATCGGTACTTCAGCACCAGTGACGTAGCTGGCGGCATCCGAGCATAGGAAGAAGATCACCTTCGCGACTTCGTCCGGCGTGCCGACGCGATGCAACGGGATGACCGGCGCCAATTTGGCCTCGGTCTCCGGTGACAGGATGTCGGTCTTGATCTCGCCGGGCGCGATCGCATTGACGCGTATTCCGAACGGCGCGTAGTCGTGCGCCATCTCGCGGGTGAGGCACGCGAGCGCGGCTTTCGAGGTCGCATAGGCGGTACCGGCGAACGGATGCACCCGTGAGCCCACGATCGAAGTGACGTTGACGATCGCGCCGCTCGCGCGCTTCAGCTCGTCGACCAGCCCCTGCGCGAACAGCACTGGCGCCAGCAGATTGACGTGGAACACGCTCATCCAGGTTTCCACCGGCGTCGTCAGCGAAGTCAGGCGCGTGCCGTCGGCGGCCTTGGGCGAGATGCCGGCATTGTTGATCAGCGCGTGCAACGGCGCGCCGTTGAGCCGCTCCTTGATCTCGGCCACCGCGCGCGGCAACGCACGATGGTCGCTCAATTCGACCTGCACATGATTGTCCGTCCCGGAATCCCATGGACACAGACCGCCGTCGAAAGGCTGGCGGGAGCAGGTGACGATGCGCCAGCCGGCCTCGGAGAACAACTTTCCCGTCGCGTGGCCGATGCCTCGGGATGCGCCGGTCAGCACCAGCGTCTTCCGTTCGCCAGCTTGCGCACGCGACTTGTCGCCGTGAAACGGGCACAGCGCGACGTCGGATGCCGGCGAGCCAGCCGGTGCAGCGTTGCGATCCAGCAGATCAAGCGTCACGGAAGCTCCTCGCTGCGTCCGAGCGGACGCATGTATAATGACGACGCGGCCAAGTTTGCAGGAATTGGGCCACGCGCGACCGCCCAATCGTTGAGATTTTCGCCGCCTTGTGTCGGCTTCGCGACACGCTGCAGGGTTTGCAACATGCGCGCGTGCGCTTTCGAACGAGGCGGCGCCTTCGCTGCGCGTTTCTGCTTTCCTAATGTTGGCCGACAGTTGGCAGTCAGTTTTCAACCGTTCCAAATGGCCCGGCTCTTGCTCTTCCCGTTGCAAGCTCGATCGCGCTTCGCTGCGCTTTCCCTGCAAACGTGGTTTTCAGATGCCCCAGCCGCACGACCACCAACTCTTCGCCGTCATCCTCGGCACCAACGAGATCGCATCCGCGGTCGCCATCCAGCTCGTGCGGGCCGGATATTGCGTGGTGCTGTCGCACGATCCGGATCCGCCGGTGATCCGACGCAAGATGGCGTTTCACGATGCACTCTTCACGGACACCATGCAGATCGAGGACATTGTCGCCGAGCGCGTCGATGGCGGCGTGCAGGTCTATCAGGCGCTGCGCCGGCCACCGCACGTCATGGTCACCTGGCTCGGCCTGCTCGATTTGCTACCGGTCCGCCACATCGACCTTCTGATCGACGCACGCCTGCAGAAGCGCCGGATCACCCCCGACCTTCGACGGCTTGCCCATCTGACCATCGGGCTCGGCCCCGGCTTCTCGACGAACTTCAATTGCGACGTCGCGGTGGAGACTCGGCCCGGCAAGATCGGGCTCGTGGCCGACACGCGCTGGACCGATGCGGCCGACGGCGTCGCGAGTGCGCTGGGTGATGTCGGCGCGGAGCGCTTCGTCTATTCGCAATTCGCCGGACGCTGGCACACGCCGGTCGAGATCGGTACCCGCGTCTACCGGGATCTCGTGCTCGGCCATCTCTCCGGCGTTCCGCTGCTCGCGCCGCGCGACGGCATTTTGCGCGGCATCGTCCGCGACGGGAGCGAGGTGCCGGCCGGCGTCAAGCTGGTGGAGATCGATCCGCGCGGCCGCGACGCCCAGTGGACCGGAACGGACGACCGCGGCCGCGCCATTGCAAGCGCGACGGTCGCCGCCGTGAGGCTCCATGCGGCGCGACGCACGACACAACGGAATCCGGCATGATCGTCTGCTCCTGCAACATCATCAGCGATCACGACATCAGGGGCGCGGTGGTCGCAACCGACGACGAGCTGCTTTCGGCGGCGCAGGTCTACGATTGCCTGGGATGCACCGTCAGGTGCGGGCGATGCTCGCAATCGGTACGCCGGATTCTCGATGAGCGGTCGTCGCGTTGCGCGCAATATCGAGAACGTCTGCACTTGCAACGGCAAGCATATCCTGAGTGACACCTGCATTGTTCGACGGTGTGCGAGCCGACGGAGGGCAGAGGTGATCGACTAAAAACATTGCTGCGGAGCGAAGAGTCTGCTGTTGACCCCGAGCATGGAGATCGCCGCAGGCGCCCTGACGGTCACACGCGCAGAGGTTGGACAAAAAACTTAATGAAAATAGATAGATGGCGCGCCCGGAACGATTCGAACGTCCGACCCTCAGATTCGTAGTCTGATGCTCTATCCAGCTGAGCTACGGGCGCGTTTTTCGCAAGAAGTGCGGACCTAAGCCCGCACGCAGCCTCCGGACAGCGCCGGAGGGGTGCGAAAGAGCGCTCTGACTAACCGCTCTTGGCGGCGTTGGCAAGGTCTGCCTGAGCGGTATTTTGGGGCATTTCTGCATCCCCAACGTCATTCCGGGGCGACCCGAAGCGGCGAGCCCGGAATGACGAGAGCATTGACGTGGAGCGGTACTCGTCCTTTGGCCTATTACGCCCGCTGCCGCTCGTTGCGGATGGAGAGGAGTTCCACCGGGCGATCCGGGATGACGATCCGGAAGGTGGCGCCGATGGTGCCTTCGACCAGGTGGATCTCGCCGCCATGGGCGCGGACCAGTTCGGCCGCGATGGCAAGGCCAAGCCCGCTGCCCCCGGGACGGCCGGAGGTCTGGAACGCCTCGAACAGACGCGCCCGGGTCCTCTCGGGCACGCCGGGGCCGGTGTCGGAGACCTCCAGAATCGCGACCGCGCCTTCGCGCTTCCCGGTGATCCGGATCTGCAGCGGGCCGCCGTCGCCGGAGGCGTGGGTCTCCAGCGCCTGGGCGGCGTTGCGCACCAGGTTGAGCAGCACGCGAAACAGCTGGTCGGGATCGGCATCGACCGCGAGGCCGCGCTCGATCGCGGCGACCCAGGCAATCGTGGCGTCGTTGGCGAGGCCCGCGGTCTCGCGCACCTCGAGCACGACGGGCTCGATCAATATCATCCGGCGGTCCGGCGCGGCCTCCTGCGCGCGGCCGTAGGACAGCGTCGACTGGCAGAACGCGATGGCGCGCTCGAGCGAGCGCACCAGCTTCGGCGCGAAACGCTGCACCCTGGGGTCGGGCACGCTGGCAAGCTGGTCCGAGAGCAGTTGTGCCGAGGCGAGCAGGTTGCGCAAGTCGTGGTTGATCTTGGAGACGGCGAGACCCAGCGCGGCAAGCCGGCTCTTCTGGTGCAGCATCGACATCAGGTCGCGCTGCATGTCCGACAATTCGCGCTCGGCGACGCCGATTTCGTCGCTGCGCTGGCTCGGCACGATGATCCGCGCCGAGCTTTCCGGATTCTCGTGGAAGCCGACCAGGCTCGCGGTCAGACGCCGCATCGGCCGCACGAAGAGATAATGCAGGGCGAGATAGACGAGGCCCGCGGTCAAGACGCCGATGATCAGCGCGACCACCACGACGTTACGGGAGAAGCGATACATCGACTGCCGCAGCGGCAATTCGTCGGTGACGATCTCGACAAACTGGGCGCTGCCGACGCCCGGGCCGACGATGCGGATCGGCTGGTTGCCCGTCTCCAGCATCATCTGGAACGAGCCGGTGATGGCCTGCCACACCGTCATGTCGCGCAGATCGACGTCGTGCTCGATCGTGGCAGGCAGATTGTCGCTGGCGAGCAAGCGGCGCTGCTGGCCCATCTTGATCGCGACCGCGCGCGCATTGATGCTTTTCAGGATCTGGCGCGACAGCGAATCCGGCACCATGCCGAGCGGTGCCGCATCGAGCACCAGCGCCGCCGTGTTGGCCGCGGCGACGCGGTCATTGAGCCGGTTGACCCAGAAGTTCGCGATCGCGGGCACATAGAGCAGGACAGCCGCGATCATGACCAGGGGGACGGTCAGTAGCAGCAGCTTGCCGGACAGGCCGAGCCCACCCGGTCCACGGGACCGCGTCACCGGCTGGTCCTCTGGCCGATCCGGATCCATATCCTGATCCTGCGTCGGCTGCTGGAGGTCTGTCGCTACCACGGAATTCGCCCCTGCTGGCCTTCTGATAGAGCACGACGGGATGGAGGATGCGACCCGCCCCGGGGACCGGTCAAATTACGGATCGCTAATCTGCCAAGGTGGGATGTATGCGCTGATATCGCTATTCGCCACCTCAAGGGTTAAAAACCCCAAGGAAACAGCGATATTCACCGGAACTGTGCGGTCCTGCGGCGTTGACGAAAACAAGACGCTCGCTTATAAGCCGGCCAAATTGTCCGCGATGACCCGGTGCGACACCGGGAGCGGCTCTTCTGGGGCCGGAAACGGCCCGTTTTGGGCCGCATCTTCCGGACTTTATCATCAATTCTACAGGCAAATTGCCCGGTCAGCGGAGAAAAACCCGTGAAGCGGACTTATCAACCCAGCAAACTGGTGCGCAAGCGCCGTCACGGCTTCCGTGCTCGTCTCGCCACGGCCGGCGGCCGCAAGGTCCTCGCCGCCCGCCGCGCCCGCGGCCGCAAGCGTCTGAGCGCCTGAGCCGGACTGGCCCCTTTACTGGGATCTCATCATGGATCGGCTGAGGCAGCGAGCGGATTTCCTCGCCGTTGCCAATGGCGCGCGGGTGAATAGTCCCGCGTTCGTCCTGCAAAGCCGCAATCGTGACGACTCTGGCCCTGTCAGGATCGGCTTCACCGTTACCAAGAAGAACGGCAACGCCCCCGAGCGCAATCGCATCCGGCGCCGGCTTCGCGAATTGGTGAAGCGGCTCGATCCGGTATCGATGCAACCCCATCATGATTACGTGCTGGTTGGCCGCAGGGACGCGCTCTCGCGCGACTTCGCCACCATGCTCGACGATCTGCGCATAGCGTTCACGAAGCCCCCGCGGCAGGTGAAGGGACGCGGGCCGAAGCCAGAACCAAGGCCCGCGCCCGCCGCCAGCCGCAAACCGGATTGATGACGAGACCCCAGTGATGACTGACAATCGCAATACCATCCTCGCCGTCATTCTGTCCGGCCTGGTGCTGATCGCCTGGCAGTACTTCTACAACGTGCCGGCGATGGAGAAGCAGCGGGCCCAGCAGCAGGCACAGGCCGAGCTGCAGAAGACCAATCCGCAGCCGACGGCGTCCGCAACGCCGGGCGCCGCAACGCCGC
The DNA here is from genome assembly GCF_029892425.1 of Bradyrhizobium sp. BR13661. GTDB lineage: Bacteria > Pseudomonadota > Alphaproteobacteria > Rhizobiales > Xanthobacteraceae > Bradyrhizobium. The sequence goes on along the minus strand of NZ_JARXWB010000034.1, from coordinate 12,862 downwards.
AGGCTGGCACGACAACCCCCACCGCCGCGCCGGGCGCGAACCAGCAGGCCCAGCCGACCGTCAGCCGCGACAGCGCGATTGCCGCAAGCCCGCGCGTCAAGATCGAGACGCCGCGCCTCGCCGGCAGCATCGCGCTGAAGGGCGGCCGTATCGACGACCTCGCGCTGCTGCAATTCCGCGAGACAGTCGACCCGAAATCGCCGCCGATCATTCTCTATTCGCCTTCGGGCACGGCTGAACCCTATTACGCCGAGTTCGGCTGGGTTGCTGCGACGGGCGTGACGTCGAAGATGCCTGATGCGCAGACCATCTGGCAGCAGGACGGCAGCGGCAGCCTGACGCCGACGACGCCGGTGAAGCTGAAATGGGACAACGGCGATGGCCTCACCTTCAGCCGCACCATCTCGGTCGACGACCATTATCTCTTCACCATCAAGGACGACGTGAGCAATGTCGGCAATTCGCCTGTCACGCTCTATCCGTTCGCGCTGATCTCGCGCCACGGCACACCGCAGGTCTCCGGCTATTACATCCTTCATGAAGGCCTGATCGGCTATCTCGATGGCCTGCAGGAATATGCCTACAAGAAGATCGACGAAGCCAAGTCGGTGAGCTTCAAGGCCACCAATGGCTGGCTCGGCATGACCGACAAATACTGGGCCTCGGCGCTGCTGCCCGACACCAGTGCGCAGCTTCAGGCGCGGTTCTCCTCGAACCTCACCGGCAACGTCCACACCTACCAGACCGACTATCTGCTCGACCCCGTCACCGTCGCGATCGGCGGCACGGCAACCGCAAACGCGCGGCTGTTCGCGGGCGCCAAGGAAGCCGGCGTCGTCGGCGTGTTCCCGTTCGCAGGGCTCGGCGGCTACAACAAGGAGCTCGGGCTGAACCATTTCGATCTCTTGATCGACTGGGGCTGGTTCTACTTCATCACCAAGCCGATGTTCCTCGGCCTCGACTTCTTCTACCGCTTCTTCGGCAATTTCGGCATCTCGATCCTGCTCGTGACCGTGATCGTGAAGCTGTTGTTCTTCCCGCTGGCGAACAAATCCTACGCCTCGATGGCGAAGATGAAGTCGGTCCAGCCGCAGCTTGCGGCGCTCAAGGAGCGCTATCCCGACGACAAGGTGAAGCAGCAGCAGGAGATGATGGAGATCTACCGCAAGGAGAAGATCAATCCGGTCGCCGGCTGTCTTCCCGTGGTGATCCAGATCCCGGTGTTCTTCTCGCTGTACAAGGTGCTGTTCGTCACCATCGAAATGCGGCACGCGCCGTTCTTCGGCTGGATCAAGGACCTCTCCGCGCCCGATCCGACCAACCTCTTCACCTTGTTCGGCCTGATCCCGTTCGATCCGACCACGCTGCCGGTGTTCGGCCATTATCTCGCGCTCGGCATCTGGCCGATCATCATGGGCATCACGATGTGGTTCCAGATGAAGCTGAACCCGACGCCGCCGGATCCGACGCAGCAGATCATCTTCAACTGGATGCCGCTGATCTTCACCTTCATGCTGGCAGGCTTCCCGGCCGGCCTCGTGATCTACTGGGCCTGGAACAACACGCTCTCGGTGCTCCAGCAGAGCTTCATCATGCGCCGCAACGGCGTGAAGGTGGAGTTGTTCGACAATCTCAAGGCGACGTTCGCACGGAAGGCGACGTAGCTTTTCCGGCGTAACCAGGCGCAAATGCCTCCACATCGTCATGCCCGGGCTTGTCCCGGGCATCCACGTTTTGGAACGTACCGTGCAGACCAACGTGGATGGCCGGGACAAGCCCGGCCATGACGAAAGGTGAGATCTTCGCATGACCGACGACAAAGATGCGAAGCTGATCGAGGCCGGGCGAAAGCTGTTCGCGCGCGACTGGCAGTTCATCTGGGCATCGCCCTCGATCCAGACGCTGCCGCCGATGGCGGGGCTGGAGATCGCCTTTGCCGGCCGCTCCAATGTCGGCAAATCGAGCCTGATCAACGCGCTGACGGGGCGTAACGCACTGGCGCGCACCTCGCATACGCCGGGCCGCACCCAGGAGCTGATCTTCTTCGAGGTGCCCGGCAAGACGGACCTGCGCCTCGTCGATATGCCCGGCTACGGCTACGCCAAGGCGCCCAAGAGCCAGGTCGCGTCCTGGACCGAGCTGATCCACACATTCCTGCTGGGCCGCGCCTCGCTCGCGCGCGTCTACGTGCTGATCGACGCGCGGCACGGCCTGAAGGATGTCGATCTCGAAGTCCTGAAGACGCTCGATCGCTCGGCGGTCAGCTACCAGGTCGTGCTGACCAAGGCTGACCAGGTGAAGGCCTCCGAACTGGCGTCCTGCATCGCCGCGACGGAAGCCTCGCTCGCCAAACATCCGGCCGCGTTCCCGAACGTGATCGCGACCTCCTCGCGCAACTCCTCCGGAATGGCTGAATTGCGTGCTGCCATGGCGAAACTCCTGGAGGAGCGGACCAAGTGATGCTTCGCCCGCTGATTGCCCTTGCCGGTTTGATGGGCGCCGCCGGCGTGGCGCTGGCCGCGGCCGCCGCTCACGGTGCGGACGCCAGCCGGCTTGCCTCGGCGAGCGCCATGCTGCTGTTTCATGCAACTGCCATATTGGCGGTGGTCGCCTTGCTCGCGCGCGGCCTTCTGCATGGCGGAATTGGCCTGATCGCCGCATTCGGCTTCGTGATCGGCGCCGCGCTGTTCGCGGGCGACCTCACCTTGCGGCAATATGCCGGCCATTCGCTGTTTCCGATGGCGGCACCTTCAGGCGGCACGCTGATGATTGCGAGCTGGCTGGCGGTGACGCTGGCAGCGGTGGTGGCGGCGCGCGCTAATCCCTAGCGGCGGCATGCCAGTCACACTTTGCGCCTCGCCCGCCAATCAGATAGAACGCAGGCCGCGTTAGTCCCGCCAGCGAGACCTCGACATGACCGAAATCTCCCCGCTCGACCAGGCCCGCATCCTGTCCGAAGCGCTGCCGCACATGCAGCAGTACGACGAAGAAACCATCGTCATCAAATATGGCGGCCATGCCATGGGCGACGAGGAGACCGCGAAGAACTTTGCCCGCGACATCGTGCTGCTCGAGCAGACCGCAATCAATCCCGTCGTCGTGCATGGCGGCGGGCCGCAGATCGCCACCATGCTCAAGCGCCTCGGCATCGCCTCGGAATTCGCAGCCGGTCTGCGCATCACCGACGCAGCGACCATCGAGATCGTCGAGATGGTGCTTGCCGGCTCCGTCAACAAGCAGATCGTCGGCTATATCAACGAGGCCGGCGGCAAGGCCGTGGGCTTGTCCGGCAAGGACGCCAACATGGTGAAGGCATCGAAGACGACGCGCACCATCATCGATCCGGACTCGCATATCGAAAAGGCGGTCGATCTCGGCTTCGTCGGCGACCCCGAAAAGGTCGATCTCACGCTGCTCAACCAGCTGATCGGCTACGAGCTGATCCCGGTGCTGGCGCCGCTCGCGACCTCGAAGGAAGGCCAGACGCTCAACGTCAACGCCGACACCTTTGCAGGCGCCGTCGCCGGCGCGCTAAAAGCAAAACGCCTCTTGCTGCTCACCGACGTGCCTGGCGTGCTCGACAAGTCGAAGAAGCTGATCCCGCAGTTGTCGGTGAAAGACGCGCGAAAACTGATCGCCGACGGCACCATTTCCGGCGGCATGATCCCGAAGGTCGAGACCTGCATCTACGCGCTCGAACAGGGCGTCGAGGGCGTCGTCATCATCGACGGCAAGATGCAGCACGCGGTGCTGCTCGAGCTCTTCACCAACACGGGCACGGGAACGCTGATCCACAAGTGATGAGCGAGAAGTCGAGAGACGCTGTCATGGCCGGGCGAGTGCGGCGACCAAATCGCTCGGCTCTGACGCGCTTCCTGATGACGCTGCCGGCTGCCGCCGTCTCGTTGTTCTTCTCCTCCGCTCCCGCTTTTGCCGATCTGAAAATCTGCAGCCGCATGTCCTATGTCGTCGAGGCCGCGATCGGCATCGACGACAAGGCGGCGACCGCGACGCGGGGCTGGTTCAGGATCGATCCCGCCAGCTGCCGCGTCGTGGTGCAGGGCACGCTGACCGCCGATCGCATCCTGCTCAACGCCCGCGCGCTCGGCGTTTACGGTGCGTCCCCGATTCCGCAGAACGGCAACGACATGCTCTGCGTGGCGCAGGAGAATTTCGTCATCGCGGCGGCGCGGCAGTGCCGCAGCGGCCAGACCCAGGCCCCCTTCACCCAGATCACGCCGACGCAGGGCGACGACGGCAATCTCGTCGCCTATCTCGCCGAAGACTCCGAATATGACGACGAGCAGGCGCGGCTTGCCGGCATCCAGCGGCTGCTGGTGATCGCAGGCTACGATGTCGGCGCGATCGACGGCGTCGACGGCCCCAAGACGCAGGCCGCGCTCGCTGCTTTCCTGAAGAGCCGCGGGCTGTCCACTGAGGTGGTCTCCTCGCCGAATCTGTTCAAGACCATGGTCGATGCGGCGCAAGCGCCGTCTCCGAGCGGACTGACCTGGTGCAACGACACGCCGCACAAGGTGATGGCAGCGATCGCGACCGACGATGGCAAGTCGGTGACCAGCCGCGGCTGGTACCGCATCGATCCCAAGACGTGCCTGCACCCTGATGTGACCGGCCAGCCGAAGCAGATCTTCAGCTTCGCGGAAGCCGTCGATGCCGACAACCGCGCCATCAAGCTGAAGGACAGGCCGCTGAACTGGGGCGGCGACAAGCAGCTCTGCACGCGCGAGACCAAGTTCGAGACCAATGAGCAGACCGATTGCGGCGCGCGAGGGTTTGCGGCAACGGGCTTTGGTGTGGTGGATATGAGCAGCGGCGGCAAGACGCTGCGCTTTGCGTTGCCGTGATGGTGGCGGTGACGGTGCGACATCCTCCGCCGTCGTCCTGGCGAAAGCCAGGACCCATTACCCCGAGATTGGGTTTGGCGAAGAACGATGACCCGGGTGCCCCATTGATGGGCCGCGGAGTATGGGTCCTGGCTTTCGCCAGGACGACGATTGAAGGCGGAGCTGCGGCTTCAGCCAACCGATAGAGATTTGAGATGAGCCATCCCCGCGCCTTCAGACATGTCGACACCTGGGTGTTCGACCTCGACAACACGCTCTATCCGCATCATGTCAATCTCTGGCAGCAGGTCGATGCGCGGATCGGCGAGTTCGTGTGCAACTGGCTGAACGTGGGCCCTGCGGAAGCGCGAAAGATCCAGAAGGACTATTACCAGCGCTTCGGCACCACCATGCGCGGCATGATGACCCTGCATGGCGTGCGCGCCGACGATTATCTCGCCTACGTGCACAAGATCGACCATTCGCCGCTGGAGCCGAACCCGGCGCTCGGCGCGGCCATCACAAAACTGCCTGGGCGGAAACTGATCCTGACCAACGGCTCGGTCGACCATGTCGATGCGGTGCTGGCGCGGCTCGGTCTCGGCTCGCATTTCGACGGCGTGTTCGACATTATCGCCGCGGAGTTCGAGCCCAAGCCGGCGGCGCAGACCTATCAGAAATTCCTTCGGCAGCACGCGGTCGACCCGACCAGATCAGCCATGTTCGAAGACCTCGCCCGCAACCTTACCGTTCCGCATCAGCTCGGCATGACCACGGTGCTGGTGGTGCCTGATGGGACCAAGGAAGTGGTGCGCGAGGATTGGGAACTCGAGGGGCGCGATGCAGCCCATGTCGATCATGTCACGGATGATCTGGCGGGGTTCTTGGGCAAGCTCTCTGCCACATAGCTGCTGTCTCGTCCCGTGCAAGCGTCAGTGGAGACCGGGGATCCATAACCAAGCAGTTGGTTGTCACACGAGACTGATCACTCCGAGTCTTCGCCAAACCCCTCCCTGTGGCTTTGGGTCCCGGATCGGCGCGCGCTTGAGGCGCGCTTGTCCGGGACGACAGCGGAGTATCGACGACACTGGAGTTGGCCTTGACTCCGCCCCCCAAATCCCGAAAAAGCCTCCCAATCCATCAAAATTCCCGTTCCCAAGAGGAAATCCCGATGTCCCTGTCCGCCCTTGAATCCACCATCAACAGCGCCTTCGAGGCACGTGACGGCATCTCGACCGCGACCAAGGGCGAAGTCCGCGACGCCGTGAACCAGTCGCTGGAGATTCTGGACAAGGGCGAGGCGCGCGTTGCCGAGCGCGGGGCCGATGGCAAGTGGAAGGTCAACCAGTGGCTGAAGAAGGCCGTGCTGCTGTCCTTCCGCCTCAACGACATGGACGTCATTCCCGGCGGTCCGGGCCAGGCGAACTGGTGGGACAAGGTGCCCTCGAAGTTCGAGGGCTGGGGCCCGAACCGGTTTCGCGAGGCCGGTTTCCGTGCCGTGCCGGGCGCGGTGGTGCGCCGCTCGGCCTTCATCGCCAGGAACGTCGTGCTGATGCCGTCCTTCGTCAACCTCGGCGCTTACGTCGATGAGAGCACCATGGTCGACACCTGGGCCACTGTCGGCTCCTGCGCGCAGATCGGCAAGCGCGTGCACATCTCCGGCGGCGCCGGAATCGGCGGCGTGCTCGAGCCGCTGCAGGCCGAGCCCGTGATCATCGAGGACGATTGCTTCATCGGCGCGCGCTCGGAAGTCGCTGAAGGCGTGATCGTGCGCAAGGGCGCGGTGCTGGCCATGGGCGTGTTTTTGGGCGCCTCGACCAAGATCGTCGACCGCGAAACCGGCGAGATCTTCATGGGCGAGGTGCCGGAATATTCGGTGGTGGTGCCCGGTGCGCTGCCCGGCAAGCCGATGAAGAACGGCCAGATCGGCCCGAGCACCGCCTGCGCCGTGATCGTCAAGCGGGTCGACGAGCGCACGCGGTCGAAGACCAGCATCAACGAGCTGCTACGGGACTGATGTCAGGCGAATAGCGAGTGGCAAGTGGCGGATCGCATCCGCGCCCTACTCGCCATTCGCTTCTGAAATCGAACCCACCCTTCCTCCATCGCGACCAATTTCCGGACGGTCTCTCCCGCCCGGAGCCCTTCGCATGGACTGGAGCTGGTATCTCTTTCGCTTCGACGGCCGCATCAACCGCGCTTTGCTGTGGCAAGCGCTGCTGATCGTCGCCCTGCTGGCGGGCTTGCTCGAGGTCGTCGGTCAAATCGTGCGGGCCATCGAGGGCGGCACGTCCCTCGCCCTCAGGCTCGGCTTCGACATCGACTTTGATTTCGCCCTCGACGACGTCTTCAGGGCTGTCGACCCCCGGGCTTACCGCGCGCTGGCCTCCGCCGATCGCACGACCCTGGTCCTTAGGGCACTCGGCACGTCGCTGTTCTTCTGGATCTTCCTCGCGACCGCGATCAAGCGGCTGCACGATCGCGACAGGAGCGGATGGTGGATCGTTCCCTTCGTCTTCGTCCCCCGGCTGCTTTTTCATTTTTCGGACTTGCTTCCTGCCTCCAGCTGGTTCGTTCCGTTCGACTGGGCGATCTCCGCGCTGTGGCTGTGGGGCCTCGTCGAATTGTTCATTGTGCCGGGCACTTCGGGCCACAACCGGTTCGGTCCCGATCCGCTCGCCGAAATCGAGACCTCCTTCGCACCCGCATCCCCTGCGAAAAGCTGGGACCAGCAGCGCGAGATCGAATTTGTCCCGCCCAGCGCTAGCCCACCCGGCGGCATGCATGTTAAGCGGGGCGCATGACCGATGCTCTGTCCATTGCCCGCGACCTCATCCGCTGCCCGTCAGTAACCCCTGAAGATGCCGGTGCGCTGGGCGTGCTTGAAAAGGCACTGAACGCAGCCGGCTTCATTTGCCACCACGTGACCTTCAGCGAGGACGGCATCGCTGATGTCGACAATCTCTATGCGCGGATCGGCACCGAAGGCCCGCACATCACCTTTGCCGGCCATACCGACGTCGTGCCGCCCGGCGACGAGAGCGCCTGGAGCGTCGGCGCGTTCTCCGGCGAGGTGAAGGACGGTTTCCTGCACGGCCGCGGCGCGGTCGACATGAAGGGCGGCATCGCCTGCTCGGTCGCAGCCGTCCTGGAACATCTCGCCGCGAACGGCGGCCAGCCGCGCGCCGACGGAAAGGGCTCGATCTCGTTCCTGATCACCGGGGACGAGGAAGACGTCTCCATCAACGGCACGATCAAGCTGCTCAAATGGGCGGCCGAGCGCGGCGAGAAATTCGATCATTGCGTGCTGGGCGAGCCCTCCAATGTCGAGACGCTCGGCGACACCATCAAGGTCGGCCGCCGCGGCTCGCAGTCGGGCACGGTTGTGGTCGAGGGCGTGCAGGGCCACGTCGCCTATCCGCATCGCGCGGCCAATCCGGTGCCGGATATTTCGCGGCTGATCGTGGCGATCTCCGACGAGCCGCTCGACCATGGCAGCGCGCAGTTCCAGGCCTCCAATCTCGAATTCGTCTCCGTCGACGTCGGCAACAAGGCCTTCAACGTCATCCCCGGCGAGGCCCGCGCGAAATTCAACATTCGCTACAACGACAACCATACGCAGGCATCCTTGCGCGAGCTGGTCGAGACGCGACTCGCAAAAGCCTGCGGCAACCGCATCAAGGCCCGCATCGTCTGGGAGCCGTCGAACTCCAACGTGTTCGTGACCAAGCCCGGTCCCTTCACCGATCTCGCCGTGTCCGCGATCGAGGAAGTCACGGGCCGCAAGCCGGAGCTGTCGACATCGGGCGGCACGTCGGATGCGCGCTTCATCTCGAGCTATTGCCCGGTGATCGAGTTCGGGCTGGTCGGCCAGACCATGCACCAGGTCAACGAGCGTGTGCCGGTGGTGGATTTAGAGAAGCTGACGAAGGTGTATCGCGGGATACTGACGCGGTATTTTGGGTAGGCACATCTGCCTGCCACACTCTCCGCCGTCATGCCCGGGCTTGTCCCGGGCATCCACGTTCTTTGCCACCCCGACAAGAAAGTTCGTGGATGGCCGGGACAAGCCCGGCCATGACGCCAGAGGTGGCATCAGTCGCTAATAATCCACCTGCATCAGATACAGCCCCTCCGGCGGCGCGACGATGCCGCACGCTGCGCGGTTGCGTGCAGCGAGCGCTGCGGAGAGATCGTCGGCGGTCCAGCGGCCTTCGCCGACCCAGACCAGCGAGCCCACCATCGAGCGCACCTGGCTGTGCAGGAACGAGCGCGCCGAGGTAACGATGATGATCTCGCGGCCATCGCGAAAGACGTCGAGCTGGTCGAGCGTCTTCTCCGGCGATTTGGCCTGGCACTCGGTGTCGCGAAAGGTCGTGAAATTGTGCTTGCCTAGCAGGCGTTGCGCTGCCGCATGCATCGCATCGGCATCGAGCCGGCGCGGTACGCGCCAGGCATGGCCGAAATCGAGCGCGAGATTGGCGCGGGTGTTGATGACGCGGTAGCGATAGTGGCGCTTCACGGCCGAGAAACGCGCCTCGAACGTATCAGGGACAATCTCCGCCTCCAGCACCGCGATCGGATGCGGGCGCAGATGTGCGTTCAATCCGTCGCGGAAGCGACCGGGCGGAAACTGCTTCTCGATATCGACATGGGCGACCTGGCCGCGCGCATGCACGCCGGCATCGGTGCGGCCGGCGCCATGGACCCGCAGATCCGCACCGGTCATCGCCTTCACCGCTGCCTGCAACGCGCCCTGCACGGAGGGCAGCGTGTCCTGGATCTGCCAGCCGAAGAACGGCGCGCCGTCGTACTCGATGGTGAGCTTGTAGCGGGGCATCAGAGAAGCCGCATCGGCGGCTCGAGCTTCACACCGCGCAGGAAATCAATCGCCTGCATCCGCGCCTTGCCCTCGCGCTGCAGCTCGAGGATGCGGATCGCGCCCTCGCCGCAAGCGATGGTGAGTTGGTTGTCGAGCACCTCGCCGGGCGCACCGGATCCCTTGGCGAGCTCGCAGCGCAGGATTTTGACGCGCGCATTCTCGGTGACGCCTGATAGCTCCGCCCAGGCGCCGGGAAATGGCGACAGGCCATGGATGTGACGCAGCACCGCGTGCGCGGGCTTGCTCCAGTCGATCCGCGCCTCGGCCTTGTCGATCTTGGCAGCGTAAGTGACGCCATCCTCGCTCTGCTTCTTCAGCTGCAGCCCGCCGCGGTCGAGCGCCGCCATTGCCCGCACCATCAGATCGGCACCGAGTCGGGACAGGCGATCGTGCAGATCGGCAGCCGTCATGTTGTCGGAAATCGCGAGGCGCTCGGCCATGGCGACGTCGCCGGTGTCGAGGCCGACATCCATCTTCATCACCATCACGCCGCTCTCGGCGTCGCCCGCCATGATCGCGCGGTTGATCGGCGCGGCGCCGCGCCAGCGCGGCAGCAGCGAGGCGTGCAGATTGTAGCAGCCGAGCTTGGGCGCATCGAGGATCGCCTGCGGCAGGATCATGCCGTAAGCGACGACGACGGCCGCATCGGCCTCGAACGCGCTGAACTCGTCGAGCGCTTCCTGTGTCTTCAACGTCTTCGGCGTCAGCACGGGCACGCCGAGTTTTCGCGCGGCTTCTTCAACGGGGGTCGGCTGCAATTGCAGCCCGCGGCGGCCGCCCGGCTTCGGCGCACGGGTATAGACGGCCACGATCTCGTGGCCGTGCGCGACCAGCTCGAGCAGCGTCGGCACGGAGAAATCGGGCGTGCCCATGAAGATCAGGCGAAGGGGCATGACAAGGACTCGGTACGTTCCCTCCCCCCTTGCGGGGGAGGGTTAGGGAGAGGGGTGCCGCACGACGCGCTCTGTCAGAATGAGCGCGGATTAGTTCTTGCCCAGGTTGGACCGTTTGCTGAGCTACCCCTCTCCCCCGCAAGGGGGGAGGGAGCGCAGGGGAGCGTACGGCAACACCAGTCGCTTACAACTTTACTCCGCGCGCTTGGCGGCTTTCTCGAACTTCTTGATCACGCGGTCGCGCTTGAGCTTCGACAGATAGTCGACGAACAGCACGCCGTTGAGATGGTCGATCTCATGCTGGATGCAGGTGGCGTAGAGGCCTTCGGCGTCCTCCTCGTGCAGCTTGCCGTCGAGATCAGTGAAGCGCACGCGCACCTTCGCCGGACGTTCGACCTCCTCGTAATATTCGGGGATCGACAGGCAGCCTTCCTCGTAAGTGGACAGTTCCTCGGAGGAGGCGATGATCTCCGGATTGATGAAGACGCGCGGCTCCGGCTTGGTCTCGCCGTCCTGGTTGGGCTTGGCGAGGTCCATGGTGATGAGCCGCAGCGGCTGCGCGATCTGGATCGCCGCAAGCCCGATGCCGGGCGCGTCGTACATGGTCTCGAACATGTCGTCGGCAAGCTTGCGGATCTCCGGCGTGACCTTTTCGATCGGCTTGGAGACCAGACGCAGCTGCTTGTCGGGCAGAATGATGATTTCTCTGAGGGCCATGGCGGGCGATTTAAGCCGCGCGCGACATGCGGTCAATGCGGCCTGGTACGCGTTAACCCTCCGCTAACCATAAAACTTCAGCTTTTGTTAACCATAAAAATTAACGAGGCATTCACCCGAAATGTTCGCTATTCGTTCGTGCGACCGGCCGAATCGGCTAGAAGGGCAGTCATGAACGAGATCATTTTCATGGTGGGCGACTGGCCGGTGCGCACAATCGATGCGCTGATCGGCTTCGGCGCCCTTATCCTCATCCTGCTGGTGGTGATTGCCGTCGTAATCGCACGGTCAGGGCGGCGCGGCGCGGAACTCGCGATGGCGAGCGCGATCCGGGCCGACGAGCTCGAGGAACGCCTTGCCCAGGTGCTGCGCGCCCAAGCTGAGGCCTCGGGCCGGGCCGATGCCATGACCCAGACGCTGGCCGGCCGCCAGGCGGAGATGGCGCGGGCGGTCAACGAGCGGCTGGATTCGGTGACCCACCGCGTCGGCCAGTCGATGGAGCACTCGACCCGCAACACCATGGAGAGCCTGCGCGCGCTGCACGAGCGGCTCGGCATCATCGACAACGCGCACAAGAACCTCACCGATCTCACCACGCAGGTGACGACCTTGCGCGACGTGCTCGCCAACAAGCAGTCGCGCGGCGCGTTTGGTCAGGCGCGGATGGAGGCGATCGTCCAGGACGGCCTGCCGAAGGGCTCTTACGAATTCCAGTTCACGCTCTCGACCGGCAAACGGCCGGACTGCGTCGTGTTCCTGCCCGACCAGCGCCCGCTCTGCATCGACGCGAAATTTCCGCTTGAGGCGATGACCGCGCTGCACGACGCCCGCACCGACGAGGAGAAGCGCATCGCCACGCAACGGCTGCGCGGCGACGTGATGAAGCATGTCAGCGACATCGCCGAAAAATACCTCGTCACCGGCGAGACCCAGGAGATGGCACTGATGTTCGTGCCATCTGAATCGGTCTACGCCGAGATCCATGACGGTTTCGACGACGTGATCCAGAAGGCCTACCGCGCCAGGGTCGTGCTGGTGTCGCCCTCGCTCTTGATGCTCGCGATCCAGGTGATGCAGCAGATCATGAAGGACGCGCGCATGCGCGATGCTGCCGACCAGATCCAGACCGAGGTGATCAAGCTCGGCGACGATCTGGGGCGCCTGCGCGACCGCGTGCTCAAACTGCAGAAGCATTTTGCCGACGCCAACGAGGACGTCCGCCAGATCCTGATCTCCGCGGACAAGATCGAAAAGCGCGCGGGGCGAATCGAGGAACTGGATTTCAGCAAGAGCGACGCACCCGCGGAGGGCCCGCGGCTGGTGGCGTCAGGCGCGCCGGAGCTGTTTCCGAGGAAGCTCCAGGCGGGGGAGTGATTCTGCGCTGAGATGCAGTAATTTGCCGCCATTCCACCGGTGTGGGGGGGGGGGGGGGGGGGGGGGGGGGGGGGGCCCGGGGGGGGGGGGGGGGGCGGGGCCCCCCCCCCGCCCCCCCCCCCCCCCCCCCCCCCCCCCCCCCCCCCCCCCCC
>NZ_JARXWB010000033.1 GCF_029892425.1 Bradyrhizobium sp. BR13661 | reverse complement strand
GACCCCCAAACCGTCTCCTCGGTCCATCCAAGCTCGGCAAACTCGCCGGCGCGAAGCGGCGCTTCTCCCTCTGCGAAAAACTCGTCGAGTTGTGGCGGCGCCACAGATGTTTCCGACAGCATGGCGTGCGCCTGGCCGCGATGATGAATCTGATGCTGGAAGAGATGCATGAGCAGCCGGTCACGCCGCTCGGTTTGGACCCGCGTATCGCGGTTGATCCGGACATTGCCGTCGAGCAGCTCAGGCGTCAACGCATCGCAGATCGCGAGCAGGCGCTTGTCCATTGCGGCTTGAGCGGGCTTCAATTCGGAAAGCGATGGGTAGGGCACCTCGTTCGCCCAGGCGCGCGGCCCGAGCCAGCCGTCTTCGAGTGCATCGATGTAGAAGAGGTCGATGACGTAGATGTGGTTCAGTGTGCGCTGCAGGCTCGGGAAGAAGCCGGTCCGCGGGGCGTCGAATTCAGCCTGGCTCAGACCGGCGCAAGCGGTGAGCAGACGATGGTTCGCCCAGGCATTGTTGTAGGCGAAGGCGCGGTAGGTTTGCACGAGCCCGGCGGACATGTCGGTTCTCCTGCTATTTGCTCAGGGCTATTGCCGTTAACTGTGCGCGAATGTCTTCGTATCTTGTCCCGACTACGCCGATCTTCGGATGGTAGCGTAGTCCGGACGACTCCATGTCTGCGAAGCCAAGAGCAATTCGCGCGGCCTGCGCCCCCAAGTCGGTTAGACCGCGCGCAGATTGAATGAGAGCGCGGCTCCCGTGAATTCGGAACGCGACCACCGGAAACGGCTGCGGCGCGGCCCCGAACTCATCGAGTAGACCAAGGGTCTTCTCATACTCGCGAGACAGTCTTCTCGCTGCGACGAGCCATGCCAAATCAAGCCATGCCCAGGTCTTGATATTGGGCGTGATGCGCATCTGTTCGATCGCGCGATCGTAGTAATAGATAGCCCGATCAACATCTCCCGAACCCAAGAGGCAGTCCGCCTTCGCGGAAAGCGCCTGAACGAAGTTGATTGAGTCGGGGTAGCCTTCGATCACATGATCAAAGAGAGAAGTTGCAGCCCTCCAGTACTGTGAGCCCGTCTCCATCAGGGTATGTCCCTGGATGAAGATGTATTGTGCCCGATTGTGCGCCCTCGCTCTCGCCAAGCGCTGCCAAAAATCCGTCTGATCCTCTTCGGACCAGGTAGTTTTGCGAAACCATTCAGTCGCCATTAGCGGTTCCGTGACGGGCGTGCGGCATAAGAAGGGAAAGCGGAGTTCCTCTCGATCTACTCCGCCGCCTCGCTCGTGCTCCGCCGCTTCGGCTTCCGCGCCTTCTTCAGCACCGGCTCCAGGAATTTTCCGGTGTAGCTCCGCGGCGCCTTGGCGATGTCCTCGGGCGGGCCCCAGGCGACGATCTCGCCGCCGCCGTCGCCGCCTTCGGGGCCGAGGTCGATGACCCAGTCTGCCGTCTTGATGACTTCGAGATTGTGCTCGATGACGACGACCGTGTTGCCTTGCGCGACCAGCTCGTGCAGCACCTCCAAAAGCTTCTTGACGTCGTGGAAGTGCAGGCCGGTGGTCGGCTCGTCCAGGATGTAGAGCGTGCGGCCGGTGGCGCGTTTTGACAGCTCCTTTGCCAGCTTGACGCGCTGGGCTTCGCCGCCTGAGAGCGTGGTGGCCTGCTGGCCGACATGGATATAGTCGAGGCCGACGCGGTGCAGCGTCTGGAAAGTCTCGCGCACGCGCGGCACCGCCTTGAAGAACTCGGCGGCTTCCTCGACGGTCATGTCGAGCACGTCGGCGATGGACTTGCCCTTGAACAGCACCTCCAGCGTCTCGCGGTTGTAGCGCTTGCCTTTGCAGACGTCGCAGGTGACGTAGACGTCGGGCAGGAAGTGCATCTCGATCTTGATGACGCCGTCGCCCTGGCAGGCCTCGCAGCGGCCGCCCTTGACGTTGAAGGAGAAGCGCCCGGGTTCGTAGCCGCGCGCTTTCGCTTCGGGCAGGCCGGCGAACCATTCGCGGATCGGCGTGAACGCGCCGGTGTAGGTCGCGGGGTTGGAGCGCGGCGTGCGGCCGATCGGCGACTGGTCGATATCGATGATCTTGTCGATATGCTCCAGGCCCTCGATGCGGTCATGCGGGGCAGCGCCCTCACTGGCATTGTTCAGCTTGCGCGCGATCGCCTTGTAGAGCGTGTCGATGAGAAGCGTCGACTTGCCGCCGCCGGAGACGCCGGTGACCGCCGTGAACAGGCCGAGCGGAATCTCGGCCGTGACGTTCTTGAGGTTATTGCCGCGAGCGTTCACCACCTTGATGGTGCGGCGATGGTTCGGCGGACGCCGTTCCGGCACCTCGACCTCGAGCTCGCCGGTCAGGTACTTGCCGGTGAGCGATTTCGGGTTGCGCATGATCTCGTCGGGCGTGCCTTCGGCAACGATGTTGCCGCCATGCATGCCGGCGCCGGGGCCGATGTCGAGCACGTAGTCGGCGAGCCGAATGGCATCCTCGTCATGCTCGACCACGATCACGGTGTTGCCGAGGTCGCGAAGCCGCTTCAGCGTATCCAGAAGGCGCGCATTGTCGCGCTGATGCAGGCCGATCGAGGGCTCGTCGAGCACGTAGAGCACGCCCGTCAGCCCCGATCCGATCTGCGAGGCCAGGCGGATGCGCTGGCTCTCGCCGCCGGACAGCGTGCCGGAGGAGCGGGAGAGCGTGAGGTAGTTGAGGCCGACGTCGAGCAGGAAGGTGAGGCGCTCGCGGATCTCCTTGAGGATGCGGCCGGCGATCTCGTTCTGCTGCGCGTTCAGCGCCGCAGGCACGGTCTCGAACCAGGCGCCAGCGGCCTTGACCGACAGCTCGGAGATCTCGCCGATATGTTTGGCCCCGACCTTGACGCAAAGCGCCTCGGGCTTGAGCCGGAAGCCGTTACAGGCGCCGCAGGGCACGTCGTGGAAATATTTTGCCAGCTCCTCGCGCGCCCACTCGCTCTCGGTCTCGCGATAGCGGCGGTTGATGTTGGTGATGACGCCTTCGAACGGCTTCTTGGTGTCGTAGGAGCGGACGCCATCCTCATAGGAGAACTTGATCTCGTCCTCGCCGGAGCCGTGCAGGATCGCGTTTTGCGTCTTCTTCGGCAGATCCTTCCACTTGGTGGTGAGCGTGAACTTGTAGTGCTTGCCGAGCGCGGTCAGCGTCTGCGTGTAATAGGGCGACGACGATTTGGCCCAGGGCGCGATCGCGCCCTTGCCGATCGCCAGCTCCTTGTCGGGGATGACGAGGTCCTCGTCGACATGCTGCTCGACGCCGAGGCCGCCGCAGGCCGGGCAGGCGCCGTAGGGGTTGTTGAAGGAAAAGAGTCTGGGCTCGATCTCGGGAATGGTGAAGCCGGAGACGGGGCAGGCGAATTTCTCCGAGAACAGGATGCGCTCGGGCCCGCTCTTGTCGTGGATTTTTGCCGTCTTCTTTTTCTCTTCCGCAGGCGCGGCAGCGGCTGCCGGTGCATCGGCATACTCGATCACCGCCAGGCCCTCGGCGAGCTTCAGCGCGGTCTCAAAGCTTTCGGCGAGGCGCTGGCCGATATCGGCGCGCACGACGATGCGGTCGACGACGACGTCGATGTCGTGCGGGAATTTCTTGTCGAGCGTTGGCGCTTCGGCGAGCTCATAGAAGGTGCCGTCGATCTTGACGCGCTGAAAGCCCTTCTTGAGCCATTCAGCGAGCTCCTTGCGATACTCGCCCTTGCGGCCGCGCACCACGGGCGCGAGCAGATAGAGGCGGGTGCCTTCGGGCAGCGCCAGCACGCGGTCGACCATCTGCGAGACGGTCTGGCTTTCGATCGGCAGTCCCGTGGCAGGCGAATAGGGCACGCCGACGCGCGCCCACAGCAGACGCATATAGTCGTAGATCTCGGTGACGGTGCCGACGGTCGAGCGCGGGTTCTTCGAGGTCGTCTTCTGCTCGATCGAGATCGCCGGCGACAGTCCGTCGATCTGGTCCACATCGGGCTTCTGCATCATCTCCAGGAACTGGCGGGCATAGGCCGAGAGCGACTCGACGTAGCGGCGCTGGCCTTCGGCGTAGATGGTGTCGAAGGCGAGCGAGGATTTGCCCGAGCCAGATAGCCCCGTGAACACCACCAGCTTGTCGCGGGGAATTTCGACGTCGATGTTCTTGAGGTTGTGCTCGCGCGCGCCACGGATCGTAATTGCGCGCAAGCTCGAGCCCGCGTTCTGCTGTTGGCGCTTGGCCTTGATCACTTCATCCATTCCGCTGGCCCTCGAGGAATCCAAAAGCGCGCGATCGCGCCAACGTACAGGCGCGCTTCGCCCGGAACCGGGATCGGCGCCGATGGGGTTGCCAGCGAACGTAGGAAGAACGGAGACAGATTTCCAGTGGGACTTGCGAATCGTCAACGGATTGTTGGCGCGCTGGCGGGACCTGGCAGCAGCTAATGGCCATTGCCCTGAGTGGAACAGCAAAAGGCCGGCGCGAGGCCGGCCTCAGACGGTGCTGAATTTGGCTGCCAATCTCAGTATTTGGCTACGACGGGGCCACCCCAGCGGTAGTTGACGCGGATCATCCCGATATCGACGTCCTGGCCGATCCGCTCGGTGCGGGCCAACGGGGCGACGACCGTGTTGGTGAGAATGCCGCCGTGATGACCGAGGAACAGATGGTCGTATTCGCCGCCGACCGACCAGTTCTCGGCAAAGGCGTATTCCACGCCGAAGCCGGCGCTATAGCCCCAGCGGGTCTGGCTGAGCGTGTTGGACACCACGCCGATGCCGGGAACGAACTCGTCGTATTTGTCGTGAGTGACGGCTGCGCCCGCCTTGCCGTAGAACAGCACGCTGTTCGCGGTGTAACCGAGCTGGCCTGTGAACAGACCGAAGCTGTCGATCCTTGTGCGGTTGTTCAGCGGCGCCAGCGCCTGGCTCAGATTGTTGCCCTTGAAGTCGGCCCAGTTGCCCTGGCCTTCGACGCCGAGAACCCAGCGCGCCTTCTGCCAGCGATAGCCGAGCTGGGCACCAACCGTGCCGCCGCTGGCATCATGGCAGCCTTCGCCGACAGGCGGGTCGATCGCAACGCCGCCGACGCCGACAATGCTCCAGCAGGTATGGCCAAGGCCGCCGCCACCGTTGAGGCCGCCATAGACGCCGGTCCATTCGAGCGCGGGCACAGGCGCCACCGGCGCCTTGCCATAGAGCGGGAGATCCGCCGCGCCAGCCGGCGCGGCTGCGCCGAGTGCGAACAGGCCGATCGCGGCCAGCGCCCAACTCTTCAGCGCGCAAGTCTTCATGTCAGATCCCCAACTCGCCCAGTCCATTCGCGCGCGACGATGCGCTCCACGATTCCTTGACGGTTGGGCGGGCCGGGCCGCGAAAACAAAAAGGCCGGCGCAAGGCCGGCCTTTCGATACGCGATGGCGTTGGAGACGAAGCTCCGGACTTCGCTTAGTACTTGGCAACCACCGGGCCGTTGAAGTGATAGTTCACGCCGACCTGCACGGTGTGAAGGTTGAGGGTGCCGAGGGGAATGGCGCCCGAGAAGTAGGTCTCGCCGCCGAGGCTGCGATAGAGGTACTCGCCCTTGACCGACCACTGCGGAGCGAAGAACGCTTCGACGCCTGCGCCGACGGTCCAGCCGGAGTGGAACTTGCTGTCGGAGACCGATGCGGCGCCCAAGGTGGCGGTGAGCTTGTTGTCGATCCAAGCGTAGCCGCCGGTGCCGTAGAACAGGACATTGTTGACGGCGTAGCCGATGCGGCCGCGCACGGTGCCCATCGCGTCGGTCTTTGAGGTGAGCGAGGCGGGCACGCCACCGACGCCGGGGACGAAAACCGTACCAGCGGCCGTCGCGCTGACGTCAGCCCAGGCGCCATCGGCCTCGACACCGAACACGACGTTGCCGGTCTGCCAGTTGTAGCCGGCGGTGCCGCCGACGAAGCCACCCTTCATCTTCGGATCGCCAGAGGCAGCTTCCCACGCGCCGCCACCGACGATACCGAGGTAGAAGCCGGTCCAGTTGTAGACCGAGGCCACAGCGACCGGGGCCTTGGTGTAGGGGCGCGCCGCCAGATCGGCAGCCGAAGCGGCGCCGGTGAGAGCGATCAGAGCGGCCGAAGCCAGCAAAACCTTCTTCATTTTCGAAATCCCAGTCCCAGTTTCTGTTGTTGCCTTCCGTCTGACGGAAGGACATCGGACGCTTTGGTCCAACTGGGACGTGCATACACTAGTGAAGCTGCAAGTTGTGTCTCTCAAATGCCACAACGGATACAAAATGTAATAGTCACTGACCTATGGTTCTCATTGGGAACAAAAACAAAAACGAAGGCCGGCGCGAGGCCGGCTTCGATTCCTGGATGATCTTGTGGCGTGCCTCGCGGTGCGAGCTGTTGCTGTGCACGCTTGAGTCGCATCATTTTTGATGGGAACAAATCTGGAACAAATGTTCAGCCGATGCTATATGTGGGGATAACCGAGGGCGTGGCGGGCCGTCCGGCGCTCGTGAGCGTATAGGGTCGGCCCAACAGGCAGCAGCGCGGGCGCGCCTTTTCGAAATTCAGTGGCATTTGGAACGGAGAGCGGTGATGGCGGGAAGCGTCAACAAGGTCATTCTGGTCGGAAACCTCGGCAAGGATCCGGAAATCCGCCGTACTCAGGACGGGCGGCCGATCGCGAATTTGAGCATCGCCACGTCCGAGACCTGGCGTGACAAGAACACCGGCGAGCGCAAGGAAAAGACCGAGTGGCATCGGGTCGTGATCTTCAACGAAGGGCTCTGCAAGGTCGCCGAGCAGTACCTGAAGAAGGGCGCCAAGGTTTACATCGAGGGTGCGCTGCAGACCCGCAAATGGACCGATCAGCAGGGCGCTGAGAAGTACTCGACCGAGGTCGTGCTCCAGGGCTTCAACTCGACGCTGACCATGCTCGACGGCCGTGGTGGCGGGGGCGGCGGCAGCTTCGGCGACGAGCCGGGCGGCGATTTCGGCTCGTCCGGTCCGGTCAGCAGCGCACCGCGCCGCGCGGTTGCCGCTGGCGGCCGCAACAACGACATGGACGACGATATCCCGTTCTGAGGCGAAGCGCGGCTTCGCTTCGAACTTTGCCTTGCTCGCGTAAAGCGGCAGGATTTCTTATCAATTGGCAGGCCAAGCTCGGTTTTCCGGGCTGGTCTCATGTGCTGCCTCAAGCCTTTGACGGGCCGCGATGTGAATGGTATTAACTTAATGTTAATCATATTCACATGGTCGATGGCCTGGTCGGAGAGTGCACCACATGAGCCTTGGTCACATGAGCCTTGCGCCCCTGCTTGATGCCGCTCCGGCAATCCCACTGCACGCCTTCGCGGCCATGGCGGCCTTTGTGCTCGGCCTGGTCCAGTTCGCCGCGCCCAAGGGCACGCTGCCGCACCGGACGATCGGCTGGATCTGGGTGGCGCTGATGGCTGTGGTGGCGGCCTCGTCGTTCTGGATCCACCAGATCCGCCTGGTCGGGCCGTTCAGCCCGATCCACCTGCTGTCGATCTTCACGCTGGTGATGCTGCCGATCGCAGTGTGGCGGGCCCACACGCATCGCGTTGCCGCTCATCGGTGGACCATGATCTTCATTTTTACCGGCGCGCTGGTGGTGGCGGGACTGTTTACGTTGCTGCCCGGGCGCATCATGCACAGCGTGTTTTTCGGGGCATGACGGGCGGTTCCGCCCGGCACCTTCGGGTCCCGCCAGAGGTGGTGCCGGGCAGGGCGTAAGTCTCTGGAAAAACAGTCGGAAAAAGCGCTTCCCGGAAGCCCCCAAGGGTGGTTATCAGGGCGTCGATGCGCTATATGATTCCCAGATAAAACCTCACCGGATTCCCACTTGGCTGACGACGACAACAAGCCCGGCGACCAGCCGGCGCAACCCTCGGATATTCGCCCCGTCTCCATCTTCGAGGAGATGAAGAAGTCGTATCTCGACTACGCCATGAGCGTGATCGTGGCGCGCGCGTTGCCCGATGCCCGCGACGGCCTGAAGCCGGTGCATCGCCGCATCCTCTACTCGATGAACGAGCAGGGGCACACGCCCGACAAGAAGTACGTCAAGTCCGCCCGCGTGGTCGGCGACGTCATCGGTAAGTATCACCCGCACGGCGACCAGTCGATCTACGACGCCATGGTCCGCATGGCGCAGGACTTCTCGATGCGCGTGCCGCTGATCGACGGCCAGGGCAATTTCGGCTCGGTCGACGGCGATCCCCCGGCTGCCTATCGTTACACCGAAGCGCGCCTGACCAAGGCCGCGCTGGCGCTGCTGGCCGACATCGACAAGGACACCGTCGACTTCCAGCCGAACTACGACAACAACGAGACCGAGCCGTCGGTCCTTCCGGCCAAGTTCCCGAACCTTCTCGTCAACGGCGCCGGCGGCATCGCGGTCGGCATGGCAACCAACATTCCGCCGCACAATCTCGGCGAGGTCATCGATGCCTGCGTCGCGCTGATCGACAACCCTGCGCTGACCATCGACGAGCTCATCAACATCGTGCCGGGACCGGATTTCCCGACCGGCGGCGTCATCCTCGGACGTCAGGGCATTCGCTCCGCCTATCACCTTGGCCGCGGCTCGATCGTGATGCGCGGCAAGGTCGCGATCGAGACCATCCGCAAGGAGCGCGAGGCGCTCATCGTCACCGAGATTCCCTACCAGGTGAACAAGGCGACGATGGTCGAGCGCATCGCCGAGCTGGTCAAGGAAAAGAAGATCGAGGGCATCGGCGACCTGCGCGATGAATCCGATCGCGACGGCTACCGCGTCGTCATCGAATTGAAACGCGACGCCGTGCCGGACGTGGTGCTGAACCAGCTGTACCGGTTCACCCCGCTGCAGACCAGCTTCGGCGTCAATATGGTTGCGCTCGACAGCGGCCGTCCGCGGATCATGCATCTGAAGGACCTGCTGGCGATCTTCGTCGACTTCCGTGAGCGGGTCGTCACGCGACGCACCAAGTACCTGCTCGCCAAGGCGCGCGATCGCGCGCATATCCTGGTCGGTCTGGCGATCGCGGTTGCCAATATCGACGAGATGATCCGCGTCATCCGGACCTCGCCCGACCCGACCACCGCCCGCGACACCCTGATGTCGCGCGATTGGCCGGCGCGCGACGTCGAGGACATGCTGACGCTGATCGACGATCCTCGCCACCGCATCAGCCCGGACGGTACGATCCGATTGTCGATGGAGCAGGCGAGAGCCATTCTCGACCTGCGTCTGCAGCGCCTGACCGCTCTCGGCCGTGAGGAGATCGGCGACGAACTCTCCAAACTCGCCGTCGAGATCGCCGATTATCTCGACATCCTGCGCTCGCGCGAGCGCGTGCTTGATATCATCAAGACCGAGCTTGCCGAAGTGAAGGCCGAGTTCGCCACGCCGCGCAAGACCGTGATCATGGAGCAGGAAGGCGAGGTCGAGGACGAGGACCTGATCCAGCGCGAGGACATGGTCGTGACCGTGTCGCACGCCGGTTACGTCAAGCGCGTGCCGCTGTCGGCCTATCGCGCCCAGCGCCGCGGCGGCAAGGGCCGCGCCGGCATGCAGACCCGCGACGAGGATTTCGTCAGCCGGCTCTTTGTGGCATCGACTCACACTCCGGTGCTGTTCTTCTCGTCGCGTGGCCAGGTCTACAAGGAAAAGGTCTGGCGCCTGCCGATGGCGGCGCCGAACGCGCGCGGCAAGGCGCTGATCAACATCCTGCCGCTGGAGCAGGGCGAGCGCATCACCACGATCATGCCGCTGCCCGAGGATGAATCGACTTGGGGCAACCTCGACGTGATGTTCGCCACCACAGGCGGCAACGTCCGGCGCAACAAGCTGTCCGACTTCGTCGACGTCCGCCGCTCCGGCATCATCGCGATGAAGCTCGACGAGGGTGAGGCGATCGTCGACGTGCAGATCTGCACCGAGCGCGACGACGTGCTGCTGACCGCGGCCGGCGGCCAGTGCATCCGCTTCCCGGTCCCCGACGTGCGCGTGTTCACCGGGCGCACCTCGATGGGCGTGCGCGGCATTGCGCTTGGCGAGGGTGACAAGGTGATTTCGCTGGCGATCCTGCGCCATGTCGAGACCACCTCGGACGAACGCTCGGCGTACCTCAAGATGCGCCGCGCGGTCGCCGGCGAGGCCGCGAGCGAAGAGGCTGCGGTGGATGCCGAGGCGGAGGAGACCTCCGGCAGCTTCCAGCTTCCGCAGGAGCGCTACATCGAGATGTCGGCGGCCGAGCAGGTCGTGCTGACCGTTTCGGTCAACGGCTATGGCAAGCGGACCTCGTCCTACGAGTACCGCACCACGGGCCGCGGCGGCAAAGGCATCGTCGCCATGAGCGTCAGCAACCGCAACGGCAATCTGGTCGCGTCCTTTCCCGTGGAAGATGCGGATCAAATCATGCTGGTCACCGACAAGGGCCAGCTGATCCGCTGCCCGGTCGAGGGCATCCGCATCGCCGGCCGCTCGACGCAAGGCGTGATCGTGTTCGATACCGCCGAGGACGAGCATGTCGTCTCGGTCGAGCACATCACCGAAGAGGCCGAGAGCGGGAATGGGGAGAACGGCAACGGGGCGTAGTTGGCGTGGCCTGGGCCGACGTTGGGAGAGGTTCCATGCCGCGAAGCTTTGCTTGCCTGATCGCTGTCCTGGTCACCATCGCAACAGCGACCGGCGTTGCAGCCGCTGACGTCAAGGTGATGATTTCGGCCGGGTTCTTTGCCGTCTATGAGGAGCTTGGTCCGGCCTTCGAGAAATCGACGGGACACAAGCTCGTCACGACGCGCGGTCCTTCGGTCGGTGATTCACCGGAAGCGATTCCGACGCGTCTGTCCCATGGCGAGCCGGCCGACGTGGTGATCATGGACGGCAGTGGCGTGGACCTGCTGGAGCAGCGCAATCTGGCGCGGCCCGGAAGCCGGATGCCGCTCGCGGAATCCTTCATCGGCATGGTGGTCCGGGCCGGGCAACCCAAGCCCGACATCAGCACTGTGGACGCGCTGCGCAAGGCACTGCTGGCAGCCAAATCCATTGCCTATTCGGACAGTTCCAGCGGCACCTATCTGTCCAACGTCGGCTTCAAGA
Organism: Bradyrhizobium sp. BR13661; assembly: GCF_029892425.1. GTDB lineage: Bacteria > Pseudomonadota > Alphaproteobacteria > Rhizobiales > Xanthobacteraceae > Bradyrhizobium. The sequence goes on along the minus strand of NZ_JARXWB010000033.1, from coordinate 79,044 downwards.
AACTCGGCATTGCCGATGAAATCGCCGGCAAGACGCGCAAGGTGCGCGGGCCGCCTTCGGGTGAGCCCGTCGCTGCCGTCGTCGCACGCGGGGAAGCCGAGATCGGTTTCCAGCAGGTCGCCGAAATGATCCACGTGCCCGGCATCGATTTCGTCGGCACGGTGCCGTCCGAGATTCAGCCGCCGACGCTCTATGTCGGCGCTATTCCCGCGAACTCGCAACAGCCTGATGCTGCGCTGGCGCTGCTGCACTTCCTCTCCTCCGCGGATGCTGCAGCCGTGATCACCAAGAACGGATTGAAGCCCTTGCCGCCGCATTGAAGGGCGAGGCTGGACGGCCTTCCTAAATCTCCAGCTCTGTGCCGAACTCCACCACCTGCTTGGTCGGCACGCCGAAGAACGCGGCCGAGCGTTCAGCGTTGCGCTGGAGGAAGGCGAACAGGCCTTCGCGCCAGACCCACATGCCGGGAACGTCCTCGCGCGGGATGATGGTCTCGCGGCCGACATAATAGGTGATGTCGGAGAGGTCGATGCCTGGCAGCTGGCCCTGGCGGCAGGCGAGCGTCAGTCCTTCATAGATCGTCGGGTTCTGCATGAAGCCGTAATGCAGGATCACGCGGGTGATGCCGGGGATGATCTCGATCACCTCGGCGCGGTCCTGGTCGGGGATATGAGGCAGCTCCTCGATCAGCACGGTGACCAGGATGATGCGTTCATGCAGCACGTGATTGTGCTTGACGAATTGCGTCAGCGCCAGCGGCACGCCTTTCGGCGCCGATGCCAGGAACACGGCGGTGCCGGGCAGGCGCGCGCTGCATTTGTTGACCGCAGTCTCGATCAGATCTTCTTCGGGCTGGCGCAGCTTTGCGCGCGCGGCTTCGACGAGCTTCACGCCGGCGCGCCAGGTCAGCATCAGGAAGGCGACGAGGCCGGCGAGCAGCAGCGGAAACCAGCCGCCCTCGAACAGCTTGATCGAGTTGGCCGCGAAGAAGATCATGTCGATGACGAAGAAGAAGCCGTTGACGGCCACGATGAGCCAGGGCGAAAAGCCCCACTGGATCGCGACCAGGGCTGCGAGCAGCGTGGTGATCGCCATCAGCAGCGAGACCGCGATGCCATAGGCGCCGGCGAGGGCGTCCGAGGTGCCGAAGGCGAGGACTGCGCCGAGCGTTGCCGCGGCGAGCAGCCAGTTCACCAGCGGCACATAGATCTGGCCGATCGCATCGCTCGTGGTGTGGCGGATCTGCATGCGCGGCAGGAAGCCGAGCTGGATCGACTGCTGGGTCAGCGAGAACACGCCGGAGATGATGGCCTGCGAGGCGATCACGGTCGCCACCGCCGAGAACGCGACCAGTGCGTAATGGAGAAAGTCAGGGCAGAGCTGGAAGAACGGATTCTCGATCATGCTGGGATCGCTGATGAGCAGCGCGGCCTGGCCGAAATAGTTCAGCACCAGTGCGGGAAGGCAGATCGCGAACCAGGCGAGCCGGATCGGCAGGCGGCCGAAATGCCCCATGTCGGCATACATCGCCTCACCGCCGGTGACCGCAAGGAAGGCGGCACCAAGGATCGCGAAGGAGACCGCAAAGTCCTGGTGGATCAGGAAGTCCAGGGCATAGAACGGGCTGAGCGCCGCCAGCACCGCAGGTGCCTTAATGATGCCGTGGATGCCGAGCGCGGCCAGCACGATGAACCAGGCCAGCATCACCGGTCCGAAGATGCGGCCGATGAAGCCGGTGCCTTGCTTTTGCATGAAGAACAGGCCGACCAGGATGGCAATGGTCAGGGGCACCACGACCGGTGAGAGCGAGGGGGCGTCGACCTTGAGGCCTTCGATGGCTGACAGCACCGAGATGGCCGGCGTGATCGCGCCGTCGCCATAGAGCAGTGCCGCGCCAATCAGGCCGACGACCAGCAGATGGGCGCGCCAGGTGCCTGGTTGGGCGTGGCGGGCGTGGAGCAGCGCCAGCAGTGCAACGATGCCGCCTTCGCCCCGGTTGTCCGCGCGCAGGATCAGCAGCGCATATTTCAGCGAGATGATCAGAAGCAGCGCCCAGAGGATCAGCGAGGCAACGCCAAGGACAGCGTCTTGTGTCACCGTGCCGCCATGGGCGGCCGCCTTGGCGGCTTCCTTCAGCGCGTAGAGGGGGCTGGTGCCGATATCGCCATAGACCACCCCGAGGGCGCCCATGGTCATGGCAATCGGAAGCGGATTGGGGTGATGGCCGGAAGCGACTGCGGGCGTGCTGGACAATGGCGACCCCTCAATGGGATCGCGCCCCGTCGGGCCATTCCGAGGGGCGCGAGCGTCAGACAGTCTGCGACGACACGTCGCAAATATCCACGAGATTTATCTTGGGGGTGATAGAGGTTTATGACGCTGAGCTGACAGACCGGCTAAAGCGCGATGAGACCAGGATGAATCATCATCGCGCTTTAGGTTATTGTTTGAGCATCACCTTTTCGGAAAACCGCTGCGCACTTTTCCGGGTCATGCTCTACGGCGTGCGATCCGCAGTCACGAGGCGAGCGACGCGGATTTGAGCCTTGGTGCCGGCGCGGCGCAGGCAGGAGGCCTCGAAATTCGGCCAAGCCTGCTGTGAGCAATCCCGTCCGATCGTCTTGATGTCGAGCCGATCGCTCTTGGCGAGCGGCTGCGGCACGCTGGCTTCGACGGTCGGTGCAAAACCGGGCAGGAGGGTGAGGGTGGCAGCAACACACGCAGCAAGAGCGATCGCTGAAAGAGCCTTGATCATTGACGGTCCCCTGTGATGCGGCCGCTACGCCCAGTTTGCGGCCCGTCGTTCGTTGGCCGGATTAGTAACCATGGCCAGTTTCCGGACGTCTTCGCCGATGCAGGAAATGGTTTCATTGGGGTCTGGTTTTGTTTCGTGGTGCCCCGAGGACGAAACAAACCGGGTGCTTCCGACATGGACTGGCGCAAAAACCGGCAGGGAAACCGCCCGGCTTGCCGGGCAGGGCCGGGCGGGGTAGGACGTGGCCATGCCGCGCATTGCCTTTTACCCAGGTTCCTTCGACCCCATCACCAACGGCCATCTGGACGTGGTCCGGAGCAGTGTCCCGCTGTGCGACCGCCTGGTGGTCGCGGTCGGGATCCATCCCGGCAAGAAGCCGCTGTTCTCGACCGAGGAGCGGCTCAAGATGCTCCTTGACGTCTGCGGGCCAGTGGCGGCCCAGGCCGGCTGCACGTTCGAGGCCGTGACCTACGATGATCTCGCGGTCACCGCGGCCCGCAAATATGGTGCGACCATCATGATCAGGGGTCTGCGCGACGGCAAGGACCTCGACTACGAGATGCAACTCGCCGGAATGAACGGCACCATGGTGCCTGAGGTACAAACCGTCTTTCTGCCGGCCTCACCTCTGGTCCGCCCGATTAGCGGCACATTGGTGCGCCAGATCGCAGGCATGGGCGGAGACGTCTCGGCCTTTGTCCCGCCGCTCGTTGCATCCCTTCTCAAGGCCAAATTCGCCTGAAAACGGCGCGCATTTTCATCTCACCTGATCCGGAGTTTCCATGATCCGTCGTCTCGCAATTCTTGCCACGATGTTCGTCGCGCTTGTCGGTGCAGTCCCTGTTGTGGCGCAGCAGCTGCCGGCCAATCTCGACAAGGCCAATGCGCTCGTCATCGATACCACCAAGGGCCGTATCGTCATCAAGCTCAGGACCGACCTAGCGCCGCAGCACGCAGAGCGTCTCAAGCAGCTGGCGCGCGAGGGCTTCTACAACAACGTGCCGTTCCACCGCGTGATGGACGGCTTCATGGCCCAGACCGGCGACGGCCAGAACGGCAACGGCACGGGCGGCTCGAAATATCCGAACCTGAAGCAGGAATTCTCCAAGGTCCATTTCGCTCGCGGCATCGTCGGCATGGCCCGGCGCGGCGACAGCGTCGACACCGCCAACTCGCAGTTCTTCATCATGTTCGCCGACGGCGGCAGCCTCGACGGCCAGTACACGGTGGTCGGCGAGGTCGTGCAGGGCATGGATGTGGTCGACAAGCTGAAGAAGGCGCCGGCGGGCTCGCCGGGCGGTACCGTCACCGATCCCGACAAGATGGTGAAGGTGCAGGTCGCCTCCGACATCAAGTAGCGAGACGATGGCGCGCGGCGGCGACAGGCTCCTGTTCGCTGCGGCAGCGCTGTTGCTCAGCATCACCGGTGCGGCCGCCGAGGACGCGCCCGTCAACACCATCCAGGACATCTTCCAGCACTTGCGGAACTGCTGGAAGCCGCCGCCGCCTGCCAAGGCCCGCCCACTCGACATCACCGTCGTGGTGAGCTTTAACCGGTCCGGCAACATTCTGGGCCATCCGAGGATTACCTATGAATCCGAGGGGGCCTCCGACAATGACCGGCTGCAATACCGGATCGCGGTGATGGAGGCGTTGCAACGCTGCACGCCGGTGCCATTTACCGATGCAATGGCCGGCGCCGCCGCGGGACGTCCATTCGCGATTCAGTTCCGTAGCCGCAAAACGTCACCCGACAAGACTTCACCTCCAACGCAAGAGAGACGAGCATGAGCGTCACCGAAAACACATTGATCCTCGAGACCACGCAGGGCCCCGTCACCATCGAGATGCGCCCGGACCTCGCGCCCGGCCATGTCGCGCGCATCAAGGAGCTGGTCCGCGAAGGCTTCTACGACGGCATCGTGTTCCATCGCGTGATCGAGGGCTTCATGGCGCAGACCGGCTGCCCGCACGGCACCGGCACCGGTGGCTCCGGCAAGAAGCTGAAGGCCGAGTTCAACAAGGAGCCGCATGTGCGCGGCACCACCTCCATGGCGCGCGCCGCGAGCCCGGATTCCGGCGACAGCCAGTTCTTCATCTGCTTCGATGATGCCCGCTTCCTCGACAACCAGTACACGGTGTGGGGCAAGGTCACCGAGGGCATGGAGAACGTCGACAAGATCAAGCGCGGCGAGCCGGTGCAGAACCCGGACAAGATCGTCAAGGCGCGCATGGCGGCGGATAAGGAATAGTTATCCGTCATTCCGGGGCGCGCGAAGCGCGAACCCGGAATCTCGTGCCACAATCTCGGGATTCCGGATCGCCGCGCTCAAGGCGCGGCGTCCGGAACGACGGTGCTAGTGAAACATGCGCACCGACCTTTTCGATTTCGACCTGCCGCCCGAGCGCATCGCGTTGCGCCCCGCGCAGCCGCGCGACTCCGCGAAGATGCTGGTCGTCGAGAACGGCGCACTGCGCGACCAGATCATTGCCGATCTGCCGCAATGGCTGAGGCCCGGCGACCAGCTGGTCGTCAACGATACCAAGGTGATCGCGGCGCAGCTCAAAGGCCGCCGCATCGGCCGCGAGACTGAGCCGAAGATCGAGGCGACCTTGATCAAGCGCCTCGATGGCTCGCGCTGGCAGGCGCTGGTGAAGCCCGCGAAGAAGCTTGTCGCCGGCGACCGCATCCGCTTCGGCAATGAAGGCAAGGTCTGCCTGCTCGGCCATCTCGACGCCGAGGTCGAGGCCAAGGGCGCGGAAGGCGAGGTGACGCTCGGCTTCTCGTTTCACGGTCCGGCGCTGGATCAGGCCATCGCCGATCTCGGCAGTCCGCCGCTGCCGCCCTACATCGCCTCCAAGCGGACGCCCGACGATCAGGACCTCGCCGACTACCAGACCATGTTCGCGGCCAACGAAGGCGCGGTCGCAGCGCCCACCGCGGGCCTGCATTTTACGCCGGCCCTGGAGCAGGCGCTGCGCGCGCGTAGCATCGGCATCAACCGAGTCACGTTGCATGTCGGGGCCGGGACTTTCCTGCCGGTCAAAGTCGAGGACACCGACGGCCACAAGATGCACGCCGAGTGGGGCACGATCTCGGCGGAGACCGCGGAACGGCTCAATGCCGCGCGACAAAATGGTGGCCGCGTCATTGCGGTCGGCACCACCTCATTGCGGTTGCTGGAAAGCGCCGCCGGCGAAGACGGAACCATCCAGCCGTTCGCGGCCGAGACCTCGATCTTCATCACGCCCGGCTACCGCTTCCGCGCGGTCGATGTCTTGATGACGAATTTCCATCTGCCGAAGTCGACATTGTTCATGCTGGTGTCGGCGTTCTCGGGGCTCGAGACGATGCAGCGCGCCTATGCGCATGCGATTGCGAGCGGCTACCGGTTTTATTCCTATGGCGACGCGTGCCTGCTGTTTCGTGCGCCGTCGTAAAACGTTCAAGGCTGTAACGCTGTCGTGAACGCATAGCTCCGCGTCGTTTTGTCCGGGCTGACGGGTTACAAACCTCGCGGATCAAATCTCGTGGTTGTGCTACAAGCGGTCATGAAGAAATTTTTCCTTGTCGCGCTTTTCATCACGATCTCTCCTTGCATGGCCCAAACCGTTGCCGGGACAACGCTTCCGCCGACGGAGCCTTCAATTCGTGAGCAGATCAAGGCGGATCGGGAGAGAGACAGGAAGGCCGAGGCGAGCATCAGTTCGCAGGCCCGGCCCTGGGACAAGGATGCCAACGGCAAACGTCCCTGGGACCGCAAGGACGAACCCGCCAAATAGCCATCACACTGCCGTCGGGTGGGTTAGCCCCGCGGATTGCGCGAAGCGCAAACCGCTCGGCGTAACCCACCCTTACGAATCTCACTCCTTACGCCATCACCCGCTGCGGCAACAGCTCCGCGATCTGCACCGCGTTGAGCGCCGCGCCCTTGAGCAGCTGATCTGCGGCCACGAACATCGAGATCGAATGCCCGGAGGGGTCGCTGAGATCCTTGCGGATGCGACCGACCAGAACGTCGTCCTGGCCCGAGGCATCGATCGGCATCGGGAAGTAGTTCTTCACGCGGTCATCGACGATCTTCACGCCCGGCGCCTGCGCCATGATGGCGCGGACCTGGTCCTCATTGATCGGCTTCTCGCATTCGAAGGTGATGGCTTCACAGTGCGCCCGCAGCACCGGCACGCGGACGCAGGTGACGCCGATGGCGATCTTGTCGTCCTCGAAGATCTTGCGGGTTTCCTTGATGACCTTGGTCTCTTCGTCGTTGTAACCGGTGTCGGGATCGACGGCGGTGTTGTGGTTGAAGAGATTGAATGCGTAGGGATGCGGCATCACCTTCGGCGTGTAGACCTGCCCGTTGAGATTGGCGCGGGTGGACTCGACGAGCTCGTCCATCGCGGCCGCGCCGGCGCCGGAGGCCGCCTGATAGGTCGAGATGATGACACGCTTGATGCGGTTGTTCTGATGGATCGGCCAGAGCGGCACCAGCGCGGTGATCGCGGCGCAGTTCGGGTTCGCAATGATGCCCTTGTGGTCGCGGATGCGGTTGCCGTTGACCTCGGGGATGACGAGGGGAACGTTCGGATCCATTCGGAAGGCGGAGGAGTTGTCGACGACGACGGCGCCGGCCTTGACCGCTAAAGGCGCGAACTTCTTGGAGATGCCGCTGCCGGCGGAGAACAGCGCGATGTCGACGCCTTCGAACGCGCGCTCGGTCAATTCCTCGATGACGACATCCTTGCCGCGGAACGACACCGTCTTGCCGGCGGAGCGGGCGCTGGCGAGCGCCTTGAGCTTGCCGACGCGAAAACCACGCTTGTCCATGGTGGCGATGAATTCGGCGCCCACCGCACCGGTGACGCCGACAATCGCGACGACGGGATCGTTACTCACTGTGTCCTCCATTGAGATCGATTGAGACAACAAAAAAGCCCCGGACCATCTTGGGCGGGGCTTCGGTCAAGCTTGATGCGTTTAGTCGACGACTATGCGCGCACGCCTCCCCGGGCCCCGAAGGCCGTGGTGGTTTTGGTCGTGCGTTTGGTGGTCGTGAACATGGCGGCGACTTATGCGGGAGAGTCTGGCGTCTGTCAATGGCTTTCGGGCGGGATTGTGGCTGACCTTATTTGCCCCGCGCGCCCGGCGGCTCGAGCAGGACTTCCTTGAGGTCGTTGCCGCTGATGACGACGATCGCGAAATTGAGCCGGCCGCGCTCGCGCACCAGCCCGCCGCTGATGGCCTTGCCGGAGGCTGCCTGCTCGGCGACGCGAACCGCATCGGCGAGGCGATGGGTGATGGTGCCGAGCACGGCGAGGTTGCTGCGATCCTCGAGGTCGAGTTGCGCCAGGGGCAGGGCGGCCTCGCCACCCATCACTTCGCCGGTCGCAGCGTTGACGGTGTAGCGCCAGATCCGGTCGTTATGCAGGGTCTTGACCCGGTACACCGGTACGCCGGAACCACCGTCAAAGCTGATATCCGCGGTGGTCGCGCCGGCGTGGCGGGCCTCCGCAATCGCCATGGCCTGACTGATCGAGATTGACGAGCTGCGGAAGCGCTCGATCTCGTGGCTCACCGCCTGGCGGTCCGCTGCGGCGTCCCCATCTGTCTCGCTGTGGAGGGCGGTGGGTGCCGAGCCCGCCGAGACGGTTGCACGAACAGGCGCTGCGACGAGCAGCCCCGACAGGGCAATCGCCAGCAACCCGTACACGCCTGGTCTTGTCGCGCTCATGGTCCAAACCCTCGGCCAACAAGTCTGCCGGATGTTCGTAAAGAATTCGCGGCCGGCCACGGGCAATGGCCGGCCGCTGACTGCCGTAACGGGCTGTACCCGTCGCGGCGATCCAAGCGGCCCGGACCTCTTTTGGGGCTGGTGAAAAAAGGGCCCGCACCGCTCTATAAACAAAACAATACCGTATCGTTTTGTTATGGTCAACGAAGCGACCATTGTCCGAAGGGGACAAATCACCGGTCTCACGGAAATGTCAGCGGGAGGGGCGGCGCCGTTGTGCGGCTTTTGTTGCGGTCTGCGTTCGGTCGGCGGGTCCGATCGCCCCGGCCAGGAACAGCTTGATCGCCGCACGCATCCGCTTCTCGGCGGCCTTGAACTCCATCGGCGTGCCGAACGTCGCCATGCGGTGGGTATGGCCGACGACGACATCGAGGAACACTTCCGCCGCGATCGTGGTATCCTCGACATCAAGCGCGCCTTGCGCCACCAGACGGTCGAAGAAGCGGGCGGTGGTCGCCACGGCCTTCAGCCAGCCCTCTTCCTTGCCGAGCTTGGCGACGTCCGGGAAGTTGATGGCCTGCGCCGTCATCATGCGGCTGAAGGCCATGGCATCGGGTCCGCAAGTGAACAACAGCATCTCGCGCCCGATCTCGTTCAGCCGCTGCTCGACTGAAATGTCGGACGAGTTGCCGAGCTGCGTCTCGGCCGCCGCTGACAGTGGAGCAAGCCAGCGCGCAATCTCGCGGCGGAGCACCGCGGTGAACAGCCCACGCTTGTCGCCGTAACGGGAATAGACGGTCGGCTTGCTGACGCGGGCGGCCTCAGCCACCGCGTCGAGCGAAGTGGCGTCAAAACCGCGGTCGAGGAACAGGCGGGTCGCGACCTCGATCAGCCGCTGATCGCGTTCGATCGCAGCGCTCTTCGTCGGCCGGCCGCCGCGCGATTTTGAGGCCTCGCGTCGAGGCGCTGCCGTCTTTGCCTTGGTCGCAGCCAATCCCATGCCCAATGAATGCTCGATGATTCCTGCGCGATCGTGACGATGGTCATTGCTCTATAGCGCGCAGGAGCCGGGGCGTCATCGCTAAACTGGCCGAATTGGCCTTATCGTCAACGGTCACCGACCGATGCCGTTCCGCCTCGCGGATATCAAGGTATCCGCGAGGTCCAGGCCCGGCTGCCTGCCGCCTTCTCATACCCGTACTGGTAGAGCGCCCGCATATAGGCAGTGTCGAACCCTTCGGACGGCGGCGCCGGATAATCGCGCTCGATGTAGGAAAGATGGAAGCCGAGGTGGTTCCGCTGGGCAAAATCATAGGTCGAGAAGATGATCGATCGCGTCTGCGATTGGGTGATCGCGGACAGGCTGCGCGAGGCGACATCGATCGTGCTGTTGGCGACGAGCTCGAAGTTGCGCTCGATCTTCTTGTTGACGAGGATGTAGATGTCCATCTTCGAATTGCCGGGCAGGCGACCCTGCAGCAGCAGGGCCTCCGGCAGCGTCAGCACCGGCGCGGTCACGCCGCCATCGACATGCATCTCCTGAAACCTGCGGCCCTGTCCTTCGGCCTCGATCATGATCGGCGGAAATACCAGGGGAATGCTGGCGGAGGCCGCCATCACGTCGCGAAACAGTTTGAGCGCATCGGGCGTGCCGACCGCGGCGATCTTGCCCATGTCCCAGATTGCGGTGCGCTGGGTGTCGAGATCGGTCGTGACCACCAGCAGCCGTCGGCCCCTGGCGTTCTCGCGCGCGACCTGCGCCATGATCTCCGGCCCGACATAGCGGGCGACGAGCTCGCGCAGCCGCGTATTGCCGAACAGGCCCGAGCCGAACAGCACGCGCATGATGCTGGGGTCGTTCAGCAGGCTCTCCGCGATGCCGCTGGTGTAGAGCTCGCGAAGCGTGTCGTCATATTGCGATCCAAGGAATGCAAACGGTGCAATAAGGCCGCCGGTGCTCACGCCGGATACGACGGAGAAGATCGGACGGTTGCGAGCTGCACTCCAGCCATTCAGCACGCCGACGCCATAGGCGCCGTCGGCACCGCCGCCCGATAGCGCCAGATAGGTCCTGCTTCCGGTCGCCTTGTCCTGCTCGAAGCTGAACTTGGTGATGGGCTCGTCGGCATAGCGCCTCAGACCGTCGATATCGAGCACGCGCGAGCCGCTCGCATCACCGGCCGTATAGGGCGTGCGGGGGATCGAGGTGCAGGCGGCGAGCGCCAGGCTGCACGCCAGCGCCAGCGACCCGATCAGGCGGCGGCCCATGCGCTTTGTCCGGCCACCAGAGCGGCTGGAGACGTCCATCGAACATGTGGGGAGGGGCATCGGTCGGTGGCTGGCGATCACGCATCTACGGCCGCAGGCAGATTGCCGCAGCGTCTCGTCCAGCCCCCGTAGAAAAACTATACTGTATCGTTTTGTTTATCAAGCGGCGGGCGCATCACGTCCGCGTCAACGCTGTCCCGATCTGGGGCATCGTCCGGGTTGATCGGGCTCGCCCGACACGCAATAAGCACCGCCATGAATCCGACTGAGACCGCTCTGCCCAATCATTTCGAACTGCTCGCCACTGACGGTGCCGCGCGCACCGGCCGCCTGACCACGCCCCACGGCGTGGTGCGGACGCCGGCCTTCATGCCAGTCGGAACGGCAGGCGCCATGAAGGGCATGCACTGGCGCGAGGTGCGCGATGCCGGCGCCGACATCGTGCTCGGCAACACCTATCACCTGATGCTGCGTCCCGGAGCGGAGCGCATCAACGCCCTGGGTGGCTTGCAGCAATTCACCGGCTGGAACGGGCCCATGCTGACTGATTCCGGCGGCTTCCAGGTGATGTCGCTGTCGGACCTGCGCAAGATCAGCGAGCACGCCGTGACCTTCCGCTCGCATATCGACGGCGCCAAGATCGAGCTGTCGCCGGAACGCTCGATCGAGGTGCAGCGTTTGCTCGGCTCCGACATTGCGATGCAGATGGACGAATGCGTGCGGCTGCCGGCCGAGCGCGACGACATCGACCGGGCGATGCGCCTGTCGCTGCGCTGGGCCGAGCGCAGCAAGCGCGCCTTCGAGAGCGCACCACACGGCTACATGCTGTTCGGCATCGTGCAGGGCGGCGACATCCCGCAGCTGCGCCATGCGAGCGCGCAAGGGTTGGTCGAGATCGGCTTCCACGGCTATGCGATCGGCGGCCTCGCCGTCGGCGAGCCGCAGGCGGTGATGCTGGCGATGATCGACGAGACCGCGCCGGCGCTGCCGACCGACCGGCCGCGTTATCTGATGGGCGTTGGCACGCCCGACGACATTCTCGAAGCGGTCAAGCGCGGCGTCGACATGTTCGATTGCGTGATGCCGACGCGCAATGGCCGCCATGGCGTCGCCTTCACGCGTTTCGGCCAGGTCAATCTGCGCAACGCCCGCCACGCCGACGATCCGCGTCCCCTCGATGAGGAGAGCAAATGGCCGTCGGCGCGCAACTACGCGCGCGCTTACCTTCACCATCTCGTCAAGGCGGGCGAGACGCTGGGGGCCATGCTGCTGTCTGAAATCAATATCGCCTATTACCAGTTCCTGATGCAGGGCATCAGGGACGCGGTCGCACATGGAACATTCGAAGAGTTCTACCGGCGCACGCGCGAGGACTGGGCGAGGGGCGACATCGCCCCGCGCTAGGGCAACAGCATCAGTTGCACACGATCCGCTGCTTGACGGCGTGCTTGGTGACGAAGCCGTAGCCGCAATTGTCGCAGGTCCAGAGATAGCTGATCACGTGGTCTGACACATACGCAGACGCTTCGGCGGCGACCATGGAGTCGGCGCAGACGGGACAGGTGGGCAACTCACTGCAACGCGGATCGCGGTGGCGCGCGATGGTCGGCAACACTTCAGCAATGGCTGACATCGTGGTGACCTCCCTGCTTCTAGACCTAAGTCTAGCATAGACAGAATCAGTTGACGAGGTCGCAACACAAATGCGTTGGTTTTCTGCTAATTAATGCTCACTCGATTTTGCGATGCAGCGTATTTAACATGTGCCGCATTGTTGCTTGCGTGTCGTCACAAGCTGTCCGTAACTGCGCAAACGCTGCGCTGGGGGCGCATTGTCGCCAAAGGGAGTTGATCATGGACGCATCGTCCGAGAAGGGTTCAAAGACGGGTGCAGCGCACCAACCCGGCCGCGGCCGGATCTATGACTCGATCGTCGAGGCGTTCGGCGACACGCCGATCGTGCGCCTGCGCCGGTTGCCGGGTATGCACGGCGTCAACGCGACGATCTTGGCAAAGCTCGAATATTTCAATCCCGCCGCAAGCGTGAAGGACCGTATCGGTGCGGCGATGATCATCGCCATGGAGAAGGCGGGCATCGTCAAGCCCGATACGGTGCTGATCGAGCCGACGTCAGGCAATACCGGCATCGCGCTCGCCTTCGTCGCGGCGTCGCGCGGTTACCGGCTGAAGCTGGTGATGCCGGAATCGATGTCGATCGAGCGACGGAAGATGCTCGCCTTCCTCGGCGCCGAGCTGGTGCTGACGCCGGCCGCGCAAGGCATGAAGGGCGCGATCGCAACGGCTGAAGAATTGTTGAAGACGACCCCGAACTCGGTGATGCCGCAGCAGTTCAAGAATCTCGCCAATCCCGAAGTGCATCGTCGCACCACGGCGGAGGAAATCTGGAACGACACGGCGGGCAACATCGATTACTTCGTCGCTGGCGTCGGTACCGGCGGCACCATCACGGGTGTCGGTCAGGTCCTGAAGCCGCGCAAGCCGTCCTTGCGGGTGGTTGCGGTCGAACCCGAGGAGAGCCCGGTGCTGTCAGGCGGCACCCACACGCCGCACAAGATCCAGGGCATCGGCGCGGGCTTCGTGCCCGATATTCTCGACCGCTCCGTGATCGACGAGATCGTGAAGATCAACTCGACCACCGCGATCGAGACCTCACGGGCGCTGGCGCGGCATGAGGGTATCCCGGGCGGCATCTCATCGGGCGCCGCGATCGCAGCGGCGCTCGAGATCGGCAAGCGGCCGGAGGCTGCGGGAAAAACCATTTTGGCTATCGTGCCGTCATTCTCCGAGCGCTATCTTTCGACGGCTCTGTTTGAGGGAATCTAGGACATGGCGGATCAACCGAGGCGGCCGCGCACGTTGGGCGATGCGCGGTCGGAGGCCGAGGCGGCGTTCAAGAAGGTGACGGCCAAGGTCGCTGCGCCCCTGCCGAAGCAGAATGTGGCACCTGGCATCAAGGAGCAGATCACGCTGCGGATCGACCAGGACGTGCTGCAGTTCTTCCAGGAAGGCGGCCCGGGCTGGCAGGACCGCATCAACGAGGCGCTGCGCAAGGCGGCGGGGAAGTAAGCGCTCGGCTGCCGCGAGCCGAGACGCCCGCGTAAGGCACACCTCTTTCCTCGCAATGACGGAGGATGTGGTGACGCCGTGCTCTTACCTTGACGGGCGAGAGCAACAAAAAGCCCGGCGTAAGCCGGGCTTTCATGTTTTGGGTTAGGCGAACCTCAGTGGCGGAACATGCCGCCCATCATGCCGCCGACGACACCGCCCACGAAGGCCGCACCGGCATCGCCACCACCGCTGTGGCGGGGCGCGGGCGCGCTCTGAACAGGCGCCGCGCGACGGGCCGGTTTCGGGCTGTCGTCGCTCGCAGTCGTGGTCGAGGCAATGATCTCGGAGAGCATGGCCTTGTGCTGGAGCTTGTTGAGGAAGCCCGTCGACGGATAGCCGCGGGCGGCCTGCCAGCGCTTGAGCACCGCGCGGGTCTCGTCGTTGAACACGCCCGTGACCTTGGTGTCGAAGCCGAGGCCGGAGAGGCGGCGCTGCACGTCGCGGCGCTGGCCCTTGTCGAGGCCGATCTGGTCCTCGGTGAGCTGGGTGGCCTCATCGGTGAAGGTCGCCGGATCAACGCCGGCGTTGAGGTTACGCGTGGTGGTCGACGGGCCATTCTGGATCGCGGCGAGCCGCGCCAGCGCCAGCGCCTTGAACTGGCCGTTCGGATAGGCGGAGAGATAGGCGTTGAGCTCTTCGGGCTTGTTGGTTTCCTTCACCGAGCGCCAGTATTCGAGCTCGACACCGTCGGAACTGCTGCTGCTGCTGGCCGCAACTGCCGGCGTGCTGCTCGAGGCGGTCGGCGCCGCGTTGGCGACCTGTGTCGTCGGCGCCTGATTGAGGTAGACGGCGCCGATCAGATTGGTATGGCCCCAGGGCAGCTGTCCCTTGTGGGTCTCTTCATTGACCTGGGCGCGCACCGAGGTCATCGCCTGCTGGATCTCGACGCCGGGCTTGGTGATGTTGTCGATCAGCGCGCGGGTGAACGGGCTGTTGTTGCCCTCCTGGCCGTCGAGCGCGGTCTGGCCGGGGCCCGTGGCGAATGCGATCAGCGTGCCTTCGCCGGACTTCATCTCGGCAAGCCCGCTGCCGACATTGACGCTACGGGTGGCCGAATTCGACTTGATCTTGGCGGCGAACGGGTTGTCGCGGCAGGCATCGAGGAACACCAGTTTCACCTTGGCATCGCCCATGGTCTGGTCAAGCGTGAGGTCGATGTTGATCGCAGCGCCGAGCTTGACGTCCATCTCCGACTTGATGTCGGCATCGACGGGCAGGAGGTAGTTGGTGCCGCCGACGGCAATGCCGTGGCCGGCATAATAGAACACTGCGATGTCGGAGCCCTGTGCCTTGCGGCCGAAATCGAGGAGCTTTTCGGTCATCTGGTCGCGCGAGAGGTTCGATCCTTCGATCACCTCGAAGCCGACATTGCGCAGCGTCGATGCCATCGCCTTGGCGTCGATCGGCGGGTTCGGCAATTGGGCGACGTTCTTGTAGGCGCCATTGCCGACGACAAAGGCGACGCGGCGGTCGGCCTTCGCGGCGCCGATCGACAGCGCCATGCACATCAGCGAAGCGATGATGGTGAGAGTGCGCATCTGAAATCCCCAACAGAATCGAATGACGGGCAGCAACAGATTGGCGTCGAACCTACACGAAAGCACCCGGCCTCGCGCTAGCAAAACGACTGGTCACCCGACTGACCCAACCCATTGCCTTGTGATCGAGTGCGTGCACGAAGGAATGCCCCTCCAACGTGATCCAAATCACGCTCGACCACGCTGATGTGTCGCCTTGAGCCGCGTGGCGGTTCATTGTGCGCGGGCGGGAACTGGTGCGGCCGGCTTCAAATTTAGGAGATTGCCGACCAGGATCAGGGCCGCGCCGAGCACGGTCCAGGCGTCGAGCCGCTCGGAATAGAGCAGCCAGCCGGCGGTTGCGGTGAGGGGAACCCGCAGGAAGTCCATGGGAACGACGATCGTGGCGTCGGCGTAGCGCATCGCACTGGCAAGGCAGTAGTGCGAAAAAGTGCCGCAGACCGCGATGACGCCCACCCAGGCCCAGACATAGGCCGACGGCCAGGTCCAGACGAACAACGTCGGTACGAAGCCTGCCACCGATTGCACCACGATCATCCAGAACAGGATCGAGAGCGCGCTTTCGGTGCGGGTCAGCGATTTGACCAGGGCCATGGACACGCCAAAGCCCATGGCGGCGCCGAGCGCGATCAGCTGGCCCGGATTGATCTCGCCGGTCGCAGGCCGGACGATGACGATCACGCCGACAAGGCCGAGCACGATGGCGGCGATCTTCCACGGCGTCATGCGCTCGGACAGGAAGCTGGCCGCGAGGATCGCCGTCCAGATCGGCATCGTGAACTCGATCGCCACCACCTGGCCGATCGGGATCAGCGTCAGCGCGAAGAACCAGCCGAGCTGGGCGATGTAGTGGATCAGATTGCGCGCGACGTGCTGGGGCAGGCGCGTCGTCTTGAGCATGCCGAAGCCGCCGGCGCGCAGGATCATCGGATAGAGCAGGCAAAGGCCAAGCAGCGAGCGCACTTCCATCACCTGGAAGACGTTCATCTCATGCACGGCCTCGCGTCCCGCGACCGCCATCACCAGCGTCAGTGACAGCCATCCCGCCATCCACAGTGCGGCCTTGGTTTTGGACGGTGTCGTGGTCATGGCAGCGCGATGAAGGGGTGAAATTCCGAGGGGATGGCCGGTATCGGTGACATCGCGGCCGTTTGCAACGGCCGAATCTGCCGATGCAGCGATGTGGGGGCACGGCGTTCGTTCCGAACGCATAAAAAAATCGACCCGACGAGGTCGCCGGGTCGATGATCCCGTCACGGTGCCGTCGTGTTACTTCGACAGCGAGATGTTGGCGCCGCGGAACTGGCTGTCGGCGCGGATCGTGACGCTCTGTTTGCTGCCGCTCGTTCTCAGTCCGATATTGGCATTGAACCCGGCGGCCGAGGCGACCACTTCGAAGTTTCCACCGCCGCCGCGCCCCTGAAGGGAACCGCTGATATTGCGGCTCGTCTCGGACCAGCTGCCCGAGATGGCGCTGCCCTCGGCCTTCACATTGGCGCCGAGGTTGAACTTGTAGGCATCGCTGGCGCAGGTCAGCGACATCTCCATGGTCGGGCCGATCGGGGCGTATTTGGCCTTGCAGCGGATCCGCTCGGTCGAACCGTCTTCGAGGGTGACGGTTCCGCCGCCGCTCCAGGTGCCAGCCAGCGGCGCGAACGGGCCGGCCTGGGCCTTGCTCTCCGTGCTGGTGACAACCGCTGCCACCAACAAAACGGCGGCCGCCATGAGCAGCCGCCGGTTGAGAACGTTAGTCCCGAATAGCTTATTGGCGCGATGCTTCCCACCGCCCGCTGCACGGTATGCCTGCAGATGCTCCATTCCACTTCCCCGATCCGGCGTTGCCGCTGAGTTGACCGTTGGCATATGCACCATTGATCGAAACTTTAACAAGACCCCCGCTGCCGATGGTGCCGGAAACGTTAGCGCCGGGCGCGGTGATCTTGCCGTCGGCAACCGTCAGCATGGAGCTTGCGGTCGGCTCGCACGAGCCGGTCTTGGTCACGATGGTGACCTGCCAATTGCCGTCATAAGGGGTCTGGGCGACCGCGGGGGCGGCGAGGGTGGCAAAAGAAACTGAAGCGGCACAGAACGCCGCGATGCGACCAAAACGCATGAATTCCGTCCTTGAATGTGTCTGATATGCTGACGCTTATTCGACCCAAATGTGACGGAAATTTGGTGCGACGCAAAGTCGAAAATTGTTCCTGTGGAAACAATGGTTTATTTGCGCTTTTGGCTCCAATTTTTGAAGCAGAATCAAGGCGCCCTCACGTTAATCGTTAACATGAGGAGGCGACTCAGGGAGAGGCCGTCCTAGGACAGACTCGGCGCCGAGGTCGCGAACTGTTCGTCCTGCGGCTTCGCCGGCAGTGCCTTGTGGACCTTGGCGTAGTCGATCACGTCGGCCAGCAGCTTGAGGCCGAGCGGGGCCAGTGCCCGCTCCCAGAGTTCGCGGGCGGTCTCGCCCTTTTTCACGAAGCACCAGTCCTGGGCGGCAATGGCGCCGGCGTCCATGCGGTCGGCGAGGTGATAGATCGTGCCGCCGGCGATCGGATCGCCTTCCTTGATGGTCCATTCCACCGCGGCCTTGCCGCGATGGCGCGGCAGCAGCGAGGGGTGATAGCCGATCCCGCCGAGCCTGGCGGCGGCCAGCGCGTCCTTGCCGATCCGGGCATGGCTGTGGGCGGTGATGATCAGATCGGTGTCGGGGGCGATTTCGGCGGCAACCACCAGCTTGGGATTGGCCTGCACCGCCACCTCGATGCCGGCGGCCTTGGCGGTCGCGGCCAGGCGGTCCTCCGCATCGGCCACCACGACCCGTACGACCCCGACGCCGTGTTCGCGGAGCATGTTCAGGGTGGTCACGCCGAAATGGCGGGAGCCGACGAGGGTAATGCGCATGGGTGTCCGATCCGTCTCGCAGCTGCGTCATCCCCCGATAACACGTCAGGCCGCCCTGTCACCACCCGCGCGGCGCTTAAGCCGGTTATCAACAATGCGCATGCAACGCCTGTCGCAAACGGCCGCTCAAATCTGTCTGCGTCACGGGCCAAGCGTTGCCGTGTGGCCACGGTCGCCAGCAAATGATCGATGCAGCGGTTCCTCTGCTTCATTTTTAACGGAAGGAATCCGGCATGTGCCGTAGAACGTGCCCAACCGGGGCTGGACAAATTTCATTCCGGATCCGTTTTCGAACCCGGCTTGGGCCGCTGGCGATATCGCCAGCGGCTTTTTTATTGGCGCCGTCGTGAAATCATCAAACGGTAACGCGTTCTCAACCTCGCTGCCGTATCGACGAATCCGTCGCGGATTTGTATTGCGTACCGCGACACCAAGAATGTCCTGCCGGCGTGGGTGCGTCGCGCGGGCATTTTTGCCGGGACAGATATGATGTCGAACGCAATCGCGCAGATCGTGGACACCTATGTGCGGCTGAAGAACCGCCGTGGTCTCGACGAACTGATGATGCACAGGCAGCGGCTTGCGGTCGATCTGAAGAGCAGGTCATCGCGCGGATTTGATTTCAGCCTGCCGATCGGCAAGATCGACGAGGAAATCGCGATCATCGAGGCCGGACTGACCCGGCTGGCGGCCGATGCGCCAGAGCCTGGCGCAACCCGGCTCCGCTGAGAGGGCTCAGTCGCGCCGTCCGCCATCGATCACGGTGAACAGCGGCCGTGCCGGTGTCGGCTCGACCAGCAATTCCTCCACCAGTGCGGTTGCCGCATCGACATATTTGCGCGTCGGCTTGTCGAGCTCGCGTTTGGCCTCATCATCGAGCGCGACTTTTGCCGCCTCCACCAGCTTGCGCATCCGGGCCGCGTGGTCGTCGCCCGCCGTCAGCGTCGCGCGCGCCAGCGAGCGCAGCACAAACAGCTCGCCCTCGAGGCGGAGCAGGCGGTCGTTGAGCCTGGAAAGGACGGCGTTGAGGTCGGCCATGGCTGCTGTTCGATATGGCTTGCTGTTCGTTGGCAAGGGAACCTGACCCGTCTACCGGCGATCGGTGAACTTAGTGCAAATGCCGAAGCCGCAATTGGGCCGATCGGCCCGGGATCATGCCGCCGTTCGCGCCAGATAGTCGCGCGCAAAGGCGAGATACCAGTCGAGGCAGGCCGGGTTGGCCATCGCCTCCTTGTTGATGACTTTCTCAACGGGCTGGCCGAGCAGCAGCTTCTTGATCGGCAGCTCCTGCTTCTTGCCCGATAGCGTGCGCGGGATCTCGGCGACCGCAAAGATCTCGTTCGGCAGGAAGCGGCGGGAGAGGCCTGCCTCGATCGCCTT
The DNA here is from genome assembly GCF_029892425.1 of Bradyrhizobium sp. BR13661. Taxonomy (GTDB): domain Bacteria; phylum Pseudomonadota; class Alphaproteobacteria; order Rhizobiales; family Xanthobacteraceae; genus Bradyrhizobium. Next base: position 59,341 of record NZ_JARXWB010000033.1, on the reverse strand, counting down.
GTTGATCTTGGCCCGCATCGCACCGTCGAAGGCAACACCTTCGCGCAGCACCACGAACAGCGGCATGTAGCTGTCGCGGCCGAGATATTCGAGGTCGACGACGAGGCTGTCGAGCACCTCCGGCAGCGCCTCGATCGCGGAATAGAGCTCGCTCGTGCCCATGCGCAGGCCGTGCCGGTTGATGGTCGCATCGCTGCGGCCGTAGATCACGCATGAGCCGTCGAGGTTGACTTTGAGCCAGTCGCCGTGCCGCCACACCGGTCCGCGGCCGCTGCCGTCGAAATTATCGGGATAGGTCTCGAAATAGCTCGCCAGATAACGCGCGTTGCCCTTGTCGTTCCAGAAATAGAGCGGCATCGACGGCATCGGCTCGGTGCAGACGAGCTCGCCGACTTCGTCGATCACGGCGTGGCCCTGCTCGCTGAAGGCCTCCACGGCAGCGCCCAACAGGCGGCACTGCATCGCGCCCGGCGTCTGCGGCAATTCCCTGTTACCCCCGATGAAGGCGCCGGCGAAATCGGTGCCGCCGGAGATGTTCGCCCACCAGATGTCGGCTTGCGCCTTGCTGCCGTTGGCTTTCGACAGCGCCGCGAAGCGCGCGTTGAAATGAGCTTGCGTGTCGGCGCTGAGAGGCGAGCCGGTCGAGCCGAGGCAGCGCAGCCGCGACAGATCGCCGGCGGCCGAAAGATCAATCTCGGCCTTGGCGCAATTGGCGAAGAACGCCGCGCCCGCGCCGAAGAAGGTGGATTTCGATTGCGCCACGAAGCGCCACAGCGTGGACCAGTCGGGCTTGTCCTTGGTGCCGCCCGGGCTGCCGTCGAAAATGCAGCAGGTCGTGCCGCTCAAGAGGCCGCCGACCTGGCTGTTCCACATGATCCAGCCGGTCGACGAATACCAGTGATAGCGCTCGCCGAACGAGTTTTGGTGATAGGAGCAGCCGATGTCGTTGTGCAGGCCGAGCAGCGCAAGCACGACGATGACGATGCCGCCATGGCCATGCACGATCGGCTTCGGCAGGCCCGTGGTGCCGCTGGAATAGACGATCCAGAGCGGATGATCGAACGGCAGCCACATCGGCTCGAATGTATCGATCGCGGCGCTCGTTGTCGCGGTGATGTCGGAGAGCAGGGCCTCCGGAGCCGCGAGCGCCGTTGCCTCGCTGTGCAGGATGACGTGCTCGACTGATGGCAGTGATCGTCGCAGCTCTGCGACGACTTCCCTTCGGTCATGCCTGCGCCCGGCATAGGTGACGGCATCGCAGGCGATCAGCACTTTTGGCTCGATCTGCTTGAAGCGGTCGATCACCGCGGGCGCAGCCATATCGGGCGCGCAGACGCTCCAGATCGCGCCGATGCTGGCGCTGGCCAGAAAACAGATGATGGTCTCGGGAATGTTGGGGAGATATGCCGCGACGCGGTCGCCGGGTTTGATGCCCTTGTCCTTCAGATGCAGCGCGAGTGCGGCCGCCTTGCGCCGCAGCTCCGGCCAGCTGGTCTCCGTCAGCTCACCGTCCTCTCCACCCGAGACGATCGCGGGCAGGCCGGCGGAGTGCGCCGCGTCCACATGCCGGAACACCTGCCGCGCGTAATTCACCTGCGCGCCGGGAAACCACACCGCGCCGGGCATCTTGCGCTCGGTGATGACGGCCGCAAACGGCGTCGGTGACTGCAGATCGTAATAGTCCCAGATGCTGCGCCAGAACGCATCGAGATCGCGCACCGACCATTGCCGCATGTCCTCGTAGTCGGCGAAGGAGAGGCCGCGCTGCTCGGTGAGCCAGTTGCGGTAGAGGGCGATCTGCGGAACGAAGGGAGCGGTCATTGCGCGTCGGATTCGGTTACGGGGAGGGGAAACTAGCCCGGACCGTGGCCTGGCAGAAGCCGTTATTCGCGCAGGCCGATTTGCGTCTGCGCGCGCAATGACGGGCGAAGAGCGCGTTCAGCCTAGTACCGCACCCCGGTCCAGCGCCGTCCGAACACCGGCGGCCTGGTCTTCACGGCCTGCCAGTTGAAGAAGTGATGCTTGCCGGACCAGCTGTGCACCACGCCACTGCAAATGCTGCATTTGAACTGGCCTGAATGCGGCTCGGCGTGCTCCTCGCGAGTCGCGGTGTAGTTCATGCTGCAACCCGGGCAGGTGAATTCTTCGATCGTCCAGATGCTGTTGGCCATTGTACCGCAAGTGTTTTTGGGGACCTTGGACAAAGCCTAGGTGCGAGCCTTTGCATCGGCGTAAACTGGTCCGCTGAAATCCGGTTAATCGCCGTTAGGCAATCCCGGCGCACGTCGCGGCCCCGCTCGTCTTGACGCCCGGCCCGGGGCTCGCAATAACCCTTGGCCCGCGCAAGTGCTAGAACCCGCGTTGATGCCGCAAGGAAAGCCGTACCTGTGAAAAGTCTGCGTCAGCTCCTGACGGGCGAGGATGTCATCCAGTTCGTGATCCGGCTCGGCCTGTTGGCGCTGCTGATCATCTGGACATTCCTGATCATCCGGCCCTTTATACCGATCCTGGCCTGGAGCTTCGTGCTCGCGGTCGCGTTCTATCCGGCCTTCAGCTGGGTCGCCAGGATCCTTGGCGGCCGGCCCAAGACCGCAGCCGCCATCCTGACCCTGATCACGCTCGGCATCGTCCTCGGCCCCGCAACCTGGCTCGGCGTGAGCGCCGTGGACGGGGGGCGGGAGCTGGCACATCAGCTTGGCACCGGTGACCTCGCGCTTCAGTCCGCCCCGGAATCGATCAAGTCATGGCCGCTGATCGGCCCGACGCTGTTCGATCTATGGGACCAGGCCTACACCAACATCCGCGCGGTGCTGCGCGAGGTCGCGCCCTATCTTCAGCCGCTGGCAGGACCGCTATTGTCGCTGGCTGGCGATGCCAGCCTCGGCACGCTGCAATTCCTGGTCTCGGTGTTTGTGGCCGGCTTCCTTTTTCCACACGGGCCCCGGCTGGTTGCAGCCGGGCGCGGCTTCCTGTCGCGCATCGTGCCTGAGCAGGGCGAGCATTTTCTCACGCTTGGCGGCGCCACCATCCGCGCGGTCGCGCAAGGCGTGATCGGCGTCGCCATCGTGCAGGCATTGCTTGCCGGCATCGGCTTCAAGCTGGCGGCCGTGCCGAGCGCCGGCCTCTTGGCCTTCATCGTGCTCCTGCTGTCGATCGTGCAGATCGGCGCCTTCTTCGTGCTGCTGCCTGTCATCATCTGGATCTGGACCGCCAAGGACGTCACCACGGCCCTGGTGCTCACCGTGTTCTTCGTCGTCGTCGGCTTCATCGACACCATGCTGAAGCCACTCGTCATGGGACGCGGTCTCAACACGCCGACCATCGTCATCTTCGTCGGCGTGATCGGCGGCACGCTCGCCCACGGCATTGTCGGCCTGTTCATCGGGCCGATCATCCTGTCGGTGGCGTGGGAGATGGCAGCGGCCTGGATCGGGAGCGAGGCGGCGAAGCCGCCACCGACGGCGCCAGCAGCGGACGAGGTCACCTAGCGCGGCACGCGCCCGAGACGCCTTGCGAGATTGGCCGCACCCTCGCAGGATGTGGACAAGTGCGGCAGGCCGGGGCAACCGGAACGGCCATCGAACTTGTCTAATGAAATAGACAAGTTACGATGGTGTCAGATTCTTTTCTCGGTTTGCGACAGGTATGGCGAAGTCTTCCAAGCTGGTTGCCGCCAGGCGCGGCAAGGTTCTGTTGGTCAGGCGACGGTCGGACGGCCTTTGGATGTTCCCGGGCGGCCGCAAGCGCGCGCGTGAATCCGACAAGGCCTGCCTCCGGCGTGAGATCAAGGAAGAGCTGCCGAAGTTGAAGCTCGGCCGGATCAGCCTCTGGAAGGAAGTGACGGCCAAGAACAAGCGTTCGGGCCGCAAGATGAGCGATGCGATCTTCATCGCCAAGAACGCCAAGGGCCGGCTTGCGATCGGCGACAAGAAGGAGCTCGACCGCGCCGCCTGGCAGAAGCCGCGCGGGATCCGCCTGACCGCGACCTCGCGCTACATCCGCGATCGCCTGTTTCCGCGGAAGTCGCGGCGGAGCTGAGCTCGGGTCGCTCCGGGCGCGACAAATGGTCCGGTCACCACGTCGCAAGTGTGAACCAGTTCACAAGCGCCAGCCCGGTTCACTGCTATAGAGGCGTCATTGCCTTACCAATCCATTTTGTTTGAAACGCCCCGGTGCCCCACGCACCGGGGTTTTTCGTTATGAGCCCGGCCGCCGTCCGATCCTGTTTCGTCTGCTTTGACCCAAAGCGGACTTGTGACTTCTGGCAATTTTAACTCTTTTCGGCCATCTACGTACCCTGGCCGCTGGATCTGAGAAACGCGCGCCTATGCTGACGCGCTTGAGAAACTTCGTTGGGAGACCATTGATGGCTCAAGAAAGTTCGAGGCCGCGCATCGGCGAAGGGCGCATCGGCAGCTCTCTCTGCGCCGCGATCGGCGTGCTCAGCGTCGCTGCGGTGCTATGCCTGCGCTACCCCGCCTTTCTCACGACGCCTGAGCTGCGCGTCCATTACGACGTCGAGCTGCTCCGCCTCACCCTCGCGATCGCCATGGTCGTCGGTGCCTGGCTCGGCGTCATCGGGATCGTGCTTGGCGGCCCACGGGTGCCCGCTACGATCGGCCTCAGCGCGCTTTTCCTCGCCACGCTGCTTGGCGGGCCCTATGTGCCGACTCCGGAATTTCTCCAGCCGCGCGTCTATCTCGGCCTCGATTGGCTGGTGCTCGATCTCTTCTTCACCGGCGCAGCCTTCGTGCTGCTCGAGTGGGTCTTCCCGCGGGTGCGGCCGGAGCAAGGGCCGCTCAGCCCCGGCTGGAGACTCGATCTCGCCTATTTCGGCGTCAACCACCTGCTGATCGGCATCTTCCTGGTGGTCTCGACACATTTTGCCCATGACTATTTCGCCTGGGCGATCAGCCCGTCACTGCAAGCGCATGTCGTGGCGCTGCCGGCGATCGTCCGCTTCGTGCTGATGATCCTGGCGGCCGATGCCGTCGAATACGTCTCCCACCGTGCCTATCACGAGGTGCCGTGGTTGTGGCGAATCCATGCGGTCCATCATTCGCCCGAACACATGGACTGGCTCTCGGGATCGCGCCTCCATTTCTTCGAGCCATTGGCAACGCGCGCCCTGGTGCTGGTGCCGATCTTCCTGCTCGGATTCCCGCAAGACACGATCTTCGCCTATCTCATTTTCATCTCCGTGCAATCGGTGCTGATCCATTCAAACATCAAGATGGACGTCGGCTGGCTGCGCTACGTGATCGTCACGCCGCAATTTCACCACTGGCACCACGCCTCGGACGCCGAGGCCATCGACAAGAACTACGCAGCACACACGCCGCTGTTCGATATGCTCGGCAGAACCTGGCACCTGCCCAAAGACCGCTGGCCGGTCAACTACGGTACGGTGAAGCCGATCCCCGGCGGCATGTTCGGCCAATTCCTGCACCCCTTCGTCGGGCCGGTGAAGGAATTCCTCGAACATCGGGACCCATGAAGCGGCGTGTTCCGCTGTTGCCGGCATGAGAGTCGCAGCGTGTTTGCTCACTGGCACCGGTCATGCGACGCGCAGGCCCGCCGTTCACCGAAGATCAAGGTTTTTGCTCTAATTGGAGCGGCTGCCTGGGGATTCATCAGCGGGGGGGGTTGGTGGGCGAGGGAGACCAACGCAACGATCGGCGTGTCGCGTTCGAGCGACCGATCGAAGCTCGCGTGATGGCGATCGACGGCACCTGGCAGCGCCCCTGCAAGATCTACGATATCTCTGAAATGGGGGCCAAGCTGGTGATCGACGGTACGGTGACCGATATCGGCCAGAGAGAATTCTTCCTGGTGTTGTCACCGATCGGGTTGGCCTACCGGCACTGCGAGCTCGCCTGGATCAATGGCGAGTTCGTAGGCGTCCAGTTCATCAATCGCGGCAGAGCCGCCAAGAGAGCACGCCGCGGCGAGACGCTGGTCTCGTAGGGGTAGCTCCCGGCTGGTCGCATGAATGGCCAATTGGCTGGGATTGGGGCAACTACGGACGAACCAGCGATGACCGTGCATCCCGCCTGGCGGATGCGCCGACTTTACGTGCACCGTCGATTCGGACGGCGCGAAATTGCCCGCACCATAGCGAGCGCCCTGATGTTGGAAGCAGAAGATAAGGTTTCCTTCTTGACCGTGCACGCAGGAAACGATGGGGTCGCCAAGTTTTGGGAAGCATTGGATTTAGACCCGTGCAAGATCAGGCTTGGTCTCACGAGGCACGGATAATAGCCAAATCCTGAAGGCCGGCAGTGGCTCCAAGGCGGACCTCACATCAAAGCATGCGCTGCCACCACCCGACATCGTGCCAGCGGCCTAATTTGAAACCGACCTCGCTATAGATGCCGACCGGCGTGAAGCCTACTGACTCGTGGAGCGCGACACTTCCTGGATTTGGCAGCGCGATGCCGGCAAATGCCATGTGTATGTTGCGTTGCTTGAGCCGCGGCAGCAGTTCGGCGTAGAGCGCATGGCCAACACCGCGTCGCTGTGCCTCGGGCGAGATGTAAACCGTGGTGTCGGCGGAGTAGCGATAGGCTGCACGCTCGCGATGCGCGCTTGCGTAGACATAGCCGCAGACTTCTCCTCCATCGACTGCGACGAGCCAAAGATGCGTCTTTAAGATCGATACGATCCGTCCAGCTATCTCGTCGATTGACGGCGGCTGGTCCTCGAATGAAATCGCCGTCGCCAGCACGAACGGCGCATAGATGCGCTGGATCGCTCCGGCATCGCCGGTGGTCGCGGATCTGATTTCGATTGCCACGGAGCCTCTCCTTCGCCGCGAAGATGGCGCAGAATTGCCTATTCCGCCAGAATTTCGGTGACCGGGCTAGAAGCGGAACGGCCAGTTGGGTGTACCGTAATTTGCGTAATTTCAGTTACCTAAGTTGATTTAGTAAGTGTTCTAATTCGCCGCGCCGCGATGAAGTGCGAAGGCACCGACGGCATAGGCGATAAGAAATGGGAGCACGTACCAGGGATAGCCCCATCCAAGGTGACCAATCCAGTCCGCGGCAACGCAAAGAGCGATGATGGCGGCTAAGAGCAACAAGGCCACGCTAATTAGGTTCGCGGTACGAAGGACTAGAAGATGGTACCAGCGCGGCATAATTCGATTATCTGAAAAGAAGCGAAACAACGATCGAAATGAATGTAACTAGGAATGCTCGGAATGCCTTAGCTCTATACTTCAGACCTTCCGGTAACAGTTCATCTGCAAAGAGCAGCGCATTGAGAGGGTTCGCCTGAACGAAGCTGCGCCGCGAGGGACGACGACGATTAAGGCTGGCGCGAACCGAAAAGTAGGAGCCGGTGAGCAAGGAAGTCAGGAAGGCCGATATCACGCCAACGTAAAAGATATCGCGTACGGTCTCCATATCAATCGCTCAAAACGCCAGGGTCGGTTGGCGTACTATAACAGGCTCGTTCCGGCGATGTCGCCTACTTGGCCGATCTGCGACCCCAGGGAAGGTCCGCATTTGGGCCGCTGTCCGTGGGCGACCGGCCATCAGTCGACCGGTGATTCAACAAGTGCAACCCCAAAACTCCAACGCGCCACCCTTTAGCCCTGCCGGCGCAGAAACCCCGTGATCGTGACCTTCTCCCAGATGCCGGCGGCCGCGAACGGATCGGCGCGGTTGAAGGCTTCGACTTCGGCACGGCCAGGGGCCTCGATCAGGAACAGGCTGCCGATCATGGTGGCGCCGTCGTCGGCGACGAGCGGCCCCGACATCACGATCTTGACGCCGAAGCGCGAGGTGTCGCCGAGAAACGCCTTGTGGGCATCGTAATTGGCAAGGCGCGTCGGCAATGCACCGCTGCGGTCGATGGCGTGGATGGCGAACAGCATGATGTCTCCGTTTCTTGGCTTGCGTTCTTGGGACGGCCGCACTGGCGGCCGTCCGTGTTGGATCTGAACAGGCTTACTTCGCGCTGAGCTTGCTGGCTTCCTCGAAGGTCGGGCAGGTGCGCTGCTCGAGCGGTTGATCGAACGGCTGGTAATTGTCCTTGGTGATGACGGTCGGCTTCAGCACGATCTCACTGATGACAGGCTGTTCGCGCAGGGCGCGGATCGCCATCATGGTGCCGAGGCAGCCCTGGTAGAAGCCGTTGTAGTCGCCGCTCGCCAGCAGCTTGCCTGATTTGATCGCGTCGATCGCTTCCTTGGTGCCGTTGATGCCGATCACCTGCGCCTTGCGGTTGGCACCGTCGAGCGCCTCGATCGCGCCGACCGCCATAGCGTCGTTGGCGGCGAGCACGCCGTCGATCTGCGAATTCGACTGCATCAGGTTTTCCATCACCTGGAGCGCTTGCAGCCGCTGGTAGTTGCCGGGCTGCGACGCCAGCAGCTTGGCACCGGGATTTTCCTTCAGCGCGTCGTTGAAGCCGCGGACGCGGTCGACATTGGTCAGCGAACCCTTGACGCCCTCGATGATGACGATGTTGCCCTTGCCGCCGAGCGTCTTGAGCAGGAAGCGCGCGGTCTCGAGCCCGAGGCTGTAATCGTCGGCGCCGACGAAGGAGAGGAATTTGCCGCCGGCGGAGCGGTCGGTGATGTTGACGACGGGGATCTTGGCGTCGTTGATCTTCTCGACACCAGGCACCATGGCCTTGTAGTCGACGGGCGTGAAGACGATCGCGCTCGGCTTCTTCACCACGACGTCCTCGATCTGGCTGAGCTGCTCGGGGATCGAGTCCGGCTTGGTCGGAATGTACTGCAGCGTCTTGGCGTTCAGCGTCTTCGCCATGTTGTCGGCACCGACCCGCACCGTCTGGAAGAACGGGTTGGTCTGGTTCTTGGTGAACACGGCGATGGTCTCGCCGTCGGCGCGCGCCTGCGTGGTGAACGCGGCCGCCATCACCAGCGGCAGTGCGAGATAGCCCAGTCTCTGTTTCATGTCGTCTCCATCCCTCGTTTTGCTAGTTAGATTGCTTGAGAACTCATTGCGCGCGGCGGCGGGTCTTCATGTCGAGCCAGACCGCAAGAATGACGATGATGCCGGTGACCAGCGGCTGCCAATTGGCGCTGACCGACAAGAGGTTCATGCCGTTCAGCACCAGCGTCAGGATCAGCGCGCCGATGAAGGTGCCGAACACGGTGCCGACGCCGCCGAACAAGGAGGTGCCGCCGATCAGCACGGCCGCGATCGCGGGCAGCGTCAGGCTCTCACCGATGTCGGCTTCGGCCGAATTGAGGCGCGACAGGAAGATGATCGAGGCGAGCCCCGCCATCGTGCCTGACACCGCGTAGACCAGCAGGAGCCGGCGCGTGACGGGAATGCCGGAGAGGCGGGCGGCCACGGGATTGGCGCCGATCGCGTAGATCTCCTGGCCCCAGATCGTACGCTGGGCAAACAGCGTTCCGATGCCGAGGAACACCAGCAGCAGATAGATCGGGATCGGCAGGCCGAACAGATAGCCGCTGCCGATCTGGCGGAAGCCGGCCGGGAAGCCGTGCAGGGTCTCGCCCGCCATGTACCAGTAAGTGAGCCCGTTCAGCACCCAGAGCATGCCGTAGGTGGCAATGAAGGAGGGGATGCGCAGCGCCGTCACCATGATGCCGTTCAGGAGGCCAACGATGCCGCCACAGGCAAGCCCGGTCAGGATTCCAAGCGTTGCCGATCCCGTGGTGTGGATCACGGTGCCGGCGACGCACGCCGACAGCGCGACATTGGCGCCGACCGACAGATCGAGGCCGGCGGTGAGCACCACCAGCGTCAGGCCGGAGGCGATGAAGAAGGTGAGGCTCGCCTGGCGCAGCACGTTGAGGATATTGCCGAGGCTGAGGAAGGAATCGTTGAGCACCGCCAGAACGGCGCAGATCAGGAACACGGCGAGCAGCCGGTAGAACAATTGGATCGTGTCCTGCGACAGGAACGAACGTGGCGGCGACAGGGCTTCCTTGGCGATATCGGTCATGACCGGCTCCGCAGGCCATCGAGGAACAGCGCGACGATGACGAGGACGCCGACGCTTGCAACCTGTACCGAGGAGGGCAGCGAGATCAGGTTCAGCCCGTTGCGCAGCACGCCGACGGCGATGACGCCAAGCAGCGTGCCGAGCAGCCAGCCATTGCCGCGCTCGAACGAGGTGCCGCCGACCGCGACGGCCGCGATCGCATCGAATTCGAGCCCGAGGCCGGCGGTCGGGTGTCCCGAATTCATGCGTGCGGTCATCAAGAGGCCGGCGATGCCGGCCATGGTGCCGCCCAGCGCGTAGACCGCGATCAGCAGCTTGTTTGGCGAGAGGCCGGCATAGCGGAGTGCCTCGCGGTTGCCGCCGAGCGCGAACACGTAGCTGCCGAAGCGGGTGTGATAGAGCAGGCCGTGAAAGGCGGCGTAAGTCACGAGCGCCAGCACGATCGGCACGGGAATGCCAGCCAGCGTTGCCGAATAGATGTCGCGGACGCTGTGGGGGATGCCGACCACGCTCTGGCCGTCGGAGACGATAAGCGACAGGCCCTGCGCCATGCCGAGAGTGCCAAGCGTCGCCACGAAGGGCGGAATGCCCAGGATTGCGACCAGCCAGCCGTTGACGGTGCCGAAGGCCGCGCCGACCAGCACGCCGGCGCCGAGGCCGAGCAGCATCGACTTGGTCGCGAGCGAGACGATGGCGACGCAGAGCGAGGTCAGTGTCAGCACCGCACCCATCGAGAGGTCGAGCCCCTCGGTCATGATGATCAGCGTCATCGGCAGCGCCAGCATGGTCAGGATGGTGGACTGCACCAGCACGTTGGAGAGATTGGCCGGGGTGAGGAAGCCGGGCGCAATGGCACCGAACAAAACGATGAGTGCGCCGAGCACGATGGCGACGCCGGGAATACGCTGGAGCGGGTTCGGTTGCGATACGACCGCGGCTTCACGCATGATGCATCCCCAATCGCACGATGTTCTCCTCGGTCAGCTCGCTGCGCGTCAGATGTCCGGCGACGCGGCCCTCGCGCATCACATAGGCGCGGTCGCAGACGTGGCAGATTTCGACCTGCTCCGACGAGATCATCAGCGCCGCCGCACCTTCGGCGACCAGCCGGTCGATCAGCGCGAAGATCTCGGATTTGGCGCCGACATCGATGCCGCGGGTCGGCTCGTCGAAGATGAACAGCTTTGCGCCGGCAGCCAGCCATTTGCCGATCACGACCTTCTGCTGGTTGCCACCCGACAGCAGGCCGACAGTCTGGCGCGCGCTTGGCGTCGCAATACGGAGCTGCCGGATCAGGCCGTCGGCGGTGCGCTGGCCGCTGCGCGGATCGAACAGCCCGCTCGGGAAAAGTTTACGCAGCGCCGAGACCACGAGATTGTCGCCGACCGAACGGAGCAGGGCGAGGCCCTCGCTCTTGCGGCTTTCCGGGATCAGCGCGATGCCGCGGCGGGCGGCGACATCGGGCTCGCCGGAGATCGGCTTGCCGTCGAACACGATCTCGCCGGAGGCGACGGGATCAGCGCCGAAGATCGCGCGCGCAACTTCGGTGCGGCCGGATCCGACCAGGCCGCAGAGGCCGACGATCTCGCCGCGGCGGACCTCGATGTTGATGTCGGAGATGCCGCTCGGTGCGGTGAGGTTCTTGACCTGAAGCAGCACCTCGCCGGGCTTGTCGGCAAAATTGCGCGGATAGGTCATATCGACGGTGCGGCCGACCATCATGCGCACGAGCTGGTCGGGCGTGACGTCGGCCGGCTTGACGCCGTCGATACGGCGGCCGTCGCGCAGGACCGTGATGCGGTCGCCGAGCGCGAACACTTCGGCCATGCGATGCGAGATGTAGACGATGGAAACGCCGTCGGCCTTCAGCCTTGCGATCAGCGCGAACAGCAGCTCTGTCTCGCGATCGGAGAGCGCCGCGGTCGGTTCGTCCATGACCAGGATACGTGCATTCTGGCTGATGGCCTTGGCGATCTCGACCATCTGCTGCTGGGCGACGCCGAGCGTGTTGACGATGATGGACGGATCGATGTCGAAGCCGATCGTGTCGAGCAGGCGCTTGGCATCGGCCAGGATCTTGCGGCGGTCGATGGTGCCGGGGATGCGGCCCTTCGGCTCGCGGCCGAGGAAGATGTTTTTCGCAATGTCGAGGTAGGGGACGAGTGAGAATTCCTGGAAGATCACGGCAATGCCGAGCTTCTGGGCGTCCGCCGTCGAAGCAATCGTGACCTTCTCGCCTTTGTAAAAGAACTCGCCGGAATCGGCCCTGTAGGCTCCGCACAGCACCTTCATCAGGCTGGATTTGCCCGCGCCGTTCTCACCCAACAGCATGTGCACTTCGCCAGGGTAGAGCGCAAAGGACACGTCATCCAGCGCCTTGACGCCGGGAAATTCCTTGCTGATGCCGCGCAGTTGAAGCAGCGGCACCGCCGAGGTCTCGCCGGGCACGTTCACATGGGCGTTCATGGCCGCGCTCCCGCGAAGATCTTGCCGGGATTCATCAATCCATGGGGATCGAGCGCGGTCTTGATCGACCGCATGACGTCCACGGCCTCGCCGAGCTCATCGGTGAGATAGTCAATCTTGCCGAGCCCGATGCCATGCTCGCCGGTGCAGGTGCCGTCCATGGCGATGGCGCGGGCGACCATGCGGGCCTGCAGCGCCTTGGCGCCGTCGATTTCCTCCGGCTTTGCGGGGTCGACCAGGATCAGCATGTGGAAATTGCCATCGCCGACATGGCCGACGATCGGCGCGGTGAAGCCGTGCGCGTCGGCATCCTTGCGGGTGTCGGTCAGGCATTCCGCGAGCCGCGAGATCGGCACGCAGACGTCGGTGATGACGGCGCGCGCGCCGGGGCGCAAGCCGAGGCCGGCATAGAGTGTGTTGTCGCGGGCGTGCCAGAGCCGGCTGCGATCCTCCGGTGCCTTGGCCCATTCGAAGCCGCGCCCGCCATGGTCGGCCGCGATGGCCTGCGCCAGCTCGGCCTGTTCGGCCACCGCGCTCTCCGAGCCGTGGAATTCGAAGAACAGCGTCGGTGCCTCGCGATAGCCGAGCTTGGCGTAAGCATTGATACCGCGCATCATGACGTCGTCGAGCAGCTCGACGCGCGCGACCGGAATGGCCGCCTGGATGATGCCGATCGCGGTATCGACGGCGTTGTGCAGGGTATCGAAGCTGCAGACCGCCGCCGAGATCGCCTGCGGCAGCGGGTGCAGTTTCAGCGTGATCTCGGTGATGATTCCGAGCGTGCCTTCGGCGCCGACGAACAGCCGCGTCAGATCGTAGCCGGCCGCGGATTTGCGGGCGCGCCGGGAGGTGCGGATCACCCGTCCGTCCGCCAGCACGACCTCCAGCGCCATGACATTGTCCTTCATGGTGCCGTAGCGCACCGCCATGGTGCCGGAGGCGCGCGTGGACGTCATGCCGCCGATCGAGGCATCGGCGCCGGGATCGATCGGAAAGAACAAGCCGGTGCCGCGCAGCTCCGCGTTGAGCTGCTTGCGGGTGATGCCGGGCTGGACCACGACATTCATGTCGCTGTCGTGGACAGCAAGCACCTTGTTCATCCGCGCGAAGTCGATGCAGACGCCGCCTGCGACCGCCGACGCATTGCCCTCGAGCGAAGTGCCGGCGCCGAACGGGACGATCGGCATATCAGCGCCGGCGCAGAGCTTGACGATCTCGGCGACCTCTTGGGTCGTCTCCGGGAAGACGACGATGTCAGGGGGCAGGGCGCGGTAGTAGGATTCGCTCTGGCCATGCTGGTCGAGCACGCCGCGCGCGACGGTCGCGCGCGGACCGATCACGCCTTCGAGGCGTTCAGCCAATGCGGCACTGTTGACCCGCGGTCCCATCGTTTCTCCCCGTCGTCGTCCCTTGTCGCGGAGTGTTGTCAGTCCGTCGATTCGACGTTTGGCCTACGCCGCTTGCGCGTTGCTTGCGGCCTGCTTCAGGCCGAAATCATAGTTGAGGTGATAGTAGGCTGAAGCGACCATGCGACCGTCAGGCGCACGGCCCGGCGGGCAGTGCACGAAGTCGTGGATCAGACTGTCCTTGACGCCGAACACCACGTCAGAGTCGAGGTATTTGTCGCCGGCGACGAACACATGCGTCACCAGTTGCTCGAAGCCCGACGCCGAGATCATGAAGTGCACATGCGCCGGACGCCAGGGATGGCGGCCCTGCGCCTCCAGCATCTCGCCGACCGGGCCGTCATGCGGGATCGGATAGGCCGCCGGCTTGATCGACCAGAAATGGAAGCGGCCATTGGCGTCGGTGTGGAAGCGGGCGCGCATCGCGAGATCGCCGATCTCGTCGAGCTGTTGCACGTCGTAATAGCCGTCATTGTCGGAGTGCCAGACATCCACCACGGCACCGGCGAGCGGCTTGCCGTCGACGGTCGCCACCGAGCCGGTGACGATCATGGGATCGCCTTCCATGGTCCCCGAAATATTGTCGCCGTTCTGCTTCTCGGGCGCGGCCTTGACGAAGAACGGGCCAAGCACGGTCGTCTCGGTCGCGCCCTCAGGCACCGGATGGTTGATCGCATCGACCAGCATGGAGACGCCGAGCGCATCCGACAGCAGGATGAACTCCTGCCGCTTGTCGTCGCACATGTGGCCGGTTCGGGTCAGGAAGTCGATGCCGAACTCCCATTCCTTCTGCGTCGGCCTGATCTCGCGCACGAAGGCGTGGAGATGACGCACGAGCGCCTCGCTGACCTGCTTGATACGGGGATCGGTCGCGCCCGCGGTGCGCTCGAGCACGGCGTCGGTGATGTTGGTCTCGCTGAAATTACGCATATTCGCCTCCGTCGATCAGAGTTTGGGCTCGTCAAGGCCCGACAACCGTTCGAGATGCTTGACCGTCGCGATGAAGTCGGTTTCGCCGTCGCCCTGCGCAACCAGCGAGCCATAGGTCTCGCGCACTTGCGCTGCGAGTTGCAGCGGCACGCCGACGGCATGGCCTGCACCCAGGATGAGGTCGAGGTCCTTGGCCATCTGCCTGCAGGAGAAGCTCGAGACGAAGTCGCGCTTTCGCAGCGGCGCGGTCTTGTACTTTACCATCGGCGAGGCGACCGCGCTTTCGTCCAGCACGTTCAACATGTCCTGCCAGCCGATGCCGCCCTTGCGCGCCAGTGCCAGGCTCTCGGCCATCATCGCCGCCGACACCGCGATCATGAGATTGACCGCGAGTTTTGCGTAGCGTGCTTCTTCGCCGGGGCCGAGATAGGTCTGGGCGCGGGTAAAACTCGCGAACAACGGTTTTGCGGTCTCGAATGCATCCTTCGGCCCCGAAACAAAGCAGCTCAGCGCCCCGGTATGCACGATGCTGGCATTACCGGAGACCGGCGCGCGCAAATAGGCGATCCCGTGCGCTTGGGCTGCGGCATCGACCTCGGCCGACGCCTCAGCGCTGACCGTGCTTGTCTCGATCAGCGCCGCTTTCGGCGCCATCGCGCCGATCAGCCCGGTCGGCCCGAGCATCACCGCGCGCAAGGCGGCGTCATCGGGCAACGACGTAATCACCACGGCGCGGCCGTTGACGGCCTCAGCGAGCGAGCCCGCAACACCGATCCCGTGCTCGCGCGCCTCGTTGAGCCGTGCCGCGCTCTGGTCGAAGGCGGTGACGCCAAAGCCCGCCTTGGCGATGAGTTGCGACATCGGCAGGCCCATCTTGCCGATGCCGATGAAGGCGACCTGTTTGCTTGTCTCAGTCATTATTGTTGTCCGTTGGTCGCTAGTGTGCGGCGTGCCCTTGTCGTTCGATGCCCCGCACCAGCCGATGGCCGGATTGCGCGAGCAGCTCTTTCTTCCGCTCGAGTCCGTCAATCAGCAGCTTTCCGTTCCGCTTCTCCCAGACGCCGCCAATCATGACGGCCTCGATATTGGCGAGGCTCGTCTGCATCACCACTGACGCAACGGGATCGTGGACCGGGAAGAGGTTGAGATCGTCGGCATTGATGATGACGAGATCGGCGAGTTTCCCCGGTGTGAGCGAACCAATCTCGCTCTCGCGGCCGAGCAAGCGGGCACCTTCGGTGGTGACCCACGCGAGCGCCTCGCGCGCGGGAATCGTGGTCGTTGCCGGAATCGTGCCCTCGCTCTTTCGCATCTGCGCATTATCAAGCGCGCGTTGCATCGACAGCGCCACGCGGGCCGCAGAGAAGAGGTCGCCGGCCAGCACCGACTCCAGATCGATGCCGATGGTCGGACGCACGCCGCGCTTGAGCAGCCGGCCGGTGATCGGAAAGCCATGGCCCTGGATCATCTCGTTCTCCGGCGTCACGGAGAAAGTGACGCCGAGATCGATCAGCCTTTGCAGGAGCTCGTCGGGCAAATCATTGCCATGAACGATGTTGACGTTGGGCCCGACGAGGCCCGCCTCGATCAGCTTCTCCCAGCCGCCTTGCGTCTTTGCCGGACCGCCGCCCTGATGCATCGAGGCGATCAGGCCGAGCTCCCGCGCCAGCCTGAAATCATGCATGGATACGTCGAGCGTTGAATAATGCGGGCCCAAAATGGCAAGCCCGAGCGTGACGAGGCCGTTGCGGTCGGCGAGGGGGCCGGCCAGCAGCCGCTCGACCTCGCGGCGGGGATGGGGCACTTCCGAGAAATGCGGCTCGCCCGGCTTCGGCTCCGGTTTCGGCGAGCCGTGGAAGAACGCAGCGCGAATGCCGCTCTCGATCAGCCCGCGCACCGCGGCGTCGGTATGAGCAGGCGTCGGATTGTTGTGGCACCAGTCGACCAGCGTGGTGGCGCCGCAATTGATCTGGTTCAGCGCGCCGACGAGCGTGGCGATGTAGATGTCGTCGGGCGTGAACAGGGTCGCGAGCCCCGCATGCATGCGGCGGAAATATTCCAACAGCGTCCAGTTCGCGGCAAAGCCGCGCAAGCCCGTCTGCCAGGTGTGCATATGCGCGTTGATCAGCCCGGGGATGACGATGCGCCCGCGCCCATCGACGATCTCGGCGTCGGCGGCGTCGATGCCCGGACGCACGTCGGCGATCCGTCCGTTCTCCACCAGCACATCGCCGTCAAGGAGATCGCCGATCGAAGCGTCCATGCTGATGATCGTCGCCGACTGGATGAGGGTACGCCGCATGTCGGTTATGCCGCCGCTTTGTTGGCGACCGGCGGCTCGCCGGCCCAGGCGCGCGCGATCAGGTCGCGGATGGCGCCCCGCTCGAGCGGGCGCGGATTCCAGTAGGCATTGGTGACCGCGAGGTCAGCCGCCTTGTCGATGCCGCTCTCGGGCATGCCGATATCGCGCAGCGCGACCTTGGCGCCCAGCCGCCTGGCCAAATCGAAGAGTCCTTGCGATGCATCCGACGCACCGATCGCAGGCGCGATCCGCGCCATGGCCTCGGGCACCGCGGGCGCGTTATAGGCCAGCGCATGTGGCAGCACGATCGTGTGCGTCTCGGCATGCGGCAGGTCGAACGTGCCGCCGAGCGTGTGACAGAGCTTGTGATGCAGGGCCATGCCGACGGTACCGAGGCACACGCCGCACAGCCATGCGCCGTAAAGTGCATCGCTGCGCGCGGCGCGATCGTCGGGCTTGGCGGCAATCGCGGGCAGGGCACGTGCCAGCGCGCGGATCCCTTCTTCCGCCATCAGCGATGTGACAGGGTTGGTGTCGCGCGCATAGAGCGCCTCGACCGCATGGGCGATGGCGTTGATGCCTGATGTAGCCGTGAGGCCAACCGGCAGCGTCATCGTCAAATCGACGTCGTAGATCACGGTCTCCGGCAGCACGGCGACATCGCGCACCGTGGTCTTCAGGCCTTTTTCGGTCTGGCCGAGGATCGGCGTCATTTCCGAGCCGGCATAGGTGGTGGGGATGCAGAGCTGGTTGATTCCGGTGCGCAAGGCCAGCGCCTTGCCAAGGCCGGTCGTCGAGCCGCCGCCGAGCGCGACCACGCAGTCGGCGTCGCAATCCTTCATCGCTGCGATTGCGCGCTCGGTGACTTCGATCGGCGTGTGCATGGCGGCGCCGGCAAACAGGCCGGCATAGAGCGGGCCGAGTGTTAAACCGAGCGCCTTGCCCTGCGCTTCCTGCTGCGGCGTCGTCAGTACCAGCGCGCGCTTGCCGCCCAGCCGCTCGACCTCGGCCCTGGCCGCGGCCAACGTGCCGCTGCCGAACACGACGCGGCAGGGCAGGTTCTCAAACGTGAACGAACCGATCATGCGCCGGTCTCTTGTTTAACGGGATAATCCACCTGGAAGCGTCCGATCCGCAAGTCGCCGAGCTCCTCGCGCACCCGCAGATGTTCCGGATGGGTGGCGTAGGCCTTCAAGGCGCTGCTGTCGGTAAACTCGGTGACGAGGACAACGTCGCAGGCGTAATCGACATCGCTGACATCGACGCCGACCTCGATATGGGTGAGGCCGTCGATCCGGCCCTTGAGGCCCTCAAACAGGGTTTTGACCTTGGTCCGGGCCGCCAGGCGTTCTGCGGCCGTCTCCGCGCGCAGCCGCCACATCACGATGTGCTTGATCGGACCCGACATTTCCCTGAATTCCTCGCCTGTGATCTTTCTTGTTGAGCGCATTTTGCCTTGCAGAAATCGGAAATAAAGACCAAAAATCGTAAGTCTCTTTTCCACTATGAGGAAGAATGGACCGCCTGCTCCAGCTCGAGGTATTCTCGAAGACAGCCGAGTTCGGCAGCCTCTCCAAGGCCGCCGATAGCTTGCGGATGTCGAACGCGGCGGCAAGCCGGCACCTCAGCGCGCTGGAGGAGCGGCTCGCGGTCCGGCTGATCGAGCGCAATACGCGCCGGCAATGGCTGACCGAGGCCGGGCAGGAGCTGCTGCAGCGTTGCGGCACGCTGCTGAACGAGCTTGCGGAGGCCGAAGACGCCGTCAGCGATCGTGCGCTGTCGCCCAAGGGCATGCTGCGCGTCACCAGCTCGCTGTCCTTTGCGATGATCTACATGGCGCCGATGCTGCCGGCGTTTCGCAAGCTCTACCCAAAGCTCGACGTCCAGATCATCGCCGCCAACCGCTACCCTGATTTCATCGAGGCCGGCATCGACGTTGCGATCCGCACGCGCGAGCAGGAGCCGGATTCCAACATCATCATCCGTCGCATCGGGCAGATGCGCCGCGTGCTGGCGGCCGCGCCATCCTATCTGGAGACGCACGGCACGCCTGCGCATCCCGCCGATCTCGCGCGTCACGACATGCTGGTCTACAACCTCGCCAACGATCCCTATTCGCTGCGATTGAGCAAGGGCAGTGCGACGCAGACCGTCCGGATTGCGCCGACGCTCGATAGCAATGATGGCCAGATCATCTGCGGCGCTGCGCGCGCAGGGCTCGGCATCCTGATCCAGCCGCTCTATATCGTCCAGAGCGACATCGCCTCCGGCAGGCTCGTGCCTGTCCTGACCGACTGGGAACTGCCGTTGCTGACGATGAACGTGGCCTATCAGAACCGCGTCCGGCTGCCGGCGAAGATCAGGGTGTTTTCGGACTTTCTGGTCGACCATATCCGCGCACAATCGGACGCTGGCATCTGGATCGAGACGACCTGATCAACGCTAATCTGATCGGCCCTGTGCCCGCGCACGACTTACTGAGGATCGCGAGCGGGGAGCAACGCGCGGTTCTTGCGGGGCCGTGATCCTGACCGCCTCGGCCTCGCGCTGTTCCTTCCGGACCCTGCGCGCGCTTTTCATGGCCCGCTTGATGAACGGATGGGGCGAGTCCTCGGCGAAGAACAGCACCACCTCGCAACTGGGACACTGTCTGGAATAGCCGTCCTGCAGCCGTCCCGCCCGATCGCGAAACATCGTCTTGCAACGCGTGCACTGGATCTGGACGGAACTCATGCGGCGACAACAATGAACACTGAAAATCGGCGGCCAAGGTGAGCCGAATATCTGAAGAAAGCCTAAAGGCCATTTGCGCGGACTATTGCTTCGCAGCCATCGCATCCAGGCAGCGATTGACGAAGTCGGCCCGATCGCGCGGCAGCACCTTCACCAAATCAGCTTTCTGGGCGCATTCGCGCTGACGGAGCTGCTCGGCGCGGCGCTTTTCGGCGGCCTCGCGGTATTCGGGCGCAACCTTGCTGGGATCGACGAGCGGCTGGGATCGGGCAGGCGAGGTGGAGAGCAGCGCGACAGCTGCGACAGCAATCATGACCTGTTTCAAATGAGCCTCCGTAAAAAGGCTCATCCTAGCGCCCGCTATCGGGCGGCTCAACGGTCTGCGCCAAGTGCGGGACGTGACCGATCAGGTGGCGTGCCGGGTCGGCGTCGGAGTGAGGGCAGTCACTTCGGGACGTGGTCGATCTTGTGGCCCAAATGCCCGGTGTCATGATCGCGGCGCAACTGGCTTAGCGACGTCTCGTTCAACTGATGCAAGACCTCGCTGAGTGTCGTCGCATCCGGATATCCGGCCGCAAAACCCTTTCCATAGATCTTGCGCAACGTACCGACCAGCGTGTTGCCGTGCTTCTTGCTGATCGCGCCATCCTTGTCCCGGTGGCGACCATCCAGGCCGGGTTCCTTCATGTTTCGCTCCCTCTGTGGCGTCTGCGCGCCTGAAGGGAGCGTGCGCTCAATTCAGTTGATTGGCAACGACATGGCAAACGCGAGCTTGCAGCAGGCGTGCCGCACCGCAATGGCGCTTCCATCCAGCTTTGGAAGCTGCTTCTCGCCACGCGGCGGAACGCTCGCCGCATCGCACAAGATGCGCTTGCTCGATCGGAAGGAGTTGATGCGATGGGGAGATATGCGGGGCGGCTAGGCGGCCTGCTCCTCGAAGGAGGTGTAGACTCGACCATTGGGGTCGACAATCTGGACGTCGTGGCACCCGTCCTGGATCAACTCCCTGGCCTTCTTCAGGGCGGCGGCGAGAGACTCCCGCTTGAGGTTGACGACGCCCGCCGTGTCGAAACCGGTGATTTCAAACATGCCGCTCCTCCGTTTTGTCGAATCCTACACCTTTCCAGCGGCTTGTCTCCTGGCTTTTTCAGGCAGATGGATAGAGCAGGGGACAGGATTAGCGCAGTGCAGCACCGTCTTGCGGTAAGCCGGTGAGGTCCAGCACCAGATGGATCGTGTCGGGATCGCTCCTGGCGCCGGCCACGAAGCCCAGCCGCTCGAACACGCGGCGCATCGCAATATTCTCGCGCAGGACTTCCGCGACCAGCTCGGTCAGCCCGGCCTCGCGCGCGATTGCGATGAGGTGACGCGCGAGCATCGTGCCGATGCCGCGGCCCTGCCAGGCGTCAATCACCATGAACGCCATCTCGGCACTGCCCGGCTTGGCGACGACGTAACGGCCGCCGCCGACGATGCTGCTGCGGCCTGCATCGTCCACACAGGCCACCAGCGCAACATGCTGCACGAAATCGATCTCCATGAAGAAGTCGCGCTCCTTGTCCGAGAAGTGCTAGCTTCGGGATGAAGAAGCGGCGCTGACGCGACTGCGTGCTAGTCTGGTCCAGCGCGGCGAGCATTCCAGCTTCGTCGTCGGGGCGTTGCGCGCGGATGTCGACTGGCGCGCCGTCGCGCAATTGCTCATGACGCAGATAATGTGCGGTATCTGTCATGCGGTGATCTCGCGAAGCTCCTGAGCCGATAACGCCGTCGATCGCCGTAAATCGCTTGATCTGGATCAACCCAATTTCGGGAGCTGGGCCACTACGCTCGCCGAAACCGCCGTTCCGCAAGACAAGGTCCAGATCGTGAAGACAATTCGCAGCCTTCTACCTGCAGACGCCGTCGTTCAGCTCGTGATCCGGCTTGCATTGCTGGCGCTGCTGATCATCTGGACCTTCCTGATCGTCAAGCCGTTCATACCGATCCTGACCTGGAGTGCGGTGCTGGCGGTGGCGTTCTATCCGGTTTTCAGTTCGCTCGCGAAAATCCTGGGCGGCAGCCCGCGCATCGCGGCGGCTATTCTCACTGTGGTCATGCTCGGCATTGTCATCGGCCCCGCGGCGTGGCTGGGACTCGGCGCCGTCGAGGGTATCAGGGATATCGCAAGCCAGATCAGTGCCGGTGATCTCGCGCTTCAGGCCGCGCCCGAGCAGATCAAGAGTTGGCCTTTGATCGGTCCTCAGCTCTACGATCTCTGGAATCTGGCCTACACCAATGTCCGCGCGGTGCTGCGCGAGGTGACGCCATATCTGAAGCCGGTCGCCGGGTTCATGTTGTCATTTGCCGGCAGCGCCGGCATCGGTACGCTGCAGTTCCTGCTGTCGGTGCTGGTCGCCGGACTCCTTTTTCCGTACGGGCCACAGCTCGCCGGCGCGATCCGCGGTTTCCTGTTCCGGATCGTGCCTGAGCAGAGCGAGCATTTTCTGGAGCTCTCCGGTGCGACCATCCGCGCGGTGTCGCAGGGCGTGATCGGCGTTGCGATCATTCAGGCCTTGCTGGCCGGCATCGGCTTCAAGCTCGCGGCCATTCCGAGCGCGGGCCTGCTCGCTGTCATCGTTCTGTTGCTGTCGATCGTGCAGATCGGCGCGGCGATTGTCCTTATTCCCGTCATCATCTGGCTATGGATGGATAAGGACGTGACCACGGCACTGCCTCTGACGATATTCCTCGTCATCGTCGGTCTCCTCGACAACATCTTGAAACCGCTGGTGATGGGACGCGGGCTGACCACGCCGACGCTGGTGATCTTGATCGGCGTGATCGGCGGAACGCTTGCGCACGGGATCATCGGTCTCTTCATCGGGCCGATCATTCTAGCGGTTGCCTGGGAACTCGCGGCGGCCTGGATCCGCATCGAACGTGCCGCGCCGGCGTCGGATGTTGTTGCTGACCGTTGACCTAAATCAACGTCCTCTGACGCAGTGCACATTGAATGGTCATGCGCGACGGCGAGGTCGAACATGACGACAGAAAATATGAAACTGCCCGGCGGCCCGATGTCGGGTCTGGTCTCTTCCGCCGTGGAATATATGGTCGATGCGGGACAGCGCAGTGTGCTGTTCATGGACATCATGCGCCAGCGTGGAGACCAATATCGCGAGCACGTCGCGCAAACCGCACCGCATGTGCTGCAATATGCCGCCGAATTGATCACGGACGGCCGCACGCTGGACGAGCCGGTCAACTACGCGCTGGTGCGCATCATTCCGCCCAAGGATGTCGAGATCGACATGAGCCGGCGGCCGTTTATCGTGGTCGATCCGCGCGCGGGCCACGGTCCGGGGATCGGCGGCTTCAAGGCGGACAGCGAGATCGGCGTCGCGATGAGGGCGGGACATCCCTGCTATTTCATTGGTTTTCTGCCCGAGCCGATGCCGGGCCAGACCATCGAGCGCATCGCCCACGCGGAGGCGAAGTTCATCGAGACGGTGATCAGCCGGCACCCTGATGCCGATGGCAAGCCCTGCGTGATCGGCAATTGCCAGGCCGGTTGGGCCGTCATGATCCTGGCATCGCTGCGGCCGCAGCTGTTCGGCCCCCTGATCATCGCCGGCGCGCCGCTTGCCTATTGGGCAGGGGTGCACGGCCAGTATCCGATGCGATATTCCGGCGGCCTGATGGGCGGCAGCTGGCTGACGGCGCTGACCAGCGACCTCGGCGGCGGCAAGTTCGACGGCGCCTGGCTGGTGCAGAACTTCGAGAACCAGAACCCGTCGAACACGCTCTGGACCAAGCAGTACAACGTCTATTCCAAGGTCGACACCGAGGCCGAGCGCTATCTCGATTTCGAGCGCTGGTGGGGCGGGCACGTCAACCTCAATGCCGAGGAGATTCAGTTCATCGTCGATGAGCTGTTCATCGGCAACAATCTCGCCGCCGGTCGCATCGAGATGTCGGATGGGCAGAAGGTCGACCTGCGCAATATCCGCTCGCCGATCGTGGTGTTCTGCTCCAAAGGCGACAACGTCACCCCGCCACAGCAGGCACTGGACTGGATCCTGGAATGCTACGCCGATGTCGACGAGATCAGGGCCTATGGCCAGACCATCGTCTACACCGTGCATGAGAGCATCGGCCATCTCGGCATCTTCGTCTCCGGCGGCGTGGCGAAGAAGGAACATGCCGAATTCTCCAGCAATATCGACCTGATCGATGTGCTGCCGCCGGGGCTCTATGAGGCGACGTTCGAGGCGCGGGGCAACGAGACGCTCAATGCCGATCTCGCGAGCGGCCAATGGGTGATGCGCTGCGAGGCCCGGACGCTGGACGACATCAGGGCCATGGGCGGCAATTCACCCGAGGACGAGCGCCGCTTCGCCGCCGCCAAGCGCGTCTCCGAGCTTAATCTTGCAGCCTATCAGAAATTCCTGCGGCCGCTGGTGAAGGGGATGGTGACGCCGCAGCTCGCGGACTGGGCGCGCAACATGCACCCCTTGCGGCTGCAATATGAGATCTTCAGCAGCAAGAATCCCTGGATGTCCACGATCAAGTCGGCAGCCGACGGCGTCGAGGATAATCGCAAGCCGGTCTCGAAGGACAATCCGTTCCTGGCATTCCAGGAGCAGATGTCGAAGCAGATCGTCCATGCGCTCGATAGCTGGCGTGACGCCGCGGAGGCGTTGAGCGAAACCCTGTTCCTTAATATCTACGGCTCGCCCGTACTCCAGGCCGCCCTCGGCATCGATCCGAATTCGGTGCCGTCGCGGCGGCGCGAGATGTCGGCCGAGCATCAGGCGATGCTCGCAAAGCGCATTGCCGAGCTGAAATCCCGCATCGGCGAGGGCGGCCTTCGCGAGGCGGCGATCCGGGCGCTGCTCTATGTGGGCTCCGCGCGCGGCATGGTCGACGAGCGCAGCATCGAGGCGCTGCGGCAGGTCCGGCGTGACCAGATCGGCCCGCGGATGTCGCTCGCAGAGTTCAAGATGCTCGTACGCGAGCAGTTCTTCATGCTGCTGCTCGATCGCGAGGCCGCGCTTGCGGCGATCCCCGGATTGTTGCCTGACGACATGAACCAGCGGCGCGCCGCCTTCGCCACGATGCGCGAAGTGTTATCGGCCAGCGAGGATATCACCGGCGAGCGCGCCAGCCGTCTCAAGCGCGTCGCCGAACTGTTCGGACTGGACGGGGAAGGAGAGTGGACGTCGAATGTCGCCCCTTTCGACCCCAAGGCCGACTCAAAGGCACGGGCGTCGTAGCGCGCATGGGTGGAAGCGGGAGTGACAGGATGTCGACCGAGACGACGCAAGCCCAACACGGCAGCAAATATGACCGCCTGATCGCGGCGGCGAGGGCCGCGCCGCCGACGCCGACTGTCGTCGTCCACCCCTGCGACGAGACCTCGCTGCGCGGTGCCGTCGACAGCGCCAGCGCGGGGATCATTCGGCCGATCCTGGTGGGGCCGGAGCGGAAGATCAGGGAGATCGCCACCAAATTCGATCTCGACGTCTCCGGCTTCGAGATCGTGGATGCCGCGCATAGCGACGATGCCGCCGCCAAGGGCGTCGAGCTCATTCATGCTGCGCGGGGCGAGCTGCTTATGAAGGGCAGCCTGCACACCGACGAGCTGATGCGCGCCGTCACCGCCAAGGCCGGCGGCCTGCGCACCGACAGACGCATCAGCCATGTCTTCGTCATGGACGTACCTGCTTATGCCGAGACCATCTTTGTCACGGATGCCGCCATTAACATCTTCCCCGATCTCGACGCCAAGCGCGACATCATCCAGAACGCGATCGATCTGTATAACCAGGCCGGCTTTGGCCACACGCCGCGGGTTGCGATCCTGTCGGCGGTGGAGACCGTGACGTCGAAAATTCCATCCACGATCGAGGCCGCCGCCCTCTGCAAGATGGCCGACCGCGGCCAGATCACCGGCGGGCTGCTGGACGGTCCGCTGGCATTCGACAATGCCATCGACCCTGAGGCCGCGCGGATCAAGGGCATCACGTCGGAGGTCGCCGGCCGGGCGCAGATCCTGGTCGTCCCCGACCTGGAGGCCGGCAACATGCTGGCCAAGAACCTCGCCTACTTCGCCAAGGCGGATGGTGCCGGCATCGTGCTGGGCGCCCGTGTGCCCGTTGTTCTGACGTCGCGGGCGGATTCGCCGCGCGCGCGGATGGCGTCCTGCGCGGTGGCCGCGCTCTATGCTCGCGCCCGGCGCCAGAAGGCGCCGACAGTGGCGGCGTGATGGCCAGGGATACGAACATGGATACAATCCTTGTCGTCAATGCCGGCTCCTCCAGCGTCAAGTTTCAGGTCTATTCGGCCGAAGGTGACGGTGTGCTCCGCCGCCAGATCAAGGGACAGATGGACGGCATCGGCAGCCGCCCGCGTCTGCGCGCCAGCGGCGCAAACGGCGATCCGCTTGCCGATCGTGCCTATCCGATCGAATCTGTGCCTGATGTTCCCGCCGCCATGGCCGTTGCCGGTGATTGGCTGCGCGACGAGATCAGGGCTACGCCGATCGCGGTCGGCCATCGCGTCGTGCATGGCGGTCCGGATTTCTCCAGACCGGTGCTGATCGACCATGGCGTGGTGTCGCGTCTCGAGCGCTTTGTCAGCCTTGCGCCGCTGCATCAACCGCACAATCTCGCGCCGATCCGCTCGCTGCTTGCGAATTTTCCGGCGCTGCCGCAAGTGGCTTGCTTCGACACCGCGTTCCACCGCACGCATGATCTGGTGGCCGATCACTACGCCATCCCGCAGCAGCTCTATGCCGAGGGCGTCAGGCGCTACGGCTTTCATGGTCTGTCCTACGAATATATCGCTCGCACGCTTCCGAGCGTGGCGCCCGATATCGCGAAGGGGCGCGTGATCGTGGCCCATCTCGGCAGCGGCGCCTCGATGTGCGCGATCAAGGATGGGCGCAGCGTCGAGAGCACCATGGGCTTTACGGCGCTCGACGGATTGCCGATGGGGACACGGCCCGGGCAGATCGACCCCGGCGTGGTGCTCTATCTGATCTCCGAGAAGGGCATGCCGGCGGACAAGGTGCAGGACTTTCTGTATCGCAACTGCGGCTTGAAGGGGCTCTCCGGCGTCAGCAACGACATGCGCGAGCTGGAAGCAAGCCCCGACCCGTACGCGCGGCTCGCCATCGACTATTTTGTCTATCGCATTGGCCTCAACGCCGGCATGCTGGCTGCGGCCTTGCAGGGCCTGGACGCGTTCGTTTTCACCGCCGGCATCGGCGAGAACTCGGCCTCGATCCGCGCGCGCATCGCCGAGCAGCTTGGCTGGCTCGGGGTCACGCTCGATGCCGGGGAGAATGCCCGCCACGCGCGGCTGATCTCGCGGACCGATAGCAAGATCCCCGTCTATGTCGTGCCGACGGACGAGGAATTGATGATTGCGCAGCACACGCTGTCGCTGCTGATGAACGGTCAAGCGACCAACACAAGACCTGAGAGGGTGTCATGATCCCCGTATTCCCTGACAGCAAGGTGGCCCTCAGGGGCAAGAAGGGATTGATCGTCGGCATCGCCAACGACCAGTCGATCGCCTGGGGCTGCGCGCGGGCGTTTCGCGCGCTCGGCGCCGACCTCGCGGTGACCTACCTGAACGACCGCGCCAAAAAGCATGTCGAGCCGCTGGCGCAGGCGCTGGAGGCGCCGATCTTCATGCCGATGGATGTGATGGTCGAAGGCCAGACGGAAGCCGTGTTCGAGCGCATCGCATCGGAATGGGGGCAGCTCGATTTCCTGCTTCATTCCATTGCTTTCTCGCCGAAGGAGGCCTTGCACGGCCGTGTCGTCGACGTCGGTCGCGACGGCTTTCTGAAGACCATGGACGTGTCGTGCTGGTCGTTCATGCGCATGGCTCATCTCGCCGAGCCCCTGATGAAGAATGGCGGCACGCTGTTCACGATGACCTATTACGGCAGCCAGATGGTGGTGGAGAACTACAACGTGATGGGCGTCGCGAAAGCGGCGCTTGAAGCCTCGGTTCGCTACATCGCTGCCGAGCTCGGCCCGAAAGGCATTCGCGTCCACGCGATTTCGCCGGGGCCGCTGGCGACGCGCGCGGCCTCAGGCATCCCTGAATTCGACGAGCTCATGGACAAGGCGCAATCCAAGGCGCCGACGCGCAGCCTGGTCAGCATTGACGATGTCGGCAATGCTACGGCGTTCCTCGCGCTCGACGGCGCCAAGCTGATCACCGGCGGTGTACTCTACATCGACGGCGGCTATCACATCATCGATTGACGCGAATTCGAACAAGCGAAAACAACCCCATGCACAGTAGGCATAGGCTTGTCGTCATTACGTTTTTCGTCGCTGAAAACAGGTCAGCCAAAATCCAGTTGCTCCGTCGGGCAAAACACCGGCATAGTGGCATGATCAGCCCTTGCCGCAGAGCCCAACCGCCGCGATAGCGGACGCTGCTTTTTGCTCAGCGATAGTGCAGGGCGATCAGCTCGGCGACGCAGGCCGGCTTCTTGCCGCCCTCGATCTCGATCACGAGATGGTAGTTCACGCGCAGCCCGTCCGGCGGCACGTCCTCGGCCTCCGCGACGCTGACGCGGCCGCGCAGCTTTGAACCTGCCGGCACCGGCGCGAGATAGCGAATCCGGTCGGCGCCATAGTTGAGCGTATTGCGCAGGCCCTTCAGCCCGATCACCGAGCGGATGAACAGCGGCGCGAGTGCGAGCGACAGCAGCCCATGGGCGATGGTCTTGCCGCCGGGCATCTCCTTGGCGGCGCGCGCCTGGTCGACATGGATCCACTGTTCGTCGCAGGTCGCCTCCGCAAACTGGTTGATGCGATCCTGGGTCACCTCGACCCAGTCGCTGACGCCGATCTCGGTGCCAACGGCGGATTTGATCTCGTTGAAGTCGCTGAACACCCGCATGGCCGTCACCTCAGAGTTTCATCTGGGGGACATGGTCGGGAACGACGAGCTCGGCCTCCGTGACCGCCAAGACCTCGCCGACGCTGATGTTGGGCGCGGTTTCCAGCAGAGTCGCCTTGCCGTCGGGAAAGCCGATCACGGCTAGGTCCGTCACGACTAGGCTCACCGGACGCGCCGACGTCAGGGGCAGGGTGCATTTGGGAACGATCTTCGACTTGCCCTTGGCGGCGTGCTGCATGGCGACGATGACGCGCTTGGCGCCGCTGACGAGGTCCATCGCCCCGCCCATCCCCGGCACCATCTTGCCGGGGATCATCCAGTTGGCGAGGAGGCCATGCGCATCGACCTGCAGGCCGCCGAGCACGGTGACGTCGACATGACCGCCACGGATCAGGCCGAACGAAATCGCGCTGTCGAAGGTGGCCGCCCCTGGCAGCGCACTGATCGGCCGGCCGCCAGCGTCGGTCAGCAGCGGATGCGCCATGCCCTGCTCGGGGATAGGCCCGGTGCCGATCAGCCCGTTCTCCGACTGGAAGAACACCTTGAGATCTGATGACACGTAGTTCGCCACCAGCGTCGGGATGCCGATGCCGAGATTGACGAGGTTGCCGCTCTTCAATTCCTTGGCGACGCGGCGGGCGATGATGATCTGCGGATCCATGGTCTTACCCGTTCGCAATGAGATAGTCGACGAGCGGCGCCGGCGTCACGACATGATCCGGCGCGATCACACCGACGGGGACGATATGCTCGGCCGTCACGATCACCGTGTCCGCCGCCATCGCCATGATCGGATTGAAATTGCGCGCCGTGAGCGCGTAGGTGAGGTTGCCGAGGTAGTCGGCGAGGAAGGCGTGGACCAGCGCGAACTGGGCGCGGATGGCGGTCTCGAGCAGGAACGGCTTGCCGTCGACCTCGATCTGGCGCTTGCCTTCGGCAACGAGCGTGCCGACGCCGGTCGGCGTCAACACGCCGCCGAGGCCGCAGCCACCGGCGCGGATGCGCTCGACGAAGGTACCTTGGGGCACGAGCTCGACCGCGATCTGGTTGCCCAGCATCTGCTGCTGCGCCTTCGGATTGAGCCCGATATGGGTGGCGGTCAGCTTCGCGACATGCCCCGCATCGAACAGCTTGCCGACACCCTTGCCGGGCGTGGCCGCATCATTGCAGATCAATGACAGGCCGGTCTTGTTCTGCCGGACGAGCTCGTCGAGCAGACGCTCGGGCGTGCCGACGCCCATGAACCCGCCGACCATGACGCTCGCGCCGGCCGGGATCATCGCAACGGCTTCTTCGACGGAAACGGCCTTCATGGACGAACCCCGCTCGGCAGGCTTGAGAGATGCACATCAATCTTGGGCGCGCGCGATCCTGCATCTTTGATCTGCGTCAACGCTTCGTGTCATCCGCAAATGAGATGCCGATGCTTTCCAGCGTCTCCGTCCAGAGCCGGCGCACCTCGGCATGCCGTCGTTCGAGCGCGGCGCTGACGGAGTCCCGGAAAGGAAGGAGGTCCGGCCCCTTCAGGTACAGGATCTGCGCCTGCAGCAGCCGGCTGCTTTCGAATTCGATCCGGCGGAGGGCGAACACGAAGGGGTCGTTCGCGTTTGCCTCTGTCGGCAGCAGCGCTGCTGGCCGTATCCCGGCGTGCACGGCGTGCGCAAGTGTCGCAAGGTGGATGGCCTGCGCGTGGGCGTGATCGGCGATGCCGTCGGTCGGGACGGGGAGCCAGGCTATTTCCCAGGACGCCGCCAGGGGGACGAGCGCAAGGTCCGGCACCCATGTGGTCGCGCGCATCAGCAGCGAGACGATCTCGCTCTCGCGATAGAACTGCGCGTTCAACTCGGTCTGCCAGGCGGCCTCGAATTTCGCGGGGAGAGCCAGTCCGAATTGGCGCGCCAACGCGCCATGGGCGGAGACCAGGAACGCAGCCACCCGCGTCTGCTGGCGCGGCGATACGCGGCCATCAGGCTCCAGGGGGCCAAAGAATGTGCTCATGTCGCGGCCCTCTGCACCGGGATCGCGCGCAGATGGTCGTAGCCTTCAGGGAAGGGCGCAAGCGCACCGCCGGGATCTTCCGGCGCGATCAACACCTGCTTGTTGCCTTGCCAGCGGCCGGCCATCACGTCCTCGGCAAATCGCGCCAACAGATCCGCTGTCAGCGCCGCCTTCTCGAGCGTGAAGGCGTGATACGCTCTCGGGATGATGACGAGCGCGCTGTTGGGAATCTCGACACGGAGGGTTTCGTGCAGCGCCCGCGGCGTAAGGAAGTCGAACTCGCCATTCAGGATCATGGTCGGCAGAGCGATGGACGCCAGAAGCGGCGTGAGCGGCTTGAAGTCGAGGAAAGATTCCATCAGGTTCTGCAGCGCATAGACGTCGTTGACCAGCCAGCCCTGTCGTTTGACGCTGTCGAGCTTGTCCAGCAGCGGCTTCAGCCATTCGTCGGACAGGTTCATCGGCAGCAGCAGATCCTGGAGATAGCTGGTGCCCCCAAGAATGAGCCCGGTGCGCAAGGCATTGCCGATCAGCAGCAGCTGCGGCGACAGCTCCGCAAAACAGCTCATCGGCACGAGGCCCGACAGCCGCGCGCCATGCTCGATGGCATAGCGGAGCGCGATCAGGCCGCCAAAGCTGATGCCGCTGAGGAAGATCGGCCCGTCGCCGAGCTCGCCGATCAGCCGATGCAGCACGGCGACGTGGTCGTCCTGGTTGATATACAGCGCGGGCTTGTCGGAGATTCCCTGGCCGAGCAGGTCGAAGGTCGCGACCCGGAAGCCCCGCGCGATCAGCGCGTCACGGTAGGCCCCCCATAGCTCGGAATATTGCGTGAGACCGTTGACCAGCACATAAGCCGGTGCATCCGCCGGCCCATCCAGCTCATAGCGGATCCGGTATGAGCCGTGACTGAGGAAGGGCATTGCGGGACCTGCGTGATGATTGCGGCGATCCTCAACGCAGGCGCGAGCAATCCATTGAGCTAAATCAAACCTCGGCCCGATGCCCGACCTAGCGTGCGCTCAAAACCATTGCCGGGAGGAGTCCGTCATGACCGTGAGAGCCGCGCTCCAACATTGCTTCGTCAGTTTGATCCTGTTGCTGGTCGGCACCGCGCTTGCGGTGGGGCAGCCGTTCACGCGTCGCTCGTCGCAGGTGCAGCATGACGGTCTCAAGAAATATTACGAGATCGCCAACTTCCGCCTCGGCGGGAAGTATGACCTCGCCGATCCCTCGAAATGGGAGAACGGCGGCGAGGGCGGCGTGACGCTGGAATCGCTCGGTGGGGGCAAGCTGCGCACCGCCTACATCGCGATCGGCAACGCCCGAAAGAATGCGAGCGGCGAGATCACCAATGCAGTCGTGATCAATTCCTACTATTCCGGCGACTCCACCGACATGTATGAGCAGTGGGTCAAGGGCGCTGCGCTTTCGGGCGGCGTTCCCATCATCGGGCCTGGTCGGCCGATCGATACCGATCGCTACTACGTCATCATGGTCGACCCGCTCGGCACCTGGGGCGCCAGCAAGCCGTCGGACGGTCTCGGCATCAAGTTTCCGCAATACAGCTACTACGACATGGTGCAGGCAAATTATCGCCTGCTGCGTGACGAGTTGAAGGTCGCACGCGTTGCACTGGTCGCTGGTGTCTCGATGGGCGGCACGCAGACCTATGTCTGGGGCGTGATGCATCCGGAATATGTCAACGCGCTGATGCCGATCGGCGGCACCACGCAGTCGGATAGCGAGGACCCCGTCGGCAACTGGACGTTTCAGATGATGACGGCCGCGATTGAGTCCGACCCAGTGTGGCAGGCGACCAAGGGCGACTATTACAAGCTGCCCAAGGAAAAGCATCCGGTGCCGGGCGTGGCGTTCGGCTGGTCGATCCTGGGCATGACCGGTTACGACTTTGGCTTCCGTACGACCCAGAACTGGAGTGCGGTGCAGCCTGAGATCTTCTACTGGGACGCGCCGAACGAGAAGGCGGGACTGAGCGTCACCAACCGGGCCAAGCTCTACGACGCAGTCGACCTCGTCTGGCGCAACCGGGTCGGCGAGATCCACAACGTCAATCCCTATCTCGGTCGCATCCGCGCGCGCACGCTGGTGATGCACATCACCAACGACCAGTGGCTCAACTTCAAGCTCGCCCAGAAGGCCGTTGATCGCGTGCCCGGTGCTGACCTCATCGCGGAGGAGAGTCCGGTCGCGCATTACGGCGTGTTCCCGATCATCAACGATCGCAAGAACGATCCGAAATTCGTCGCCTTCATGGATGACGTCGCGGCACTCGACCGCGCGCAGAAGTTCGTCGACAAGAACTATCGCGTGCCAGGCGTGGCCGAAAAGATCGATCCGCAAAAGTCCTTCTGGAAGGATTTTGTGACCTATCCATATCCGGTCAAATACGCCAACGCCAAGGAGAAGAGTGGGACCACTTGGCAGATCGGCTACATGGATGAGTACAACGGCACCGACAAGGATCCGAAGGTGCTCGTCATCATTCATGGCAAGGGCGCGTTCGGCGGCCATTACGGTAACATCATGCAGTATGCGCTCCGCAGCGGCCTGCGCGTGATCGTGCCCGACCTGCCGCATTACGGCATGTCCGGCCCGGGCAATCTCGACAAGAGCCCGGCACGCACCATGCAAGACATGCGCGAAGTGATCTATGACCTCGTCGTCAACCAGCTCGGCGTGAAGAAGGCCTATTATCTCGGCCACTCGCTCGGCGGCCAGTTCGTGATGGGCTACGCGCTGACCTGGCCGGATGCGGTGCAGGGGCTTGCGCTCGAAGCGCCGTCGGGCCTCGAGGAATATCCGCGCGAGATCACCATCGCCAAGGACAAGAAGGCAAAGCTGTTCGAGCCGGCCTTTGGCCATGATTTCGACAAGTGGAAGGCGACGTGGGACCAGACCGGCATCCTCGCCGCGGAGAAGGCGCGGGATGAGCAGAGCGTCCGCGATTTCTTCTACTTCAAGAAGCGGGACCCAGCGACCGGGGTGGTGTCGGCATCCAAGAGTGGCTATTTCTTCAGCGACAGCGAATATGCCCGCTTCCACACCGAGCAGCGCGTCGGCCTCATCAAGGGCAATCCCAAGGAGCTCGATCAGTGGTGCAACGTCTTCATCTACGACATCTACACGATCGGGTCTGAGCTCCAGCAGGAGGACCCGAAGAACCTCTATGAGCTGGTTACCCAGATCAAGGCGCCGATCTTCCTCGCGTTCGGCGACAAAGAGCCGTTCATTCCGACGCCCGCGTTCAATGGGCTGACGGATCTCGGCCGCGACGTCATCTCGCCCTTCATGACGCGGATGACCAATGCCGGCAACCGGCCGATGCTCAAGATCTATCCTGAGACCGGTCACTTCATCCACACCGACAATCCGGTCGAATTCCCGGCTGATGTGGTGGATTTCGTGACCAGAGGCTTCGTCGATACGTCGTCGCCGCAGGGCATCGATCGCATGATCAAGGGAGCCGTGGTCTCGGCCCTGCCGGTGGCACCGACCCCGGCGGGCGTTGCACCCACGGCCGGCCTCAACAAATAGGGCTGCACATGGCAAGGGTGCAGGCGGGTGAAGTCCAGCTTGGCTGGCGGAGTTGGGGTGAGGGCGATGTCACGGTCGTCTTCATCCACGGCAATCTCGCCAGCAAGGACTGGATCGAGCTCGCCGCGCCCTTGTTTCCCGCAGGCCTCCGCGTCATCGGCATCGACTGGCGCGGCTGCGGCGACAGCGATCGACCGAAGCCGACCGCGGACTATTCGAACTACTCCATGCAGCAGCATGCCGAGGACATGCTCGCCGCGCTCGATACGCTGGGCATCGGCTATTGCCACCTCGCGACGCATTCGACCGGCGGCATCATTGCCGCGCGCATGCTGCTGGCCCAGCCGCAGCGTTTCGGCCGGGTCTTCGCGCTCGACCCGGTGACGCCGCTGGGCATGGCCTTCAATAGCGACCAGATCGGCCTGTTCCGGGCGATGATGGCGAGCAAGGAGTTGACCCGCACGATTATGGCGACCGCGGCCTCGTCGCTGTTCGTGCCCGACAGCATGGCACCGAACGCCGTGCCACGCTTCCGCGACGGGCTTGGGGAGATCCAGGCCTTTTTCGACCGGATCATCGACCAGACTTTTGGTGTCTCCGAAGGCATCTGGATCGGCACGCCAGTCAATCTGACGTGGGAAAAAGAAAGCCGCGAACTCGAGCGCCGCATGAGCGAACTCCGGCATCCGCATCTCGTACTGTGGGGCGAATGGGATGGTTGGATTCCGCCGGCCGACCTCCAAACCATGGCAAAGGCGATGCCGGACTGCCGCCTGGTGGTCGTGCCGCGCATCGGACATTCGATGAATCTGGAAATGCCGGCGCTTTATGCCGGCTATTTCGGCGCCTGGTTCGGAGGACTTCCCGCGTAACCGCAAAATCCTTGAAGGGAGAGATGTCATGGCTGAGATCAATGCATCCGTCGAGGGCATGCGTGCTTCACTGACCGAAGCGCTCGAACGCGTGCGCAAAGCCAACAATGAGTATTTCGAGCTGCTGGAAAAAGGCCTGAACTCGTCGCCGTTACCGATCGCCAACCAGGCAAAGGAATTTTGCAGCTTCATGCGGCGCAATGTCACCGCAACCTTCGATCTCGGCGACAGACTGATCCAGGCCAAAGACGTGCAGGATGCGCTCAAACTTCAGGCCGATTTCTTCCAGGAGCAAATGCGGGCATTGACCGATCAGACCCGAACCATGGGCGAATCCGCGATGAAGGCGGCGGGCAGCATGTTCAGCCCAAAGAGTTGAACTGCCGGCGTTGTTCGTCCAGAGTTCCGTCAGGTGCCATTGAGGTCTGGTCGGTCCTTATGTTGCTGCAGTTGACGGTCGGTGCGCTGGTCAGCGCGATCAATATCGGGATCCACGCATTGGTGACCGTCGTCGCTGTCGCAATTGCTCGCCGCGCTGGTATTCGCGAGACCGTGCGGCCGAGGCTGCACTTGATGGGTGTGATGGTCGCGACCGCAGCGGTGCTGGAGCTGGCGCACGGGCTTGAAGTCCTCGTGTGGGCCTTGACGTACGACTTCGTCCGCGCCGCGACGGTTCCCGACAGCGAATTGCTCTATTTCGCCTTTGTCAACTACACGACGCTCGGCTATGGCGATATCACACCCCAGCAGGCGTGGCGGCTCATCGGCCCGCTGACCGCTATGAACGGTGTGCTGTTGTTCGGCTGGTCGGCGGCCGTGCTGTTCGAGGTTCTGCGCAAGACACTCGACCATCTCGCCGATATCAAGGCGCCCGGATTCACATGGTCGTAGTCCGAACAGCAGAGTGCGCGCGGTATGCGTGAAATGGCGACATCGGGGCTCTTCGCCGATTTTCTGTTCGGCTTCGGCGCGCTGTTCGCCATCATCAATCCCTATGGTCTTGCCTTCATCTTCCTGGACAAGACGAGAGGCTTGTCTGAGGAGGAGCGTGCGGGCCTGGCGCTGCGGGTCGCCGGCTATGCCTTCGTGGTCCTGCTGGTGTCGCAGTTTCTCGGTAGCCAGATCCTCAACTTCTTCGGCGTGACCATCCCGGCGCTGCGGATCGCGGGAGGCCTTGTCGTTGCCGCAACCGGCTGGTCCATGCTGCACGCCCCGTCGGGGCCCGCCGAACCTCACGAAGCATCATCGTCCGACCTCGCGACGATGAAGCGAATGGCATTCTTTCCACTCACGATTCCGCTGACGACCGGCCCCGGCACGATCGCAACCGCCATCGCAATCGGGATCAGTCGAACAGACAGCCTTGATGCCATGTTTGCATCGTCGATCGTCTCGCTTCTGGTCGCGATCGCGGTGACTGCGGCGATCTACCACGCCTACCGGAAATCGAGCGCGATGGCGCGGATGTTCGGCGAGGAAGGAACCAGCGTAGTGACAAAGCTATCGGCATTCCTGCTGCTCTGCATCGGCGTGCAGATCATCATCACAGGCGGATCGGAGGTCGCGCGGTCTGTCCTGGACAGCGCCTCGCGCACTGTCCAGTAGTCGTCCGGTGGGGTCAGGATTGAAGATCGAGGCTCGCCAGTCGGTCCCGATCCTGCAGCACGATCTGGCGCTGGGTGTTGCCGATGAAGCCGAGAATGCCGAGCTCATGCAACCGCGACAAGGCACGGGAGACGGTCTCCAATGTGAGACCGAGATAATCGGCAATGTCGCGCCGGGACATCGGCAATGCGATGACGCCAGCCGCAGTCAACCGCTTGTCCATCTCGAGCAGAAATGCCGCGACCCGTTCCAGCGACGTCTTGCGGCCGAGCAGCAGCATGTGGTCTTCCGCATGCTGCAGATTGGTCGTGGTCATGCTGAGCAGATTCCTGGCAACCATGGCGTCGCTCTCGGCCACGATTTCCACGCTTTGCCGTTTGACCAGGCGCACGTTGGTGTCGACGATCGCTTCCGCCGTGAAGCGGTGCTCGGTGCCGTTTTCCAGGCCGAAGATGTCGCCGCCGAGATGAAAGGCGCCGATCTGCCTGCGCCCGTCCGACAGAAGCTTATAGCTTCGCACGGCGCCGGACTTGACTTGATAGACATACTCGGCGGGCTCTTTCTCGCCGTAGATCTCGGAGCCCTTCTTGTAGGAAAATTCGCTTAAACTGACGAGCGCATTTGAATCGCTGGTCATTCCGAGGTCACGAAGGGAATTGGGGCGCTGCGCGGAATCCGTAGTGATGCGAACGAACATGGCCAACTCCTCAGGCTCAATCGCCGAATTGGTCTGTCAGGCTGAACTTTATGGGGGAATGTGCCGCGCTATCCCACTCCCGCCGAGGTTGATTTACGGCCAGGGCGGTCTTTCAATCCATTGTCCTAAGGTGCATAGTACCAAGGAACGAGAGCGGCGTTTGTTGCGCAGAATGAGAAATCGTTTGGCTTTGCGTGGAACGTATCCGTTCTGGAGGTCCACGCGACGATTGTCGGAGCGTTTGTCAAGACGCTCAGAACGCAGAGGGCTTCATTCCGTCTCGGTGGATTCCCGCGCGAGGAGAGGGTGCGTGGTCTGGTTCATGTGGTCGATGACGACGCTTCATTCCGGACGGCGATCGAACGCCGTCTGAAGCTGGCTGGCTACGACGTCGCGACCTATGCGTCCGCAGAGGATTTGCTGGACGCCGATCCCGACGACGCGCAGCTGGGATGCATTCTTCTCGACGTGCGTATCCCGGGGTTGAGTGGGCCCGACCTGCAAGGCCGCCTGATTGCGCAGGGTTCGACGCTGCCGATCATCTTTTTGACCGGGCATGCCGACACGCAGACAACCGTGCGGGCGATCAAGGCCGGCGCGGAGGATTTCTTGACCAAGCCGGTCTCGTCGGAGCAGTTGCTCGATGCGATCGAGCGCGCGCTGACGCGGCAGAATGTCGCGCGCGCGCAGCGAGGCAGGCTCGAAACGTTCCGTACTCGTCTCGCAACGCTGACCCATCGCGAGCGACAGGTGTTCGATCTGATCGTGCGCGGCAAGATCAACAAGCAGGTCGCGCACGAGCTTGGAACCACCGAGCGCACCGTGAAGGCGCACCGGCACCAGGTGATGGAAAAGATGCAGGTCCATTCGCTGGCCGAGCTGGTGTCGATCGCGGAGCGACTTGGAATGCTCGACAAGGACGGCGATTAGTTGACGGGGCGCCGGCCCCCGCGGTTCGCGAAGCATGTCACGGGCGCGGGCCGCTCATTCGTCGACATATTGCTCCAGCATCTTGGCTGGCGCGCCCTTGTGGGCGGCCGCGAACTGGGCCAGCGGCACTGATGTCGTGAGGGCCAGCAGGTTGGAATCGACAGTCTCGAGGACCAGCGTCTTTCCGGACTCCATCTGCTTGATCATCCCGGGCTGCGCGACGTCGGCTGCGATGCAGGCATTGCTCAGGCACCAGGTATACGGCACGCGGACCGGGGTGCCCTGATCGACGGTCAGCTTGGCCGGCTGTTGCAGATACACGCCGACGGGCACGAAGAGTTGCACGCGCGCCGTCGGAGCGCCTTCGCGCTCGATCAGATCGATGCGCACGGCCATCTGGCCGGTTGGGAATTTACCCGTGATCGTCGTCCGGCACAGCGTCGGCGTGCCGCCTGCCTTGAAGCATAGCTTCTGCCAATCGCCATAGGTGATATCCTTGGCCTCGCGTTGACCACGCGTTGGGACCTCGGCCGGTTTGTCAGCTTGGGCCGCCAACCCCGGGCGTACCGCGGCCGCGGCGATGATGATGGGAAGGGCTACCAGATTGTGACGGGCGCAGGGCATGATCGCGCCTCCCGAGTTGGTTTCTATTTTTGCGCATCGAGGAACTTTGCGACCAGCGGCGACCAGATAGGGACCGCGTCCGGTGAGCCTATGAAAAAATGACCTTCGTTTCCAAATGGCGGCAGCAAGTGATACTCGGCCTTGCCGCCGGCGGCCGTGAACGCGTCACGCATCCGCTTGGACAGCTCGGGACCGAAGAAGGTGTCGTTCTCGATGTAGATCCAAAGCATCGGCACGCGGGAGGTGCGGCCGAAATCTGCGGTCGCCTCGACCAACTTGTTGGGTGCGCAATTGTTGTTGGGCTTGCCGCCGACACGACCGCCACGGCCGGCGGCGAAAGTGATGATCGCCTTCACGGGCGGCGGGTTCAAGCTCGACAGGGCGATGGACGCCCAGCCGCCAGCGGACTGGCCGACCACGATCACGTCCTTCGGAATGGTGCGCTTTTCGGCAGCCAGATAGTCGATGATCCAGAGATCGACTTGCGCGATGGCAAGCCCAGCGTCGTGGAAGTTGGGGTTGATGCACTTGCCGATCTTGGAGAAGAACGGGCCGTAGATGGCTCGTTCGGGAATGTCGATGGCGGCGGCGCCATAACCGCTACCGACCGGCGCCACCACCAAATAGCCGCGCTTGGCGAACCATTTCGCGGCGTCGCGGAATTCGACCAGCGGAAAGAAACTGCGATCGACCGGATTGAGCGACACGCCGTGGTTCATGATCACCAGCGGGAAGGGACCGTCACCAACCGGACGGACCAGATAGGCGAACATCGGCAGCGGCAGCGGCAGGGCCCAGATCTCCTCCTGGATGCGGACGTCGTCCTCCGCACGCGCAGGCATGGCGAATGTCGCAATCAGCAGCATGGTTGCTGCAAGGCGCCGGAGGATTGCAGCCGCAAGTCCGTACATCGTGGTTTCCCTCAGCCGGTGTAGGTGAGAGCTACAATAATCGGCCCGAGCACGGTCAGGATGACATTCCCGACCGCATAGGGAACGGCGACGCCCAGCACCGGGGTCTGGCTTTCGGCGACGTCGCACGCACCGGTCACCGCGGCATCGACTGTCATGGCGCCGGCGAGCGCCCCGCATGTCACGACTGGATTCATGCGCAGCACGTAGCGCGCAAACAGCGTCGCGACGACGAGCGGCACGATCGTGATGACGAGACCCATGCCGACCAGCAGCACGCCGTGAGCCTGGATCGCCGCCCAGGCCGCCGCACCGTTGCCAAGCCCGATCGCGGCGATGAAGCCGCCGAGGCCGAGATCACTCAGCGTCTGTTGTGCCTGCGGCGGCAATGCGCCCACGGTCGGTCGCCGTGCGCGGATCCAGCCGCAGACGAGGCCGGCGATCAGCGCGCCGCCCCCGCCGCCGAGCGTCAGCGGGATGCCACCGACCTTGAAGCTGAGGAGCCCGGCGAGCAGGCCGGCCGCGATGCCTGCAGCAAGGAAGGCGATATCGGTCCGGTCGCCAGAACGCAAGATTTGGCCGACACTCTTTGCCGCCCGCTCGACGTTGCGGGTACTGCCGACCAGGGTCATGACATCGCCGACATAAACCCGCGTTTCCGCACTCAAGGGGACTTCGCGGCCCGTGCGCGTCAGGGCGCGCAGGAATACACCCCGTGCATCGTCGCCGACCCGTGCGGCCACTTCCGTGATTGATCGGCCATGAAGGTGACGGTTGTCGACCAGCACCTCGATCACGTTGCCCGGCATCGCCTTCAAGATCTCGTCGGAGTCGATCTCATTGCCGATGATCGGTCTGGCTGCCACGATGACGGCGGTGCGGCCGGCAATGACGATGTCGTCGTTGGCTTCAAGCACGGTGTCGATATGCGGTTCGATGTCCGTGCCTCCGCGGACGATACGCTCGATGACCGTACGGCTTCCGATCTCCTCCTCGATCGATTTGACAGTGCGACCGGCGCCGGCGGTTACGCGATAGGCGCGGGCCTGGAATTTGCGATAGTGGAGATTTTCGGTTTTTGGCGGATCGCCGCCGGCGAGCTCGGCCTCGAGCTTCTTCGCTTCGGCCTTCAGGTTCACCCCCATCAGCTTCGGGGCAACGAAGGGGACGTATAGCAGCGTCAGGATATAGCCGAGCACGTAAGTCACGGCGTATCCGGCCGCGATGTTGGCCTCCTGCTGCTTCAGTACGTCCGCTGGCAGTCCGAGCTGCGCCAGCGCGCCGGATGCCGTGCCGATCACCGAGGACTGTGTCAACGCGCCAGCGGCGATGCCTGAAGCTGTGCCGGGATCGAGCTTGAAGCTATGGGCGAAAATCAGGACGATGATGAGACCGGTGCCGCCGAGCACCAGCGCCATGACGACTTGCGCCAGCGTGCGGAAGCTCAGAGAGGCAAAGAATTCCGGTCCCGAACGATAGCCGATCGTGAACACGAACAGGCTGAACAGGATCACCCGCAACAGCGATGGAAACGCGAACGTCCCGAGCTGTCCGATCAGAACCGCAACGATCAGGATGCAGGCGGTCGTGCCGATGGAAAAGCCTCGGATTTTTTGCCGGCCGAGGATGGTGCCGATCGCAATCGCCAGCAGCAGGAAAATTTCGGGAGCGGTGGTGATGATCCACCTGATGGTAGCCATGGTCGCAATCCCCCGGCGCTTTGCGTTGATTTGAGTTCCGGCCGGAAAAGATTTCTTGATCCAGATCAAGCATTGCCGGCGTCAACGCACCGCCAATGAGGTCATGCATTATCTGCCACAGTCTTCATTGCCGACATGAGTACAATGGAAGTTGCCGCGAGCGCGATCCGCCGCGATGAAACCATCGAAATCGTTCTGCTGCTGGCTTTCGCCGGCGGCTATATCGACGCCTATACCTGGATCAATCACGGGGTGCTGGCGAACGCGCAGACCGCCAATGTGATCTTCCTCTGGGTGAATGCGATGGCCGGAGACTGGGCGAAGGCAATTCATTTCGTGCCGCCGATCCTGGCCTTCACCGTCGGCATCGTGATTGCCGCCTGGCTGCGCCGCATCTCTGGCGAACGAGCCGGCGCGCTCAGCATCCTCGTCGAGATCATTTTCCTGACTGTGATCGGTATCCTGCACAACAGGCTGCCGGATATCGCCGGGACGCTCGGTATTTCCATGGTTGCGGCAATACAGGCGGCGGTCTTCATCAAGGTGGAGGGTACCGTGTGCAGCACGGTGATGATTACCGGTAACATGCGTCAGATGGTCGAGAACGTCTTCGCGGTTATCTACGGAGGCGCACCCATCGGGACCTTGCGCAAGTCGGCCATCTTCTTCGCGCTGTGTGCGGTGTTTGGCTGCGGCGCGGCAGCCGGTGCCTTCGCCACCCAAGCCATTCCCAACCTTGCGCTGGGGATTCCAGTGAGTGTTCTCCTGATTGTCTTGTTGCGCTGCGAAGCGACACCCCGTGAGGTCGTGACGTGAGTACACCGCCCGAAGCGAACTGGATGCGCTTCTTTCCGCCGGCCGACTGGCTCGCGGCCTATCGTCGCGAATGGCTGCCATCCGACGCCGTCGCCGGCGTCACGCTCGCCGCTTACGCCATCCCGGTCTCACTTGCCTATGCCGCGCTCGCCGGCCTGCAGCCGCAGATCGGTGTCTATGGCTATATGCTCGGCGGCATCGGCTATGCGTTGCTCGGGGCATCGCGGCAGCTCGCGATCGGGCCGACTTCGGCGATCTCGCTGATGATCGCCGCAACCGTCGGCGCGCTCGCCGGTGGCGACGCCGTGAAGTACGCGCAAATTGCAAGCCTCGCGGCGTTCGGCGTGGCCGTGTTGTGCTTCGCCGCCTGGCTGTTCAAGCTCAGCGTGCTCGTCCGCCTCGTCAGCGATAGTATTCTGGTCGGCTTCAAGGCCGGGGCGGGGCTGACGATTATCATGAGCCAGTTGCCGAGCCTGTTCGGCGTCGCCGGTGGCGGCCACAATTTCTTCGATCGCGCTTTCAGGCTGGTCGGGCAGCTCGGTCATCTCGATCCGCTCGTGCTGGCGATCGGCGCGGTCGCGATCGTGTTGCTGTTGCTTGGCGAACGGCTGCTGCCGGGCAAACCGGTCGGCATCACCATCGTGGCGCTGGCGATTGCCGTGGCGACCGTGTTCAACCTTCCGGGCTTCGGTGTGCCCGTCACCGGAAAGATCCCGGAAGGGCTGCCGGCGCTGGGCATGCCGACCTTCGGCCTGCTCGAGTTCGACGATTTGTTTCCGCTTGCCGCCGGCTGCGTGCTGCTGGCCTACATTGAAGGCGTTTCGGCAGCGCGGAGCTTTGCCGCCAAGCACGGCTATCCGCTCGATGTCCGCCAGGAATTTTTGGGGCTGGGCGCTGCGAACCTCGCGGCTGCTTTCGGCCACGGCTATCCGGTCGCCGGCGGGCTATCGCAGTCGGCCGTCAACGACAGTGCCGGTGCACGAACACCTCTGGCTCTGGTCATCTGTTCGGTGACGCTGGGGCTGTGCCTGCTGTTCTTCACCGGGCTGCTCACCAATCTGCCCAAGGCGGTGCTCGCGGCCATCGTCTTCGCTGCCGTTTACAAGCTGGTCGATATTCGTGCGTTGTTGCGAATGTGGCAGGTCAGCCGGATCGATTTTTACGCGGCGTCGATTGCCCTGATCTCGGTGCTGCTGCTTGGCATCCTGCAAGGCGTGCTGCTGGCGTCGATCGCCTCGATCTTCCTGCTGCTGGCGCGGGCGTCGCGGCCGAATGTCGCGTTCCTCGGCCGCTTGCCCGGTAGCGGCCGCTATTCGGACAGCGCGCGGCACGCGGATGTCGAGCCGTTGGTTGGAATCATCGCATTCCGCCCCGAGGCATCGCTGCTCTACATCAACGCGGAGACGATTTTGGAAACCGTCCTGACCGCGCTCAAGAACGCGCCGGGAATCCGTCTGGTTGCCTGCGACCTTTCGGCGTCGCCCTATATCGATCTGGCGGGCGCGCGCATGCTGCACGATCTCCATGACGAGCTCGCGTCACGTCGGGTGACCCTCTGCATCGTCGGCGCACACGCACAACTGCGTGACCTCCTGCGCGCCGAAGGGCTGGGCGAGAAGACTGACAGCGGCCAGTGGCTGCGCTCGCTCGATAGCGTTCTCGGCGACAAGGGCGATCAGAAACAGCGTCCGGCCTGACGCGGCGTGTTGCGTTGCGAATAACACCGCTTTCGCTTCCCTGGAATGCACGCGACCGTTGACTTGGATCAATGGAGAGACCCGCGCCGAAAGCACGATCCCGCATCACCTTTCGCCCCAAAGGATCGGGAGAGACACATGTCCAAGGACACCAAGGCCGCGCAGAAGCGCATCGATCAGTTCTT
Organism: Bradyrhizobium sp. BR13661; assembly: GCF_029892425.1. GTDB lineage: Bacteria > Pseudomonadota > Alphaproteobacteria > Rhizobiales > Xanthobacteraceae > Bradyrhizobium. The sequence continues at coordinate 15,050 of NZ_JARXWB010000033.1, read as the reverse complement.
TTCCGGCCCCGGGGCGCGGGCGGACGACTGGCGTGACCTGGTCGAGACCGCAAAGGTTTGGGCGCGCGGCGGCGATCGTGCAGCCTACGACGCGGCGTTGGCCAGCCTGTCGGTGACAGAGGAATTTCACGGTTATCCCGGCCTGCAATTGATGGCGGCCCTGCGCGAGGCAGCCTCGTCAGGCGATGCGTCCGCGTCGCTGTCGCTTGCGAGCAGGATCACGCAGGCGTTGGCCACGCGATCGTTCCGCCAGCACGCCGGCGACTGGAGTGCGAGGGACGACGGCAATGGCGATGCGCCCGAACTTGTGTCGCCCACGTTCGGGGCGCACGCGGCTCGTCGGCCCTACTTCGAGACCTTGATTGTCACCGGCGTGTCATCCAGCCAATGGCCGACGCTCGCGGCCGAATGGCGCAAGCTGCGCCGTCCGGAAGATGGATTCATCTATGAGCCCGTCATCGTCGGCAGTCTCGAAGATGCCTTCTGCGCGACCATGCTCAATCCCAACCTCGGGGCTGTGATCATCAACGAAGGCTTTGGCCTCCGCTCGCGGCACGATGCGCCGGTGCTCCGCTCGCTGGCGGCCGCGGCCAGCCTCAAGGACGAATCCGATGCCTCCGCGCTGCGCCTCGCCCAGATCATCAAGCGCGTCAGGCCCGAGCTCGACCTCTACATGATCTCGAACCGCGACGTCGAAGAACTCGCCGGCAATCCCGAGGCCAATGTCGTTCGACGCATTTTCTATTCGGTGGAAGAGCTTCTGGAGCTGCATCTGTCGATCCTCGAGGGTATCCAGGATCGCTACGACACGCCGTTCTTCGACAATCTCAAGAAATACGCGCAACGTCCGATCGGCACGTTCCACGCGCTGCCGATCGCCCGCGGCAAGTCGATCTTCAAGTCCGACTGGATCCGCGACATGGGCGAGTTCTACGGCCCGAACCTGTTCCTGGCCGAAAGCAGCGCCACCACCGGCGGTCTCGACAGCATGCTGGAGCCGACCGGCAACATCAAGAAGGCGCAGGAGAAGGCGGCGAGGGCGCTCGGCGCTGACCGCGTATTCTTCGTCACCAACGGCACGTCGACTTCGAACAAGATGGCGGTGCAGGCGCTGCTGGCACCGGGCGACATCGCGATCGTCGATCGCAACTGCCACAAGTCGCATCATTACGGCATGGTGCTCGCAGGCGCGCAGCCACTCTATGTCGAAGCCTTCCCGATGACGGAATATTCGATGTACGGCGCGGTGCCGCTGAAGACCATCAAGCAGGCGCTGCTCAACGCCAGGGCCGAAGGCCGGCTCGACCGCGTCAAGCTGCTGGACCTGACCAACTGCACCTTCGACGGCCACATCTACAACACCCGCCGGGTGATGGAGGAATGTCTCGCCATCAAGCCGGACCTGATCTTCCTGTGGGACGAGGCCTGGTTCGGCTTTGCGCGCTTCTCGCCGTTCCTGCGCCGTCGCACGGGCCTCGGCGCAGCCAACGAGATCGAGGCCTGGATGCAGGATCCGAAGTCGGTCGAGACTTACGAGAAGCAACAGGCGCAGCTTGGCAAGAACCCGACTGACGAGGTGTTGCTCAGCACGAGGTTGATTCCCGATCCCAGGCAGATTCGTCTCCGCGTCTACCAGACCAACTCGACGCACAAGTCGATGTCGGCGATCCGGCAGGGCTCGATGCTGTCGGTCAAGGACGTCGAATTCCACACGGTCGAGCAGCAGTTCAAGGAAGCCGTGTTCACGCACGCCTCCACCAGTCCGAACCAGCAGCTCATTGCCAGCCTCGATATCTCGCGGCGGCAGATGGAGCTGGAGGGCTATGGTCTCGTCGCCAATGCGATCGAGATCGCGTTCGCGATCCGTCAGGCGGTGAACAACAATCCGCTGCTCTCCAAATATTTCCGCGTCCTTGGCGCCGACGCCATGGTGCCCGCGCAATATCGCCAGAGCGGCTTCACCGACTATCTGTCGGCCGGCGTAAACTGGGCGAATACGCTGAAGAGCCTGGACGAAGACGAGTTCTGCCTCGATCCGACCCGCATGACACTGGTGTGCGGCACGGCCGGCTTTGACGGCACCCAGTTCAAGGGCATTCTGGCCAACGAGTACAACATCCAGGTCAACAAGACGTCGCGTAACTCGGTCCTGGTCCAGTCCAACATCAACAACACCCGCAGCGACGTCGCGCATCTCATCCGCGTGCTCGCCGAGATCGCGGGAGAGGTCGATCGCGGGCTGGCGCAAGGCGGCGAAAATGCGCGCAAGACGTTCGAGGCACGCGTCAAGAGCCTGATGAAGGACGTGCCTGATCTGCCGAACTTCTCGCACTTCCACCCGAGCTTCCGCGGCGATTCCGGCGCCAAGACCAACGAGGGCGATATCCGCGGCGGTTTCTATGCCGCTTATGACGTCGCAGGATGCGAGCACCTCCGCCTCAACGATCCCGAAATCGATCGTCGGCTGAAGGCAGGCCCCGAGCTGGTCTCGGCGAATTTCGTGATCCCCTATCCGCCGGGCTTCCCGATCATGGTGCCCGGCCAGGTCATCACGCAGGAAACCATCGACTTCATGCGCAAGCTCGATGTGAAGGAGATCCATGGCTACGACGCCAAGGAGGGGCTGAAGCTGGTGCGCACCGAGGCCCTGGCCAAGATTGGCCGTCCGAAGCCCGGCGCATCGCCGAAGCTCAAGGCTGCGTCATAAGTTTTGGAGGGACCACCATGCAGGGGTTTTTCACGTTCCTGCAGCAGAATCCGTATCTGCTGCTGTTCTTCGTCGTAGGCCTCGCCGTCTATATCGGCCGGGCCAGCATCAAGGGTTATGGCCTCGGCATGGTTGCCGGCGCCATCGTGGTCGGCGCGGGCGTTTCGGTCTGGGCGTCGAGCTACGGGGTTAAACTCGAGCTCAACAATTTCGCCAAGAGCCTGTTCTACTATCTCTTCATGTACGGCGTGGGTCTGCGCGTCGGTCCCTCCTTCATCAACAGTCTGAAGGGCGACGGCGTCAAATTCCTCGTCCTGGCCGTCGTGTCCAGCGTCATTGGCCTCGCGCTCGTCGTCTTTGGCGCGAAAATCTTCGATCTGCCGGTGGGTGCTGCCGGCGGTATGCTCGCGGGCTCGCAGACCATGTCTGCGGCGATCGGTTCAGCCGAGCAGGCGATCACCTCTGGTGTCGTCAAGCTGCCTGAAGGAATGAAGCCCGAGCAGGCCTCCGGCATGATCGCGCTGTCCTACGGCATCACCTACATCTGGGGCACCGTCGGCATCATTCTGATCTGCAAATATCTGCCGCGCTGGTGGGGCGTCGACGCCAAGGCCGCCGCGAAGCAGTATGAGCAGGAATACGGCGTCAAGGATCTCGAGGGCGGCGGCCTGACAGGCTATCGCCAGTTCGGCCTGCGTGCCTATCGGCTGGAGAATCCAGCAACCGCCGGGCTCAGCATCGCCAAGTTTCGGACGATGCATCCGGAATACCGGATCGTCAACGTCGGACGCAACGGCGAGCCGCAGGGCGCCGATCCGGACTTCGTGCTGCAAAAGGGCGACGTCGTTGCGCTGGGCGGCTCGACGGAGAGTCTTACCGACAAGATGGGCCTGATCGGCCCGGAGGTCGCGGACGCCAAGACACTCGGCATTCCCATGGATCAGGCGGACATCCTCATCACCAACAAGGAGATGGTCGGGCGTACGTTCGAATCTTTCCGCGATACCGCAATCGCCGGCCAGTTGCAGGTGACCAAGGTCGAGCGCGGCGGCGTGCAGATTCCGGCAGGTCTCAAGACCAAGCTGGAACGGATGGACATCGTCTCGGTGGTCGGCCTCAAGGGCGCGGTCAACGAGCTCGGCGAGATGTGGGGCCGCATCGCGCGGACCAACACATCGACCGACCTGCTGACGCTGGCGGTCGGCATGATCCTCGGCTTCCTGATCGGCATGGTCGACTTCCCGGCCTTCGGTGCCAGGGTGGGCCTTGGCAACGCCGGTGGTCTGCTGTTGTCAGGCGTGATCGTGTCCTCGATCGTGTCGCGGCTGCGGTTCTTCGGCAACACGCCGAACGCGGCCCGTAACGTGCTCGAGGATCTCGGCCTCGTCGTGTTCGTCGCCATCGTCGGCGTCAATGCGGGCGCGGGCCTGCTGTCGCAGCTCACGGGTGCGCTTGCCCTGAAGATCTTCATCGTGGGCTTCATTGCCTGCACGATTCCGCCGTTCATCGTCTGGGCGATCGGCTTCCACGTCTTCAAGATCAACCCGGCGGTGCTGATGGGTGGCGTCGCCGGCGCACGGTCGCATTCCGGCCCGTGCCGTGAGGCGGCGGTCGAGATCCAGAGTTCCGTGCCCTGGATCGGATTCCCGGTCGGCTATGCCGTCTCGGGCATCCTGCTCACGATCTTCGGCTACTTCGCAATGCTGCTGGCGCAGTAAACAGAGGGGAAGAACGCTATGAGAAAATTGACTGTCGGAGCTGCCCTGGTCGCTTCGCTTGCGATCGTTGCCGGTGTCAGCACGCCTTCGCGTGCCGACACCGGACAGGTCGCCGTCGTCTTTACCAAGGGCGGCTTCATCGTCGGCGTCGGCGGCGGGGAGGGTGTGCTGGTCTACCGGGGGCACAAATATCCGTTCACGGTATCAGGAATGAGCGTCGGCTTCACGATCGGCGCCTCGACGACCAAATTCGTTGGTCATGCCTACAATATGAAGGGACCGGCCTCGATCGAGGGATCCTACGCCGCTGGTGGAGCCGGCGGTGCGGTTGCTGCCGGCGCCGGCGCCGTGCAGCTCCAGAACGGCAATGGTGTGATCCTTCAGCTCACCGGACCGAAGGTCGGTGCGGAAGTGTCGGCTGCGGTCGGCGGAGTGACGATCAAGCTGAAATAGGCCGGGATGAGGCTGACAACGGGCTGCATCACTGCAGCCCGTTTTCATATGAGGATCGTGCGCGTCAATATCGCTCTTCGACGAAGTTCCGTCCGCGCAGGCTGGCTTGGTCGTTGTAGCGTCCCTTGTGCGACCGCGGCGGCAGCTTGACCTTCTCGCGCTTGATCTTCTTGTAGGGAATCCTTTGCAGGATATGCGAGATGACGTTGAGGCGTGCGCGCCGCTTGTCGTCGGAGCGGATCAGTCGCCACGGCGCATGTTTGGTGTCGGTTGCCTCGAACATCATGTCGCGCGCGCGGGAGTAGTCGTACCAGCGGCCGAATGACTCCGTATCCATCGGACTCAGCTTCCACTGCCGCAGCGGATCCTCGATCCGCGCCTTGAAGCGAAGCTCCTGCTCCTCCATCCCGACCTCGAGCCAAAGCTTGATCAGCATGATGCCGGCGTCGACGGCGAATTTCTCGACCAGAGGGCACAATTCGAGAAAGCGCTTGTGCTCGTCGCGCGAGCAGAAGCCCATGACATATTCGACGCCGGCGCGATTATACCAGCTGCGGTCGAAGATCACGATCTCGCCGGATGCCGGGAACTGCTCGATATAGCGCTGCATGAACAGCTGGGATTTTTGCCGGTCGGAGGGGGCGGGCAGGGCGCACACACGGAACACGCGCGGGCTGACCTTTTCGGTCAAGGCCTTGATGGTCCCGCCCTTGCCGGCGGCGTCACGGCCCTCGAAGATGATGATGACCTTCAGCTTCTGGGCCTTGACCCATTCCTGGAGGTGACACAGCTCGACCTGGAGCTTTTCGAGCTCCTTTTCGTAGGCCTTGCGCTTCATTTTCTCCGAGGGCGGGTCCTTGGCCATGCCTGTCCTTTCGCTGTTGTGCTGTCACCCGGTCCGAATTTCACTCGTCCCAGGAGATGGTCACACCGATGTCGCCGGGCATGCCACCGGGGAAATCGATGATCTGGTAGGCGATGCGATAACCTCGCGGCTGAAGGTAGTCCGCCCAAAGCTGGAAGATCTCCTTGGGGATGCCTGTCAGCGTGGTCTCCCAGCCCTTTTCCATCTGGTTGATGGCGCGTCCCTTGTCGGTGCAGAGCGAGTTGGGAAAGCGATAGACCATCACTTCGGTCAGGCCGTTTCGCACGGCACGCTGGATCACGCTCGCCGCGAGCTTGATCTTCTCCTCCTCGCTCTTGCCGGAGGGCTTGCCCAGGCGCTCGATCAGCGCGCGCTTCTCGGCCTCCGCGGCCGCGGCGAGACGGACATACTCTTCCGCCTTCTCGGCCTCCTTGAGGGCTGCCTCTTTTCGGATCTGCGTGGCACTGGGGATGAGTTCGTCAAGCCCGGACATGGCTGCGGCTCCTCTGATGATTCAAACAGCATTCATAAAACGCTAGGTCCGGCGAGGAACATTCCCTTGATTCAAATCAAGCAAATGGGGAAGCTGCCTGAACACAGTGTCGCCAGTGCACGTTTTGCCGGGAGAGACATTTGAACGATCAGCTCAATCCGATGGCCCCGCACCATCTGCCGTTCTATCTCGCGCCCGGAAGCGGGACCGACACGCTGATGGTGGTGATGGGGATCTTCCTGATCGGCACCCTGCTGTGGGTCGGCACGCTCTATTGGAAGCTGCACAGCCTACCGGAGCGGATGGCTCACAAGTCGCAGAAACTGCAATTCGAGTTCGTGGCCGTGCTCGGCCTGATCTCGCTGTTCACGCACATGCACATCTTCTGGATCGCAGGCCTCCTGCTTGCGCTGGTCGACATCCCCGATTTCGGAACGCCGCTGCGCAGCATCGCCGATTCCGTCGAGAAGATCGCGGACGCGACACCGGGACAGGAGGGCGAGCCGGTAGAGGCCGGTCCTGAGCCTGCACCGGCGGGCATGCAGGAGCCCGCCAAGAAGGAGCCCAGCCATGTTTGAGCTGATGTTCTGCTCGCTCCTCACGATCGTGCCCGATTACCTCTATCGCCGCTATGCCCAGGGCAAGCGCTTCGGCAAGGAGATCACGTTCTACTCGGTCTGGTACGAGCTGCGCTGGGGCATCACCGGCTGCCTCATGCTGACGATCTCGCTGATCACCATGATCTTCTATTTCCATCCGGCGACGGACGCGGCGACTCTGTATTTCCGTACGGTACCCATCGCGCCCGTGGGCGTGGCCGGCCGTGTGGCCGAGGTGAACGTGGGTTTCAGCGCGGCGGTGAAGAAGGGTGACGTGCTGTTCCGGCTCGACAGTGCAAAGCAGGAGGCCGCGGTCGAAACCGCCAAGCGCAAGATCGCCGAAATCGACGCCGCTTTGCAGACCGCGCAGGCTGATATCGTCAAGGCCGAGGCCCAGATCGGCGAGGCCAAAGCGAACTATCAACAGGCGAAGGACGAACTCGACGTCAAGAGCGAGCTTCAGCGCCGCAATCCCGGCATCGTCGCACAGCGTGACATCGACAAGCTCCTGGTCCTGGTGGATCAGCGCCAATCCGGCATCGATGCGGCGACCGCCGCAAGACAGGCGGCGGCGCTACAGGTTTCGACCTCGCTTCCGGCGCAGAAGGCCAGCGCCGAGGCCGCGTTGGCGGAGGCGCAGGTGCTTCTGGACCAGACGATCATCCGCGCCGGCGTTGACGGCCGGGTGGAACAATTCCTGCTCCGCACTGGTGACGTGGTCAATCAACTGCTTCGGCCTGCGGGCGTGCTCATCCCGGATGGCGCCGGCAGAAAGTCTCTGCAGGCGGGTTTCGGCCAGATCGAGGCTGGGGTGTTGAAAGTAGGCATGGTCGCGGAGGCCGCCTGCATCTCGAAGCCGTGGGTGATCATTCCCATGGTTGTCACGACCGTGCAGGACTATATCGCGGCCGGACAGTTCCAGGGTGGCCAGCAACTGGTCGAGGCCGACAACGCGCCCAAACCCGGCACGATCCTGGTGTTCCTCGAACCCCTCTACAAGAATGGGCTCGACGGCGTGACGCCGGGCAGCAGCTGCATCGTCAACGCCTATACCAGCAACCACGAGGAGATTGCTGCGGCGACGACCGGCACCGGGCGGGCGATTGCGCTCCATGTGGTCGATGGCGTCGGTCTCGTACATGCGCTGCTGCTGCGCATCCAGGCCTTGCTGATGCCCATCAAGACGCTGGTGTTGAGCGGTCATTGAACTCAACGGCGCATGGGCAACCGATGCGAACAACTGTCCAAGAGTCTTCGAGCGCAAGGGCAGCCAGATTGGTTTCACCGATCCGCTATCAACGCTGTCAGCCCAACCAGGGGCAATAGTGCCGGTCTGCGGGCTGTCGGTGCCACGCAATTCCCGCTAGAATTGCCAATGGAGAGCGGCCGTTTGAAGTCGCCGGGGAGGTGGATGAGCGGGCGCGTGACCATTGCGTCGGTCAGGCCGTGGCTGAACGCAGCCGCGCTCCTTTGCTTTTCCATCGTGCTGGCCACGTTCGTCCTGTTCGGCCAGGCTCGCGCCGCCGAGCCGGGCGCGGTGGCGCGCACCGAGGCCAAGCGCGTGCTCATCCTGTATTCCTTCGGTCGGGAATTCCGCCCGTGGAGCGAATATGCGCGCAGCATCAAGGCCGAGCTCGAGCGGCAGTCGCCCTGGCCGCTCGACATCCAACAGCACACGCTGCTGACGGCGCGCTTCAATAATCCCGGTCCAGAAGCGCCTTTCGTCGAATATCTCGCCTCGCTCTATCAGGGCTCGCTGCCCGACCTGGTCATCAGCATCGGCGCTCCGGCGGCGCGCTTCGTGCAGCGATACCGAAGCAAGCTCTTTCCAGATGCCCCGACGGTCATGACCGTCGTCGAGGAGCGGCTGGTGAACCGTCATGATCTCACCGACAACGACGTCGTCGTCTCGGTTCGCAACGATTTCCTGGCGGCCTTTCAAAACATTCTCCGGCTGATGCCGGATACCAAGACGGTCGCCATGGTGATCGGCGCCTCGCCGCTGGAGAAATTCTGGATCGACGAGGTGGCTCGTGAACTCAAACCGCTCGGCGACCGCCTCGCGATGATCTGGTACTCGGACCTGTCGTTCGATGAGATCCTGAATCGCGCGGCGAAGCTTCCGCCGCACACCGTGCTGTTCTGGGGCATGATGTCGGTCGATGCGGCGGGGATCGTTCATGAGGGCGACATCGCGCTGCGCAGCCTGCACGCGGTCGCGAACGCGCCGATTTTTTCCTACCAGGAGGCGTTCTTCGGCGGCAGCTCTGTCGGCGGCCCGATGCATTCGACGGCGGAGACGACCCGGAAGACCATCGATGCCGCCATCCGCATCTTCCGCGGGGAGAAACCGTCCAGCATCCAATACCAGCCGATTGGATTCGCGGCGCCGAAATATGACTGGCGGGAACTGCAGCGCTGGCGCATCAGCGAGAGCCGGTTGCCACCGGGCAGCGAGGTTCTGTTTCGCGAGCCGAGCATCTGGCAAAGCTACCGCTGGCAGATGCTGCTGATTGCCGCGATCATCCTCGTGCAGGCGGGTCTGATCAGTGGACTGCTGCAGGAGCGTCGCCGCCGCCGGCTCGCCGAGGTCGAGTCCCGTCAGCGCCTCGCCGAGCTCGCCCACGTCAATCGCTATTCGGCCGTCGGCGAAATGACGACGTCGATTGCCCATGAGCTGAACCAGCCGCTCGGCTCCATTCTGACCAACACCGAGACCGCCGAGCTGATGCTCAAGGGCGCGTCACCTGACATCGAGGAGCTCCAGCATATCCTTGCCGACATCAGGCGCGACGATCTCCGCGCGAGCGAGGTGATCCGCCGCTTGCGCAGCGTCCTGAAGAAGACGCCGTTCGAGACCACGGACATCGAACTCAACGATACGGTGCGGGAGGCGATCGGTCTGGTTGCGGCCGTTGCCGAGGGACGCGGGATCGCGCTGGTCTACACGCCCGTGCTGGTCGATCTCCACGTCAAGGGCGATCCGGTCCAGCTTCAACAGGTGGTTCTCAACCTGATCATGAACGCAATGGACGCGATCTCGGATGCGAACACTGCAAAACGCGAGATCAGCGTCTGGACCGTGCGGGCCGGCCGCGAGGCAGAGGTCAACGTCGTCGATACCGGTCCGGGATTGGCGGCTTCTGATCTCGCCAACCTGTTCGATCCCTTCTTCACGACCAAGCAGCAGGGCATGGGCATGGGGCTTGCGATCGCGAAAACCATCGTCGAGGCCCATCAGGGCACGATCAGCGCGACCAACCAGCCGGCGGGTGGGGCACGGTTCACCATCCGGCTGCCGCTGTTGCGCTGGTGAGCTGGTTGCGTCGGCCCTCGCATCGCAATAGCGGGGCGGTGCGATTTCGTTGATCTCGATCAACAAACGCTTGTTCCCCGGCCCGATGGTCGCGGCCGGAAAGCTTTGTGGAGGTCGTGATGTTTCGCTGCGGCAAGATCCTGATGGCGCTCGCGCTCGTGGTGGCGGTCCCCGCCGCTGCAATGGCTCAGGCCACGACGCCGGCGGCTCCGGGCACGCAGGCGCAGCCGGCCGCGCCTCCTGCGCCGGCCGCCGAACTCCTGAAGCCCGAGCAGCTCGAGGCGCTGGTCGCGCCGATCGCGCTCTATCCGGACGAGCTCCTGGCCAACGTGCTCGCAGCTTCAACCTATCCGCTCGAAGTGGTGCAGGCCGACCGCTGGCTGAAGGACAACAAGAGCTTGAAGGGCGACGCGCTGAGGACGCAGGTCGACAAGCAGAGCTGGGACGATAGCGTCAAGGCGCTCGCCAGCACGGCCGATGTTCTCGCCATGATGAGCGACAAGCTCGAATGGACCCAGAAGCTCGGCGATGCGTTCCTCGCGCAGCAGCCCGACGTGATGGATGCAATCCAGCGCCTGCGCAACAAGGCCTATGACAACAAGAAGCTGGTCACCACCAAGCAGCAGAAGGTCAGCGTGCAGTCCCAGGAAGGCAAGCAGGTCGTCGTCATTCAGCAGGCTGATCCTGAGACGATGTACGTGCCGTATTACGATCCGGCGACGGTCTACGGCACCTGGCCCTATGCGGAATATCCGCCGTATTATTGGGGCTATCCGTCCTATATCGGCGCGGGCGTGGTCGCGGCCGGCATCGCGTTCGGCACCGCCTGGGCGATCGGGCGCTGGGGCAATTACTGGGGCGGTGGCTGCAACTGGGGTAACCGCAACGTCTACGTCAATCATCGCACCACCAACATCAATGGCGGCTGGCAGCACAATCCGGCGCATCGCGGCGGGGTGCGCTACAACAACACCAACGTTCAGAACCGCTTCGGCAACAACAATGTCAGGGCCGGCGCATCGGATCGGATGGACTTCCGCGGTCGTGACGGCAACCAGGTGCTGCGTCCCAGTCAGGGCGGCCCGGGAGACCGTGCAGGAGATCGTACAGGCGATCGTGCAGGCGATCGTGGCGGCCCCGGTGATCGCGCCGGTGCAGGTAATCGTGGCGATCGTCCGAGCGCGGGGACGAGTGATCGGCCCGGTGGCGGTGATCGCGCTGGCGCCGGTGATCGTGCCAAGGGAGGCAACAAGGGCGGTGGCGACCGCGCCAAGGCTGCCAACCGCGCCGGCGGCGGCGCTGCCGCCAACCGTGGCGGTGGCGACAATCGCGGCGGCGCGATGAACGTCTCCTCCGGCCGGTCGGCGGCCGCAGCCTCGGCGCGCGGACGGGAGAGCATGGGAAGCATGCCGCGTGGCGGCGGCGGCGGAGCGGCGATGGCCGGTCGTGGCGGCGGTGGTGGCATGGCCGCGCGTGGCGGAGGCGGCGGAGGAGGTCGCGGCGGCGGCGGCGGCGGTGGCCGGCGCTCCGATATCGCGTTGAAGCACGATATCGTCTTGCTCGGCCATCTCTCCAACGGCCTCGGCTATTATCGCTTCAGCTACATCGGCAGCGAGAGGGCCTATGTCGGCGTGATGGCGCAGGAGGTCGCGCAGGTGATGCCTGACGCGGTGACCCGCGGCAGCGACGGGTACTTGCGCGTCTACTACGAGAAGCTTGGGCTGACATTCCGCACCTACCGCGACTGGCTCGCCGGCGGCGCGAAGATCCCTGCGGAGGTGATGCCATGATCTGCATGAAATCGTTCCATCGCGCGATCCTGCCTGGCATCGTCGCGCTCGCGCTGTTCGCTTCGCCGTCGCGCGCGCAGGAATCCTACAAGTCGCCGGAGGATGCCGCCGCTGCGCTCGCCGCGGCGGTCAAGGCTGGTCCGAAAGACGTCCTGAAGGTGCTCGGGCGGGCCGCCGAAGACATCGTCTCCTCGGGCGACGAGGTCGCCGACAAGGACATCCGGGCGCGCTTCTCGTCCATGTACGACGCCAAGCACGGCATCAAGGTCGAGGGCAACAAGACCGCGACCTTGATGCTGGGGCCGGACGACTTCCCGTTCCCGATCCCGATGGTCAACACCAGGACCGGCTGGGAGTTCGACACCGACGAAGGGCGGATCGAGGTGCTTCGTCGCCGCATCGGCCGCAATGAGCTCGATGCGATCCAGACGGCGCTGGCTTATGTCGACGCGCAGAACGAATATGCCGACAAGGATCGCGGCGAGGGCGTCGGCGTCTATGCCCAGCGCTTTGTCTCCTCGCCCGGCAAGAAGGACGGCCTGTTCTGGCGTGACGACAGCGACCCGAGCCCGCTCGGCGCGCTGGCGGCCCGGGCCTCGAAGGAAGGCTATGAGGCGGCCGATGTCGGGCCGACACCCTATCACGGCTATTACTTCCACATCCTCAAGGGGCAGGGTCGGGATGCGCCTGGCGGTACGCTCAACTATGTCGTCAAGGGCAAGATGATCGGCGGCTTCGCGCTGATCGCCTGGCCCGCCGAATACGGCAATTCCGGCGTGATGACCTTCCTGGTCAATCATGCCGGCACCGTCTACCAGAAGGATCTCGGCAAGCGGACGGAGTTCATCGCCGAGCGCACCACGCTGTTCGATCCTGACGAGACCTGGAAGAAGGTCGATGCCGCGAAACCCTGACCGGCGCGCGCGCATCTCCCGCCTGATCGCGATGCTCCTGCTGGCGGTGGGGCTCGCCGCGTCAGCGACACCGTCCTTCGCGCAGGCCGCTGGCCAGGTCCGGGTCAGGATCGTCAAGGCCGGCTTGCTGGTCGGCGGAGGTGCCGGTCGCGGCCTGCTGACCTATCGCGGCAAGACCTATCCGTTCAGGATCACCGGCCTCAGCTTCGGCATCACCGCCGGCGCCACGGTCGGCCGGCTCGACGGCTGGGCCTCTGACATCAATGAGGTGGGCGACTTCGCCGGCACCTACAGCTCCGTCGGCGGCGGCTTTGCGCTGGTCGGCGGCGTCAACGGCGTCCAGCTCCGCAACGAGAAGGGCGTCACCATCACGCTGCGAGGCCCCAAGGCGGGCCTGGAGCTGGCCGCCAATCTCAGCACGATCGTGATCGCGCTGAAGTGACGCGGTTCCGTAGTTGGCCGGGGTTCCAGGCGGCCGCGCCGCTAACGTGGAATTAATCCAGAACACCGACAATTTTAGGCAGTTGTGTAAGTGAGTGCTGCGTAAGGGAGGCGTCGTGACGACGTTCCGGCGACGGCCTCCTTTTGCTCGCTCATGAGGTCAATGCGCATGACCACGACATCCGAAACGCTGGGCTTTGCCGAGCACCTCGACGCCGCAGCCCTTGCAGCCGCAGCCTCCGACACTCCGGCCGAACCTGAAGCTCTGGAAACACCAGCACCACTCAAGCGCTCCAGCGGGAAATCGGTTCTCGCGTTTGCCGTGTGTGCCCTGGCGATCAATGGCGCCGCGGCCATCTACACCTCGCCGTATGATCTTCCCTCGCCAGACCTCAGCAGCTTGAGCAACTTGGCCGCGCTGTTTCCGCGCCAGGAAGAGCCCGCGCCGAAACCGGATCCGGTTGTTGCTGCCTTGAAAGAGATCCAGTCGGCCCAGCAGCAGCAGCAGGCCGCGCTGCAGGAGATCAATTCCTCCTTGCAGCAGAACACGGCTATGCGTCAGCAGGATTCGACGACGCTCCTGTCGCTCCGACAGAGCATCACGGAAGAACGGGGCGACGTGAAGAAGATCTCGCCGCAGCTCTCGACGCTGATCGCGAAGATCGACTCGCTGCAAAATGCAATGTCGTCGGAATTCACCTCGTCGATCCCGAGACTGAGCGCGCGCGATCGGCTGTTGATGCGCAAGCGGATGTCCCGGCAGCCGAAGTCGAACGCGCCGGTTTCGATTGGACCCGTGTCGGTTGGCGGTGCGCCGCTGACGGCGCCGGCTACGGTTGCGGGGCCGGAGAGCTAAAGGGCACCGGCGAGTTGTTTGGGGCGCATGCGATTGTGAGATGATTCGCCACCGCCAGCCGTTTGGTTCACGGACCGCAGAGCCGCTGGCCAGCCCTGGCGCCGTACCGCAGTCGAACCAATGAGAAAAGACGAGAATATCTTTCGTAGGGGTGTCGGTCTTGCTGCTTATTTAACGATCGCTTGGTTTGGTGGCGCGCGAAAGTTGAGAGCACGAAAATGCGCCCACTCATTCGAAGCTTCCTTTCGAAACCGCCATAGATTGCTGTGGCACACAAAGGGCAAATCGCCACCGTCGGGGATTTCTGATGATTACGCCGCAAGAAGAGAGGGTGTTGAAAACCCATTTGGTCGAGATGTTCGGCCACATTAGCAGCATGCGGCGGGAATTCGCCGCTCTTCAAGGCAACAGCAAAGGCAGTTTCGCCACGATGACAGACACTCTCGACGCGATTGTCGAGAATACGGAGACAGCCGGGAACGCGATCCTCGAAAACATGGAGGCGATCGTCGCCAGCGTCGCGAAGTTGCAGGGCGTCGATGCGCCGACAGTCGCAGCGGTATGCGGCGAGATCGTCGATAGCACGAACAACGTGTTCGAGGCCTGCGCGTTTCAGGACCTCACAGGGCAGCGGATCACGCGAGTCGTCAAGTCGCTGCAGTTCATGGAGGACCACATCAACAGGCTGGTCCGGATGTGGGGAAAGGAGGAGCTGGCGCGGATGGCCGCCGAGCTTGCTGTTCCAGATGCACCGAACTTGATGGAGGGCCCGAAGCGGCCGGGCGTGGCGATTTCCCAGGACGACATCGACAAGCTGTTCGCGTGAGCTGCAGCATCCTTCGAGTTACGGCGCTGTAACCCCGGCTATTCGCCTGGCAGACTTCGATCAAATCACCTT
>NZ_JARXWB010000032.1 GCF_029892425.1 Bradyrhizobium sp. BR13661 | reverse complement strand
TCCTCTCGCAGCAGTGCCTCGACCGACGGATCGACAGCCATGCTCGTCTCGTCAGAGAGACCGCAGCCTGGGAAAAACGCCGCAACGCCGAGCGCGCCAGAATCAACTGGATGTTTACGACCGAGAAGGCCAGGGCCAAACTCGGCCGCGCCTATCCAAAAGTCCCGGCTAAACCGACGAAAAAACAAAGAGTCAAAACCTCTGTGCAGAGGTACTAGTTGGGAACCAGCAGAACACCGGTCTTGGCAAGTGTCGAGGTGCTTGCCAAAAGATATTCATTTTTCGTCGTAACCGATGCAAAAAAGCCGCATACATGGCGGGATTGCACGTACTAGAGACGCCTCTATTTTACTGCCTTTGATTGCATTGCTCCGTTGCACGTAGACCCGCCCTACGATGAGGCGCCGGCGCTTACGGGCGACATGCGGCAGGTTCTGCCGCGATGGACGCACGGACGGGCGCACCATCGCGGCCCTCCAGCATCCTGTTCAAGACGAAGGCCAAGCACATTGGAGCGATATCTCTTTACAGCCATCAGCTTTGTCGTAGATGTCGAACGCATCACACGGCCTGCAAAGCCTTCTGCACTGCCTTCGGGGCGCGCTCGATCGCGAGAAGATAAGCGCGTGTCGGCCCTTCCGGCTGTCGCGAGCCTTGTTCCCAATGGCACAGCGTATTGACGCTGAATCCGCAGCGACCTGCGAACTCTTCCTGCGTCATGTCCAGGTCCACCCGGATCGCCCTCACGTCGATCTTGTTCTTCGGCCTTTTGTGGAGCCGAGATGTGGCACGATGGTCGTAGGTCGGAGATATCCGTTCCCACCGCATTCGTCTGGCGGTGTCTTAGCGGTTCGACCAGGACTTCGTTTCCACATCCCGCTCGTAGGAAGGCGCGCAATCGTTATCGAGGATCAACACCACGATGCGGAATAGCGAGACCAACGGCCGCACAAATCGCGCGTTCAGTCGAGAGCAGCAGCAGCCGGTAGCCATCGTCCTCGTAAAGGGCGTACTGGCCAACTTCGTAACACTCGCGCACGTACTTTAACACAGCGGACGCTCCTTTGAGGCTTCCCGGCACGATGCCGGCGAGTTGACGCGAGGCCTTCATCTCAGCCCGACCGAGTGCGCCTTCAGCCTCGCAGAGGCCACTTAACTTGGCCTCCAGCTCGGCCCGCCTGCCGCACGGCGCACGGCGCAGCTCGCGCTCGGCAGCATCCTGCTCGGCGAGCAGGCGCCCCAGTTCCTCAAAGACTCGGCGGTGGCCCTCGATGGCATCAAGGACCGGGTCGGGCGCGGTCGAAACGCCAACACTTTCAGCCCGTGAGGGAGTGATGACCCCGGCCAGGATGGCGGCGCTGCCGGTGACGAACTGCCGGCGCCGAACGGCCGGGCCGGCAGGAAAGATTAAACGACTCGTGGTATAGGCAGAATCAGCCTGAGACATGGCTATCTCCATGTTGAGGGTTAGGCTCGCGCAGGTGTTGCTGCATCTGTGCGGGCCGCTTGCCTGGCCTGTAGCGGCCAGTGCCGCGAATCGAATCACGGCCGATTCATTACGTCAATGGATATCCGGTTTTCACCCACGGCCAGCCTTGCCGTTGGCGAGATCGACGATACAGCCATTGGCTAGACGCACGCCGATAATCACGTCGTCCAATCGGTAGTTATTGTTGTTGCCTCTAAGGCGATAGCCTGTGTCCTCTACGACACGTACATCGAACCATTGAGTAAGTATCCCCAGGCAAAGCCGGGGGCTTTAGAACTAGGCGATACTCGCTTCGCTTCTTAACACAGCGAAATTGAATGGCCTCGACCCCGAGGCGTATCTCGTCGACGTTCTCGATCGCATGGTGAGCGGCGCCACGAAGACCGACCAGCTTCACGAACTTCTGGCCTGGAACTGGAAGGCCGCACGCGAAGCCGAATCGCAAATCCGCGCAAGGCTCGTTCCGCAGCGTTGTTGGTCAGGCAGATCCGGCCATCGTTGATGAACTGTGCGAACCGATCCCATCGCTTGAGCATGTAGTCGATCGGCTCGGCGACCGAGGCCGAGCGCGACAAGCGGCCACGTTGTTCGCGCAACCAGGCTTCCAGAACCTCCTGGAGCGGCGCGCTCTGCTCTTGACGGATGCACAGCCGCTCATGGCGGCAAGGCCGTTGATGCCGCGTTCGATCTCGAACAGGGCGTCAATGCGCCTGACTGCTTCCAGCGCGATCGGCGAGATTGCTCCAGCATTCTTGCCTCGCCTTGCATTGGCGGCGATGTCCGCAAGTTCGAAGAACTGCCTCCTGGCATGGGCCCAACACAGCGCCGATGTGATCGGTCCCACCGCGCGCGAGGGATCGTACAACGCGTTGTAGCCATCCGCCTGCAGGATGCCGCTGAACGCCTTGAGGTGCCGCACGGGATGTTCGTGCCGCCGGTCGCGCGAGGCATAATACAACGCCGCTGGCCGCGCCCGGCCGCCAAACGGCCGGTCGTCGTGGACATAGGTCCAGATGTGTCCCTGGATTGTCTTGCCCTTCGCCAGGATCGGCACTTTTGTGTCGTTGACCTGCCCCTAGGAAATTCCTCCAGACCGAGTTAGAGTCGGCCCTGACGAAGGGCGGACAGATGCACAGATGCAGCGAAAGCGGTTCGCGGAAGAGCAGATCATAGCGGTCCTGAAGGAGCATGAAGCCTGTGCGAAGACGGCGGACTTGGCTCACAAGCACGGGATCTCGGAGACGACAGAGACTGGCCTTTGTGAGAACCGGCGCACGGTATCGCGTAAGGCGGTTGAAGCCCTGGTCTTGAAGGGGATCGAAGAACAGCTGGCGACGCCCGAGCTGATTGCCGAGTACGTCCGCGAATATCAGCGGATGTCCCGTGAGCTGAACAGCTCGACAGCCCACCGGCGACGCCGACCTGGAGGAGCGACTAGGCCACGTCAACGGCGCCATCTCAAAGGCGGTCGATGCCCTGTTGGGCGATAGTCCCAGCCGCGCCCCGCGCCTGCGGCTGGCGGCCGTGGAGGCCGAGCGCGACCAGATCGGGGCTGACATCGCCGAGGTCGTTCCGCCCGCGGTGGAACTGCACCCGAATGCGGCGAACGCCTACCGCGACAAGATAAGAGATCTGAAAAATGCTCTGCCGATGCAGACGAGGACAGCCGCTTGTCAGCGAACGAGGCCATTCGGGAGGTCGTCGAGAAGATCGCTATTCATCCACAGGGTCGGTACAAGCCCGTGAAGATCGAGATTTACGGCCAACTCGCCGCCCTACTCCAGACTTCTGAGAGGGCTGCCGCCCCCTAGAGTCTAGGGAAGCGTTGGTTGCGGGGATAGGATTTGAACCTATGACCTTCAGGTTATGAGTCTGTTGGCGGCAATTGCAGGCGGTGTCGAGCCCAACTGCACTCAGGTCAGCGCACCTATTTGCGCGACAAAGCCGCCGATTCGACGACCGGAGCAATAGCTTGTTCTCCTCGGGTCAGCCCTCTGCGACCATGATGATTCGCCCGGGCTTATTGCTTGATTGGCCGAGAGAGAGATTTTCGATGAGTGTCATTGATCCGGCGAATTTCTTGTCCGAAGATGAGGTGCTCAGCCGCTGGCCCATGCTCACAAAGGCCGAGCTGCGACGCGCCCGTCGAGCGAACCCGCCCGGGATCGAGTTCTACGGTTTCCGAAAGAAGGGCGGCGGGCCTCGCTACACGCCGGAGCAGGTGCAGAACTATATCGACCGTACATATCTTAGGAAGTCGGAATGCCAGCAGATAAACAGCGGGGCGCCTCACCATCAGACACTCAGCAGCAGTGGAGATTCGAGCTTGGCGGCTACTATCTCGAGCGTCCCCATCCAGAGCATCTCGGCTTCTGGTATGCTTGCCGATATGACCCCGGAACTCGCCAAGTCCGCCGCCGAAGTCTTAAGACAACAGATTTCGAAGAGGCTAAAGTCAAGCTCGCGGCGCTCGTCGCGTCCGCTCCCAGCAGCGCACACCGGGTAGGACCACCCGGCCCCGACCGGGTCCTCAGTGTGGCCGCGTTGAAGGCATATCTCGACGAGCGCGGCCCACACATTGCATCAGAGGATGCGGCCGAGCGAGCAGTGGAGCTGTTCACGGACTATCTCGCCAGCAAAAGCAAGATCGATGCCCCCGTCGCATTCTGGACGCCTGCCCAACAGCTTGAGCTGGCCAAATGGTGCGTCGAAAAACACCAGCATTCCGCGGGCTACATCGAACGGTTGCTCAATGTGATGAGATCCGCATTCAACGATGCCTGCGTAACCAAAATCAGATTGGATGCCGTCGGCAACAAGGTCGAGACGGCGCTGATGAGCCACGCACCGAAAATTGTGTGGAAACGTGAGGCAATCGCCGCTGAACTCAAAATCCCGGCACGTCGGCCGCGACCGGCGACACTATCGATCGAGCAGATGGCCGCCGTGCTGGATTCGCTCAAGACACCCCATCTGTTCCGTTTCGCGATAATGAGTCTGTGCACGTGGGCGCGACCGCAAGCCATCATCGATTTCGATCCGGCAAGTCAGGTTGATTGGAACGGGGGCGTCATTGATCTCGCTCCGATCGGTTGGGTACCTACGAAGAAGCGCCGGCCCCGCCAGCCGCTCACCGGGTGCCTCGCCGGCTGGCTACCAGTCTGGAACAAAGAAGATGAGGCTCGGCGAGCGGCCGCCCTTGCGGAGAATCGGACCCCTCCCGAGCTTGGACTGATCGTGTACAAGGGCAAGCGCGTCGCAACCGTGAAGCGCGCCTTTCGGCGTATCGGCACAGAGATCGGACTGATGGGATTTTCGCAGTACAGCCTGCGCCATTTCATGGCCGACCAAATAAAGAAGCTGTTCCGGAATGTGCCGCGCGAGCAGCGCTCGTTGTGGATGGGGCACGTTGTGCGCGACGGCTCGCGCACAACGGCGAATTACGAGTCAGACGATCCAGAAATGCTCGCCGATGTCGCCCTGGCCACCGATTGCGTGATTGCACTGATCCAGCAACACTGCAACAGGCCGCTATTTGCTGTTGACGTACTGTTGACGAGGAAGGATTTGCAAGCGATCGGGGCGAGGGTGATCCCAGAAACGCTGAGAAAACAGAGAGTTGGTGGTGGGCACGACAGGGATCGAACCTGTGACCCCTACCATGTCAAGGTAGTGCTCTCCCGCTGAGCTACGCGCCCGAATAGTCCACCTGCGTTGGGTGGGGGTCCCTATAACGGCTCAGCGGACCCTGCGCAAGGACCGAAGCTGGCCGATTTAGGCCGCCAGCATCTTGTTCACTTCGCTCACCAATTCGCGCAGGTGAACGGGTTTCGACAGCACCTTGGCATTCTTGGGAGCGTCCGAATCCGAGTTCAGGGCGACCGCGGCGAAGCCGGTGATGAACATGATCTTGATATCGGGGTCGAGTTCCGAGGCCCGGCGGGCCAGCTCGATACCGTCCATCTCCGGCATCACGATGTCGGTGAGCAGCATCTCGAACGGCTCTTCCCTGAGCCGCTGATAGGCGGCCATGCCATTGTCATGGGACGAGACCTGAAAACCGGCGTTTTCCAGCGCCTTGACCAGGAAACGGCGCATGTCGTTGTCGTCTTCGGCGAGCAGGATTTTTGGCATGGCAGGAACGTCGATCCCCAGAGGATGTGCAGAGGTCACTAAGCCCGACAGAGGGTAAATTTGGGGTGAAAATCTTAACCCTCAGGGCTCGCGCTGCGAGGGGTGTTGTGAACCGGAATCGGCTCCGAATCAATTCTGCCGCAACGACTGATCCCCGCCTCCCTGCTCGCACGGTTAAGACGTGTTCCAGCGCCAATCACATCTTTTCGCTTGGCAGAATGGTTGCGATTCCGGACAATGACGACACATAAGAGCCGCTCGACCGGCCGAATCACTCGATCTGGACCATGCTGGATCGCGCGGCGCCATACCTGACGGCGTGAAGGGACGAAGCCTGAGAAGATGACCCGGTTTGACGGCGAGGTGTCGCCAGCCTTCGAGATCACGGAGCCCGCCCAATGGCGCGCGCCTGTCATCTTCAACTCGCCCCATTCCGGCTCGACCTATCCGGATGAATTCCTGAGCGCCTCGCGCATCGACCTGGTGCAATTGCGGCGGTCGGAAGATTCCTTCGTGGACGAGCTGATCGGCCATTTGAGCGCGCGCGGCTTTCCGACCGTGCGGGTGAATTTTCCCCGCTCCTATGTCGACGTCAACCGCGAGCCCTATGAGCTCGACCCTCGCATGTTCACCGGCCGGCTGCCGAGCTTTGCCAACACCCGTTCGATGCGGGTCGCCGGCGGATTAGGCACGATTCCGCGCGTGGTCGGCGACGGCCAGGAGATCTATCGCGACCGCATCGCGGTCGACGACGCGCTGGCCAGGATCGAGACGCTGTACAAGCCCTACCATCGCGCGCTGCGCCGGCTGATCAACAAGGTGCACCAGATGTTCGGCACCGTGGTGCTGGTCGACTGCCACTCGATGCCCTCGGTCGGCGTCAGCAGGGACGAGCCGCGCCGGCCCGACGTCGTGATCGGCGACCGCTACGGCACGAGCTGCACGCCGCTGCTGCCTGACCGGGTCGAGGAAACCATGAGCGGGCTCGGTTATTCGATCGGCCGCAACAAGCCCTATGCCGGCGGTTTCATCACCGAGCATTACGGCAATCCCGCCAGCGGCCTGCATGCCGTGCAGCTCGAATTCAACCGCGCGATCTACATGGACGAGCGCCGCCGCGAACGCGGCCCGCGCTTCGCGCAAGTCGCGAGCGACCTCGGCGTTCTCGCCGACGTGCTGGCGACCACCATCCCCTTCGGCGATCTCGGCCCGTACCAGGCCGCTGCGGAATAGACGGATTTCGAAAAACTTATCTGCGATGGGTGCGGACGCGTTTTCGTTTTGCAATCAATCGCGCGCTAAACTGAAGACAGGCGACGCAAGAAAAAAGGGCCGCTCGCGAATGACGCAAGCGGCCCAAGTCTAGGGAGGAAACGCCCAAGGAGGGCAGCGGTAACGCGAGAAGCGCTACCGCACCGCAACAATATGCGGCCGCGCCGCACAAAGTGCAAGGGCTTTTGAGCGGTTTCCCATGCAAAAACACATGGCTCATTTGCTCCCAGAGAAACCCAGATTCAGTTTCTTTGATAAGGAAATTCAATGGGTTGATAGTCATTTGCATACGAACGAGGCAACCTCGGAACTAAGTTTTCAACTTCGTGATCGATATTTGGCCAGCATATGGCTCGCCACGTCGCTCACCCACGTCGCTCACCTGGTCCGCCAGTAACCGGATCCAAAATACCAGGGTGCAAATCAAGACAGCGCTGCACGCGAGGGGCGAATTGAGCTAGGCAGATGCGAGCTTCAGCCAACTTTCGTTTTGAGGATGCGCCGTGACGGTGATCGACTTCTCAGCCTTCATCGGACGGCTCGCCACTGCTTCCGGCGAGACCATCCTGCCGTTCTTCCGCACCTCGCTGTCGATCGACGACAAGAGCAAGACCAAGGATTTCGATCCGGTCACGGAGGCCGACCGCGCTGCTGAAGCGGTGATGCGGCGGCTGATCAAGGCCAGCTTCCCCCAGCACGGCATCGTCGGCGAGGAATTCGGCAATGAGCGCGAGGACGCCGACTATGTCTGGGTGCTCGACCCCATTGACGGCACGAAGTCCTTCATCGGCGGCTTTCCGATCTGGGGCACGCTGATCGCGCTGCTTCACAAGGGCACGCCTGTTTATGGCATGATGCATCAGCCGTTCATCGGCGAGCGCTTTTCCGGCGACAACGGCTCGGCCAGTTATAAAGGCCCCACCAGTGAGCGCCGGCTCCAGGTCCGCCGCTGCGCCTCGCTGTCGGAGGCGACCACCTACACCACGTCTCCCTTGCTCATGAACGAGCGCGACCGCGCCATTTTCGGCCGGATCGAACAGGGCGCACGCCTGTCGCGCTATGGAGGCGATTGCTACTCCTATTGCATGCTGGCGGCCGGCCATGTCGATCTCGTGGTCGAGACCGAGTTGAAACCCTACGACATCGCGGCCCTGATCCCGATCGTGACCGGCGCCGGCGGCGTCGTCACCACCTGGGAAGGCAAGCCGGCCCAGGGCGGCGGTCGCATCGTCGCCGCCGGCGACGCACGCGTGCACGAAGAAGCGCTGAAACTGCTCAACGGATAGGCGGCACAAGGAGCCTGCATGAAAAGAAGCCGCTCGCTCCTGCTCGCCATTTTGCTTCTGCTACCGACCTTCGCCTCCGCCCAAAACTTTCCAGCAAAACCGATCAAGCTGATCGTGCCGTTCCCGGCGGGCGGCCCCAACGACATCATCGCGCGCGTGATTGGCCAGCGGATGTCGGAACTATCGGGTCAGCCCGTGCTGATCGACAACCGCGGCGGCCAGGGCGGCGTGCTCGGTACTGATGCCGTCGCCAAGGCCGCACCCGACGGCTACACCATCGCGATCTCCTCGGCCGGCGCGCTCGCGATCAGCCCGAGCATGGAGAAGGTCGCCTACGACACGCTCAATGATCTCACGCCGGTGACGCTGGTGGCGACCGTGCCGGAGATGCTTGTCGTCGCGACGAACGTGCCGGCCAAGGACATCGGCGAATTGATCGCGCTTGCGAAAGCGCAGCCGGGAAAACTCAACTTCGCCTCGTCCGGCCCCGGCAGCCTGCCGCATCTGGCCGGCGAATTGTTCAAGCTGACCGCCAGGATCGATATCGTGCACGTGCCGTATCGCGGCGCGGCTCCGGCCGTGAATGATCTCCTGGGTCAGCAGGTCCAGATGACATTCCTCGATCTCCCGGTGCTGCTGCCGCAGGTCAGGGCCGGCGCGCTGAAACCGATTGCGGTCGGTTCGGTGGAGCGCGCGCCGACCGCGCCCGAGGTGCCGACCACGAAGGAAGCCGGCTTTCCCGATCTGCGCATCGAGAACTGGTACGGCATGGTCGCGCCCAAGGGCACACCGAGGGAGATCGTCACCGCGCTTCATAACCTCGCGACCAAGGCCATGGCCGATCCGGCGGTGAAGGACAAGCTCGCGCAACAAGGCGCAACGCTTGTTGGCGACGAGCCGGAGCATTTTCGCGCCTTCATCGCGGACGAGACCGCGAAATGGGCGAAAGTGATCAAGGACGCCGGGGTGGAGACGGCGAAGTAGGCGTTCTTTCTTACCCTCCCCTGGAGGGGGAGGGTCGGCTCACATTGAGCGTAGCGAAATGTGAGATGGGGTGGGGTGACGGTCTCTCCACCTCGAACGGTGCCCGTGTGGAGAGATCACCCCACCCCGCTCGCGCAACGCGCGATCGACCCTCCCCCTCCAGGGGAGGGTAAAAGCCCCCTTCACACCGCCTCTGCCCGCAAATGCTCCACCAGCATCTTGGCCGGCCGTGGCAGCGCCTTGAAACTTCGCGCGCAGATCACGAGCCTCCGGTTGGCCCAGGTATCGCGCAGGCGGACGATGGCGAGCGGCATCAACTTGGCGCAGCGGCGGGCTGCGGCTTCAGGCACCAGGGCCACGCCGACATCGGCTGAGACCAACTGGCAGATCGCATCGAAATCGCGCAGCCGCGCACGGAAATGCGGGCGCATGCCGAGCCGCGCGGCATGCTTTGAAATATGCATCTGCAGCGCGGTGGCGCTGGTCAGGCCAACGAACTCGCAAGTCCGCGCCTCCTGGAAATCAATCTGGCGGCGGCCGGCGAAGGGACCACGTCGGGATGTCACCAGCGTCAGGCGGTCCTCGCTGAACACGAAACGCTCGATATGATCGGGCAGCGCGTGCTCGGCGGCAAAGCCGAGATCGGCAGCACCGGCCGTGATCGCGGCCGCGATGTCGGTGCTCTCGCGCTCCTCGATGTCGATGGCGACGTCGCGATGCTCGCGCAGGAAACCGGCCAGCGCCTTCGGCAGATGCTCCGACAGGCCGGAGGTGTTGGCAAGGAAATGCACGCTGGCACGCACGCCAGAGGCAAAGCCGGCGAGATCGCCGCGCATGGCGTCGACCTGGTGGATCACGAGCCTGGCATGATCGAGCAGGCTCTCGCCGGCCGCGGTCAGTTCCACGCCGCGGCGCCCGCGCTTGAGCAGGGCAACGCCGAGCGCATCCTCGAGCCCCTTGATCCGCGCACTGGCGGAGGCCAGCGCCAGATGTGAACGCTCGGCACCGCGGGTGATGCTGCGCTGGTCGGCAACCGCGATGAAGAGTTGGAGATCGACCAGGTCGAAACGCACGGGATTTCCTCCAAAATCAGGCTTCGTTATTGGCGAAGGCTGTCTCCGTAACCTCCAGATTGTGCCTGCGCGCGGCTTCGGTCAATGTGGCTCGCATGATTGACCCGCTTCTCATTCTCATCGCCGCCGTCTTCCTCGTCGCCGGATTCGTCAAGGGCGTCGTCGGGCTCGGCCTGCCGACCGTGTCGATGGGCCTTCTCGCCGTGAACATGGCGCCGAGCCGCGCGATCGCCATCGTGATCGTGCCCGCCATCGTCACCAACATCTGGCAGACCTTCGTCGGCCCCTACTTGCGCGACATCCTCAGGCGTTTGTGGCCGCTGATGATCGGCACCGTGATCGGCTGCTGGCTCAATGCCGGCGCGCTGACCGGCCCCTACGCGCGCTACGGCACCGTGGTGCTCGGTGTGCTGCTGGTGATCTACGCGATCATCGGCCTCAGCAAATTCAAGTTCCACGTCGCACCCGGGAACGAGAAATGGGTCGGCGGCGTGGTCGGAATCATCACTGGCGTGATCTCGGCCTCGACCGGCGTGCAGGTGATCCCCTCGATGCCGTTCATGCAGGCGATCGGGATGGAGAAGGACGAACTGGTGCAGGCGCTCGGCGTGTTCTTCACCACGGCGACGCTGGCACTCGCCTTCAATCTCACTGCCGGCGGCCTGCTGACGCCGGCGAATGCCGTGCCCGGCACTGTGGCCATGGCGATGGCCTTTGCCGGCATGTATGTCGGCCAGTCGGTGCGGCAGCGCATGCCGGCGGACGCGTTCCGCCGCTGGTTCCTGGTCGCAATGATCCTGCTCGGACTGTATCTGGCCGGCAGCGCTCTGGTAAAGGAGATCGGCTAGCTGCTTTCCGGCGAAGCCTGATGCCATTGTCGCCGAGATCGGAATCAGGACGGTTCGGCAACCCACGCATCATCGAGAGGCCCAAATGAAACTCGACTTTTCGCAGGTTCCGCTCCACGACCGGGCCTTCAGCGAAAAGCCCATGACATTTATCGACGAGGGGCCCAAGAATTTCCTGGCCGCAATCCTCGACCTCGTCGCCATCGAAACCGGCAATCGCACAGCGCGGGAGAACTGGCAGCAAAGCCAGCTGCGAAATCTGTTGCGACACGCCGCCCACAGATCGGCATTCTGGCGGGAACGGATCGGCTCCGGGGACATCCGCGACACCGCCCTCGCGGAGCTTCCGATTCTCAGCCGCAGCGATCTGACCAGGCAGGTCGAGGCAGAGGGACCATTGTTGTCCCCGCTGGACAGAATTCCGACGATCAAGCACGGCACGTCAGGCTCATCCGGCACGCCGGTTCAATTTTTCCTGTCGCAAATGAACCTGGAATACAATGCGGTCAGGGCTGCCGCGCAATATTTCATCGAGGGACGCGATCTGCGATTGAACAGCACGCGGCTCCGTCCGGTGCTGACGCCGAGCAAGAACGGCTTCACGGTCAGGACCGACGACAATCCATTGGGAAGCCTCGGGCCGCTCATTCCAGGGGGCATCTTCAAGTACATCGAATACTACAATCCGAACATGGAGGCGCTGTGCGAGGAACTGGCACGCGATTCCATCGGCTATCTGTTGGCGCAGCCGACTTTGATCGAAACGATGTTACAGTCTGTCGACCCCACGTTCTTCAAGCGCGCCGGTACGGCGATGTTCAACCCGCGCGCAAGCGCCGTCGACACCGAACTGCGGGATAAATTTTCCTCGATCGGCATCCCGGTTCGTTCGACCTATTCCTCGGAGGAGGTCGGATCGATAGGTCTGGAGTGTCAAGCAAATGCCGGTGTCTACCATGTCTCGACGAGCAACGTCCTCGTCGAGATCATTCCCGACGCATCCGTCCGGACAGTTAGCGGAACGACCGGCCTCGTGCTGGTGACGCATCTCCACTCCTACGCAACGCCTTTCATTCGATACGATCTCGGCGACATCGCCACCCTCGCAGACCGATGCCCGTGCGGCCATGACGGTCCGGTGCTGTCCAACATCCAAGGGCGCAGCAAAGCGCTGCTCAAACACCCCAATGGACGGGTTTCCACCTTTTACGTGCGGGCCAGGGAATTGACTGCAATCGCGGAATTCGACGAGTACCGGATCCGGCAGATCGCTCTCGACAGGATCGTGGTCGAAATCGGCGGACGAGACTCGCTGACGCCAGAGGAAACCGCGGCCGTCGTGGCGCTGATCAGACGGCACGCCGGCGATGAATTCCAGGTCGATGTCAGGGCTGTGGCCAGGATCGATTGGGGCGCGAGCGTCAAGCGCCTGGGATATCGTTGCGAACTCTTGTGACGATGAGGCCTGCCCGGTCGTCGAGTCCGCGAGGCCCGGCCGACAAGGCCTAAGTCATCGCCATTGTCGTCCGAGCGCGCCCTGAAGCGGCAACGAATGGTGATATGGCACCACTGCGGCCGCGTCGTCCTATCCCCGTGGCGAGGACGATTCTCTTGGGCTATGATCGAAGAGGGGGCGCCACGAGGGTTCGGGACCTCGTAACGCGCCATGGGGGTTGTTTTGAAGAATCAATGGATGCTTGGCGTTGCGTTCGGCGCAGTCGCCGCGACGAACCCCGCGATGGCGGCCGAGTATCCTTGGACCGGCTCCTATGTCGGCGGCAACATCGGCTACAGCTGGGGCAATGCCCGCGGCGATGTCACCGCCCCCGGAATGACGGCGTTCGGATTGCCGGCCTCATTTCCGTTCTCACCCAAGCCGGACGGCGTGATCGGCGGCGGTCAGATCGGCTACAACTGGCAGGCCAACAACCGTTGGGTTTTCGGCGTGGAGGCGGACCTGCAGGGCTCCGCCGAAAAAGCTCACAGCAGCCGTAGCGATCCCTTCAGCTTCGTTCCCGGCGGTGAGGGAGCCACCACGGTGGCGGGCGCTCTCAATCAGTCCATCGATGCCAAGATTCTCTGGTTTGGCACGTTGCGAGGGCGGGTCGGCGCGCTGTTGCAGCCGTCGCTGCTGCTGTATGCGACCGCCGGGGTCGCTTACGGCGAAACGAAGGTCAGCGGGTCAGGTACGGCTGCGGGAGGCCTGACCGGCCTCAGCTATGCTTTCAACGGCTCGAAGGTCAACGTGGGCTGGACGGCAGGGGCCGGACTCGAAGGTATGCTTCCGAACTGCAAGGGATGGACCTGGAAGCTCGAATATCTTTATGTCGATCTGGGATCGCAAAGCGGGACCGGCACTGACGCGGTTTTCGCAACCGTCTATTCCTGGAACGCGAAATTCACCGACAACATCGTCCGCGTCGGTGTGAATTACCATCTGCCCTGAGAAGCCAGTCCGATTCGGACTTCGTCCCGAAAACATCCCTTGCTCGGCCTCGATCGAGGCAACCGCACAGCTCGTTGATCTACCGCGTCTGCAGCATGGCGACGCGGATGCCGAGATAGATGAAGAGGCCACCCAGGGCACGGTTGACCCAGGCGATCACGCCCTCGGACTGCCGCAGCCGGTGAGCGGCCCTGGCCGCGAACGCCGCCAGCACCAGGCACCACAGCGTCCCCGTAAAGATGAAGATCAGGCCAAGCGTCAGGAAGGCGAGCGGCTTGTGGGGCGCATCGGCTGCGACGAATTGAGGCAGGAAGGCCAGGAAGAACAGCGCGACCTTGGGATTGAGCGCGTTGGTGAGGACGCCCTGGAGAAAAATCCGCCGCAGCGAGCTCCGCTCGGCCTCGTCCTTGACCGCCAAAAGCTGCGGCCGCGACCACAGCATCTGGAGGCCGGTCAGGACCAGATAGGCCGCGCCGACCAGCTTCAGGATCGAGAACGCGGTGGATGAGGCCATCAAAAGCGCGGACAGGCCGATCGCCGCACCTGCCACGTGGAAAAAGCAGCCGCAGCTGATGCCGAAGGCCGCGGCCGCTCCGCTGCGCCAGCCCATCTGCATGCTGCGGCCGATCACATAGACCGTGTCGGGCCCCGGCGTAATGTTGAGCAGCACGCCCGACAGGACGAAGAGCCAGATTTCGTGAATGCCCAGCATCATGAGGTCCTCGCCGCCCGGCCGGGCGATCTCAAGGGACTGGCCTTAGTCGGTTCGCGCCCCGCCGTCCACCACCGGAAATGTTAGGATTTGCGTCGAATCTGCAATGCGGATCATACTTTCACTCGGCATCATCTGCTCTATAAGGGCAGGATTCTTGAAATGCGGGATTCGCGCCGACCGCCACACCGTGGCAGCGCCTCGCCCTTGGAGCTCCGAGGATATGGAAAGACGTCTGGCCGCCATTGTCTGCGCCGATGTCGCCGGCTATTCTCGGATGATGGGCACTGACGAGGCCGGCACCCATGCCGCCTTCAAGGCCCATCGCAACGCGATCCACCCCATCATTCTCAATCACGGCGGCCGCGTCGTCAAAAATACCGGTGACGGCTTCCTGCTGGAATTCCCCTCCATCGTCGGCGCCACTGAAGCCGCGGTCGCGATGCAGGTGCTGATGGCGGAGCGCAATCACCACCTGCCCGCCGACCGCACCATGCAGTTCCGGCTCGGCATCCACATGGGCGACGTCATCGCCGACGAAGACGAGGTGTTCGGCGACGACGTCAACATCGCCGTCCGCCTCGAATCCGTCGCAAGCCCCGGCGGGTTCGCGATCTCGTCCAAGGCCTATCGCGAAGCGAGCAAGCACCTGACCGTGCCGCTGGTCGATGGCGGCAACCATCGCTTCAAGAACATCAAGGATCCCATCGGCGTCTGGACCTGGACGCCCGACGGCGCGCCCGCGCTCGCACCCGATCTGAAGGAAGGGGCGGCGCTCTCGCAATCGTACCGCACCGCCATCGTCGGCGTGCTGCCCTTCGCCAATCTCAGCGACGCCCAGGATGAATATTTCTCCGACGGCCTGACCGAGGATCTGATCCACGCGCTGTCGCTGCAATCATTCTACCGCGTGCTGAGCCGCAACTCGACCTTCCCCTACAAGGGCAACAATGTCAGCACCCGCGTGATCGCACGCGAGATCGACGCCACCTATCTGATCCAGGGCTCGGTGCGGCGCGCCGGCGCCAAGATCCGCGTCACCGCCGAGCTGATCGCGCCCGAGACCGGCGAGCAGCTCTGGACCGGCCGATACGACCGCGACATCGGCGACCTCTTCGCCATGCAGGACGAGATCACTACCAACCTGTCCGCGGCCATCGCCACCGAGATCGTCCGGGCCGAGGCCTCCGCGCCCGCGCGCCCGACCAACGACGTCACGGCCTGGGACCGCTTCCTGAAAGGCCTGTCGCATTATTACCGGCAGACCAAGGAAGATCTCGGCACCGCTGTCGCGCGGTTCCGGGAGGCCATCGCGCTCGATCCGAAACTGTCGATCGCGCATGCCTATCTCGCCACGATCCAGATCCAGAGCATCCAGTTCGGCTGGGTCAAGGGCACCCGCGAGATGTGGGCGGAGGCGATGCGGCTTGCCGAGACCAGCGTGCGGCTCGACCCGCGTTCGTCCTTTGCGTTCTCGATCCTGTCCTGGGCGCATGCGATGGAAGGCCATGACGAGGCGGCGATGGACGCCGCCAAGCGCGCCGTCGCCCTCAATCCCTACGACATGGGCGCGCGCGGCGTGCTCGGCATCTGCCATTTCACCATCGGCGAGCACCGCCAGGCGATCGAGCTGTTCTCGATGGCCGCCCAGCGCGACAACAGCGACCCGCGCTATCAATGGGCCG
Organism: Bradyrhizobium sp. BR13661; assembly: GCF_029892425.1. Classification (GTDB taxonomy): domain Bacteria; phylum Pseudomonadota; class Alphaproteobacteria; order Rhizobiales; family Xanthobacteraceae; genus Bradyrhizobium. The sequence goes on along the minus strand of NZ_JARXWB010000032.1, from coordinate 76,794 downwards.
CGCTGAACGCCTTCAGCCACTATCTGCTGCGCCAGTATGACGCGACCCTGTCGTGGGCGCGCGAGCAGCTTTACGTCAACCCGAACCACATGCAGGCTTTGGCGATCCGCGCCGCGGCGCTTGCGCAGTTGGGCCGCACCGCCGAGGCTGCCGAGGCGACCGGCGTGCTGATGAGCAATTACCCGACCTTGAATGTCGACCGCCATCTGCGGAATTTTCACTGGAAGCGGCCCGAAGACATCGCGCATTACCGCGACGGGCTGTTGAAGGCGGGCGTCCCTGCCAGCAAGCTCACTCTGGTCCAGAGCGACGTCAGGCGCGCCGCCGAATCCTGACAGCGGGATTCCGACACGCGTGCGCTGCGGCCTCGCCGCGGCATTATTGACACCCGCGTGAATTCAGCCACACTTCATCACACCCTGAAGTAGTATAGTTGCGCCGCGTCCGCTGTCTGTTTGTTAGGACTTTCCGCGCTTGATCGGCGCGGCCGCTTTCGCGTTTCGCTTGTTTCAGGTCGTTTGTTTCAGGACTTTGCCGATGGATGACTTCCGCAAGAAGCCCTTTGATCCTTCAATCGACGTCTCTCCAAACAATCCCTGCCCGTTCCTGCGTGGCCTCGTCGGCGAAGGTTTTGTCGATGGCGGCACCGTGCCGCTGCGGACGCTGTCGCAAACCATCGCCAATGCAAGCGGCGAGACCGGGCTGAGGAAGATTTCGGCCCGCATCCAGGTCCGCGGCGTCGCGCTGATCGCCAATGGCGCCTGCCACATCCTGCAGAGCATCTTCTGGGGCGCGCAGCTCAACGGCTTGCGCGGCGGTCCACTCGACAAGCTCGGTGCCGGCTCGCGCATCCTCGGCGTCGACGGCAAGGTCAACGAGGACGAGATCGCACGGCTCGCCGGTTTCGGCAGCAACTATGACGATCCCGATGGCGGCAGCGAGACCGGACTCAACGCCTCGCAGATCCAGGCCTTCATGGACGACAATCTCAAGCGCGCCGGCAATCAAGCGCGCTGGTACTACCCGCTCCTGATGAAGTTCGAATGGCCGGTCCTGCTCAAGATCATGGGCAAGGGCCAAGGTGATGACCGCTATCTCAGCGTAGCCGAGGTGAGGACATTGTTCAACGAGCGCAAATTCCCTGATCGCATCACCCAGCGGATGCTCAGCCAGCCGGTCACCCCGCCCTCGCTCATCCTGCGTGCGGCCAGCGGGCTTGTCGCAGCGCTGCTCGTCTTTGGCATCGTGGCGCTGCGCTTTCCCGATCAATTCCAGCCGATGCTGCCCCATGTCATCGGCCAGCTGGTGGCCCCGCCATTGCCGAAGCTTGTCGAGCCCCGGGCCGCGTACTGGCTCGAGCAGAACTGGGCGCTGGAGGACCGGCACTGGTTTCATCATGCGAGCCAGGGCACTGCGACCTTTCCGGTGCCCTATAGCTGGTTCATGGCGCTGGAGCAGCCGCGGCTGCATTTCTTCGCGAAGCCCGGAATGCTGCACGACAGCGACCATCTGCAGCGGTTCGGCTTCATCCCGAGCCCGCAGACGATCAACACCGACGAGGCCACGCTGCGCCGCTTCGGCTACGCCAATGTCTACGACAAGACGAAGCCAGTGCCCGCGCGGCTTTGGGATCCGCCGGTCGACTGGGGCGCACAGGCCGAAAACGTCGACGGCCTGCCCGTCGGCTTTGCGCGCATGACCGGCGTGCCTGATCCGGCGACCGGCAAGGTCGGCGAGGACCGGATCGGCTTGACTTGTGCCGCCTGCCACACCGGCCAGATCCACTACAAAGGCATCGACATCCGCTTCGACGGCGGCCCGGCGATGACCGATCTCAGAAAGCTCGAGATTACGACCGGCCTGTCGATCGCCTACACGCTGCTCGTGCCGGGTCGCTTCACGCGCTTCGCCGACCGTGTGCTCGGCGCCTCCGCCAGCGACGCGGATCGCGACGCGCTGAAGCAGAAGCTGAGCGCGATCGGCACGTTCCTGAAAGACTGGGAATCCACCTACGACAAGACCATCGCGGGCAAGAAGAGGCCCAACGAGAAGACCAAGCAGGACGAGCAGCAGCAGGACACCGAGGAAGGTTACGGCCGCCTCGACGCGCTCAACCGCATCGGCAACCAGGTCTTCGCGCAGGACATGACGCTCAGCGGCCTCAGCGGCTTCGAGAAGAATCTGCATGCCAAGGACGCGCCGGTCAGCTTCCCGCCGATCTGGACCGTGCCCTGGCTCAAATTCGCGCAATATGACGCGTCGATCGAACAGCCGCTGATCCGCAATGCCGGCGAAGCGCTCGGCGTGACCGCGCTGCTCAATCTGTCCGCCAATGCGCCAGAGGGCACGCTGTTCCGCTCGTCGATGGACATCAGAAACCTGAACTGGATCGAGGATCTCTTGAAGGGGTCCGCGCCCTATCCGAAAAAGCAGCTGTCAGGACTGACGTCGCCGAAATGGCCGTCGGATATCTTCGGCGACGCAGCGTGGAAGATCGATGAGGACCGCGTCAAACGCGGCCGCAAGCTTTACGCGCAAATCTGCGTCGAATGCCATCTCGGTCCGGTCAACGATCCCGCGTTCGACACCGAATTTCCTGAGAAGAGCATCTGGTCCTCGGACCGCTGGGAGACGATCGGCAAGGACAAATTCCTGAACGAGGTGCAGAAAGGCGTCAAAGGCATGGGGACCGACCCCGCTCAGGCGAGCGTGCTAACGACGCGAACGGTTCAGGTGCCGGGCTTTCTCAAGCTCGATCCCACGCAGAATCTCAACAAGTGGTGGGACTGCAAGCTGCCTGAGGTCTCGTCGACCGACATGCCGTATTCGCTCGGCCTGATGGTGCTCGTCGACATCGTCAGCCGCAAGGCGATGAAGGACGCCAATATCAGTTGGGAGGAGCAGGATGCCTGGTGGGGCAAGCGCAAGAATTGCCCCGATCCAGGTCCGCAGCCGCCCGACAAGCCGGAGCCGCCGCCCTGGTATCGCGCGCGCCCGCTCAACGGCGTCTGGGCCACCGCGCCTTACCTGCACAACGGATCGGTGCCCTCGCTCTACTGGATGCTGAGCCCGGCGGCCGAGCGCCCCAAATCGTTCTGCATGGGCGGTGGTCGCGACTATGATCCGAAGCAGGTCGGCTTCGCGGTCAGTGACGGCGAGAGCTGCAAGACAGGGCAGTCGCGCTTCTCGACGCGCGCCGCTGACGGCACCGAGCAGTACGGCAACAGCAATCTCGGCCACTCGTTCGAGGGTAAGGGACCGCCGCACAAGGACGGCGTCGTCGGCCGCCTGCTCGAGGACGAGGAGCGCAAGGACCTGATCGAGTATCTGAAGACGCTGTAGCGCCTAGTCGTCATGGCCGGGCTTGTCCCGGGCATGACGGAGTTTGTGGAGCAATCAGGCCCAGGATGGTCTGGGCCTTCTCACCCGAACAGCGGCGTGCCCGGCACGAACGCGTCGAACGCGGCCCAGAACTGGGAGCGATAGCGGTCCTGCTCCTGGAGAATCTCGTGCTTGGAGCCGGCGATCACCAGATGCGAGCCGGCACGCAAATGGTAGGCGAACTCCTCGATCGCGGCCGTGGAGACAACCGTGTCGTTGGAGGCCGCCAGCATCAGGATCGGCTGACGGATCTCCGACGGGTAGTTGACGCCCTTGAAGGTGTGCATGGCGCGGAAGGCGGTATCGGCCCAGGCCACCGTCGGCGATGCCAGACCCAGCGTCGGGTCTTCCTCCAGGATCGCAACGTTGCGCGCATAACGCACGGGATCGCTGGTCAGCGGATTGTTGATGAAGGGCGACAGCCCGGTGAGTTGGTCGCTGCCGCCGGGAACGTAGGCGCCGCCACGCCCCATCATGCGCATCGTCTTCAACAGCGCCCGCACCGGAAACGAGGTGGCGCGACCGGGCAGGTCGATCATCGGCGCCGACAGCACCATGCGGTCGAACCAGCGCTTGCCTGAATGGGCGAGGCGCAGCAGCACCGCGCCGCCCATGGAATGAGCCAGCGCGAAGTATGGCGGCGGGCAATCCGGCAGCACCACCTGCTGCACGAAGGCTTCGACATCGATCTCGTAATCGGCGAAATTGCGCACATAACCTTTGCGCGGATCGCGCAGGCGGCGCGCCGAATGGCCTTGCCCGCGCCAGTCGACCATCGCCACCGCAAACCCGCGGTCGCGCAAGTCCCGCACCGTCTCGAAATATTTCTCAATCTGCTCGCTGCGCCCGGTGAAGACGCAGACCGTGCCCTTGCGGTTCGCCGGCGGCGCCCAGCGCGCGAAGCGCAGTTCGACGCCATCAGGGGTCTTGATGGTGCCGCTGACGACATCTTCGGGAACGGGATTGGACGGGATCGAGACCAGCGTCATGATTGGAAGTGCTTGGGCGCCAAATGCTGCAAATCAAGGGGCGGAAGCGCCGAAAAGGCGCCGATACCGCCCTCTTGAACGCCATTTCCTTGAACCCATATCACCATGGTGCAGGCCGCTACCAGTGTTTCGGAACCGGAACATCAGGCTGCACACAGACGAAAGCCCGGCCCGATTGGCGGGCGGGTTACCGAAAACAGTCGCTCAATGGAGGACTTGACCATGCGTACCTACGATCTGACCCCGTTTTATCGTTCCACCGTCGGCTTCGACCGCCTCTTCAACCTGCTCGACCAGGCAGGCTCTGACGGCAGCCCCGGTTATCCCCCCTACAATATCGAGCGTACCGGCGAGAACACCTACCGCATCACCGTCGCGGTCTCGGGCTTCTCGAAGGACGAGCTCTCCATCGTCGCGAAGGAAAATACGCTGACGATCAAGGGCGAGAAGGTCGCCAATGAGAACTCGAAAGCCGAGGTGCTCTATCGCGGCATCGCCGCGCGCGCCTTCGAGCGCGCCTTCCAGCTTGCCGACTTCGTGCAGGTGAAGGACGCCTCGCTCGAGAACGGCTTGCTTCATGTCGACCTCGTTCGCGAGATTCCCGAAGCCAAGAAGCCGCGCCAGATCGCGATCAACACCGGCGCTGCCAAGGCCCAGGTGATCGAGAGCTCGGTCGCCGCCTAAGCTTGCCTCAACTTTCAGGTTGAGAAAACGCCCCGGTGCCCCGGGGCGTTTTTGTCGTTCCCCCCGCTCCCCATCGTCGCCCGGCTTTCGCCAGACGAGGACATTTTTGCGGAATTGCCCGATTGAACGCTCGCCCAGCATCACGGGCCGGTGAGCTGAGGTAACGCTGCCGTCCAATACTCCGTATCTCGTGTACCGAGCCAAAACAAAACGGAGAATGATCATGACTTTCTGGCGCAGCCTTTTCGTCGCCGCGAGCCTGCTGACGGCACCCATCAGCCTCGCTCACGCCCAGACCTCGCAGACGGTGAAGGCCAAAAACGTCGTGCTGGTGCATGGCGCATGGGCCGACGGGTCGAGCTGGTCGGAGGTGATCCCGATCCTCCAGGCGGCCGGCCTCAACGTCACCGCCGTGCAGAACCCTCTCGGCTCGCTCGCCGAGTCGGTCGAGGCGACCAAGCGCGTGCTGGCCGAACAGGATGGACCGACCGTGCTGGTTGCGCATTCCTGGGGCGGCACCGTGATCAGCCAGGTCGGCACCGATCCGAAGGTCACCGGCCTCGTCTACATTGCCGCACGCGCCCCCGATGCGAACGAGGATTTCGTCGCGCTGTCGAAGCAGTTTCCGACGGGACCTGCGCGTGCCGGTATCGTCGAGCGTGATGGCTACACCAAGCTGTCGGAAGACGCCTTCCTGAAATATTTCGCCAATGGCGTCGCGCCGGAACGTGCCAAGGAGCTCTACGCTGTGCAATGGCCGACCGCCGCCTCGATCTTCGCCGGCCGCACCACCGAGGCCGCCTGGCACACGAAGCCGAACTGGTACGCGGTGTCGAAGAATGACGGCACCATCAATCCCGACTTCGAACGCTTCCTCGCCAAGCGCATGAACGCGACCACCATCGAGCTCGACGCCGGACACCTTTCGCTGGTCTCGCATCCGAAGGACGTGGCGAATTTGATCCTTGATGCCGCGGGGTATCCGCGGAGTTGAGCGGCGGTCGCCGGGATGCAAAAGGCGCCTGAGGATTTCAGGCGCCTTTTGTTTTGCTCGGTTGTCACCACGATTGCAGCTGTCGTCCCCGCGAACGCGGGGACCCATAGCCACAGGGAGTGATTTGACGAAGACTAGAGGTCCGGTACTCACACTTCATCCCCACCGATGGATCACGCGGTATGGGTCCCTGCGTTCGCAGGGACGACGGTGTGGGTGTGGTTGGCGCTATCGCGTCAAAACGTGCGTCGCTAATCCAGGCCCTGCGCAGCCGGCATCTCCTGCGTCGGCAGGATCGTCGGAGCCGGCTTGGCCTGGCCGACGGTTGATGCGGCTGCCTGTGGCGCGGTCTCGGCTGGCTTCGCCTGCACGGCAGCAGTCTGCTCAGCGGGCTTGGCGGCCGCCACCGGCGTCTCGACACGCTGCGGAGCCGCCTTCGGCATCGGAACAGTCCGGCTTGCAACATGCGGAATCGAGGCTGGCGGACGCGGCGGGAAACCGCGGACCATGGTCGGCGGCGGCAGCGCACTTTGCGGCCGGTAAGGCGCAACCTGCGGCTCCTCATCCGCTGGGGCCATGCCATAAGCGTCCGCGGCCGGCATGAAGCGGATAATCCGGCCATCGCGGGCGTCGATCACGAGCCGGCCGTCGTCGCCGCGGCGGTCGATCACCGCGATGGTGTAGACGGCGCCGCGCAGGCGCGGGATGCCGAGCGGCGAGAAGCCGTTGTCGCGCAGGACCGCATAGACTTCGGTGGCCGGCAGCAAGGCCGGCGTCGGGCCGCGCTCCTCATAGCCATAGCCGTATCCATAGCGCGGCGGTGGCGCCGCGACCGGTGGCGCGTAGGGCCCGTCGAAATCGGACACAGCGACAAAGGCCCCACCCGAAATGCCGCTCGCGGGAACCTGTGCCTGGGCAGCGGTTGCAGCCAGCGCCAGCGTGGCAGCGGCCACACATCCTGTGAAAAACTTCATGGTCGACACGCTCCTGTCAGGCCCCCGAATGGTCAGCACTCTTTCGCTTCTTGCGGCGTGGCGCGTCTTTCGAAGGGTTGATCCGAAGCTTCATCCGGGATTTCGGCGGCGCTTGGGCCGGATCGGGGCGCGTTTGCTTCAAAACCGCGGCCGCGCAACTTTCGGAAAGCGATTGATTGACATATCGGGAATCGGGACTTCCGCGCGCTTGTGTGATAGACAAAAATTTGGCAAGGTGGCGGTTAGGACAGGAAGACTGTCTCAATTTTGCTTGCGGTTCCGGCATAGGGATTGCAACGAAAGTCGGTGCTTTCGAGCGCCATAAGGCAACAGGAAAAGCCGTTCTCGGGGACGAAGAACGCCTTGGCCTGAATTTAAGAAAATGCGGCTCGCAGCGGACGAGCGGTGACCCAGAGGCGGGTGCCGCGGAACGCCCAAGGTGCGCCGAAGATGGCGGTGAGGCAGCTTGCCGCATGGAGAGGATTGGAACAATGAGCGGGTCGCAATTCGAGAGCGCAAACATCGTGGCAGAAGAGCTGTCGGCGACGGTCGCCTCGAAAACGACCGATCCGATTCAGGAACACAATTCGCGCCCGCCGGCCGAAGGCCTCTACGATCCGAGCCTTGAGAAAGACTCCTGCGGCGTCGGCTTCATCGCCAACATCAAGGGCAAGAAGTCGCACGAGATCGTTGCGGACGCGCTTAGCATCCTCTGCAACCTCGAGCATCGCGGCGCTGTCGGCGCCGACCCGCGCGCCGGTGACGGCGCCGGCATCCTGGTGCAGATCCCGCACGCCTTCTTCAGCCGCAAGGCCAAGGAGAACAAGTTCGAGCTGCCGGCGCCCGGCGAATACGCCATCGGCGCGCTGTTCATGCCGCGCGACACCGCCTGGCGCAACGTCATCAAGAGCATCATCGCCGACCAGATCAAGGAAGAGGGCCTGACCCTGCTCGGCTGGCGCGACGTGCCGACCGACAATTCCTCGCTCGGCGTCACCGTGAAGCCGACCGAGCCCGCCTGCATGCAGGTGTTCATCGGCCGCAACGGCACCGCCAAGACCGAGGACGAGTTCGAGCGCCGGCTCTACATCCTGCGCAAGTCGATCTCGCAGGCGATCTACCAGCGCCGCGACCGCGGGCTTGCGGGCTATTACCCCTGCTCGATGTCCTGCCGCACCGTGATCTACAAGGGCATGTTCCTGGCCGACCAGCTCGGCAAGTACTATCCCGATTTGCACGAGAAGGATTTCGAGAGCGCGCTCGCGCTCGTTCACCAGCGCTTCTCGACCAACACCTTCCCGGCCTGGTCGCTGGCGCATCCCTATCGCATGATCGCGCATAACGGCGAGATCAACACGCTGCGCGGCAACACCAACTGGATGGCCGCGCGCCAGGCCTCGGTGAGCTCCGAGCTCTACGGCAAGGACATCAACCGTCTCTGGCCGATCTCTTATGAAGGCCAGTCGGACACCGCCTGCTTCGACAACGCGCTCGAATTCCTGGTCCAGGGCGGCTACTCGCTGCCGCACGCGGTCATGATGATGATTCCGGAGGCGTGGGCCGGCAATCCCTTGATGGATGAGAAGCGCCGCGCGTTCTACGAATATCATGCCGCGCTGATGGAGCCGTGGGACGGCCCCGCCGCGATCGCCTTCACCGACGGCCGCCAGATCGGCGCCACGCTCGACCGCAACGGCCTGCGGCCAGCGCGCTATCTCGTGACCAAGGACGACCGCATCGTGATGGCGTCCGAAATGGGCGTGCTGACGATCCCCGAGGACCAGATCATCACCAAGTGGCGCTTGCAGCCCGGCAAGATGCTGCTGGTCGACCTCGAGCAGGGCCGCCTGATTCCTGACGACGAGATCAAGGCCGAGCTCGCCAGGAGCCACCCCTACAAGGAGTGGCTGGAGCGGACCCAGATCGTGCTGGAAGAGCTGCCGAAGGTGGCGACAACAGGCGTGCGCTCGAACCTGTCGCTTTTGGATCGCCAGCAGGCGTTCGGCTACAGCCAGGAAGACATCGCGATCCTGATGACGCCGATGGCGGCAACGGGTGAAGAAGCCGCGGGCTCGATGGGCAACGACACGCCGATCTCGGCGCTGTCGGACAAGGCCAAGCCGCTGTTCACCTACTTCAAGCAGAACTTCGCGCAGGTCACCAACCCGCCGATCGACCCGATCCGCGAGGAGTTGGTGATGAGCCTCGTCTCCATTATCGGACCGCGGCCGAACCTGTTCGACCTGCAGGGCCTCGCCACCACCAAGCGCCTGGAAGCGCGCCAGCCGATCCTGACCGATGCGGACCTGGAAAAGATCCGCTCGATCTCCGATGTGGCCGACACGCATTTCAAGTCGCGCACGCTCGACACCACCTTCCATGCCGGCCTCGGCGCGGCCGGGATGGACCAGGTGCTGGATGAGCTCTGCGCGCGCGCCGAAGCCGCCGTGCGCGAGGGCGTCAACATCATCATCCTGTCCGACCGCATGGTCGGCACCGATCGGGTTCCGATTCCGTCGCTGCTGGCCTGCGCCTCCGTGCATCATCATCTGATCCGCACCGGCCTGCGCACTTCGGTCGGTCTCGTCATCGAATCCGGCGAGCCGCGCGAGGTGCATCACTTCGCCTGCCTTGCCGGCTATGGCGCCGAAGCGATCAACCCGTACCTCGCGTTCGAGACCATCATCGCGATGAAGGACCGCCTGCCCGGCTCGCTCGACGACTACGAGATCGTCAAGCGCTACATCAAGTCGATTGGCAAGGGCCTGCTGAAGGTGATGTCCAAGATGGGCATCTCGACCTACCAATCCTATTGCGGCGCGCAGATTTTTGACGCGGTCGGCCTCAAGGCTGATTTCGTCGCAAAATTCTTCGCCGGCACGCACACCCGCGTCGAGGGCGTGGGTCTTGCCGAGATCGCCGAAGAAGCGGTGCGCCGCCACACCGACGCGTTCGGCGAGGCGCTGGTCTACAAGACCGCGCTCGATGTCGGCGGCGAATATGCCTATCGCAGCCGCGGCGAGGATCATGCCTGGACCGCTGAGTCCGTCGGCCTGCTCCAGCACGCCGCGCGCGGCAACTCGCTGGAACGTTATCGCGCCTTCGCCAAGATCCTCAACGAGCAGTCGGAGCGTCTCTTGACGCTGCGCGGCCTGTTCCGGATCAAGAACGCCGAGGAAGAGAAGCGCAAGCCGATCCCGATCGACCAGGTCGAGCCGGCCAAGGACATCGTCAAGCGTTTCGCGACAGGTGCGATGAGCTTCGGCTCGATCTCGCGCGAGGCGCACACGACATTGGCGATCGCCATGAACCGGATCGGCGGCAAGTCGAACACCGGCGAAGGCGGCGAGGAGGCCGACCGCTTCAAGCCGCTGCCGAACGGCGACAGCATGCGTTCGGCGATCAAGCAGGTCGCCTCGGGCCGCTTCGGCGTCACCACGGAGTATCTCGTCAACTCCGACATGATGCAGATCAAGATGGCGCAGGGCGCCAAGCCCGGCGAAGGCGGCCAGTTGCCCGGCCACAAGGTCGACGCGACCATCGCCAAGGTGCGTCACTCGACCCCGGGCGTCGGCCTGATCTCGCCGCCGCCGCACCACGACATCTACTCGATCGAAGACCTGGCGCAGCTCATCTACGACCTCAAGAACGTCAACCCGGCGGGCGACGTTTCGGTCAAGCTCGTCTCGGAAATCGGCGTCGGCACGGTGGCCGCGGGCGTCGCCAAGGCGCGCGCCGACCATGTCACCATCGCCGGCTTCGAGGGCGGCACCGGCGCTTCGCCGCTGACCTCGATCAAGCACGCTGGCTCGCCGTGGGAGATCGGCCTCGCCGAAACCCACCAGACGCTGGTGCGCGAGCGGCTGCGCAGCCGCATCGTGGTCCAGGTCGACGGTGGCTTCCGCACCGGCCGTGACGTCGTGATCGGTGCGTTGCTCGGCGCCGACGAGTTCGGCTTCGCCACCGCCCCCTTGATCGCGGCCGGCTGCATCATGATGCGCAAGTGCCATCTCAACACCTGCCCGGTCGGCGTTGCCACGCAGGATCCCGTCCTGCGCAAGCGCTTCACCGGCCAGCCCGAGCACGTGATCAACTACTTCTTCTTCGTCGCGGAGGAAGTCCGCGAGATCATGGCCTCGCTCGGCTTCCGCACCTTCAACGAGATGGTCGGCCAGGTTCAGCTGCTCGACCAGACCAGGCTGGTCGCGCACTGGAAGGCCAAGGGGCTCGACTTCTCCAAGCTGTTCGTGAAGCAGAAGGAAGAGAAGGGCCAGAAGATCTATCACTCCGAGCGCCAGAACCATCATCTGGAGGCGGTGCTCGATCGCTCGCTGATCGAGAAGGCGCAGCCTGCGCTCGACCGCGGCGCGCCGGTGAAGATCGAGGCTGCGATCAACAGCACCAACCGTTCGGCGGGTGCGATGCTGTCGGGCGCGGTCGCCAAGATCTACGGCCATGCCGGCCTGCCGCAGGACACGATCCACGTCAGCCTCAAGGGCACCGCCGGCCAGGCTTTCGGCGCGTGGCTCGCCAACGGCGTTACCTTCGAACTTGAGGGTGAAGGCAACGACTATGTCGGCAAGGGCCTTTCGGGCGGCAAGATCATCGTCAAGCCGCCGGCCAACAGCGGCATCGTGCCGGAAGAAAGCATCATCGTCGGCAACACCGTGATGTACGGCGCCATCCAGGGCGAGTGCTACTTCCGCGGCGTCGCCGGCGAACGCTTCGCCGTGCGCAACTCGGGCGCGGTCGCCGTCGTCGAAGGCGCGGGCGATCATTGCTGCGAATACATGACCGGCGGCATCGTGGTCGTGCTCGGCAAGACCGGGCGCAACTTCGCGGCCGGCATGTCCGGCGGCATCGCCTATGTGCTGGACGAGACCGGCGACTTCGACAAGCTCTGCAACATGGCGATGGTCGAGCTCGAGCCGGTGCTGTCGGAAGAGATGATCAATGCCGACACGTATCACGCAACAGGCGACCTTGAGGCGCACGGCCGGGTCGACGTGTTCAAGAACCTGCTCGACTCGGACGTCGAGCGCCTCCACGTCCTGATCACACGCCACGCGAAAGCGACCGGCTCCAAGCGTGCCGCCGACATCCTTGCCAATTGGAAGGAATGGCTGCCCAAATTCCGCAAGGTGATGCCGGTCGAGTACCGGCGCGCCCTGCGCGAAATGGCCGCCAACGCGGACGCCGAGCCGAAGATCGCGATCGGGGCGTAATCATAAGCCCTCATGGTGAGGAGCGCGAAGCGCGTCTCGAACCATGAGGTCACCATCCGGGCCCTCCATCCTTCGAGACGCGGCGCCAGAGCGCGCCGCTCCTCAGGATGAGGGGAGAGAGAGCAAAGAATTTAAGCGGCAGGGACTTCGGGTTTAATGGGCAAGATCACGGGTTTTCTCGAAATCGAACGGCATGACCGCAAGTACACCCCGGTCGCCGAGCGCGTGAAGCATTACAACGAGTTCGTCGTTCCCTTGACCGAGAAGGAAACGCGCGACCAGGCCGCGCGCTGCATGAATTGCGGCATTCCCTATTGCCACGGCACCGGCTCGGTCGCCCCTGGCACGCCCGGCTGCCCGGTCAACAACCAGATCCCTGATTTCAACGACCTCGTCTATCAGGGCAATTGGGAAGAAGCCTCGCGCAATCTGCACTCGACCAACAACTTCCCTGAGTTCACCGGCCGCATTTGCCCGGCGCCATGCGAGGCGTCCTGCACGCTCAACATCGACGACAACCCCGTGACCATCAAGACGATCGAATGTGCGATCGTCGACCGCGCCTGGGACAATGGCTGGCTGAAGCCTGAAGTCGCAGCCCACAAGACCGGCAAGAAAGTCGCGGTGATCGGCTCGGGTCCGGCCGGCATGGCCTGTGCGCAGCAGCTCGCCCGCGCCGGCCACGACGTGCACCTGTTCGAGAAATACGCCAAAGCCGGCGGGCTGCTTCGCTACGGCATCCCCGACTTCAAGATGGAGAAGGGCGTCATCGATCGCCGCGTCAAGCAGATGGAAGGCGAAGGCGTCACCTTCCACTACAACAGCCATGTCGGCGTCGACGGCAATGTCGATCCGCGCGAGATGCTCAACCAGTACGACGCAATCGCGCTGACCGGCGGCGCGGAAGCCCCGCGCGACCTGCCGATCCCCGGCCGCGAGTTCGAAGGCATCCACTACGCGATGGACTTCCTGCCGCAGCAGAACCGCCGCGTCTCCAGCGAGCCGTTGAACGGCGTGACGGAGATCCTCGCAGGCGGCAAGCATGTCGTCGTCATCGGCGGCGGCGATACCGGTTCTGACTGCATCGGCACCTCGCTGCGCCAGGGTGCACTCTCCGTGACCCAGCTCGAGATCATGCCTGCCCCGCCCGAGCGCGAGAACAAGGGCCTGACCTGGCCGAACTGGCCGCTGAAGATGCGCACCTCCTCGAGCCAGGCCGAAGGCGCGATCCGCGAATACGCCGTGCTGACGCAGAAGTTTTCCGGCGAGACCGGCAAGGTCAGGAAGCTGCACTGCGTGCGCGTCGACGACAAGTTCAAGCCGATCGAAGGCACCGAGTTCGAGCTCGACGCCGAGCTCGTCCTGCTCGCGATGGGTTTCGTCCATCCCGTGCACGAGGGCCTGTTGAAGCAGCTCGCGGTCGACCTCGACCCGCGCGGCAACGTCAAGGCCAACACCTTGGACTACCAGACCTCGCGCCCGAACGTATTTTCGGCAGGCGACATGCGCCGCGGCCAGTCGCTGGTGGTCTGGGCCATCCGCGAAGGCCGGCTGTGCGCGCGGTCGATCGATACGTTCCTGATGGGGAAAACGGATCTGCCGCGGTAATCTTCTGTCGTCCTGGCTTTCGCCAGGACGACGACGGAGAGCGTGGTAACGCTGTGCGCACTTCAGCCACGCGCCGCTAATTCTGCAACCTCACCCCCAGCATCACCACAGTCCCCTGCGAGCTCGAGCCCGGCTGGTTCGAGTCCAGGATGTCGTGACGCAGCGTGCCCTTGATCCAGACATTGCGGTTGAGCTTGTAGATCAGGTCGCCTTCGATCGAGTAGGTCTTGTCGTTGCGATTCTGGCCCTGATAGTCGTAGGTGCCGTAGGTGAACTTGCCGATCGCGGTGAGCCAGCGGCGGAAGTCGTGGTCGACTTCGGCGGCGTAGGTGTGCACCAGCACGCCGGAGGAGCCGGGAATCGTGGTTTCCGCGATCTGGGTGTCGGTGTTGAATTTCACCGTCGTCAGACCGCTGGCGTTCCAGATCAGCGAGCCCGTGGTCAGGAAGCCCGAGAGCTGGCTGAGGCGCGGGTCGACATAGTTGCGGGCGGAATAGCCGATCGAGATTTCACCGGTGAGGATGCGGGTGAACTCGAAGGACGAGCCGACCTTGGCGTAGCCGCCGGTTGAGTCGCGCAAATAACCGTTGCGATCGGCGGCCTGGTCGTGGATGCGGTTGTCGCCCTCGATCTCGACGAACGGCTTGAGGCCCGGCTTCAGCTCATAGGAGAAGCGCCCCACGCCGCCATACTGGTTGAAGTCGCGGTCGTCATTGCTGAAGGTCGAGCCGTCGGTGAGCTTGGAATCCGTATAGGCGGTGCGATCGATGGTCGCGCCGGCCGCGACCTGGAAGCGGTTGAACGTCTGGTCGAAGCCGAAGGTGCCGCCATAGGTGGCGTAGATGGGATATTTCTGCAGGCCGGCCTGCACGTTCGGGCTGCCGGGATTGTCGGTGGCGAGCCGCAGCCGGAATTGCGAGGTCAGCTTGAGATCGCGATCGACATCGAAGCGGCCGTCGACATGGCCGGTGAAATCGGGGCGGTTGATCTCGACCGGCGACGGCGAAGCAAGGCCGTCGATGGTCGCCGGCATGTTGTTGGTGTAGCCGTTGAACGAGCCGCGCAAATCGGCGACCAGCGCGTGACGCTCCCAGTCGGATTGCACGAGCAGATCGGGCGCGACGACATAGGCCGGCGAGCCGACCGGCTTTTGCAGGCGCGCGGGATTGGTGTCGTAGCCGGTGGAGAGCTCGAGCCCGCCCTTGATCAGGAAGCTGCCGGCGTAGTCGCCGACCGCGCCGAAGGCATCGTCGTCGACCTTGAGGCGGCGGCGCTGCGGCTGGCCGGGCACGGTGCCCGCCATGGCCGGCGGCAATGGCGTCTTGTTCGCAGTCTCCGACGGCGGCGGCGCAATGCGCGGAGGACCGAGCGAGGAGACCGGTGGCGTTGCAGGCACCGGCGAGCCTGGCCCCGCGGGCTTCTTTGGCTTCGGCTGGCCGGGATAGAGCTTTGGTTGCTGACGCTTGCGATTGAGCGAGTCGTAGCCGGAGCTGCTCGCGCCATTGGCGGCGGGCAGGCCGTAGGTCGGCACCTGACCGACGCGCGTCGTTGCGGGCGCGTCGCTCTTCTTGCGCGGATCGTCGTTGGGATCCGGCGGCTGCGGGATCGCATCGGACGGGGCCTGCGGCACACCGGCCGTGCGGCGCGTCGGCAGCGTATCGGGCGAAACGAAGCCGCCGCGGTTGGGATTGAACAGATCGGGCGTGACGCTCTGGGCGGCCGCGGGTGCGTTTTCCAGCGCCGTCAGCAGCAGGCATGGCAAAGCGGCGCGAAAGACGTACGCGCGACTGCTCCGGCCCCTACCTGGAGGCGACCCCACGATGGAATAACTCCAACGAAATCAGATACTTCACTGACGGCTCTCCGCGGGCTCGCGGGAACCATCGTTAATGGAGTTAAAACAATTATGGTTAATGACCCGTTGAGGGTTTTGGCGCCCGCGTCGCCTCTTGTGCCGGGGCATGCTAAGGAGGCCCCAACGGGCCGAAGCCCCTCCTCCCTGGACCAGAACATGCCGAGTTCGAAACCGCTGATGACCTCATCATCCAGCTCCGCCCCTCCATCAGTCGAATCCGCGCTCCGCACGCTGGAGACCGAGAGCGGCGGCATCAACGCGCTCGCGGCCGCCTTGCGCGGCCCGCTGGGCGAGGCCTTTGCCAAGGCGGTCGACCTGATCCGCAACGCCAAGGGCCGGGTCATCGTCACCGGCCTCGGCAAATCCGGCCACATGGCGCGCAAGATCGCGGCGACCCTGGCCTCGACGGGCACGCCGGCCTTCTTCGTTCACACCGCTGAAGCCGCCCATGGCGACCTCGGCATGATCACCACCGACGACGTCATCATGGCGCTGTCCTGGTCCGGCGAGCAGCCGGAGATGAAGACGCTGGTGAACTATTCGGCGCGCTTTGCGATCCCGATGATCGCGGTGACGTCGAATGCGGCCTCCTCGCTGGGCCAGGCTGCCGACATCGTGATCGAGCTGCCGAAGGCGCGCGAGGCCTGCCCGCACAATCTGGCGCCGACCACCTCGACCATGATGCAGGTCGCGATCGGCGATGCCATCGCGATCGCGCTGCTCGAAGGCCGCGGCTTCACTGCGCTGGAGTTCGCCCACTTCCACCCCGGCGGCAAGCTGGGCGCGATGCTCAAATTCGTCCGCGACTACATGCGCACCGGCTCGGAGATTCCGGTGAAGCCGCTCGGCACGAAAATGTCGGACGCCGTGATGGAAATGTCGGCCAAGGGTCTTGGCTGCGTCTGCATCGTCAACGATGCGAACGAGGCCGTCGGGATCATCACCGACGGCGATCTGCGCCGCCACATGCGGCCTGACCTGCTGACAGTGTCGGTCGACGACATCATGACGAAGCAGCCGAAGACCGTGCCCCCCTCGATGCTCGCCAGCGAGATGATCGAGGTGCTCAATGCGCGAAAAATCACGACGCTGGTCGTGACCGAGGCGGACAAGGTGGTGGGCATCGTGCACCTGCACGATCTGCTGCGCGCGGGCGTGGCTTAGTTTCTTCGCCTCTCCCCGCTTGTGGGGAGAGAGAGTCTCACGCCGGAAACCGCGCCGCCTTCTCCTCCAGCGGCAGCTTCAGCCCGTTCGCCAGATACGACACAGTGCGATAGAAGCCGCACAGCAGCATGATCTCCAGGATCTGCGCCTCGTCGTAATGCGACGAGAGAATGGCAAATTCGGCGTCCGAAAACGTCGCGCGGTGATGCAGGGCCTCAACCGCCGCAATCAAGGCCTGCTCGGCCGGCGTCCAGCAGGCGGAATTCGCATCGCGTGCGACAGTCGCGCGGACTTCCTTTTCAGTGAGCTTCGCAGGTCCGGCGAAGATCGCAACATGCACGCCCCATTCATATTCGCATTTGTTCAGCGCGCAGGTGCGATCGATGACGATCTCCCGTTCGCGCAGCGACAGCGGCCCGGGATCGAGCAGGCTGCCGGCGCGAAACTTGTCCCAGGCACGGGTGTGGCCAGCCATCACCCGGAATAGCAGCAGCGGCGGCGCGCCACGCATGATGCGGTCGAACTGTGCCTGGATCTCCGGGGGATAAGGCTGATCGAGCGGGGCAATCCGCGGCGTTGGGGATGACATGGGCGTCTTCCTTGCTACAATTACTGTAGCAATACGCTACATTATCCGTAGCAAGACGCAAGAGGGATGCGATGGCAAAACAGGCAGCATCAGGGAAAGTCCGCGGCTCGCGCACCGGCCGGCCAATCATGGCGCTGCTCGACCTGCTCGGCCGGCGCTGGACCCTGCGGATATTGTGGGAGCTGCGCGAGGAGCCCCTCACTTCACGCGCACTGCGCACGGCCTGCGATGAGGCCTCACCGACGGTGCTGCAAGCGCGGCTGACGGAGCTGCGCGAGGCGGGGTTTGTGGAGCTGGGGGAAGGAGGCGGCTATGGGCTGACCGCGCTGGGACGGGAGCTGTGCGAGACGTTCATGCCGCTGCACCGGTTTGCGGAGAGGTGGAAGAAGTAGGCTTCCTCCTACCCTCCCCTGGAGGGCTACGCCGCAGCGACCGTCAGATTGGCGCCATCCACCTGCACCACCTTCACCCGCGTTCCCGCCGGCGTATCCGGGCCTGCGACGCGCCATACGGTGTCGCCGATGCGGACGGTGCCGTTGCCGTCGATGATGGGCTTTTCCAGCGTGAACTCCCGGCCCAGCAGCGCCTCGGTACGCTTGTTGAGGAAAGGGCTGGCGCTCTCATCCAGTTTCGGCCGGGCGAGCCGGCGCCACACCGGCACGGCGGCGGCCGCGAACACCGCGAACATCACGAGCTGGATCTGCCAGGAGATGACGGCCGTGAACGAGATCAGGCCGACCAGCAACGCCGCCAGCCCGAGCCAGAACAGGAACACGCCCGGCGCGATCACCTCCAGCGCCATCAGGATGAAGCCGAAGATCAGCCAGTTCCAGTTGCCGAGCGATACGAACATGTTGGTCATGACACGACCTCCAGATGCCTGCGCATGACCCTAGCAGAAGGTCATGCGCTATTCCTTACCCCTGCCGCGGCGGGACCGGCGGCGTGCTGCCGGTCGGCGGCACCGAGCTGGTGCGGCGAGCGGCGGCGGCCGCGGATGCAGCACTCTCGCCGAACGTTGCCTTCGCGATCTCACCGATGCCGGCGAGCGAGCCGAGCATGCTGGTCGCTTCCATCGGCAGCATGATGATCTTCTGGTTCGGCGCATCCGCGAACTGGCCAAACGCCTTGATATATTTGTCGGCGATAAAATAGTTCAGCGCGGCGACGTCGCCCTTCGCGATCGCTTCGGAGACGACCAGTGTCGCCTTCGCCTCGGCCTCCGCGGACCGCTCGCGCGCCTCCGCGTCACGGAACGCCGCTTCCTTGCGGCCTTCGGCCTGGAGGATCTGGCCCTGCTTGGCACCCTCGGCGCGCAGGATTTCCGACTGGCGCTGGCCTTCGGCAGAGAGAATGTCCGCACGCTTGACGCGCTCGGCCTTCATCTGCCGGCCCATCGCCTCGACGAGGTCGGCGGGCGGCACGATGTCCTTGATCTCGATGCGGTTGACCTTGACGCCCCAGGGCGAGACCGCGGCGTCGACGACGCGCAACAGGCGCTCATTGATCTCGTCGCGATGCGACAGCACCTGGTCGAGATCCATCGAGCCCATCACCGAGCGAATGTTGGTCATGGTCAAAACCGTGATGGCCTGGTTGAGGTTGGCGACCTCGTAGCTGGCCTTCGCGGCGTCGAAAACCTGATAGAAGGCGACGCCGTCCACCGTCACGGTGGCGTTGTCCTTGGTGATCACCTCCTGCTCGGGAATGTCGATCACCTGCTCCATCATGTTGATCTTGCGCCCGACGCGGTCGAAATAGGGCACGATCAGATTGAGCCCGGGGCTCAGCGTCTGGGTGTATTTGCCGAACCGCTCGATGGTCCAGTCATAGCCCTGCGGCACCGTCTTCACGCCGGCAATCAGCGTGATGATGACGAGCAACACCAGAACAATCGCGAAAATATCGAAGCCGCTCATATATCCTCCACGGCGGGAAATAGGCCTTTCCCGCGCTGTCATTGGTCGGGATCACGACCCTACCGGTTCAGCGGTCGCTTTTCACGTCGGCATCCACGCGATTCTGAACAAGGCGCACGGAGCGGGAACGGTCACGATTATGTATTTGCGGAGGGCTCTTGAAGGCGTGGGGGCGCAGACCTAGGGGCAAAAGTTAATGATTTGCGACCCTATTCGATGACGTCGTGTGCAGTTGCGAGCAAGCTCGCCGGGATCGTGACACCCATTGCCCTGGCGCACTTCAGATTGACGACGAGCTCGAAGGTGGTGGGATTCTGGACCGGAAGGTCCGCCGCCTGAGCCCCCTTCAAGATGCGATCGACGTAGCCGGCCGCACGCCGCAGCTGCTCGGCGCTGTCGGTGCTGTAGGACATCAGCCCGCCCTCGTCGACGAAGCTGCGGCTCCAAAACACTGCCGGCAGGCGCGCGCCCGCGATCGCAGACAGAAGTTGCGCGCGATTGGCGATGGTAAAGAAATCGGGCAGAACCAGAAAGCCGCCGTCCTTGTGCGCGGCCAACGCTGCGATCGAGGCGGCATCCCGCACCGGTGCGGGCTCGACCGTCACGTGAAGGGTGCGCGCGGCGTCCTCGATCGTGTGCAACATCAGGGGCGCAAACGGCGCGGTGGCGGGATTGTAGACGACGAAGACGCACGACACCTTCGGCGTAATCTGCATCAGCAGGTCCAGCCACTTGCCGGCCAGAGGACCGTCATAATCGGTGAAGCCGGTGATATTGCCGCCGGGATGCGCGAGGTTTTGCACAAAGCCCTGGCTGACGGGATCGGTGACCACGGCGAACACGATCGGAATCGTGGTGGTGCGCTGGCGCAGCTCCTCCACCGAGGGCGTTCCGATCGCGAGCAGGATGTCGGGCTTGAGCGCGATCAGCTCGTCGGCAAGCCGGGCGATGGTCACACGGTCGCCGGCGCCGCTGCGCCAATCGATCCTGAGATTGTCCTGATCCTTCCAGCCATGGGCGGCGAGCGCCTCGGCCAGCCGGGCCTGCCCGATCACGTCATCGCCGGCGGTGACGGCGAGCACCCCGAGCCGGCGCACAATATCCGATTGTGCCAGCGCCGCTGGCGACAGCATGGCGGTCATTCCGAGAAACGCCAGACATTCGCGGCGATTCATCGGACGCCTCAGATCCAGCCCTGCAGCTCGCGCAGCACCAGCGTGCGGATCACGTCCATGCCGGGCTCACTGTCATTCAGACATGGGATCGCGGAAAACTGCTCCCCGCCATTGTGCTTGAAGATCTCGGCATTCTCCTGCGCGATCTCCTCCAGCGTTTCCAGACAGTCGGCCGAAAAGCCCGGCGTCACCACCGCGATACGGCGCACGCCTTCCCTGGCAAGACGCTCCATCGTCTTGTCGGTGTAGGGCTGCAGCCATTCATCGTTGCCGAAGCGCGACTGGAAGGTCAGCAGCAGCTTTGTCTCGTCCATGCCGAGCCGGCGGCGCAGCGCCTCGGTCGTGGCGACGCAATGACTCTGATAGGGATCGCCCTTGTCGACATAGGATTTCGGCATGCCGTGGAAAGAGGCGACGATCAGTTCGGGTTTGAAGGACAACGCCGCCAGATGCGTCTCGATCGAGACGGCGAGCGCCTCGATATAGGCCTCGTCCTGGTAATAAGGCGGCGTCACCCGCAGCGTCGGCTGGTTGCGCAGGCGGGCCAGCACGCGAAATACCTCGTCGCAGACGGTCGCCGAGGTCGAGGCGGAATATTGCGGATAAAGCGGCACGGCGAGGATGCGGTCGCATCCCCCGGCGATCAGCGCGTCGATGCCTGTCTTGATCGAGGGGTTGCCGTAACGCATCGCCCAATCCACCACGACATGCGCGCGGTCCGACAGTGCGGCGGCGAGCTTGTCGCTTTGCGAGCGCGTGATGGTCTTGAGTGGCGACTCGTTCTTCTCGACGTTCCAGATCTTCCGGTAGTCGAGCGCCTTGGTGCGGGGACGGCTGCGCAGGATGATGCCGTTCAGCACCAGTTGCCAGATCAGGCCCTGGTCCTCGATGACGCGGGCGTCCGAGAGAAATTCCTTGAGATAGACCCGCACACCCTGGGCGTCGGCGGTGTCGGGCGTGCCGAGATTGACCAGCAGCACGCCGACGCGCGGCTGGGTCGACAGTTTGGCCGGTTTTGCTGAGACGATGGGGGCGATGGTCGTCATGGTCCGTTGGGTCGCGCGTTGCTCCGAACTTGTCAAGATGAGCCCGGTTTCGCTAGGGTCGCCCCCAAGCGGGGGAGGGAAGATGACGCTCGCGGAATGGTGCGTATTCGGAGCGCTGCTGCTCTATTTGGTAACGATCGTCTCGATCAAATGGATCAGGTTTCGCGGGTTCGACAATTCCCGGCCGCGCGATCCCGCCTTCTATGAAGACGCCATCGCGCACCGCGCGCTCGGCGCCCACCAGAACGGGATCGAGACCTTCCCGTTCTTCGCCTTCGCCGTGCTGCTCGCCGAATTCCGCGACTCGCCGCAGCGCCTGATCGACGAGCTCGCCGTGCTGTTCCTGATCGTCCGGATCGCCTACGTGCTGACCTATCTCGGCAACCGCCCGACCCTGCGCTCCATCCTCTGGAGCATCGGGTTTGCGATTAATCTCGGGATCTTCTTCATGCCGATGTTGAAGAGATTCTTGCCGGTGTGAACTCTGTTGTCCCGGACGCGGTGCAGCGCTTGCGCTGCTCCGCAGAGCCGGGACCCAGAAGGCCAAGCCCTCCTGCACGGAGACATGGGCCCCGGCTCTGCAGCGCACCGTCGAAGGGACGCTGCGCTGCGTCCGGGGCACGAGAGTTCGCTTCAAAAACACGTCGTCCGTTCGGCCGCGATATAGCCGAACAACAGACCCGCCCCGAACAGCAGCACCAGAGCGGCGGCACCGAGCTCGATGCCGCGCATGAACAGCGCACCGCCACCATCGCGCCCCGCGCTGAGGCGGCCGGCGATGTCCTTGGCGGAGACGGCGATCACCGCGATGGCGGCCACCGTGATCGCGGTGCCCAGGCCCATCAGGAAGGTCGCGGCAATGCCGGCCCAGAACAGGCCCTGGGCCAGCGCGAACACCAGCACAAGGATCGCACCCGAGCAGGGGCGGATGCCGACGGTCAGGATCGCGGCGAACCCACGCCGCCAGCCGCCGGGGCCGGCAAGCTCGCTCGGCGTGGGGCCATGGGAATGGCCGCAATGCTCGTCGTGGACGTGGTCATGGGTGTGGTGGTGATGGGCGTGCGCGTGATCGTGGTGATGATCATGGCTATGAGCATGGTCATGATGATCATGCGCATCATGATGATGGTGGTGGCCGTGATCATGGTCATGCGGCACGCCAGCGATCGCCGGCACCGGCTGCGTCGCCTGGAGCGCGCGGGTGAAGGTGCGCCCCTTGACCCAGACCAGCCGGAGTCCAAACAGCGCGATCAGGGCGTAGCTCGCGATTTCGATCGCGCCCTCGGCCTTGCACATGGTCTTAGCGGTGGCGTTCAGGATCCAGGCCGAGATGCCGACGATCAGGATCGCCACCAGCGACTGCATCAGCGCCGAGGCAAACGACAGTGCGATGCCGCGCCGCGCGGTCTCGCGGTTGGCAACGAGATAGGAGGCGATCACCGCCTTGCCGTGGCCCGGGCCGGCGGCATGGAAGATGCCATAGGCAAAGGAGATGAAGAGCAGCGTCCACACCGCGGAGCCGTCGGATTTGGCGGCGCGGATGGTCGACGACATCTGCCGATAGAATTCCGACTGTTTTGCCAAGAGCCAGCCGATGAGGCCGCCGGCCTCCGGCTCCGCCGCTGGTGCCTGTTTCGGCGCGCCGAATGGATTTTGCGCGAAGGCATCATGGAGCGCGGCATCGGCCAGGCCGACGACGAGGAGAACAGCGGCGCAGGCGAGCAGCCCGCGCCCAAGCGGCGAGAGATGTGGCTTCAAGGGCAATCCACCGTGATCTTGTTGGCGAACATCATGCCGAAATTGGCGTTGGGACCATCCAT
The DNA here is from genome assembly GCF_029892425.1 of Bradyrhizobium sp. BR13661. Taxonomy (GTDB): domain Bacteria; phylum Pseudomonadota; class Alphaproteobacteria; order Rhizobiales; family Xanthobacteraceae; genus Bradyrhizobium. The sequence continues at coordinate 53,371 of NZ_JARXWB010000032.1, read as the reverse complement.
GAAAGTCTGCTCGTTGAGCTTCTGCGCGGTCGCGGTGCCGTCGCTGGGACGATCGAGCTTCATCTGGCAGCCGGCGGGCGCGCCGACCAGCTTGACCGGATTGTCCTTGGCCATCTGGAAATCGATGAAGAAGGAGCGGTCGAACACTTCGAGCACCAATTGCTTGGGCTTGACCGGAATCTTCAGCGGCAGCGTGAAGTGCAGGGTCAGCACCGCGTCCTTGTAGTCAAGGAAGTAGTCGACCGGCTCGTTGAAGCGCTCTTTCTTGCCGTCGGCTTTCGCGAAGGTGAAGTAGGCATATTCCTTCAGCGACTCGACATTGGTCTGCGCCAGCGGCCCCAGTTCCTCGCGCGTATAGGCGCCCTTCTTCTTGCTCTCGAGTCCTTGCACGGCATAGGCCGAGAACATGTCGTCAAAGGTCCAGGCGTGGCGGACGCCGGTGATCGAACCGTCCTCGGCGTAGAGCAATTCGCTTGAAGCGGTGATCCAGACATGCGGATGCGCGTTCGCCGTGCCTGAGGCGAGCATCATGGCGGCGGCGAGCAGGAGTCCGAGAAAGGTGCGCATGCCGATCAGGCCGCCTTTTCGCCCAGCAGGCCGCGCCGACGCAGCAGCGCGTCGGGCTCGGGTGGGCGGCCACGGAAGGCCTCATAGGCGGCTTCCGGGTCGACCGAACCGCCGCTCGAATAGATGTCGTCGTGCAAGCGCTTTGCCACGGCGGGGTCGAAGATGTTGCCGGCCTCCTCGAAGGCGCCGAAGGCGTCGGCATCCATTACCTCCGACCACATGTAGCTGTAATAGCCGGCCGCATAGTGGTCGCCGGAGAAGATGTGACCGAATTGCGTGGGCCGGTGGCGCATCGAGATCTCCTCGGGCATGCCGATCTTTTCGAGTTCGCGTTTCTCGAACGCGCGGACATCCTGTGCGGCTGCGGCCGGCTGGGAGTGGAACTCGAGATCGACCAGCGCCGAGGAGACGAACTCGACGGTGGCAAAGCCCTGGTTGAACTTGCGCGCGGCGAGGAAGCGCTTGAGCAGATCATCCGGCAGCGGCTCGCCGGTCTGGTAGTGGCGGGCGAACTGCTGCAGCACCTCGGGCCGCTCCTGCCAGTGCTCGTAGAGCTGCGACGGCAGCTCCACGAAGTCGGTGAATACAGAGGTGCCCGACAGCGACGGATAGGTCACATTGGACAGCATGCCGTGCAGGCCATGGCCGAACTCGTGGAACAGGGTGCGGGCATCGTCGGGCGAGAGCAGCGAGGGTTCGCTGCCGGTGCCCTTTGCGAAATTGCAGACATTAATGATCAGCGGCGCTATCTCGCCATCGAGCTTCTGCTGGTCGCGCAGCGAGGTCATCCAGGCGCCAGAGCGTTTTGACGGCCGGGCGTAGTAGTCGCCGTAGAACAGCGCCTTGTGCTTGCCGTCGGGGCCCTTCACCTCCCAGACCCGGACATCAGGGTGCCAGACCGGCACATCCTTGCGCTCTTCGAAGGTGATGCCGAACAGGCGGGTGGCGCAGTCGAAGGCGGCCGCAATCATGTGGTCGAGCGTCAAATACGGCTTGATTGCGGCATCGTCGAAATTGGCGCGCTGGAGGCGCAGCCTCTCGGCGTAGAAGCGCCAGTCCCAGGGCGCGAGCTTGAAATTGCCGCCCTCCTCCGCAATCAGCGCCTGCATCTCGTCGCGGTCGGCGAGCGCCCGGGCGCGGGCCGGTTTCCAGACCCGCTCCAGCAGGCCGCGCACCGCATCCGGCGTCTTGGCCATGGAGTCCTCGAGCCGGTAGGCCGCGAAGGTCGGATAGCCCAGGAGCTTGGCGCTCTCCTCGCGCAGCTTCAGGATCTCGCCGATGGTCGTGTTGTTGTCGTTGGCATTGCCGTTGTCGCCGCGCGCCGTGAAGGCCTTGTAGACCTTCTCGCGCAGGTCGCGCCGCGCCGAGCTCTTCAGGAACGGCTCGGCCGAGGAGCGCGACAGCGTGACGATGGCCTTGCCTGCCATGCCGCGATCTTCTGCCGCAGCCCTGGCGGCGGCCACAAAACTCTCCGGCAGGCCCTGGCGGTCGGCCTCGCCGAGCTCCATGAACCAGTCCTGCTCGTCGCCAAGCAGATGATGGCTGAAGCCGGTCGCGAGTTGGGCCAGCTTCTCGTTGATCTCGGCCATCCGCGTCTTGGCCTCGTCGGAGAGGCCTGCGCCGCCGCGGTGGAAGCGGGTGTAGGTGCGCTCCAGCAGGCGGAGCTGCTCGGGATCAAGGCCAAGATTGGCGCGGTTCTCGTGCAGCTGGGCGATGCGGCCAAACAGCACGGCGTTCATCATGATCGGATTCCAGTGCCGCGCCATCCGCAAGGAGACCTCCTTGTCGATGTCGAGGATGGCCGGGTTGGAATGCGCCGAGACCAGGTCGTAGAACACGGACGCGACCTTGTTCAGAAGCTTGCCGGAGCGCTCCAGCGCCGTGACGGTGTTGGCGAAGTCGGGCGCAGCGGGATCGTTGGTGATCGCGGCGATCTCGGCCGAGTGATCGGCGAAGGCCTGTTCGAAGGCCGGCAGGAAGTGCTCCGGAACGATCTCGTTGAAGGGCGGGGTCGCAAACGGCGTCACCCAGGCCTTCAGCAGCGGATTGGTCTCGGAGTCCGTAGTTTGGCGGTCTGACATCGCACGTCCCGTTTTTTGAGCCGATTTGTTGGGGCCAGCTATAGCACGCGATGGGGCTTTTTTGGGCCATTTGGCCTTGCTCCCGCCCGCCTTTTCGAGGAGATTGCGGCCCTCGAAACACCGGACCCCATCGCCCATGAACGCGCCCTCCTCGTCTTCCCGTCAGATCGTCTGGCCGAGCGTCATCACCGTCATCAGCGCCGCCATCCTGATCGGCGCCGAGGTGTTTGGCGCGGCGTTTGCCGGCGGCTGGGCGCTCGCAATTCTGATGGGGCTCGGTGACCAGGGCGCGCACATCCTTCAGGCCGTGCTGTTCGCACTCGGCGTGCTGGTCATGACCGCCTTCATCCGCGCCGCTCAGCGCGTCGAGCCGTTCTTCAAGCGCGGCTGAGGCGTCTCGCGCGACGGGGTCACGCGCGCGACACAGAAAACTTAACGCACGTTCATCTTCCGCGACGCTCGCGCAACACTGCGCAAGCAGATGTTAGGCAATTCTCTTCTCAGCCTAAAAAAATTCTTGCGAAGCTGAGGCAAAACCCTTATGTGCGTTTTTGCCCAATTTCGCACGTGCCTGTGGTCGTGTGTCAGTCGGTAGGTATCCGGACAAGAGGCCGGACAGCCGCCAAGGGGTGAAGAAGCCGAGGGGCTCTTCGGAAGTGCAGAAGTCCATGACTGAAAAGTCGAAGGACTGACCGCAAACCCGGAGCGTCCAGCATCTCTCTCAAAGAGATGCCTTGTCGAAGGTGACTTCACTTTTTGCAACCGTGACTGGCAGCCGGAGGCGAACCGGCGCACCCCGCTCTCAACGGGGGACGCGACTTAAAGCAACGACGGATCGGGCTTTTTTGGTCTCTACCGGCATTCCACCGCCGGCGCGGGCTACTGAAAAGGCTTGTCCTTCATTGCCAGGTGTGCGGGCGGGAAGCTCTCCCAACCAATCCACGGCAGCACAGTCTGGTTTGAGTCTTTTGGCTTCAGCGCGCCTCCATCGCGCGATGTGGCCGAAGCGCTCTTATCCGACGTCACGTTGATGCGGATCCCGTCGCTGGGACCGTTGGAGAGTGCCATGACCGAACGTATTCAGGAATTCCTGCGTAACCGTCGCAAGGAAGGTCTCGATACCGAGCCGTGCCTCGTCGTCGACCTCGAGGTCGTGCGCGACAATTACCAGACCTTCGCCAAGGCGCTGCCCGACAGCCGCGTGTTCTACGCCGTCAAGGCGAACCCGGCGCCGGAAGTGCTGGCGCTGCTCGCCTCGATGGGCTCCTGCTTCGACACCGCGACCGTCGCCGAGATCGAGATGGCGCTGGCCGCCGGCGCGACGCCCGACCGCATCTCCTTCGGCAACACCATCAAGAAGGAGCGCGACATCGCGCGCGCCTTCGCGCTCGGCATTCGCCTGTTCGCGGTGGACTGCGTCGCCGAAGTCGAGAAGGTCGCCCGTGCCGCCCCCGGCGCAAAGGTGTTCTGCCGCATCCTCTACGACTGCGCCGGCGCCGAGTGGCCACTGTCGCGCAAGTTCGGCTGCGATCCGGAAATGGCGGTCGAGGTGCTCGACGTCGCCAAGCGTCTGGGCCTCGAGCCGTGCGGCATCTCCTTCCATGTCGGCTCGCAGCAGCGCAAGGTGAAGGCGTGGGACCGTGCGCTGGCGATGGCCTCGCAGGTGTTCCGCGACTGCGCCGAGCGCGGCATCAACCTCTCCATGGTCAACATGGGCGGCGGCTTCCCGACCAAGTACCTGAAGGACGTGCCGCCGGTCGTCACCTACGGCCGCTCGATCTTCCGCGCGCTGCGCAAGCACTTCGGCAACCAGATTCCGGAGACCATCATCGAGCCAGGCCGCGGCATGGTGGGCAACGCCGGCATCATCGAATCCGAGGTCGTGCTGATCTCGAAGAAGAGCGACGAGGACGAGGTGCGGTGGGTGTACCTGGACATCGGCAAGTTCGGCGGCCTCGCCGAGACCATGGACGAGTCGATCCGCTACGCCATCCGCACCCCGCATGACGGCGCGGACATGACCCCGTGCGTGCTCGCAGGCCCCACCTGCGACAGCGCCGACGTGCTGTATGAGAAGACCCCGTATCCGCTTCCGGTCACGCTCGAGATCGGCGACAAGCTGCTGATCGAAGGCACCGGGGCCTATACGTCGACCTACTCGGCGGTGGCGTTCAACGGCATCCCGCCGCTGAAGACGTATCATATCTAAGCGCCTCTCTTTCGAGGCCTGACGAAACCGGGAGCCGGCTTGCCGGCTCCTTCCTCACATCACTGATTTCTGACGACGCCTTGAACCGGCGTGCTGCGCGCACGTCTGTTCAAGCGGGGACTGACGCGCCATGACTGCTTTTCGGAAGCCACAAGTCGCCCTCACCTCGAAAGCCGCTCCGTTCGCGATCCGCAGCGAGCGTGCTGTCGACGTCGCCGCCCGTGAAGCGCTGCTGGATGCCTGTTTTGGCGAAGACCGCCACGACCGCACCTGCCAGCGCTTGCGCGACGGACGTGCACCAGCCGCAGGCCTTGCCCTGTCGGCCGTGCGCGAGGGGACATTCGTGGGAACCGTGCGGCTGTGGCACGTCAGCGCCGGAGGCAGGCCCGCCCTGGTCCTCGGACCACTGGCGGTGGACCCTGCCTGCCGCGAGCTCGGGATCGGCGCCGCGCTGATGAAGCAAGCGCTGGCTGCCGCCCGGGCGCGCAGGCATGACGCCGTGATCCTCCTCGGCGATGCGCCCTACTACGCCCGCTTCGGCTTCTCGGCCGATCAGACCGGCGCCTTGATGCTGCCCGGCCCGTTCGAGCGCGACCGCCTGCTGGCGATCGAGTTCACTGGCGGCGCGCTTGAAGGCGCCGAGGGGATGATCATCCCGACCGGCGCGCGCCTGCCTAAACGGAGGGTAGTTCGTCCCCTCGAAGCGCACGCGGCCTAAGACATCAACATGATGGCGCCGGCCGGAGCTGCGTCCCGCGGCGACGGTCGGCTACGGCTTGTTGCTTTGGGGTTGCGTGAGCCCCGGAAACGCCGTTTAACCCCACGAAATTCCCCCTTTCAGTCGAGGCCGAACCCATGTCCCGTCGCCTGATTTCCACCGGCTCCCCCCTCGAGAAGAGCGTCGGCTACAGCCGCGCCGTGTTCGACGGCGATTTCGCCTTCGTCGCGGGAACCACCGGCTATGATTACACGACGATGACGATGCCCGATGATGTCACGAGCCAGTCACGCAACTGCTTCAAGACCATCGCGGCCGCCCTGAAGGAGGGTGGATTCGAGATGGCCGACATCGTCCGTGCGACCTACTACGTCACCGACGCCAGCAGCATCGACGCGCACTTCGCCGTCTGCGGCGAGGTTCTCGGTGACATCAGGCCGGCTGCGACGCTGCTCGTCGTCTCCGCCCTCGCCAGGCCCGAGATGAAGGTCGAGATCGAAGTCACCGCCAAGCGCCGCAGCGCCTAACAAGCGCCGCAGCACCTGATCCACCCGCCAATCGTCCGTCAGCACGTTCCGGAGAAACCATCCATGAGCCACCCCTCGCAGATCTACGCGAAGATCACAGGTCCCATCGTCATGGTCGGCTTCGGCTCCATCGGCAAAGGCACCTTGCCGATGATCGAGCGGCATCTCGACTACGACAAGTCGCGCGTCACCGTGATCGATCCCAAGGACGAGGGCCGCAAGGCGCATTGCGAGAAGCAGAACGTGCGCTTCATCCAGAAGGCCGTGACCAAGGACAATTATCGCGAATTGCTGACCCCGCTGCTGACCGAGGGCGGCGGCCAGGGCTTTTGCGTCAATCTCTCGGTCGACACCGGCTCGACCGACATCATGGAGCTCTGCAACGAGCTCGGCGCGCTCTATATCGACACCGTCAACGAGCCCTGGCTCGGCTTCTATTTCGACGCGTCGAAGGGCCCCGAGGCGCGCTCCAACTACGCGCTGCGCGAGGTGACGCTGGCCGCCAAGAAGGCGCGCCCCGCAGGCTCGACCACGGCCGTCTCCTGCTGCGGCGCCAATCCCGGCATGGTCTCGTTCTTCGTCAAGCAGGCGCTGCTCAATGTCGCCGCCGATTTGAAGCTCAATGCGCCGAAGCCGAAGACCAAGGCCGAATGGGCCGATTTGATGCGGCAGGCCGGCATCAAGGGCATCCACATCGCCGAGCGCGACACCCAGCGCGCGAAGAAGCCGAAGGAGCCCGACGTCTTCGTCAACACCTGGTCGGTGGAAGGTTTCCTGTCGGAGGGCATGCAGCCGTCCGAACTCGGCTGGGGCACCCATGAAAAGTGGATGCCGGAGAATGCGCATACCCACGAAGCCGGCTGCGGCGCTGCCATCTATCTGATGCAGCCCGGCGCCAACACGCGCGTGCGCACCTGGTGTCCGACGCGCGGCGCCCAATACGGCTTCCTCGTCACCCACAACGAGTCGATCTCGATCTCCGATTACTTCACGGTGCGCGACGCCTCGGGCAAGGCGGTCTACCGGCCGACCTGTCACTATGCCTATCACCCGGCCGACGATGCCGTGCTGTCGCTGCACGAGCTGTTCGGCCGCGCCGGAAAGATGCAGGAAAAGCACCACATCCTCGAAGAGGACGAGATCGTCGACGGCATCGACGAGCTCGGCGTGCTCTTGTTCGGCCACGACAACAACGCCTATTGGTACGGCTCCCAGCTCTCGATCGAAGAGACCCGCGCGCTCGCGCCCTATCAGAACGCCACCGCCCTGCAGGTGACCTCCGCCGTGCTCGGCGGCATGGTGTGGGCGCTGGAGAACCCGAACGAAGGCATCGTCGAAGCCGACGAGATGGATTTCGATCGCCTGCTGGAAATCCAGCTGCCGTATCTCGGCCCGGTGAAGGGTTTCTACACCGACTGGACGCCGCTGACGGATCGTCCGGGGCTGTTCCCTGAGGATATCGACACCAGCGATCCCTGGCAGTTCAAGAATATTCTGGTGCGCTGACAAAAACCGCGAAAACAACCCCATGCACAGTAGACGGCGCAATGGCAGGCCATTGCGCGCGTGGGCCAAAAAAGCATGTGACGTCTACTGCTTGTCCTTGATCGGCGGGGCGATCTTCTCAGCCGGGGCCGGCGGCAATGCCGGCTTGGCAGAACCCGCCGCACCTTGCGTCTGTGGATCCGGTTGCGCGGGCTCTGGCGCGGGCGTGGTCGGACGCGCGCCGCCGGGCTTGGCCTCGGCGGGCGTCTTGTCCTGATCGTTGGACGGTGTGCCCTGGAGCGGCTGCGTCGCCTGCGCCAGCTCAGTCCTGCTCGCGGCGCGGATTTGCGCCAGCGACATTACGGACACCACGACGCCTGCTGCGAACAGCGAACAGGCGATTGTGAGGTCGAGCTTCAGGCTTCGCTTGTCATTCTGGCCGCTCATGTCAATCACCGCCTTTGTCCACGGGATCAACGAAACTGGAGCCTGCGGGTTCCGCGCCGGGAGCGGCGGGAACCGCGCTCAATCCGTGGTGCTGACTTCCCAGGTGGCGTGACGGACGCCTGGCAGGTGCTGGAGCTCGGTCGCCACCGCGTTGAGCTCGTTGGGATCGACCGCGGTTGCAACCAGCTCTGCGACGATCTCGATCAGATCGTCGCCGGTCTCGACGATCTCGACATCGGCTACCGGATATTTTGCGGCCTCGAGCCTGTCGATGAGCCGGTCGCGCATGTCGGGCAAGGCGTCCAACGCAACCGCGAGCTTGAAATAGTAGGTCGCCTCGATCGCCTTTTCATCCAGCGGGATGCGATTGATGGCGTTGACCAGCGGACGCAGCAGCGTGTTGCCGGCGATGACGAAGACGGTGAGTGCAACCGCCTGCGCCACCATGTCGGCGCCGGCGCAGGAGCCGACCGCGGCCGAAGACCATAGCGTCGCCGCGGTGTTGAGGCCGCGCACGTCCATGCCCTGCTTCATGATGACGCCGGCGCCGAGGAAGCCGATGCCGGAGACGACATAGGCAATCACGCGCACCGCGCCGTCGGCGCCGGCCAAATGCATGGCGAGATCGACGAAGGCCGCAGCGCCAACGGCGACCAGCACGTTGGTGCGCAGCCCTGCGGTACGCTGGCGATATTGCCGCTCGGCACCGATCAGCGTGCCCAGCACAAAGGCCGTGAACAGGCTGATCAGCGTGTCGAGGAAGTCAGCAATCTGGAAGGTCGTCAGGAATCGCATGATTCCCTATAAGGCCGGAACGATGACAGATCAAAGCTCCAGCAGGCCGCCGTCCCCATTTTCGTCGGCGAAGGCCAGCAGCGTGCCCTTGGCGTTCCAGGCGAGGCCTGCGACCGGCGGCGTGCCGTTGCGGCGGACCAGGATCTCGGCGCCGTCTTCCAGCCGCACCATCAGCACGGTGCCGTCACTGTAGCCGCAGGCCAGAATGTCGTTCTTGGGGTGGCAGGCGACCACGGCCACGCGCGCCTGCAGCGGCGCGAGCATCGCGGGCTCCTTGCCCATCGGGCCGTCCTTGCTGGCGAACGGCCAGATGATGACGGTGTCGGCACCCGAGGTCGCGAGCCCCTTGCCGCCCGCGCTCCAGGACATCGAACGGACGCGGCCGGGATAGCCGGTCATCCGCATGTGCCTGTTATCGGCGAGCCGCCAGCCATGCAGGGCCGACTCGTGCATCGAGGTCACCAGAAACTTGTTGTCCGGGCTGAAGGTGACGCCGAGATGCGAGCCGGCCCAGGGCAGGAATTCGGCTGATCCGTCCATGTTGGGAAACCACAGCGTCGCGCCATTGTAATGCGCGATCGCGAGGCGCAGGCCTTTTGGGGCGAAGGCGAGGCCGCCGACGGTCGAGGGCACGTCGAGCGATTTCTCCTCGTTCTTGCCGCTCTTGACGGTCGCGGTCTTGCCGGCCGACCAGGCGTAAGCACCATCCGGATGCAACGCCACCGCATCGATCCAGCGCCGCTTCGGATCGGTCGCAAGCAGCGTCACCTCGCCCTTGGCGTCGAGCGAGACAACCTTACCGTCGTCGCCGCCCATGATGAGGCGCTTGCCGTCGGAGGCGGCCGAAAGAATGCCGCCGCTGTGCACGGCGACTGACGTGACCTCACCCTTGTCGTCGACAAACGCGACATTCTCCTCGGCACCGACAAAGGCGGCACGAGGTCCGAGGAAGTGCACCGAGGTCACGCCCATGCCGAGCGTCACAGGCTTGACGCGGTCGGTGACGGAGACGATCGAGGCGGAATCGGGGGCGGGCGTAAACTCTTTCATCACGAGACGATGCAGCTCTCGAAGCCGGTGCGAATGAGCTCTTCCGGCAATTCGCGGCCGATGAAGACAAGCCGGCTCTCGCGGGCCTCACCCTCCTTCCACTTCCGCTGGTGGTTGCCCTCCAGCATCATGTGGACGCCCTGGAACACGTAGCGATCATCGTCGTCGTGGAAGGCGAGGATACCCTTGGAGCGCAGGATCTTGCCGCCCTCGACCTGCACCAGGTTCTGGAGCCAGGGCATGAACACGTTGGGATCGAGCGGCTTGTCGGTCTTGAGCGAGAGCGACTGCATGTCCTCGTCGTGATAGTGCTTCAGGCCGTGACCGTGATCATGGTGATGATGATCGTGGTCGTGATGGTGGTGATGATCATGGTCGTGATCATGATCGTCGGCCACGAGGAAGTCAGGCTCGATGTCGAGGATGCGGTCGAGATCGAACGCGCCGCGATCGAGCACGTCGGCCAGCGCGACCGAGCAGCGCTCGGTGCGATGGAGTTTCGCATAGGGGTTGATGCCGCGGATGCGGGCCTCGACCTCGGCAAGCTCCGGCTTGGTGACGAGATCGGTCTTGTTCAGCACGATGACATCGGCGAAGGCGATCTGGTTCTTGGCCTCGGGCGCGTCCTTCAAACGGTCGGACAGCCACTTGGCATCAGCAACCGTGACGACTGCGTCGAGCCGCGCATTCTTCTGCACGTCCTCGTCGACGAAGAAGGTCTGGGCGACCGGCGCCGGATCGGCAAGGCCTGTGGTCTCGACGATGATGGCGTCGAACTTGCCCTTGCGCTTCATCAAGCCGTCCATGATGCGCACGAGGTCGCCGCGCACGGTGCAGCAGATGCAGCCGTTGTTCATCTCGAAAACTTCCTCATCGGCGCCGATGATGAGGTCGTTGTCGATGCCGATCTCGCCGAATTCGTTGACGATGACGGCGTATTTCTTGCCGTGGTTCTCCGACAGGATGCGGTTGAGCAGCGTGGTCTTGCCGGCACCGAGATAGCCGGTCAGGACGGTCACGGGAATTTTGGAGGCGGTCGCTTCAGACATAAGAACTCCGGACGTAGGCTGGTCGCGCGACGCGAGGCGGGGTGGCCCCCTGCCCTAATGGTCAAGCGCGCTGGTCAGGGCCTTTATATTGTGCCTGACCATGTCAATGTAAGTGGGTGCAGGCCCCTTTTCGGCGGTCAAACCGTCCGAAATCAGGGTCCCGCCGACCTTTGCGCCGGTCTCGGCCGCGATCCGCCGGATCAGCCGGTCATCGCTGATATTCTCAAGGAAAACGGCCGGAATTTTCTGCGCCTTGACCTGGCCGATGATGGCCGCAATGTCCCGCGCGCTGGGCTCGGTTTCGGTCGAAACGCCGAGGGGCGCGATGAACTGGATGCCGTATTCGGCGGCGAAATAGCCGAACGCATCATGGGTCGAGATCACCTTGCGCCGCTCGGGCGGAATTTTGGCCACGGACTCGCGAACCTCGCGGTCGAGCGCTTCGAGCTTTTCCAGATAGGCCCTGGCCTGGGCGCGGAAGAAGTCCGCATCATCAGGGTCCGCCGCGGCCAGCGCATTGGCGATGTCGGCCACGTAGATCCTGGCATTCGGCACGGACTGCCAGGCATGGGGATCGGCGGCCGAGCCGAGCTTGTGCGGGGCAATGCCGGCGCTCGCGGTGACGACCTTTGCCTTGCTGCCGGAGGACTGCACGAGGCGCGGCAGCCAGCCTTCGAGGCCGAGCCCGTTGACGATGACGAGCTTCGCATCCGCAATCCGCTTCGCATCGCTTGGCGCAGGCGTATAGACATGGACGTCGCTGTCGGGGCCGACCAGCGTCGTGACGTTGACCCGGTCACCGCCAACGTTGCGAACGAAATCGCCGAGGATCGAAAAACTCGCGACCACGTTGAGCCGTTCAGCCGCGTGCAGCGGCGAGGCTGATAGCAGCAAGGCAAGGAGAAGAACGCGCATCGTCACGCCTCCAGATGCCGGCCGGGAAACATCTGCCTGATGATGCCGCCGACACGGCCGAACAGGACGGAGACGATGTAGAGCACCGTCGCGACCAGAATGATCGCAGGGCCCGAGGGCACGCGGGTCTGGAACGACAGCACGAGACCGGCGTAGCCCGAGAGCGCAGCTGCGACGACCGCGATGCAGATCATGACGGTGAGATCGCGCGACCAGAATCGCGCGATACCCGCCGGCAGGATCATCAGGCCCACCGCCAGCAGCGTGCCGAGCGCCTGGAAGCCGTTGACGAGGTTGATCACGACCAACGCGAGGAAGGCCAGATGCGCGGGGCCGCCGGCGCGACTGACCGTGCGCAAAAATAGCGGATCGACGCTCTCGATCACCAGCGGGCGATAGATCACCGCGAGCACCAGCAGCGTCACCGTGGCGTTGAAGGCGACAACGAGCAGCGTCTGGTCGTCCATCGCGAGGATATTGCCGAACAAGACGTGCAGCAGATCGATATTGGTGCCCTTGATCGAGACGATGGTGACGCCCAGCGCCAGCGAGGCCAGATAGAAGGTCGCCAGCGACGCATCCTCCTTCAGCCCGGTCGAGCGCGCGACCACGCCGGCGAGGATCGCCACCGCAAAGCCGGCGATCAGCCCGCCGGCGGTCATCGCGAACAGATTGAGGCCGGAGAGCAGGAAGCCGACGGCCGCGCCGGGCAGGATCGCATGCGCCATGGCATCGCCGACGAGGCTCATCCGCCGCAGCATCAGGAACACGCCGATCGGCGCGCCCGCCAGCGACAGCGCGATCACGGCGGCCAGCGCCCGCCGCATGAATTCGAATTCGGTGAACGGGCCGATCAGCGCGTCATAAACCATCTGCAATCACGCCGCCCGCGAGCGTCCGTCCTCGGCACAGGCCGTGGCACTGTCGTCGAAGGCCTCGCACATCCGCATCGCGACCATCAGATTCTCCGGCGTCAGCACCTCCGCCGTCAGTCCCCAGGCCACCGGGCCGCGCGCCAGAATCAGCGTCTCGCTGAAATGGGTGCGCACCATCTCCATGTCGTGCAGCGCGGCGAGCACGGTGCGGCCCTCGCCGTGCCAGTGCTTCACCAGCGCGAGCAGATCGGCCGTGGTCTTGCTGTCGATGGCGTTGAAGGGCTCGTCGAGCACGATCAGGCGCGCATCCTGCAGCAGCACGCGCGCGAACAACACGCGCTGCATCTGCCCGCCCGAGAGCGTGCCGATGGGGCGGTTCTCGAAACCGTTGAGGCCGACGGAGGCGATCGCGCGAAGAATCTTTTGGCGCGCGGCCTTGCCGATGCCGCCGAACAGGGAGGTCAACCGCCACAGCCCGGTGCCGACGAAATCGAACACCGAGATCGGGAAGCTGCGGTCGATGTCCGCGCTCTGCGGCAGATAGGCGATGTCGCGGGCATCCAGCCCGCCGAGATGGATGCTGCCGTCGAGCGGCTTCAGGATGCCGACGATGCCACGCAGCAGGGTCGACTTGCCGGCGCCGTTGGGGCCGATCACCGCGACGAGCGCGCCGGATGCGATCTCGCCATTGAGATGGTGCACGGCCGGATGACGGTCATAGCCGAGCGTGACGTTGCGGAAGGCGAGCTGGGCCATAGTCACCTCATCGCCAGCCAAACGATGCCCCAGAGCACGGCGCAGACGGCGACGGCGGCCGAGAGGCGGCCGGCCATGGTCATGCGCAGGATCGACCAGGGCGCGTCCTGGGCCGGATGCGGCGAGGCCGCGTCGTGAACATGGGCGTGGGTGTGGTCGTGCCCATGCGAATGCCCGTGGTCATGGTCGTGGTCATGGTCGTGGTCATGGGAATGACCATGGGCATGATCGTGATGATGGGCGTGGGACGCGGCGGGAACCATGCTGATGACGTTATATTATAACATTACCCATGTCCACGGCCGGCTCAGGGCTTCCCGATCACCATCGCGATGGCAGCGGCCAGGAACGGGAACGGCACCGAGACAGCGCAGCGGAACCAGACGAAACGGGCCGGCATGAACGGGATTTCCCACAAAATCACCCGCTGGAAGGCAAAAAGGGCCCAGGCGACGACATAGGCGACCACCTGGGGCACCCCGCCGCCCGACTTCAGGGCAACGGTGCCAATGGAAAAGCCGATCACCGGGCCGCCGGGGGTGGCGGCGCCGGCAATCACCGCGCTCGTGACCCCCAGCCAGCCGCTGTCGGGGCCGAGCCAGCCGGTGATCACCTCCTGCGGGATGATGGCGGCGATGTAGCCGGAGCCGATCACGCCCAGCGCGATCCGCGGCACGATGTTGACGAAATCCATCGTGCCCTCGCGCAGCGAGGCCTTGAACACGGGAGGCCCCCGGCGGAACGCAATCAGGCCGACGCCGAACACCGAGCCCCAGAGCAGCATATCGATGAGCAGCGCTGCGCTCATGCCGCATCCTCGTCGGCGTCGCGCTTCGGATAGACCCGGACATAGACGAAGCGGCCGAGCGCGCCTGCCAGCACCGGCAGCGGCAGCGAGATCAGGATCCGCCACAGCGTGAAGTCGGTGCCCATGATCGGGATTTCCCAGGCGACCGCGCGGCCGTAACCGATCAGCGTCCAGCTCACGACCATGGCGATGGTGGCGCCGAAATCGGCGCCGACGGCCAAGAGCGCGCTCGCGACGGGATAGGCGGTGAAGGGACCGCCTGGCAGGATCGCCCCGAAGGCGGTGCCGATCAGAAGGCCCTTCAGGCCGGATTTCGGCCCGAGCGAGCGCGAGACTTTTTCGTGCGGCAGGATTTCCGAGATGAACGCGCCGAGCAGGCAACCGGCCAGCACGCGCGGCAGGATGCCGCCGAACAATGAGAGATCGTGGGTGAGGATTTCGAGCACGCCGTCGGTGCCGTCACGGCGCCAGACCAGGGCCGCACTGACCGCCACCAGCACGGCGATGATGATCGTCGACCAACCGATCGGCTTGCGGATGCGTCCGGGCCGCGGCTCGTCCTCGGCAGGCGCCGGATTATTCGGGAGTGGATCTGACAACGGGCGGGATCGGCTCGAGGGTGATGCCCGTCCTGATTAAGCGCGCCGCCGAGGTGATGCAAACGGTAGGATCACAGGCCGATACGCGCGCCGCGCAGGACAATTCCGCACAGCAAAAAGGCGGCCGCGTGAGCGACCGCCTTTGTTGTCATTCCCGGGCGCGCGAACTTACACCTTGTCGAACAGGGACTCGACGTATTCCCAGTTCACGAGGTTCTCGACGAACGCCTTGAGATAGTCGGGGCGGCGGTTGCGATAGTCGATGTAGTAGGAGTGCTCCCAGACGTCGCAGCCGAGGATCGGGGTGGCGCCGTGCACCAGCGGATTCTCGCCGTTCGGGGTCTTGGAGATCTCGAGCTTGCCGTTCTTGACCTGGAGCCAGCACCAGCCGGAGCCGAACTGGCCGACGCCCGCCGCCTGGAAGTCGGTCTTGAACTTCTCGAAGCCGCCGAGGTCTTCGTTGATCTTCTTCTCGAGCTTGCCCGGCAGCTTGGTGCCGCCGCCATTGGGCTTCATCCAGCTCCAGAAGTGGATGTGGTTGTAGTGCTGGCCCGCATTGTTGAACACCGCGGGGTTCTTGCCGAACGAGCCCTGGACGATCTCCT
This sequence comes from Bradyrhizobium sp. BR13661, assembly GCF_029892425.1. Taxonomy (GTDB): domain Bacteria; phylum Pseudomonadota; class Alphaproteobacteria; order Rhizobiales; family Xanthobacteraceae; genus Bradyrhizobium. Next base: position 37,885 of record NZ_JARXWB010000032.1, on the reverse strand, counting down.
CCAGGGATTTGCCTTCCCATTCGGTGCCCTTGAGCGCGTTGTTGCCGTTGGTGACGTAGGCCTGATGATGCTTGTCGTGGTGGAATTCCAGCGTCTCCTTCGACATGAACTGGCCGAGGGCGTCATAGGCGTAAGGGAGTGGGGGCAGCGTGAATGTCATGGGTTCTTGTCCGCAACTGGTGGGGAACGTTCTAACGGTCACCCCTTATAGAAGGTTCCTGCGCCGTTAAATACCGCCAATTTGCGAAAAGGCGCGACCGCGGTCGCATGGCCTGATTGCGTCCGGCCCGCGGATAGAATTAAATCCGCAAATTATTGTTGCGAATGAAATGTTTAACTTGAGGGTGGTCGAAATGTCCAAATTCAAGTCCGCCTGCATTTTCAGCACGCTCGCCGCCACCTTCTTGCTGATGCCTCCGGAAAGCGATGCCGCCGGCGTCACCGCGCGCGCCAAATTCTCGTTCGACGCGCTAGCCGATTGCGAGCAACCTTCCGTGAAGGATTTTCCCGTTCATGCCGAGGGCACCGGCATGCTGTCGACAGACCGCACCGCCAGGCTCGACATGCAGTCCAATATCGAGGGCCATACGGAATATACGGCGAAGCTCGGCGCCAAGCCGACGGAAGCGATAGGCGGCTCCGCGTCGCTGCGCGTGGCGGGCAAGCACACGTTGAAAGCCGTGCGCGAATATCCGAACAATTACATCATCGTCTACATGACGGTGATTGGGAATGCATGCTCGCTACGAATCGAGAACCGGCTAAAGCCGGGCAAACGACAATACGCCTTCGAGGGCAAGACAGGCACCGCGCTGTGCTCGAAACCGCGGATCGTGCGCAGCGAGTGCACGCCGTACTGAGAGCTTCTACTCGCAGAAGGAGTTGCCGCCATAGACGAAGCAATGGCGGCCGCCTCCTCCGGTGGCACGCCGCGGGGCTGATGTTGCCTTGCGTTCGGGCCGCTTCTCGCAGGTGTTTTTGGCGCCGAGCACGTAGCCGTCATCGCAGACGATCTTGACGCAAGCCTCGCCGCTCGCACGGAAGCCGCGGTCGCATTCGAGCGGGCAGACGCGCCCGGCCTTGGCGCGGACACTGTCCAGCGCATCAAGGCTTGCAAGCTTGACGTCGAATTTGGTGCCGGCATTGTCGTTGAATGCCGCGAGCGCCCGCCTTGCCGATGCATCCCATTCGCTGCCGACGTCGCCCGCCTTGCAGCCAACCCGCTTCAGCTCAGCCTGGAGCAGTCGCGGAAGATCCGGCCATGGCGATGGCTCCGGCTTGACCTCGGCTGGCGCGCGCGAGGCGACGGCCACTTCGACAGGCTTGTCAACAGGCTTGGCTGGCTCCACTGCCGGCGGCGCCGGTTTCGCCACGACGTCCGGCGGCGGAGCCTGTGGCCTGCCCTGCTCCAGCTTGTTGCGCTGGGACCTGGCGAGATCGGCATAGAAGCCGCTCGGATGCGCGGCAATGAAGGACTCCCACGCTTCCCGCGTGCCGACGCGTTCGGCAAGCTCGTAGTCGGCACGGATATCGGAGTTGGCCGCCGGGGGCGACGCCGCTACCGGCACCAGCACGACGTCGTTACCGCCGAGCGAACCATAGACAAACGGCTCCTGCTTGTTACTGGTCGCATTCATCACGTCGTCACGAACCAGCCTGAAAGCCTTGCCAAGCTCAAGGCCCGGCGTTCCCAGATATTTCAGCAGCGAGGTGGTGAAGGGGCTGTTTTTCGTGTCACCGTCCTGGGCGGTCGATCCGCCCTTTGCCGCGAAGGCGATAAGGGTGTTCGGCCGCGACGGTTCGACGCCCGCAAGGCCCCGGCCCAGCGAGCGCGAGGCCACCGTTCGCTTCATGCTCTTGACGAAGGGATTGTCCCGGCAGGCATCGAGGATGACGAGACGCAACTGTTTGGCGGGCTCGATGGCCTGCAGGATCCGATCGAGCGCGATCGCCTCGTCATAGGCGTCGGTGTCGCGCTCCAGCACGGCATCCACCGGAATGAGATAGTTGGTCCCGTCGACCTCCATGCCATGGCCGGCATAATAGATCACGGCGATGTCGGCATCGCGCGTCTTCTCGGTGAAGTCGCGCAGCGCACGCCGCATATCCGTGTTCTTCAGATCGCGGCGACTTTCGACGACGTCGAAAGCGGCCTTCCTGAACAAATTTGCGATGGCGTCGGCGTCATTGGCCGGATTGGCAAGCGCCACCACAGTCTGGTAGTTGGAGTTGCCGACCACGAAAGCCACACGCTTGTCGGCCATCGCCGGGCCACTGGCGCAGCCAACCAGCAAGACCGTCAGCAAAGGGGCGACCAGCCGGCGCATCGAAACTCCAGCGTTCCAACGGGGCGAGCATATCATTCACCTCTATCCCGGCAACCGAGCGCCGTCTGTGATAGAAATCACCGATCTCCTACCGCCCTGCAACAAATCCGCGACCACCATGAGCATCGAAATCGACATTTTGAACGGCGACGCCTCATGGAAGATCGCTGAACCGCTGCATCAGGCGGTCTGGGGCCCGCAACAGGTCGCGGACAAGCCCTGGGCCCACGTCAAATGGGCCAATGCCGATTTACGGGTATTGATCGAGACTCCCGAAGACGGCCTCGTCTGCCACGTCGGCATCTATTTCCGCACCGTCACCTGGAATGGGCAGAAGGTGCATATCGGCGGCATCGGCGGCGTCTGCACGCGCGAGGATCGCCGCGGCCGCGGCTATGCGACCATGGCGATCGACGCGGCGGTGCATACCATGCGCGCCAATGAGGCGGTTCGTTTTGCACTCCTGTTCTGCGAGCCGCACAATTTCGCGTTCTACCAGGCCCGCAGCTGGCTGCCCTTCAAGGGCGAGGTCTATTGCGAGCAGCCTGGGGCGCGAATCCGCTTCGACGCCATGGCGCCCTATGTCTTCAACATCGTCCGCGCGCCGACGCTCGGCACCATCGACCTGTGCGGCCTGCCCTGGTGACAGGTTGGAGCGCGGGAATTTGACTCCATCAGGCGTTGCACGATCCAAATTTGCTGCTATGGAGACGCCTCCATTCCGAGGTCCTCCCATGTCCCGCAGATTTGCCGTTCTCACCGTCCTTCTGGCTGCCTTGTCTGGCGCGACGGCCGCCCAGGCGCAGAGCGCCGAGGCGAGCGGGACCTGGCTGACCCAGGCAGGCGATGCCCGCGTGAAAATCAGCAAATGCGGCGGCGGCATCTGCGGCGTGATCGTCTGGCTGAAGGAGCCGTACGATACCGCCACCGGCAAACCCGCGACCGACAGCAAGAATCCCAATCCCGCTCTCGCCAAGCGGCCGATGATCGGACTGCCGCTGTTCTCCGGCATGCAGCCCGCGGGACCAAACAAATGGTCGGGCCATATCTACAATGCCGATGACGGCAGCACCTATGCGAGCAGCATCGCGGTGACGGGCGCTGACACATTGCGTGTGGAAGGCTGCGTCGGCGCGCTCTGCGGCGGCGAGACCTGGACGCGCGCGGGCCGCTAAGGCGCCGTAGCGACCATCGCCTTCAGCGCCGTTGCCGCCGAGGCGTAGCCGCCGCGGGCGCCGTCGATGAAGTGCACGTGGTCGCTGCGCAGCGCCGAGGGCGTGAAGCAAGTCATCATCGCGGCATCCTGTTGGTAGAGGCCATAGCGCACAATGCCGTCGCGCGCCGCGGTGGCGAGACGATCGCTCAGGGCGCGCTCGAGCTCGACCGTGCAGTCGAGGATCATGCGCAGGCCGTCGTCATATTTGCGGAAGTCGGAATTCTCGACCACCTGGCGCTTGTAGACTTTCGGCAGGAAGCCGCCGGCCTTGATGTCGAAGCGCATCAGGAGATAGGCGAAAAACGTAAAGGCAAGCAGGCCGGCGCGGCGCTTGAGCAGCGAGCCTCCGCGCATCGCCCGTGCCTCGTAGTCGAGCCCCTGCGGCGGCCATTTCAGCGGCGGGCCCTGCGGCGGCACGGGACGGCCGGCCTCCGGGCTGCGCTCGACGAGATGGATGATGTCCTCGATCACCTTGCGGAAGGCGAGCGGATCGGCGCCAGCAGCCGGCATCACCAGCACCGAGAGGATCAAACCGCGCGAGGCCGGGATCACCTCGAAGCGGCAGGACAGGCCGGAGAGATCGGGCTGCGTGCCCGCGGGCGCCTCGGTCACCGCGAACTCGCCGCGCTTCATCGCCGCGTCGGCGAAGGCCAGTCCCCCGCCGGAGAACATCGCATAGGACAGATTGGCGGACGGGCCGAAGCGCGCGACGCGCACGTCGAGGCCTCTGGCGCGGATGGCGCTGACGGGCACCAGCGCGACGCGCATCTTCAGATCGAGATCTTCCCGCACCCAGGTCGCGGTCGCGGCCAGGGCTTCGCGCGCCAGTTCGAGATCATCAGGCGCAACGGCAAAACTCGCGCCGTCGCCGCCGAACACGAAGGGAAATTCGCGTCCCTCCAGCGCATTCGTCACCGCCGCGATCACCGCGGCCCCGGCCATGTTGACCGCCTTGTAGCGCTGCGCTGCAATCGCCTTGGTGGAATCGACGATGTCGGCGACGCCAATGCTCCAGTCCTCCGGCAGCGGCAAATACAGCGCCGGGTCCATCAGGCTGGTGAAGCCGCGGAAGACCGGGATGCTGCCGTAAAATGATTCGCCTGGGGTCATCGCGCGATGCCGGATGGTTGGGACGCGTCCGAACGAGATACGGGGCAGGATCGATCGGGGTTCTCGATCTTTGGCCGAAATGACGCCGGACGACAAGGTCGCGCCGCGCCGCAATTCCGCCCGTCGTCATTGATCGGCATCAAACTGCCGGCCGGGCATCACGCCTAGTGTTGAATCAACTAAGGGTCACACGGGGCGATCGGGGTGTCTGACTTCGGCGAAAAGGATTCCACTGCTCCGTTGCCCCCGCGCAGGGGAGGCCAGATCGTCAGCGCGGTCAGGATGCCGGAGCGACTGACCGCGGCCGTGGACGTCTGGGCCAGGGCCCATTATCAGTCGCGCTCGGACGCGATCTGCAAGCTGGTCGAGCTGGGCCTCAAGATTGCGCCCGCGGCACCGGCATCGCCGGGCGCGGTCACGTCAGACCCGACCAAGATCGAGGAAGTCGCGGTGCACGAGATCGAGGCTCTGCTCGATCCCGCATTGCCCGCGGACGAGCGAGAGCGCCGCATTCGTCGCCTGACCGAGGGACCTCCGGAATTCACGCACGAGCGGATTGACCTGCCAAAACATCAGCCGTGAGCGTTGGCGGCGTTAATGCAGCTTCTCGTCCTGGCGCTTGCGCACGCTTGGCGACGGCGCGCCATGACAGCCGACCAGCCGCACGAATTGCTGCGGATACATTTCATGGCCGTGGCTGCCGGAGTTTTGATGCGACATTGGCGGGCAGCGGACATTGTCCAGTTTTGCGGACGATGGCTCCGGTGAGGCCTGACCCTTAGTCGCAACGTTGATGTTTGGCGTTGCCATATTTTGAGAAGCCATGGACTGCTCCTTGTCGTTTAGGGCAGCTCGATTGACGTAACTCTGACATCTTACGACCAAATCCGGCTTGATGTCATTGCGCCGGGTCAACAGAATTTTGACGGGGGAGTTCCGCTTCTAGGCCGTGTTCCCGGCGTCGATCGTGAACACTGTGCCGGTCACGTTGCGGCCGCCCTCGCCGAGCAGATATTCAACCATGCGCGCGACGTCGTCGGTCTCCGGCAGGCGGCGCAGCGCGCTGCGTCCGGCGATGCGCTTGCGGCCGTCGTCGGAGAGATTGTGCGTCAGCTCGGTGTCGATGAAGCCGGGCGCGATCGCATTCACGGTGATGCCGAGCTTGCCGACCTCGCGCGCGAGCGAGCGGGTGAAGCCGGTCGCGGCCGCCTTGGTCGCGCCGTAGACCGAGAGGCCGTTATAGCCCGTGGTCGCGATGATCGAGGAGATGTTGATGATGCGGCCGGCGCCGTCGGCCATCATCTGGCGCGCGACATACTTGGTGAGGATGATCGGCGACAGCACGTTGAGCTGCACCAGCGACTCGATCTCGGAATTGTGCATGGTCGCGAGCAGGCCCTCGGTGCCGAGGCCGGCATTGTTGACGAGGCCGTAGGTCGGACCAAACTCATCGCGCACGAGTTTTGCGAAAGCCGGGATCGCGTCGACCACCGCCAGATCGCAGGAGCGGAAATGCAGGCGTCCATCGGACTCGGCGATCGCGGCCTTCAGTTCGTCGCTCTCGCGCCGCGCCGCCGCAATCACGTTGTAGCCAGCGCCAGCCAGACGCTTGCCAATCGCAAGACCAATACCGCGGCTGCCGCCGGTGACGAGAACATTATGCATCGGTGCGCGCCAGTTTGCCGGCCGGGGTGACGTCGAGTGCCTCGACGAAGCGGATCACCGCGGGCACCTTGTGCGCGGCGAGCTGTGCCCTGCACTGATCCAGGATCTGGTCGCGGATTTCCTTCGCGCGCGCCTGATCGGTGCCCTCAGCGAGGATCACGTCGGCGACGACGATGCCGCCGGTGATCGGGCTGCGCCGCGACTTCGCCCGTGACATCCGCACGTCAGGGTGACGGTTGATGGCCGCCTCGATTTCCTCAGGATGAACCTTGAGCCCGCCGATATTGATGATGCCACCGCGGCGGCCGACGAAGTAGTAGCGATCACCGCGCAATTCGACGATGTCGCCGCTGTCGACGAAACCGTCGCCATCGGTGAGCGCGGCGGCGCTGCGGCCGATATAGGCATGCGCGGTGCGCGTTGAACGGATACGTAGCGAGCCGTCGACGACCTTCATCTCGACGCCGTTGCGGTTGCCGAGATAGCTGGCGGGAAAACCCTCGAGCCCGTCATTGACCGCAAAGCCGACGCCGGCCTCGGTCGAGGCATAGGCGTGCCCGACGGAGGAATTGGGGAAGGCGGCCTTGAGGCCGTCAAGCACCGCCTGGTCGGCGATCTCACCGGAGAGCCGAACGTAACCCGGCGCGAATTGCGCGGCCGAACCGCTCATCAGGAGCTTGCGCCAGTGCGAGGGCGTGCCGGAAATATGGGAGACACCGCGCGCATTCAGCCGCGCGACGTGATCGGCGAGCGCTTCGTGCGGATCAGACAGCACCATGGAGCCGCCGGAGAGGATGGCGCGGAGGAATATCTGCAGGCCGCCATAGCGGCGGATGTCGTAGAACGTGGCCCAGACCGGCGCGAGTCCCTTCGCAGGACCTTCGGCGACGATGGCACCGGTGAGCGCTTCCAGCGTGTGCCCGACGATTTTCGGCACGCCCGATGTGCCCGAGGTCAGCATCAGCCATTCGGTGGCACGCTCAGTCCTGGCGGGCGCAGTGTCTTGAAGCGGCAATCGTGCGGTGACGACCAGCGACACGGAGGTCTCAGTCCAGCGATCGGGTTCGTCAGTGACGACAGCATCGATTCCGGCATCCGCGATCAGCGCATCCAGATGCGCCGGGTTGAGATCGGGCGGGCAGAGCAGCATGCGACGGGCGATGCCGTCGAGCTCGATCATGGCAAGGCCGGAGCGGAGCTGGTCCGACAGTTTCAAGAGGACGGCGCGGCCAGACAGCTCAGGCAGGCGGCCACCGAGGACCGTCTGCGACAGGATGTCGGTCAGCGACACGACATCGTGCGCATCCGAAAGCGTACGGCCTTTCAGCTCCGCGCCGAGATGATCGCGGAGCGCAAAGATCTCACGCGGGGACATTTTCGTAGGCCCGCACGAAATCGCCCACGGTGGCGGGGAACGCTGCGTCCTCGGAAATGGTGAAGGGGTCGACGCCGGTCTCGTCCTCGAGACGGGCGACCAGGATGGCGAATGCGAGCGAGTCGAAGCCCGTTTCATGCAGGGACAGATCGTCCGAGAGCGCGGGAAGCGCGACGTGCTGCTCCTTGGCGATCTGCTGGATTGCTTCGATGACCTTGGACCTTACCGACATGACTGGCTCGCCTCTTCCTTAGTTAATCGATCGTATCTCTTGCGGCGGCTCTTGATGACCGCCTCCCATGGCCATGTGTTTACCCGACAGAAGTAAATGGGCTCTTGGACAATTCAGATAAAATTGGACCTATCTGCCGATTTTGGTTCCGCTACAGCCGGATCGTGCCATCCACGATCCGCGCAAGGACCACGGAATCAAGCGCGATATAGGCACCGGATATCGGATCGAGCATGAAGACCGGATCAGCGAACGCATTGGGGTCAAACCCCTCGCGCGCGAGCTCGCCCTTCTTTTGCTTGAACGTCTCGGTCGCATCGAGCTCGCGCGAGATGCGGACGAACACGGGGCGGGCATAGGCCGGCAAGCGCTGCGCGAGGTGCGGCGGCAATGCCTCGATATCGAAACCCTCGTTCACGACGATCGCACTCATGCCGGCACGGCCATCGGCTCCGGGAACGCTGACGCCGTAGGTAGTGGCATCGACGACGCCGGTGAAATCGCGCACGGCATCGTTGACCTCCGAAGTCGCGACGTTTTCGCCCTTCCAGCGGAAGGTATCGCCGATGCGATCGACGAAGTGGAAAAAGCCCTTGTCGTCGAGCCGCATCAGGTCGCCGGTACGGAACCAGGCATCGCCCTTGGCGAAGACGTCGCGCAGGATCTTCTTCTCGGTCTCGCCGGCATCTGTATAGCCCTCGAAGCGGCCACCGCCTTCATCCGCCTTGCCGATGCGGCCGATCGCTTCGCCCGCCTCACCGCGAGCGCATGCGATGCAAAAGCCCTCGTCATTGCGCAGCGGCGCACCGCTATCGGGATCGAGCTTGACGAGATTTGCCGGGAAACGATGCGCCAGCAGCGGCGGGATACGGCCGATTGCGCCGGGCTGACCCTCGACGTTGAACAGCGAGAAATTGCCTTCAGTCGCGGCATAGAATTCGAGAATGCGAGGAATGGCGAAGCGGCCCTGGAAATCTTCCCAGATATCGCCGCGCAACCCGTTGCCGCAGACGAGCCGCAGCCGATGACGGTTTTCGTATTCCGACGGCGGCGCCTTGAGCAGATAGCGACAGAGCTCGCCGATATACTGGAACAGCGTGCAATCGTGCCGCACGATATCGGACCAGAAGCTCGAGGCCGAAAATTTCTCGGCAATCACCACCGAGCCGCCGGCAGCAAGCATGCTGCAGGGCGCAACGATGCCGCCGACCGAGTGAAACAACGGCAGGCAATCATACAGCCGGTCCTGCGGCGTCGCGCCGGTAAGACCGGCAAACCAGAAGCCCCAATTGAGGATGCGGCGATGGCTGATGCTGGCAGCCTTCGGTAATCCCGTCGTGCCTGACGTGTAGATCAGCAGCGCGCGGTCATCGATGGTGACGTCGCCGCGCTCCTCAGGCGAGAGCGGACCATCGTCCAGCGCGGCAAGCGCAACATCGATCGCGTGCTCGCTGCGCGCATCGCCATGGGTCCAGATCTTGGCGTCAGTCTTCAGATGCTGACTTGCACTTTCCAACGTCTCCGCGAGCTCATGCGCGACGACGATGTACGAGGGCTTGGCCACATCGATGCAATGCGCGAGCGATTGGCCGACCAGCTTGGTGTTGAGGAGTGCGACCACGCCGCCGACACGGCTGATGCCGAGCCAGGCCGCGACATAGTCGATGCCGTTCGGCATGATCAGGCCGACGGTGTCGCCTTTGGCCACGCCAACCGAGCGCGCCCAGCGCGCATAGCGATTGATGCGCTTCGACAGAGCATCATAATCCAGTGTTGCGTCGTCCGTAACCAGCGCGACGCGGTCGGGCTGGCGCCGTGCCCAATCATCGATAACGTCGGCGAACAAGCGTCCCGGCAAGGTCTCGATCCGCGCGGTCAGCTCGATCGCCTTCAGCCAGATCTTCGAAGCCGACGGCGCGCGCGCCGCCTTCGCTTGCTCGATGACGCCGGTGGTCATGTCGTTCATTCTTTCGGGCGGTATCTGCTTGTTGCCGGCAGATTAGCCCGCGCGCCCTGCCCAGGTGTTAAGAGACAAGGTAAAACTCGGTTAGCTCTCGATTAACTGCGATCATCCTTTACCAAACCGGCGGGATCGGCGTGCGGCCTGCCGCGATTCTTGCGATAGCAACTCCAGTCATTCGGGCGCGCTAAGCGCGCGCCACTTCGCCCCGCGCGAGAGAACTGGAGGCCACGATGATCACCAGGCGACATGTCCTTCAGACCGCGACTTGTGCCGCGGCTGCGCTCACGGCGCCACTTGCCTTTGCCCTCGGCAATCCGTCCTATCCTTCGCGCAGCGTGAAATGGGTGGTGCCTTATGCACCCGGAGGCGCCACCGACGTGCTGTCGCGGCTGATCTGCCAGCGCCTCTCCGACCGGCTTGGCCAGACCTTCATCGTCGAGAACAAGCCCGGCGCCGGCAGCAATATCGGCACCCAGGCGGTGATCAATTCGGCACCGGACGGCTACACGCTGCTACTCACCTCGACTGCAAATGCGATCAACGCCTCATTCGATCCGGCGCTGCCGTATGACTTTGCCAAAGGCATCGCACCGGTCGCCGGCGTCGCGCGAATTCCGCTGGTGCTGGTCGTCAACAACGATCTTCCGGTCAGCAACGTCGCCGACTTCATCGCCTACGCCAAGGCCAATCCCGGCAAGATGTCGATCGCCTCCTCCGGCATCGGCACCTCGCTGCATCTCTCCGGCGAGCTGTTCAAATCGATGGCCGGCGTGCAGTTCACGCACGTGCCCTATCGCGGCTCCGCGCCGGGGCTGACCGACGTGATGAGCGGCCAGATTCAGGGCATGTTCGACAACGTCACCTCGTCCTTCGAGCTGGTGCGCGCCGGCAAGCTGCGTGCGCTCGGCGTCACCACGCGCGAGCGCTCGGACATCCTGCCCGACGTGCCGCCGATCGCGGATTCGCTGCCTGGCTACGAGACATCGTCCTTCTACGGCGTCGGCGCGCCCTACGACACGCCGCGCGAGATCGTCGACCTGCTCAACCGTGAGATCGATGCGGCGCTCTCCGACGCCGGGATCAAGGCGCGCATTGCCGAACTCGGCGCGATCCCGCTGCACGGCAATGCCGGCGAGTTCGGCGGCATGCTCACCGCCGAGACCGAGCGGTGGCGCAAGGTGGTATCACTGTCGGGGATCAAGAAGGAATAGCTTGCCCCCGCGGGCGCAAGCCACGCTCGTGCGCGGCCCGTCAGTGCACCTTCTTGTAGCGCCTGCGCGGTGTGTGCTCGTCGAACGCGTAGTATGGATTGACGTCGCAGCTGGCCGCGAGGCCCGATGCCGTCGCTCGGCACTGCTCCAGCGACGTGAACGAGCAATCGAAATAGCCGCCGCCGCCACCACCACCCAAGCCACCGCCGCCACCCGAGTATTTGTGCATGCACACCGGGTAGCGCGGATCATAGGTCTGGGCGCTGGCATCTGCCACGACGAACAGCGTGGCAATGGCGGTGAGGATCAGGAGAGGCAGGCGCATGGACATTTCCTCGAATTCGCGGCGTCGGCGGATATGACGCCGACGCCTCCTATGACACAACACCACACCGGAAGCGACTGTTCCTGGGGACAATGACGGCAAGGTGAGCGCGCCGCACGCGCTACCCGCCCAGCCCCTGCAACACCAGCCGGTTCAACCGCGCCGCAAACGCCGCCGGATCCTCCGGCAGTTCGCCATCCAGGATCTGCGCCTGTTCGAGCAGGAGCAGGCTGAGATCGTCGACCGTCTTGGAGCCGGCCTGGGATCTGGAGATCGCCGTGACCATCGGGTGGCGCAGATTGATCTCCAGGATCGGCTTGGTGCGCATGCCGCGGTTCTGCTGCGCCAGGATGCGCTCGAGCTCGCGGCTCGGGCCCTGGCTGTCGGCGACCAGGCAGGAAGCGGAGCTGGTCAGGCGGGTCGAGGCCTTGACGTCGCTGACGCGCTCGCCGAGCGCCGCCTTGATCACGGCGATGGTGGCGGCCTCGTCTGCCGCGGGCTCGTCTTTCTTCGCCTCGTCCTTGTCGTCGACGCGCGGGATCAAGTCGAGATTGAGGTCGCCCTGGCTCAGGGATTTCAGCGGCTTGCCCTCGAACTCCGTCGGCATCGAGGTCCAGAAGGCGTCGACCGGGTCGGACAGCAGCAGCACCTCGATGCCGCGCGCGGCCGCGGCCTCGAGCCGCGGACTGGATTTCAGCCGCTCGATGCTCTCGCCGACCAGATAATAGATCTCGGTCTGGTTCGGCTTGAAATCGGCGATGACGTCCTTGAGCGCGCGCTTCTCACCTGATGTGGTGGTGAAGCGCGACAGAGCCAGCAGCTTCTCGCGACGCTCGAAGTCCTCGTAGATGCCCTCTTTCAGCACGGCACCGAAGGCGTCCCAGATTTTTGCGAAATTCTCGACGTCCTTCTCGGCGAGGCTTTCGAGCTCGTTGACGACCCGGGTCGCCACCGCTTTCCGGATCTGGGCCAGTTGCGGGTTGTTCTGGAGCATCTCGCGCGAGATGTTGAGCGGGAGATCCTCGCTGTCGACGACACCGCGGATGAAGCGCAGATAGCCCGGCAAGAGGTCGGCATCATCGGTGATGAAGACGCGGCGGACGTACAACTTGACGCGGCCCTTGCGGTTCGGCTCGAACAGGTCGAACGGCTTCGTCGACGGCGCGAACAGCAACACGGCGTAGGAGTAGCGCCCCTCGGCGCGATAATGCAGCGTCATCGCGGGGTCGTCGAAGGCGGATGCGATCTGCTGATAGGCCTTCTTGTAGTCTTCAGTCGAAAGCTCGGATTTCGAGCGCTGCCACAGCGCGCTCGCCGAATTGATCTGGCGCGCCTCGCCTTCTTCCGGCACCAGCTCGATGGGAAACAGGATGTTGTCGGAATAGGCGTGGACGATGCGCTCGATCTCGTAGGTTTCGAGATATTTCTTGGCGTCGTCCTTCAGGTGCAGGACGATCTCGGTGCCGCGCTGAACGCGCGCCGCCTCGTCGTCACTGGCACGCGCGATCTCGAAGCCGGAGCCGCCCGACGACGTCCAGGTCCAGACGTCGCTCTCGCCGGCACGGCGGCTGATGACGACGATCTTGTCGGCGACCATGAAGGCGGAATAGAAGCCAACGCCGAACTGGCCGATCAGGCCGAGGCCGTCCTTGGCCTCCTTCAGCTTCGAGACGAAGGCCTTGGTGCCGGAGCGGGCAATGGTGCCGAGATGGTCGATCAGCTCCTGCCGCTCCATGCCGATGCCATTGTCGGCGATCGTGAGCGTCCCAGTGGCCTTGCTCGGGATGATCCGGATCTTGAGCGCATCGCCCTCGCCCAGCAGGGCGGGATTGGCGATCGCCTCATAGCGCAGCTTGTCGCAGGCATCCGAGGCGTTGGAGACGAGCTCGCGCAGGAAAATGTCGGTCTCCGAATAGACGGAATGCACCATCAGGTGCAGCAGCTCGGAAACCTCGGCCTGGAAGGGCTGCGTATGCGTGGCGGTGTCTGACGTCGTCATGCGTTTACCCGGTCAATCGGAAATGGAGAAAGCCGGGATATAGCGCGACGGGAAAAGGGATCAAGTGCACATGCAAAATGGCCCTCCCGCCGGGAAGGCCTTTCTCCAACACAGCCGACATCGAGGCAGCCGATGCGGATCAGGTCACGCAGCGACCGGGCTGCAGCAGCTTTGCGACCTCGGTCAGGGAGCTGACCATGGGCTCGCAGGCGATGGTCGGCTTGCGACCCTGCTTCAGCAGCGTGGAGGCCGGCTTGGCATTGCCAGTCTCGATGGAAGCGGGGACGCGGAGCAGCACCGACGTACCGGGCAGGTCGTTCAGTCGCATCGAGACGGTTCGGGTGGGAACCGCTGCCGGCTTCATCTCGGCGAGCCGGTCGGACTTGACCGACCGATTGACGTTTTGACTTGCGAGGTTGCGGCCTGAGGTCTGGGCCGGCTGATCAGCGACCGCGTCCCACCGGTCGGCCAGATCATGGCCGGCGGCCAACTGCACGGCGCCGACCTGGACGACGCCCAACGTCGCGGCGAGTGCGACGGCACCAAAGAATACCTTTTGAATCTGTGGCATGGCTGTCGATCCCTCGCCCCATGGCGATCGCGGGAACAACGCGAAGGGAGGACCGGAGTTTCCGGAACGTTAAGATCACTTAACCGTGTGCTAAATTCACGCCAGGCCGCACAAAGACGCCGCACAAAAAATTTTGCAGGTCCCTGGAACGACTCTCGCGCCCGGGAGTCGTCTCCACAGCCGGCTATTCCCCCCTGCCCCATAAGCCGGCGACGTAGGGCGCGACTGTGGTGATGCCAGTCGCGCCTTACTTTTGTCTGGGGCTCACTTTGCTTGCTTACTTGGCCTTCCCAGCGAGCCAGTCCCGTCCCTCGCCATAGAGCTTCTCGACCTCGGGGCCGATCAGGCCTGGCATGTCCCGCTTGACCTTGTAGCCGATCAGCTCCTGCATGTAGGCGAGGTGGCGGTAACCCTCGGGCAGCGCGGCCAGCGCCGTCTGGTCGAGGCGAAGATTTGCTGCGGGGTCGACCGGGTCGATCCGGTCCTTCTCGTAGATCGGCTGGCGGCGGACGATGCCCCATTGGCTCTTCCGCTTCTCCAGGAAATCGTAGAAGCGCCCGGTGCAGACGACGTCGCAGAGCACGTCGTGCACCAGAGCCCGTTGCGAAATCGTCATCTTGGTCTGGGCGATGGCCCGCTCACCCTGGAGATCAATGCTGGTGCCGCCGAGGAAATGCAGGATGCGCACGCCCCTGGCAAAGCCCTCCTGGCTGACGCGCATGAACTCCCGCGCCGGCCCCTGAAACCAGGTCGCGGACATCCAGCCCTCTTCATGCCAGACGGTGGCAAACCGCTCCCAATCGCCGGCATCGCGCCACACCGCCCAATTCTCGACGAGGTCGCGGATGGCGAGGCGGTCGAGCAGTTGCTGGTCCATGGGCACGTCCCTCCCGGCGGCTTGAGGCTGCGATGAATGTCATCGGCCTAACGTATCAACGGGGCAATGAGATTGGCGTCAAGCGCTCGCTGCTTCGGGGCCGTTCGAATTGCCCACAGCGGAGCAAGCGCGATACGAGCAACGAACCTTGCAATCAACCGGACCGCGATTAGTATCCGCACCGATGCAGATGAAATTCCCCTTGCTGGCCGTGCTTCTCGGATTGCTCGCGACTTTCCCCGCATATGCGCAGACGGATACGCAGAGCGAAAGTGCCCAGGCCTGGAAGGCGAAGCTGTCCGCACACATCGCAAAGAGCAGGCTATTTCCAGCCGGGGCACTGGGGCAAACCGGTGAGGCCAGGGTAGGCTTCGTCATCGACCGGTCCGGCAATTTGGTCTCGCGGGCACTGGTTGGGAGCACCGGCTCGCGACTGCTCGACGATGCTGCGCTGGAGATCGTCGCCCGCGCCCAACCGTTTCCGCAGCCGCCTTCGGAGCTGAAGGGAGAGACTTTTTATTTCATAGTGCCGATTGTATTCAACGGCCGTCAATTCCAGGTCTCGACCAACGGGCTGGTGCTGAGCACGCCGGCTTCCGGCTTCGCAGAGTCCGAGGCTATGGCCGCTTGGCGCAAGGCGGTCACCGAGCACGTCTGGCGCAACAGGGCGTTTCCTCCGCAGGCGATCGGCCGCAGAGGTGATGCCGGCGTCACATTCGTGGTCGATCGTTCAGGCAAACTCATCTCAAGCGCTTTGGTGGAAAGCACGGGCTTCGCGCCGCTGGATACCGAGACGCTCGCCATGGTCGAGCGATCCGTGCCATTCCCGAAACCGCCCGCCGATGCGAAGGACGACCTGCAGAGAGTGACCGTCCTCATAGCTTTCGACGGGACGCAGCCGAACCTGGCGCCGTCGCCGGAGCAGGAAAAAACGCTCCAATCCTGGATCAAGGATCAGGCCAAGCTGAATGCGAAATCGCCTGGGCCGAGCGACGTCAAGCTTAATTCCATGCTTCGCAGCATCTGCCGCGGCTGCTGAGGTGGGTGTCGGCAGAAAAAAACGGCGCGCCCTGCGACGCGCCGTCTCCTTATCCGACGAAAGCTTCCTTAAGCCGCCGGCGCCTTGGGCGTGCGATTGCGCGAGTTGCGCTGGAAGAACAGCGCCTGGCTCGCCACCGCCGACACCATGGCGGGCTGGAACGGTTTTGAGATCAGGAAGGCCGGCTCCGGACGCTCGCCGGTGAGGAAGCGCTCCGGATAGGCGGTGATGAACACCACCGGCACCTCGAAGGTGCGTAGCAGTTCGTTGACGGCATCGAGACCTGACGAACCGTCAGCCAACTGGATGTCGGCGAGGATCAGGCCCGGCCGCTTGTTCTTCGCCAGCGCCACCGCATCCGCGTGGGTGCGCGCGACGCCGACGACGTTGTGGCCGAGATTCTTCACCAGGCTCTCGAGGTCCATGGCAATGAAGGTCTCGTCCTCGATGATCAGGACGTCGGTGGCGATCTCCGCCGCCATCTCGCGGCCGGCGGCGTCGGCCAGCCGGCGCGTCTCGGCGACATCGGTGCCGAGCACATAGGCGACTTCCTCTTCCGAAAATCCCTCGAGCGAGAGCAGCAGGAAGGCCTGTCGCGGCAGTGGCGTGATGTTCGACAGCCGCCGCTCCGGCGGCATCGGGAGCGTCGTCACCTCGGAATCGTCATTGACGGAGACCGAATTCCAGATCTGCGTGAACAGCCGGAACAGCCCAGCCCGCGGCCCGTGGGACTCGTCGAGCACGCTGGGATCCCCCAGCATGGCCTCCAACATGGCTGCGACATAGGCGTCGCCGGAGGCCTGGCTGCCCGTCAGGGCGCGGGCATACCGGCGCAACAACGGCAAGTGTTCAGCAACGAGCTGTGAACGGGACATCCCCACTCCATTCATCATCGGGCCAACCTTGAAGAACCAGGCAATACGAGGGGTGGCCCAGGTTCCCCTGCTGGGGCTGATTACGCCTCAGGATAAGAAAAGTTCCCGTGACTAGGGAACTTTTTGTCGAACCTGGAATTGTGCTTATCCAGGGAACGGCTCCCGGTTGAGAAAACTTCTCGATTATACAGTTACTTAACTCGGGGAAACGTGGAACAGGTCATGAAAGATCTCAAGTCTCAAGCCAGCAAAAGCACGACCCCCGGCAAGGGAGGCCTAACTCCGGAGATCCAATCCCGGATCGGGCATCAGCTGCGCGCGATGTATGACGACGTCGTGCGGCAGGGGGTTCCGGACCGGTTCGCGGAGCTCATCAAGAAACTTGATGCGCCGGGAGGTGAATCCCGGAACGAGAATGGGGCTGGGGGCTCCAACGACAACAATGGGAGGGACTAATGCCTCTCACGAACTCCCTGCGGGACGACATCCTGGCCGCGGTGCCGAGCCTTCGCGCGTTCGCGATCTCGCTCAGCGGCAATGCGGACCGCGCCGACGATTTGGTGCAAGAGACGTTGTTGCGCGCACTCGCCAACATCGACTCATTTCAGCCCGGCTCCAACCTGCCGGCGTGGCTGTTCACGATCCTGCGCAATTTGTTCCGCTCCGACTATCGCAAACGGCGGCGCGAGGTCGAGGATGCCGAGGGCAATTATGCGAAGACGCTGAAGACGCAGCCCTCGCAGAACGCGCATCTCGAGTTCGAGGAGTTTCGCACCGCGCTCGACAAGCTTCCGCAGGACCAGCGCGAAGCCCTGATCCTGGTCGGCGCCTCCGGCTTCTCCTATGAGGATGCGGCCTCGATCTGCGGCTGCGCGGTCGGCACCATCAAGAGCCGCGTCAACCGCGCGCGCTCGAAGCTCGCCGCGCTGCTCTATGTCGACGGCGCCGAGGATTTCGGGCCGGACGAGACCGTGCGCGCCGTGATCGGCGGCAGCGGCGGATAGCGCGTCAATCGATTGAAGGCAAAGCTGCGAAGGCGGCCGTTCGCGCGGCCGTCTTTGCGAGCGTGTGATCACTTGTCGATGAATGTCACGGTGTCAGCGACTGATGCGCGCGAAGTGCGGTAGCTGTTGACCTTGTGCGAATCGTCCGCATGCCCGAACGAGATGCCGCAGACGACACGGCGGTCATCGGCCAGGTTGAAGTGGCGGCGGATCAGGCCGGAATGGCGCGCAAGTGCTGCCTGCGGAATCGTGCCGAGCCCGAGTGCCTGGGCCGCGAGCATGAAAT
Organism: Bradyrhizobium sp. BR13661; assembly: GCF_029892425.1. Lineage (GTDB taxonomy): Bacteria > Pseudomonadota > Alphaproteobacteria > Rhizobiales > Xanthobacteraceae > Bradyrhizobium. Next base: position 19,810 of record NZ_JARXWB010000032.1, on the reverse strand, counting down.
TGCTGACATAGGCCCCGCAATCGATCGCGCCGTAGATGCCGAGCGGCTCGTTGGTGTGGATGATGGCGACGTGCGGCGCGCCAAAGAAATTGTAGTTCTCCAGCGCCTGCTTTGCGTAAGCCATCTTGTCGCCGCGGGCGATGCCGAGCGTGTTGTAGAGCTGGAAGCCGCTCTCCCGGCGGCGATCGAGATAGACGCCGACATATTCGCGCGGCGGCTTGAAATCATAGTCATCGCCGAGACCGCCTGAGGCCTCCTTGTAGATCAGCTGCCGAAAGCGTTCCTTGGCCTCGCCGCTGGCGATGACGACCTGCCAGGGCTGGCTATTGCACCAGGACGCGGTGCGTTGCGCGGTGGTGAGCACATGCTCGATGGTGGCGCGATCGACCTCCTTGGGCAGGAAGGCGCGCACGGAATAGCGCTCGTTGAGGAGCTCTTCGAGCACGCCGATGCGGTCTTCATTGGAGTGGCGGGAGTTTGATGCTTTGGCGTCCATCACTTGTCTCGCTTTCATGCCCCGGACGCAGCGCAGCGCTTTTTCAGCGGTGCGCTGCAGAGCCGGGGCCCATTGTAACCCCTGGGTCCCGGCTCTGCGGCGCGTTGCGCCGCGTCCGGGACACGAGAGAGATTACCTGCCCTTGGTCGGGATCTTGTTAAACGGCACGTCCTTGTCGACACGGATGTCGCCCGGCAATCCCAGCACGCGCTCGGCGATGATGTTGCGCAGGATCTCGTCGGTGCCGCCGGCGATGCGCATGCCGGGAGAGGACAACAGCATCTGCTGGAACTGGCCCTGGACGATTTCCTCTGCATCCCCGGTGAGCACGCCGGCAGCTCCCTGAAGATCCATCGCGTAAGCCGCAATGTCCTGCAGCATCGTGCCCGACACCAGCTTGCCAATTGAGTTTTCAGGACCGGGCCGCTCGCCCTTCGACAATGCCGAGATCGCCCGGTAGCTGGTGTATTTGAGCCCGCTGGATTTGACAGCCCAAGTGGCAAGTTTCGAACGCACGGCGGGATCATCGATCGCGAGCCCGTCCTCCAGCATGAGGTTCGAGCAGAATTCGAACAACTCCGGCACGCCGGTCGCGAGCCGCGCGCCGATCGACATGCGCTCGTTCATCAGCGTGGTCAGTGAAACGTTCCAACCATCACCGACCGCGCCGAGCCGCTGGCTGTCGGGAATCACGACGTCAGTGAAATAGACCTCGTTGAACTCCTGCATGCCGTTGGCCTGCCTGATCGGTCGCACTTCGACGCCTTTGCTCTTCATGTCCAGGAAGAACATGGTGAGCCCCTTGTGCTTGGGCACGTTCGGATCGGTGCGGGTGATCAGGAGGCCGTAGTCGGAATAATGCGCACCGGAGGTCCAGATCTTCTGGCCATTGATGATCCAGTTGTCGCCCTGTTTTTCCGCGCGGGTGCGTAGTCCGGCGACGTCGGAGCCGCCGGCGGGCTCGGAGAACAACTGGCACCAGATCTCTTCACCGGAGGCGAGCTTCGGCAAATAGCGGCGTTTAAGTTCCTCACTGCCCCAGGCCATCACGGTCGGACCGCACATGCCCTCACCGATCTGGAACGGCTGCGTCAGCTTGCCGTAGACACCTTCTTCCTGCTGCCAGATCACCTTCTCGATCGGCGTGGCGCCGCGGCCGCCATACTCCTTCGGCCAGTGCAGGCAGGCCCAGCCGCCCTCGGCCTTCTTCTTCTGCCAGGCTTTTCCGACCTCGACCATGTCGTGCTTGGCAAGCCGGATTCGGCCGAGCGAGGATTTTGACAACTCCTCCTCGAACTCCTTCGGCGCGTTGGCGGCGACCCATTTGCGCGCGGTCTCGCGGAATGCGGCTTCCTGCGGGGTGTCGTCGAAATTCATGGCGAACCTCTACCCTCTTCCCTTGGTCGGGATCTTGTTGAACGGCACGTCCTTGTCGACCCTGATGTCGCCGGGCAGGCCCAGCACCCGCTCGGCGATGATGTTGCGCATGATCTCGTCGGTGCCGCCTTCGACACGCGTGCCGGGCGCACGCAACAGCATGGCCTGGAAGCGGCCGGCCAGCTCGGCATCCTCGCCGCTGACCACGCCGCTCGCCCCCTGCAAATCCAGCGCGTAGGTCGCGACGTCCTGGATCATCGAACCCGCGACCAGCTTGCCGATGGAATTCTCCGGTCCTGGCCGCTCGCCCCTCGACAGCGCGGAGATCGCGCGCATGCTGGTGTATTTCAGCCCGCTTGCCTTCACCGCCCAGTTCGCCAGCTTCGAGCGCACCGCGCGATCCTCGATCGCGGGACCGTCGTCGAGCATCAGGCTGGAGCAATATTCGAACAGCTCCGGAAAACCGGTCGAGACCGCGGCGCCGATCGCGCTGCGCTCGTTCATCAGCGTGGTCAGCGAGACGTTCCAGCCGTCACCGACCTCACCGAGGCGCTGATGGTCGGGGATGCGGACATTGGTGAAATAGACCTCGTTGAAATCGGAGGCACCGCTCGCCTGCTTGATCGGCCGTACCTCGACACCCGGGCTCTTCATGTCCAGGAAGAACATGGTGAGCCCCTTGTGCTTGGGCACGGTTGGATCGGTGCGCGTGAGCAGGATGCCGTAATCGGAATAATGCGCCCCCGAGGTCCAGATCTTCTGGCCGTTGATGACCCAGTCGTCGCCGTCCTTTTCCGCGCGGGTGCGGAGCCCTGCGACGTCCGAACCACCGGCGGGTTCAGAGAACAGCTGGCACCAGATCTTTTCGCCTGATGCGAGCGGCGGCAGATAGGTGCGCTTATGCTCCTCGCGCGCGAACGCCATCATGGTTGGCCCGCACATGCCGTGGCCGATGATGAACATGCGGGAGAGCTGGCCGAACGGCCCCTCTTCCTGCTGCCAGATCACGCGCTCGATCGGCGAGGAGCCGCGGCCGCCATATTCCTTCGGCCAATGCAGGCAGGCCCAGCCGGCGTCGGCCTTCTTCTTCTGCCAGGCTTTTGCGACCTCGAGAATGTTGGCGTCCTTGAGCACGGTGCGGCCGAGCGAGGATTTGCGCAGCTCGTCCTCATACTGCTTGGGCGCATTGGCGCCGATCCAGGCGCGGGCCAGGCTGCGGAATTCGGCTTCCTGCGGGGTGTCGTCGAAGTTCATGGTCTCATCTCTCGGTTTCGTTCCCCGGACGCTGCGCAGCACGAAGTGGTGCGCTGCAGATCCGGGGTCCATTGCGGCCCCTGGGTCCCGGCTCTGCGAAGCGGCATTGCATGCCGCATCGCGTCCGGGACACCAACGGCATTACGCCGCGTTCTTCTTGCGCATGCGATCGATCAGCTGGTCTTCCCAGTAGGACAGGCTGCCGAGGCCAAGCGCCATCGCGTTGGCGCGGCGGTAGTACATGTGGCAGTCGAACTCCCAGGTGAAGCCCATGCCGCCATGAACCTGGATGTTGTTCTTGGCGCAGTGCTGAAACGCCTGCGTCGCGCTGATGCGCGCGGCGGCAGCGGCCTCGGGCAACTCGGCCGCGTTGGTCGAGAGCGCCCAGGCGCCATAATAGCTGTTGGAGCGCGCCAGCGTCGCCGAGACATACATGTCGGCGAGCATGTGCTTGACCGCCTGGAAAGAACCGATCTGGCGGCCGAACGCAATGCGGTCGAGCGCGTAGTCGCGGCCCATCTCCAGCGCACGGTCGGAGCCGCCGACCTGCTCGAAGGCGCAGAGCACCGCAGCGCGGTCGAGCACCTGGGTCAAAATGCTCCAGCCCTCGCCGGGCGCGCCGAGCGGCTCGGCCTTGCAATCCCTAAAAATGATCTCGGCCTGCCCGCGGGTCGGATCGAGATTGGTCAGGCTCTTCACCTCGGCACCGCCGGCCCTGAGGTCGACCAGGAACAGCGAGATATCGGCGTCGCGCCCGCTCGATCCCGTGCGCGCGGCGACCACCGCAAAGTCGGAGATCGCGCCATCGGCCACCGGCTTTTTGACGCCGTTGAGCACGCCATTCGTAGCCATCAGCTTGACGTTCTTCGGCGCCGGATTGCCCTTACCCTCGAACAGCGCCAGCGTGCCGATCGCCTCACCCGAGGCAATTGCCGGCAACCACTTCTTCTTTTGCGCGTCGCTGCCGGCGATCAGCAGCGCTTCCGCCGCAAGATAAACCGTCGAGGAGAAGGGCACCGGCGCATTGGCACGGCCCATCTCTTCCGCAATCACGCAGAGCTCGAGATGACCGGCACCGGCGCCGCCGAATTCCTCGGGGATTGCGACACCGAGGAAGCCCATCTCGGCGAGGCCCTTCCAGAGCTCCTTGTCGTAAGGAGCCTTGCCGTCGAGCACGACGCGCACCGCCTTGGGCGAGCACTTCTCGGCGAGGAATTTTCGCGCCTGGTCCCGGAGCTGCTTCTGGTCGTCGGAGAAATCGAAATTCATGGCGCGTACCCGTGTTGATGAGGTCGATTACTTGAGAAGGATGATGTCTTGATCCGGCTTGTCGGCATAAAGCCGTTCGACCAGTATGGCGCGGCGCTCGAGGCCGGCGCGCTGGTTGATGTAGCCTTTGTCAGTGAGCTCATTGCCGTCGATCGAAGGAGGTTCGGCCATCAGCATTGCGCGGGCAATAACGCGGCTGCTGGCACCCTCGCACTCCTTGTTGTGCGCCTGCAGCCCGCGCCTGAAGCAGGCGATCACCTCGGGATGCTTCACCGCCTCCTCGAAACTGAGGTCGGGATTGCCGACCAGTTGGCGGCAGGCGTGGAGGTTCGGCCAGGCGAGCAGACCGATGAAGGCGCGATCCTGCCCCGCGACCAGCGCGTCATGCACGACCGGCGTCGCAGCCGCGATCGCATCGGTGCGGAGCGAACCGACATGCACGAAGGTGCCGGTCGTCAGCTTGAAGTCCTCGACGACGCGACCAGCGAAGATGATACCCTTCACCGGATCGGCATCGTCAACGAAGATGCCGGCGTCGCCGATGCAGTAAAAACCTTCCTCGTCGAACATCTTCCTGGTGAGTTCAGGCTGGCCGAAATAGCCGGGCGTGACGTTGACGCCACGCAGGCGTAGCTCGTATTTCGCGCCGCACGGCACCATCTTCAATTCGACGCCGGGGAACGGCAGGCCGATCAGGCCGACGCGTTCGGTGTCCCAATAGGTGCCGGTGGACGTCGGCGCGGTCTCGGTCGAGCCCCAGCCGGTGTAGAACACGATCCGCTCGCCGGTGGTTTTCACAGCGAGAGTCTGCATGCGATCATAGAGATCGTCCGGCAGCCGCGCACCGCCATAGGCCATGATCGAGAGGTTCTTGAAGAAGGACCGGCAGAGCGCGTCGTCCTTCTCCATCGCCGCCGCAAGCGCGGCGTAACCGGCCGGCACGTTGGCGTAATAGGTCGGCGAGATCTCGCGCAGGTTCTTGATGGTTTCCTCGAGCTGGCCCGGCATCGGCCGACCGTCGTCGATATAGAGCGTGCCGCCGTCGACCAGCACGGGGTGGAACGCGGCATTGCCGCCCATGGTGTGGTTCCAGGGCATCCAGTCGAGCACCACCGGCAACGGGCCGCCGGGCGTGCGCGGCCGCACCTGCATCATCATCGCCGCATTGGCGCACATCATGCGTTGCGTATTGATGACGGCCTTGGGCATGCCGGTTGAACCCGACGTGAACAGCAGCTTGCCGACGGTGTCGGGCGTGATCTCAGCGATCGAAGCATCGACATCCTTGGTCATCGGCGTCGCCGCGAGCTCGGCAAAGCTGACGCTCTTGATGCCCTCGCAGGGCGGCACGACGTGAACGACGGTGACGCCGTCGAGATCGAGCGCTTTCAGCGCCTTCTCGAAGGCCGGGCCGTCCTGCACCATCACCACGGCCGGCTTGATCAGGTCGAACAGGTACTTCAGTTTGACGTGATCGTGGCTCATCAGCGAGTAGGCCGGCGACACCGGCGCCGCAGGGACACGCGCCTGCATCGCGGCCTGCGTCATCAGCGCGTGCTCGATCGAATTGCCGGACAGGATCGCGACCGGGCGTCCATCGAGCCTAAGGTTGAGCAGCGCTTGAGTGAGCGCATCCACGGTGCGCTTGGCCTCGCCATATGACACCTTTCGCCATTCGCGGTTGAGACCACCACGCTGCGCCAGCCAGATGCGTTCCGGTGCTTCCTTCGCCCATTTCGCGAGCGAGGCCGGAAGATGGGTCTCGTAAGCCTGCAGCGGAATGCGCGACTTCAGCAACACGGTGCCGTCGCTACGCCGCTCGACATCGATGTCGCGCGCCAGCCACTCGACCTTGCGAAAGGCGGGCTTTGCCAGCACCGCCGCCGCGCTTCCACTCATTTTGCGTCTCCCGGAATTATCGTCCTTTGCGGATCTTCGTTGTTCAGCGCTTGATATAGACAGGCTTTCGCTTCTCAAGGAAGGCCCTGATGCCTTCCGAAAATTCCTCGGAGCGGCTGCACAGGACCTGGTTGCGGTCCTCCATCGCGATGACAGCTTCCAGAGATCCCGCATCGACGCTCATGTTGAGACATTCCTTTGAGAGACGCAGTCCCACTGGCGAGGCCATCATCATCGCGTCGACATAAGGCTCGGCCGCGGCATCGAGCTTGTCTTCGTCGACGACCTCGGAGACCAGCCCGACCGCGAGCGCGCGCTCGGCGCCGATGAAACGCCCGGTAAGGATGAGTTCAGAGGCAACTGAGACGCCGACGAGCCGCGGCAGAAAGTAGCTGGTGCCGATGTCGCAGCCGCCAAGGCCAAGCTTGATAAAGGCGCAGTTCATCCGCGCCGATCTGGTCGCGATGCGAATGTCGGAAGCGAGCGCCAGCGCAAAGCCACCGCCGGCCGCCGCGCCCTGCACCAGCGACAGGATCGGCTGCGGACAGCGCCGCATCAACATCACGATGTCGGCGATGCGACGTTGCGAGTCCAAGGACTCGGTGACGCCGGGCGGTTCCTGCTGGCCGGCACGGCGCGCCATCGCGGCCTTGAGGTCGAGGCCGGCACAAAAGTTTTTGCCGGCGCCCCGGAGCACGACCACGCGCGTATCGCGGTTGCGCTGGAGCCCCTGGAAATAAATGGTGAGCGCATCGATCAGCGCGGGATCGAGCGCATTGAGGCTGTCAGGACGATTGAGCGTCACCCGGTCGACGCCGTCGTCATGCTCGATCAGCAGCGGTTGGGACATAAGGCCTCGCACATCGTCGTGAGCCGGACTGCCACCCTCCCCTGGAGGGGGAGGGTCGATCGCGCGCAGCGCGAGCGGGGTGGGGTGACGGTCTCTCCCCAACGAACACTGCCCGAGTGGAGGGATCACCCCACCCCGGCGCTTCGCGCCGACCCTCCCCCTCCAGGGGAGGGTAAGAAGGGCATCGCTTACCGCGGAGCCATACGGATTGCGCCGTCGAGGCGGATGGTCTCGCCGTTGAGCATGGCGTTCTCGACGATGTGGACGGCGAGCGCGCCGTATTCCTTGGCATCGCCGAGGCGCGAGGGATGCGGAACCTGGGCGCCGAGGCTCTTGCGGGCTTCCTCGTTGAGACCCATCAGCAGCGGCGTGAAGAACAGGCCGGGTGCGATGGTGTTGACGCGAATCTTCTGGCTGGCGAGGTCACGCGCGGCCGGCAGCGTCAGGCCGACGACGCCACCCTTCGACGCCGAGTAAGCGATCTGGCCGATCTGGCCTTCGTATGCGGCAACCGAGGCCGTGTTGATGATGACCCCGCGCTCTTCACCGATCGGCTCAATCGTGACGAGGCGCTCGGCGAACAGACGCAGGCAGTTGAAGGTGCCGATCAGGTTGACGTTGATGATGCGGGCAAACTTTTCGAGCGGATAAACGCCGTCGCGGCCAACGATGCGCTGCGAGCCGCCGATGCCGGCGCAGTTCATCAGCACGCGGGCCACGCCGTGCGCGGCTTCAGCCTTCGCGATCGCGGCCTTGATCTGCTCCTCGCTGGTGACGTCGGCATGGAGTGCGACGCCCTTCACTTCGGCCGCGACTTTCTCGGCATTGGCTTTGTTCTGGTCGATGACGCCGATCTTGGCGCCCTTGGCGGCCATGGCGCGAGCGGTCGCTTCGCCGAGACCCGAGCCACCACCCGTGATGAGAACGGCTACGTCTTTCAATTCCATGACAGGCTACCTTTCCTTGGACGTTTCTTCTCTAGACTTGAGAGTGATGGCCGGATTATCCGGCCGCGACTGCTTCCTCGGCTTGCGTGAGGATGCCGCCGCAAATCAGCGTTTCCATATGTTTGATGTATTGCCGGCAGACGTCGTCGGTGACCGGGCCGACGCCGGTCGCGCGAGACATCGCGTGCCGGCCGAAGAACAGGTGATCGCAGGCGCCGATCAGGCTGGTGTAGAACAACACCGGATCGGTTGGGCGGAATTCGCCACGGCTGACGCCTTCTGCAAGGAGCCGGCGATGAAAGTCGAGTAGCGGCGCGACAAAGAATTTCGAGACTTCGTCGGCGGAGCCGGCAGCGCTCTCGTGCAGGAGATAGTGGATCAGCCGGTTCATGTAGGGGAACCGGTGATAGGCGCGGATGATGCCGGCGATATGCAGCTTCAGCTTCGCGGTCGAGGTGATCTGCTGCGCCAAAAGATATTCGAGATTGGACATTTCGGTCGCGGCATCGCGCGCGAGCAGCGCCAGCAGCAGGCCGTCCTTGTTGCCGAAGTGATATTTGACCAGCGCGGCATTCGCGCCGGACTTCTGCGCGATGTCGGAGAGCGAGATCTCGATCGAGGAGCGTTCGATCATCAGCTCGCTGGCGGCCACGAGCAATTTCTCTGCCGTGGAATTCTTTCCGCTGGGGAGCCTGTTCGGTACGCTGGTATTCACGGAGATCCCTTGCTCTCGCCGCTTGAGGCGGGCCGCAGATAAGCCCAAGCAGCGCCTCCCCACAAGAGTTAATTGATCGATTGACTAAACGATAGCGCGCCCCTTAAAACCCCGACAACCCAATTCAGAACAATCATGGGAGAGACCGAAATGGCCGAGGCTTACATCGTCGCCGCTGCGCGTACCGCGGGCGGGCGCAAGGGGGGCCGCCTCGCCGGCTGGCATCCGGCCGATCTCGCCGCCAAGGTGCTGGACGAATTGGTCGATCGCACCAAGGTCGATCCCGCTCTGGTCGAGGACGTGATCATGGGCTGCGTGATGCAGGTCGGCGAACAGTCCAACAACGTCGCGCGCAACGCGATCATGGCCTCGAAGCTGCCGGAGAGCGTGCCGGGCACCTCGATCGACCGTCAGTGCGGATCCTCGCAGCAGGCGCTGCACTTCGCCGCGCAAGCCGTGATGTCCGGCACCATGGACGTGGTGATCGCGGCAGGGGTGGAATCGATGACGCGCGTGCCGATGGGCCTGTCGTCCCAGCTTCCGGCCAAGAACGGCTTTGGCAACTACAAGAGCCCGGGCATCGAGGCGAGATATCCGAACATCGTGTTCAGCCAGTTCACCGGCGCCGAGATGATGGCCGAGAAGTACGGCCTGTCGAAGGATGATCTCGACGAGTACTCCTACAACAGCCACCAGCGCGCGATCGCGGCGACGCAAGCCGGTCACTTCAAGAAGGAAATCGTGCCGCTCGAGATCGTCAGAGCCGACGGCAGCAGGGACACCCACCACATCGACGAAGGCATCCGCTTCGACGCTACGCTCGAAGGCATCAAGGGCGTCAAGCTGATCGCCGAGAACGGCAAGCTGACTGCGGCCAGCGCCAGCCAGATCTGCGACGGCGCCTCCGGCGTGATGGTCGTCAACGAGCGCGGCCTCAAGCAGCTCGGCGTGAAGCCGCTTGCGCGCGTCCACCACATGACCATGACCGGCGGTGATCCCGTCATCATGCTGGACGCGCCGCTGCACGCCACCAAGAAGGCGCTGGAAAAGGCCGGCATGAAGATCGGCGACATCGACCTGTTCGAGGTCAACGAAGCCTTTGCCTCGGTTCCAACAGGCTGGCTCAAGACCACCGGCGCCGATCCTGATCGCCTCAACGTCAATGGCGGTGCGATCGCGCTCGGCCATCCGCTCGGCGGCTCCGGCACCAAGCTGATGACGACGCTGGTTCACGCCCTGCACCAGCGCGGCAAGCGCTATGGTCTCCAGACCATGTGCGAAGGCGGCGGCATGGCCAACGTCACGATCGTGGAGCGGCTGTAACGAGAAGAAGCGAATAGCGAGTTGCGAATGGTGAGTGGGGTGGCCCTATTCGCCACTCGCTACTCGCCATTCGCACATTCGAGGAACCGCCATGACCCACCCGTCCGTCTACGCCAGAACCACGCCTGACAAGATCGCCTACCAGATGGCAGGGACTGGCAAGGCAATCACCTATCGCGAGCTCGACGAGCTCTCGAACCAGGGCGCACACCTGTTCCGTTCGCTCGGCCTGAAGGCCGGCGACCACATCGTGCTACTGATGGAAAATCGGCTCGCGTTCATGGAGATCTGCTGGGCGGCACAACGCAGCGGGCTCTACTACACCGCGATCAGCCGCTATTTGAAGCAGGACGAGATCGACTACATCATCGGCGATTGCGGCGCCAAGGTCGTGATCACCACGCCGAAATGCGTCGACCAGATCAAGGACCTGGTCAAGGGTGCGCCGGGCGAGCCGATCTTCTACATGGTCGACGAGCCCCTGCCCGGCTTCCGCTCCTACGACAAGGAAGTGGCCGCGCAGCCCAAAACGCCGATTGCGGACGAAGTCGCCGGCTACGACATGCTGTATTCGTCGGGGACCACCGGTCGACCGAAGGGAATCAAGAAGGCGTTCGAAGGCAACAAGATCGACGTGCCCAACGCGTTCCTGCGCGTGCTCTGTGCCGACATGTGCGGCATGAATGCCGAGAGCACATATCTGTCGCCAGCGCCGCTCTATCATGCGGCTCCGCTGCGCTTCAACATGATGGCTGTCGTGCTCGGTGGCACCTCGATCATCATGGAGCATTTTGACGCCGAGGAATTTCTGAGGCTCGTCGAGAAATACAAGGTCACGCAGTCCCAGCTCGTGCCGACCATGTTCGTGCGCATGCTGAAGCTGCCCGGCGAGATCCGCGCGAAATACGACGTCTCGACGCTGAAGGGCGCGATCCACGCCGCCGCGCCCTGCCCGGTCGACGTCAAGGCGAAGATGATCGAATGGTGGGGGCCGATCCTGATCGAGTATTACGCGGGCTCGGAAGGCAACGGCGTCACCGTCTGCAACTCGCAACAATGGCTGGAGCATCGCGGCAGCGTCGGCCGCGCCGTGGTCGGCAAGATCAAGATCCTAGACGAGAACGACGAGGAGCGGCCTGTCGGCGAAATCGGCACCGTCTATTTCGCCGATGCGCCCGCTTTCACCTATCACAACGACCCTGAAAAGACGAAGAAGGCCTACAATGCCAAGGGCTGGTCGACGCTCGGCGACGTCGGCTATCTCGACAAGGACGGCTTCCTGTTCTCACCGATCGCAAGTCCTACATGATCATCTCCGGCGGGGTGAACATCTATCCGCAGGAGACCGAGGACGTCCTCATCACCCACCCCGACATCGCCGACGTCGCGGTGTTCGGCGTGCCGAACGAGGAGATGGGCGAAGAGGTGAAGGCGGTGGTGCAGCCGCACGACATGAATCGCGCCGGCAAGGCGCTGGAAGCAGACCTGATCGCCTACTGCAAGACGCGCCTGTCGGCGATCAAATGCCCGCGCTCGATCGATTTCGAAGCCGAGCTACCGCGCACGCCGACGGGGAAGCTGGTGAAGCGGCATCTGCGCGATCGGTATTGGCCGAAGACGGCGGCGAAGATTTAACGCTCAATCAAACAAGCTCGGCGTGTGGTTCACCAGCGCACCCTCGATCTCGAGCATCTTCAGCTTCGTCACCACACCGCCGTTGGCCGAGAAGCCGCCGGGCTTGTTCCCGGCCGCAAGCACGCGATGGCAGGGCACGACGATCGGGCAAGGATTGTGTCCGAGCGCCTGGCCGACGTCGCGCGAGAGCTGGACGCCGCCGAGGCGCTTGGCGATGTCGCCATAGGTGATGGTCTTGCCGGGCGGTATCGCGCGCGTGATTTCATAGACGCCGCGGTTGAAGTCGGGCACGCCGTCGAGATCGAGCTCGATATCGGTGAGGTCATCGGGCTCGCCCGCAAGCAATTTTGTCATGCGGTCGATCGCCTGCTGCACCTCGGCCGTCGGTTCGGCTTCGGTAGCGTCGGTGTGGCGCTGGCTGATGCGGGTGCGGATCTTCTGCTCACCGCCCATCGGGAGCTGCGTGCCGTTGATGCCGCGCGGGCCCCAGGCGATGGCGCAGAGGCCGATCCTGGTGTCGAACAGGGCAAAATGCTGGTCGGTCATGACTGGGTTCCTGGACTGGCGTCTTCGCATGCCCCCATTGTGATCTCGGTGCAAATCTAGGCTTGGAAATAGTTGCGATCCACCCGGTTTCCGGGAATCTTGCACAGGAGTTCCGCTTTACCTTTCCGCGAGCCAATACTTCCGAGAACCAAATGCAAAGCCTCGACGTCCTTGGATACGACATGCCCTATCTCGACGTGGGCGAGGATCGAGACCGACCGCCGCTGGTCTGCGTGCACGGCTCGCTCTCCGACTTCCGCGTCTGGGGCTGCGTGCTCGGCCCACTGACGCAACGGCACCGGATGATCGTCCCGAGCCTCCGGCACTTCTTCCCTGCACAATGGGACGGCGTCGGCGACACCTATTCGATCGCCCAGCATGTCAGCGACGTCATCGCCTTCATCGAGAAGCTCGACCTCGGCCCGGTCGATCTGATGGGCCATTCCCGCGGCGGGCACATCTGTTTTCGCGTGGCGCAGCAACGGCCCGATCTGCTGCGGCGGCTGGTGCTCGCCGAACCCGGCGGCGAGCTCGATGCCAGCCTCGATCCTGACTATGCCGGCGGCCCCTCGCCGCTGCTGGCGCGCTTCACGGCGTCGGCCGAGAAGATCGCGGCGGGCGATGTCGATGGCGGGCTTGCCGTCTTCGTCGACACGCTGGAAGGGCCTGGCACCTGGCCGCGGCTGCCGGCGATGGTGAAGCAGAATCTGCGCGACAACGCCACCACGCTGATCGGGCAGGTCCGCGACAACCGTCCGCCGTTCTCGAAGGCGGATGCGGAAGCGATTCTGATGCCGACGCTGTTCATCCTGGGCGCACGGACCAAGGGCCTGCTGCCGAAGGTGCTGCATGCGCTGGCCGCGCACGTGCCCTATTCCAAGACGGCGATCATCCCGAACGCGACGCATCCGATGTTCGAGCAGGCGCCGCAGAAATATTCCGAAGTGGTCCTGGATTTTCTGGCGAGCTGATCATGCAGAGCTTTCGCGTCAACGGTTACGACATGGCCTATCTCGAAGTAGGCCAAGGCCACCCGCTGGTCTGCGTGCACGGCACGCTCGGCGACTTCCGCACCTGGTATTCGGTGCTTGGCCCGCTGTCGAAGAACCATCGCGTCATCGCGGTCAGCCTGCGGCATTTCTTTCCCGAGCATTGGGATGCCGTCGGAGACGATTACAAGATGGCGCAGCACGTTGCTGATACGATCGCCTTCATCGAGCAGGTCACGCCCGGGCCGGTCGACCTAATGGGCCACTCGCGCGGCGGGCACATCGCGTTTCGCGTGGCACAGGCGCGGCCTGATCTCCTGCGAAAACTGGTGCTGGCCGAGCCCGGCGGCGATCTCGACGCCAGCCTGCCGCTGCCGGAGGGAACGCCGGCGCATCCGCCGCTCGCCGCGAAGACGATTCGCTCGGTCGAGATGATCCGCGCCGGCGACATCGAGGGCGCGCTGCAGAATTTCTACGAAGGCATCGAGGGCGACGGCACGTGGCGGCGCTTGCCGGCGGCGGCCAAGCAGCAGCTGCGCGACAACACGCTCACCTTCCTCGGCCAGATCAACGAGCAGCGCAGGCCCTATACGGTTGCGGATGCGCAGGCGATCAAGACGCCGACGCTGCTGATCGGCGGCGGCGCCACCACCGGCAGCCTGTCGGTGCTATGGCGGGTGCTGGCAGGGCACATCGCGGGCAGCAAGACGGCGGTGATCCCCAATGCCGGACACTGGATGTTCGAGCAGGCGCCCGAGGTGTTCGGCGAGGCGGTGGATCGGTTTTTAGCGGAGTAACGGCCAGTGTCCGCCTCAGACCTGCGAAAACAACCCCATGCACAGTAGACGGCCTCAATAAAATCAAAGGCTTATCGGAGCAGCGCCGTCGGCATTGACGGTCTTCCCTTACCGCCCTATTTTCGAATACGGAATTCGGTATTCCCTTTTTGGAGCTGCCGGCGTGATCCCTCTCGACCCGCTCCCGAACCTCATCGACCAGGTCTATGCACGGATCCTGGAGGCGATCTCCGATCGCACGCTGCAGCCCGGCCAGCGCATCCGGCAAAACGAGCTCGCCGACAAGCTCGGCGTGTCGCGCCAGCCGGTCTCGCATGCGCTGCATCTGCTGCACCGTCAGGGTCTCGTCGCCGAAAGCGGCAAGCGCGGCTTTGAAGTCACTCAGCTCGATCCCGCGCGGATCCGCCAACTCTACGAGGTGCGCGGTGCCATCGATGCGCTCGCGGCGCGGCTTGCGGCTCAGCGTGCTGCAACCGACGCAGCCGGACGCGCGCGGCTGCAGGCGGCGCTCGCCGCCGGACGCCGCATCGATCGCAAGACTGTTCTCGCCGAGCTGATCGCGCTCGACGTCGAATTTCATCGCGCGATCTATCAACTCGCCGGCAATCCCGTGATCGAGGAGACGATCACGCCGCAATGGCCGCATATGCGCCGCTCGATGGCGACGGTGCTGTCGGAGCTCGACTATCGCGGCAGCGCCTGGGCCGAGCATGCCGATATCGCCAGGCACATTCTCGCAGGCGATGCTGACGCGGCCGAGCGCGCCGCGCTGGCGCATGCGCAGACGGCGGGACGGATGACTGAGGAGAGATTGAGGGCTGCGGACGAGGTGGCGGCGTAGCTCGCCGTCATTCCGGGGCGGTCCGTAGGACCGAGCCCGGAATCCATTAGGCCGCAGAGACTGACGACAAATGGATTCCGGGTTCGCGCTTCGCGCGCCCCGGAATGACGAAAAAACAAAACCAAGGAGGACGACCCATGAAACTGTCCGAGGCGCAATTGGAGTTCTTCCACCGCGAGGGCTGGCTGTTTTTGCCTGAATTGTTTGCCCAAGAGGAGGTCGATCTGCTCGCGCGCGAGGCGGTCGGCATTTACGACACCAACCGGCCCGAGGTCTGGCGCGAGAAGAGCGGCGCGCCACGCACGGCCTTTGCTGCGCATCTCTACAACGAAGCGTTCGGCATTCTGGGCGCGCATCCGCGCATGATCGATCCGGTCGAACAGGTTTTCGGCGAGCCGGTCTACATGCACCAGTTCAAGATCAACGCGAAATCGGCCTTCACCGGCGATGTCTGGCAGTGGCACCAGGATTACGGCACCTGGAAGCGCGACGACGGCATGCCGGAGCCGCGCGCGATGAACATCGCGATCTTCCTCGACGAGGTGATGCCGATCAACGGGCCCTTGATGCTGGTGCCGCGCAGTCAGAACGCCGGCGATCTGCAGGCTTCCCACGACCTCTCGACGACCTCGTACCCGCTTTGGACGCTGGACGAGGACACCGTGACGCGTCTCGTCAAGCAGGGCGGCATCGTCGCGCCAACCGGCAAGCCCGGCGGCATGCTGATGTTCCACGGCAATCTCGTGCATGGCTCAAGCGGCAACATCACGCCCTATCCGCGCAAGATCGTGTACCTGACGTTGAACGCGGTCTCGAACTACATCCGCACGCCGACGCGCCCCGAGTACATCGCGCACCGCGATTTTGCGCCGATCAAGACGGTGGATGACGATGCGTTGCTGCGGCTGACGCGGGCGCCTCGGCAGGCGGCGGAGTAGATTGGCCTCGTGCCCCGGACGCAGCGCAGCACGTCAGTGATGCGCTGCTGAGCCGGGGCCCAGGCGACACTGAATTCCCTCACACTGGGTCCCGGCTCTGCGGTGCAGCGTTACACGCTGCACCTTGTCCGGGACACGGTAGTTGCTCAGGACACATCCCCATGAACCTCTTCCGTCTCCTCCAGGCCCGCGCCTCCGCCGGCAAGCCTGTCCGTGTCGCGCTTGTTGGCGCCGGTAAATTCGGCTCGATGTTTTTGGCGCAGGTGCCGCACACGCCGGGGCTCGAGGTGCCCATCATCGTCGACATCGATCGCGACCGCGCGCGCGAGGCTTGCCGCACCGTCGGCTGGAGCGCCGAGCGGATCGCTGCCACCATCTTCACCGATGACGGCGCGCGCGCCATCGCGGGTGGGGCGATGGATGTGGTGGTGGAGGCGACCGGCAATCCGGCCGTCGGCATAAAGCATGCGCGCGCCGCGATCGCGGCGGGCAAGCATGTCGTGATGGTCAATGTCGAGGCCGACGTGCTGGCGGGCCCGCTGCTCGCCGAGGAGGCGCGGAAAGCCGGCGTGGTCTATTCGCTCGCCTATGGCGACCAGCCGGCGCTGACGGCGGAGATGGTCGACTGGGCCCGCGCCACAGGTTTTCGCGTCGTCGCCGCCGGTAAAGGGACAAAATATCTGCCCGCTTATCACGACGTGACGCCTGATGGCGTCTGGCAGCATTATGGCCTCACCGCCGGCGAGGCGCAGTCGGCGGGCATGAATCCGCAGATGTTCAACTCCTTCCTCGACGGCACCAAATCGGCGATCGAGATGGCCGCGATTGCGAATGCCTGCGGGCTCGACGTGCCCTCGGAGGGACTTCTGTTTCCACCCTGCGGCGTCGACGATCTGCCGCACATCATGCGGCCACGATCGCGCGGCGGCGTGCTGGAACGGTCGGGCGTGGTCGAAGTCGTCTCCTCGCTGGAGCGCGACGGCCGCCCGGTATTTCGCGATCTGCGCTGGGGCGTCTATGTCGTGCTGGAGGCGCCGAACGATTACGCCGCCGATTGCTTCAAGCAATACGGCCTGAAGACGGACGCGAGCGGGCGCTTCGCCGCGATGTACAAGCCCTATCATCTGATCGGGCTC
Organism: Bradyrhizobium sp. BR13661; assembly: GCF_029892425.1. Taxonomy (GTDB): domain Bacteria; phylum Pseudomonadota; class Alphaproteobacteria; order Rhizobiales; family Xanthobacteraceae; genus Bradyrhizobium. The sequence continues at coordinate 2,798 of NZ_JARXWB010000032.1, read as the reverse complement.
GAGCTGAACATTTCGGTCCTGTCGGCGGCATTGCGGGGCGAGCCGACCGGCCAGCCTTTCGGCTTCCGCGGCGATGTCGCCTCCGTCGCCAAGCGAAACCTTCGCGCCGGCGAGATCCTGGACGGCGAAGGCGGCTACACCGTGTGGGGCAAGCTCGTGCCTGCGGCCGCGAGCCTGAAGACAGGTGCCCTGCCGATCGGCCTCGCCCACCGCCTCAAGCTGAAGCACGACATCCCCCATGGCGAGATCGTGCGCTGGAGCGATGTCGCGTTCGACGCGAATAACGAGACGATCAAGACGCGGAAGGCGATGGAGGCGGCGTTCGCGAAGTAGCGATCACCGAGCGTTACGCGATGCGAGCATCGTTGCCGCGTGCGCCCGCGCCTGGTCGTAGCCACGATAGTTGGGGCGCAGGGCGATCGCCTGGTCAAAAGCGGCGACCGCCTCTCGCAAGAGCGATGCACCGGCTTCGTCGGGAATCGTCTCGGCGCGCAGCATCAGACAGGTCGCGAGATTGGCGGCTGCGTCCGCGCTGCGCGGCGTAATCTGCCGCGCGATGCGGAGCAGCCGCTCGGCGCTCGCAAAATCTTTCGCTTCGAGATGCGCCAAGCCGGCATTTACGAACAGCGTGCCGCCATAAAGCGCGCACCCTATGCACCAGTGCGCACCAGCCTGCAGGTCCGCTTGATGGGGAAAGGTGAGGAGGGCCTTATTGTATAATTCAAGCGCTTGCGCCAGCTCGACTGGATCAGCGACTTTCGAACGATAGTCGGCGAGCAAATTGTCCGCCACTGCGCCTAGATGACAAGCCTGCTGCATCGACTCAATCGCCGCCGGATCGTTCTGCAGCGCTGCGGCCCCGGCAACGAGCGGTGTCGCGAAGCTACTGCCGAGCACGCCCTCAGGCTGCATCAGCGTATAGTCGACCACTGCGGCCGATTGACCGTAGCCGCTTGGCTCGGTTGCCCAAGCGCTTTCGCCGCGCTCGGGATCGGCAATTCGCCGTTCAAGCTGAAAGCCGATCGCGTAAACGGCCTGTGACATGGCCGGGCAGAACAGGCTGCCGGCGTCATTGCCGACCGCAGCGAATACCGCGCGATCGCCCAGCGCTGTGATCGCCTCGCACAGGCAGCCCGAAGGTATAGGACATTGCCGCGGCCGGGCCGCCACCGCCAGCAGCGACGGGTCGAGCATGTTCAGTTCGACGTTGGCAAGGGATACCGGCACGCCGAGACTCATGCACAAAACCGTCGCTTCGGAAGCCGCGACCTTGCGCAACGCAGCCCCGATCGCGTGACGATCGGGTCCATCGGCGCTGCCGATCGCGTAAAGGTCGAGTGCCGCTTCGGGCGCCACAGTACGCACGAGCAACGCGACTGCAGTGCCGTGCGATAGGTCGGCGCCGAGGCGGTTGGGCAGGCACACCGCCGCGTCGCGCACGAGGATTGGCGCTGAAAGATCGAATGCCGAATCGAGAATCGCGATGCGCCGCCCGAAGCCACGCTGTCCGCGCCGATGCGCCTCTGCGACCGCGTCCCAGAAAGGACCCAGGCGGGGAAAGGCCCAGCTCCCGCTCGCGGGATCGTAACCGGCGATCAGCGCTTCCGCTGCCGCACCGGAATATTGGAGCGCTGCCTCAGAGTTCCTCGTCATAGGGCGAGACTTCCTCAAATGGCGCCATGTCCATGCCGGTACCCGGCGTGGCTTCGAGCGGCACGATCTTGCCATCCTGAAACCAACCGTTGCGCGCCCTGTAGAGCAGCAAGCCATAGGGATAAAAGGCCTGGCCCTGCGGATCACCTACCGAGGTCGTGTAGGAAGCTGCCGTGGTCGCACCGAACGAAACCGAGGCGTCTGCAATATCGAGCGCTTGCAGCGCAAGCGCCTTGCCGGTGAGGTCTACGTTGGTATCGCCTGTCTCCGACAGCACCAGCGCGATCGCTTTCGCCAGCTTGACCTCGGACACCAGTACGGTGTCCATGCCAAAGCCCTCGCTGCTCCAGGGGAGCGCATGCAACACCTCGAGCAGGTTGCTAATGTAGCGGCGGCGTTGATTGGGAATGTGCAGCACCATGCCGCCGCCGCGCTCGATTCTGAGCTCTGCGCCGACCTGCGCGTTGGGATCGATGGTAGCTTTGGCGCCTAGCCGGAGCGACATGGTGACGCCGATCGAGAACTTGCTCTTTGTGGAGACCGGGATCTCCTCGTCGACTATGTTGGCCTCGACTGCCGTAAAGTCGGAGAAGCTGCCCTGACGTGTGAAGATGCCGTCGTGCATCACGCCGATATCGCCCGGCACTCTACTCTCGCCAGGAAGCCAGACGGGGTGGCACAGCATCTGTTCGCGGAACTGTTTGGAGAAGAATTTCGGCAACGACATCGATCGTCCTCCTTCTCTCACTGTGCGACGCGATCATTGCGCCCGGCAGCAAAGCCGCGCGCGAAAAAAGCGGCACACGCTCAACTAGCGTCTCGCTGATATTCGCCCTTTGATCGAGATCAATGTGTTGGCAGAATTTGGCTGGCTTCGGCTGAGCGCGATTGTCCGCTACGGGTTCCAAGAGCCGAACTGAAGATTGGCCACACCCAGGTTCGGTCTACGCCCGCGAGCAGACAGCCGTTCGACGCGATCCGAGCGCGCGCCTCGTCCTTCGCGACGACCGCGGAGCCTGTCATCGGGCCGCGCTTTGCGCGGACCCGGTGGCGGTCTCCTCAGCGACTGTGTTCTTTGTCAAGCGGGTTGCCATGGTTTTTGGTCCCTGAGCATGGCGTTGAGGATGGTGAGAAGCTTGCGAGCA
>NZ_JARXWB010000031.1 GCF_029892425.1 Bradyrhizobium sp. BR13661 | reverse complement strand
TGACTGCATAGGCTGCTCCTCCGAATCGTGGGAGCCTCAAACGGCGCCCACTCCTTGGCACTCTCGTGCCCGTGGAGGAGCCGTCCACAGCATCACAATCGGACATCGATGCTATTCGATCACCTCGTCGGCGCGAGCTAGCAGAGCAGCCGGCATATCGATGCCGAGCGCTTTGGCGGTCTTGAGATTGATGGTCGTGATGTATTGAGTAGGCTGTTCTACCGGGATATCCGCCGGTTTTGTACCTTTGATGATCTTGTCGACCAGGCGGGCTCCCTGACGAGCGAATGCCAAAAAATCCGGACCGAGGCTTATCAAGCCCCCCGCCTCAACAGTTTCCTTGAAGCCGTGGCAAGACGGCAGCCTATTCGACAAGGCCAATTCGGCTATGGGCTTGCTGTTCACGTAAGTCAGCGCGCCGGCGACAACGACCAAAGCCTCGGATTGGCGGTGCTTCATCCCATCGAATGCGCTCCTGAGATCGTCAGCCGAATTGAATTCAACCGGCGCGATCGACACGCCGAGCGCCCGGGCAGAATTGTCGAGCGACGTCATTGCAAATGCAAAGTTCGGATCACCTTTTGCTCCCAGAACGGCCAGGCGGCTCAGATTCGGAAGGATCTCCTTGAGAAGTTGAAGCCGCTTCCCGTAAGTCTCCGAAGCGGCCTCAAACGTTATGCCCGTCATGGCCCCGCCAGGGTGAGCAAGGCTTTGAACAAGGCCTATGTCCACGGGCGCCCCAACCGATACGAATACCACAGGAATATTTGACGCCGCCGATTTTGCTGCAACGGCCCCGATCGTTCCCCATACGACGAGCAAGTCGATGTCCGGAATCTGGGAGAGAACGGCCTCCTTCATGTCTTTCGGATTCGGAGCCGTAAACAGCGTCCGCACCTGAACGTCCTTGCCGTCGACATAGCCGAGGCCAAGAAGCGCCCGGACGAGTTCGGAAGGGGCAGCATTGTCCGGTGGACCGCCAAAGACCTGACCGATGCGCCAGGGGGTGGCGCCCATCGCGGCAGAAGAAAAGCTAAATGCAATGATACTTGCCGATCCAGTGATGAACTGTCGCCGCTTCATTGCCGATCTCGCCCCATGCCTCTCTCCGACAGTAGACAATTTTGGCCCGGAGGTCCAAGGCATCGAATGTGCGAGTTGGGTCAAAATGCGAAGAACTCAGGCTTAGCTAATCTGGTCGGCACTTGCGCGATGAGCGGACCTCCGTCACGCGGCGCAACTTCGCCTGAAGCAACGCCGCAGGCGACAGCGCCGCGGCTCGTTGGTCAGCCCCCAGGGCCGTCCTTCATGATGTACCCCATCAGATCGTCCACGTTATGCTCCAAATCCCGGATGATGTTCTTGACGACGTCTCCGACCGAGATCACGCCCACGACCTTGCCCGAGCTCAGCACTGGCAAATGACGAAAGCCGCGCCGAGCCATCATGGCCATGCAGCTCTCCAGCCCGTCGTCCGGCCTGACCGTCACCGGGTTGCCCGTCATCACTTGGCTCACCGGCGTCTGCTTTGCATCGAGTCCCGGCAGCAGCACCTTGATGGCGCAGTCCCCCTGGGTCACGATACCGACCAGCACGTCGTCGTCGATGACCAGCACCGACCTGACCCGGTTGTCGCGCATCTGGCGCAAGGCTTCCACGACCATGTCGCCCGACCGAACATGAATCAAGGCGCCACTCTTCTGGGCGAGAGCGTGTTTCACCGTGCTCATCGATTCCTCCCTTTTGGCCCTGTCCTGCACCGTCCGGAGGGTCGCATCGAAGGATAGTCGAAATATCCGGCCTCGTCAGCACCGGTCCGATGTCACCGGCGAACGAGAGGGCCACCCGCGTGCTGCCCTCCCGTCGGGACAATGTGGCCAGGGGATCTGTCGGGCAGGGGCGCCGCCGAGATCATCGAGCGCAGCCGGCCGCGCTAAATCGCGCGACCGTATGCGCTGATCGAGCCGCAGTGAATCTTGCGCTTGTCGAAGGTTCGCATTTCCATATGCTTGCTCGAGAGCGGGTGAATAGCTCGCCTTGGATGAAAGGATATGCATCGGCATGCAGATTCTCCTGATTTTCAAATTGCTGACATTGCTCGCCGTTGCCAATGGCGTGCCCGTGCTTGCAAAGCGTCTCTTTGGAAGCCGTCTCGCTTACGCTCTCGACGGCGGGGCTCGTTTCATCGATGGGCGCCCGCTGTTCGGCGCCTCAAAGACGTTGCGAGGCTTGCTGCTTTCGATTGTTGTCACCACTGCCGTGGCCCCATTGCTTGGCCTGGATTTCGCATCCGCCTTGCTGGTCGGGCTGGGCGCAATGGTCGGAGACTTGCTTTCGAGCTTCACAAAACGTCGACTTGGCATAGAGCCAAGCGGCAAGGCCACGGGGCTCGATCAAGTACCAGAGGCCTTGCTGCCAGCGCTCATGTGTTGGAAACGCTTGTCGCTATCGACCATCGACGTGGTCGTCGTGGTCGCCATATTCTTCCTGGGCGAAATTGTCCTGTCCCGCCTGATGTTCAGGCTGCATATTCGCGATCGCCCTTATTGATGTCGGCATGAGCTGAATGAAGATGGTGCAGCGTTATCTCAGGCGGACAGTTTAGCCGGATCGGCACCACCGAGGAGCCGACCCCGACCGACGTGTAGCCGGTCATCTGGTGGTAGTTCCAAAGTCCTGCCCCAAACCGTCTGGGCAGCATCGAATCCAGCGTAATCGGCACCGATCCCGGAAGGCAGATTTGTCCCCCATGCGTATGGCCGCTCAAGAGCAGGTCGAAGCCGGCATGGGCTGCGTGACGATAGATTTCCGGAGTGTGCGACAGCAGGATTGTGAAGCTGTCGGGAGGAATCGCCGAGGCAGCCTTTTCAATGCTGTCGACCCGATAAAAATGAGCGTCGTCGATACCGGCAAGGTAGATGTGCTCGTCGGCTCGCGAGATCGACACGCACTCGTTCAAGAGCATCCTTATGCCCAAATCCTCCAGAGCCGGGACCATTCGGATCGTGTCATGATTGCCGAGAACGCCGTAGGCCGGCGCTCTCAGCAGCGCACAAATCTGCGCCATGCCTTCCACGGCCGCATCGAATGGACCGAACGTGGCGCCGCGGAAATCCCCCGTGAGCACGCAGGCGTCGTACGAGAGTGATGGAAGAAGTTCCGCCAAGCGCTGCATCGCGGCACTGTTCATGTCCACATGCAAGTCGCTGATGTGCAGCAGAGTGAATCCCTCGAATGCCTTTGGTAACGAGGCAAACACGAGATCGGTCTCTTTGACCCGAACGTCAGCCGTATTCTTCACCCCGCGCCAGTAGAGGCCGGAAAGCTTGAAGACGGCGCGAATGAGGGAATGCACCGAATACCAATTTTCGATATGGAAGAAATTGAGGCCTTGACCGAATATTTGCGCTTCGTGGTCGGCCTCTATTCCAAGCCTCTGCCTGGCATGAAGCCTGCCAAGCCGCCTCTCAAGAAGGCCGACGACGGACGTTTGTGGCGGTTCCAAGAGCAATCCCTTTCAACTCGACTCTGCGCGCGCAACAGAAGGCCACTGCATCTTTTCGCAGCCGAAGGCGGTGGTCTTTCGCGGCCGCTGCGATTGTCGCAGGTGTCGTCGCGCATCCGATGGGGATGACCAGACTAGCACGCGCAAGCGCGCCGCTTTGATAATGGGAGTAGTTATAATCGTCTAGGCGGCGGATTTTGCAAACTTGCGTTCTTGAGCTGGCTGAGTCCGTGCAGTTACATAACCGTTCTCGCGATATTCAATTTCACGAACCTTGCGAGAGTAGGTCAGGTATCTGTTAACGAGATCGTGGTCGTTGGGATTGAAACGAATTTGCTTTTCCATGACGGCAAGATCTTTGCGCAGAGTTGCAGCGTCCAACATGAATTTTGCTTCGCTGAAGTGGCACCCGTTGCGCACGAGCATGTTGCCCTCCTAATGCGGCTTGCCGAGCACTGTTGCGAACGGCAGGTCAAAGATTTGATCGCCGTCTTTGTCGGTCACGTGGAGGACCCAACTGCGCCAATCTTCCGAGCTCGCTGTCATGATAAGCGACCGGACTACACCATCTGCGCGCTCGCATGCCTCCACCAAGTCGTTCACGGCAGTGGCGCTTGGATCAATCAACCAGCCGCGCGCATTGGAGTAATGGAAATAGACGTCCGTCATGTTCCAACTCCTACATCTGCAGAGGGCACGGTCACCCAATAGCAGGAGAAGAAACATCGGAAAATTCAGGTCGATACCCTACGGGGATATACGGAGAAGGCGGGAGGACATGGGCGATCGCGGTGGGTTTCGATCTCTCGGCGAAGGGCGCCGCCGAGATCATCGAGCGCCGGCCACGCCAAAGCGAATGTGTTTGGATCGATGTGATCCGAGGCGCCCGATCGGACTTAACGTCCGGTTTGTCACTTTCGTTTCGCGATGGGCCTTGCGAGCTCCCGGGCGCCGTTGATGACGAGCTGCACAACCGGGCTGACGGTGCGGTCCTTGATCGTGAGCATCCCGTTCGGTCGACGGTCCGCCGGCAGTTCAATGGACAAGACCTTGAGCGCGGCCTCCCTGGCGAGAAATTTCAGTGTGGAAGCCGGGAAAACCGTGATGAACCGCCCCGTCTCCAGCAAGCTGACCCGCATATGGGGGGCATCGGTGACCACCGTCGCCTGGGGATACGCGAGCCCTCGGGCAAGAAAGGCTTGCGTGATGATGGATCCGATCACGCTCTCCCGCGGCGGAAGCACCCAACGCTCCTCCGCCAGATCGGAGAGCTGGATATTGCGCCGACGCGTCCATGGATTTTTTGCGCCCGCCGCGATGACGTAGCGATCTTCAAAAAGAAACTCGAAATGCAGCCGCTCGTCGGCAATCGGGCCGCGACTCCGCACGAACGACAGATCGACTTTGCGTTCGCTCAGGTCGCGATGCAGCGCCTCGATGTAGCCGGTCACGAGCTCAAATCTGATCCGCGGATGACGCCGCGAGAGCCGGTCTATGAGCGCGGAAACGAAGCTCGCCGCCAGATCAGCCGTGCTTCCAATCCGCACCTCTCCGGCGGTGGGGTCGGCCAGAAACTCGATGCTCTTCACGCCCCGCCGTAGCTCGTCGAAAGCGGCGGCACCGCAATCGATCAGGGCGCGGCCGCACTCGGTCGGCTCGATTCCGCGCCGGTGGCGATCCAGCAGGCGGACGCCGAACGCACGTTCGAGTTCCGCGATCGATCTCGAAATGTTGGGCTGGGTGGTATTGAGCAGGACTGCCGCCTTGCCCATGCTGCCGGCCTGCACCACCGCCATCAGCACGTGGAGATCCTGCAGCTTCATTCGCTTTCCGATGCGATCGCTCATCTGCATGAGAGTACCCATATCCGTTTTGAGATGGTCTCATCAGACAATAGCCTTATGCGCTTATGGCAGCATCACCTATCCTCCGGGGTTGAAGAGAGCCAGCGTGGTGTAGGTTCGACGGAGCAAAGCCTGTGACTCCCTCCCGACGTCAATTTTTACGTTTCGCAGCGGGGGTAGCCGCACCGCCGCTGCCGACGGGCCTGGCTTGCGCCGACACCTATCCCTCTCGACCGGTCCGGATCATGGTCGGCTTCGCCGCCGGCGGCCCAAACGACATTCTCGCGCGTCTGGTCGCAGATTGGTGGTCGGAGCGGCTCGGCCAGCAATTCATCGTCGAGAACCGGCCCGGGGCAGGGAGCAATCTTGCCACCGACGCGGTCGTGCGCGCGCCTCCCGACGGCTACACGCTTCTGCTGGTTGGTTCTCCGAACGCGATCAACGCCACGCTCTATGAAAATCTCGATTTCAATTTCCTGCGGGATATCGCGCCGGTCGCGGGCCTGACCCGTGGCGCCCTGGTGATGGTGATCCACCCATCGGTTCCTGCCCATACGATTCCCGAGTTCATCGCCTATGCGAAAGCCAATCCCGGGAAACTCTCCTACGGTTCGGGCGGCGTGGGCGGGATCACCCACATCGCCGCGGAATTGTTCAAGCAGGCCGCCGGGGGGCTGGATCTTCAGCATGTGCCCTATCGCGGCGTGGCGCCCGCCATCACCGATCTGCTCGGCGGGCAGGTGCAGGTCGTCTTTGCCAATGTGGCGCCCTCGATCGGTTACATCGAGAGCGGCAAGCTGCGCGCGCTCGGGCTGACGACGGCGATGCGATCCGAGGCATTGCCGGATGTGCCTTCTATCGGCGAATTCGTGCCTGGCTACGAGGCCAGCTCGGTGTTCGGCATCGGCGCGCCGAAAGGCACCCCTAGCGCGATCATCGACAGGCTCAACAAGGAGGCCAACGCCGCTCTCGCCGATGCGGGGTTCAGGATGCGCTTGCGCGGCCTTGACGCGACGGGACTGGGCGGCTCGCCCGCCGATTTCGGCAAGCTGATGGCCGATGAAACCGAGAAGTGGGCCAAAGTGATCGGCCTCGCGAAGATCCGACTGGAGTAGCACGGCGAACTCTTAAATGCATGGGACGTTCAGAAAGATTTGGGCGAAGGGAGGCGGCACGTTCGATTGCTATCTGGTCGCGCCCGAGACTGAAAAGCCGGTCGCTGCCATCGTGCTTGCCTCCGCTATCCACGGCGTGGATACCGACATGATCGCAATTGCCGACGAGCTGGCGGCATACGGGGGCATCGTCGCAGTGCCGGATCTGTTCTGGCGTTCGATGGCCGGCCCGCTGCCTCGTAACGACCCGCGTGCGGCCCAGCGCGCGCAGCCGCGCCTCGAGCAAATCAAGGTCGGCGAGGACGATATGATCGACACCTTGCGACACCTCGGCACCATCCCGCAATTCAACGGCCAGGCGGCGGTCATGGGATTTTGCTACGGCGGCCCCTATGCGATTCTCGGGCCGAAGCGGCTTGGCTATGCCGTCGGTATCTGCTGCCACGGGTCCCAGATGCTGGACTATCTTCACGAGCTTGCCGAGGTCCGCGAGCAAGTCTGCTTCATGTGGGGCGACGAGGACAATCGCGCCCCGGCCGAAGTGCTGCAGGCCTATCGTGATGCAGCGGCGCGCATGGACAACGTCGAAGTGCACATCTTTCCCGGGGGGCGCCACGGCTACATGATGCGGACAAGCCCGTCCTTCGATCGGGCGGCACATGATTTTTCAATGAGGCGTGCCCGAGAGATTCTCGAAGGCCTGGGGTCGGCCGGTCGATCACGGCCTGCGAATTCACGATCGGCGGAATGATGCCATCGTTTCACGCCGCCGACTTGAAGCGCAAATTGGCGCGCGAGAGTTGGCCGAGTGAGGTGCATCCCATCAGCTTCATGTCGCGCTCGAGCTCGGCCCGCAACAGGCAGAGGGCCCGCTCGACACCGGGCTGGCCGGCGGCCGCCAGCGGATAGAGATAGGATCGCCCAAGGCCGACGGCCTTTGCACCGAGCGAGAGCGCCTTCAGGATGTGGGTCCCGCGCTGGATGCCGCCATCCATCATCACGTCGATGCGATCGCCGACGGCGTCGACGATTTCGGCGAGTTGGTCGAAGGCGGCGCGAGAACCGTCGAGCTGCCGACCACCATGGTTCGACAGGATGATCCCGGCGCAGCCGATCTCGACCGCGCGGCGCGCATCAGCTGGCGACATGATCCCCTTCAGACAGAACGGCCCGTTCCAGCTTCGCACCATCTCGGCGACATCATCCCAATTCATCGACGGATCCAGCATCTCGCTGAAATAGCGGCCGATCGACACCGCGCCACCACTCATGTCGACATGCTCATCCAGTTGCGGCAGCCTGAATCTCTCGTGGGTGACATACTGGATGCCCCATTGCGGCTTGATCACGAATTGGAGCATGCCGGCGAGCGTGAGACGGAAGGGAATGCTGAATCCCGTCCGCAGGTCGCGCTCGCGATTCCCGCCGGTGATGCTGTCGACCGTCAGCATCATCACCTCGACGCCGGCGTCCTTGGCGCGCTGCATCATCGCACGGTTGAGGCCGCGATCCCTGTGGAAATAGAACTGATAGATCTGCGGCGTATCATGGGCCTTGCGCAGCTCCTCGAGGCTGACCGTGCCGAGCGAGGAGACGCCGAACATGGTGCCGTAGCGCGCCGCGGCCGCAGCGACGGCGCGCTCGCCCCGATGATGAAACAGGCGCTGCAAGGCCGTCGGCGAGCAATAGAACGGCAGCGCAAGCTTCTGACCCATGACGGTGACCGAGAGGTCGACCTCTTGCACGCCGCGCAGCACGTTGGGTACGAGGTCGCATTGCTCGAAGCTCGCTGTGTTGCGGCGGTGGGTGACCTCATCGTCCGCCCCACCGTCGATGTAATCGAAGATCGGCCCGGGCAGCCGGCAACGCGCCAGCCGCCGGAAGTCGTGAAAATTGTGACACTGTGACAAGCGCATGGCAGCCTCCGATCAGGGCACGAGCAGCTTGAGCGGCCAGATATAGGCCTGGCCCAGCACCAGGACGCCGACGAGAACGACGAGCGCGAAGCTGTGGAAGAAGACGAAGCGCAGGATCGTGCCCTCGTGGCCGTACCATTTGGTGGCGGTGGACGCGACCACGATGCTCTGCGCATCGATCATCTTGCCCATGACGCCGCCGGAGCTGTTGGCCGCCGCCATCAGCACCGGGCTGACGCCGATCTGTTCGGCGCTGATGCGCTGCAAGCCGCCGAACAGCACATTCGAGGACGTATCCGACCCCGTCAGCGCGACGCCGAGCCAGCCGATCAGCGCGCCGAAGAACGGATAGAGCGCCCCGGTCTTGGCGAAGGCGAGCCCCAGCGTGGCATCCGTGCCGGAGTAGCGGGTGACGAAACCGAGCGCCAACATGCAGGCGATGGTCGCGAGCGAATAGCGCGTCAGATAGAGCGTGCGCGCATACATCCGGATCAGACCGAGCGGACCGTAGCCGACCAGCAGGCCCGAGATGATCGCCGACAGGAGAATGCCGGTGCCGGCCGCCGAGAGCAGATTGAGCACATAGACCGCGCCCTCTGCGACAGGCTTGGCCACGACCGGCGGCGCTTTCTGCACGAGGTTGTGCAGCCCGAGGACGGGAAACTTCGCCACCCAGACGCCGTCGAGCCAGGTCTTCACCTGCGGCGTGCCCCAGGCGAAGACGAAGGCCGAAAAGATGAGCCAGGGAGTCCATGCCTTGGCGACAGCCGCCTTCGTGGTCCTGCCGGCGGGAGCCTCACCGGACAGCGGGGCGCCATAGCGCGCCGGCATCTCCTTCATCGCATGCTTGGGCCGCCAGACGCGCAGGAACAGCGCGAGGCTTGCCATGGAGACCACAGCGGCAATCACGTCGACCAGCCACGGGCCATGGAAGTTCGAGACCAGATATTGCGGAACGGCGAACGAGACGCCGGCCACCAGAATCGCCGGCCAGATCTCGAGCATCCGGCGGAAGCCGACGAAGGCCCAGATCAGCCAGAACGGCACGAGCAGCGAGAAGAACGGCAGCTGCCGCCCGATCATCCCGCTCAGCTCCTGGAGATCGAGGCCGGTCACCGCGCTGAGCGCGATCACCGGCGTGCCGAGCGCGCCATAGGCGACCGGCGCGGTATTGGCGATCAGCGACAGGCCGGACGCGGCGAGCGGCGAAAAGCCGAGCCCGATCAGCATCGCGGCGGTGACCGCAACCGGCGTGCCGAACCCTGCGGCGCCCTCGAAGAACGCACCCAGCGAAAACGCGATGAAGAGCAGTTGCAAGCGGCGATCGTCACTGATCGAGGAGACCGAACGCTGCAGGACCGCGAACTCACCCTTCTCGTTCAGAAGCTGATAGAGGAAGATGATGTTGATGATGATCCAGCCGATCGGCAGCAGCCCGAAGCCCGCGCCGTAGATCGCGGCCATTCCGGCCATGCCCGCCGGCATGCCGAACGCGAACACGGCAACGCCGAGGGCAGTGACGAGGCCAATGGCCGCCGCCCAATGCGCCTTGATCTCGAAGATTGCAATCGCGCTCAACAGCACGATGACCGGCAGCGCCGCCGCGGCGGTCGAGAGCCATGGATTGTTGAAGGGGTCGTAAGCCTGGGTCCACGCCACGAAAATCTCCTCGCGTTGTCCTCATCCGCCGCCGCGCTGGTTCACGGTCTTGGGCATAAATATTATCCTATATAGAAATTGGTAAAATTAATTTACCACAGATGTCAATTGGGAAATATTATTCATCTGATATGGATGGTGGGGAGCATGCTTGACCGAGATCGCGAAAGCCCCATACTCGCAATACGAATCTGCGCGTTCTGCCAAAGGGATAGGTGCCATCTTGAGCAACGTCGTCCGGACCCCGAAAGTCGCGGAAGCGATGGCCGATCACATCGAGAAGCTGATCCTCGAGGGCGTGTTGCGGCCCGGAGAAAAGCTCGCGGCTGAGCGCGATCTCGCCGAGAAGCTGGAAATATCGCGACCCTCACTGCGCGAGGCGCTGCAAATCCTCGAAAAGCGCGGGCTGCTCGCCACCACCCGCTCGGGGACGTTCGTCGCCCAGTTCCTGTCGCCGCTGCTGCGGCCGCTGGCGACGCTGTTGCAGGACAAGCCGCGTGTCACGGCCGACTATTTCGAATTTCGCAGGATTCAGGAGGCGCACGCCGCCCGCTTTGCCGCACTGCGTGGCACTGATCTCGATCGCCAGGCGATCCGGGATTGCGCCGATCGGATGCGAAAGGCCCACAAGCTCGAAGATCCGACCCAGGAGGGGGACGCCGACGTGGACCTTCATCTCCTGATCTACGAGGCGAGCCACAATGTAGTGTTGCTCCACGTCATGCGCGCGCTTGCCGACCTCTTGCGCAACAACATCTTCTACAGCCGTGCGCAGCTCTATCTGCGCGAGGGCGTCCGCGACCAGCTGCTGGAGCAACATCTGGCGCTCGCGGACGCGGTGATCGCAGGCAAGACCAAGGAGGCCGAAGCGGCGGCGGCCGAGCACATCCGTTTCACCTTCGAGACGGTCGAAGAGATCAGGCGCGACGATCTCCGGCTCGAAACCTCGCTCAGCCGGGTGAATCGCAGCGATTTCCTCGCCTGACGGGGACCTCTCTCCCGATCAGGTCTGTTCTCTCCCATCAGCCTCTGTGCGCAATGGCCGCTCGGGTGATGATGGCATTATGCGCCTGTTTTGCCCGACGGAGCAAGCAGATTTCGGTAAGACCGAAAAATGTCAGATCTTTCAACCCCATCCCTACTGTGCATGGGGTTGTTTTCGCGGTGCTTGTTTTCAGCCCCGCACGCGTTTGATCATCTGCTCGACATGGGCGATCGGCGTCTCCGGCTGGATGCCGTGGCCGAGATTGAAGATGAAGCGCCCTTGCGAAAAGTTCGCCAGCACATTGTCGATCGCGCGATCGAGTGCCGCGCCGCCCGTGATCAGCACCAGCGGATCGAGATTGCCCTGCACGGCGACCTTGCTCTGCACGCGCTCGCGGATGAAGGCAGGCTCCGCGGTCCAGTCGATGCTGACGCCGTTGACGCCGGTCGCCTCGACGTAAGCAGGCAATTGCGCGCCGGCCCCGCGCGGGAAGCCGATGATCTTCGCGTCAGGCACCTTGGCGCGCACGCCCTCGACGATGCGCCGCGTCGGCTCGGTGGACCAGCGCGCGAACTCGGCCGGCGGCAGCACCCCGGCCCAGGTGTCGAAGATCTGCAAGGCGTTGGCGCCGGCCTCGAGCTGCGCCAGCAGATAGTGAACCGAGTTCTCGACCAGCACGTCGATGATCTCAGCGAACGCCTCCGGATGCCGGTAGGCCATCATCCGCGCCGGCGCCTGGTCGGGCGTGCCGTGGCCGGCGACCATGTAGGTCGCAACCGTCCACGGCGCGCCGCAGAAGCCGATCAGCGCTATCTTCGGATCGAGCGCGCCGCGCACGATCTTGAGCGCCTCGAACACCGGCGTGAGCTTGCCGAAGTCGGCTTGCGCGGCCAGCGTTGCGACCTTGGCCGGATCATCCAGCGGCTCGAGCCGCGGACCCTCGCCGACCTCGAAGCGCACCGAGCGGCCGAGCGCGTAGGGGATCACGAGAATGTCGGAGAAGATGATCGCCGCGTCGAAGCCGAACCGGCGGATCGGCTGCAGCGTGACCTCGGCGGCAAGCTCCGGATTGAAGCAGAGATCGAGGAAGCCGCCGGCCTTGGCGCGCACCTCGCGATACTCGGGCAGATAGCGGCCGGCCTGCCGCATCATCCACATGGGCGGGACGGCTTGCCGCTGGCCGGAGAGCACGTCGATGAAGGGCTTTGACTGGGGCACTGGCAATCCTGATGCAGAGTTGGGTTCCTGATACACCGCCGGGCGCGGAAGCGGAACAGCGGAACCAGTGCAATTGCGCCGCGTTGACCCCGCCAATGGAGGAGACATCCCATGGCCCAGACATTCAATCCCGCGCCGCACGACAAGCACGCCGACGATCTGCGCGAAGCGCTCGCCGCCGACCGTCACGCCAGGCTCGACACCGGCTTGGAAGATACCTTTCCCGCCTCCGATCCCGTTAGCGCCGCGCAGCCGACGCCGTCGAAGGCGGACGCGGATGCCGACAATCCCTCGTTCTGGGACAAGGTTAAGGCGATCTTCAGCTAGCGGTCGCCGGTTTCCGATACTGTTGCTAAGACCTCGTTAGTGATCTGCGGAAACCCCGGTCCGTAGGAGTACGGGAAAACCGCTGGGAGACTGCGAATCCGCGCAGGCGCTTCAGGGTTCAATAACAGAAGCGGCAGAGTTTCCCTCCATTGGAGATTTCTGTCGCATGAACCTCGCCTCACAGAGAGCTGGATGGAGCCGCCTGCCGCTGCGTGCGGCGGCTTTCGTCGTTCTCACCTGTGTGGCGATCCTCGGCGTCAGTGGCTGGCGCGAATGGGCCGCGCGCGATCAGGTGCTCAAGGGTGCCGAGACCGAGATGGCGAACGTCGCCCGCTCGTTGACGCAGCATGCCGAGGACAGCCTTGATCTCCTGGATTCCGGGGTCGTCGGCGTCGTCAGCCGGCTGGAGATGGACGGCGCCGATCCCGCCACCATTGCGAAGCTGCGCAATCTGCTGGAAGCGCGCAAGAAGGCGATGGAGCGCGTCCATAGCCTTGCCATCATCGACGATCAGGGCAACTGGCTGACCGCGCCGGGCACGATCGCCTCGACGCTCAGCGACGACGCGTTCTTCCGCCACCATCAGCTCTCGCCCAATCGCGAGGCCTTTATCGGCCATCCGGTGAAGAGCCTGCTGGATGGCGAATGGGTCGTCACCCTGTCGCGCCGCTTCAACAAGCCCGACGGCAGCTTCGGCGGCGTGGTGCTCGCGGCCATCGGCTCACGCTATCTGTCGCATTTCTACGAGCAGTTCGAGATCGGCCGCAACAGCTCGGTGACTCTGATATACGGCGATGGCCTGATCATCGCGCGCAACCCGAACAACGAGAAGTTCGTCGGCCGCAACGTTGGCGATACGCCGCTGTTCCGCGATGCCAGCCTGCAACGGCCGAGCGGTGCCTATCATTTCAAATCGCCGCTGGACGGCGCCGAGCGCGTCAGCTTCTTCAAGCGCAGCGGCCGTTACCCGCTCGTGCTGCTTGCCACCGTCGACAAGGACGAACTGCTCGCACCTTGGCGGACTGCTGCGATCTCCCGCATGCTCTACGTGCTGGCGCTGGTGATGCTGATCGCCATCATCGGCTCGGTGCTGGTGCGGCAGCTGCAGCGAGGCCAGCGCATGGCGGCCGCTCTGATCGAGAAGGAGGCGCATTTCCGCCTGCTCGCGGAAGGCT
Source organism: Bradyrhizobium sp. BR13661 (assembly GCF_029892425.1). GTDB lineage: Bacteria > Pseudomonadota > Alphaproteobacteria > Rhizobiales > Xanthobacteraceae > Bradyrhizobium. The sequence continues at coordinate 81,721 of NZ_JARXWB010000031.1, read as the reverse complement.
CCAGCGACATGGTCACCCGCATCGGGCTCGACGAGCGGCTGCGCTACGTCTCGCCGTCGTCCAACCGCGTGGTCGGCTGGCGTGCCAACCAGCTGATCGGCACGGAGGCGCTTGCCGGCATCCATCCCGAGGACCGGCCGCATGTCCAGGCCATCATCGAGGCCATGAAGCGTGGCGATACGGAAGAAGCGCGCGTCACCTATCGAAACGTGCACCGGCAGAAGTCCGAGGTCTGGCTGGAATCGACCATGCGCGTGACGCGCAAGGATAACGGCAGTGTCGACGGCGTGGTTGCGATCTCGCGCGACATCACCGAGCAGAAGCAACTCGAGACAAGGCTCGAGACGCTCGCGATCGAGGACAGCCTCACCGGGCTTGCCAACCGCCGCCGCTTCGACGAGCGGCTGATGGAGGAGTGGGCGCGCGCTTATCGCGACCGCTCAAGCCTTGGCCTGCTGATGATCGACGTCGATCACTTCAAGGCCTACAACGACGAATATGGCCATCCCGCCGGCGACGCCTGCCTGCGGGTGGTCGCGAAGATCATTGCGGACGAGGTGCAGCGCGTCGGCGATCTCGCCGCCCGCTATGGCGGCGAGGAATTCGCCATGCTGCTGCCGAATACCGATGCCGCCGGCTGCGCCCGCGTCGGCGAGCGGATCCGCAGCGCCATCCACGATGCGGGTCTGGTTCACGCCTCCAATCCGGCGGGGCCATGCGTCACCGCTTCCGTCGGCGGCGCGGCCTGCCGGCCGGCGGTGGAACGAACTGCCGGCTCGGGCTCGCTGGTGGAGGCCGCCGACCGCGCGCTCTACGCCGCCAAGGATGCCGGCCGCGACAGGCTCATGATGTCCGGCGAGATCATGACCCTGATGGCCAAAGCGTCCGGCCAATAAGGCATCAGGTCAGTCATCGCGTTCAGTAGTGCGGCGGCCGCTCGTTGGCCGGACCCGGCGCATTGGTCTCGGTTTCCTGCAAACGCTCGCCAAGCTCTGCGACCTTTCGGGTCAGCGCATCGATCTGCTTCCACTGCGCGGTGATGGTCTGGTTCAACGTCTCGATGGTGTCATCCTGATAGGCGAGGCGTGTCTCCAGTGCGTCGATGCGCTCAGTGAGCGCCTTGATCTCATTCGTCACCTGCGTGCCCCTTGTCTCGTTCGCGCAAGCCGTGACCGAGCGCGACGCGCTCATCGAACACGAAGCATTCCCCGCGCCAGCGGCTCTGCGCTTCTGGCACGTCTTCCAGATACTTCAAAATGCCGCCCTTGAGGTGGTACACCTCCGCAAAGCCGCGCGCCAGCAGATGCGCGCTCGCCTTTTCGCAGCGGATGCCGCCGGTGCAGAACATCGCGATCTTGCGGTGTTTTGCAGGATCGAGCTTCTCGGCGGCGAAATCCTTGAACTGGCCAAAGCTCCTGATCTCAGGATCGACCGCCCCCTCGAATGTCCCCATCGCCACCTCGAAAGCATTGCGGGTGTCGATCACCAGCATGTCGGGTGAGGCGATCAGGTCGTTCCAGTCGTTCGCATCGACATAGGTGCCGACCTGCCGTGTCGGATCGGCGGCCGCGTCGCCAAGTGTGACGATCTCCTTCTTCAGCCGCACCTTGAGCCGGCCGAACGGCATGGCTTCCGCGGTCGAGCATTTCAGCTCGAGATTGTTCAGCCGTCCGCCGAACATCGCCCCGTGCGCGAGTTCATGGGCAAATGCGTCGATCGCCTCAGGCGCGCCCGCGATCGTGCCGTTGATGCCCTCCTCGGCCAGCAGCACGCTGCCCTTCAGGGACAGGCCGGCACAGAACGCGCGCAGCGGTTCGCGCAGTTCGCGGTAATCGGGCAGGGCGGCGAATTGGTAGAAGGCGCAGACCTTGGTGACCAGATTCTTTGAAGTCATGGCGGCTCGTTTAGCAGGCGGGCCCCGCCCAGAAAACCCGCACGGTCGAAGGTTGATGAGGGTCTATACCCCTGGCGGATGGCAGCCATTTCCCTGGTATGCCAGCATTGCCCCGGCGGGCCGGAATGTGTCATGTAGGCCCGGTTTTCCGAGATGGCGCGGCCCGCGCCCCGAGACTTAAGCCTAGACGCCCAAGAGAGCAAAACTTCGATGAGAAACTTCCATTTCCCCGGCAGGTCCACGGTTCACGCCACCAACGCGATGGTGGCGACCTCGCATCCGCAGGCGTCGCTCGCCGCGATTGAAGTGCTGCGCGAAGGCGGTACGGCGGTGGACGCGGCGGTGGCGGGGTCGGCCATGCTCGGCGTGATCGAGCCGCAGTCGACCGGCATCGGCGGCGACTGTTTTGCGCTGATCCAGCCGCGCGGCGAGGGCAAGATCATCGCCTATAACGGTTCCGGCCGGGCACCGAAGGCGGCCAACGCCGATTGGTATCTCGAGCGCAAGATCAATTCCGTGCCGCTGACCTCGGCGCATGCGGTGTCGATCCCCGGCGTGATCGACTGTTTCGCAACCGTGCTGCGCGATCACGGCAAGTTCGGCTTCGACCGGCTGCTGCAGCCGGCGATCAAGGCGGCGGAAGAAGGCTATGTCGTTGCCCCCCGCATCGCCTTCGACTGGAAAAACCAGTTCGAGAAGCTGAAGAACGGCACCAACACGGCGCGTTACCTCCTACCGGGCGGCAAGCCGCCGGTCGCCGGCGACGTCATCCGCCAGGCCGAGCTCGGCAAGACCCTGCGTGCGATCGCCAAGGACGGCCGCGATGCCTTCTACAAGGGCGCGATTGCGGAAGACATGGTCGAGACCTTGCGCGGTATCGGCGGCCTGCACACGCTCGACGATTTCGCCGCGCACACCACCGAGACCACGACGCCGATCGGGACCACCTATAAGGGCTACGACGTCTGGCAGTGCCCGCCGAACGGCCCTGGTGTTACCGCGCTGTTGATGCTCAACATCCTGTCGCGCTTCGACCTCACCAAATATGCGCCGCTCAGCGTCGAGCGTTTCCACCTCGAGGCGGAGGCCGCGCGCATCGCCTACATGAATCGCGAGATGCATGTCGCCTCTCCCGATCACATGAAGATCAACGTCGCCGAGATGCTGGAAAAGGGCTTTGCCGACGAGTACATCGGCAAGATCCGCATGGACGGCATGCTCGACCTGCCGAACGTCGCGCCGCCGATGAATCCCTCGACCATCTACATCACGGTGGTGGACAAGGACCGCAACGTCTGCTCGTTCATCAACTCGGTCGCGCATTCCTTCGGCTCGGCCATCGTCTCGAACAAGACCGGCGTGCTGCTGCAGAACCGCGCCGGCGGCTTCCGCATCCAGCCGGGCCATCCGAACTGCATCGAGGGTGGCAAGCGTCCGCTGCATACGATCATGCCGGGCCTGCTCTCCAAGGGCGGTCGCTCGGTGATGCCGTTCGCGGTGATGGGCGGACAGTACCAGCCGACCGGGCAGACCCACGTCGTGACCAACATCCTCGACTATGGCTGCGACGTGCAGGAGGCGATCGATATGCCGCGTGGCCTGCACTACGAGGGCCAGTATCAGCTCGAGGACAGCGTCCCGGCGGATATCGTCGAGGGTCTCAGGAAGCTCGGCCACAAGACCACCAGCGTGGTCGGCCCACTCGGCGGCGCCCAGGCGATCTGGATCGACTGGGACAAGGGCACGCTGACCGGTGGTTCGGACCCACGCAAGGACGGCTGCGCGCTCGGCTACTGAGCGAGACGCAAAACTGCAAAGGTTACGGCTGGAAACCGCCCCCTCGTTGCGCTAGACACCTCCCGCCTCAAACGGAAGGTGTTCTATGCAGCGTTTCCAGCGCGCACTTCTCGCTATCATGTCGGCACTCACGATCACCGTGATCGGCGGCGTGTCCGGTTTCGTTTCCACCACGGCCTCGGCCCAGACCGCAGGAAAGACCATGACCACAGCTTCAGGCTTGCAGACTATCGACAGCGTTGTCGGCACCGGCGCTTCGCCGAAGCCCGGCCAGATCTGCGTGATGCACTACACCGGCTGGCTCTACGAGAATGGCCAGAAGGGCAAGAAGTTCGATAGCTCGGTCGATCGCAACGAGCCGTTCGAATTCCCGATCGGCAAGGGCCGTGTCATTGCCGGCTGGGACGAGGGCGTCGCGACGATGAAGGTCGGCGGCAAGCGCACGCTGATCATCCCGCCGCAGCTCGGCTACGGCGCGCGCGGCGCTGGCGGCGTGATCCCGCCGAACGCGACATTGATGTTCGATGTGGAATTGCTCGGGGTGAAGTGACTTTTGATCGTCGTGCCCGGGCAAAAGCGCGAAGCGCGTCTTCGCGCTAGATGTCCCGAGCATCCACGTTTTTTCTACACATGGCCAAGACGTGGATGGCCGGGTCAAGCCCGGCCATGACGGAGACAAATCGATATCAACAAAAAGACCGGCCCTGAGGCCGGTCTTTTCGCTTTCAGATTCACGCCGGTTTACTCGGCCGCGCGACGTGCGGCACCAGCAGCGCGATCAATCGCTTCCTTGGCGGCGTCCTTGGCATCGCCCATGGCCTTCTGGCCCTTGCCCTTCACCTCCTGGACGACGCCTTCGCCTTTCAGGCGATCGGAACCGGTGGCTTCACCGATGCCCTGCTTGGCCTTGCCGATCGCTTCGTTGGCGGTGCCCTTGATCTTGTCGTTCGTGCTACCCATGAAACTCTCCTTCCAGTTTGCTCGCGATAACAACGTCCGGCGGCTATGAGAGTTCCTTTTTTGGTATGGCTAGAGGTCGCGGCTTTGGCTAGCTTGCGGCGCACGGAACCAACAGAAAGCAAGACCAATGACCGGCCATGATCATAGCCACTCCCACCATGACCACGATCATCACGATGATCGCTGGAAACATGACGGCGTGCGCGTCATTCCCGGCAATCAGCTCGATACCAACGTGCCGTCGACAGCAGGCATGGACCGTGCGGCCGCGATCAATTTCGCGCGCGTGGGCGCGCAGAAATTGTGGGCGGGCACGGTCAGCATCAAGCCGGATGCCAAGACCGGCGCACATCACCATGGCCATCTCGAAAGCGTCATCTATGTCGTGAAGGGCAAGGCGCGAATGCGCTGGGGCGAGAGCCTGCAATTCACCGCGGAAGCCGGTCCCGGCGATTTCATCTTCGTGCCGCCTTACGTGCCGCATCAGGAAATCAACGCCAGCCCGGACGAGGTGCTGGAATGCGTGCTGGTGCGCAGCGATGGCGAGGCGGTTGCGATCAACCTCGACATCGAGCCTGTCGAGAAGCCCGAGACCGTGCTGTGGATCGACCCGGTGCACCGGGATCCCAACGAGAAGAAGTAAGAGCGGCCGCGGGACGGCCTGGTTCCCGTGCGGCAGAACCACGGAGGCCTCTGTTAGAAAAAGTCCGGAAGCGATGTCGGATGGCTGTCGGGCTATCCGTCCTTGGGCAGAACCCCGCCCAAGGAGCTTCCGATGGCCAGGATGTTTTTTCTCAATCTGCCGGTGACCGACCTCAAGCGTGCGACCGCCTTTTACGAGGCGATCGGCGGTACCAGGAACCCACAATTCAGCGATGACACCGCGAGCTGCATGGTCTTTTCCGAAGCCATCTACGTAATGCTGACGACCCACGACAAATTCCGTCACTTCACGCCAAAGCCGATCGCGGATGCAAAGACCTCGAACCAGGCGCTGTTCTGCCTGTCCGCCGACAACCGGAACGAGGTCGACGGGATCGTCGGCAAGGCCGAGGCTGCGGGAGGAGTGGCTGATCCCAGCCCGATTGACGACTACGGCTTCATGTACGGCCGCAGCTTCGAGGATCCGGATGGTCACATGTGGGGGGTGAATTGGCTCGACATGGCAGCCATGCCCGCGAAGCCCGCTATGGCGAACGCCTGAGCGACATCTGAAGAGGAGTACTCGCAATGTCCAGGCTCGTGCCCTGCATGTGGTTCAACGGCGATGCCGAGGAGGCCGCGAAGTTCTACGTCTCGCTCGTGCCGAATTCGGCGATCACCAACGTCCAGCGCAATGTTGCGGACGGCCCCTCGGGCAAGGAGAATTCCGTGCTCGTCGTCGAGTTCACCGTGGCCGGGCAGCCCCTGGTTGCGCTCAACGGCGGCATGACGATGGAGTACACGCACGCGATCTCGCTGATGATCCATTGCGACGACCAGGCTCAGGTCGATAGCGTCTGGAACGCGTTCCTCGCGCATGGCGGCAAGGAAGAGCAGTGTGGTTGGCTGAGAGATCGCTGGGGCGTGGCCTGGCAGGTGGTGCCGAAGGTGATGTTCGACTTCCTGTCGAGCCCCGACAAGGCCGCAGCGGCCCGTGCTTGGCAAGCCATGATGAAGATGGTGAAGCTGGATGTTGAGGTGCTGCGGCGCGCGTTTGAGGCGCGCGAACCGCGCCCCTAGTAGTTGATCCGCAGCCCGACGCCGCCATGGATGGTATTCCCCACCGGCTGCGGACCCAGCGTGCCATTGGCGAAGAGATCGACGACCCAGCCTTTCTGCACGCGGAAGCCGAGGCGGCCGCCATATTCGAACCAGCCCTGGTTGCCCATCGTCGGCACCACCGTGCCGTCGCCGGTCACGGTGGCGACGATGCCGCTGTGACTGGCGAATGATTGCACCCAGCCGCCATTGATGTTGGTCTCGACGTTGCCGGCAAACAGATGTGTCCACTGGCCGCCGATCTTGACCAAGCTGGTGCGGTCGGTGCCGGTTGCGATGCTGGCGTCGAACGGATTGAATGCGACTGCACTGTCCGCGTAACCCGACACGCGCTGCCAGAGTTGCCAGACCTCGATGGAGGCCGCGACTTCGTCGCGCGGTGACAGTCGGCTCATCCAGCCGGCGCGGCCATAGACCGCATAATTGGACGCGTCGGTCGAGCTCGTCACACTCACCGGACCCAGGCTGGTATTGTAGCTGCGGGTGTAGCGCGCCTTCTCCCACGGTGTCAGGATCGTGCCGACGTCGAAGAACGGACGCGACGAGCCCCAATCAGTGAAGTCGTAGCGCAGCGCGAAGGCGCCGATCGGCGCGCTGGTGATGTGGTAGCCGCCTTCGTTATATTGCGTGTAGGCGAGGCCGGCGAGCAGCGACAGATTGTTGGTGAGCTCCTTGCGGCCGTGGATGCCGGCGGAGAACGAGCCGGCCGAGCCGAACGCGCTGACGCAGTCGCTGCAATTGACCTGCTCGTTGACGCCGAGCAGCACCGTGCCGAGCACCCGATTGGTGATCATCTGGTTGAAGCGCTGGTTGGCGAGGCCGCTGACCGAGTTGCCGCTGGAATCGGAGCCGGTCGGCGTCGGGCTCGATGACGGGCTCGGGATTGGGCTCGGCGACGGATAGGGGCTGGGTGATGGATGGGGATTCGGGGTGCCGCATTCGGGCTCGCAGGAGGCCGCGGCAGCTGGTGGCGTGTTGAATGCGAACAGTGCAAGCGTCGCGGCAGCGGCCAATACGCCGGCCAGGACAAGCCTCTTCAACCCGGGATCCACCATTCTCAGCGCCCGCACAGCATGCCGTCGTCAGGGACGGCTGGCGTAATGGTCGGCGAGGCGTCGGCATATTGGTTGACGGCGCACAGCCCGGCATTGGCGGCGCAATTGGCCGCGAAAGTCCAGGGCGGCGTGTTGGTCTTGGTGATCGAGACCTTGCCGCCGGTCGAGGTGATGACCGCGGTGTCGCCGGGCTGGGTGAGCTGAACGCATTGGAAGTTCAGCGTGCACACGCTGGCGGCGCCTTCCTGCAGCACGACGACGGAGCGACCGCGCTGTGACAGGATGTCGAGCGTGGTGCCGCGAACGCCGATGGTCGCGAGTGGCGTCGTGATCTTGTAGGCGGTCTTCTCCGAATGTCCGGTGACGAAGCGGAATGCGCCGGTGGCCATACGGATCGCGACGTCGCGATAGCTGTGCTCGTCGTTGAAGACGGTGCGGTCCAGCTTCAGCGTCGCGCTCGGCCCGAGCGACAGATTGGTGCTGTCGGCCATGACAAAGCGCGCCGCGCTGTCGGCGCCGGTGCGCACGGTCTCGTCGCGCAGCATGCTGTCGCCGACATTGATCGGCGTCGTGCTCGCAGCCACGCGCACCACTTCGTTCTGGACGAGGACGGCTTCGCCGACGCGCGTCTGGGCCTGCGCGCAAGGCGCTGCGCAGAGTGCGATCGACAGCAGTGTGGGGAACAGCAGAAAACGCAAATTCATTTCGTAACCGGTCGAGGTCCCTGATCGTACTGGATCGCACACGTTTGTGGTGGCAGAATTGTCACAAGCGGCGCGAGACGAGCGTTAGCTTAGTGACAGTTGCGGCAGAATGCGTTCAATGGAGCGGCTGAGTTATTTTTTATTCGCGGTGACGCAGATTTGCCACGTAAAATAGCCCCACAGCCGTCGCTCCAGGCACATGCGGTTCCGATGACGTCGCGAAGCGCAGTGATCGCTGTCGCAATCTTCCTAGCTAGCCATTTCGCACTGTTGGTCGGGCTGGTAACGCCGGACAAATTCGTTTTCGACGAGGTGCATTATGTGCCGGCGGCGCGGCAGATGCTGGGCGCTGCGCCCTCGGAGCCGATGCTCAATCCGATGCATCCGCCGCTGGCGAAAGAGCTGATCGCAGCATCGATCGCAGCATTCGGCGACAATGCGTTCGGCTGGCGCTATCCGGGAACGCTGTTCGGCGCGCTCGCAATCGTCGCGATCTATCTCTGCGGTCTTGCGCTGTTCGCTGCGCAAGGGCCCGCGATCGCCGCGGCGCTGATCGCGGCGTTCAACCAGATGCTCTACGTGCAGGCGCGCATCGCGATGCTCGACATCTTCGCGCTCGGCGTCGGTCTGCTTGCGATCGCCGCCTTCATGCATGGCTTTCGAAAGGAGCGGCCGCAGGCGCTGTTCGCGCTCGCGGGCAGTTTGTTCGGTCTCGCCGCTGCCTGCAAATGGAGCGGGCTGTTTCCGCTCGGCGTCTGCATCGTCATCGTTGCGGTGATCCGCCTGATGCAGGGCTGGCGCACGCTATTTGCCGACGCAAAGCCAGCCGACTGGTATCGGCCCGATCTCTGGCCCACCTTCAGGGCGCATCATGCCGTGCTCTGCTTTGCGCTGTTGCCGGCTGTGACGTATGTCGCTGCCTTCGTTCCGCTGCACGGCCTGTCGCTGGCGGACCTGATCGAGGCGCAGCGCCGGATCTTTGCCGACAACACCACCACCGCGATCGCCGGTCACACCTATATGAGCTCGTGGCCATCCTGGCCGCTGCTCGCGCGTCCGGTGTGGTTCCTGTTCGACAAGACCACGGACGACAACGTTGCGGCGATCGTGTTCCTCGGCAATCCGCTGGTTTTGTGGCCGGCGCTGCTCGCGCTTGCGGTTGTGTTGCGTGACTTCATCGTCGCGCGCCGCTGGAATGCGTTCTTGATCGCCGCGTTCTATTTTGGTCCCTGGCTCGCCTGGGCGCTGCTGCCCCGTACACTGGGTTTCATCTACTATTATCTGCCGGCCGCGACCACAGCCTCGCTGGCGTTGGTCTATGCGCTGCGCAGAGAGGGGCTGCCGCGCTGGGCGTTGTGGGCCTATGTCGGCGTCGCGGCGATCGGCTTTGCCGTGATGCTGCCGATCTCGGCCGCCTTCGTCGGCACGTCGATGCAGACGTTCAACCGGCTGATGCTGTTTCAGAATTGGATCTGACAACGGAAAACCGCCCGCCGCTTTCGCGGCAGGCGGTTTGTCGATTGTCGCGATGACGTCTCAGATCACTTCGACGCCGTCTTGGTGTCCATGTTCACGACCTGGACGCGACGATTGATCGGGTCGGCGCCGTTGGCGGTGTCCTTCAGCTTGGTCTTGCCATAGCCGACGGTGACCAGATCGCCGCCGCTGAGGCCGTAATTCTGCACCAGGTACTTCTTGATGGTGTCGGCGCGACGCTCCGAGAGGCCCTGATTGTACTCGTCCGTGCCGACCGCATCGGTGTGGCCGGCGACCACGAAGGTCGAGCCCTTGAGCGACGGATCGGACAGCGCCTTGCCGAGCGCCTGCACCGACGGCACCGAGGTCTTGGCGATGTCGGCCGAGTTGTAGTCGAACTGGATCTCCAGATCGATGTTCGGCTTGGTCGAGGCGAGCTCGGCGATCTGCTCACGTTCGCCCGTCGAGAGCGAACGGGTCTGCCGGTTGCGCACGGTGCTCAGGAAAGTCGCTTCCTTGGCCTGCGCGGTCGGGTCGACCTGCGGACCGGCGGAGAGGCCGCGGGTGATCGCCTTCGGCTTCAACGCCTCCAGGATCTGGCTGGTCGAGACGTTGTTGTCGCCGGCGAAGGCCAGGCCTGCCGTCAGCGACAGCGCGGCCGTGAGTGTGATGGTCTTCAGTCCAAAAAACTTATTGAAACGGGTCATTGTTGTATCCTCGCTGTGACGCCTGATGGCGATTTGATGCTGCGAGCATAGGCTAGGTTCAAAGGCTCCGATGTGATCCTCGTCACGGTGGTGGCACGGAGACTTCCGGGACCAGTTTAGCGCACTTTCGCAGGCTCTCGGGGCGACGCTTCGCTTTTTGGGCTGGGCGCCGACTGCACAGCAGTGGTCGTTCCCATCGCAATACAGGTTTGGAGCCGTGGCGACCTCTGTGTGATATAAGTCACATTCAGACTCTCTGGAAGAGACCACAGTCGGCGCATCGGTGGTTCTGGATCTGGGGAAAGATCATGCGTTTCCTGATCGCGGCAATGTCCCTCGCGGCCCTCGTCTTCTCTGGCAACGCTGCGCTCGCCGACAAGCGCGTCGCCTTCGTGGTCGGCAACGCCGCCTACCAGAATGTCCCGCAGCTCCCCAACCCCGCAATCGACGCCAAGTCGATGGCGCAGGTGCTGCGCAGTGTCGGCTTTGACGTGGTTGAGGGTGCGAACCTCACCCGCGACGCCATGACCGCCAAGCTGATCGAATTCGGCAAGAAGAGCGAAGGTGCCGATGTGGCGCTGTTCTTTTATGCCGGCCACGGCATCGCGGTGAATGGCACCAATTATCTGCTGCCTGTCGATGCCGACCTCAAATCCGAGATGGACGTCAAGCTCGGCGCGGCAATCAACGTCGATCTCACGCTGGAGCAGACCATGGCGGATGCCAAGGTCAAGCTGGTGTTCCTTGACGCCTGCCGCGACAATCCTTTCGCCGCAAAGATCCGTTCCGCCAAGGCGACACGCTCAGTCACGGTGTCGAGTGGGCTTGCCGAGATGAAGTCTGGCGAAGGTACGCTGATCGCGTTTGCGACCGGTCCGGGCCAGACCGCGCTCGATGGTGAAGCGGGCGCGAACAGCCCGTTCACCCGCGCGCTGGTCTCCAACATCGCGTCCCCCGGCGTCGAGATCCAGCAGGCCATGACCAAGGTCCGCGCCCAGGTCAATTACGAGACCAACAGGACGCAGCTGCCCTGGGGCCACACCAATCTCACCGGCGCCGTCTATCTCAATCCGACCGCGACGCCTGCGGCTTCTGCCGCTGCCGCGCCGGTCGTCGTGGCCCAGGCCAGCGATGTCGAACTCGAGTTCTGGCGCTCGGTCAAGGACAGCAACAAGGTCGAGGAGCTCAACGCTTACCTGACGAGCTATCCGAACGGCACCTTCAAATCTCTGGCGCTGGCCCGCATCGCTGCGATCAAGGGCGCTTCCGCCACGACCACACGGAACGCCCCTGCTGTGGCCGATCGTCCGGCGGTCACGAAAGCGGCCCGCGCCAAGTCCGACGACTCCGACGACGAACCCGTGCGTCGTCGCGCCTCCAGCGGCGGCAGCCGTCGCTCTTACAGCGGCGAAGGCGGCGGCGGCTTTGACAACGGCTTGGGTGGCGCCATCCTGGGCCACATGGTGGGCGGCCTGTTCGGGCGCTGATCTGGTGAACCACGACGCGCGGGGCGCGGTTCCGGCTGCCTTGTGTCAGAAACCCGCGCACATCGATCGTCGCAAAGCGGTCGCCGCTTGGCCTGCTGGCGAACAAGAAATCGGCCAGATGGCCGCCTAGCAGAACCCTTCACCACCAACCGACGAGGGAGCCGAGTTCCGTCCAGTGCCGAGGCCAAGTGATTATCAATTCTATCGCAATGGCCCGCCGGATCGGACCGTGTCTCTGAATGCCATGCCCATCTATATCGGCGCGGCGATGATTGCGGTGGCGATCCTGCTCTCGACGCTGATCACGGGGCTGACCTCCCGCTATACCGGCCTCGAAGGTCCGACCGACGAGAACATGTGGCTGGTCGACCGTCTCACCGGCAGCGTCTATCGCTGCCAGGCGGAGGGGCGGGGCAGGGCCTCGTGTGAGCCCGACATCGCCACCGGCAGCCTCAGCGATCGGCCCAAGGCGCCGAAGGGCGGCCGCTAACGCCGTTCAGCTTCGCATTGCAGCAAGAAAATTTTCTTCTCCGCGAAACATTGTCGCGAGAGAATACGTAGTTGCGAAGGCCGGCATGACGCCGGTTTCGTTTTACTTCAGGAGACTTTTCGATGAAGACCTTGCTCACCACCGCAGCCTTTGTCGCGTTCGCTCTTTCAGTTTCGCCCGCATCCGCCGCGATGATGGCGTGCACCAGCGACAACATGATGAAATCGACGGCCATGATGACCGGCACGGCCGACACCCCCGCCAAGGTGGCCATGAACAAGGAAATGGCCATGGCCAACACGGACATGAGCATGGGCAAGATGAAGGGCGCCTGCATGCATTACATGAAGGCGCAGAAGGCGATGATGATGAAGTAGGCCTCGGCCGTACCATTTAGCCGCGCTGTCAGCAGATGGCAGTGCGGCTTTTCTTTGCCCCGTTGCTCGTCTTGCCGTTCTTTCTCTTGGCGCGAATCCCGCTACATTGCCTCCCGCAATGCCCCGCGCACCAAAACCCCTTCCGCTCCCGACGAAACAGGCCCGGCAGATCTGGCTGCGCGCCCAGCGTCTCGATACGCGCGAACCGTTCGGGGAGGGCGCAAGCGCCGTCGCTGATGCGATCACCCATCTCGGCTATGTGCAGATCGACACCATCAACGTGATCGAGCGCTGTCATCACCATATCCTGTTCAGCCGCATCCCGTCCTACCGCCGCGCCGACCTGCGCGATGCCCAGAGCGTCGACAAAAGCGTGTTCGAGTACTGGACCCATGCACTGTCCTATGTACCGTCGAATGATTTTCGCTTCTTCCTGCCGGCGATGCGCGAGCACAAGCGCGAGGGGCACAAATGGTATGCCTCGGTGACGCCAGCCGACACGCGCAAGGTGATGCGGCTGCTCCGCGCCGGCCCGCTGACGATCCGCGATATCGAGGACGACGTGCTCACCGAGAAGGAGCATCTTTGGCAAAGCCGCAAGCCGTCGAAGCGGGCGCTGCAGCTGGCCTTCTACACCGGCGTCGCGACCATCAGCGCGCGCCAGGGTATGCTCAAGACCTATGATCTGATGACGCGGCATTTCGGCTGGGACAAGTTGCCCAGGCCGGCGTCAGCGAAGGAGATCACGGCCTATCTGCTCGACCGCGCGCTGCGCGCGCAAGGCGTCGTCAGTCTCGATTCGATTTGTCATCTCGATGCGCCGAGCAAGAAGGCGGTGGCTGGCCTCATCGCCTCGCGCGTCCGCCGCGGTGAGCTCGTTCCCGTCGCGATCGAGGGCGCCGGCAAGCAGGAGCATTGGGCGGCGCCCGAGCTGCTGGAGCCGCATGAGGTGTCGCCGGATCTCGTCCACATCCTCTCGCCGTTCGATCCGCTGATCATCCAGCGCAAGCGCACCAATCTCATCTTCGGCTACAATCATCTGTTCGAGGCCTATGTGCCGAAGGCCAAGCGCAAGCTCGGCTATTTCGCGCTGCCCGTGCTGGTCGGCGACGAGATCGTCGCCGCGCTCGACCTCAAGGCCGACCGGCAGGCGAAGAAGCTGCTGATGCAGAAGTGGACCTGGCTCGGGCAGGGCAAGAGGACGGCGGGGCGCAAAGAATTGAAGCAGAAGATCGAGGAAGAGCTCGATCGTTTTGAGCGGTTTCAGCTGGCGGAATGAGCGTGGGGTGACCTCACCTCATCTGGACAACGACTTTTCCCTTGGCCCTGCCTTTCGCAAGGTAGCCGAGGGCGTCCTTTGCCTGGTCCGATCGCTGCCTAACGTGGCCGGAAGCCGAAAGCGCAGGATCGGCTTGAATGTTCCTTTCGGAATCATGTTGTCGATCGGATTCAAGCCGGCTGCGTGGACCTGAACCAGAATTTCATCCGGCTTCGGCGTCGGCTGCGGCGTATCGATGAACGCAAGCTGATCGGCTTTGCCATAACGGTTGAAGGTGAGTGCTTTCATGTCTCTGTGTCCGATGGATCTGCAACGGGCGCGGCGGCGCGCGCGGTCAAAAAGCCCGTGCGGGCCGGGAGGACCGTGACTCCTGCGTCGCATCAAGCCGGAGGTCCTTTCGAATCCCGGCATCGACCAGCCCGGAGGGAGCAAACCTGCGAAGCAACCGCAGACGATTCGCGAGCTTACCGGCTGCGTACCGAATTTTCGGATGCGTGGCGTTCGCCGCCTTCAACACGGCTTCGGCGACCACTTCAGGCGATTCGGCGGTTGCCATCACCTCATTCACCCGTCGGCTCACGCCTGCGCGCGCCTCGCGATATTCGTCGAGTTTGTCGTCCGGCTCCATGAAGTTCGAGTCGAATGGCGTCTTGGTGTAAGCGGGTTCGATGATGGAGACCCTGATGCCCCGTGTACGCAGCTCGTGGTCGAGGGATTCCGAATAACCCTCCACCGCATGCTTGGTCGCGGCATAGAGCGCTCCGTAAGGCATCGGCAAAAAGCCAAGGACGGAGCCGATATTGATGATGCGGCCGCTGCCCTGGCGACGCATCTGAGGCAGAACGGCGCGCGTCATCCGGATCAACCCAAAGAAGTTGGTCTCGAAGATCGCGCGGGCCTGCTCGATCGAACTCTCCTCCGCTCCGGCAGGTGCAACGCCGAATCCGGCATTATTCACGAGCAGATCGATGCGACCCTCGCGCTGGATCACCTCGCCGACTGCCGCCGTCGCGGAATCGTCGTTGGTCACGTCGAGGGCCAGCATCTCGAACGAGCTCTTGCCTGCCTGAACTCCGCGCCTGCTGGTGCCGTACACCTTGTAGCCAGCCGCCGCGAGGCGCTGCGCGGTGGCTTCGCCGATGCCCGACGAGGCACCTGTCACGAGAGCGATCTTTGCTTTGGTCATGACCTTCTCCTGCTACCGGCAACCGGGGCTTTGCCTGTCGGTTTGATTGCGATCGTAATTATTGAATTACATGACGATCGTAATTATAATTGTCAAGCCCCTCCGATTCGGGATTTTCGACATGCGTGTTTCCAAAGAAAAAGCGGCTGACAACCGCGACCGGATTCTAACAGCGGCTTCGCGCCTGATCCGGGAGCGCGGAATCGCCGGGGTCGGCGTCGATACTCTGACGGAAGCCGCCGGTATGACCCACGGCAGCCTCTACAGCCAATTCGGCTCCAAGCAGCGGCTTGTCGAGGAAGCCATTGCGGCGGCAATCGCCTCCAAGGGACGAGAGCTCGGTGAAATGACCACGGCCGGCGACTACATTTCCGAATATCTTTCGCCAGCGCACCGAGACGATCCGGGAAGCGGCTGCCCGTTTGCTGCCCTGTGTTCCGAAATGCAGCGGCAAACCCAAGGCGCGCGCGAACGATTTACCGCCGGCGTTAAGGGCATGCTGGGGTGGCTCAGCGCCCGCGTCGGCTCGGGGACCAGGCAACGCGAGCGCGATGAGGATGCGATCGTGACGCTTGCTTCTCTGGTCGGAGCGGTTGTGCTCGCCCGTGCCGTGAGCGATCCCAAATTGTCAGATGAGATTCTCCGCGCCACCAGGAAAAAGCTGCTTGGCTAGCCTTCGCCTGACTTGCGTATCTCCATGAGCCGATCCAGCCAGACGCCGAGCGCAATCCCAATCGCATAGGCCGCCAAATTCCACGGCGAGAAGATGCGGCCGAGCAGCAATGCGCCTGCAGTGGTGGGCCGAAACGCGTCGAGCCATGGCAGGTGCACCAACCGCGATAATTCGATGACGACCGCGATCACCATTGCGATGGCTGCATTCCGCGTCTGTGACAGCCGCGGCAGCAGAACCCCGACCAGCAAAAACACCATCGTCGCCCATAGCAGCGAGCCGCCATACTTCACTGCGAATGCCGGAAGGCCGAGCGGAAAGCCGTACCAGCGCAAGGTCAGCCCGCAGGCGATCACGACCAGCGCCAACCCGACTCGGATGAGCATGCGTCGTCGGAACGCAATGGTGTTGACTGGCTGTGCTCCGTGCATGGCTTCCATTGACTCTTTGCCCGTGATGCTCAAAACCGCGCTTTAGCCCACAAAAGCAACAAATCGGGGGAAGCCATGAGCCAGACCACAACCTACACCGGTTCCGCGGGAGCCAAGAACGCCAACAAGTCAGAAATCGAGACCTCGACCATCCGCGCCATTTCCTGGCGCCTGATCCCGTTCCTGGTGCTGGCCTACTTCTTCTCCTATCTCGACCGCGTCAATCTCGGCTTCGCCGCGCTGACCATGAACGCCGAGTTGAAGTTCACCCCGCTGATCTTCTCCTGGGGCGCCGGCATCTTCTTCATCGGCTATTTCATCTTCGAGGTGCCGAGCAACCTGGCGCTGGAGAAGTTCGGCGCGAGCCGCTGGATCGCCCGCATCATGGTGACCTGGGGCATCATCTCGGCACTGATGGCGCTGGTGAGCGGCGTGACCAGCTTCTACGTCCTGCGCTTCCTGCTCGGCGTCGCCGAGGCCGGCTTCTTCCCCGGCATCATCCTCTATCTCACCTATTGGTATCCGGCCGAATATCGCGCGCGCTTCATCGCGGCCTTCGCCATCGCCGTACCTGTCTCGACCGTCATCGGCGCACCGGTCTCTGGGCTCCTGCTGGGGCTCGACGGCGTCATGGGGCTGAAGGGCTGGCAGTGGCTGTTCATTCTCGAGGGCATTCCCTCGGTGCTGCTCGGCTTCGTCACCTGGTTCTACCTCACCGACAGGCCGGAGAAGGCGGACTGGCTCTCGGCCGAGCAGAAGGCCTGGCTGAAGGCGAAGCTTGACGCCGAGATCGCGGCCAAGCAGGCGGTGAAGCATCTGACGCTCGGCGAGGCGCTGTCCTCGCCCAAGGTGATCATGCTGAGCCTGATCTATTTCGGCTTCGTCGGCGCGCTCTATGGCATGCAGTTCTGGCTGCCCCAGATCGTGAAGGCGTTCGGCCTCACCAACGCCCAGACCGGCTTCGTGACCGCGATCCCCTATCTGTTCGGCACCATGGCCATGATCCTGTGGGCTCGCCATTCGGACGCCACGCGCGAGCGCGTGATGCATGTCGGTGCGCCCATGATCCTGATCGCGGTCGCGCTCGCCATCTCCAGCTATCTCACCGACCCCACTCTGACGATGGTGGCGCTGACCTTCGCCGCGATCGGCGTGTTCTGCGTCTTCGGCGTGTTCTGGACCTTGCCGACCGCCTGGCTCTCCGGCACGGCGGCCGCCGGCGCCATCGCGCTGATCAACTCGATCGGCAATCTCGCCGGCTTCGGCGGCCCGTATCTGATCGGCTGGGTCAAGGAAGCCACAGGCCAGACCTCGACCGGCTTGCTCGTGCTTGCCGTCCTGCCTCTGCTCGCCGGCATTTTGGTCTTCATCGGCGGCCACGAGACCAAGCACGAGTTCGCCGAACAGGGACGGTGAAGTCTGCCGTCGATTTTCCGCCGCTTCCCGAGAGAGAGCGGCGCGCGTCGGGTGCCTAGATCAATCTTCAGTTGAGATGATAGTTGAGACCGACCCGGGCGATGTTGCCGTTGAATCGCACGCGGGTGGATGTCGCAATGCCCGCGACGCCCACTCCGGGAAGCGATGACGGGCCCTCATCGACGCCATAGCCGCCGGTGCCGTAATTGGCCGTGCCCAGATCGTAATAGAGGTACTCGCCCTTGATGCTCCATTTGCCTGACGCCATCCATTCGCCGCCGGCGCCAACGGCGTAGCCGGCGCGGTTGTCGGCGAACGAGCCTGCGGTCGACACGGTCGGCACGCCGCCGACGGCTGTCGTTTGGGTCAGTGACGTGCTCGATCGCACGCGGCCATAGGCAAGACCGCCGGTCGCGTAGAGCAACAGGTCGGGCGTCACAGTTGCGCCAAGGCGGGCGCGAACGGTCCCGATATAGTCGAGGCCGCGCGATGTCGTGACAGCGGTCGTGAAGGTCCCTCTGCCGGGTCCAGCGACCGTGTCAACCGCCACCGTGTTTGCGCCGCTGGCTGATCCGCGCAGCGTCGATCCCTGGATATCGACCTCGACGCCGGCAAGCCACATGGGCGACAGCATGAAATTGTGGCCTGCCTGCGCGCCGCCGATGACGCCGCCGTTGCCGGTCGAGAGCACGCTCGTTGCCGCATTCGCCATCGCCGGGGCGGTGACCAGGGTCGTGCTGCGCGAGATAACCACGGCGTCCGTATTGATGCGATTAGCGCCATCGAGATAACCGGCATTCGCGCCGAGATACCAGCCGGCCCAACTGCCCGTAGCGCTCGGCGTTTGCACAGCACCGAATGCTTGCATCGGTGCCGTCGGCCCACCGAAATTGTAATTGATGCCGGCGCGGACAATGTTGGCGGTCAGGCTGACGCTTTCGGGCACGCCGGGCGTGATGTTGAACATCTGAGCGCTGCCGAGATCGGCGTAGAGATATTCGAGCTTGGCGGTCCAATGCGGCGCGAACCTCTTCTCGACGCCGAGCCCGGCCGTCCATCCGGCGCGCCAGTCGTGGCCGCTGACAGGGCCCAACGCGTCCCAGCCCCGGACATCACCAATGGCGACGCCGCCGGTGATGTACAGCAGCCAGTCGGCTTGCGCGCCAGCCGCGTAGCCCAGGCGACCACGAAAGGTGCCGAACGTGTTCAGGTTCGTGCCGCAGGGATGCGGTGTCGCGGTGGCGGGGCCGCAGATGTTTGATTGGCCACTGAGATTGGCCCAGGAGAGATCTCCTTCGATGCCGTAGACCCAAACGCCGCGCTGCCAGTTGTAACCCATGGTGCCGCCGGCCATTGCGCCGCGGACCGTATAATGGCCGTCCTCGACGCCGCCAAAGTTCGGAACAGGAAGCTGGATCGGGCCGGGATCCGTCTGATCCGAAGGACCGCTGCCGTAGCCGCCGACGATCCCACCATAGGGCCCAGTCCAACCCGGCGGAGGCGGGGGCAGGGCCTTGACCGGCAAATCAGCGGCCGCGACAGCAGAAATCGTCGCCACGAAAACGGACGTTGCCGCACATGCTCGCTTCGCTGAAATGCTTTTCATCGATGTCAAATGATGCGCGGGCCCCCGCACGAATCGCGCTGCAACCCACGAATCATAGCAAAGCGCTGTAGAAGCAGCTGTATCGCGGTAGCCACAGTTGGATCTGCGTTTGTGGCCCTCCCCCCGCAAGAAACGAGCCGGGAAAGCCCGGACGACCGCTTCAACCCTTCCTTAACGATCACACTTTCCTGATGACTGACGAATATTGACTTTTATCAGTGATTAGTCGACATTCCTCTCATTGCAGACGCAGGAGTGTCCTCCGATGTTCGTTCGGTCCGTTTTGTCCAGCTATTCCAGGCTCTTGGCGGGTGTGTCGCTGGCCCTGATGGCCGCCGCGCTGGCCGGATGCAATGATACCGTGGCGCAAAAGGCCGAGCCGCCGCGGCCGGTTCTGGTTGCGACCGCCCATTATGACGCCGAGACCCCGGAGCGCAGCTTCGTCGGCAGCATCAAGCCGCGGATCGAAAGCGATCTCGGCTTCCGTGTCGCCGGCAAGGTCGACAAGCGCCTCGTGGAAGTCGGCCAGACCGTCGAAATCGGCCAGCCGCTCGCCACCCTCGATGAGGTCGACCTGAAGCTCCAGGCCGAGCAGGCCGTCGCCGAGCAGACCGCCGCCACCGGCGTGCTGGCCCAGGCCGCCGCCGCCGAACAGCGCGCCAAGGATCTGAAGGCCAAGGGCTGGACCACGGATGCTGCGATGGATTCGAGCCGTGCCGCCGCTGACGAGGCCCGCGCGCGCCTCGACCGGGCCGTCCGTTCGGTCGAGCTAACCAAGAACTCCCTTTCCTACGCGACGCTCAATGCCGATGCCCGTGGCGTCGTCACCGCAACGCTGATCGAGCCAGGCCAGGTGGTTGCCGCAGGCCAGACTTCGATCCGTGTCGCCCGCTTTGCTGAAAAGGAAGCGGTCGTCGCGATCCCTGAGACGCTGGTTGGACGCGCCAAGTCGGGCGTCGCCAGCGTCACTCTTTGGTCCGAGCCGGACAAGAAATATACGGCGAAGCTGCGTGAGATCGCGCCTACGGCTGATCCCGCCACGCGCACCTATCTCGCGAAGTTCTCGCTGCCCGAGGCCGGCGACAAGGTTGCGCTTGGCATGACCGCGACGCTGACGCTGTCGGACGCCGCCACCGAGCGCGTCGCGCGGCTGCCGCTGTCGGCGCTGTTCAACGAAGGCGGCAAGCCGTCCTTCTACGTCGTCGACGACAACGGCGCGGTCACGTTGAAGCCCGTCGTGGTGAAATCCTACGACAGCAATGACGTCGTCATCACCAGCGGTGTCGACGAGGGCGCCAAGATCGTCTCCCTCGGTGTCCAGAAGCTCGATCCCGGCCAGAAGGTGCGGGTCGTGTCGTCGCTGTCTTTCTAAAGGCATGCCCCCGGAAAAGTGTGCAGCGGTTTTCCGTAAGGGGCATGCCCAACACTACACGTCCGTTGTTGCAAGGCGAGTTTCGGCCCACGCGCAAATGCATGGGCTGAAGCGGCGAAGCGATCCAGAACCTGCCCAGCCCCCTGGATTGCTTCGCTGCCTCGCGACGACGGTTTGAACAGGCGGCTGTCGTTTGGCAATTGGATCGATTTCTCCGGAGAGTGCGATGAAGCGCTTCAACCTTTCGGCCTGGGCCGTCAGCCATCCGACGCTGGTGCTGTTTCTGATGCTCGTGCTCGGCGTCGCCGGCTTCTTCTCGTATCAGAAGCTCGGCCGTGCCGAGGATCCGTTCTTCACGGTGAAGGTGGTCAACGTCTCCGTGCTGTGGCCGGGCGCGACCTCGCAGGAGATGCAGGCCCAGGTCGCCGATCCCATCGAAAAGAAGATCCAGGAGCTACCTTACTTCGAGAAGGTGCAGACCTATTCGAAGCCCGGCTTCACCGCACTCCAGGTCACCTTCCGCGATTCCACGCCGCCGAAGGACGTGCCTTATCTCTTCTACCTTCTGCGCAAGAAGCTGGTCGACGTGCAGGGCCAGCTGCCCGCGGGCATTCTCGGCCCCGTCGTCAACGACGAGTTCTCCGACGTCGACTCCATTCTCTACATGATGACCGGCGACGGTGCCGATTACGCCCAGCTCAAGAAGGTCGCCGAAGGCTTCCGCCAGCGCCTCCTCAAGGTGCCTGGCGTGACCAAGGTCGACATGTACGGCAACCAGGATGAGCGCATCTTCGTCGAGTTCAGCCACGCCAAGCTCGCAACGCTCGGCATCACGCCGCAGGCGCTGTTCGATTCGCTGGCCAAGCAGAACAACGTGACGCCCGCCGGTACGGTCGAGACCTCGTCGCAGCGCGTGCCGCTGCGCGTCACGGGCGCGCTCGACGGTGCCAAGGCCGTCGCCGAGACCCCGGTCGAGAGCAACGGCCGTGTGTTCCGCCTCGGCGACATCGCCACCGTCACCCACGGCTATGTCGATCCGCCGAGCTTCGTCGTCCGCCAGGAAGGCAAGGCCGCGATCGGCATCGGCGTCGTCACCGCCAAGGGTGCCAACATCCTCGAGCTCGGCAAGGACGTCGAGAAGGCGACTGCCGAATTCATGAAGGCCGTGCCGCAAGGCGTGGACGTCTCGCTGATCGCCGACCAGCCCAAGGTGGTCGAGCACGCCGTCGGCGAGTTCGTGCACTCCTTCATGGAAGCGCTCGTCATCGTGCTGTTCGTCTCGTTCCTGGCATTGGGCTGGCGCACCGGCATCGTGGTCGCGATGTCGGTCCCGCTCGTGCTCGGCATCGTCTTCATCGTCATGAACACGATGTCGCTCGATCTGCATCGTATTACGCTCGGCGCGCTGATCATCGCGCTCGGCCTGCTCGTCGACGACGCCATCATCGCGGTCGAGATGATGGTGGTGAAGATGGAGCAGGGCTGGGACCGTATGCGCGCGGCCTCCTTTGCCTGGGAATCCACTGCGTTTCCGATGCTCACGGGAACGCTGGTCACGGCCGCTGGCTTCCTCCCCATCGGCTTTGCCAATTCGGCGGTCGGCGAATATGCCGGCAGCATCTTCTGGATCGTGGCGATCGCGCTGGTCGCCTCCTGGTTCGTGGCGGTGATCTTCACGCCCTATATCGGCGTCAAGCTGCTGCCGGACATCAAGGTGCACCACAATCACGATCCGCACGCGGTCTACGAGACCCGCATGTACCGCGGCCTGCGCGCCGTCGTGCAATGGTGCGTCAATCACCGCATCACGGTCGTGGTCGCGACCGTCGGTGTGTTCATCGCGTCGATCGTCGGCTTCGGCCATGTCCAGCAGCAGTTCTTCCCGCTGTCGGAGCGGCCCGAGTTGTTCCTGCAGCTGCGCCTGCCTGAAGGCACCGCCTTCAACGTGACCGAGAAGGCCGTCAAGAAGGCCGAGACGCTGCTGAAGGACGACAAGGACATCGAGACTTACACGTCCTATGTCGGCCAGGGCTCGCCGCGCTTCTGGCTCGGCCTCAACCCGCAGCTTCCGAACGAGGCGTTCGCCGAGATCGTCATCGTCGCCAAGGGCGTCGAGGCGCGCGAGCGGGTCAAGGCCAAGATCGAGGGCGCCGTTGCCGATGGCATGCTGACGGAAGCGCGCGTGCGCGTCGATCGCTTCAATTTCGGCCCGCCGGTCGGTTTCCCGGTGCAGTTCCGCGTCATCGGCCCCGATGCCAACAAGGTGCGCGAGATCGCCTACCAGGTTCGCGACGTCATGCGGCAGAACAAGAACGTCAAGGACGTCCAGCTCGACTGGAACGAGCAGTCGCCTTACCTCAAGCTCGTCGTCGACCAGGATCGTGCCCGCGCCATGGGCCTGACCCCGCAGGACGTCTCGCAGGCGCTGTCGATGTTGATCTCCGGCGCACAGGTCACGACCGTGCGTGACGGCATCGAGAAGGTCGCTGTGGTCGCCCGCGCGATCCCGTCCGAACGTCTCGACCTCGGCGGTGTCGGTGATCTCACCATCACCTCGAAGAACGGCGTTGCCGTGCCGCTGCAGCAGATCGCCAAGATCGAATACGGCCACGAGGAGCCGATCATGTGGCGGCGCAACCGCGACATGGCGATCACCGTGCGCTCCGACGTCGTCGACGGCGTGCAGGCGCCCGATGTCACCAGCCAGATCACGCCGAAGCTGCAGCAGATCAAGGACTATCTCGAGCCGGCCTACCGCATCGAGCCGGGTGGCGCGTTCGAGGAATCCGCCAAGGGCAACGCCTCGATCTTCATCCTCTTCCCGGTGATGGTCATGGTGATGCTGACGTTGCTGATGTTCCAGCTGCAGAGCTTCTCCCGGCTGCTGCTGGTGTTCCTCACCGCACCGCTTGGCATCGTCGGCGCCTCCCTTGGCCTCAACGTCGCCAACGCCCCGTTCGGCTTCGTGGCGCTGCTCGGCCTGATCGCGCTCGCCGGCATGATCATGCGCAACACGGTCATCCTGGTCGATCAGATCGAGACCGACGTCTCGCACGGCCTGACCCGGCGCGAGGCCATCGTGGAAGCGACCGTCCGCCGCGCCCGTCCGGTGGTGCTGACGGCGCTCGCGGCCATCCTCGCCATGATCCCGCTGTCGCGCTCGGCCTTCTGGGGCCCGATGGCGATCACCATCATGGGCGGTCTGTTCGTCGCGACATTCCTGACGCTGCTGTACCTGCCGGGCCTCTATGCACTTTGGTTCAGGAAGAGCCTGGACGAGGCTGGTACGCCGGAACAGCCTGCCGCGCCGCAGCATGGGAGCGATGACCAGCGCGCAATTCCGCTTGCTGAAGCGGCTGAATAAATGGGAAGAGTATTGGCGAACGAGTCCTGACACATGACACTGGTTGCGGAACATATCGAGGGCGACACCCGGGATCGTATTCTCGAGGTGGCCGAGCGGCTGTTCCGCCAGATCGGCTATCAAAAGACCACGGTCGGGGACATCGCCAAAGAGCTCCGGATGAGCCCCGCCAACGTCTATCGCTTCTTCGAATCGAAGAAGGCGATCCACCAGTCGGTGGCGCGGGGCTTGATGGGCGAGGTCGAGCTCGAGGCGCAGCGGATCGTGGCCAGGCCCGGTCCGGTGGTCGAGCGCTTCCGCGAACTGCTCAACACCATCCACCGCATGAACACCGAGCGCTATGTCGGCGATAACAAGCTGCACGAGATGGTCGCGGTCGCGATGGAGGAGGACTGGGACGTCTGCGTCAACCACATGGAGTGCATCGGCGGGTTTGTCGGCCAGATGATCGCGCAAGGTGTGGCCTCCGGCGAGTTCGAGGCGCCGGACCTGCAACTGGCCGGGCTCTGCGCCTGCACCGCCATGATGCGCTTCTTCCACCCCCAGATGATCGCCCAGTGCGCCACCAAGCCTGGCCCGAGCATCGACCAGATGATCGATTTCGTCATCGCCGGTCTGTCCCCACGCCACTGACGGGGCGGGGGAATCCTTCTATAAGCTCAACAACTGTCATTCCGGGGCGCGCGTAGCGCGAACCCGGAATCTCGAGATTCCGGGTTCGATGCTTTGCATCGCCCCGGAATGGCTGATAGCGGAGAAGCAGCGCGTGACCGACAAAGACCTGTACTTCTACGAACCCTCCAAGGGCCACGGCCTCAAGCACGACCCCTTCAACGCCATCATCGCGCCGCGGCCGATCGGCTGGATCTCCTCCCGCGACACCAAAGGCCACGTCAACCTCGCGCCCTACAGCTTCTTCAACGCGTTCGCTTACGTGCCGCCGATCATCGGCTTTTCCTCGACCAACTGGAAGGACTCGGTCGAGAACATCCAGCAGACCGGCGAATTCGTCTGGAATCTCGCCACCATGGATCTCGCCAAGCAGATGAATGCGACCGCCGCGCATGTCGCCCCTGAAGTGGACGAGTTCGAGATCGCCGGCCTTACGGCAGTGCCGGGCAAGCTCGTCAACGTGCCGCGCGTCGGCGAGAGCCCGGTCGCCTTCGAGTGCAAGGTCTCCGATATCGTCCGCCTCAAGGGCGCCAACGGCAAGGAAGCCGATGCCTGGCTCACGCTCGGCGAGGTCGTCGCCGTCCACATCGACAAGGCCATGATCAAGGACGGCGTCTACCAGACCGCCGCCGCCCGCCCGATCGTGCGCGCCGGCCGCCGTGGCGACTATTTCGAGATCAAGCCGGAAAACATGTTCGAGATGGTCCGGCCGGATTAGGCCCGGCATCTCGCCAAGCTGTCATGTCCGCGACGCCAACGGGGCAGCATTGGCCTGCAATTGGATCAAATCCGGGCTATTCTTGCTGCGGCCCCGCCCGGATTGCGTGTCGCTGCGTTCGGGCTGGTGAGCCGAGAGGTGAGCAGAGGGCGGCGAGCTGATGGCACGACCGGTATTCATCGTCGACGGCAGCCGGACGCCGTTCTTGAAGGCGCGCTCCGGGCCGGGGCCGTTCACGCCGGTTGATCTCGCCGTGCAGTGCGGCCGGCCGCTGCTGGCGCGCCAGCCGTTCGCTCAAACCGACTTCGACCAGGTCATTCTCGGCTGCGTCAACGTGATTGCCGACGAGATGAATCCGGCCCGCGTCGCCGCGCTCCGGCTCGGCATGGGCGAGGACATGGTCGCCTTTACGGTGCAGATCAATTGCGGCTCCGGCATGCAGTCGATCGACACCGCCTACCGCTATATCCGCGAAGGCCAAGCCGACATGATTTTGGCCGGCGGTACCGAAGCGCTGAGTCATGCGCCGCTGGTCTGGCCGAATTCCGGTGTGCGCTGGTTTGCTGGTCTTGCCACCGCCAAGGGCGTAGCGGCCAAGCTCGCGGCAGCCTTCAAGCTGCGGCCGCGCTATCTCAAGCCGGTCATCGGCCTCGAGCGCGGACTGACCGATCCCATCACCGAATTGAACATGGGCCAGACCGCCGAGGTTGTCGGGCATCTCTTCGGCATTACGCGCGCGCAGTCCGATGCCTATGCCGCCGAGAGCCATCGTCGCCTCGCGCAGGCGCAAGCCGGGGGATTTCTGAAAGGCGAGGTCGAGACCGCGTTCTCCCGCGACGGAAAATTCTTCGACCATGACGACGGCGTGCGTCCGGACTCCACGGCCGAGACGCTGGCAAAGCTGAAGCCGGTGTTCGAGCGTCCCTGGGGCCAGGTCACCGCGGGCAATTCCTCGCAGATTACCGACGGTGCCTCCTGGGTGATCCTGGCGTCCGACGCGGCGGTCGCAAAACACAAGCTGACGCCGAAGGCCGCGATCGTCGACAGCAATTGGGCCGCGCTCGATCCCAGCATCATGGGGCTGGGGCCGGTTATGTCGGCAACGCCACTTCTGACTCGCAACAACCTGACCCTCCAGGACGTCGAGACCTGGGAGCTGAACGAGGCCTTTGCGACCCAAGTGCTCGGCTGCCTCGCCGCCTGGAACGACGAAAAATTCTGCCGCGAGATTCTCAAACTCGATGGCGCGGCCGGCGAGATCGATCGCGCAAAACTCAATGTCGATGGCGGCGCGATCTCGCTCGGCCATCCTGTCGGCACGTCAGGCAACCGCATCGTGCTTCACCTCGTCAACGCGATGAAACGGCTTGGGACGCGACGCGGCATTGCCACCGAATGCATCGGTGGCGGGCTCGGTGGTGCCATGCTGATCGAGGCGGTGTGACCATGGATTCCAGGATCATGACCGCGCTCGGTGACCGCGTGCTGGCGCTCGGGCCGCAACCGGCTGCCGATAATCCCTACAAGCATCTCAAGCTGACGCGCGATGCCGACGGCATCGCCTGGCTGCTGTTCGACCGTGCCGATTCCAGCGCCAACACGCTGTCCTCGGACGTGATGGAGGAGTTCGATGCCGCGCTCGCCGCCATCGAGACGGAGCGCCCCGCAGGCCTCGTCATCCGCTCGGCAAAACCGTCCGGCTTTATCGCCGGCGCCGACGTCAGCGAGTTTCGTGGCGCTACTGATCCGGAGATGGTCGAAACGCGCATCCGCGCCGCGCATGCGGTGGTCGATCATCTGGAAGCGTTGAAGCTGCCGACCGTCGCGGTCATCCACGGCTTCTGCCTCGGCGGCGGGCTTGAGGTCGCGCTGGCCTGCCAGTCGCGCGTCGCCATCGATGACGCGCGCTTCGGCTTCCCGGAGGTGATGTTGGGCCTGCACCCCGGTCTCGGTGGCACGGCGCGCTTCACCGCGCTGGTCAATCCGACCCAGTCGATGGCAATGATGCTGACCGGCCGCACCATTGATGCCCGCCGCGCCAAGGCGCTCGGGCTCGTCGACAGCGTAACGCAGGAGCGCCATGTCCGTAATGCCGTGAAGGACGTTCTGTTCGGCCGCCTCAAGCGGGCCAAGCCCGGCCTGCTCACCCGCGCGGCCAATCTCGGCCCCATACGTGGTTTGCTCGCCAAGCGCATGCGCAGCGAGGCGATGAAGGCCGCGCCGCGGGAGCATTATCCCGCGCCTTACGCGCTGATCGATCTCTGGGAAACACATGGCGGCAGCAAGGCCGCGATGCTGAAGGCTGAGCAGGCGTCCTTCGCCAAATTGATGGTGACGCTGACCGCGCAGAATCTGATCCGCGTGTTCTTCCTGCGCGAGCAGATGAAGAAGGCGGCCGGCCCCGGCAACATGGTCAAGCACGTCCACGTCATCGGCGCCGGCGCCATGGGCGGCGACATTGCGGCTTGGGTAGCCGGGCAGGGCTTTCGCGTTTCGCTCGCCGACATGAAGGCCGAGCCGATCGCCGGCGCGGTGAAGCGCGCGGCCGAGCTCTACGGCAAGATCATCCGCAAGCCGACCGAGGTGCGCGACGCGCTGGACCGGCTGATTCCGGATATGGATGGCGAAGGTGTCCGTAGCGCCGATCTCATCATCGAGGCGGTGCCGGAGAAGCTCGAGCTCAAGCAGAAGGTCTATGCCGGCCTCGAGCCCAGGATGAAGCCTGGCGCGATCCTTGCGACCAACACGTCCAGCATTCCGCTTCAGGATCTGCGCACCACGCTGGCGCGACCGGAGCGGCTGGTCGGCCTGCACTTCTTCAATCCGGTGTCGCGGCTGCAACTGGTCGAGGTTATCAGCCATGACGCCAACGATGGGCAAGTGCTGAAGGAGGCGCTCGCCTTCGTCGGCGCGATCGATCGCCTGCCGCTCTCAGTGAAAAGCTCGCCCGGCTTCCTCGTCAACCGCGCGCTGACACCCTACATGCTGGAAGCGATGGTGATGCTGGACGAGAAGACCGACCAGCGCCTGATCGACGCAGCCGCCGAACAGTTCGGCATGCCGATGGGACCGATCGAGCTCGCCGACCAGGTCGGGCTCGATATCTGTCTCGATGTCGGCGACATGCTGCGCGCCAAATTCGGCGACCTGCTGCCGCCGACGCCGGCTTGGTTGCGCGAGAAGGTCGCCAAGGGCGAACTCGGCCGCAAGACCGGCAAGGGCTTTTATACCTGGAAGGATGGCAAGGCGGAGAAGGCGTCGCTGCCCGAGACCGGTCCGCGCGTTACCGACCAGATGATCGACCGCCTGGTGCTGCCGATGTCCAATGTCTGCGTCGCGGCACTTCGCGAAGGAATCGTCGACGATCCCGGTACGGTCGACGGTGCCATGATCTTCGGCACCGGCTTTGCGCCGTTCCGCGGCGGTCCGCTGAACTATGCACGTGCGCGCGGCGTGGAGAATGTCGTATCCACCATGCGGGCGCTGGCGGAACGATTCGGTGGGCGCTTCGCGCCCGATCCGGGCTGGGACAATTTCAAGTGAGAGGCGCATGAGCGACCAGGGGATGACCGAGCCGAGCGGCGATCTCTGCATTCGCACGCTGGCGATGCCTGCCGACACCAATGCCAATGGCGACATTTTTGGTGGCTGGCTGCTCAGCCAGATGGACGTCGGCGGCGGCGTGTTCGCCTCGAAGGTCGCGAAGTCGCGCACCGTCACGGTCGCGATCGAGGCGATGAACTTTCGCAAGGCCGTCTATGTCGGCGATCTCGTCTCGGTCTACGCCAATCTCGTGCGTGTCGGCCGCACCTCGATGACCGTGCATCTCGAAGCCTGGGCACTGCGGCGGCGCGAGCAGCAGCCGATCCTCGTGACCGACGGCAATTTCACTTACGTCTCGATCGACGATAACGGTCATCCGCAAGCGATCCAGCGCAACGATCCGCCGATCGCGACCTAACCGCGCGCGGCTTTCCGCCTCATCTCGCGAAAACTTGCGGCATCGCGAAACGCGGCACTGGTGAGTCCACGCGTCGCTTCTTTGCCAAGAACGGGTCATAAAACGGATGAGGTCTCGGCGTACTCAGTTGCGTGTCGATTCGGGGTGGAAACCGGCTGATTTGCCCTGGGAACCTTTGGGCAAACATGCCGTTATTCGCCCGCACTGAGGAATCCACGGGCCATGCCGGACAGCTACATCATCGAAGTGAACTCAGAGACCGCGGGCATCGTCGTTCGCGGCCAGGGAGGCTATTGCTTCTTCGCCTCGTCCCACCAATTCAATCGCCTCGAAGGCCAGCTCTTCCGCAATGCCCGCGAAGCCGAGCGCGCCGCGCGCAAGCTGGTCAATGGTGATGTGAGGGAGGCGGCGTAATAACCAACTCGTCATTCTGGGGCGCGCAAAGCTCGAACCCGGAATCTGTCTCGCTGCAGAAATTGCCGATCAATGGATTCCGGGCCCGCGCTGTGCGCGTCCCGGAATGACACTGACGATCACAGTTTCGTCGCGGAGCGCGACAGCAGCTTCCACTCGTTGCCCTGCTTTAGCCAGTTCATCAGGATGTGAAGGCTGTTTTCCACCTTCTTTCCGTCGGTCATCATCTCGGCCATCCAGTGAAAGCGCACGATCGCGGCGGGCCCGACGATCTTGATGGTCGGATCCTTGTACGTAATCGACAGAAATTTCGTTTTTCCGTCGGTTGCGTTGGCGACGAAGGCGGCCTTGTCCTCGAGGAAGCCGTTGGAATGGCTGTAGCTCAGATCGTCGGAGCACAGAGCGCCGAGCGCCTTCGGATCGGCCGCGATCTGGGCAAGGCGAAATGCCTCGACATTTCTTGCCACCGCCTCATGGTCCGTCGCGGCAGCCTGATCGCGATTAATCGCCATCATTTCCTCCTTCTCGATCTTGTAGGGAGCGCTGCGCGCGTCCCGGAATGACACTGTCGATCACAGCTTCGTCGCGGCGCGCGACAAGAGCTTCCACTGATCGCCCTGCTTCTGCCAATTCATCAGAATGTGAAGGTTGGTCGGCACTTTTTTCCCATCGGCCGCCATCTCCTGTTCCGCGATCCAATGGAAGCGCACGATCGCGGTGGGGCCGACGACCTTGATGGTCGTATCCTTGTATTCGATCGAGAGAAACTTTGATTTGCCGTCGGTGGCATTGGCGATGAAAGTGGCCTTGTCTTCGACCTTGCCGCTGGAATGGCTATAGCTGAGATCGTCCCAGCACAGCGCGCCCAGCGCCTTGGGATCGGCCGCGATCTGTGCGAGGCGGAAGGCCTCGACCTGCTTCGCCACGGCTTCTTCGTCCGCGGATGACGCAAGCGCCGGTGCTGCGAGAGCAAGTGCGGACATGGCGAGAGTTGAGAGAGCCAGATCGCGTCGGTTGATGGTCATCGTTTCCTCCTTTTTGGTCTTGCGTCGAGTGTTGCAGCCATGGGCGGCTTTGTCGAGTGTCGCGTGGCCGTCATGCACGTGCGTCATTGCGCGATGGCGGCTGCATTGATACGTCTTCCGCATCGATGCATTGCGCATTTGGGAAAGTACGGACATGATCGAAGCTCTCGGCAAGTCGCTGCTGTTCGATATCGATGGCACGCTTGCCAACACCGACCCGCTGCACCTCAAGGCATTCAACCAGGTGTTTGGTCCTCACGGCCATGTCTTCGACCACGCACGCTTCTCGAAAGAGTTGCAGGGCTTCGCCAACGTCTCGATCGGCGAGCGCTTTCTGCCCGGCGAGACGCTGGAGCGGCGCGCCGAAATTCTCGGTGAAAAGGAAGAGGTGTTCCGGACGTTGGTTGCGGGGCAGATCGAACCGCTGCCGGGCCTGATGGCACTGCTCGACCGCGCGGATGCCGTCGGCGTTCCCATGGTCGCCGTCACCAATGCGCCGCGTCTCAATGCCGAGTTGCTGCTGTCCGGTCTCGGCATCACGCATCGCTTCAAGACGCTCGTGATCGGCGATGAGCTGCCGCACGGCAAGCCACATCCGCTTCCTTATCAGGAGGGGCTGCGCTTCGTCGGGGCCAGCGCGGCCGCCTCGATCGCGTTCGAGGATTCCCGTTCCGGCGTGCAGTCGGCCACTGCCGCGGGGATTCCGACCATCGGCATCCGGACCAGCCTCAGCGATGCTGACCTTGTCGGCGCGGGTGCGGTCGCCTCGGCGAGCGCCTTCGACGATCCCGCGCTGCTGGCGCGGCTTGCGCGCGCTATGGCGTGGTGACGGCCCATCCATTAACCGTGATCGGCGTGCGCATTGACCGCGCGCCCGAGAAGCCGCACCATGCATCATTCTGATTTGAGGCCATTGCCGTGACCGGATTGACCCATCGCCAGGCTGAAATCCTCAACATCGCCCGAGCCTCCGGCCGCGTCATGGTCGAGGAGCTGGCGCGCCGGTTCGAAGTCTCGGCGCAGACGATCCGCAAGGATCTCAACGATCTCTGCGAGCGCCGCTCGCTGACCCGCATCCATGGTGGCGCGATCATCGCCTCCGGCGTGGAAAATCTCGCCTACGAGGCGCGCCGCTTCGTGGCGGCCGACGAGAAGAAGGCCATTGGCGCTGCTGCTGCCTCGTTGATCCCGAACGGCTGCTCGCTGTTCATCAACATCGGCACCACGACGGAGGAGGTGGCGAGCGCGCTGACCTCGCACGAGGATCTGCTGGTCATCACCAACAATCTCAACGTCGCCATGCTGCTCTACCGCCATCCCCGCATCGAGGTCGTGGTGGCTGGCGGCACGGTGCGGCGCGCCGACGGTGCGGTGGTCGGCTCGACCGCGACGCAGCTGATCGGCCAGTTCAAGGTGGACTACGCCATCATCGGCGCCTCCGCGATCGACGAGGAGGGCGCGCTGCTCGACTTCGATTATCGCGAGGTGCAGGTGGCGCAGGCCATCATCGCCAATGCCCGCAGTGTCATGCTGGTCGCCGATTCCACAAAGCTTCGCCGCAGCGCGCCGGTCCGCATCGCCCATATCAGCCAGATCCAGACCTTCGTCACTGATCAGGAACTGCCCGAGCGCCTCGCTACGATCTGCCACAGCAAGGGCATCGAGGTGATGGCCGCGATGCCGAAGGGAGCCGATATCGACGATAGCCAGGCCGATGCGCAGGACGCGGCGCCTGAGGCGGCGCCGGTGGTTAGGCTGCGATAGGGCTTATGCACTATCCCACGGGTTGAGCAGCTGAACGCCCGTCGGTTCAAAATCTCCCACATTGCGCGTGACGACCGTGAGGCCGTGAACAAGCGCCGTGGCCGCTATGAGAGCATCGCGTTCGGCCCTTGGATTGGGAACGTGAAGCTGAGCGCAGCGCTGCGCCACAATCGTATCGATGGCCAGGATCCGCCCCTCGAAGCGAACCAGAACTTGATCATTGATCCATGTGCGGAGGATGGCACCTTGCGCAGCGTCCCTGCGCTCTATCAGGCGCGCGCCAAGTTCGATTTCGAGGATCGAAACGACGGACATGAAGAAATTCGCCACAGGAACTGCGTTGGCCCAGGCGACGACACTGCGATCCGCTTTATCCGGTCGCCTGAGTTCGAAAATGACGTTGGTGTCGAGCAGAAACATCAATCGAGATCAGCGGGCTTGAAGACGCCGCCCGACAGGCGGGGCGGATCGAAATCAAAGTCCGTGCTCGCTTGTGCCAGAGCCTCGGCAAGACTCATGTGTCCGCCGCTCAGGCGCAAATAATCTTCAATCGTTAGCAGCACGTGGGCCGGGCGGCCGCGATTCGTAATAAAGACGGGTCCCTGCGCAGCAGCTTTTTTTGCGCCGCTGGTGTCTTGATTGAATTCTCGGCTGGTGAGGGTGGTCGTCATCGTCAGCCCTCCTCGCTGCGGTCGTGTCATACACGCAACTATATGTAGTTACGTTTCTACATTTAAGGCACTGGCTGCGGCCTGCTGCTCAATCGCGCCGATTGCCCCCGAATCTATCCGTCTGTCTGCCTATTTCTTGGCCATTCTGGTGGGGAAAAAGTTCCGCTTTCGCTTCTTTTCGTCTCTCTTTCGTCTTGCTTTCGTTTTTCGGTGTGATCTAATCAAAAACGAAAGTAGCCGCTCGACTGAACGAGCGGTTTCCGGGGGATGCGTCAGTTGGAGCGTATTTTCGACCTCGCCATCATTGGAGGCGGTGTAAACGGTTGCGGCATCGCGCGTGACGCGGTCGGCCGTGGCAACACTGTTTTCCTGTGCGAAATGAACGATTTGGCGAGCGGGACGTCGTCCTGGTCGACCAAGCTGGTGCATGGTGGCCTCCGCTACCTCGAATATTACGAGTTCCGCCTGGTTCGCGAAGCGCTGATCGAGCGCGAGATTCTGTGGGGCATCGCGCCCCACATCATTCGCCCCCTGCGTTTCGTTCTGCCTCATCACGCCGGCCTGCGCCCCGCCTGGCTGCTGCGCCTTGGTCTCTTTCTCTACGATCACATCGGCGGCCGTCATCTGCTGCCGGCAACCCGATCGCTCGATCTGACGCGCGACGAGGTCGGCCGTCCGCTGATCCCGAATCGCTACGGCCGCGCGTTCGAATATTCCGACTGCTTCGTCGACGACGCCCGTCTGGTCGTGCTCAATGCGCGCGACGCCGCCGACAAGGGCGCCGAGATCCGCACCCGCACCCGTGCCACCGACATCAAGCAGTCCGACGGGCTTTGGACCGTCAGCATGGTCGACACGCTGACCGGTGCGCGCTCGCAGATCCAGGCCCGTGCGCTGGTCAATGCCGGCGGTCCCTGGGTCGAGGACGTGCTTGGGCGCGGCGCCGGCGTCAACGCCAAGGCGAAGGTACGCCTGGTGCAGGGCTCGCACATCGTGGTCAGGAAGCTCTACGACCACGACCGCGCCTACATGTTCCAGAACGCAGACGGTCGCATCATCTTCGTAATCCCCTACCAGGACGACTTCACGCTGATCGGCACCACCGACCGCGATTACGACGGCGATCCGTCCAAGGTGAAGGCCACGGCCGAGGAGATCCAGTATCTCTGCGCGGCCGCGAGCGAATATCTCGCCAAGCCCGTGACATCAGAGGATGTGGTCTGGACCTATTCCGGCGTGCGACCGCTTTATGACGACGGCGCCAGCGAAGCCAAGGCCGCGACCCGCGATTACGTATTCGAGCTCGACACGCCCGGCGGCTCGCCGCTGCTGTCGATCTATGGCGGCAAGATCACGACCTATCGCCGCCTCGCCGAAGAGGCGCTGGAGCGGCTCGCGCCCTATCTTCGCAGCGCGAAAGCGCGTGAGGGCTGGACTGGCAAATGGCCACTGCCCGGCGGCGACATGGACGTGTCGGCCGTCGATGGCCTGATCGCCGAGCTTCAGCGCGGCTATCCCTTCCTGAGCCACGAGCATGCGCGGCGCCTTGCGCGCGCCTACGGCACCCGTGTCGTCAAGCTGCTCGGCGACGCCAAATCGGCCGCCGATCTCGGCCAGGCCTTTGGCGCAACTCTGACCGAGCGCGAGGTTCGCTACCTGATGACCAATGAGTGGGCGGTGACCGCCGAGGATATCGTCTGGCGCCGCTCCAAGCTCGGACTGCGGCTATCTGCCGACGAAATTACCGCCCTGGACGACTGGATCAAGACCCACGTTGTATCGCAAAGTCCTCTGCTGCAGGCAGGAGGACGCTCATGAGCGTGACACTCGATCACGTGACCCGGACCGTCGACGGGGTCCCTCACATCCGCGACGTCTCGCTGACGCTCGAGAGCGGCACGCTCAACGTGCTGCTCGGGCCGACGCTGTCGGGCAAGACATCGATCATGCGGCTGCTCGCCGGCCTCGACAAGCCGACCACGGGCAAGGTGCTGGTCAACGGCAAGGACGTCACTGGCATCGACGTGCGCCAGCGTTCGGTCGCTATGGTCTATCAGCAGTTCATCAACTACCCCTCGCTGACGGTCTACGAGAACATTGCCTCGCCCTTGCGCGTGCAGGGCAAGCCGCGCGAGGAGATCGAGACGCGCGTGGCGGAAGCCGCCAGGCTGTTGCGGCTCGAGCCGTTCCTGAAGCGAACGCCGCTCCAGCTCTCCGGTGGCCAGCAGCAGCGCACCGCGATGGCGCGCGCGTTGGTGAAGGGCGCCGACCTCGTGCTGCTCGACGAGCCGCTCGCCAATCTCGACTACAAGCTCCGCGAGGAACTGCGCACTGAGCTGCCGCGCATCTTCGAGGCATCAGGCGCGATCTTCGTCTATGCCACGACAGAGCCGACGGAGGCCCTGCTGCTCGGCGGCAATACAGTGTGCATGTGGGAAGGCCAGGCGCTCCAGATCGGCGAGACGCCCGGCGTGTACCGCCGTCCCCAGACGCTGCGCGTCGCGCAGGTCTTTTCCGATCCGCCGCTCAACCTCGTCGGCATCGAGAAGAGGAACGGCTCGGTGCAATATGCCGGAGGCATCGCGGCGCCGGCGTCCGGCCTCTATTCCTCGCTCGCCGACGGCGCCTATCGCGTCGGTTTTCGCGCCCACCAGCTCGCGCTCGCCAATGGCCAGACTGATCGCCATGCCTTCCATGCCACTGTCACGGTGACCGAGATCACCGGTTCGGAGAGTTTCGTGCATTTGACCCGCGACGGATCGAACTGGGTTGCGGTGCTGCATGGCGTGCACGAGTTCGAGCCCGGCCAGATGCTCGATGCCGTGCTCGACCCCAATGATGTCTTCGTCTTTGACGCGGCCGACCGTCTGGTCGCCGCGCCGAGCTCGTAAGGGGGGATGCGCGATGGCCCGCATTGACCTCGTCGATCTCGCCCATTCCTACGGCGGCAACGATGCGCCGCAGGAGACGTTCGCGCTGAAGCCGGTCACCATGACCTGGCGGCAGGGCGGTGCCTACGCGCTGCTCGGCCCGTCCGGCTGCGGCAAGACCACGCTGCTCAACGTCATCTCCGGGATCATCACGCCGTCGCGCGGGAAGATCCTGTTCGACGGCCAGGACATCACACCGCTGTCGACCCAGAAGCGCAACATCGCCCAGGTGTTCCAGTTTCCGGTGATCTACGACACCATGACGGTGGGGCAGAACCTGGCGTTTCCGCTGAAGAACCGCGGCGTGCCGAAGGCCGAGATCGACAAGCGCGTCGCCGAGATCGGCCGTCTGCTCGATCTCGAGCCCTATCTGAATCGCAAGGCGACGCGGCTGACGGCCGACGCCAAGCAGAAGATCTCCCTCGGCCGCGGCCTCGTTCGCTCCGACGTCGCCGCCGTGCTGTTCGACGAGCCGCTGACGGTGATCGATCCTGAATTGAAATGGCAGCTCCGCTCGAAGTTGAAAGCGCTGCATCGCGAGCTTGATCTCACGATGATCTACGTCACGCACGACCAGACCGAGGCGCTGACCTTTGCCGACACCGTCGTCGTCATGCATGACGGCCGCGTGGTGCAGAGCGGCACGCCGGCGGAGCTGTTCGACAAGCCCGCCCACACCTTCGTCGGCTATTTCATCGGCTCGCCCGGCATGAACATCCTGCCGGCCGAAGTGAAGGGGCGCGAGGCACGGGTCGATGGCCATGTCATCGCGCTGAACCGCAGCTACGACAGCCTTCCGGCAGGCGCCAAGATCGAGATCGGCGTGCGTCCGGAATTCGTCGACGCGGTTGCGCCCGCGCCCGGACTGCTCACGGCGAAAATCGAGCGCATCGACGACCTTGGCCGCATCCGTTTCGCACGCGTGCGCATCGGCGAGGCTAAGATCGCAGCGCGTGCGCCGGCAGGCTTCACCGGCTCCGACGGAAACGCCGGGCTGAAATTCGATCCGGCACACATCCACGTCTATGCCGACAGCCTTCTGGTGGAGGGAGCCGCCTGATGGACAAGACCGTCAACCAAAAAGCCTGGTTCCTGGTGCTGCCGGTGTTCCTGGTCGTCGCCTTCTCGGCGGTGCTGCCGCTGATGACGGTGGTGAACTACTCGATGCAGGATACTTTCGGTAACAACCAGTTCTTCTGGAACGGTGTCGGCTGGTTCAAGGAACTGCTCGATCCCTCGACCGATCTCGGTGGCCGCTTCCTGGCCTCGCTCGGGCGCAATCTGTTCTTCTCGCTGGTGATCCTCGCCATCGAGGTGCCGCTCGGCATCGTCGTCGCGCTGTCGATGCCGCGCCAGGGCTGGACCGTCGCCGCCTGCCTCGTCACGCTGGCGCTGCCGCTGCTCATTCCGTGGAACGTGGTCGGCACGATCTGGCAGATCTTTGGCCGGCCCGACATCGGCCTGCTCGGCTATGTCCTCAACCACATCGGGCTCGACTATAATTACGTCTCCAACGACATCGACGCCTGGGTCACCGTCATCGTAATGGACGTCTGGCACTGGACCAGCCTCGTCGCGCTGCTCTGCTATGCCGGTCTGAAGTCGATCCCGGAGGCCTATTACCAGGCCGCCCAGATCGACGGCGCCTCGCGCCGGGCCGTGTTCAAGGCGATCCAGCTGCCGAAGATGAACCGCGTGCTGCTGATTGCCGTGCTGCTCCGCTTCATGGACAGCTTCATGATCTACACCGAGCCGTTCGTCGTCACCGGCGGTGGACCCGGCAACTCGACCACCTTCGTCTCGATCGAGCTGGTCAAGATCGCGCTCGGCCAATTCGACCTCGGCAAGGCCGCCGCGCTTTCGCTGGTCTATAATCTGATCATCCTGATCGTCTGCTGGATCTTCTACACCGTCATGACCAATGCCGGCGTCGAGCGTAAGGCACAGACGAAGAAGGAGCCGGCGGTGGAGCCCAAGCCCGCAGGTGTGCTCCAGCCTGCGCCCGCGCTCAAGCCGAAGGAAGGAGTGGCCTGATGCATTCGATTCCTGGCCGCCGCCTCATCATGGGGCTGTTCCTGATCTTCCTGCTGTTGCCGATCTACTGGCTCGTCAACATGAG
Source organism: Bradyrhizobium sp. BR13661 (assembly GCF_029892425.1). Taxonomy (GTDB): domain Bacteria; phylum Pseudomonadota; class Alphaproteobacteria; order Rhizobiales; family Xanthobacteraceae; genus Bradyrhizobium. Next base: position 43,412 of record NZ_JARXWB010000031.1, on the reverse strand, counting down.
CTTCAAGACCAATGCCGAGATCGTCTCGACGATGACGCTGTGGCCGCATACGCCGACGTTGCAGCACTACAAGCGCATCTTCACCGACGAGAGCTGGTATTCCGGCTACATCAACTCGCTGGAATATGTGGTGCTCAACACCATCATCTCGATTTCGGTGGCGTTGCCTGCGGCCTATGCGTTCTCGCGCTACCGTTTCCTCGGTGACAAGCACCTGTTCTTCTGGCTGCTGTCGAACCGCATGGCGCCGGCGGCAGTCTACGCGCTGCCGTTCTTCAACCTCTACTCGGCGATCGGCCTGTTCGATACGCCGTGGGCGGTCGCGCTCGCGCACTGCATCTTCAACGTGCCGCTGGCGGTCTGGATCCTCGAGGGCTTCGTCTCCGGCGTGCCGCGCGAGATCGACGAGACCGCCTTCCTCGACGGCTATTCGTTCCCGCGCTTCTTCATCCGGATCCTGGTGCCGCTGATCGCGAGCGGCATCGGCGTCGCCGCCTTCTTCTGCTTCATGTTCTCCTGGGTCGAATTGCTGCTCGCGCGCACCTTGACCTCGGTGCAGACCAAGCCGATCGCGGCGATCATGACGCGCACGGTGTCGGCTGCGGGCATGGATTGGGGCCTGCTGGCCGCCGCCGGCGTGCTCACCATCATTCCGGGCGCGCTGGTGATCTGGTTTGTCCGCAACTACATCGCGCGCGGTTTCGCGCTTGGCCGGGTCTGAGGAGGCTCTCATGGAATCCATCGCATGGATGGCCTGGACGCTGCCGACGGCGATCTTCTTCGTCGCGCTCGCCTGCACGCTCGCGGTGATGACGTGGCTCGCGGCTGCGTATCCCGAGGCCGAGCGCGTCGGCGTGCTCAGCATTCCGACCACGCGCGGTGACCGCCTGTTCATCTCGCTGATTTTGGCGGCCGTCATTCACCTGATGTGGATCGGCCTCGTCGGAACCAATCCGATCGCCTCTCTGCCGATTAGTGAAGAGGGGATCGAGATTTCGAGCCTGTGGCTCGCAAGTGGAATTTCGCTGGTCACGGCCGCGCTTGTTTTTCGCACGGTCTGAAGCTCGCGAAGGGACGGCCAGATCCGGGGGCAACCCGGGCCTGTATAAAAGTTTGTCGCTGCAACGGAGGAACAACATGCGACAGTTTAGGAGAAGGAAAGGTCCATTGACCAAGATCAGTTTTCTGACCGTATCGAGCGCCGCGGCCATTCTCGCCACCGCGTTCGCTGCCTCGGCGCCGGTTCGCGCCGCCGACGACGCCACGATCCAGAAGTGGATCGCGGAATTCCAGCCTTCGACCTTGTCGAAGGACGACCAGAAGAAGGAGCTCGAGTGGTTCGCCAAGGCGGCCGAGCCGTTCAAGGGCATGGAGATCAACGTCGTCTCCGAAACCATCACCACCCACGAGTACGAGTCGCAGACGCTGGCCAAGGCGTTCACCGAGCTTACCGGCATCAAGCTCAAGCACGACATCATCCAGGAAGGTGACGTCGTCGAGAAGCTGCAGACCCAGATGCAGTCCGGCAAGAACGTGTACGACGGCTGGATCAACGATAGCGACCTGATCGGTACCCACTTCCGCTACGGCCAGACCATCGTGCTGTCCGACTACATGACCGGCGAGGGCAAGGACGTCACCGATCCCCAGCTCGACGTCAACGACTTCATCGGCAAGTCGTTCACAACCGCGCCGGACGGCAAGCTTTATCAGCTTCCCGACCAGCAGTTCGCGAACCTCTACTGGTTCCGCTACGACTGGTTCACCAACCCGGACTACAAGGCCAAGTTCAAGGCCAAGTATGGCTACGAGCTCGGCGTGCCCGTGAACTGGTCGGCATATGAAGACATCGCCGAGTTCTTCACGAACGACATCAAGGAGATCAACGGCGTCAAGGTCTACGGCCATATGGACTATGGCAAGAAGGACCCGTCGCTCGGATGGCGTTTCACCGACGCCTGGCTCTCGATGGCCGGCAACGGTGACAAGGGCATTCCGAACGGTCTTCCGGTCGACGAATGGGGCATCCGCATGGAAGGCTGCCGTCCGGTCGGCTCGTCGGTCGACCGCGGTGGCGACACCAACGGTCCGGCTGCGGTCTACTCGATCACCAAGTACCTCGAGTGGCTGAAGAAGTACGCTCCGCCGCAGGCGCAGGGCATGACCTTCTCTGAAGCAGGCCCCGTGCCGGCTCAGGGCAACATTGCCCAGCAGATGTTCTGGTACACCGCCTTCACCGCCGACATGGTGAAGCCGGGCATCGCCGTGATGAACGCGGACGGTACGCCGAAGTGGCGTATGGCTCCGTCGCCGCATGGCGCGTACTGGAAGGAAGGCATGAAGCTCGGCTACCAGGACGCCGGCTCCGTGACGCTGTTGAAGTCGACCCCGGCGGATCGCCGCAAGGCAGCCTGGCTCTATCTCCAGTTCATCATCTCCAAGACGGTGTCGCTGAAGAAGAGCCATGTCGGTCTCACGTTCATCCGTGAATCCGACATCTGGGACAAGTCGTTCACCGAGCGTGCGCCGAAGCTCGGCGGCCTGATCGAGTTCTACCGCTCGCCCGCGCGCGTGCAGTGGACCCCGACCGGCAACAACGTGCCTGACTATCCGAAGCTTGCTCAGTTGTGGTGGCAGAACATCGGCGATGCGTCGTCGGGTTCGAAGACGCCGCAGCAGGCGATGGATGCGCTGGCCGCTGCCCAGGACTCCGTGATGGAGCGTCTGGAGAAGTCCGGCGTGCAGGGCGCCTGCGGTCCGAAGCTCCACAAGAAGGAGTCGGCCGAGTTCTGGTTCGCCAAGGCGGAGAAGGACGGCACCATCGCGCCGCAGCGCAAGCTCGCCAACGAGAAGCCGAAGGGCGAGACGGTTGACTACGACACGCTGATCAAGTCGTGGCCGGCCACCCCGCCCAAGCGCGCCTCGCTACAGTAAGCGACGCCTCATAACGACGAAAGGCCGGGAGCAATCCCGGCCTTTTTCTTTCTTACCTCTCCCCGTAAGAACGGGGCGAGGGAGAACGCTTACTCCGCCGGCTCGGCCGCGAGCGTCGGGTAGTCCGTATAGCCCTTGGCGCCGCCGCCGTAGAACGTGTTCTTGTCCCAATCGTTCAGCGCCGCACCCTTCTTCAGTCGTTCGACCAGGTCGGGGTTGGAGATGAACGGCTTGCCGAAGGCGATCAGGTCGGCGGCGTTCGCATCGAGCACCTTGGTGGCGAGATCGAAATCGTAGCCGTTGTTGGCGATATAGGCGCCCGAGAAGCGCTTGCGTAACGATGCATAGTCGAACGGTGCGAAGTCGCGCGGGCCGCCGGTCGCGCCCTCGACGACGTGGAGATAGACCAGCTTCAGCGCGTTGAGGCCGTCGGTGATGTGGTCGAACAGCGCCTGCGGGTTGGAATCCGAGATGTCGTTGGCGGGCGTCACTGGCGAGATGCGGATGCCGGTGCGCTCAGCGCCGGCTTCCGCGACGACGGCCTTGGAGACTTCGAGCATCAGCTTCGCGCGGTTCTCGATCGAGCCGCCATAGGAGTCGGTGCGCTTGTTGGCGCCGTCCTTGGCGAACTGGTCGAGCAGGTAGCCGTTGGCGCCGTGGATCTCGACGCCGTCGAAACCGGCCTCCAGCGCATTCTTCGTGGCGCGCTTGAAATCATCGATGATGCCAGGAATCTCGGAGAGCTCGAGCGCGCGGGGCTCGGAGACGTCGGCGAAGGTGCCATTGACGAAGGTCTTGCCCTTGGCGCGGATCGCGCTCGGCGCCACCGGGGCTGCGCCATTCGCCTGGAGATCGACATGCGAGATGCGGCCGACATGCCAGAGCTGGATGAAGATCTTGCCGCCGCGCTCATGCACCTTGTCAGTGACCTTGCGCCAGCCGGCGACCTGGTCCTTCGAATAGATGCCGGGGGTGTCCTGGTAGCCCTGGCCCTGTTGCGAAACCTGGCTCGCTTCGGTGATCAGGAGGCCCGCGGAAGCACGCTGGCCATAATACTCGGCGGCGAGCGGCGAGGGGACGAAGGTGCCGGGCGCGGCGCGGTTGCGCGTCAGCGGCGCCATCACCAGGCGGTTGGCCAGCATGATCGGGCCGAGCTTGTAGGTCTCAAACAATTTGGTCGAACGGCTCATTGGGATGATTCCAGACGGGTGAGAGGTCCGGAACACTTGTGCATTGCGACATCAGGCGCAAGGGACGAGCCATACGGAAAGTGCAGGCGAGCTGCGCGGAAAGCCCCGCGCAGCATGATTCAGGCGTAATCTCGGCCACAACAGCGGATTTTCCCCTGCCGGGGCCGTGCATTTGCGCAAATTAGCTCACGCCAAGGAAATCGCGCTTGCCAATCTCGACACCGTTGTGACGCAGGATGCCGTGGGCGGTAGCGGCGTGGAAATAGAAGTTCGGCAACGAGACCGCGCTGAAGAATTGCTGGCCCTTCAAGGTCATGGTCCGGTCGGGACCCGACGGGAAAGTCACGTCCTTGGCATCGGCGCCCTCGAACTGTTCCGGCTTGAACGATTTCACGAAGTCGATGGTCTTCGCCAGCCGCTGCTTCAATTCCGCGAAGCTGGTTTCGGTGTCCGGCATGGACGGCAGCTCGGTATGCGTCAGCCTCGCGCAGCCCTTGGCAGCGAAATCGCTGGCGAGCTGGATCTGCTTCGACAGCGGCAGCATGTCCGGGAAGAGGCGCGATCCGAGCAGCACGCTCGGTTCGATCTTTTTAGCCGCGCAATGCGCCTCGGCTTTGGTGAGCAGGCCGGTCAGGCTGTTCAGCATCTGCAAATAGGCGGGGACGACGGCGTCATGGAAGGACATGTGATGCTCGCTTCAAATGGTGGGTAATCTCAGGAGAAACCTGAGCCACTCACATGGGATCATCATGGAATAATACAATCGCGAAAGCGGCTTGTGCGGTGCGAAAATTCTACCGCACCGTCGCTGCCGGCTGGGCCTGTGCCGTGCCGCCGCGCATGCGGGCCAAAAGCTCGGCGGTCGGCCAGGAATCCGCCGGCAGGCCGTATTTGATCTGCATCGCCTTTACGGCCGCGCGGCTCTGCTGGCCCAGCACGCCGTCGACCTTGCCGACGTTGAAGCCGGCCCGCACCAGCAATTGCTGCAATTCCTTGAGCTCGTTGAACGGCAGTTGCGCCACTTGCCCGGCAGGCTTGCGCATCGGCGCAGCGCCCGCAATGCGGGAGGCGAGATAGCCCGCGGTGGTCGAATAGATCAGCGAGTTGTTCCACTCGGTGTAGGCAGCGAAATTCGCATAGGCCATGAAAGCCGGCCCAAAGCGTCCCATCGGCAGCAGCACAGAGGCGGCGAGATTGTCGTTCGGCAGCGGACGGCCATCGGGATAGGTGACGCCGAACTGCGCCCATTTCGAGCGCGGCAGCTGCACGCTGAGATCGGTCTGGTCCCATGGCAGGTTTTGCGGCACTTTGATCTCTTCCAGCCACGGCTCGCCGCGCCGCCACTTCAAGCCGTTGGCGATGTAGTTCGCTGTCGATCCAATCACGTCGGGCGCTGAGCGCAGCAGGTCGCGCCGTCCGTCACCGTCATAGTCGACGGCATAGTTGACGTAATGCGTCGGCAGGAACTGCGTCTGGCCGAGTTCGCCGGCCCAGGAGCCGATCATCTCGTCGGGCGTGAGATCGCCGCGGTCGATCACTTTCAGCGCGGCGATGGTCTCGTTCACGAACATCTCCGAACGCCGGCAGTCGTAGGCGAGCGACACCAGCGATTTCAGCGTCGGCAGATTGCCCATGTTGGCGCCGAAATCGCTCTCCAGGCCCCAGAACGCCGCGATCACCGCTGGCGGCACGCCATATTCCTTTTCGGCGCGCGTAAAGGCAGCTGCGTATTGCTTGATGTGCTGCTGGCCGTTCTGCATGCGATAGGGCGCGGCCATGCGGCCGGCGAATTCGGTGAAGAGCTGGCCGAACACGCGCTGACCGCGGTCGCGGTTGACGATGCCCTGGTCGTAGACGAGGTAGGGGGATGCTTCCGACAGCGCACGCTGGGATACCCCGGCCGCAACCGCCTGCTGTTTCACCTCAGCGAGAAATCGATCGAAGCTCGCCCCATTGTGGCAGGACGCTGCGCGCGGCGACGGCGCGATGGCCTTCGGCGCCGCGGGCCTGGCGGGCGGCGGTACGAATTGGGCGGCGGCGGGAAGGGAGAGCGCGGCGAGCATAACGGCCGCGATCGCAAATCGGGTCTGAAGCATGAGGTATCCGAGAGGGGGGGGGGAGAAGCTTGGATTCTTGACGAAGTTTAATGGAATGATCGAGCTCAAACCAGTGCCGCGGCTCCGCGACGCACCCTGAAACCTTGCGCTCCGGCCGGGGGCATTCCTACCTGAGGTCTGCCGGCTTGCAGCCCCTCCAGCGGCGATGGCCGGCTTTGGAGACGGCCATGAACTATCTGCGCACCGCATTGCTTCTGGCAGGCCTCACCGCCCTGTTCATGGGCGTGGGCTATCTGATCGGCGGCGCCGCCGGCGCGATGATCGCGCTTGTCATTGCGGCCGCGACCAATCTCTTCACTTACTGGAACTCGGACCGCATGGTGCTGTCGATGTACGGCGCCCATGAGGTCGATCGTCGCAGCGCGCCGGAGCTGGTCGGCCTCGTTGCCGAGCTTGCTGGCCGCGCCGCTCTGCCGATGCCGCGCGTGTTCCTGATGGACGAGCCGCAACCGAATGCATTCGCGACCGGGCGCAATCCCGAGAATGCTGCCGTTGCCGTCACCACCGGCTTGATGCGCCAGCTCAGCCGGGAGGAGCTCGCCGGCGTGATCGCGCACGAGCTTGCGCATATCAAGCATCACGATACGCTCTTGATGACCATCACCGCGACCATCGCCGGCGCCATCTCCATGCTGGCGCAATTCGGAATGTTCTTCGGCGGCAACCGCGACAATAACGGGCCCGGCATCGTCGGCTCGATTCTGATGATGATCCTGGCGCCGCTCGGTGCCATGCTGGTGCAGATGGCGATCAGCCGCACCCGCGAATATGCTGCCGACGATCTCGGCGCGCGCATCGTCGGCCAGCCGATGTGGCTCGCCTCGGCGCTCGTCAAGATCGAGAGCGCGGCGCATCAGGTGCAAAATGTCGAGGCCGAGCGCAATCCCGCGACCGCGCACATGTTCATCATCAATCCGCTGTCGGGTCATGGCGTCGACAATCTGTTCGCGACGCATCCCTCGACGCAAAACCGTATCGCCGCGCTCCAGCAACTGTCGGCCGAGCTCGGCGCTCATGCTGCGCCGTCGGTTGGTGCGAACGAGAACTATCCGCCGCACAGCCCGTGGGGCCGCTCGTCCTCGCGCGGACCGTGGGGATGAGCTCGCGAGCCGCGCGGACGCATTCTCCCCGCGTTGCAATTCAAGCGAGAGATTTTGGTTCAACGTCGCATTGCCGACGTCCGACAAGAACACGTCAGGGTGCGTTGCTGCTGCGCACTATCCGAAATGTTAACTTGCGCTTTGCGGCCTGTTGCGCCAGATCAATGACTGCTCGCCTTGGCTGGGGGAGCAATGATGTTTGAGATGCTTGCCGAGTGGCAGGGTTTGCATATGCAAATCGCCGGAGGTTCGCATGGCACCGTTGCAAATCGAGCATGTGGTCGAACGCGATATTGCACCGCGCGAAGGCCTCGCAGAACGAATGGAAGGCGCACTGCTCCTGACCTCACTGGCCTCGGTGACGGTTGTCTGGTGCTGTCTGCTTGGCCTGGTGGTCTGGAAGTGCTGCGTCTGGATCCTCGGCCTCGCGTAGCTTCCGCAAGGACCGGCCTTGAGCACGCTGCCGTGCGCGGCGGTCGGATTATGCTGGCATTGTGATCTGGCGCACAGAGGGGCGCCCCGGCCGGTGCTAAGACCCAACCGAGAGTGTTCCTTCGAAAGGGGATGCGGGGCCGGCCTGTCGCCTGTCACCGTCGAAGATGACCAGAGCTGCCGTGCCATTGTTGATCGTCCTGGGCGTGGCCATCGGCCTGTCCACGCGTATGGTCGTGAATTGCGGCGACGAGGACGAGCCCGACATCTGCTCGGCCGTGATCGGCTTCTCGCCGTTTCGCGGCTCCCTGATCGCCTTCGCCTATGAGGGGCGCGGGCGGATCGCATTGCGTCATGGCGACAACGGCCGGGCGATCGCCGACTTCAACGAGGCCATCCATCTCAATTCCAACCGCGCTTCGCTCTATCGCGATCGCGCGCAGGCGTACCGGCAGAACGGCGATTTCGGCCTTGCCGTCGCCGACTACGACGAGGCGATCGCGCTCGATCCCAAGCCCGCTGCGCCCTATCGCGAGCGCGGCCTTGCGCTCGTTGCCAAGGGCGATCTCGATCGCGCCATCCTGAGCTACAGCACAGCGGTGCGCCTCGACCCCACCGACGCACAGGCCCGCCTCGACCGCGGCCTCGCCTTCCTCGCCCGCGGCCAGGCCAATGATGCCCGCGCCGATTTCGAAGCCGCGCTTGCGCTGCCCCCCGGCAAGGACTCTCGCACGCGCGATGCCGCGCGCGCAAAGCTCGCCGAACTCGCGCAGACCAAGCCGACCCAGGTCCTGATGCCGCAGCGCTGAGTGGTCGTCGCTTTCGCCAAAGAAGGCGGGCGCCTACTTCGCTTTCTTGGCGTTGGCCTTCTTCGCCTTCGCAGCCTTCTTCGCCGGCTTCTCCTTGGCCGGCTTCTCCGCTTTCACCTCGACAGGCGTGCTGGCGGCGAGCCGCATGGCGCGGGCGTAGCTGTCGGCGACGTTGTCTGCGGACATCTGCAGGCGCCTTGCGGCGGCGGTGGCCTGTTCGATGGTGGCTTTAGCCATCATCTTGAAGCGGGCGCCGGTCTCCTTGCTCTTGGCCTTGGCGGCAAGTGAGCTGAAGCGATCCCGACGCTCTTTGGCGCGGGTCATCAAGCCCGTCTGCAGCTGTCTGGCCAGTTGCCGGATCACGACATCCAGGTCGGCGTCCGCCATGTCTTCTATCCTCTTCGAAACAGTCCCAATCGATGCGGCGGGACTATGCAGATCGGGCCCCCGCTTGGCAATTCCCGCCGGGCCGTCATCCGCAGCTTCCGGTTATCAAAACAGAAAAGCCGCGCATGTCGCGCGGCTTTTGGCATTGGTTTGGTGTGGAGCGGGCTGCGTGGGCCTTATTTCAGCGAGGCAACCGGTCCGCTCGAGTTTGCTGCTGGATCGGGATCGAAGCCGAATATGCCGACCAGATATTTGTAATAGTCCGGCATCTTTTCCTTGAGCACGTCGCGGGTCTTCGGCTCCTGGATATCGCTCTTTCCGGCCAGGAAGATGCTGGCGGTCACGGCGAAGAACTCCATCTGGTTCTTCATCGCATAAGCCTCCTTGGGCAGGAGGTCCTTGGTCTTGGCAAGGGCGTAATAGATGATCACACCCTTGTTGGCGTAGCCGTCCGGCAGCAGCCGGGCATGATAGGCGTGCATCATCTCGTGGAGCAGCACGGCCTCCTTCTCGTAGCGCATCATGTCCGGGCGGACCATGATCACGCCGAGCCCGGAATCGACCGCGAGGTCGACGGCATTCGGATTGGTCCAGCGCTGCGTGTCGTGGTCCCACACCGTCAGCGTGCGCGGCGTGGTGCGCTGGATGTCCGGGGTGACCCGGCCGTAACACGCGGTCGCGGCGCCTTCGTCGAGGCAGGCCAGCTCGCTTGCGATGATCGGAACGGTGCGGAAGAAGCGCATCACGCGCGGCGAGAGGCCTGCGGCCTCGACGACGTCGATCTGGCGCTTGAGGTTGTCCGTGAGCTTGTCGAGGTCCTTGCGATCGGACGCCTCCGAGACGTCGAACATGTAGCCGCGATAGCTCTGGAAGCCAGGCGGCAGCGATTTTGCGGCATCGGCGGACGCGACGTCGAGCGAGCCGGCGTTGGACGGATTGGCGAACAGCGCGCCGACGATGGTCGCGGTCAGCAGCAACGCAATGCGCATGGAAAACCCCCTGATGTCACTTCACGCGGCAGGATAGGCTGCCGTTGTTTGCGAAAAGTGAGTGGGGCGAGACTAAGGCGCCGATGTTGAGGCGTGCTTAATCCTTGGTTGCAGATCGCGGTGGTGGATTAGGGCCGGGTTAACCAAGCCGTAGATCGAACGCGTCGTTCGGCGTAACATGCCGCCGGGCACCATGTCCCATATCAGTAGCCGGAAGGAGGATGCCATGTATGCCGCCATCCGTCAGGCCAAGGCAAAAAGCGGAAGTGCCGAAGAGCTCGCCCGCCGCATCAAGGACGGCGCCGTTCCCATCATCAGCGACGTCGAGGGTTTCAGGGCCTATTACGTCGTTTATGCCGGCGACGACACGGTGACCGCGATCTCGATCTTCGACAAGTTCGAGCAGGCCGAGGAGGCCAACAAGCGCGCGATCGCCTGGATCGAAAAGGATCTGGGCTCATTGCTGGCGGGGCATGCGAGCGCGGCGGCGGGGCCGGTGATCGTGCATACGCTGGCGTGACGTCAGGGCAAGCTCTCTCCTGTCGTCCCGGCGAAGGCCGGGACCCATACCGCGTGATCTAACCGTGATGCGCGGTATTCGTACCGCGAGGGATCAACTGCCAGTCTTCGCCAAACTGCTCCCTGTGGTTATGGGTCCCGGCCTTCGCCGGGACGACACCGAGTGTGTCGGACGGACTTTCACCAAGCGCGCAGCCGCCCCCTCACAACTCCCGTGCATTCGAGAACGCGAAGCTCGACACCCGCCGCGTCGTCTCATCCAAAATCAGCGTGCGGGTGATCGGCGGCTCGGCGCGCTGGGCGCAGTTTTCGCGCTCGCAAAGCCGGCAATTGACGCCGATCGGCGTGCCTTCCGTCTTCTCCAGATCGATGCCGGCGGCGTAGGTCAGGCGTGCGGCGTGGCGGATCTCGCAGCCGAGGCCGATGGCGAAGCGCGGCTGCGGCAGCGGGTGCGGCGCGACGGGACGGCGCACCATCTGCGCGATCGAGAAATAGCGCGTGCCGTCCGACAGCTCGATCACCTGCTTGAGCAGGCGGTCCGGCGTGTCGAAGGTGGAGTGCACATTCCACAGCGGACATGTGCCGCCGAACTTCGAGAACGGGAACGTGCCGGAGGAGAAGCGCTTCGAGACGTTGCCGGCATTGTCGACGCGCAGCAGGAAGAACGGAATGCCGCGCGCGTTCGGCCGCTGCAGCGTGGTGAGCCGGTGACAGACCTGCTCGAAGCCAGAATTGAAGCGCTGCGCCAGCACGTGAATGTCGTAGTTGAGCGCCTCGGCCGCAGCGAGGAAGGTCGGGTAGGGCATCATCACGGCTGCCGCAAAGTAATTGCCGAGCGTGATGCGGAACAGCCGGCGCGGCGCGTCGTCGAGCGGACCCGCGCGACTGATGATGGTCTCCAGGGCTTGCGCGCACTCGCCGAGACCCAGCTGGAAGGCGAGCTGGAACGCGCGGCCCGGCGGATCGACCAGCTCCGAGATCAGCAGTTGGCGGCGATGGCGGTCGAACCGGCGCAACGTCTCGCGCATCACATCGACAGGCATGATCCGGGTCTGGATCGAATGCTTTTCGCGCAGGCGCTCCACGAGAGCGGCATAGAGCCCCTCGGCCGGAACATTCAGCTCGTCGCGCAGGTTTTCCGCGGCCTGCTCGAACTCCGGGAAATAATTGCGGTTGGCCTCGATCAGCTCGCGCACGCGCTCGACCGGATTGGCCTCATAGCGCGTGCCGACGTCGCGGTCGGCCATTTGCGCCGCGGCCAGCGTCTCGCCCTGGCGGGCCTCGGTATAGGCCGCATAGAGCCGCTGCAGCGCATGGGTGACGCCGGGGCAGAGCTCAGCGAGGTCCCGCAGTTCCTGCTTGGGAACGTCGATCTGGCGGAACAGCGGATCGGAGAAGATCTCGTTGAGCTCGGCGAAGAAGCGGTCCTCATCGGCGGTGGCGAGATCGCGCAGATCGAGATCGTAGGTCTCGGCCAACCGCAGCAGGATCTGCGCCGTCACCGGGCGCTGGTTCCGCTCGATCAGGTTGACATAGCTCGGCGAGATGCCGAGCCCCTCGGCGATCTGGGTCTGGGACAGCCCCAATTGCTGCCGGATCCGCCGGAAGCGTGGGCCGACGAACAGTTTTTTCCCGGATTCGGCGGCCATTCTTGGAACTCCAGAGCCATCAAGGTCAGTCTTTCTGACCTTTTATTTACAAAATTTACAAATTAACATCTATTACATGTTCCGATGTTACACAACATCACCATTCAAATACAAGGCCTCTATACGAACTTCCCTTTCTCGCGTTTATCTCATGACACGCATTTCGCAATGCATTGTCAAAAATGTCGATGACGAAGCCGAGCGCTTCGTCGTCATCGAGAAGGATCAGGCACATGAACTACCAGCCCCGCGGCATCAGCACCCTTCAGGGCCCGGCCTCGTATCAGAGCGAGATCGAAGCGGCCCAGGCGCTCCTCAAGACCCAGCCGACCTGGAACGGGGTCTCGGCCGAGGCCGTCGCGCGCATGCGCCTGCAGAACCGTTTCAGGACCGGCCTGGACGTCGCCCGCTACACGGCGGCGCTGATGCGGGCCGACATGGCGGCCTATGACAAGGATCCGACCAAGTACACCCAGTCGCTGGGCTGCTGGCATGGCTTCATCGCGCAGCAGAAGCTGATCTCGGTCAAGAAGCACTTCGGCGGCAAGACCGATCGCACCTATCTGTACCTGTCCGGCTGGATGATCGCGGCACTGCGTTCCGAGTTCGGACCGCTGCCCGACCAGTCGATGCACGAGAAGACCTCGGTGCCGGCGCTGATCGACGAGCTCTACACCTTCCTCCGCCAGGCGGATTCCCGTGAGCTCAACGATATCTTCCGTGCGCTCGACAAGGCGCGCAAGGAGGGCGATGCGACCCGCGAGAAGGAGCTGATCGCCAAGATCGACAACTTCCAGACCCATGTCGTGCCCGTCATCGCCGACATCGACGCCGGCTTCGGCAATGCCGAGGCGACCTATCTGCTCGCCAAGAAGATGATCGAAGCGGGCGCCTGCGCGCTGCAGATCGAGAACCAGGTCTCGGACGAGAAGCAGTGCGGTCACCAGGACGGCAAGGTCACCGTGCCGCACGAGGTGTTCATCGCGAAGATCCGCGCCTGCCGCCACGCCTTCCTCGAGCTCGGCGTCGAAGACGGCATCATCGTCACCCGCACCGACTCGCTCGGCGCCGGCCTGACGCAGCAGATCGCCGTCAGCCACAAGCCGGGCGACCTCGGCGACCAGTACAACAGCTTCCTCGATTGCGAGGAAATCACCGCTGAGAACGCCCGCAATGGCGACGTCATCATCAACCGCAACGGCAAGATGATGCGTCCGAAGCGGCTGCCCTCGAACCTCTACCAGTTCCGTCCCGGCACCGGCGAAGACCGCTGCGTGCTCGACAGCATCACCTCGTTGCAGAACGGTGCTGACCTGCTCTGGATCGAGACCGAGAAGCCGCATATCGAGCAGATCGCCAAGATGGTCGACCGCATCCGTGAGGTCATCCCGAACGCCAAGCTCGCCTACAACAACTCGCCGTCGTTCAACTGGACCATCAACTTCCGTCAACAGGTCTACGACGCGATGAAGGAAGCCGGCAAGGATGTCAGCAAGTACAGCCGCGCCGAGCTGATGAAGCCGGAATACGACGATACGCCGTTGGCGCTTGAAGCCGACGAGCGCATCCGGACCTTCCAGGCGGATTCGGCCAAGCGTGCCGGCATCTTCCACCACTTGATCACGCTGCCGACCTACCACACGGCCGCGCTGTCCACCGACAACCTCGCCAAGGAGTATTTCGGCGATCAGGGCATGCTCGGCTACGTCAAGAACGTCCAGCGTCAGGAGATCCGTCAGGGCATCGCCTGCGCCAAGCACCAGAACATGGCCGGCTCCGATATCGGCGACGACCACAAGGAATACTTCGCAGGTGAAGCTGCCCTGAAGGCGGGCGGCGCCCACAACACGATGAACCAGTTCGGCTAACGCCATCCAAGAGGAGACTGACAATGACCAAAGGCAGCAATTTCTGGGTGATCGGCGGCGAGTTCGGCTCGATGAACTTCCACAAGCTCGTCGAGGGCTCGGCCCAGGTGCAGGGTCCGTTCAAGACCCGCAAGGAAGCCGAAGACGCCTGGCGCTCGGTTTCGGAAGAGAACCGCCACAAGGCCGGCGTCCGTTTCTCGATCGTGGAAGAGCCGTCGCGGGTCTCGGCCTGACGGCTGCCTGAAAATCTAAGAAGACGTCCAAGGCGGAGGGTCCCATCCGGCGCAAGCCGGGTGGGATCGTCTGTTTTTGGCACACATCAACTGCCTGTGGGTGCCGTAAGTATCTGGAATTGTGGGCCCTTTGCGGACGCTGTGGTTACTGATAGGTTAACTTCGTTGAGTGAGGACGAGGCCGACGATGTCAGAGCCCAAGACCAGCGGTATCAATCCCGGCCAGCCGCGCCCGGTGCGGCTGCGCGATGCGCTGCTGCGCGCGCGGATCGAGGCCGCCGACCGGACCGGCGTGGTCGTCGATCTCAGGGACGCCGAGGTGGCGCGGCTCGAGATCCTCAACGACGCGCTCGATCCGCTGTTCGCGCAGGTGCCCGATCAGATCGATCTGTTCGACCGCGGCATCAGCCAGGGCGATACGCCCCGGCTGTGGATCGATGTTGTCGCCCACATCGTGATGGGGCGCGACAAGCGGCAGTACCGCTTCGTCCAGGACACCCGCTTCGGCCGCATCGTGCTCGCCGAATCGCACGAAACCGCCGTGATCGTGGACGCCGTCACCGACTACGTCGCCCGCCGCATGATCGAGCGCGAGCGTGCGATGGTGGTGCCATCGGAGCCGAAGGCGGAGGTCGCCGAACAGCCGCCGCGCCGCTCGCGCATCTGGCCGTTCGTGCTGGGTTTCATTCTTGGTGCCGCCGCGCTGTTCGGTGTCGCCGTGCTCGCGGCGTTGCGGAGCTGGTGAAGGTCTCTCCGCCGTCATTCCGGGGCGCGCCAATGGCGCGAGCCCGGAATCCATTCATCACCACATACCGCCGCCCGATGGATTCTCTGGTGCGCAATTGCGCACCAAAGATCGCGCTTCGCGCGCCCCGGAATGACGCCATCAGATCACACCACCCGCACCCGCTTGATCTCCCGGATCTGCAGGCCATGATCGATGCTTCGCACGATCTGCTCGCAGCGCCATCCGGCATTGTCCTTCTCGATCGCGAACAGATTATAGGCCGCGGCCGGATAGCGGCCGTGCGCGAGCGCCGAGGCCGACGGCACGCCGATGGCCGGAATGTTGCCATTGGGGCCTTCGAACCACATCGTCGAATGGATGTGGTCGTGCCCGTGCAGGACGAGTTCGACACCCCTGCGCTTGAGCAGCGACAGCAGGCTCGCGGAATCCGTCAGCCGTTTCTGGCGCGCATCGGACTTTAGGGGATGATGCACCATCAGCACGCGGAAGACGTCCTCGGCTGCGAGCTTGTCGAGCACCCGTTCGAGATCAGCGAGCTGCTCTCGCCCGACCGTACCCGTCGCCATCAAGGGCGGCGTCGGCACGGCGCTGGAGAGGCTGACCAGCGCGACCGGCCCGCGGCGGCGCACGCCCGGAAAGCCGATGCTGCCTTCGTCGCTCGCAAGGTAGGGAGCAAAGGCCTCGCCGAAGCGGTGATACGTGCTGCGGACATAGGCGTCGTGATTGCCGGGAATCGCGGTGACACGGTCGGGCGGCCCGACGCTGTCGAGCCAGGCGCGCGCCGGTGCGAATTCCGCCTCCATCGCCAGATTGACGAGATCGCCTGTGACCGCGACGTGGTCGGGCGCCTGTGCCTGCATGTCGGCGACCAGCGCGTCGAGCACCTCGCGGCGCTGGTATTTGTGGCGGTTGCGCGTCCAGTTGACGTAGCCGAGCGCACGCTTGCCGGCGAGTTCGATCAGCCGCGGCTTCGGCAGCGGCGGCAGATGCGGGTCGGACAGATGGGCGAGCGTGAAAGGTGCCAGCATAGGGTCGGTCATGGCGCGCGATTGCCTCGCTATTCCCGTGCTGTAATGGCAAGGTCGCGCCCATCACGCAAGGGACCCCTGAACAGGTGCGTCACGAGAGGCTCATGGTGAAGCGCCTGGACGAGATCCGACGAAGATTCGAGCCGCTGCTGCGACGGTTCTTCCACGCCTATTTCCTGCTGGTCCGCGGCATGACGCTCGGCGTCCGCGCCGTCGTGCTCGATGCCGACAACAAGGTGTTTCTGGTCAAGCACAGCTATGTCGCGGGTTGGTACCTGCCCGGCGGCGGCGTCGACTTTGGCGAGACCATGGAGCAGGCGATGCGTCGCGAACTCAAGGAGGAGGGCGACATCGACCTGATCGGGGAGGCGGTGCTGCACGGCATCTTTCTCAACAGTCACGTTTCCCGCCGCGATCATGTGGCGGTCTACGTGGTCAGGCATTTCCGTCAGGACCGTCTGCCCGAGCCCAACCGCGAGATCATCGAATGCGGCTTCTTTGATGCTGCCACGCTCCCTGCGGGAGCGACGCCCGGGACGCGTTTGAGGATCGCGGAAGTGCTCCACGGCAAGCCCGTGATTGCGACGTGGCGGTGAGGGCGGGCTATGCTAGTACCGGTCCGAACGGGCGCCACGGAAACCTGATGAAGTCAGCTAAACTCGCCTTCGGCCTGATCTGCCTTGCGATCCTCGCCAGCAACATTTGGTCAATGTCGCGCTGGAGCGAGGCGCGCGGGGTCTATGACGATATCTGCTATCTCAGGCAGGCACATCTGTTCCAACGCTTCGGCGTCAGCGGGCTCGACACCAACGCGCTCAGGGACGACGATCGCTATTTCGAAGGCAAGATGAAGGAGATCGCCTTCGACGAGTGGAGAGATCCGATCCGCTGGCCCTGCCACAATCCGATGCCGAACGGCAAGATCGTGATCCAGTATCCGCCCGGCACCGGCTTTCTGCTGGCGCTGTTTCCGCAAGGTCACCAGGTGGTGCCGCTTTACATTGCCGCGAACGTGATCCTCTGCGGCCTCGCACTATCGGGCATATTCCTGGCGCGAACACCATCGTCGATCATTGGTGCAGGCGTGTTCGGTGGGCTTGCCGTCCTTCTCATGATCAACCCTGTCAAGGCAAGCTATTCGGTCGCACCGACCATGGCGCTGTGCGCTGTCGCGGGCTTTCTGACCGCGCTGTGGCTGAGCAGGGACAAGCGCAGCGTCTTGTTGATCGCGCTGATCGGCCTCCTGCTCGGCGCATCAGTCAATTTCAGACTGCCGAACGCGCTGCTCGCGGCCGGCTATTTCCTGTTCCTCGGCGTTCCCTTTCTGTGGACGCGCTCGCTCGCGACTTTCGTGCGTGGGTTAGCCTTTGGTGCCAGTGTGCTCGTTGGCATGGCACCGACGCTGATCGCCCAGGCCATCAACGCCGGCAGCGCACTGGCGACGACCTATGGCAGCGCCGACGTGGTCGCGCCGACTTTCGATCTCGCGGTGTTCGTTCAGTATCTGCGCGATACGCAGATCGTGCTGATCGTGTTTGCGATCGGTTCGATGCTCTGGCTGTTATGGTTCGGCGAGCGGCATGTGCGGCAGGCAGCCCTCATCGTCGCCGGTAACCTCGTGGTCAATCTCGGCTTCTTCATGAGCCATCCGATCTTCACACCGTATTATGTCGTGCCGATCACGATGCTGTCGCTGTGGACGCTGTCGTTCGCCCAAACGCTGCAACCGGCCAAGGCGCGCGAGGCCACGTCGGTCGGGCTCGAGCAGGCGAGCCTGGGAGCGCTGCCGCGATGACGTCGGCGCAACCCCGCATCGCCGTCTTGGTGCCCTGCTATAACGAGGAGGCAGCGGTCGCGACGGTCGTCGCGAACTTCCGGTGCGCGCTGCCCGCGGCGGAGATCTATGTCTACGACAACAATTCGCGTGACCGCACCGCAGCCGTCGCCCGCGAGGCCGGTGCGATCGTGCGCAGCGAGCGGCGGCAGGGCAAGGGCCACGTCGTGCGCCGCATGTTCGCCGACGTCGAGGCCGACATCTACGTGCTGGTCGACGGTGATGCCACCTACGACGCGCCGAGCGCCCCTGAGATGATCGACAAGCTGCTCGACGAGCATCTCGACATGGTGGTCGGACTGCGCATCGACCAGTCGGAGGCGGCCTACCGCCTCGGCCATCGCACTGGCAACCGCATGCTGACCGGATTTCTGGCCTGGACTTTCGGCCGCGATTTCCAGGACATTCTGTCCGGCTATCGGGTGTTCTCGCGCCGATTCGTCAAATCGTTCCCGGTACTGTCGGATGGTTTCGAGATCGAAACCGAGCTTGCGGTCTATGCGCTGGAATTGTCGCTGCCGGTCGCGGAGGTCAAGACGCCCTATTGCGCGCGGCCCGAAGGCTCGTTCTCGAAGCTCAACACTTGGCGCGACGGCTTTCGGATTCTCGGTACCATGCTGAAGCTCTACCGTGCGGAAAAGCCGCTGCGCTTCTTCGGTGCGATCGGCATCCTGCTGGCGGTCGTGTCGGTGCTGCTGTCGATCCCTGTTGTGATCACCTTCATCGAGACCGGGCTGGTGCCGCGGCTGCCGACCGCCGTGCTGTCGATGGGCCTGATGATCATGGCCATGCTGTTGGTCTCCTCGGGCCTCGTGCTCGACACCGTGACGCGGGGACGGCGGGAGATGAAGATGCTGTCCTATCTGTCCCAGCCGGCGCCGAAAAGGAACTGATGCGGCGCGCTGCCATGGACGGCACGAGATCAAGATGCTACTCCGCTCCCTCTTTTGACGCGTTTTCTTAACGCGAACCGGGATCCACTTCGCTCGAAAACGCTTTGGCAACATGAACGATCTCTCCATCACCGTCCGCCCCGAAGTCCCAGGCGATGCCCAGGCGATCGAGCGGCTGCACGAGCGTACCTTCGGCCCCGGTCGTTTCGTGCTCAGCGCCTATCGCATCCGCGAGCATGTCGACCATCTGCTCGAGGTCTCCTTCACTGCGCGCATCGGCACCTTGCTGGTCGGCTCGGTCAGGCAGTTGCCTGTCATGATCGGCGAGACGCCGGCGCTGCTGCTCGGGCCGCTCACGGTCGAGCCGCCGTTCCGCAGCCGCGGCATCGGCCGCATGCTGATGGAGCGGGCTCTGAAGGACGCGAAGGACAAGGGGCATCGCATCGTGCTGCTGGTCGGCGACGAGCCCTATTACAGCCGCGTCGGCTTCAAGCTCGTGCCCAAGGGGCGCGTCGCCATGCCGGGCCCGGTCGACGCCGCCCGCGTCCTGGTGTTCGAGCTCGTCGACGGCGCCTTCGAAGGCGTCTCGGGGACGGTCACGCCCGACTGGAGCAGGGCGCGGGGCTAGCACACCAACGTCCAGTCGAGGCTCACATGTTCCGCGTGACAGCCGACACATTGCAGGCCTACCTCGATTTCGATCCGGACCGAAAGCGCGACCTGATCGCGTTGCACAAGCTGGTCGTCTCGGCCGCTCCAGCTCTCAAGCGCCATTTCCATCAGGGAACGCCCGCGGGAGAAGCGGGGATGCGCATGAAGATGATCGGCTACGGAAAGTTTCGCTATGCCATCAAATCTGGGAAAAGCACGGATTGGCCGGTGATCGGCGTTGCGCTCCAGAAAAACTACATCACCGTGTACGTGACGGTGACCAGGCAAGGCGTGCCGATCGTTTCCCACTATGCTGGAAAGCTCGGCGAACTACGCATGGGCGGCAACAACTTCAGTTTCGAGCGGTTCGACGACCTCAGGCACGAGGCCGTATCGACCCTATTCGCGGAGGTTGCTGGCATCTTCCAGGCGGATCCTGAAAACCCGGTTCGCTATATGCAGGGGTCATGAATCCGGAAAGCCCGGCACGCTATACCCTCGGCGCGGTTTATGCCAAAACTGGAAGGCGAAAGCTGACGAAGGATATTTGAAGTTTGGCCGCATCGAAGAATGGCACCTCGCCCGCGGAACGCCAGATCGCAAGTGAAGCGTTGACCTGCGAGCACGCCTCGTCCTTCGAGACGGCCGCGGAGCCTGTCATCGCGCCGCGCGTTGCGCGGACCCGGTGGCGGTCTCTTCAGGATGAGGCTAAGCGGCATCGGCGTCCGCTAAAACTGTAGCCACGCACTCCGCCCTCATCATGAGGGCCCGCCAGAGGCGGGCGTCTCGAAGGATGCGCCACAAGAGGGCCGCGCAGCTAGAACCGCTGCGACATGCCGACATAGAAGCCGCGCCGCGGTCCGTATTGCGGGGCGAACACGCCGATGCCGGAGCCGTCGCGGATCTGGTAGATCGTGTCGAACACATTGACCACGTCGAAGCGCACAGTCGTCGGCTTGTTCGGCGCGACGATGTTGAAGTCGTGCGACAGGCCGAGATTGACTTGCGTATAGCTCGGCAGATGGTCGGTGTTGGCAAAGCCCGAGCGGAGGCCGCTGCCATAGATCATCGACACGCTGTAGCGCGTGCCCTCCCAGAGATAGGAGGCGCCAGCCGAGCCTGACAGCATCTGCGCGTGATCGGTGTAGATGTAATGACCCGCGATGTAGGCGAGTTCGTCCGCGCCGAACAGATACTGGTTCGAGACCACGTTGGTCGCGATCTGCTTCGCCCAGGCGAGGTTGGCATAGGCGCTGAAATTGCCGTTCTTGTAGGTCGATTTCAGCTCGACGCCGACATTCTCGCCGCGATCGTAGTTGAAGCCGCTCAGCACATAGGCCGCGCCGAACTGGCCGTCGTCGAGCAGGTCGCGCGCCTTCTTGTAATAGGCGTCGGCGCCGACCTCGAGGCCCGGGATCGGATAGATTTTCTGCGTCACGCCGACGTCGAACACGTGCGACCGCTCCGGCAGCACCGGGCTGTTCCGCCCGACCTCCGGCGTCTGCGTGTTGGCAGGCGCGCCGGGCGGGGTCACCAGCGCGAGATTGACGGGGGACGCGATCACCTGCGAGGGCGGGGTGAAGTTGCGCGCATAGCCGGCGTGGAAAATAGTGCCGTCGAACGGCTTCCAGGTCAGGCTGACGCGCGGGCTGAGCTGGTTCGCATCGATGAATTGGTACATCTGGTCGAAGCGCAGACCGGCGTTCAGCGTCAGATTGTTGGTGATCTTCCATTCGTCCTGGACGTAGGTCCCGATCAGCCAGCCGGTCTTGGCGTTGGAATCGAATACCGAGAACGGCGCGTCGATCGTGCCCGCTGTCGGATCAGTTGGATCGACCAGCGGCAGCACCGTCGTGCCACTGTTGACCAGCGTTCGCTCCGCGCTCACCGACAGGCCGAAGCGCAGCGTGTGCGCATTGCCGATCCGCCAGGAGGTGTCCTGCTGGATGCCGTTGACCACGCTCTGCCGGTAGACGTCCGATGACACGCCGTTGAAGACGAGATCGCCGATCGGATCGGGATAGAAGTGCAGCAGGCTGGTGCGGTTGAAGTACGAGGTCTGCGTGTCGAACTCGCCGTTCGAGGTCTGGTAGGAGACGACGTTGAACTGGTTGAACTCGTTCTGATGCTCGTTCAGTCGCGACGAATCGAAATTCGAGACGCCGAACGCGGTAAATGCAGGCGTCTGGCCGGGATTGTTGGGGATCTGGAAGGTCGCATTCGACACGCCGCTCATGAAGGTGAGGCGGCTCCCTGGATCGATCATCGTCGACAGATAGAGAAATCCCTTTTCCTGGTTGGTGCGATCGTGGATCGCGTTCACCGACGGCGTCGGGTTCTCGATGCCGAGATTGTTCTGCAGGAAACGCCCCGACAGGAAATACTGGGTCTGGCCTGCCGTCCCGCCGTACTCCACATTGGTCGAGATCGTGCCGTTACTGCCGCCATAGACGCCGACGACGCCTGTGTTGTTGAAGGCGTCGGCCTTGGTCTGGATGTCGAGCACGCCGGCGGTGCGCTGGCCGTATTGCGCCGGCAGTGCGCCGGTGAGCAGGCTGAGGCTGCCGACGATACCGGTGTCGAGGATCTGTCCGAACGCACCGACGCCATCGGGCAGCATGACCCCGTTGATGCGGTATTGCAGATTGGCGTGCTCGTTGCGGACGTGCAGGTCGCCGCTCGCCGCCGAGTCCTGGGTGACGCCGGGGAATTGCAGCAGCACCTTGTCGAGCGAGGCATTGCTGCCCTGCGGCAGCGCCTCGATCGCCTGGCGCGTGAGGGTGTGGGAAGTGGCCCCGCCCGGCGGAAGAATCGATTGGCGCGCGGCATCCAGCCGTTCACCCGGGCCTTCGACGGCGGCCGGTGCCTCGGTCTGTGGCCGCGCCTGAGGCGTTGCGCGTCGCTTGTCGATAGCGACGCGAACCTTGGGTCGGCGCGGCGCCTGCGTCTGCTTGGGTGCTTCGACTTCGACAGTCGGTAGCGTCGTGGTTGGGGCCGTCGTTTGCGCCATGGCGCCGCCGCCGGGATGGAGCAGCGTGAGTGCGGCGAGGCTCGAGCCCGCCAATATTGCTTTTGAAGACACCATTGTCCTGATTTCCGATCACGCACCGCCGCAGCTCTGTTGAGAGGCTTGTCACGCAGCACGTGCCGTCGACACGCGACGGATCGTCTTCGATCACCCAGCGGAATCGGCGCGAGGCGCAGCCGATGCCGAAGGCAGCTCAATCGATGGAGATCAGGAGGCGGGAGGAGCGCGCGGCTGGAACGCGTGGCTGGCCGATTCCAGATGGACGAATTCGGCGTCGGTGGTGCGGTAGAGCAGCTCGACCGCTTGCGGCAGCAACAACAGCGGCGGTGTCGCTGATATGACCGTGCCGGCCATCGCGACCAGTGCGCAGATCGCGCAGATGTCGTCGCCCGGCTGTTCGCGATCGGGACTTGCAGGTGACTGCTTCTGGGCCGCCGCGCTATCGGGCGATGCGATGGTCTTGGCGTGGTCGCTCAGCTGGGACTGAGCAAGCGGCGCAGCCTGCGCGAACCAATGGCTGTGGCCGAAGGTCAGCGCGATTTGCACCAGCATCGCAAATATCGCGAGCCGGGCGCCGTGCCTGATATTCGACCGGAACCACTTCATCCAAACGCACCCCACACCGCGAGGCGCCGACCGGGCGTCACGATGTAACAATATAACATCGGAAGGAAAGGTGGCTGTCAACCTGGCGTAGGGAAGCTGGCCGCCGATCGACTGGGCCTGTGTGATTGTTGCAACGGGTGTCGAAGACGATGTCTCAGGCTTCGTTCGTATCAGCCGGAAGGATCTGTCGACGGCAGTTGTCTCGATACGTCATCCAGGACTTGACGGTCGAAATCACAACGACGGTCGCACCCAGGGTGCCCAGCAAGGCGGCCTGCATTTGGCCCGCAAAGAAACACGCGAGGGCAAAGCTGGGCACGGCGACGCAGCCGCCGGCCAGCGATTTCATATACTCGGCCTGCACCGCCAGCGGCGTTGATGGTTCAAGTGCATAGATCGGAATCGCATAGCGCGAGTTCAGGCCATCCCGGAACTGCAGGGGCAGCGTGTCGGATACCACCGATTGGACGCCGAAATATTTGACGATCGACCAAGTCACTGCAAGCGCGCATAGGACACCGAAAAATACGGCCATCTGTCGCTCCACGAAGCCGCTTAGCCCTAGCGCCCCTCGCGCACCCAGGTCGCGGCGAACGCGCCGAGCAGCAGCAGCAGGCCGATCAGGCCGGCGAAGATCGGCAGCACGCCGACGCCCTTGACGACGCTGGCGTCGCGCATCCGCACGCCCATCCAGCCGTCGCCGGCAAAGATGCCGGCCGAGCGCACCGGGACGATGCGCGGCAGCTCGACGCTGCCGCCGTCCGCGATCCGCACGGAACTGCCGCCGGTGGCTTGCGTCAGCGGCCTCAACGCCTCGGTGGTGGAGGTGACTTCCGAAAACTCCTTCGGATTGGTCGGGCCGACATTGATCAGCGCTTTCAGCGTGCCGTCGGTCGCCTGCCACAGGCCGAGCTCGTTCGCCGGCAGGCTGGCGCGCCACTCGCCGGGATCGCCGGGATTGAGCGTCAAATCATGCGACACGCCGGAGGGCGAGGTCACGCTCACCGGCTGCACGCTATCAGCCATGGTCTGGCGCACCACGACGAGATCCTTGCCCTGCACCTGCAGGCGGAGCGCTTCCTCATCGAGGTCCGGCTGCTTCATCAGCCAGTGCGACATCCGCCGGAGCAGATCGAGATGCGGGCCGCCGCCCTCATAGCCGCGCGCCCACAGCCAGATGTGGTCGGACAGCAGCAGCGCGACGCGGCCCTCGCCAAAGCGCGACAGGAACAGCAGCGGCTTGCCGTCGGCGCCCGTCATTACCGGCGGGTTGACCGAATTGCGGGTGTCGACGGTGCGGAAGAAGCGGCTCCAGTGCGGCGGCTCGAACGCCGCGCCTTCCAGTCCACGCGTCACCGGATGGCGTTTGCCGAGGTCGGAGAGGTGCGCATAGAACGGCTTCTCGGTGACGCCGACCGGCTCGGCCGGCAGCACCGAATCCAGCGGCGTGCGCCAGATGCTGCTGGTCGAGGCATAATCGGGGCCTGCAGACACCAGCACAGCGCCGCCCGCGCGCACATAGCGCGCCATGTTCTCGAAATAGGGGATCGGCAGCACGCCCTGGCGGGCGTAGCGGTCGAAAATGATCAGCTGGAATTCGTTGATCTTCTGCTGGAACAGCTCGCGGGTCGGAAACGCGATCAGCGACAATTCGTTGATCGGCGTGCCGTCCTGCTTCTCCGGCGGACGCAGAATCGTGAAATGCACGAGATCGACGCTGGCGTCGGACTTGAGGAGGTTACGCCAGGTACGCTCGCCGGAATGCGGCTCGCCCGAGACCAGCAGCACGCGCAGCTTGTCGCGCACACCGTCGATGGCGACGACGGCGCGGTTGTTCACCGGCGTCAATTCTCTCTCGAGCGGGGAGGCCTCGATCTCGACGATGTTCGAGCCGGCGTGCTTGATCTCGACGTCGACGCTCGCGCTCTGGCCGCTTGCCAGCGTGCGCTCGTTGATGACCTCGCCGTCGCGGCGGACCGTGACCCTGGCGCGCTCATTGCTCACGCCCTGGTCGTCGAGCTTGTAGGTGATGGTCTGGTTCTGGCCGACGATGCCGAAGCGCGGCGCCGCCGTGATCGCGATGCGGCGATCGCGCTCGTCCTTCTGTCCGGTGATCAGTGCCTGCACCGGCGCCTGGAAGCCGAGCGCGGTGGTGTTGGCCGGGATGTCGTGCACGCGGCCGTCAGTGATCAGGAACGCGCCGGCGACGCGGTCGACCGGCACGTCCGACAGGGCGGAGGCGAGCGCGCCGAACAGCTTCGTGCCGTCGGTCTCGCCGTCGGCCTGTCCGGCCTCGACGACGCGCACCTCGAGTCCCTTGATCTTCTTCAGGCTGTCGACCAGCGCTTCCTGCGCCTTCGCGGCCTCCTGGTTGCGCTTGCCGAAATTCTGGCTCGGGCTCTTGTCGACGACGACGGCGGCGACCGAGGTGAGCGGATCGCGGTCCTCGCGCGTGAAGGAGGGATTTGAGAGAGCCAGCAGGAACAGCGCCAGTGCCGCCACGCGCACGGCTGCGCCACGCGCCCGCGCAAGCAGCAGTACGATCGCGATGACCACGATCGCAGCGAGCGCGATCCAGAGGACGATCGCAGGAACCAGCGGCGTGAAGGCGATGCCGTAATTCATCTCGGTCCTATTGCCCCAGCCGTTCGATCAGGGCGGGCGCGTGCACCTGGTCGGCCTTGTAGTTGCCGGTCAGCGTGTACATCACGATGTTGACGCCGGCGCGGTAGGCGAATTCGCGCTGGCGCGGCTCGCCCGGCGACAGCGGCAGCATCGGCTGGCCGTCGGGACGGAGCGCCCAGGCGCCGGCGAGGTCGTTGGAGGTGATGATGATCGGCGAGACGCCGTCGCCACCGCGCGCGGGCTTCTGCGCGCTTTCGTCGTCATCCTCGCGCGGCAGCGCCTCCACCCAGGTCTGGCCCGAGTTGAAGCGGCCGGGGAAGTCGCGCAGCAGATAGAACGTCTTGGTCAGCACGTGCTCGCGCGGCACCGGCTCGAGCTCAGGCACGTCGAGCGAGGACAGGATCTCGCGCAGCGCCTGCATCCCCGGCGTCTGCGATGCGCCGTTGTCGCCGGGCGGCGCTTCGACCGCGTCGCGGGTGTCGAAGATCACCGTGCCGCCCTGCTTCATGTAGGCGTCGATCTTGTTGATGGCGTCCTGCGGCGGCTTCGGCGCGCCCGGCACGATCGGCCAGTAGATCAGCGGGAAGAAGGCGAGTTCGTCATGCGCGGGATCGACGCCAACGGGATCGCCGGCTTCCAGCGCGGTGCGCTGCGCCAGGAACAGCGTCAGGCCGGCCATGCCGGCCTTGACGATGGAATCGACGTCGGCATTGCCTGTGACGACATAGGCGAGGCGGGTCTGCGAGGTCGACTTCATCGCGAAATCGTCCGACGCACCGTCGGCCCGCGACGGCGTCGGCGACAGCACCGCGAGGCCTGCGAGCACGAAGCCGAGCAGGATGATCGCGGGCGCGGCGCGGCGGCGCAGCAGCGCGGCAAGGCCGCCGCCGAGCAGCGCGACGATGATGGCATCGATCAGGAACAGCGCGAGCGAGGTCGACAACAGCCAGCCACGCAGATCGCGCGGCTCGGCGTTGGTGTAGGTGGCGTGCCGGGCGCGCAGGCCTGACGTGTTGAGGGCGGCGATGCGGTCGGCGCTGGCAAGCGTGTTCACGGCGAGCGGTCCTTCTGCCGGACCGTAGAAGCCGGGCGGATGATCCGGCGTAGCGCGGTCGCGATAATCGGCTGTCAGCGGCTTGGCGGCAGCCGGCGGCGGCCCGAAGGCACCGAAGCCATCGAGCATGTGCAACGGCGCCAGCGTCTCGGCGCTCGCCTCAGCGGCAACGCCAGGGCCGGGCTTGGCGGTGTAGCCGGACATGTCGACGACGCGCCGGAGCATTTCGACGAAGGTGCCGGACATCGGCAAATCCGACCAGCGCATGTCGGCGCTGACATGGAACAGGCTGACGATGCCTTTGCCGCGATGCTCGCCGGTGACGAGCGGCGTGCCGTCTTCGAGCGAGGCCCAGCTCTTGGTCGCGAGCACCGCATCGGGTTCGGCCAGCACCTGCCGGTTCACGGTGACGTCCTTGGGAACGGCGACGCCGACAAACGGGCCGTCGGCGGTGAAGTTGGCGAGATGCTGCGGCTTCTCCCAGGTCAGGCTGCCGCCGAGCGTGCGGCCGCCCTTGCGCAGCTTGACCGGCACCAGATCGTCTTCGGCCTGCGCCAGACGGGGCCCGGCGAACCGCACCAGCACGCCGCCCTGCTCGATCCAGGCGTTGAGGCGCTCGCGCAATTCGGGCGCGACGGTGCCGACATCGGCGAGGATGATCATCGGCAGCTTCTGGTCGAGGAATTGCGCGATGCCCTGCTGCGGCGAACCCTTGTCGGCAAGCCGCACGTCGGCGAACGGTGCCAGCGCGCGGGTCAGGTAGAAGGTCGGCGCGAGCAGCGGCTGCGATGTTTCACTGGTCGAACCGGAGACGATGCCGATGGCGCGGCGGCGCCAGCGCTTGTCAAGCAGTTGCACCGCGCCGGCCGAACGCTCGCCCGAGATCTCGAGCCTGGATATGTCGTTGCGCAGCTCGACCGGAAGATCGAACGCGGCTTCGACTTCCTTGTCCTGCGGTCCGAAGGTGAAACGCGCCTCGCCGATCGGCGAAGCCTTCTGGTCGAGCGCCCGCACGGTGCCGGCGAGAATGCCGCTGTCGGTGCGCAGCACCTTCACCGTCATCTTCGCCGCCGCGTTCTCCGCCGCAACCAGCGCCAGCGGGGATGAGGTGCCGCCTTCGAACAGCGTCAAGCTGCGTTCCCCTAAGGTCTTGCCGAGCCCGGCTACGAACTCGTCGCCGCGGCCGGTGTCCACGCCGTCAGACAGCCAGGCGATCTCGCAATCGCCGGTCGCCTTCAGGAAACGATCGATCGCAGTGAGGGTTTCAACGCGATCGATCGAATAAGGCTTCGGCACGATCTGCCGCAGCGCAACGCGCGCCGCGCCGGCCGGCATCAGCGTGATGTCGCGGTTCGGCTCGGACAGCGGCACCAGCGCAATCGCGCGGCGGTCGTTGTCGGCGTTCGCGATCAGCTCGTCGGCGGCCCTGATCCTGGTGTCCCAGTTCGATGCGGCGCTCCAGCCGTCGTCGAGCATGATCATCAGCGGTGCTTTGCTGCCGGCGAGGCCGGTTTGCGGATTCCAGATCGGGCCGGCGGCGGCAAAGATCACCAGCGCCGCAGCCAGGAGCCGCAGGGCCGTCAGCCACCACGGCGTCCGCGACGGTGTCTCTTCCCGCGGCGCGATGTCGAACAGCAGGCGGGTCGGCGGAAACTCGATCCGGCGCGGCCGCGGCGGCATCACGCGCAACAGCCACCACAGCACCGGCAGGCTGACAAGGCCGATCAGCAGCAGCGGTTCGGTGAAGGCGAGCGGCAATCCCATCATGCGGCCGGCCCCGCCTTGATCGAGGAGGTCCGGGCGCCCGACTTGCTCACCTGCATGCCGGCATGGAGGAACAGCAGGAGCTCGGCAGCCGAGCGGTCGGTCGCATGGGTCGTGAACAGCCAGTCGAGCTTGCCCGTTTCGGCGCGGATCTGGTCGCGATGCAGCGCGAGCCGCGCGGTGTAATCCTGCGCCCAGCTTTCGGCGCGGCCGGCGGTGATCATGCCAAAGCCTTCCGGCTCGACGAACTCGACGCGGCCGGAATAAGGGAAGCTTTCTTCGGCGGGATCGACGACCTGCACCAGCGTGCCATGCGCGCCGGTGCCGGAGAGGCCGGCGAGTGTCGCCTGGATCTCCTGGAGCGGCGACCAGAAATCCGACAGCACGATGATTTCGGCGAGCGCGGCGGGGACGAAGGACGGCGGCAGGCTCAGCCTGATGGCATCGTCATGCAGCATCGCCTGCGCCATCTTGTCGATCACGCTGCGGCTTGCGGTCGGTGCCATCAAACCGGGAATGCCGACGCGTTCGCCGCCCGCAACCAGCAGCTCGGCCAGCGCGAAGGCGACGATCAGCGTGCGCTCCAGCTTGGACTCGCGCGCGGTCTTCGAGGCAAACGCCATCGACGGCGAACGATCGGGCCAGATCCAGACCGTGTGCGAGGCTTCCCATTCGAGCTCGCGGACATAGAGATGGTCGTCACGCGCCGATCTCCGCCAGTCGACATTCTGCGACGGCTCGCCGGAGACGAAGCGGCGGTATTGCCAGAAATTTTCGCCGGAGCCGGCGCGGCGGCGGCCGTGCAGGCCATGGATGACGTTGGCAGCGATGCGACGGGCTTCTAACACCAGGCGCGGCAGCGAAGCGGCGAGCGTACGGCTTTCGCCATCGGCACGTCGGATCGCGATGATCTCCTTCGCCGTGTGCCCGTTCTCTGCCGCCATCAACCGATCCGTGTTTTCAATTGCCTGATCACGTCCGGAATCGTGCGGCCTTCCGCGCGTGCCTGGAACGTCAGCGCCATGCGGTGCTTCAGCACGGGCTCGGCGAGGTCGAGCACGTCGTCGATCGAGGGCGCGAGACGCCCGTCGATCAGCGCGCGTGCGCGCACCGCCAGCATCAGGGATTGGCTGGCGCGCGGACCCGGGCCCCAGGCGATGAACTTGCCGGCCTCGCCGCTGTCAGGACCCGGACGGGCCGAGCGCACCAGCGACAGGATGGCTTCGACCACGGAATCGCCGACCGGGAGGCGGCGCACCAGCCGCTGCGCCGCGATCAGCGCATCCGCGGTCATCGAGCCCTTCGCCAGCGTCTCTTCGGCGCCGGTGGTCTCGAACAGGATACGGCGTTCGGCGTCGCGATCGGGATAATCGACGTCGATCTCCATCAGGAAGCGGTCGAGCTGCGCTTCGGGCAGCGGATAGGTGCCTTCCTGCTCCAGCGGGTTTTGCGTGGCGAGCACGTGGAACGGCTTCGGCAGATCGTGGCGCGCGCCGGCCACCGTGATGTGCTGCTCCTGCATCGCCTGCAGCAGCGCCGACTGCGTGCGGGGGCTCGCGCGGTTGATCTCGTCGGCCATCAGCAGCTGCGCGAACACGGGGCCGGAGATGAAGCGGAACGAGCGCTTTCCTGCCGTGCTCTCGTCGAGCACTTCGGCGCCGAGAATGTCCGATGGCATCAAATCGGGCGTGAACTGGATGCGCTTGGCATCGAGGCCGAGCGTGACGCCGAGCGTCTCGACCAGTTTCGTCTTGGCAAGGCCGGGCACGCCGATCAGGAGCGCATGGCCGCCGGACAGGATGGTGACGAGCGTGTTCTCGACCACGCGATCCTGGCCAAAGATGACGGACCCGATCGCATCCTTCGCCGCGCGAATCTGACTGGACACCTGCTCGGCCGAACGGACGATGCCGTCTTCGAGCTTCTCGACACTCTCCGCCATTCGCTCGCTCCTTAAGCCTGCCACACGGCTATCTTGCGTCGTCTGTTGATCGCATCAATCTGCGTCATCAATCTGCGTCATGGGCCCTATGCTAGACTTGCAAGAACGCCATGTATTCGTTGAATTAACCTATCCCCACCTTATCGGCTTCGGGTTATGTACGGCATCACGAAGTGGAGACCTTCCACACCGGACGAACCCGGGGTGGAACCGTAAACTTACGTACAACGTAGACCTGCACCAATCGTGCCAAACGCAAAGTCAGGGCAAACCATGGCGAACCAAGGGCAGAGCACACATCAAGGTCTTGAGGGGCTGACTGCCGCCGCCAATCAGGCTGCCAAGGCCGAAGGCGCCAAAAAGGGCCTGCCTCCGGTGCATCTGTGGAATCCGCCGTTTTGCGGCGATCTCGATATCCGAATCGCCTCCGATGGTACTTGGTTCTACATGGGCACGCCAATCGGGCGTCACGCGCTGGTGCGTCTTTTCTCGACCATCCTCAAGCGCGAGGGCGACAAGCATTTCCTCGTCACGCCCGTGGAGAAGGTCGGCATCCGCGTCGACGACGCGCCGTTCATGGCGGTGGAGATGTCCAGGAGCGGCGAGGACAACCATCGCGTGCTGAGCTTCCGCACCAATGTCGACGACTGGGTCATTTGCGACGCCGCGCACCGGCTGCGCTTCGAGCAGGCGGCGGACGGCGGCCTGACGCCGTATCTGCACGTCCGGTCCGATCTCTGGGCCAAGGTCACCCGCGCGCTCTACTACGATCTGGTTGACATGGGTGAGGAGCGGATGGTCGATGGCCAGCCGATGTTTGGCGTCGAGTCGGCCGGCGAGTTCTTCGCCATGGCCGACGCGGAGCAGGTGAGGGCCGCGCTTTGAACAAGCCCATCAAGAGCGACAAGAGCGAGCCGGTCGCCTTTCGTGCGGCGGATTTCTTCGCCCGCTCCAGGGCAAAGCTCGGCTTCGACGTGCCGCCCGGGCTGTTTGATCCGAACATCATCCCGGCCTCCGGCGATCCCGGCACCGACAAGATGCTCGAGATCGTCGCGCGCGAGCAGCCGGTGCGGCCGGCAGCCGTGCTGATCGCGGTGGTCGACCATCCCGAGCCGACCATTCTCTTGACGCAGCGCTCGGCCCATCTCAACGATCACGCCGGGCAGATCGCCTTTCCCGGCGGCAAGATCGACGCGATCGACAAATCGCCGCTCCACGCCGCGCTGCGCGAGGCCGAGGAGGAGGTCGGGCTCAGCAGGGATTTCATCGAGCCGATCGGCTATCTCGATCTCTACGGCACCGCCTTTGGCTTCCGCATCCTGCCGACGGTCGCAAGGGTCAGGCCGGGCTTTCAGCTTACCATCAACCATTCCGAGGTTGATGACGCGTTCGAAGTGCCGCTATCCTTCCTGATGAATCCGGTGAACCACCAGGTGCACAGCAAGGAATTCCGCGGCATGGAGCGGTTCTACTATGCGATGCCGTTTGCGGAGCGTTACATCTGGGGTGCGACGGCCGGAATGCTGCGTGTGCTGTATGAGCGGATCTATTCGTCATGATCCGGACGGTTCTGACCGAGATCGGAATCTTCCTCATCCCCTTTGCCGTCTATGCGCTGTTTTTGGCCGCCACGCGGTCCGGCCTGTTCGTGCAATCGTCCTGGCCGATCACCATCGTCGCGCGGCTGGTGCTGGCGGCGCTCGTGCTCGTCATCGCCGGGCTGATTGGGCTGGCGCATTTCTCGGGCGCCGCGCCGAACTCGACCTACGTGCCCGCCCATGTCGAGAACGGCAGGCTCGTGCCGGGCGCGCAAAGATAAGGGCCGGACGATGAGCGCGGAGCCGATCCTTGCTGGTGCGCCCTGGCTGACCTCAGGCGGTACGGCGCGTGTCCTGCGATTGCTCAACGCTGATGGCGAGGAAGCGCGCGTGGTCGGCGGCACTGTCCGCAACGCGCTGCTCGGCCTGCCGCCGGGCGACATGGATATCGCGACCACGGCGCTGCCGGAGGAAGTGGTGCGGCGCGCGAAAAGCGCCGGCATCAAGAGCGTGCCGACCGGCATCGAGCACGGCACCGTCACGCTGGTCATCGATGGTGAGCCCTTTGAGGTCACCACGCTGCGGCAGGATACCGAAACGTTCGGCCGCAAGGCCAAGGTCGCCTTCGGCCGCGACTGGGTGAAGGACGCCGAGCGGCGCGACTTCACCATGAACGGCCTGTCGGTCGATGCGAGCGGCGTGGTCCACGACCATGTCGGCGGCATCGCCGACGCCAGGGCGCGGCGCGTGCGCTTCATCGGCGCGCCCGACCAGCGCATCGCCGAGGATTATTTGCGCATCCTGCGCTTCTTCCGCATCCATGCCGCCTTCGGCGTCGGTGAGCCCGACCGCGACGGCACTCTCGCCTGCATCCGCGGTCGCGCGGGGCTTGCGACCATCTCGGCCGAGCGGGTGCGTATGGAGATGCTGAAGCTGCTCGTGACGGATGGCGCCTCTGCTGCCGTGCTTGCGATGGTCGATGCCGGATTGCTGCAGGCGATGATCGGCGGCGTCGCCTATACCGGACCGCTGACCGCGATGATCGCGATCGAGCGCGCGCTCGGCCTGCCGCCAAGCAGCACGCGCCGTCTCGCCGCGCTGACGGTCGCCGTCACCGAAGACGCCAAGCGTGTCGCCACCCGCCTCCGGCTGTCGAATGCCGAGGCCAAGGCGCTGGACTCGATGGGCCATCGCTGGTGGCGCTTCGCCGCCATGGACGAGGCTCGTGCGCGGCGGCTGCTCTACCGCCTCGGCCCCGAGCGCTATCACGATCGTGTGTTGCTGGGCTGGGCACGGGCCGATGACGAGGTGAATTCGTCGCGCTGGCGCGAACTCGCCGAATTGCCGCAACGCTGGACCGCGCCGAAATTCCCGCTTCGCGCTGCCGACTTCATCGCACGCGGCATGGCGGAAGGGCCAGCGCTCGGGCATGTGTTGATGCTTGCCGAGGACGCTTGGCTTGCGGCGGATTTTCCACTAGACGAAGCCGCACTCGCTTCCATCGCCGATCAAGCAACGGCACGCGCCACTCGCGAGAGAAATTGACCATCGTCTCAGGCTTCGCCGACATCTCGATTTTCCAGCTCCTGCTGGTCGCGATGATGGCGTTGTTTGCTTCGATCATCGGTGGCCTTGCCGGCTACGGCACCGGCGCGTTGATGCCGCTGGTGCTGGTGCCCCTGGTCGGTGCCGAGCCGGTGGTGCCGATCATCGCGATCTCGGCGCTCTTCACCAATTCCAGCCGTGCGGTTGCCTATCTCCGCTATGTTGACCGCCGCCGCGCAGCTGTCGTGCTCGCCTGCGCGGCGCTGACGACCGCGCTCGGCGCCTACGGCTACACCCGCCTCACCAATGCTGGCGCCGCGATCGTGATCGGCACCATGCTGATTTTGAGTGTGCCACTGCGCCGCGTGCTGCGTCATCGTCAGGTCAAGATCGGCGACGCCGGCCTTGCGACAGGATCCGTCGGCTACGGCGTGCTGGTCGGCGGCACCTCGGGCTCGGGCGTGATCCTGCTCTCGCTGCTGATGGCCGCAGGCCTCGAAGGCGCCGCTGTCATCGCGACCGATGCGATGATCTCGCTCGGAACTGGTTTGATCAAGATCTCGGTGTTCGGCCTCGCCGGCGCCGTGACCGCCCAGGTGCTCGCCTTCGCGCTGCTGATCGGCGGCATCGCCATCCCCGGCGCGTTCCTGGCCAAGGCATTCGTCGAGCGGATGCCGGTGCACATCCACACCGCGATCCTCGACGTCGCGGTGATCACGGGTGGGCTGGTGATGATCTCGGCGGCGGCGAAGCAGCTGATCGGTTAGGTCCGGCTCAGCGCACGGTCGCATCGGGCGCCACGTTCAGCGGCGCTCCCCCGACCGAAATCGGACCCGTCGTTGGCGCCACGCGCGGCGGCTTCTTTTGCTTTGGGACAACGCGTGCTGCCGGCGCCGGCGCGACAGGAGGCACGGAGGCCGATGGCATCGACGCTGTCGGCCCGGGCGACAGAGACGGCGCGGCCGGTGCCTGCGGCGCTGGGCCCTTCAGGGCGTCGATCTTCGAATTGAGGGTGGCAAGCTGACCGACGATCGCCTTCAGCTGCTCCTGCTGATCGGCGACGGTCTTTTCGATCGCCGCCAAATCGTCGGCCGCCTTCTGTTGCGCGGCGAGCAGGTCCGTCATGACCGCGCTGTCATTGGCGCTGGCATTTGCGTCCCCTGCCTCGCGCCCCGCGGACGGAGTGAGCAATCCCGGGTTTAGCCAGACGTAACAGGCTCCTGCGCCTGCGAGCGCAAGGACAACGGCCACGAAGAGTGCAAGCGGCCACCGGCGACGCGGCGCGGGAAGGAAGGGCGGTGGCTCCACGACGGGCCAACTGGGGGGCGATTCGGAATTCATCCGAATTTCCTAGTCAGCCTTTTCGCTCCGCGCAATCGGTGCTTTGGCGATCGGCTTCCTGAGGCGCCCTCGTCGGAGCGCCGCGACAGAGAGGCTGGTCACGGCAGTGCCAACTGCCCAGCCTCTCACGCGAAGCAGTCCAGCCTTTAAGCGGCGGTCGCCAGCACGCGCAGGCGATGACCGTCGGGATCGAGCGCAACGAAGGTATCTCCGAACGGCATGGCGGTCGGAGGCTGCGCAATCCGCACGCCGCGGGTCGTCCACGTCTCGTAGGTCGCGCGCACGGCGTCCGCGTTCGCGACCGCCCAAGAGATCTCGCTGGAGCAGATCTCGTTGCAGCCGGCCTCCGAAGCGGAAGGCGGCACGACGGCATCCCGCTGCCACAGGCCCAGCATGGCGCCGTTCCCGAGTGGAAGAACCACGAATTTGGGGGATGATTGCGCGACCGGGCACTCCAGCAGGGTCTGATAGAAGGCGGAGCTCGCTTGTGCATCCTCGACATAGAGCACCACGAGGTTGAAATCGGCCATTTGCATCTCCTGTTCAGCTTGGCGATGGCGCAAGGCTTACAGGACGGTGCTGCCAGTTTTCGTCAGCATGATCAGGGTTGGGTGATGCATTCCCGCTGCCGCCACTCCCGCAGCAAATCTGTGCGGCGCCGCAGGTAGCGGCGCTCCGTGCATGTGATCGACAGGATCCGGTCGGTGCGGAAATGGCGGTAGTCGCCGCGGCTCTCGCACCAGGCCGCCACCATGCGGACAGAATCGAAGAACCCGAGTGCGATCGGCCAGATCGTGCGATGGCTGCGGTTGTCCCGTTCGTCGCTGTAGGTGATGCGCAATTTACGCTCGTTGCGGATGGCGGCCCGGATGATCGGCAATTCGGCGTCGCCTGCCACCGGATCGCGGCGCGCCACCATCAGGCCGGATGTTTCCAGGCTCCGCTGCAGGTCCTCCGGCAGCACGGCGGCGATCTTCGCAAGCGCGTTCTGGGCCGCCTTTCCGAGCGGCTCATCCGGCTGTGCCGCAACCCATCGGCCGCCCAGCACCAGCGCTTCGATCTCCTCTTCCGAGAACATCAGCGGCGGCAACATGAACCCCGGCCGCAGCACATAGCCGATGCCGGCCTCGCCATCGATGTGGGCCCCCTGGCACTTCAGCGTCTCGATGTCCCGATAGATCGTCCGCAGCGAGACGCCGAGTTCGTCGGCCAGCCGGCCCGCCGCCACGGGCCGTCGGTGCCTGCGCAACAGCTGGATCACGTCGAGAAGGCGTTGAGCGCGCGACATGCCGGCTCATATCACGGCATGCTGCCGGATTCTGTCAGCATGCTGGTGATGAATCCCGGCGGCGCGGGCTGATCGGGCGGGGCTGAGTACACCCTGTCCGACGTCCGCTTCTGGTCCGAAGAGGGGGATTCCGCATGGCTCGAAACCTTCGAGCCATGCGGACTGTCTTTGGTAGGCCCGCGGGTGGCGCGGACTAGCGGCGGCCCGATTGCTCGGCGACTTGCCTTTCGCCGGCCAGCTTGCCCCCGGCCAGCAGGCTGCTGCAAATCCACCGAGATTCTCTGGGTGTTGCGCCGAGGAAGCCTTTGGTTTCGACGCACTGCGCGTAGGTGTTGTAGGTCAGCGTGTCCCGGCACGTTGACGAGAAATTATTGGTGAAAGGCTCCCCGGCACCATAGCTACATCCAACCCAGGGGGCGTTGCCGACTCGATAGCTGGTTTCGCAACCACCGTTGCAACTGCTGGCGGATCGCTCCAGCCTGGCAAGCCTCCCCAGCGCTGTATCCGGCCCGAAGACCGGCCCTTGAGCGGTCGAAGAGCCTGATGCCCGTTGGTGGCGGTGGTGGGAGGTCGCGGTCGTTGGCCCCTGCGTCGGCGCAACAGCCTGTCTTGGCTTCGGCGCTTCGACCGACACGGCGGGTAGCGAAGAATTCGGTGTGGGTTGCGAAAGCGCCGTGCCTGACGTGCTGCACAGCAGGATGGCTGACAAAGTAAAGACGACGGACGGCACGGCGAAGCCAAATGACGGTCGCATAAGGTACCTCCCAAATCGGGGACGGAACAGCCGTCCCGACAGCTAAGGGTTGTACCATACCATTCTGAAACCGACAATTCGGAGGGTGCAGGAACCATCTGCGCCTTCGACATGGTGGTCGACAGAACGCCAGCCGCTCGCGCTCGTTGCGAAATCAGTTGGCAGGCCTTCTGTGACGTCCAGTGATGTCCGCCAGAGAGCCAGTGGTTAGCCCGAGACTTGTTTAGCCAGAGACTTGTCTAGCCAGAGACTTGCCGCCATTTCGGCGACAGATTTATGATCGGCCCGAGAGGGGAGGTCATGGCAGGTCCGGCCGAGAGTGGAATGATCGGAATAGCCGAAAGCTCGGCGGAAGCCGTTCCCGCTGCAAAAGCGACTGCTGATGTCGGCGGGCACGATTCACGTCCGGACATTTTCAGACTGATTGTCGACCGTCGACCTGCCGAGCGGGTGTGGGATTCCCTGGTGGCGGTCGGCATGACGATGGCGCGCTTGCGTGCCGGTCAGTAATCTCCTTGCATCAGGATGTTCAGCAGTGATGACGAATACTTTCGATCTCGACGCTTACCTCGGTCGTATCGGCTACGTTGGCCCGCGTACACCGACTTTCGAAACCCTGGCGGGGATCCTCGCGGCCCATGTCGCGAACATCCCCTTCGAAGTCTTTGACGTCTTGCTTGGCCGTCCCATCAGGCTGGATCCCGAGGGACTGCACGCCAAGCTCATCACGGCGCGGCGCGGCGGACATTGCGTCGAGCACGCAACTCTCATGTATAACGCCCTGCATGCGATCGGCTTTGATCCCGTCAGACACTCGTCGCGCGTCGTCTTCTTCAAGCCACGTCATGAGAGCGTGCGGGAGCACATGTTTCTCTCGGTGACGGTTGATGGCACCGCTTACGTGGTCGATCCCGGCTTCGGTCCCTTTGCCTGCCCTCATCCGATCCCGCTCGACGGCACGCCCGTGCCGGCCGGCGCCCCTACGCACAGACTCGCCCACGAAGGTACCGATTGGATTCTCTTCTGCCTGTTGCGCAACGGGGCGGAGACGCGAGGATGGATATCCAAGATGGAGGAGGAGTATCCGGTCGATTTCGAGATGATGCACTACTATCTCGTCAGTCACCCGAATTCTTTCTATACGCACAACCTCGTCGCGAGCGCCGTGACGAAGGAGGGCCGCATCAACATCACGAACCAGGACGTCAGCTTCATTCGCGATGGCGCCGCTCAACCCGTTCAACTGACCGACCGCAAGGCGTTGCGTCTGCTGGTCGCAGAGCATTTCGGGTTCGATCTTCCGGAGTTGGAAACGATGAAAGTCGATGGCATACCCGGCTGGCTGTAGCCGATGGTATCGCCGGTGTCGTTGGGCAGCGCATTGAACCTGGCCGAGTTGCAAACATGCGGTCGGAACAATATCGTCTAGCCCGACGTCATGTCTGGCGATCAATCTCCTCAGGAATCAAAATCATGAACCTGGTCTCAGCGATCAGCGGGATCAATCGCCCGCCAGGGAAGATCGACATCCCATCCGCCTGGCGCGGTGCCGATATGAAAGCCAATCCTGATCGATGGCTGATCACGCTTGGGGCCGGCGAGATCTCAGAGCTCGAGCGCGCGGCTGAATCCTATCTTGCCCGGAGCAAGGCAATTGCCGCGATCACGAAGGACAGCTTTCCGCTTCCCCGTCTCAGTGCGCATCTGGACGAGCTCAAGACGAAGCTGCTGACTGGCCTGGGTTTCGAAGTCATCCGCGGCCTCCCGGTCGCAAACTACAGCCTGGAGTTTGCCGCGACGATCTTTTGCGGGGTGGGCGCGCATCTCGGCTCGGCGCGATCGCAAAATGCAGCGGGTCACATTCTCGGTCACGTCCGGGACATCGGCGCCGATGCGAGAGATCCAAACGTCAGGATATATCAAACCTCGGAACGGCAGACCTTCCACACAGATTCGTCCGACGTGGTGGGACTGCTCTGCATTCGCGAGGCGATGGAGGGAGGGGACTCTCTCCTGGTCAGCACGTCGACCATCTACAACGAGATGTTGGCAAGACGTCCGGACCTCGCTGCTCTGTTGTTCGATCCGATCGCAACGGATAGGCGCGGCGAGGTGCCGGAGAACGAAAAGCCCTATCTCGAAATCCCGGTGCTGAACTGGCATGCGGGGTTCCTGACCGGATTCTACCAGCGCCAGTACATCGACAGCGCGCAGCGCTTTCCCGAGGCGATGAGGTTGACGCCTGATCACGTCGAGGCGCTCGATCTCTTCGACGCGCTTGCAAACGATCCCGACCTGCATTTTGGCATGCGGCTTCAGCCGGGAGACATGCAGTTCGTCTACAATCATGCGCTGCTGCACGATCGGACCGGCTTTCGCGATTGGCCTCATGCAAACCAGAAGCGTCATCTCTTGCGCCTTTGGCTCAGTATGCAAGGCGACCGGCCGTTGCCCGATTGCTTCAGGCAACGCTACGGCTCGATCGAGATCGGCAACCGTGGCGGCATCATCGTCAAGGGGACCAGTTTGAACGTGCCGCTGGATTGATGCTCGAACTCAAAATTCGCGCTCACCCCAAATGGTTGCGCCTTCGAGATCGCGCCGGGCCCAGGTTTCTATGGGCCATGCAAGCTGTTCAGAAACCGCTCCTTTTCACCGGGTGCGTAACCCTGGCAAGCGCCGTAATACGCTTCGTGGTCACAGGAGGAATTCGACCCGAATTGCGCCAGCGGCTGCGATGGCGTGTAGGCAAAGCTCGAGTTGAGATTGGGGGCACGCTGATCGGAACGGACAACAGCATGCCGATGGCTGTGATGGACCGACGCGGCGTTCGCGGCGCCGGAAAGAGCGATCAAAAGGCTCAAGGCCAAAATCGAACGCATCGCTTTTCTCCAGATACGGTGGCCTCCATCAGTTAGCGCTCGATTGCAAAACCCCAACAGATCGCGGCTTCACGACTGGTCACATCCCCGGCATCAGGGCGCCGAATGGCGCGTGCAGTCGTGCGATTTGGCAAAGGTTGCCTGCCGACCACGAGCGATGTCCGCCAGTGCGCCGCTGCGGGCAGAGAAGCGGACATCTTGCGCGTCGGAGCCGGGCGCTCCGATCTCGCGCATGAACTTGCGGACCTGAACGAGACTATTCGTCGTCCTCGTCTTCTTCCTCGTCTTCTTCGTCCTCCTCCTCGTCTTCTTCAACCTGGATCAGGGTGGCGAGCGGCAGCGTCTCGCGGAAGAGATCGCCTTCCATACCCATCCAGAGGCAGAGAATGTCCTCGCCCTTGACCTCCGCGACGGTCAGCGGTTGGCCACCCGACTTGAGCATGACGATATCGCCGGCTTTCAATTCCATGGATTGTCCTTTCGAGTTGATCGACCCGATGCGAGGCTAGCAATTTGTCATGACACGCCGAACACTGTTCACGTACCCCGAGTTTGCGGAAGCTGGTGGCACGGGTTGCCGGTTCTTCGGACCAGGCCGGCCAGGGCTACCGGCGGCCAAGCCGACGCTTTTGCCTCCATGCTTTCAGTCTTTGCCGCAGTGGCCGGTGACGGGCCACCGGAAGTGGAAAAGCCGGCAGCTTGGTTGCATTCCCTGGTTCCCCCAGAGGCCCTGAAACCCTAGAGTACCGGTGATCAAGATTCTGATCAGGGAGATCGCTTGCTGCAGCCCGAACAAGTTGCCGACCTGGGCCATATGGATCGCAAATGGTCCATTCGGCGCAGCTTGGTGTTCGGAGGCGTCGGGCTCGTCACCGTGGCGTTGCTGATCTGCGCCATCGGCATCTACTTCCTGCTCTATCGGCCGCTGGTGAAGGAGCTGGCGGCGTCGGAGAGCGGCCGTGCCGCCGCACAGGTGACCGCTGATTTCGAGACGTTGTTCGTCAGGGTCGAGGCGATCGCTCGCCTCGAACGCGAATGGGGAATCAAGGGGCTGATCGATGTCGATCGTCTCGACGCCTCGAACGGTCTGCTTCGCCCGCTCCTGAAAGGGACCAGCGGCATCACCTCGTTCGCAATCGCGCGCGACGACGGTCGCGAGATCCTGATCTCGTCGGATGCGAACGGGCGCTGGTTCAACCGCCTCACCGATCCGGACGTGCGCGGCGGCGTCGGGCGCTTCATCACTTACGACGAGAACGACCGGGTGGTCGGCGACGAGGTGCGAAAGACCGACTACGATGCCAGGAAGCGTCCGTGGTTTCTGGCCGCGGCAGCGATGCCGAAGGACGACGATATCCATTGGACGGCGGCCTATCGGTTCGTTTCTTCCGGTGAGCCGGGCCTGTCGGCGGTGGTGCGGTGGACCGCTCCGGACGGCCACCGCTACGCCATCACCAGCGATGTGTGGC
Organism: Bradyrhizobium sp. BR13661; assembly: GCF_029892425.1. Taxonomy (GTDB): domain Bacteria; phylum Pseudomonadota; class Alphaproteobacteria; order Rhizobiales; family Xanthobacteraceae; genus Bradyrhizobium. Next base: position 2,195 of record NZ_JARXWB010000031.1, on the reverse strand, counting down.
TCCGCGAAATCACGAACTTTACGCAGCAGGTCCGCTTCACCAATTCCGGACTGGTGGCGATCCTGACCGACGCCGGCGAGGCGCTCGGTCTCCCGCGCGATCCGGGCTGGACGAGCGAAACCGTCAGGAAGGCATTGCTGAAACCTGTCGACGCGCTCGGAGTGGGGCCGCTAACGGCGTCATACCGAGCCTGGCAGGATCGCGGACGTCCTTCCAACGAGATCATCCAGGTCCAGGAAGGCGGAAACCTCTGGTTCGCATCGTTCCATGCGGCGCATCCCGCAGGTCAAACCTTCTGGATTGCAACGCTCGCCCCGTCAGCGGATTTCGGATGGGTGGGCTCGGATAAGCTCGCGATTGGCGCAGCGCTTGTCGTCGGCTGCATGATGATCGCCTCGTTTGCCGCGATATGGTTCAGCACGCGCATCGCGCGGCCGATCGAGCAGTTGTCGGCCGAAAGTGCGCGCATCGGGCTGATGGAATTCTCTCGACCGATCAAGGTGGCATCGTCAGTCGACGAGATCGATGCGCTGGCCCGCTCCCTCGAAAGGATGCGATCGAGCTTCATGCAGGCCCAGTACGAACTGGAGAGCAAGGCCGAGCTGGAACGGAAACTGGTGCAGGCCCAGAAAATGGAATCCGTCGGCCAGCTCACGGGAGGCGTTGCGCACGACTTCAACAACATGCTCACCGTCATTCTTGGCACTATCGAGATTCTGAAGGACGGCGTTGCCGGCGATCCAGAGCTTTCCGCCATCGCCCAAATGATCGACGAGGCTGCCACGCACGGCGCGGACCTCACTCATCGGCTGCTGGCCTTTTCCCGTTTGCAGCCGCTGCAGCCGCGCCGAACGGACGTCAATGCGCTGGTCATCGATGTGGCCCGGCTTTTGCGACCGATGCTCGGCGACAACGTCGAGATCGAATCGATGTTGGCGGACGATGTGTGGGCCGCCCTGGTCGATCCGAGCCAACTGAGCAACTCTCTCGTCAATCTTGCCGTCAATGCGCGCGATGCGATGCCGGCCGGCGGCCAGCTCATGCTGGAGACCGAGAACGTCCACCTTGACGAGGACTATGCAAGTGCAAACGGCGACGTTCGTCCTGGACCTTACGTGATGATCGCCGTCAGCGATACCGGGCAAGGAATCTCCGCGGCGATCCGTGACAAGGTGTTCGATCCGTTCTTCACCACCAAGCACTCCGGCAAGGGATCCGGGCTCGGCCTCAGCATGGTCTACGGCTTCGTCAAGCAGTCGAACGGCCACATCAAGATCTACAGCGAGGAGGGATCCGGAACGACCGTCAGGATCTATCTGCCGCCGGCAGGAGAGCACGACGAGGAGCAGGCGCGCGCCCAGCCGGTGACGCAGATCGAGGGTGGAACTGAAACAATTCTGGTGGTCGAGGATGAAGCATTGGTGCGCGACTACGTTGGCGCTCAGCTGCGGAGCCTGGGTTATACCACGATCCTCGCGCGCAACGCCGAGGAAGCGCTGGCGCACATCGAACAGGGTGATGCCGTCGACCTGCTTTTCACCGACGTCATCATGCCCGGCGTCATGAACGGGCGCCATCTCGCCGACGAGGCCGTGAGGCGGCGGCCCGGCCTCAAGGTGCTCTTCACCTCCGGGTATACCGACAACGCCATCGTGCATCACGGGCGTCTCGACCCGGGTGTCCTGCTGCTGGCGAAGCCCTATCGCAGGTCGGATCTTGGCCGGATGCTACGCACGGCGCTCGCCATGCGCACGCCCGATGGTGACGCAACCGCTCGACCAGAGCCGCGCGGATCATAGTCGAGGTGATGATCGTCGATAGGCGCGCCCTGTCAGGGCGCGGTGCTCGGACCAAGCCAGACTCAATTGCGCCTACTCGTCGTCCTCATCGTCTTCGTCGTCCTCATCCTCGTCTTCGATGTCCAAGCGTCGAGCGTGGACAGCGGCAGCGTTCCGCGGAACAGATGACTCGCTTGGCGAGACCTGGCGCCGGCCAATTTTTTCCGCTCTTGGCCCCGTTACTGACCCAAGCCAAGCGCGCCGACAGGTCCGCTTCCGGGAGTTGAGCCGATGTGGTCATGCGGGCTGCCGAGGGCAGCTTATGACCCTGGCTGTGTGAAAAGCCACGAGTCGGCTACGATTCCTCCGTTTCCTGATGGAGGACACGGATGGGACGCTTCGTTGAAGGCGCGGACA
>NZ_JARXWB010000030.1 GCF_029892425.1 Bradyrhizobium sp. BR13661 | reverse complement strand
CGCCTTCGCGCAAAACAATGCGCGGTAACGCATCGTGACAACCCCGCTGTCACTGTAATTATCGTGTCTCAGTTCAGGGGTGCAGTCCAGCACTGTCACCGTAACAACCCAGTAACAACCTAGGGCTTGGCCGCTGCACCAATTGTATCTCCCCGGTCGTCGCTATTGAGTGCGCAGTCACCGAAACCAAAAGAATGTATGGTCTACGCCATGGAGCGCTCTCATGGCTGCTAGGTCGATCCGATTAGTGTCGTCGCAACGCCGATAAAGAAGCCGAGCAGCGTTTTAACGGTGTCAAAAGCGAAGCGTAAAACGTCAGGATTCGTGGTCTTAAAGATCGCGCATATCGACACGATGAACGCCGCGGTTAGAGCGAGAAGCATAACGCCTAGTACCCACTGCTTCCCTTGAATGCCCAAGACTCGATTGTCTGTCGGCGAATCTGCGTATGCGGATGCAATCAAATTGAATTGGCTCAGGGCGTCTTCCCAATGGCAGCCGTTCAACTGTCCTTGGATATTCCGCACGACCGATCGCGACGATGTCACGAGTTGCCAAACCTTTTGTAAGGTTGGATCGATCGTTGCATTCTGACTCTTCAGTTTCAGTACGTAGTTGTCGGCCTCGCCGAGTTGATCCGATGCAGCTTGAGCAAGGCTTGAAATCTTTGTCTCTCGTGGATTGAGGTTACGGCAATTCGAGGCGGCGACCATGACGAAGGCAAGGTAAGCAATAACAAGAGCGGCGCCGGAAAGGGCGACAATCGAGAAGTGGCCGGTACGAAGTAGGATTCGAAAGCGTTCGGCCACTGAGCCGGTCAGATATTCGCTTGAATCGAGTCGAGCTTTGGACTTGTCCAGCGTCATAATCCCCCCAAAAAAAGACTAGAGTATCAGTTCAATTCAAGCGTGCAGCCAGGCGGACGGAGTTCCGATGACGGTGCATTCAATTGGCTCTGGGGGCGAGGTAGTGGGTGACAGCGCATTTGGTTGATAGCAAGTGTGGTCATTGCGAGTTTGAGTGACGTAGCGCACCTCACCGAGGATGACCGTGCCAGCAGAGCGGTCCTGCTCGTGGTGACGCGGGCCCTACGCTTTCGTTCCCAGGGCTTCGGCACGGTAGCCTTCGCGTGCTTCGCTTCTGACGTGTAGCGGCTGGCTCGCCGAGCCGAAGCTCGCAGCAACAGTCCGTCTTCGCTTCCGCTCCGCTCCAGCTATGCCGGACACGCTTCGCCCTTATCGGTCCAGCCCGCCTTCGCCCTCAGGGCTTCGGCGCGGCAGCCTTCACTCGCTTCGCTTCTGATGTGTGGCACTGGCTTGCCGAGCCGAAGCTCGCGAAGCGAGCGAAGGCTGGTGGGCCCGGCAGGACTCGAACCTGCAACCAGACCGTTATGAGCGGCCGGCTCTAACCATTGAGCTACAGGCCCCGCCGCGGGACGGCTCGCGGGAACGCGGGGCCGGCAACGGTGCGCGGTTCGTTTACAGGGATGGAGGCGGGGGTGCAATGCCGGGACGGGTGACGTGAAACCGCCGGCGCGATGACGTCGATGATTTTCAAATTTCCGAATTTTGCGATGATGCCCTTATACGCCTGTTTTGCCCGACGGAACAAACGCTTTTTGGGTGGTGTTCAATTTCGATGCCGTAACCCGCTGGAATCGCGTGACTTTTCTACTGTGCATGGGGTTGTTTTCGCGTCTGACGGAAGGGGCCCGCAAGGCCCCCTCATGTCTCGCCGGCTCGCGATGGGCCGTGGCCGCCGCTCAGTCCACCGAGACCCCGGCGAACTCCACGACCTTGCGCCACTTGTCGGTCTCGTCTGCGACGAGCTTGCCGAACTCGGCCGGTGTCATCGGCTTGGGGATGCCGCCATTCTCGGTCAGCCGCGCCACCACCTTGGGGTCCTTCAGCGCCTCGTTGACCGTCTTGTTGAGGAGCTCGACGATGTCGCCCGGCGTGCCCTTCGGCGCGGAGATGCCGTAGAAGCCGACCGATTCGAAGCCCGGCACGGTCTCGGCGATCGCCGGCACGTCGGGCAATGCGGGCCAGCGCTGCGGCGAGGTCACGCCGAGTGCGCGGACAGTGCCGCCGCGCGACTGCTCGAGCGCGGAAGGCAGGTTGTCGAAGATCAGCTGCACCTTGTTGGAGATGATGTCGGGGAAGGCGATCGCCGATCCCCGATAAGGCACGTGCACCATGTCGCACTTGGTCATCGCCTTGAACAGCTCCGCCGACATGTGCACCGAAGTGCCGTTGCCCGACGAGGCGAACGAGATCTTGCCGGGGTTGGCCTTGCAATAGTCGATGAACTCCTGGACCGTCTTCACCGGCATCGCGTTGGAGACGACCAGCATGTTGGTGAGCTGCATGATGCTCGCGACCGGCGTGGTGTCGCGCAGGAAGTCGAACGGCAGCTTCTTGTAGAGCGAGGTCGAGATCGCGTTGTTGGGCGCGACGAACAACAGCGTGTAGCCGTCGGGGGCTGAGTTGATCGCAGCCGCGGCCGCGATGTTGCCGCCGGAGCCGGTGCGGTTCTCGACGATGAATTGCTGGCCGAGCCGGTCCGACAGCGCCTGCGCCATGATGCGTGCGACGATGTCGACCGGGCCGCCGGCGGCAAAGCCGATCAGCCAGTGCACGGGACGGTCGGGGTAGGCGGCGGAGGCGGGAGGCGAAGCGCTGAAAAGCGTGAGAAGAAAAACCAGCCCGCAAACAGCGCCCCGTAAAATTCGCAACATGTCGCCTCCCATTGCTTTATTGTTGAGAGCCATGCTTTCACAAAAACCGCCCGCTGCCTACATCGCCTCAAGTCGATGTTGACGCAGGCGCAGCCGGACCGATGATGAAATTCGTAAGGACTATCCTTCTCAGCATGGCGCTGCTTGCGAGCCCCGCTGCTGCCCAAACCGGAGGCAAGGTCATTTCCGCCACAACGATCAGCTTGGGGACCGCGACGCCGGGCGGCGGGTTCCCGCTTTATGGCAACGCCTTTGCGGAGGTGATGAATGCGGCAGACAGCACGCTCATCATTGCCCCGCGCAACACCAAGGGCAGCAACGAAAACATTCCGCTGCTGGAGAAGGGCGAGCTCGATCTCGCGCTCGTTGCCGGCGAGCCGGCCTACGAGGCCTTCGCCAGCATCGGCCGCGCGAAGGTGGCGCTGAAGATCCTCACCGCGATCTATTCCAATCCCGGCATGTTCGTGGTGCGCGCGGACAGTCCCTACAAGACCATCGACGATCTCGTGGGGCAGCCGGTCGCGTTCGGCGCCAAGGGTTCAGGCCTGCCGATCCTCGCGCGCTATGTGCTCGACGGTCTCGGCCTGAAGCAGGACGAGGACTTCAAGGCCATCTATCTCGACCGTGCCGGCGACGGCCCCGCGATGGTCGAGGACGGCCGCGTGGCCGCGCTCTGGGGCGCGGGCATCGGCTGGCCCGGCTTTGCCGCGGTGGCCTCGAGCGCTTCAGGCGCGCGCTTCATCGCGCCGAGCGCAGAGGAGATCACCCGCATCCGCGCCAAGCATGCATTCCTGAAACCCCTGACGGTGCCGGCCGGCAGCTACCCGAAACAGAGCGAGCCGATCGCCTCGCTCGGCTCCTGGAGCTTTGTGCTGACGCGCGAGGATCTGCCTGACGATGTCGCCTATCGTCTGGCGAAGGCGCTGCACGGCGTCGAGGCGGATTTCTGCAAGAAGCTCGCGCAGGCCTGCGAGACCACAGCGGCGAACACCGTCGCCGCCGCACTGAGGCCGGAGCTGATTCATCCCGGCGTGACGAAGTATTTTCGCGAGATCGGGGTGGTGAAGTGACCGCGTAGCGGTCATTCCGGGGCGGTGCGCAGCACCGAGCCCGGAATCTCGAGATTCCGGGTCTGGTCCTTCGGACCATCCCGGAATGACGATCGCTCTAAGCGATCGTCACTTCTTCACCAGCGGACAGGCCGGGTCCGGCGGCCCAAACGCCTTGTCGCCGGAAATCGTGGTGAGGATCTTGTAATAGTCCCACGGATATTTGCTTTCCTCCGGCGTCTTCACCTGCACCAGCCAGAGGTCGTGCACCATCAGATTGTCGTCGCGAAGCTTGCCGTTGCGGGCGAAGAAATCCTCGACCGGCTTGGCACGCATGGCGGCGGCGACCTTGAGCGGATCGTCGGTGCCGGTTTCCTTGATGGCGTTGAGATAGTGGATCACTGACGAATAGACGCCGGCCTGCCACATCGTCGGCATCTTGTTCATCTTGGCGAAATAGCGCTTCGACCATTCGCGGGTCTTGTCGTCCATGTCCCAATAGAACGAGGTCGTCAGCAACAGGCCCTGGGCTGCCTGCAGGCCAAGGCCGTGGATGTCGGTGATCAGCGCGAGCAGCGCCGCCATCTGCTGGCCGCCCTTGAACACGCCGAACTCCGATCCGGTCTTGATCTCGTTCATGTTGTTCGGGGGACCTGCCGCAATGCCGATGATCTTGGCCTTGGAGGCCTGCGCCTGCAGCACGAAGGAGGAGAGGTCGGGCGTTGCCAGCGGCGGCTTCACCGAGCCCAGCACCTTGCCGCCACTGGCGGTGATGACGCTCGATGCGTCGCGTTCCAGCGAGTGGCCGAACGCATAGTCGTCGGTGATGAAGAACCAGCTGTCGCCGCCGCGCTTGATCACCGCGTCCGCGGTGCCGACCGCGAGCGCGCGGGTGTCGAACACCCATTGCATGGCGTAGGGCGAGCAGAACTTGCCGTGGAAATCGGCCGTGCCGGTCGAGTGGGTGATGAACAGCTTCTTCTTCTCGTTGGCGATGTTCTGCACGGCGAGACCCACGGCGGAGACCGGCACGTCGACGATCAAATCGACCTGGTCGACGTCGTACCAGCGCCGCGCGATGGCGCCGCCGACATCGGCCTTGAGCTGGTGGTCCCCGATCACGATGCTGATCGGCTTGCCGAGCACGGTCCCGCCGAAATCGTCGATCGCCATCTGCGCCGCCGTCACCGAGCCCTGGCCGGTCGGCGCGGAGGCCGGGCCGTTCATGTCGGTGAGCACGCCGATCTTGACGACGTCGTCGGACACCTGCGCCGAAGCGGTGCCCGACAGCAACACCGCCGCCAAGGCGGCCGCGACCGGCAGTCCAAATTTCATTGGATTCACGCTTGTCCTCCCGTGGTTCGGCGCGTTGGCCGAAAGTTGCCCATGCCGGGTATAGGCCCGGCTGAATTGGTTTCTTTTGCAACTATTTCGGGGTGGGCGTCAATCTCAGGCCGCGAAGCGGATCTGGCCGGCAGGCGAGGGATCGTAGCCGGTGAGTTCCTCGGCGCGCTGGCGCAACCGCCGTTCGCTGAGGAACCGGATCAGGGCCTGCATGGCCGGGCGGAAATAGCTGCGCTGCCGCATCGCGAGGTCAAAATTTTCCCAGACCAGCGGCACAAAATCGAGCCCAGCCGAGCGCGCCGCCGCGCGCGTCGCGACGCCGCAATCGGCTTGGCCGGCACGGACTACCTCGGCAAGATCAGGCCCGGTGAGAGCAGGCGTCTCGACCCGTCGCAGATCACGCACCGAGGCGCCCGCGCGCGCCAGCAGCGTATCGAGCAGCATCTGGGCGCCCGTGCCCTGCTGTCGCATCGCGACTTTGGCGCCGAGTGCCAGTACGTCGGCGAGACCGCGCAGCCGCTTCGGATTACCCGGCGGCAGCACCAGACCCTGCTCGCGGCGCACGAAGGCGACCAGCAGCGCATCATGCAGGTCCGGCGCGTCCCGCAGTGCCGCCACGCTGGCATCAGCGGCGAGGTTGCCTTCGGCATCGAGGCCGTGGAAGTGCATCGCGACCGCCATCACCTCGTCGCGCTGCAGCCGTTCGAGCCCGCGTGCACTGCCCTCGGTCATGAAGCCAAGGCCCGAGCCGGATTCACGCAGGCTCCAGTCCAGCAGTTCATCCTGGCTGCCGCCGACCACCGGCGGCGGCTCCGCCGTCCGCATGCCGGCCGGGCGCGCCATGCCCGAGAGCACCCAGAGATCGAGCTCGTGCCGCGGGAAGAGCCACTTGCCTGTTACCTTGGTGCAGGGGATCGCGCCGTTGGTGACGAGTTCGTAGAGCTTGCGTTCGCCGAGACGGAGATAGTCAGCGGCTTCGCTGGTCGTCAGGAATTCCATCCTGCATTCCTATGCAAATTCTTGCTTCTTTTTGACGTTCAACGCAGGTGGAATTCTGCACTTCGATTTTTGTCCGCGCGGACCATGCCTGATGATCTCGTTGCTTTGCAACACATCCTGACGCGTGTTTCGATTTTGGTTGAGGATTCCTGTGAGGCTCGAATGGTTGCGGACCTTGCGGCCCACCATGATGGGCGCGGTTTCAATCAGCGTACCGATTGGTTCATTGCCGAAATATCCCGACCGGCTCGTCTTTGCGCGGTCACAGGCGCGTCGCGAACTTGCCTTTCAGTAGCGGGCAAGGTCAGGTGCCATGTCCGGGGCGGGATGACGGCGGAGGCACGAGCGGTTGCCAAACCGCGCGGTGCATGGTCCACCATGAGGCATGACCCAGCGCCTGCCGCCATCGCTGACGCCGCTCGGCACTGCGCTTGCCGCGCTCCTGCGAGACGTTGATCCGGTCGTGCCGATCGAATTGCCGCTGCGAGAAGCGGTTGGCTGTATCTCGGCGGGGATGCCGTTGCTGCCTGCCCGACCGCCGCGCGACATCGCCGCCGTGGATGGCTGGGCGCTCAGCGCCAACGATCTCGTCGGTGCGTCCTCCTATTCGCCGCTGCCTCTGACCGAGCTTCCGTCCTGGGTCGATGCCGGCGACGTTATGCCCATGGGATGCGATTGCGTGCTCGACGCCGACGCGGTCGAGGTGTCGGGTCCGCTCGCCCAGGTGCTGGCGGAGGGCGTTCCGGGGCAGGGCGTTGGGCGCGCCGGCAGCGACGTCGCAGACAACTCGCCCGCGACTGTCGAGGGATATCCTGTAGGAGCAGCAGCGCTTTTGCCGGCACGCGTTGCCGGTTACGAAAAGTTGAGCGTCAGGCGGCCGCGTTTGCGTATCGTGAATGTACCCTGCGACTCGACCGCGACGATGCAGATGATCGCCGACCTCGCATGTGCGGCAGGATTGGATGCGAGCGCGCATGACGCGGGCGCGCGAGATGCGGTATCGATCGCGGAGACACTCGACGTTTCCGCCTGCGATATCCTGCTGACGATCGGCGGCAGCGGCGTCGGTCGCGCGGATTTTGCGGTGACGGCACTGACTGAGTGCGGAGCGGAACTCGCCCATGGCCTTGCGCTCCAGCCTGGGCGCACTGCAGCCGTTGGGCGGCTTGGAAAGGTTCCCGTTGTCGCCTTGCCGGGCTCGCCCGGTTCGGCGCTCGCGGCCTGGCTTGCGTTGGTGCTCCCTCTCATCGACAAATTGTCCGCACGTCTGTCCCGCCGCACGGTCACTTTCCCGCTCGCGCGCAAGATCGCATCGAGCGTCGGTCTTGCGGAGATCGCTCTGCTGGCCGAGGACCATAAAGCGTGGATGCCGCTTGCCGTCGGCGAATGGCCGCTCCAGGCCATCGCCCGCGCCGATGCATGGCTGCTCATTCCCGCCAGTGACGAGGGATTTGCGGCGGGCGAGCCGGTCGATGCTTACTTGATGCGGGAATGATATGAGTTCCGGCATGACGATGATCCCAAAGCCGCCACACCGCGCGCTCGAGCAGGAGCAATTTCTCAAGATCCTCTCGCGCGAGGAGGCCTTGGCTCGCTTCGAGACGGCGCTGTTCCCGCGTGCAATCCCAAGCGAGCGGCGCAAGCTTGTCGATGCGCTTGGCGCAGCACTCGCTGAAGACATTACCGCGCCGATCGACGTGCCGCCGTTCGACCGTTCCAATGTCGACGGCTTTGCGGTGCGCTCGTCGGACATTTCAGCCGCCGGAGAAGGCGCGCCCGTGAATCTCGTGCTGAACGGCGAGACCATTCGCTGCGGCATCGCTCCGACGCTGCAGGTCGCAACGGGAACCGCAACACCAATTGCGACTGGAGGACCTTTGCCGCGGGGCGCCGACGCCGTCGTTATGGTCGAGCATACCCAGCCGAGCGGCTCCGATGCGATCGAGGTTCGCCGCGCGGTGTCTCCCGGGCAATTCGTGTCCTACGCCGGCTCAGATATTGCGCGCGGCGAAGCGTTGCTGCGCGCGGGCACGATCATCGGCTCGCGCGAGATCGGTATGCTGGCAGCTTGTGGCGTCGCCGAAGTGAAAGTTGCCCGCAAGCCGCGCGTTGCGGTGATTTCGACCGGCGATGAACTCGTACAGCCCGGCGGCGCGCTTGCGCCCGCCGCGATTTACGATACGAACGGTGCGATCGTCGCAGCCGCGATCGACGAGAACGGCGGCGAGGCGGTTTTCCTCGGCGCCATTCCCGATGATGAAGCCAAGCTCGAGGCCGCCATGCGCGGCGCTCTCAAAGATGCCGACATGCTGGTGCTGTCAGGCGGCACGTCGAAAGGCGCTGGCGACCTGTCTCATCGCATCATCGGCCGGCTTGGCCAGCCCGGTATCATCGCGCATGGCGTTGCGCTCAAGCCGGGCAAGCCGCTGTGTCTCGCGGTTTGCGACGGCAAGCCGGTGGTGATCCTGCCGGGCTTTCCGACCTCGGCGATGTTCACCTTCCACGACATGATCGTGCCGGCGCTGCGCCAAATGGCCGGACTGCCACCGCGCTCCGATGCCAAGGTGAGCGCGACCGTGCCGGTGCGCATCGCCTCCGAGCTCGGCCGCGCCGAATTCGTCATGGTCTCGCTGGTCGAGGGCAGGGACGGCCTGATCGCCTACCCCTCCGGTAAGGGCTCGGGCGCAATCACGTCGTTCGCGCAGGCCGACGGTTTTCTGCGGATCGACGCGCTTGCCGACCAGATGCCGGCGGGGACCGAGGCCGAGGTGACGCTGTTCACGCCGCATGTCCGCGTGCCCGATCTCGTCATCGTCGGCAGCCATTGCACCGGCCTCGACCTCGTTACCGCCCGCTTAGCCCATGCGGGCCTGACTGTGCGCTCGATCGCGGTCGGCAGCCTCGGCGGACTTGCTGCCGCAAAGCGCGGTGAATGCGATCTCGCGCCGATCCATTTGTTCGACGACAAGAGCGAAACCTACAACACGCCTTATCTTGCCGAGGGGCTCGAGCTCGTGCCGGGCTGGCGGCGGATGCAGGGAATTGTCTTCCGCAAGGGCGACAAGCGTTTCGAAGGGCGCGGGGCGAAGGAAGCGATCGCATTCGCGCTCGCCGATCGCGACTGCATCATGGTCAACCGCAACCAGGGTGCGGGCACGCGCATTCTGATCGACCGATTGCTCGCCGGCGCCCGTCCGGACGGCTATTGGAATCAGCCACGCTCGCATAATGCGGTCGCAACCGCCGTCGCGCAAAATCGCGCCGATTGGGGCATGACCATTGCGCCGGTCGCCCATGCGGTCGGCCTCGGTTTCATTCCGCTCGCGGAAGAGCACTATGACTTTGCGCTCGTAACAGCGCGCAAGCCGCGGTCGGCCGTGCAGGCGTTCCTCGCCGCACTCGGCACAGACGAGGCGCGGGCTGCACTGGAACGAGCGGGATTTCGGCCCTCGTAGACGACCGCCAAGCCGCGCGCGACATAGGTTGTTGGGGTCTACGGCTACGACGTCTGGTTAGTGCCGCTGGCGGCTTGAGCGGCGCGCTCTCGTTCTTCGGCTTCCGCGAGCCGCTCGGCTTCGGCAATGTCTTCGACTGTGTTGGCATTGAAGAACGGATCGAGCGGCTCGGCCGGCCATCTCACCGTCGCCAGCGAATAGCGCGCGGTCCAGCGATCGATCTTGCGGAGATCTTCGTCGACCAGCGCGTGACGCAGCTCGTCGCGCAAGGCGACGCGCCACAGGCCGATCACTGGATGCGACTGGTTGCCGGATGCGGCGACCGCAAGCTGCGCGTTCTCGCGCTGGCGCGCCTCATGTAGCCGCGCGACGAGATCGCGCGGCAGGAATGGGCAGTCGCCGGCGGCGCTGAGCACCCATTCGATCTCCGGCCGGTTCGCCGCGGTCCAGTCGAGCGCCGCGAGGATGCCCGCGAGCGGACCTGGAAAGCCGGGCACGTCGTCGGCGATGACCTGCAGGCCGAACGACGCGAAACGCGCGGGATCGCCGTTGGCATTGAGGATCAACCCGTCGCACTGGGGCGACAGGCGTGCGATCACGCGCTCCAAAATGGTGCGGCCACCGATGGTTCGCATCGGCTTGTCGCCTCCGCCCATACGGCGCGCGAGGCCGCCGGCGAGCAGCACGCCTTGCGTTATCGGAATTCTAGTCGTCACCACCTTCGCCCTTGCGCTTGTGCTTCGCGGATTCCTCTTCGACGTAGTCGAGGTTCTGGTCGTAGACGATCCGTTCTTCGCCGGCGAGCGCGATGAAGCGCTTGCCGCGCGCGCGGCCGACCAGCGTGAGGCCGACTTGCCGCGCGAGATCGACACCCCATGCCGTGAAGCCCGAGCGTGACACCAGGATAGGAATCCCCATCCGCACTGTCTTGATCACCATCTCCGAAGTCAGGCGCCCGGTGGTGTAGAGGATCTTGTCGGAGGCATCGACGCCATGGCGGTACATCCAGCCTGCGATCTTGTCGACGGCGTTATGGCGGCCGACGTCCTCGGTGTAGCAGAGCGGCTCGCCCTCCTTGCACAGCACGCAGCCATGGATCGCACCGGCCTCGAGATAGAGCGAGGGCATGGTGTTGATGGTCTGCGTCATCTGGTAGAGCCAGGAGGTGCGCAGCTCGGCCTTCGGCAGCGCGACGCTCTCGACCGCCTCGAGCAGGTCGCCGAAAGCGGTGCCCTGTGCGCAGCCCGAGGTCTGGGTTCGTTTCTTCAGCTTGGCTTCGAAATTGGTGTGGTGCTCGGTGCGCACCACCACGACCTGGAGGTCGTCGTCGTATTCGACCTCGGTGACCGCGTCATTGTATTTCAGCATGTTCTGGTTCAGCAGATAGCCGAGTGCCAGATATTCCGGATAGTCGCCGATCGTCATCATCGTGACGATCTCCTGGGAATTCAGGTAGAGCGTCAGTGGCCGCTCCATCGGCACCTTGATCTCGACCTTGGCGCCGGTCTGGTCGGTCCCGGTCACGCTCTGGGTCAGGCGCGGGTCGTCCGTGTCAGGGACGATTAGCGGCACCGGGGCTTTATCGATCTTCATCATGGCGGCGAGGTTAGCATGACATTCGGGTCAAGCCGATATAAGCATGCCTAGGAATGGGCAAAATGCCTCCGCGCTCGTCATTGCTTCGCTTCGCTCGCAATGACGGGGAGAGGCCGGAGGTTCCATCGGCCTGCGAGCCGTTGGCGGAGATTGAGCTGTTATGAAAGTCATCGGCCTTGCGGGCTGGAGCGGTGCGGGCAAGACCACGCTGTTGACGCGGCTGATCCCGCATTTCAACGCGATGGGTCTACGAGTTTCGGTGATCAAGCATGCGCATCACCAGTTCGACGTGGACGTGCCCGGCAAGGATTCCTGGCGCCACCGCGAGGCCGGCGCCGCCGAGGTGCTGGTGGCGTCGTCGAATCGCTGGGCCTTGATGCACGAATTGCGCGGCGCGGCGGAGCCGCGGCTGCCGGAACTCCTGAGCAAGCTGTCCCCGGTCGATCTCGTCGTGGTCGAGGGTTTCAAGCGCGAGCCGCATCGCAAGATTGAGGTCCATCGGACCGCCAATGGCAAGCCGCTGCTGTTTCCTGATGATCCCGGCATTGCCGGGATTGCGACCGACGCTGCGGTTGAAACCCGGCTGCCGACTGTCCATCTCGATGATATCGAGGCTGCGGCTTCACTGCTGCTGCGTGCGGCGATGCCGTTCGAGGAAGTGGTTGCAAGAAGCGTGGCGATGCGCTGACGAGGCATCATGGCGCAACTGTCTGACGATTGCTTTGCTTTCGGTGGACCGATGATGTCGGTCGACGAGGCCGTTGGCTTGATCTCGGCCCGCGTCAATGCGATTGCCGATCTCGAGACGGTGGCGTTGGTTGATGCCGACGGACGTGTTCTGGCGCGCGATATCGCCGCTACCTTGCCGTTGCCGCCCTTCACCAACTCCGCTGTTGATGGCTACGCCGTCGGGAACGCCGACCTTCCGCACAACGCAGAGCAGGCTTTTCCGCTTGATGGGCGCATCCAGGCCGGCGGCCTTGCGCAAGCGCCGATCAAGCCCGGCCATACCGCGCGCATCTTCACGGGCGCGCCGATGCCGCCGGGCGCCGAGACCGTCTTCATGCAGGAAGACGTCCGCATCGACGTATCAGGCAAGGTCGTGCTTCCACCCGGGCTGAAGCCTGGCGCCAATGTCCGCCCGGCAGGAGAGGACATCCCTGTCGGGCACGTCGCGCTGCGTGCCGGCCAGCGGCTGCGGCCGCAACATGTCGCGCTTGCCGCGGCGTTTGGCCTGACGCAACTCGATGTCGTCAGGCGCATCCGCGTCGCGGTGTTCTCGACCGGCGACGAACTGGCCTCGCCCGGCGAGCCGCGTGCGGCGTCGCAGTTGTTCGATTCCAACCGCTTCATGCTGATGGCGATGTTGCGCCGGCTCGGCTGCGCGGTCTCCGATCTCGGCATTCTGCGCGACGATCGCACCTCGCTCGCAAACGCATTGAAGCTGGTTGCCGGCCGGCATGATCTGATCCTCACCACCGGTGGGGTCTCGACCGGCGAGGAGGACCACGTCAAGGCGGCGGTCGAGAGCGTCGGCTCGCTGGTGCTGTGGCGGATGGCGATCAAACCCGGCCGGCCCGTGGCGATGGGCATCATCGGCGGCACGCCGTTGATCGGACTGCCGGGCAATCCCGTCGCGACCTTCGTGACCTTCGTCCATGTCGTGCGGCCGACCGTTCTGGCGCTCGCCGGCAGTCTGCCCGAACCGCTGACGCCGATCCCGCTGCGTGCCGCCTTCACCTATAAGAAGAAGACCGGTCGACGCGAATACGTTCGTGCGTCCTTGCGCCGCGCACAGGATGGCGCGCTGGAGGTGATCAAGTTCCCGCGCGAGGGGGCAGGCCTGCTGTCGTCACTGATCGAGACCAACGGCCTGATCGAACTGGGCGAAGACATCACGCGCGTCGAACCGGGCGACAGCGTAGGTTTCCTGTCCTACGCAGACCTGCTCTGAGGTCCTCGCGTTGACGCCATCGATCCCGCCCGCCATGTTGCGCTCATGACTAGAACGACACTCGATCTCACGGGGCTCAAATGCCCTTTGCCAGCCCTTAAAACGCGCAAGGCGCTGAAACCATTGCAGCCGGGTGACCAGCTCGAAGTCCACTGCACCGATCCGTTGTCGGTGATTGACATTCCGAACCTGATCCGCGAGACGGGCGACACGGTGGAGATCACCGAGCGCAACGACGCGCGCATCGTGTTCTTGATAGAAAAGACGAATGGTACGATAGGAAGCGCTAATGGTGCGCTGCGTTCTTAGGCGCGTGACCGCGCCGATACCGACCTTTTATCTATCGACATCGATCACGGCTTCTGCCCCAATTGACTTTGTCCGCGCGGGCGCGGAGGTTGAGTCTCGTCTGCGATGCGCGGATCAGCGGGCCACGCACGAAGCCTGCAAATCGCATCGGGCGTAGTGCCCCAGTCGAGGGGTTAACTTTTCAGACGCGCGTGACGGTCCTGGCGCGTGTCGGGTGATTGTGCGGAGCAGCAGGGACAACAGCTGCGCTGCAATGGGCTGAGAAACAGGATCGTAGCGGCAGGCTCGCTCAGAAGGGCGACTGCAGGGGAGGAGTGCATGACGACAATTGAGAGCGCTGGAAGGATTTCGGGCGCTGGTGCAGGAATTTTCGATCGCGAGCATACGGTGGCGAAGGCCGGCTTCAATCGCTGGCTGGTGCCGCCAGCCGCGCTCTGCATCCATCTCTGCATTGGCATGGCCTACGGCTTCTCGGTGTTCTGGCTGCCGCTATCGCGCGCGATCGGCATCACGCAGAGCAAGGCGTGCCCGGACATGTCGCTGTGGCAGGAACTGTTCACCACGACCTGCGACTGGAAGGTCGCGAGCCTGGGGTGGATGTACACGTTGTTCTTCGTGCTGCTGGGTGTCTCCGCCGCAATCTGGGGCGGCTGGCTCGAGCGCGCCGGACCGCGCAAGGCAGGGGCAGTGGCCGCCTGCTGCTGGGGTGGCGGTCTTCTGATCGGCGCGTTCGGCGTCTACATCCACCAGCTCTGGATCATGTGGCTGGGGTGCGGCGTGATCGGCGGTGTCGGTCTCGGCCTCGGCTATATCTCGCCGGTGTCGACACTGGTGAAGTGGTTCCCCGACCGTCGCGGCATGGCGACCGGCATGGCCATCATGGGGTTTGGCGGCGGTGCCATGATCGGCGCACCGCTCGCCAACCTCCTGATCAACTATTTCAAGACGCCGACCTCGGTCGGCGTCTGGGAGACGTTCGTCGCGATGGGCGTCATCTACTTCGTCTTCATGATGATCGGCGCCTTCGCCTATCGCGTGATACCGGTCGGCTGGCAGCCTGAGGGCTGGACGCCGCCGAGCGAAAAGAAGTCGATGATCACCGAGCATCACGTGCATCTCGACAACGCGCACAAGACGCCGCAGTTCTGGTTGATCTGGTGGGTGCTGTGCCTGAACGTATCGGCGGGCATTGGCGTGATCGGCATGGCCTCGCCGATGTTACAGGAGATCTTCGCCGGCAAGTTGATCGGTCTGCCCGATCTGACCTTCGGCCAGCTCTCGACCGAACAGAAGACCGTCATCGCCGGCATCGCGGCGGGATTTGCTGGTCTCTTGTCGCTGTTCAACATCGCAGGCAGGTTCTTCTGGGCCTCGCTGTCTGACTACATGGGCCGCAAGAATACCTACTACACGTTCTTCCTGCTTGGCATCGCGCTCTACGCGCTGGCGCCGACCTTTGCGGCGATGGGCTCGAAGCTGCTGTTCGTGGTCGGCTTCGGCATCATCCTGTCGATGTATGGCGGTGGCTTTGCGACCGTGCCTGCCTATCTCGCCGACATGTTCGGCACGCAGTTCGTCGGGGCCATCCACGGCCGGCTGCTGACGGCGTGGTCTACGGCGGGCATCATCGGTCCGGTGGTGGTGAACTACATTCGCGAGTTCCAGCTCGCCGCCGGCGTACCGCGTGATCAGTTGTACAACACGACCATGTATATCCTCTGCGCCATGCTGATCGCCGGCTTGATCTGTAACTATCTGATCAAGCCCGTCGATCCGAAATGGAATATGAGCGAGGAGGAAGTCGCCAGATTGCAGGCGGCCAGTGCGAAGAGCGAAGCGGGAATTCAGCATGGCTCGTTCGGTATCGGCAGGGGCGGTCTGGATGCCAAGGCGGCGCTGTTCTGGGCTTTCGTCGGTGTTCCCTTGGCTTGGGGCGTCTGGAAGACGCTCGAGAGCGCAATCAAGATCTTCTGATTGCACGCCCACATCGTCGCGGGAAGCTGCATGTCGGCCTCCCGCGATGCTCACCTGACCAAATTGAGAATGGGACCTAGGGGGATTCCTATGCTTCGCACCCGGATCTGCATTGCCGCCATGCTGCTGGCAGCAAGCCTTCATACCGCGTCTGCGCAGACTGCAACGGCACCTGCGACACCGGCGCCTGCCGCGACGACGACCGACGCCAAGCCGCCGGGCAAGATCAAGCTCACCATGCAGAAGCTGAAAGAAATGAAGGCCACCTGGGCGGCCAACAAGCCGAAGCTGAAGGCGTGTCGCGCCGAGGTGAAGGCCAAAGGGCTGATTGGAGACGACCGCTGGTTCTACATCCAGGATTGCATGAGCAAGACCTGAAGGAGGTTCTACGAGCAGTCTGCGTGAGGGGGTGTGGCAGGGCGGCTGCCCGCCCCCTAAAGCACTATGGAGACGTTCTAGATTCTCTCTTGCCTCTGGCATACCAGAGATTAGAGTCGGTTCGATCATCGCGCTTTTGAGGAGAACGCGGCGTTTCCATGAGCAGCAACGACGACGTTCACAAGGTCAGAGAGTTCGAGCATCCGGGCGAGGGGCGCCGGCGCGCCAAGGCCACGCCCAAGGGTCGTCAGGTCGATCCGACCGCCTCGCACGAGATCGAGCAACTGCTTGGCGACAGGCCGCGGCGGCGCGATCTGCTGATCGAATATCTGCATCTCATTCAGGACAAATATCACCAGATCTCGGCCGCGCATCTCGCCGCGCTTGCCGACGAGATGAAGCTCGCCTTCGCCGAAGTGTTCGAGACCGCGACCTTTTACGCGCATTTCGATGTGGTGAAGGAAGGCGAGCCCGACATCGCGCCGCTGACGATCCGCGTCTGCGACTCGCTGACCTGCGCGATGCTCGGCGGCGAAAAGCTGCTCGAGGATCTGCAGAGCGCCTCAGGTCCCGGCATCCGCGTGGTGCGCGCGCCTTGCGTCGGACGTTGCGACACGGCGCCTGCAGCGGAAGTCGGCCACAACTTCGTCGATCACGCGACCGTCGCCAATGTCATGGCGGCCGCCAAGGCCGGCGACACGCACGCGCATCTGCCCAAGTACATTGACTATGACGCCTATGTCGCTGGCGGTGGCTACAAGCTGCTGGGTCGCGTGCGCTCCGGAGAGATGTCGACGGACGATTTGTTAAAGGGGCTCGACGACGCCTCGCTGCGCGGCCTCGGCGGCGCCGGCTTCCCGACGGGCCGCAAATGGCGCGCGGTGCTCGGTGAGCCCGGTCCGCGGCTGATGGCGATCAACGGCGATGAGGGCGAGCCCGGTACGTTCAAGGACCGCTATTATCTCGAAAGCGATCCGCATCGCTTCATCGAGGGCATGCTGATCGGCGCGCATGTGGTGCAGGCCTCCGACGTCTACATTTACCTGCGTGACGAATATCCGGCCTCGCGCGAGATCCTGGAGCGCGAGATCGCCAAGCTCCCGGCGGGCGGCCCCACGCTCCACATGCGCCGCGGCGCCGGCGCCTATATCTGCGGCGAGGAATCCTCGCTGCTCGAAAGCATCGAGGGCAAGCGCGGCCTGCCGCGGCACAAGCCGCCTTATCCGTTCCAGGTCGGCCTGTTCGGCCTGCCGACGCTGATCAACAACATCGAGACGCTGTGGTGGGTGCGCGACATCGTCGAGAAGGGTGCTGATTGGTGGAAGGGCAATGGCCGGCATGAACGCCATGGCCTGCGCAGCTTTTCGGTGTCGGGTCGCGTCAAGAGCCCCGGCATGAAGCTCGCGCCGGCGGGCATCACCGTGCGCGAACTGATCGAGGAATATTGCGGCGGCATGGCCGACGGCCATCAATTCTACGCTTACTTGCCGGGGGGCGCCTCCGGCGGCATTCTGCCTGCAACGATGGACGACATCCCGCTCGATTTCGGCACGCTGGAGAAATACGGCTGCTTCATCGGTTCGGCGGCGATCGTGATCCTGTCGCAGAAGGACAGCGTGCGCGCGGCCGCGTTGAACCTGATGAAGTTCTTCGAGGACGAGAGTTGTGGCCAATGCACGCCGTGCCGCGTCGGAACCCAGAAGGCGGCGCAGCTGATGCAGAAGCCGGTCTGGAACCGCGCTCTTCTGGAAGAATTGAGCCAGGCGATGCGCGATGCCTCGATCTGCGGGCTCGGACAGGCGGCATCGAATCCGCTGTCCTCCGTGATCAAATATTTCCCTGACGAGTTCAAGGAAGCGGCCGAATGACGAAGATTACGTTCGAGCTCGACGGCAAGCAGGTCGAGGCCAAGCCCGGCGAGACGATCTGGCAGGTCGCCAAGCGCCAGGGCCGCGAGATCCCGCATCTGTGCCATTCGCCCGCGCCCGATTATCGCCCGGACGGCAATTGCCGCGCCTGCATGGTCGAGATCGAGGGCGAGCGCGTTCTCGCGGCGTCCTGCAAGCGCACGCCATCGGTCGGCATGAAGGTGAAGACCGAGAGCGCGCGTGCGGTGTCGGCGCAGAAGATGGTGATGGAGCTGCTGGTCGCCGACCAGCCGGCGCGCGAGACCAGCCACGATCCGGATTCGAAGTTCTGGCACTGGGCCGAGACCACGGGCGTGACCGAGAGCCGTTTTCCTGCCGCCGAGCGCTGGGAGACCGACGCCAGCCATCCGGCGATGCGTGTCAATCTCGATGCCTGCATCCAATGCGGCCTCTGCGTGCGCGCCTGCCGCGAGGTGCAGGTCAACGACGTCATCGGCATGGCGTATCGGAGTCACGGCTCGAAAATCGTGTTCGACTTCGACGATCCCATGGGTGAGTCCACCTGCGTCGCCTGCGGCGAATGCGTGCAGGCTTGCCCGACCGGCGCGCTGATGCCGGCCGTGATGCTCGACGACAAGCAGACCCGCGTGACCTACGCCGACAAGAAGGTGGATTCACTCTGCCCGTTCTGCGGCGTCGGCTGCCAGGTGACCTATGAGGTCAAGGACGACAAGGTGATCTATGCCGAGGGCCGCGATGGTCCGGCCAATCACAACCGTCTTTGCGTCAAGGGCCGCTTCGGCTTCGACTATATCCACCATCCGCATCGCCTGACAAAGCCGCTGGTGCGGCTGCCGAATGCGAAGAAGGATTCCAACGACCAGGTCGATCCCGCAAATCCCTTCACGCATTTCCGCGAGGCCAGCTGGGACGAAGCGCTGGACATCGCTGCCAAAGGCCTCGTCAAGATCCGTGACGAGAAGGGCGTGAAGGCGCTGGCCGGGTTCGGTTCGGCCAAGGGCTCGAACGAGGAAGCCTATCTCTTTCAGAAGCTGGTGCGTACCGGCTTCGGCTCCAACAATGTCGACCACTGCACCCGTCTGTGTCACGCCTCGTCGGTCGCGGCGCTGTTCGAGGGTCTGAGCTCGGGCGCGGTGTCGGCGCCGTTCTCGGCGGCGATGGACGCGGAAGTGATCTGGGTGATCGGCGCCAACCCGACGGTGAACCATCCGGTCGCCGCGACCTTCATCAAGAACGCGGTGAAGCAGAACGGCGCAAAACTGTTCGTGATGGATCCGCGCCGCCAGTCGCTGTCGCGTCACGCGACCAAGCATCTGCAGTTCAAGCCCGGCGCCGACGTCGCCATGCTGAATGCAATGATCAACACGATCATCACCGAAGGCCTGACCGACGATCAGTACATCGCCGGCTACACCGAGGGGTTCGAGGACCTCAAGGAGAAGATCAAGGAGTTCACGCCGGAGAAGATGGAGCCGATCTGCGGCATCCCGGCGCAGACGCTGCGCGAGGTGGCGCGCACCTATGCGCGCGCAAAATCGTCGATCATCTTCTGGGGCATGGGCATCAGCCAGCACGTTCACGGCACCGACAATGCGCGCTGCCTGATCGCGCTGGCGCTGATCACCGGCCAGGTCGGCCGCCCCGGCACTGGCCTGCATCCGCTGCGCGGGCAGAACAACGTGCAAGGAGCGTCCGACGCCGGCCTGATCCCGATGTTCCTGCCGGACTACCAGCCGGTCGGCCGCGACGATCTGCGCGGCAGCTTCGAGAAGCTCTGGCAGCAGGATCTCGATCCCGTCCGCGGCCTGACCGTGGTCGAGATCATGAACGCGATCCATGCCGGCGAGATCAAGGGCATGTATATCGAGGGCGAAAATCCCGCGATGTCCGACCCTGATTTGCAGCACGCGCGCCAGGCGCTCGCGATGCTCGATCATCTCGTGGTGCAGGATCTCTTCGTCACAGAGACCGCGTTCCACGCCGACGTGATCCTGCCGGCGTCGGCGTTTGCCGAGAAGGACGGCTCCTTCACCAACACGGACCGTCGCGTGCAGCTCGCGCGCCAGGTGATCAAGCCGCCCGGCGATGCGCGGCAGGATCTCTGGATCATCCAGGAGATCGGCAAGCGCATGGGGCTGCCCTGGAACTATTCCGGCCCCGGCGAGGTCTACACCGAGATGGCGGAGCTGATGCCCTCGCTCAGGAACATCAGCTGGGAGCGGCTGCTGCGCGAAGGCGCCGTCACCTATCCGGCCGACGCGCCCGACAAGCCCGGCAACGAGATCATCTTTACCACGGGCTTCCCGACCGCGAGCGGCCGCGGCAAGATCGTGCCGGCCAAGGTGATTCCGCCGGACGAGCTGCCCGACGACGAATATCCGATGGTGCTCTCGACCGGCCGCGTGCTGGAGCATTGGCACACCGGCTCGATGACCCGCCGTGCGCAGGTGCTCGACCAGATCGAGCCCGAGGCGGTCGCGTTCATGTCGCCCAAGGACATGCGCAAGAAGAAGCTGGTGCCCGGCGATTTCATCCGCCTGGAAACCCGCCGCGGCGCCGTCGAGGTCAAGGTTCGCTCCGACCGCGACGTGCCTGAAAACATGGTGTTCATGCCGTTCTGCTACGCGGAAGCGGCGGCCAACCTCTTGACCAACCCCGCGCTCGACCCGTTCGGCAAGATCCCGGAGTTCAAGTTCTGTGCCGCGCGCGCCGA
Source organism: Bradyrhizobium sp. BR13661 (assembly GCF_029892425.1). Taxonomy (GTDB): domain Bacteria; phylum Pseudomonadota; class Alphaproteobacteria; order Rhizobiales; family Xanthobacteraceae; genus Bradyrhizobium. The sequence continues at coordinate 79,787 of NZ_JARXWB010000030.1, read as the reverse complement.
ACGCGCGGAGATGCAGGACGCGGCGGAGTAGCCATCGGCGAAAACAACCCCATGCACAGTAGAAAGGTGGTTGAAATGCCAAAGGAATTTCGGTCTTACCGAAAATGACTTGCAGCGTCGGGCAAAACACCTGTATAAGGGCATAATCACCAGCAGCACCCGGCGTCGCCAATCCACCGCTGTCATCCCGGCGAACGCCGGGACCCATACCGCGTGATCCATCGTGTGTGGACAGTAGCAGTACCGGGCCACGAATCTTCGCCAAACTTCTCCCTGGGGTTATGGGTCCCGGCGTTCGCCGGGACGACACTGAAGGTGTGATGGGCATGTCGCCTCCACAACCGTCGCTTCGCCCCTCGCAGTCACGGTGCTAGAAGCGACCCATGTCCAAAGTCACCCCAGCCACTCGCGCGCTTGAAGCCGCCCGTGTCGCCTTCACTGTCCATTCTTACGATTACGATCCTGACGCCGAAAGCATCGGCCTGCAGGCGGCCGCCGCGCTCGGCGAAGACCCGGCGCGCGTGCTGAAGACGCTGATGGCGCTGGTCGACGGCAAGCCGACATGCGTCATCGTCCCGTCCGACCAGGAAGTCTCGATGAAGAAGCTCGCCGCTTCCGTGAACGGCAAGTCGGCGCAGATGATGAAGCCGCCGGAGGCCGAGCGCGTCACCGGCTACAAGGTCGGCGGCATCAGCCCGTTCGGGCAGCGCAAGCAGGTCATCACCGTGATCGAGCAGAGCGCGCTTGCGCATGACCTTGTCTATCTCAATGGCGGTCAGCGCGGCCTGCAGGTGCGGATGAAGCCAGCCGATGTGCGGGATGTCGTGAAGGCGGTCGTGGCGGACGTGCTTGCCTGAGGTGAGTGCGGTCCCCAAGGCTGGTCTACGCGCGGTCGCTGGCTATCGGCCCTCGCGGCAGCTATTACTTCCTCAAACACAAGAACGACGCGTGACCTCGGGGAGGCTCCTGCATGACTGACGCAATCGGGTTCATCGGTCTCGGTGTCATGGGCGAGCCTATCTGCCGGAATTTGCTGCGCAAGAGCGGGCGCAAGGTGCTGGCCTTCGACCTTGCTGCGGAGCCGCTGGCGCGGATTGTGGCCGGTGGAGCGGTTGCTGCAAAATCCGTCGCCGATGTCGTCGGCGGCAGCGACGTCGCCCTTTCTCTGCCTGCCGAGCGCAAAGCACGTGCTGTCGGCATTCGAAGACGGCATCTTGCCGGCGGTCAGGCGCGGCCAGACCATCATCGATCTCGGCACGTCCGAGGTTGGGATGACGCGTGAATTCGCCCGCCAACTCGCCGAGAAGGGCGCCCTCTGGATCGACGCGCCGATCGCCCGCACCCGCCAGGCGGCACAGGACGGCACGCTCAGCGTGATGGTTGGCGCGGCGCCCGAACAGTTTGCGAAGGTCGAGCCGCTTATCCGACATTTCGCCACGGACGTCACCCTCTGTGGCGGCACCGGCGCTGGGCAGATCACGAAGATCCTCAACAACATGGTGCTGTTCGAAACCGTGAACGCGTTGGCCGAAGCCGTAGCGGTCGCTAAACGCAGCGGCGTCGAGCCAAAATTGTTGCTGGAGACCTTGTCGAAGGGCTCGGCCGACAGCTTCGCGCTACGCAACCACGGCATGAAAGCGATCGTCCCGAACGAGTTTCCACTGCGTGCGTTCTCGACCGAATACGCGATGAAGGATCTGGGCTACGCGCTTGAGCTCGGCAAGCAGACTGGCGTCAATATGCGTGGCGCTGCGCTCATTCGCTCGATCTTCGAGGAAGCGATCGAAGGCGGGATGGGCGATGCCTATTTCCCCGTGATCGCAAGGCTGCTCGATTCCGGGAAATGATCGCTGCTACTGGTTTTGCAACAGCCCAACCGATCCTACGAGCTGGGAAGTACTCAGTTAGGCAGACTGGTCCGGTCAGCCGCGATGAGCGGACCTCCGTCAGACGCGGCGTAGCTTCGTCGATGGGCCCAGAAGCGGGCACGAGCCGTCTCCACAAAAGAACGGGCTACTCAGTGGAAATCAGGGGCGACGCGGTTGTCACCCCTGTTTCACAGATCCGGATCAGGGTGCCAGATGGACCTTGATCTCCGCCGAAATCTGACGGATCGCGGACTGAGGTTCGGGGGCGGTCTGGACGCCGTTCAAGAGGACGAAATCGTGGATCATCCCATTGTAGCGGGTGGCGATGACAGAAACTCCGGCTTCCTTGAGCTTGCGGGCGTAAGCCTCGCCTTCATCGCGCAGCGGATCGTTCTCCGCCGTGATCACCAGGGCCGGCGGAAGCCCGCGTAGTTCCTGCAAGCTGGCGCGCAGCGGCGAGACGTAGGGATTGTCTCGGGTCTTGGCGTCCGGCGCGTACAAATCCCAGCCATATTTCATGAAGGCGCGGGCAAGAAATCGCCCCGTGCCAAACTCATGATAGGACTGGGTGTCCACGCTGGCGTCGGTCGCCGGGATCAGCAGCACCTGGTAACTGATCGTCGGTCCGCCACGGTCCTTGGCCATCAGCGTCAAGGCCGCGCTCATGTTGCCGCCGACTGAATTGCCGGCCACCGCGATCCGGCTGCCGTCCGCGCCAAACTCTTCGGCGTGGGTCGCCACCCATTTCAGCGTGGCATAGGATTGATCGAGCTGGGTGGGGAAGCGCGCCTCGGGCAAGGAGGTGTACTCGACGAACACGCCGATCTGCCCCGAGCCGACCACAAGGTCGCGCAGCAGGCGCTGATGGTTCTGAAAGTTTCCGACGATCCAGACGCCGCCGTGAATGAACAACAGCACGCCGGGCTTGCCGACGACCTGCTCGGGTTTCATGATATAAATCTTCACGGTCTGACCATCCTGGGTGATCGTCTGTTCGGTCGTTTTCACGCCCGAGATGTCAACCGGGGTCTTATTCTGCAGGCCCGTGAGCATATCCTGCGGCTTCGGTTGAGGCAGTTCCCAGAACGGGCTTGAGTCCTTGTTGATTTCGCCGAGAAAGATGCGAACCTGCGGATCGATACGAGGATCGGTTGCAGGATCCGGTGTAGCGGCCTGTGAAGCTTGCGTCATAACCATGGCTCCAAGAATGACGGTTGAAAGAAGAGGGGTGCGTCGCATGGATAAACCTCCGTAGCTTGTCGATGATGGAGCGCATCCAGAGCATCGGCCGGCGTTTAAGCTTGTTTGGCGGGTGAACTCCCTGAGCGAATGCTGAGAAGTTCTGAGGACGGCTCGATCTGCGAGGGTGCTGGAGTGACTGAGCGAAATCCGCGGCCGGTTGAGCCGTCGAAGGGCTGGGAGATCGATCTCAATCGGCGCGAGCTGCGGTCCCGCGGCGCCTCCGTGCCGATCGGGAGCCGCGCATTCGAGATCCTCGAGGTTCTGGTCCGGTCCAGCGGCGACCTGATCGGCAAGTACCAGCTAATGGAGCAAGTATGGCCGGGGGCGGTGGTCCAGGAAAACACACTTCAATTCCATATATCTGCCATTCGCAAAGCGCTCGGCACTGATCGTGGCCTGCTGAAGACGGTATCCGGCCGTGGCTATCGCTTGCTTGGGCGCTGGCACGTCCACGAAGTAACCGGGCAAAGGCCTGGTCTCGCGGAAAGCGGGCCAAAGCAGCCATTTCGAACCAATGTGCCGATCGCGGGGTCGACCCTGATCGGCCGGAATGCGTCACGGCAGCAGCTTCTGGATGTCCTGTCGGCCTATCGTGTTGTTACGCTGACCGGACCGGGCGGAATCGGAAAGAGCGTGCTGGCCCTTGAGGTCGCTCGCAGCATCTTTCCGACGCTTGAGGGAGACTGCTGGCTCGTTGAGCTGGCCTCCCTATCGGACCCTGCTCTGGTCCCGGCAGCTGTTTCTGTCGCACTCGGACTGCGGATCGCGGGCAGCGTGATTTCGGCCGAATCCGTCGCCCGGGCTCTCGACAGGGAGAAGCTGCTGCTGGTGCTCGACAATTGTGAACACTTGGTCGATGCCGCAGCCAGGCTTGCGGAAACGATTGTTCGTCTGTGCCCGAATGCGTCAATACTTGCGACCAGCAGGGAAATCCTCAGGATCGAGGGCGAATACGCCTATCGCGTTGCGCCGCTCGACGTGCCGCCTTCGCGCCACGATGACGAGGATATTGTTCGTGAGTACAGCGCGGTTCAGCTTTTCAATGCCAGACTGGTCGCCCTCGACGCCGGCAACTCGGCGTCCCCGGAAAATCTGCCGCTCATTGCCGCGATCTGCCGGCACCTCGACGGCATTCCGCTGGCCATCGAGTTTGCGGCGGCGCGCGTCGCGATGCTGGGACTGCGGCAGACGGCCGACCTTCTCGGTGATCGCTTCAGCCTCCTGACAGCCGGCCGTCGAACGGCCCTACCCAGGCATCAAACCCTGCGCGCGGCGCTGGACTGGAGCTACGAGCTGTTGCCGGAGTCAGAACGGGTCCTGCTGCGTCGATTGGCCATCTGCGCGGGCGAGTTCACGCTCGAGGCGGCGGCGGCGGTGATGGGCGATGCCGGCATGACGACCGCCACGGTTGCCGAGGGAATCGCGAGCCTCGCCGCCAAATCGCTGGTTTCCCTGGATGCATTAGCACCCTTTGGTCGCTGGCGATTGCTCGATACGATCAGGGCCTATGCGCTGGACAAGCTGGCCGAGAGCGGTGAAGCAGAAGAGATGGCTCACCGGCACGCGGTGTTCTTTCGCGATCTGTTTGCACGCGCCGCCGAGGGCCCTTTCGTTGACTTTCTGCCGCGTTACGTGCGGGATCTCGACAATATGCGCGCAGCGCTCGGATGGGCCTTCTCACGCGGTACCGAGAAAGTCGACATCGCCATCGGACTTGCCGTCGCCGCCGGGCCGGTTCTGCTGGCGACGTTCATGCTGCCTGAATGTCATCGTTGGTCGGAGCAGGCGCTGCTGGTCCTCAACAACAACAGGCGCGGAACGGCCGATGAAATGCGCCTGCAGGCCAGCTTGGGCTATTCACTGATGTATACGCGGGGGGGCGATGCAGCGCAGGCGGCCCTGGATAGGGCGCTTGCCCTTGCAGAGCATTGCGGCGAGGTCCTCTATCAAATTTGGTTACTCGGCGCGCTGAACATCCTTTACTTTCGAAACGGGAATTGCCGGATGGCGCTGCAATGCGCACGGCGCAACTCAGCCGTCGCCAAGGTCATTGGTGATCCCGCCGCATTTGCGTCAGCGCACTTCATGCTGGCGACCGCACTCTATCTGGTCGGTGACCTCGACGGCTCCCGCATGGAGTTTGAGGCCACGTTACAGAATCGATCGCATGCACGGCATAGCGGCAGGGCCTATTTTGCTTTTGACATCGTGCCGCCGGCTCGCATGGGTTTGGCGCATACGCTGTACCAGCAGGGCTATCCGCAACAGGCCGCCGAATTGGCGCGTCTGGTGCTTGAGGATGCTCGGCACATCGAGCATCCGGCAACACTGAGCATTCTCTTGATACGCGCCTTCCTGCTGTTTCTCCGGATCGGTGACCTGACAACCGTCGAGAAAATCATCGATCGGTACATCTCCAATGCCCAGTCGCATTCCATGGCGCCACATACGATAGTCGGACGCGGGCTCGAAGCCGTCCTGGCGATCCGCCGCGGCGAGCCGCAAAACGGAGTCGATGTATTGCAGAGCTGCATGCGGGAGCTTCCCGCGGCAGGCTACGGGCTGATGACTGCACCATTCAATGTCTCGCTCGCGGAAGGGTTCGTCGCGACCGGCCGATTTACCGAAGGCTTGGGGCTGATCGACGATGGCATACGTCAGGTCGATGAAAATGGCGATTTAATCTACATGCCCGAATTGCTGCGCGTGAAGGGTGCCTTTCTTCTCTCAATGCCTCAGCCTCGCGTCGAGGAGGCAGAAATACTCTTTATCCAGTCAATCGAGCTCAGCCGTCAGCAGGGTGCACGTACCAGCGAGCTGCGCGCTGCAACGGATCTGGCGAAGCTGATGACCGACCATGGACGGCGCGAAAACGCCCGTTCCGTGCTTGAGCCGGTATTCACATGGTTCGTCGAAGGCCGGGAAACGGACGATCTGAAAGCCGCGGAACGCCTGCTGACAACGTTACGCTACCGGGGCGAACCACGCTCAGCATAAAGAGACCGATGATGGGGACCACTACGAAGCAAGCCAGAGCCGTAAAAGTTGCAACGAGCAACGATAGAGTTGTGTATTTCAAGAATCTCCATCCGAACCCGAGAAATGTGCGAACGGAGCGCCGCTCCGCCTCATTCTACGGCAAGTCGTGTACTGCTTGGAATGTTTTTTGAGCTGGCACACGAGGACGCATGCTTCCGTCTGATGCCCGCCTTGGGTCAAATGCTGACGGTCCGCGGGCGGCGTGCCCATGAGACGTCATTCGGCCAGAGTTGGGAAGCGCATCGCGGCGAAAAGGCATGTCGCGCCTCCTAGCGAAGCAAGTACAAACGATGCTGCAGCGACTGCTGTCGCCAGTCCCGACGCCCGGGCGACCACACCCAGTGCGAGGACGCAAAAACCCATGCAGAGATAGCCGACGAGATAGAAGGTCGAAAGAACGCCGCCGCGGCTGTCTGCCGGTGCGACGGCGTTGAGCAACGTCAACGCGCCAAGAAACAAAAGCGCATAGCTGATTCCCGCCAAAGAGGTCGAAGCGAGCAAAGCGCTTAGCGAATGACCGTTGGTCGCCAACCACAGGAGGAGGACGGCGAACATGGTCGTGACCGAACCCAGGAAGAAGGCAGTTCGCGGCGCCAGCTTCCTTGCAGCGCCGGTGACCACAGCCGATACGATGGCGAAACTTGCGAGCACAGCGCCATTTGTCAACTCGTTGGCGGAGCCGACGAGATCGTGCGCCACTTGACCTCCGAGCGAGAGGAGGACGGCGCCGCTGGTGAACGCCGTCGCGGCGCCGATCCCTGCCAAGCAGAATTCTTTCCGAATGCTTGCCGGCACGCGCGGCATTCGGGGAGACCATGCCTTTAGGCTCGCGACCTGACGGGGAAGGAGCCAGACTGCCACGATCAGCATGCCGATGACCACCGCGAGAACGACGACGTCGAGCCGCAGCGGATAAGGCGCGTACTGAATGAGGGCTCCACCGAGAATGAGCGCAGTGGCGAAGCCTATCGCCTGCGCCAGGTTGGTCGCGGAAGCGGCACGTTCAGGATCGCCGCTCGGACTGAACTCGAGGATGGCGGCCGTCGATGCGCCGCTCGCAAGGCCAACCCCGATCCCCATCACCGCGCGGGCCGCAAGAAGCCATTCGACATCGAGAGCCCACGCCAGCGTCAAGGCGCCGATCAGGGAAAAGACGAGTGCGGCAAGCATGGTCCGGCGTCTCCCGACGTGATCCGACAGGCCGCCCAGGCAAACCAGCGTAGCGACGACGAATATCGGATAGATCGCGAACACGCTCGTCGTCTGCAGGGGCGACAGCTGCCATTCCTCGGCATAGAGCCGATAGCTGAGAGCCGGTGCAGCGCTCGTCCAAAGCGTATGCATCGAGACGGCGAGCGAGACCCAAAAACTGGCTCGGCGGCTCAGGACCATTTTCGGCGGGAAACGTCGGCCGCCCGAGGAGCGGAGGCCGACGTGACGTTCTCCCATCAGCGCAGACCGCCGCCGGCCGAAATTTTATCACCGGTGACCCAGCGTGCATCGTCCGAGGCCACGAAGGCGACGACGTCGGCGATGTCCTGCGGCTGTCCGAGGCGGCCGAGCGGCGTCTGGGCGACGATGCCGGCTTCGAACTCGGAGGCAAGCATGCCGGCGCTCTGCGTACCTTCGGTCTCGGTGAGGCTGGGGCTCACGGTGTTGACCCGGATTTTCCTCGGTCCAAGTTCGTTGGCCAATACGCCGGTGATGGCGTCCACCGCGCCTTTGCTGGCGGTATAGACTGCCGTCTGGGGCGGGGTGATTGCGGTGACCCCCGAGCCGATGTTGATGACGCTCCCGCCTTCGCGCAGGTGGGGAGCCGCGGCCTGCGTCACCAGCAGCAAACCAAGCACGTTGACGTCGAACATCTTGTGGAACTGCAGCTCGGTGACCGACTCCAGAGGGCCAAATTCGTAGACGCCCGAGTTGTTGACCAGGATGTCGAGGCGGCCGTATGCGGCAATGGCAGCGTCGACCAGGGCCTTTGCTTCCGCCGCCTTGGATACGTCGCCTTGGACGGCGATTGCCTTGCCGTCCGAGGCGGTGATCGATTTGACGACGGCTTCCGCGCCGGCCTTGCTCGACGCGTAGTTGACGACGACCGCTGCGCCGCGCGCGGCGAGGGTCTTGGCGACGGCCGCACCGATGCCTTTCGACGCTCCGGTGACGATGGCGACTTTGCCATTGAGTTTGGACATGACGACTACTCCTTGAAGATGCCGCTCAGGCGGCTTGTTCCTCGATCGCATCGACGCGGTCGGGGTAGAAAGCGAGATGGCTGTTGATGTCGACGACCGCCTCATAGGGCGCTTCATAGGTCCAGATCGCATCGGTCGAATGTTCGATGGTGATCGGGTGATCGGGGCCGGGAATCCTGATCGTTCGTTCGGTCATGATGTTTGCTTTCGATCGCTGTTGTCGTTCAAAGCTTCGATCCGCCATCCACCCGCAGCGTGTCTCCTGACACCCAGCGCGCGGCGTCGGAGGCAAGGAAGGCGATGGCGCCGGCGATGTCGTCGGGCTGCGCCACCCGCTTCAGCGCCTGCAGAGACAGGGTGAAATCGCGGCCAGCCTCTGTCCTGGCGAAACTGGACATGTCGGTCTCGACCACGCCGGGCGCGACCGCGTTGACCCGCACGCCCTTCGCTCCAAGGACCAGGGCGAAGTGCTTGACCAGGGTGTCGATGGCTCCCTTGGTGGCCGCGTAGGCGGCGAGCTCTCCCACGGCCGCGTGCGCCGCGAGCGAAGAGGTGAAGATGACGCTGGATCCCTCCTTCAGGATCGGCAGCAACTGCTGAACCAGAAAGAACGGAGCCCGCACGTTGACGGCGAAAAGCTCGTCGAAATCCCCGATCGTGGTCTCTTCGATCGTCGCGGCTTTGGCCACCCCGGCGTTGGCGACCAGGATATCGAGCCGTTCGCCGACGATCTCGCGGACCTTGGCGGCGAGCTTATGCGCGCCTTGAGCATCCGAGAGATCGAAGCCGATCGCCTCGGCCTTGCCTCCGTCGCCCCTGATTTCGTCGACCACCGAGCGCGCGTCCGCGGCGCCGCGTCCGTAGTGAACGAGGACCTGGGCTCCCGCCTTGGCGAGTGCCAGGGCGGCGGCGCGTCCGATGCCGCGCGAGGCGCCGGTGACGAGCGCGGTCTTTCCACAGCACGATTTCATGATGATCTTCCTTCTAGGAAATCAGCGGCGCCGGTCGGGTATGCCGGAAGCGCAACCGACCGGCTCGACCACTCGGGGTTCGCTACGCATCCAGGAACATGGCGGTGTGGGCCACGAAGATCTCCGGGTACTGGTTCTGAGGCCCGTGACTCGAATCCGGATAGACGATGAGTTGCGCGTTCGGCAGGCGCTGCTGCAACGTGAAGCCGTTGATCGTTGGGATGATCAGGTCGTTGCTGCCGTCGACCACCAGAGCTGGATGATGGATATCGGCCAGGTAATCCCAGACGCCATCGGTCTTCTCGTTCGACTTGACGATCGCCGCGTACTGCGCCGTGGCGGACGTCTCGCTCACTTCCGGGCTGCGATCCTTGCGGCGGAACTTGCGCTCGAGGTACTTCCGTCCGGCCGCGCGACCGGCTGCGTTGGGCAGGAAATGCGCGGCGATCCAGAGATGTTCGGGCGGGTCGTAGGTGGCAGAGAAGATCTCTGCGGATTTGCTGGCGGCGGTGTCGGCACCACGCGGCCCGGTGCCCACGAGCACCAGCTTGCGCACCAGGTCGGGCGCCTGCACGGCGATCTCCTGGGCAACCTTGCCGCCGACCGAATAGCCGAGGACGTCGGTCTTGCCGATCCCGAGCGCCCTGATGAAGGCGATGGCGTCTGTTGCCATGCCCGGGATGGTCGCCGGGGTCTCGCCCGAACTGGCGCCGATGCCCGCATTGTCGAACAGGATGACCTCACGTTGCGCCGCCAACCCGTCGGTCACGGCCGGATCCCAATGGTCCATGGTGCCGCGGAAATGGATGTTCATGACGATCGGAACGCCGCCTGTCTTGCCGAAGCGACGATAGGCGAAGCGGATTCCGTTGGTTTCGACGAATTGGGTGGGCGCAGTTTGGTGTGTATGCGTGGTCATGGCAGAATTCCTTTGTGTCCGAGACGATGTGATCGATTCAGCTTGCGGTCTTGCCGCCGTTGACCCGTACGATCTGGCCTGTGATGAACGAGGCCTTCTCGGACGCGACGAAAACGACGGCGTCGGCGATCTCCTCTGGTCTCGCGCCACGCTTGAGCGGCACGGCGGCGTAGAAGGCCGCTTTCTTGTCGGGCGAGCCGGTCAGGCGATCGAGCATCGCGGTATCTGTCGGCCCCGGCGCCACCGCGTTGACGCGGACGCCGAACGCGGCCGCTTCGAGTGCCGCGGATTTGGTGAGGCCCTCAACAGCGTGCTTGCTGGCGACGTAGAGCGACAGGTTGGCCGCGCCGCGCTCGCCCATGGTGGACGAAATGTTGACGATACTGCCCGACCCCTGAGGCTGCATGACCCTGAGTTCGTGCTTCAGGCTGAGCAGGGTGCCGAGCACGTTGGTGTCGAACATCGCGGCATAGCTTTCCAGCGTGGTCGCGATCACCGACCCCGGCGTGCCCTCGGTGCCGGCATTATTCACCGCGACATCCAGCCGGCCGAAACGCGCGACCGTCTGGTCGACCAGAAAACCGATGTCATCCTCATGTCGCACGTCGGCTCGGATGAAGGCCGCTTGGGCGCCGAGGCTCCGGAGCTCAGCCTGAAGTGCCCGGCCTTCGGCCTCTCGGCGGCCGGAAACGACCACGGTTGAGCCCTGTTTGGCGAAGGCGATGGCGGTGGCGCGGCCGATGCCGGTCAGAGCTCCGGTAATGAGGACGACGGGGGCGGACATGGCGAAAGCTCCTCGAAATTGGGCACAAGCCACCCGGTCCCTGCCCAAAGGGCATGGTCAGAAGCAGATGTCTCGTTGCTGTTGGGAGCTATTTGGACCCGCCTAGCGCATTTGAAAAAGACTTTGTAAGTTTCCCATCCATACCTGGAGAGCATGGAATGGAGCTTCGCCATCTCCGCTATTTCGTCGCCGTCGCCGAGGAGGGAAGCCTTACGGTGGCCGCCGAAAAGCGGCTCAACACCGCTCAGCCGTCCCTGAGCCGCCAGATCCGCGACCTCGAATATGAGGTTGGCGTGCCGCTTCTCAGGCGCAGCGTCCGCGGCGTGGAGCTCACGGAAGCCGGCAAGGTGTTTCTCGATCACGCTCGTCTGGCGCTGATGCAGGCCGAAGCCGCCACCGAAGGCGCTCGCCGCGCGGCCCAGCCAAGCAAGCAAGTGTTCGCAATCGGCTTCACCACCGGACAGGAGGTCGAGTGGCTGCCGCGCGCGACCGGACTGTTGCGCAACGAACTGGCCAACATCGAAATCCGTGTATCCAGCGATCACTCGGCGGCGCTACTGGAGGAACTCGCGCACCGCAGGCTGGACGTCGCATTCGTCCGCTCAGAAACCATGCCCGACATCGAATTCAAGGTCGTGGCGCAGGAGCCCTTGGTCGCGGTTCTGCCCAGCGATCACAGGCTCGCGCAGCGAAAGACTTTCGATCCGAAGAATTTGGTCGGCGAAACCTATATCGGCATATCGAAAGTGCCGCGTGTGCTGCGCGCCGTCATTGCCGGTTACCTCCAGCGAAGGGGGATAGAAATCGTACCGGCATTCGAGATCGACAACTATGCGATGGCGATCTCCCTCGTCTCATCCAACCGCGGGGTTGCGATCTTGCCGGCGTCGGCCAAGAATTTTCTGCCCTGGTCTGTGGTGAGCCTGCCGCTCGAAGGAGAACCGCCGACCATCGACGTGACGGTCGGCTATCATCGCGCCAACGCTTCGCCGATCCTGAGGACTTTCCTTTCAAGATTAGACGGTTTGAATGCGGCCTAGCTAGCTCGGCCAACGCCCTCGGTGGCCTCGTCCCTCCGCTCAGGCGGAGGCGCTTGAACCAGGCCACCCCATTTATCAAAATGCGAAGAACTCAGGTTGAGAAAATCTGCCCGCCACGGCGCGATGAGCGGACCTCTGTCAGACGCGGCGCAACTTCGCTGATGGGGCCAGAAACGGACTGATGCGGCGCTGCATTAGTGAGCCCTTCTCGATCACCTCGTCAGCCTTAGCGAGGAGATTGGGCTATTTTCGAGACCCAGCGACTTCACGGTCTTTAAGTTGATTGTGAGTAAGCGCCCGTCCTTTAGGCTTTATGACGGGTAACTACCTTGTAGTCCCCCGGCACGCACTTGTAGCGCTCGATATGCCAAGCGTCTGAGTGATAGATTGGATGCTCTTCCTTCCACTTGGCCAATCGTCACTGACGACAGCTAGCTTTCTCGTGAGCGACGATGCCGTCGCTCAATGCGCATTCCCCGCTCACGCGGTTCCAAGGTGGGCGGGGAGCTTTTTCGCGTTGGAGCGTCGGATGAGAGCATATCGTCATTTGCCGCCGCCGAAATATACCAGTGGCAACAGGCAGGCAGCCCTCCTGACTTGTCCGCAGTGTTGCAAGACCATGACGCCCCGCGAGAAGTTGTATGTCTGTCAATTGTGCAGGCAGTTTGTTATTGTCTTCGCCGTAACTGAATCGAGGTCGTTCTCTATTTCTTTAAGCCAGCGAACTGAGAGATTCAGCTTCACAAAAACGCCGCCCATTTAAAGTTAGCGCGAGCGGCGGCTTTCCAGCCCCGGTGAGTCTAACGCAAATCTCCAGTGCAGAATATCCTGCACAACTTAGTGCCACAGTTTTGTGTCGTGTACGCTTCGGAGAGCTACCAACTGGGGCGGCCTATCGCCTTGCAGGCCGCAACTCTGACGGTACTACTGTAAGCCGATATGCAACCTCGCTAGAGCCGTCGAACACTTCCAGTACGCGATCACAGACGAGACATTTGTAATGACTGTAATGACCGGCGCGTCCCGTTCTGGATTCCAGTTCGATGCGCCGGTAACCAGCAGAGCAATCGGGGCAGGTCACGTCGCCTTTCTTCATCATCGTAACCTTGGTTGGCGACCGTTCTTGTTCAGACCTGCACCCTTGAGCCGGAAGTATTCTAGCGAAAATCTACCATCGCGGTTTCTGAGAGGGCCGCCGCAACTAGAGCAAAGCAACGGCTTGTCAAACCTGGGCTCCATCTCGGTGCGTTTGACCCGATATTCAGCCGCACAGTTAGGACATGTAGATTTCAAGGGCCCTGGCATTGGAGGAGTATGCCCCTTAACGGCAAGTTAGGATATAATTGAAATTAACTAGGAAGCTTTGGGTTAAATGCGCCGGCCGATACAGGTGCTTCTTAGGCTATCTGACCGTCACGTCAGATATTGAGGTTTGGACGCGCTATCCCGGGGCGACGTTCACGTTGATAGTGCGGCTGGCGACCGAGCAGTCTGTTGCAGCTACTTCTTCCGGTTCTTGATTCCTATCGGAATGTATTCCTTCTTCGGCGGCCACTTCCGGAATTGCACACCGGTTTCGGTGAAGACGATTCCTGCTGCCGCTAGCTCGTTCATTAGAACGAAAAGCGTCGCTTTGTGCGGCTCACGCTTGCCGCCTTCAAGGTCGGCCAGCGTGCCGCGGTGCATGTTGCAGCCTTCAGCTAGGTAAGCCTGCGACCACCCCAGCAATCCGCGCGCCGCCCTGATTTGTGCTGCCAAGAGGGAGGAGTCTCGTTCAGTCATTATTTCTCGATACAAAATGAAATCCGACCGTTTGTCGGATAAATATTGACCTAGCTAATGGTGGAATTATTGGGGGAATTATGCAGCTAAATCAATTGCCGAAACCGGCCAACAACAACGTTGCTCCGGCGATTCTGTTTGCCGGGACGGTCGCCTTAGATGTTGAATCAGAAGTCGCATTGGATCAGTTTTTAATTGCGCTGGCCCGTAATCAAGGCCGCATCGATCATCTTGAAGTAATGAGCGCGCCTTGACGCGGCAACGCCTGCTTCTCGCAAGCGGCCGAAGTCCACCCAGCGTGGGCTGAATGAGGCGGCCATACTCTTTCAAAATCCAAACAAGAGGGTCGCTGCGGCGGCGACTGTGACCGCCCCGGCCGCGAAAGCAACTACCCGAAACAGTAGTTCCCTGCCCATGCCAAAAATCAACATGGATTAAGGCCGAAAGCCTATGCAGTTCGTGCCAAAAATCAAATTGGAACAGCGGCTGATCAACTTAGGACACCCGGGTCGAATACGGACAGTACCACCCGTTGAATGGGATTAAACAGCCGACCCAGCGCTGAACAAGAACGGCAAAGGTCGGCTCCGGGTCAATCGCGACGGTTTTGCCCGGTTTAAGTTAGGTCCGGTCTACCCCTGACAGCCGGCACCGGACTATTCCACCTGCGCCAACCTGGTGTCAATCTCCTCGCGCAACACCTTGAAATCGATCGGCTTGGTGAGCAGCCCCGACGCACCACTCTCCAGCGCCCTGCGGATGGTGTCGGCATCGCCATACGCCGTGATCATGATCACGGGGACCTCGGGGCGCATCTCTTTCACCTTCGGCAGCATCTCGAGGCCGGTCATTCCGGGCATGTTTATGTCGGACAGGATCAAGATCAGCGACTGCCCGATGGTAGAGGCGATGCGCGACAGCGCGTCCGCCGCCGAATTGGCAAAGTCCATGACAAAACGTTGCGCGCGCAAGTCGCGGCGAAATTGCTGGCGGAACAGGGCCTCGACGTCGGGCTCGTCATCCACCACGAGAACGAGAATGCTCACCTCTAACCTCTGAACTTGCCTGAAAGAATTTTGGTGCGCGGCAATATGATCGTGAACTCGGTAAATTGGCCCGGCTCGGTCACGACATCGATCGTGCCACCATGCTGTTTCACGATGATGTCATGGGACATGGATAGCCCGAGCCCGGTGCCTTCGCCGGCCGGCTTGGTCGTGAAGAAGGGATTGAACATCTTCTCCTTCACCTCGGGCGGAATGCCGGTGCCATTGTCGCGGATGCGGATTTCGACATGGTCGCTGCAGCCTTTTGTCGTCGCGCTCACGACCGGTTCGAACACCGCGCCATCGTTGTCGGCCTTGCGCTTGCTCACAGCATAAAAGCCGTTCGCGATCAGGTTCAGCAAGACCCGGGTGATTTCCTGCGGAAAGGCCTCGAGCATGCCCGCATCAGGATCGAAATGGCGCTGCAGCGTGACGTTGAAATGCGGCTTTTCGGCGCGCGCGCCGTGATAGGCCAGATTGAGGCTTTCCTCCACCAACGCGTTGATGTCGGCCGCCCGGTGCTCGCCAGACCCCTCGCGCGAATGCAACAGCATGTTCTTGACGATGGAATCGGCACGCTTGCCGTGCTGCACCACCTTGCCGAGGTTGTCCTTCAGAAGGCCGGTCAATTCGTCGACCTCCTTGCTGATGTCCTCGGAAATTTTTGCGCCTTTCAGGAGATCGTTCAGCTCGTCGGTGAGCTCGACCGACAGCGCCGAGAAATTGTTGACGAAATTGAGCGGATTCTTGATCTCGTGGGCGATGCCGGCGGTGAGCTGGCCGAGGGAGGCGAGCTTCTCGGTCTGGATCAGGCGGTCCTGTGCGGAGCGGAGGTCGTCGAGGGATTGCGATAGTTCTGTGGTTCGTTGGCGCAGCTCGTTCAAAAGATGCGCGTTCTCGATGGCTATCACGGCCTGGTTTGCAAAATTCTTCAGAAGCTCGATCTGTCTATCGCTGAACGGGCTGACCTCCTTGCGGTAGATCGATATCGCGCCGATCGGCTTTGCGTCCCGCAACATCGGCACAATGACGAGGGTGCGTACGCCCGCGACTTCCACCATCGCAACTATCGCCGGATGGCTCCTGGAAAGATATTGCTCGCTTTTGCTAAGATCGTAGGTCTTGAAGACCTGCGCCGTCCGGAGAGCGGCTCCGAGCCCGCTGTCGAGGGTCGGGCGAAACTCCTTCGGTACGGCGGCATCAAACGCCGGCGGTACGTTGTACACCGCGGCCCGTCGATACACCTCTCCGTCGAAGAGGCCCATGAGCCCGAATTCTGCGCCACACACGCGCGTTGCCTTTTCCAGCATTTGCTCGAAGACCGGTTGCGCGTTGCCCATCGACGACGAAATCACCTGAAGCACTTCGGCGGTGGCGGTCTGCTGCTGGAGCGACTCTTCGAGATCGCGCGTCCTGGCCTGCACCTCGTCGAACAGATTGACGTTCGAGATCGCGATCACGGCCTGGTCGGCGAATGTCTCGATCGCCTGAATCTGGCGCGGCGTGAAAGGCCGCTCGTGTGACTGGCGCAGGACAATGATGCCGAGGACGTCGCCATCCTGTATCAGCGGCACCAGCAGCAGCGCCCGCGGTCCGCCGAGGCTGATGCGAGCCTGATCCAGTTCGCGAGCGTCCGTGACGTTGGGGTAGTGGAGCGTCTGCTTCTTGAGCGCGAGCTGCCCAAACACGGAGGTCGGATCATCGCTTGGCACCGGATTGGACCGCAGGAGTTCCAGGTGCTTCGGCACGGCGCCCGAGACTGCGGTGAAATGGAACATCTCGTCCCGCAGCAGGAAAATCGTGACCCCGTCGGAGCCGCACAGCTCGCACGAGGTTTCTGCAATGCAATCGAGCACCGGCTGCAGGGTGTCGGGCGAGCGGCTAATGACCTTGAGCACCTCGGCGCTCGCGGTCTGGAATTGCAGCGATTCCTGGAGATCGCGGGTCTTGGCCTGCACCTCCTCGAAGAGACGCACATTGCCGATCGCGATCACCGCCTGGTCGGCGAAGGTCTGCAGCAGGGTGATTTGCTTGTCGGTGAACGGTTGCACCTCCCTCCGGCGCAACAGAATCGCTCCGATGCTTTCTTCGTCGCGCATCAGCGGCACGCTGAGGAGGCTTCGAACGCCCTGGGCGACCGACCATTCCTTCGCGCCCGGAAACTCGTCGCCTTCCTCGGAGAGCACGTCGTGCACGTGGACCGGTGCGCGGTCGACGATTGCGCGGCCTGCGGCAAAGCCGCGGCTGATGACATGTCGCCCGAGCACCACCGGGATCGGGCCATGGTGAGCGTTGTAGACGAGGCTGTCGCCGTCCCTCAGACAAACGGTCGCGTCGGTCGCCTCGCACAGCTCGCAGGCGCTCTCCACGATGGCCTGCAGCACCGGCTGCACGTCGGTCGGCGAGGAGGCAATGACGCGCAAAATATTGCTGCTGCCGGTCTGGTGGGTGAGGGCTTCGGTGAGATCGCGCGTCTTGGCCTGCACCTCGTCGAACAGGCGGGCGTTCTCGATGGCGATCACGGCCTGGTCGCGGAAGGATTCGGCCAGTGAAATCTCGCTGTTGCCGAATATGCGGGGGTGTTTGCTGGCGAGCGCAAGTAGGCCAAAACATTCGCCCCCACGCAGCAGCAGAGGCAGGAACAGCGACGAATTGATGCCATATGTCTCGTGAATGCGGCGCTCGTGTTCGGGCAGATCGATCGCCGACCAGTCCGGCAAATGCAGGTTTTTCTTGCTGACGATGGTGCGTGACGGGAAGTTGATTTCGGGGTCGATCCGCAAAGCCGCAGGATCGAGGGGGATGTGCGATCCATCCGATCCCACCAGGGCTGCCTGCGAGAAGGTGGGGCCATGGCACCGCAAGAAGAACGCCAGGTCGCAGCGAAACAACCGCGCGGCGCTCAGCACGATTGCGTCGAGTACGGGCTTTACGTCGGTCGGCGACTGGCTGATCACGCGCAGAATCTCGGCGGTCGCCGCCTGTTGCTCGCGTGCTTCGCCCAGCTCCCTGGTCAAATCAGCAACCAAAGGACGCTTGCGCGGCGTGGCCATTGGGGCATTGCGGCGCGTAGCGTTCGCGGTCCTGACTTTTGCGGTTTTAGCTGTCTTTGGGCCTTTGGCCCGACCTGGCTGGCGGGCTTTCGCCTTTCTCTTTTTGCCGCCTGACCTTGATGCCCACGCCATATCTGCCCCCCGGTCCTCGACGGCATCTTATCGGGCTAGGCCATCGTTCCGGAAGAGGCGAATTGGCCTGGCTGGAGGCAGCCACTGACAGCCTGACGTCGCCTATGGGTCCATAAGCAGTCGATGCAGGCCAAACGGAGCGACTTCCGCGTAACCCGCGGAAGCTGACGTTCATGAGTACAGGCCCTACTGCTTCTGCAGCAGCTTGAGCCGGCAGCGCAGCGCCTCGCGGATGTGGGCGCGCGCAAGCTGCTCGGCCTTGTCGCCGTCGCGGGCGGCGATGGCCTCGATTATGGCCTGATGCTCGCGGTGGCTGGTCGAGGGTCGACCCGTCACGGTGAAGGTGGTCGGGCCGAGCAGGGCGATCCAGTCCTGCAGCTCGCGCGAGGCATTGTCGAGATAGCGGTTGCGCGCGGCGCGGCAGATCGCTTCGTGGAAGGCACGGTTGAGTCTTGCCATCTCGGCGGCGTCGGTCGCGGGCGCTTCGACAAAGGCCTGTTCGATATCCCTGAGCGCGTCGATCTCCGGTGCCGATGCGTGCTCGGCGGCGAGGCGCGCGGCGGCGCCTTCCATGATCTCGCGCATGGCGTAGAGCTCGAGCACTTCGGAGATGTCGAGGTTGCGCACGATCAGCCCGCGGCCGCCGGCGGGCTCGACGAAGCCGCGCGCCGCGAGGCGGCCGAGGGCCTCACGCACCGGCGTGCGGCTGACCTTGAGCCGCTGCGCGACTTCCTCCTCGCGCAGGCGGTCGCCGGCGCGGTAGTTGCCGGCCTGGAGCGCCTCGCAGAGCGAGCGGAACACGGCTTCGCCGAGCGCGAGGCCACCGCCGCGCGCGATCGATCCGCCTGCTTTAGCCGGGCGCTTGGCCATGAATCCTCAAGCTCGTAACGCATCCGGCCCATGCACAGATGCCGCTTGCGCCGCTTCTGTATATCTTTGTATACAAAAGTACGCAATGGCCTCTCGGCTTGACCGAGACCGCCGGCGGGCAGAATGTTTCCAACTTCGTCGCATCGGGCAGACGGCATGGGCAACAAATATGATGTGCTGGTGATCGGAGGCGGCAACGCGGCGCTGTGCGCGGCGATCAGCGCCCGTCGCGGCGGCGCCTCCGTGCTGGTGCTCGAAGGCGCGCCAAAATTCTATCGCGGCGGCAACACCCGCCACACCCGCAACATGCGCTGCGCCCATGACGCGGCGACCGAGATCCTCACCGGTCCCTACACCGAGGACGAGTTTTGGGAGGACCTGTTGCGCGTCACCGGCGGGCAGACCGACGAGGTGCTCGCCCGCCACATGATCCGCGAGTCCAAGGATATCCTCAACTGGATCGTGGAGCAGGGCGTGCGCTGGCAACCTTCGCTCGGCGGCACGCTGAGCCTCGGCCGCACCAACTCCTTCTTCCTCGGCGGTGGCCGCGCGATGCTCAACGCGCTCTATCTCACCGCCGAACAGCTTGGCGTCGACGTCGAATACGACGCCGAGGTCACCGATCTCGTCATCGAGGACGGCATGTTCCTCGCCGCCCGCCTCAAGCGGCCGATTGACGGCGAGACCGAGATCCGGGCGACCTCGCTGGTCGCAGCGGCCGGCGGGTTCGAGGCCAACATCGAATGGCTGAAGCAATATTGGGGCGAGGCCGCCGACAATTTCCTGATCCGCGGCACGCCCTATAACCGCGGCTCGATCCTGAAAATGCTGCTCGACAAGGGCGTGCAGGAGGTTGGCGATCCCACCCAGTGCCATGCGGTCGCGATCGATGCTCGTGCGCCGAAATTCGACGGCGGCATCATCACGCGGCATGACTCGGTGGTGTTCGGCATCGTCGTCAACAAGCACGCACAGCGCTTCTACGATGAGGGCGAAGACATCTGGCCGAAGCGCTACGCAATCTGGGGCCGTCTGGTTGCCGCGCAGCCCGACCAGATCGCCTACATCATTTTTGACTCCACCGTCGTCACCAGCTTCATGCCGACGCTGTTCCCGCCGATCGCCGGTCAAACCATCGCCGAGCTTGCCGGGAAGCTGGAGCTCGAGCCGGCCGCGCTGGAAAAGACCATCACCGAGTTCAACGCGGCGGTGCGGCCTGGCACGTTCGACCACACCATCCTCGACGATTGCGTGACCGAAGGCATCACGCCGCCCAAGACACACTGGGCGCGCAAGATCGAGACGCCGCCTTATCTTGCTTACCCGGTGCGGCCCGGCATCACCTTCACCTATCTCGGCACGCGCGTGAACAAGGAGGCGCGAATGCTGATGGCTGACGGAAAACCGTCGGCCAACATGTTTGCGGCCGGCGAGATCATGGCCGGCAATGTGCTCGGCAAGGGCTACGCCGCCGGCATGGGCATGACCATCGGCAGCGTGTTCGGGCGGATCGCAGGACGGGAAGCGGCGAAACATGCACGGAACTAGAATTCTTGACGAAGCCGACCGTCTGATGACGGTCTGCAATTCCTGCCGCTACTGCGAGGGTCTTTGCGCGGTATTTCCGGCCATGGAGATGCGCCGCGCCTTCTCCGACGGCGATCTCAACTATCTCGCCAATCTCTGCCATTCCTGCGGCGCCTGCTACGTCGATTGCCAGTTCTCGCCGCCGCACGAGTTCAACGTCAACGTTCCCCAAACGCTCGCGGTCGCGCGTGCGGAATCCTATGCCGCCTATGCCTGGCCGCAGGCGCTGTCCGGCGCCTTCACGCGCAACGGCCTTGTCATCAGCATTATTGCCGCACTGAGCATGGCAGGCTTCATCCTCGGTTTCGTGGCGCTGAACGACCGCAGCGTGCTGTTCGGCGTGCACTCCGGCCCCGGCGCCTTCTACAGACTGATGCCGCATAATGCGATGGCCGCACTGTTCAGCGCCGCGTTTCTCTATGCGATCCTTGCGCTGGTCATGAGCGTGCGCGCGTTCTGGCGCGACATCGGCACACCGATCGGCGGCCGGGCCGATGGCGGCTCGATTTTTCAGGCGATCCGCGATGCCGGCGAGCTCCGCTATCTCCATGGCGGCGGCGTCGGCTGCTACAACGAGGACGACAAGCCGGCCGACCGGCGCAGGCTTTTTCACCATCTGACGTTCTACGGCTTCCTGCTGTGCTTTGCCGCGACGTCGGTCGCAACGCTCTATCACTATCTGCTCGGCCGCGAGGCGCCATATCCGTGGTGGGATCTGCCTGTCGTGCTCGGCACGCTCGGCGGCATCGGCCTCGTCGTCGGCCCCATCGGGTTGTTCGCCGCCAAATCGCGCCGCGCGCCTGAGCTGCTCGACCAGAACAGCTACGGCATGGATGTCGGCTTCATCGCCATGCTGTTCCTGACCGGAGTGACCGGCATGCTGGTTCTGATCCTGCGCGAAACCGCCGCCATGGGGCCGCTGCTGGCGTTGCATCTTGGCGCGGTGTTTGCGCTGTTCATCACCATGCCCTATGGCAAGTTCGTGCATGGCATCTATCGTTTCGTGGCGCTGGTGCGTTACGCGCAGGAGCGGCGCACATCGGCGTGAGCCGCCTCGTCGGAGCTGAAACGGCCATCGTGCAGGAATGCGATGGTTTGCTCGATTGCGATGGGGTGTCGCGGTAACCCCGCGTGCGCTGCCTTGACGACAATGTGGTCGGCCATGCCAGACAACTTCGCACTTGCGACTGAAACCTTGCCGTCGTTGGGACGGGGCAAGACAAAAGTCGAGGCGATCGGCGCGATGGTGCGGCAGCCCGCAATGATGCCGATGGCGTAGTCAGGCGACGGCAGGGCGGTGAGCACGGGGGCTTGCTCGGTGGTGAGCTGCAAGCCGGCCGGACCGAAAACGGCGCGGTAGACGGCGAAGCCCTTCAACAGATCAGCGATCTCGCTGCCGCCGTTGGGCGTCCCCAACATCACAACACGGCCGAGCCGTGCCGGCCGGTGCCTTGAAAGATAGACACGCGTCACCAGCCCGCCCATGGAATGAGCGACGAAGTGGATCGCCCCGTCGCATTGCGCCGCGAATGCAGCGATCGGGGCGTGGATGTCCTCAGCGAGCGCTTCGAGCGGCTTCTTGCGGCTCGCGTAGTTGAGATTGAGCGTCGCAAAACTGCGGCGCTGCAAAGTTCGCTCCAGCTTCTTCAGGGTCCACGAACCGACGCCGATGCCGTGAAGCAGCACCACGCCGTCACACCTTGTATCCGCCGGTGCGACGGCCATGGGTTGGACCTTACGCAACTTCGCGCTCCGCCGGGGCGGCCTGCTCGCGGGCCATCGTCGTCGCCGTGACATAGTCGGTCTTGCCGGTGCCGAGCAGCGGCACCTTGTCGACCACCATGATCGCCGCCGGCACGGTCAGCTCGGAGGCGCCGATCGACTTGGCCTGGGCCTGCATCGCGCTGCGTTCGGCGTTCTTTTGCGTCGTCAGCAGCACGATGCGCTCGCCCTTGCGCTGGTCGGGGATCGACACGGCGATCGACGCGGCCTGCGGCCACAGCGTGGTCGCGATGCTTTCGACCGCCGACAGCGAGACCATTTCGCCCGCAATCTTGGCAAAGCGCTTGGCGCGGCCCTTGATGGTGATGAAGCCGGCGGCGTCGATCGCGACGATGTCGCCGGTGTCGTGCCAGCCCTCGGGGAGCACTTCGAGCACGCCGGGATTTTCGGCCCTGAGGTAACCGAGCATCACGTTCGGTCCGCGCACCGAGAGGCGTCCACCTTCCTCGATGCCGGGGACCGGATCGAGCTTGCTTTCCATCAGCGGCGACAGGCGGCCGACGGTGCCGGGGCGGTTGGCCATCGGCGTGTTCATCGCCAGCACCGGCGCCGTCTCGGTGACGCCATAGCCTTCGAGAATGCGGATGCCGTAGCGCTCCATGAACACCTGGCGTGTGCGGTCCTTGACGGCCTCGGCGCCGGCAATCACCAGGCGCAGGGTGCGGAAGTCGTAGGCGTGCGCCGAACGTGCATAGCCGGACAGGAACGTGTCGGTGCCGAACAGGATCGTGGCGCCGGTCTGGTAGATCAGCTCGGGCACGATGCGGTAGTGCAGCGGCGAGGGATACATGTAGATCGGAATGCCCGCCAGAACAGGCATCATCATTCCGCCTGTCAGCCCGAACGAGTGGAACACCGGCAGCACGTTGAACACCTTGTCGTTCGCGTTGGCGTCGACCCGCGCCAGCGCCTGCGCCGCGTTGGCGAGGATGTTGCGGTGGGACAGCACGACGCCCTTGGGTGTGCCTTCCGAGCCAGATGTGAACAGCACGACGGCGGGATCGTTGGCCTGGCGGACAACGCGCGGCGCGGTGCCGTCGAGCATGCCCTTGATCTTGTCGGCTGTCGCAATCGAGGCTCTGATGTCCTCGAGATAGACGACACGCGCTTCCGCCGAGATCGCGGCCATCAGCTTGTCGAGCTTGCCCTTCTCGATGAAGGCTCTTGAGGTCAGTACGGTCTTGACCTGCGCGGCCGTCATGGCGGCTGTCACGTTGACCGGGCCGGCGGAGAAGTTGAGCATCGCCGGGACCCGTCCGATGCTCTGCAGCGCCATGAAGACCACGGCGACGCCTGCGGAGTTCGGCAGCAGCACGCCGACATTCTCGCCGGCCATCGTGCCGGCTTCTAACTTGCGGCTCAGAACCTGCGCGCCGAGGATCAGCTTGCGATAGGTCAGCTTGGTGCCGAGCGCGTCCTCGATGATCACCTTGCCGGTGTCGCGGTCGCGATAGGCGTGGCCGAGTGCTTCGAACAGCGTGTGATCGAGCATCGCGTTCTTGACCATTGCGTCGATCATGACGTCCTGGAGCGCGGCGCCCGCGGCATTGCGGCGCGCCTTGCCCTTCAGCGTGTCATCGATCGGCAGCTTGACCGGCGGCAGGATCGTCACCGTCACCCGCGGGAACCACGAGCGCTTGATCTGGCTGGAGGTGAGGTAGCTGAGATGCGAACGCTGCGCGCCCTCGATGCGAACCGGAACGACCACCGCGTCGGCCTTGTCCGCGATCATCGCGGTGCCATCATAGACCTTCATCAGCGATCCGGAGACGGTGATGCGGCCTTCCGGGAAGATCACGACGGGTTCACCGGCGGCAACGAGCTTGATCAGGTCGCGCGCGGCGAGCGGCTTGGTCGGGTCCATCGTGTAGTGCTTGACCACACGCAGGAACGGCTTGGCCCACCACGCCTTCGAGATGCCGGTATCCACGGCAAAGCTCGCGTCGATCGGCAGCACGGCGTGCAGCAGCGGGCCGTCGATCAGGCTGACGTGATTGGGCGCGATCAGCATGCGCGTGCCCGGAGGCGGCAGGTTCTCGAGCCCGCGGACTTCGGTGCGGAACAGCGCGCGGAACAAGAGGGCGCCGAAATCGCGCACGCCTTCCTTGCCCCACTTGGTCAGCACGAACCACACCGCGCCGAAGCTGGCGACGCCGAGGCCAAAGAAGATCCAGCCGACATGCAATCCGGCCGCCTGAAGCAGCGCAACGAACAGCGAGCCAACCACCATGAAAGCGGCCTGCAACACGTTGCCGGCGGCGATGATGCGGGCGCGCTCGTTCGGGGCCGACCAGGCCTGCACCGCCGCGAAGGACGGCACGACGAACAGGCCGCCACCGAACGCGAAGGCGACGAAGTCGATCAGCATGCGCAAACCTGCGAACGAGGTTGCGAAATCGACCGCGGCGATGTCATTGCCCTTCACCGTGACACCGATGGCCCAGGCGAGGTCGATGCCGGCAAAGCCCATCATGATGGCGCCGATCGGCACCAGCGCGAGGTTCGGGCGAACATGGCTGAGGCTGGCCGCAAACAGCGAGCCGATGGCGATGCCGATCGCGAAGATCGCAAGGCACAGCGTCACCACGCCTTCGCTTCCACCGACGACGTCCTTGACCAGCGCCGGCAACAGCGACAGCACGATCGCGCCGACCAGCCAGAACCAGGAGACGATCACGGTGCCGTCCCACAGCCGGTGGTCGGCATGCAGTGTCTTGAGCAGGCTGACTGTCGAGGTCCAGGGATTGGCATCGACAGGCAGATCGGGCGCGGAGGGCGTCGTTTGCGGAATGCGCGAGGCGAAGGCCCAGGACAACAGAGCCAATACGACCACGGCCGATGCGACCCAGCCCATGTGAGTGGAGCCGGCCACGAACTGGCCGCCGGCGACGGTGCCGAGCAGGATGGCCATGAAGGTCGCGCCTTCGACCAGCGCGTTGCCGGTGGCGAGTTCACCGATTTCGAGCTGGTCCGGCAGCATGGCGTATTTCACCGGGCCGAACAGGGCGGCGATGACGCCGAACAGCCCGAGCGCGATGAACAGCAGCGGCACCGAATGCATGAAGAAGCCGGCCGCGGCGAAGCCAGCGGCAAAAATCTCGGCGAACTTCAAGCGTCGTGCGACGACCGATTTGACGTATTTGTCGGCGAGCTGGCCGCCGAGCCCGGACAGGATGAAATAGGGGAAGATGAAGACGGCGCCTGCCACCGTCACCAGCGCATCACCGTGGCCGGTCGCGGCGCTGTAAAGCAGGATGATGACAAGTGCGTTCTTGAGCACGTTGTCATTGAGCGCCGAGAAGAACTGCGCCCCGAACAGCGGCGCAAAGCGGCGTGACGACATCAATTCCCTGATCATGACTAGTCCTGTTTTGGAAAGGCAGCCTGAGGTTGTTGTGTTGCGGGTCGAAGGTCACGACCGGAAAAGTGTGCGAGGAGCGATCGCAGCGTGACCGTGGTCACCGGCCTGCTCTGTTCCCCTCGGTCCCTCCGATCCTGTTGGTCTCCAGCCTGTCTCGTTAGGTTCGCAAATATCCGGTCGCGGCCGCAGCTTCGGGCGGAAATGCCGCGATGATGGGGATATCGCCGGGGCCGATAGGAAAAGCTGAACAGCGTCCCTGACTTTCGCCGAGTCGGCCGGCAATATCAGGACATAGTAAGTCCTTTGTTGCGGCCGGCGTTCGCATTCGAAGGGACCCGCATGCAACATCGGCTTGTCCTCAGGTGAGGTGAGCCAGATGGCGAAAGGGGTTGAGGCGGTTGAGCACGCTGGCGCGGCGGCCCGTGTGCCGGGTCCGAGCGCGGTTGGCACGCCACATCTGGAAGGTCGCACGGCGCTCAGCGAGCACGCCGGCGATGTCGCAGGCATTTGCGATCCGATCGATCGGCGCCATCGCAGCCCGCAGGATGGTCCGGCCGAAGCCGCTGATCAGGGCCGCGGCGTCATCGACGAAGGTGGAGGCGATATCAACAGCGAGGGTTTGCATTTTGCAGGTCTCCGAGTTAATTTGAACAATGTTCACATGAGTAGCTTGAAAATGAACAATGTTCAAGAAGAATCGCTCCGGGACCAGAAAAAAAATCGGAGGCGGCTCCAGATCCTGGAGATCGCCCGGGACATTATTGCAGCTAAGGGTCTCAGATCATTGAAGGTTCGCGACGTGGCGGACGCTGCCGGCTGCTCCATCGGCAGTGTCTATAACGAGTTCGGCGACTTCGACGGGGTGATCCTGACGGTCAACAGGGAGACGGTTCAGGCCCTGACGGCGCGGCTGCGCGGGGTTCCGGTCGAGGATCCGGTCGGCCAGCTCTATGGTCTAGCCGAGACCTATCTCGATTTCTTCGCCGAGAACGCCAATCTGCTGCGCTCGCTGTTCGAGCACCGGATGGAGGACGATCGTCCGTATCCCGATGACATCCTTCAGATGGTGATGGACGCCTTCGCGCTGATGCATCCGCCCCTGGTGCGGGTGCTGCCTGATGCGGATGACGTGCAGATCGCGCTGTTGTCGCGGACGCTGTTTTCGGCGGTCCACGGCATCATCTCGCTCGGCCTCGAAGAGCGGATGGTCGCGGTGCCGCCGCAGATGCTGCGCCAGCAGGTCACGCAGTTCCTGGACGCGCATCTCGTCGGGCTCGGGATCCTGCCGGCGCGATGATTGCGACGGCTGCCGTCAGGCCCGAGCGGCTTCGCGCGGCCTCGGGGGGACGACAACGACATCCTGCTGTCCGTTGTCGACCTGAACCCGGTTGCGCCCCCTCTCCTTGGCGCGATAGCAGGCGGCATCCGCCCGACGCATCGCCTCCTCGAGTGTGGTGTTGCCGTCGGTGATGCAGGCGACGCCGATGCTGCCAGTGACCGCAAAGCAGCGGTCGCCCCAGACGAAACTGAACAGCTCGAGCGACCGCCGCAGCCGCTCGGCGATGTCGACCGCGTCGTAGGGCAGGCACTGCGGCAGGATCAGAGCGAATTCGTCGCCGCCGAGCCGGGCGACCAGATCTTGCGGCCGCCGCTTCTGCTGCAGCAGCTGCGCGACCTGGCACAGCAGCCGATCGCCGGCGAGATGGCCGCAGCTGTCGTTGACGCTCTTGAACTGGTCGAGGTCAAGCAGGATCAGACCGAGCGAATCCGCCGCGTGATTGTCCAGCTCGCTCTGCAGGCCGGCCTCGAAGGCGCGGCGGTTGGAGAGGCCCGTGAGCCAGTCGTGCGAGGCCTGGAAGGCCAGGAGCTCCTTCTCCGCGTGCAAGGCATCCTCGAATGCCTGTCGTTGCAACAGCAGTCGCCGCGTGTGCCAGACCAAAAGCAGGATCAGCGCCAGGGCGGTAACGATGTTGACGCAGGTCAGTGTCAGCTTGATGGTGCGAGAGCCTTCGCCCAAGGCGATCGAGAACCGCTCGGCATGTCCGGTAAACTGCGCGTTCAGCTCCGAAAGCCGCGACGACAGGAATTGCAGGCGATCGGCGTTGCGGATGGAGCCATCCTTCAGCTCGCTCCGGATGACTTCACCGAAGATGCTGAGCTCCAACAGCATCGGATCGGTGGCTGCCCACTGCCGGATCGCCTTCTGAAAGAAGTTGATGCCGCTGAAGTAGCGGAACAACCAGATCATGCCGGGAACATCGTCCGGATGGTTGCCGCCTTGCAGGAAGCCGATGCGTGCGGTCTCGATGTCGACAGGGTCCTGCTCCAGCGCCCATCTGGCATATTCGTCGCCGATCGGGACAGCGAGCGAGGTCTGGTATTGCGCGAACTGGCCGGCCTCGCCCGAATGCAGATAGAGATTGAGGAAATAGACGGCGTTCTTCTGCGAGCGCGACCACATCGCCTCGCCCGCGACATAGGCGCGGACCGACGACATCAACTCGAGGCTGAATCCCGCGATCGTCGCCTGGAGCACGACGACCATGATGAACGGCGAGACGAGCTTGATGACGTGCAGGAAGCTGCGTTTCCTTGACGTTGTCGTTCTGCGAAACACCTTGCGTTCCCCAAATCACTCAACGATCCCAACGGTGCGTTCCGCTGATAACTCCATCTAGGCGGGAATGCTGCTTAACTGGCCCTGAAAATGTCACGCGACCGTCTCGCAGGGTGAAAGCGCTGTGAAACCGAAATTGCAAATGCGACCAAGCCGGAACCTCTGAGGCAGCGGCGTACCGATGCCGCGGAATCCGACCCTTGCGATTTACTCGATCGAGAGAATTTGGACGGTCGCTAAAGCGCGATGAGATCGGGATGAATCGTCATCGCGCTTTAGATTTTTGTTTGAGCATGATCTTTTCGGAAAACCGCTGCGCACTTTTCCGGATCATGCTTTAGACCAGCACCGGCTGACGCACGCGCCCGGCATCGCCGAACACGCGCAAATAGCGCTCGATCTCGGAGGGCATGCCGGTCGCCTTTTCCGGATTGTCGGAGAGCTTGACCGCGGGATGCCCGTCGACCGACGACACCTTGCAGACCAGCGAGATCGGATCGAGATTGAAGGTGCCGTCCGGCGCGCAGCCGACGAAGTCGTTGGTGAGGTTGGTGCCCCAGCCGAAGGAGAGCCGCACGCGGCCGACGAAGTGGTGATAGGTCTCCTCGATCGAGCCGACGTCCATGGCATCGGAGAAGACCAGCAGCTTGTCCTTGGGGTTGCGGCCCTTCTTCTGCCACCACGCGATGATCTCATCGCCGGCCTGGATCGGCGGCGCGCTGTCGGGACGGAATCCGGTCCAGTCGGCGACCCATTCCGGCGCATCGCGCAGGAATGCCTTGGTGCCGAAAGCATCCGGCAGCGCGATCAAGAGATTTCCGCCATAGGTCTGGCGCCATTGGTCGAGGATGCGATAGGGCGCCCAGCGCAATTCCTCGTCGTCCCTGGCGAGCGCGGCCGCGACCATCGGCAGCTCGTGCGCATTGGTGCCGATCGCTTCGAGATCATTGTCCATCGCCAGCAGCACGTTGGAGGTGCCGATGAAGGACGAACCCAGCCCTTCCTTCACCGCTTCCACGCACCAGCGCTGCCACAGGAAGCCGTGGCGACGGCGCGTGCCGAAATCTGACAGCCGCAGATTTTCGAGCTTTCGCAGCCGCTCGACCTTGGTCCACAGCTTGGCCTTGGCGCGGGCATAGAGAACGTCGAGCTCGAACCGGCCGCGCCCCTTCATCGCCGCGCGCGAGCGCAGCTCGTTGAGGATGGCGAGCGCCGGAATCTCCCACATCGAGCTGTGGGTCCATGGGCCGTGGAAATGAATTTCGTACTGACCCTCGACCTTGCGCAGCTCGTATTCGGGCAAGCGGAATTCGGCAAGCCAGCGGATGAAGTCCGCCGAGAACATGTGGGTCTTGCCGTAGAAGGTGTTACCGGCAAGCCAGATCAGTTCCTTCTTGCTGAAGCGGATGGTGCGGGCGTGGTCGAGCTGGGCGCGCAGCTCGGCCTCGTCGATGATTTCGGCAAGGCGCACATGGCGCGAGCGGTTGATCACCGAAAAGGTGACCTGCTGATCCGGGTACGATTCCCGAATCATCTGCAGCATCAATAGCTTATAGAAGTCGGTATCAAGCAGGCTGCGGATGATGGGATCCAGCCGCCAGCTGTGATTGTAGGTTCGGCTCGCAATATCGGTCACTGTCATGGCCGAATTCTAGCGTGGCCGCCCGCGCGCAACCAGTGGGTTTGGCGAGGGGCTGGCCATCGCCCGGGCCGCCGGACCGGTTCAGCCGGCGGCCGTCGCAGCCACGAACTCGAGTTGCGCGCGAATCCATCGATGCGCCGGGTCCTTCTGGTAACGCTGGTGCCAGACCATGAACATCGGCAGCTCGGCCAGCGTGCGCGTGCGCGACGCCAGCGGAATCCGCGCATGCGCGAAGCCAGCCATCACGCCTTGTGCGAGCAGGCTCGGCATGCTCGCCAGCATCTGCGTCCCGTGCAGGAACGACGGCACGCCGGAAAAGCTCGGCACGGAGATGGCGATGTCACGGTGGAAGCCATTGGCAGCGAGCCGGCGATCGAAGTCGAGCCGCTCATTGTCGGTATAGACGACCGTGATGTGGCGCGCGGCGAGATAGGCGCCGCGGCTCGACGGCGCCGTGCGCGTCTTGGGATCGTAATAACAAACGTAATGATCGCTCAGCAGCCGCTTCTGCACGATGTCGATGCCAACAGGCGGCAACGGCGTGATCAGGAGGTCGCAGCGATTCTCGCGCAGCATCGCAGGCGAGGGCGATTGCGACGGGATCACGCGCAGGTTCAGGTTCTTCACTTGCGCGGCGACATGTCCGAAGAAGCGCGGCAGCAGCAGGTCGCGCTGGAAGTCGTTGGCAGCGATTGTCAGCGACAGCTGCGCGCTCGCCGGCGTGAAGGTGACACCGCCGGCAAAGCTTCGCATCTCGTCGATCAGTGCGCGTGCCTTCGCGGCCAGTGCCTGGGCATGGGCGGTCGCGACGATGCCGCGGCCGGACTTCGCGAACAATGGATCGCCGGCAATCCGCCGCAGCTTGTTCAGGGCGTGGCTGACGGCGGATTGCGTCAGGCCGAGACGCGTCGCGGCTGATGTCACCGAGCCTTCCTCCAGCACCGCGAGGAACAGTTCGAGGGCGTGGCCGTCGAGGGCTAAATGATCGATTTCTTTCATGCATTGCATTATAAGTGATCTATTTATTTGTGGAATAGGCCGGCCCATGGTCTCGCCAACACGCCGCGCCCGGACCGGCCGCGGCCACAGGGAGAGACAACGCCGATGAATGTCCAGGCGCCAGCCTTCAGGGATCCCCGCCTCAACAGCCCCGAACCGTTCACGCCGCGCGACGGCGGCTTCTTCCAGCGCGATCGCAGCATCCATCCGCCGGCCTACGCCCCCGGCTACAAATCCTCCGTGCTGCGCTCGCCGCGCCAGGCGCTGTTGTCGCTGGAAGGCTCGGTCTCGGAAATCACGGGGCCGGTGTTCGGCCACAACGATCTCGGCCCGCTCGACAACGATCTGATCCGCAACTACGCCAAGGACGGCGATCCCGTCGGCGAGCGCATCATCGTCCATGGCCGCGTGCTCGACGAGACCGGGCGCGGTGTGCCGAATACGCTGGTCGAGTTCTGGCAGGCCAATGCCGGCGGCCGTTACCGGCACAAGAAAGACACGTATCTGGCGCCGATCGATCCCAATTTCGGCGGCTGCGGTCGGGCCCTGACCGACGACACCGGCTATTACTACTTCCGCACCGTGAAGCCAGGCCCCTATCCCTGGCGCAACTTCGTCAACAGCTGGCGCCCTGCCCACATCCACTTCTCGGTGTTCGGCTCGGGCTTTGCGCAGCGGCTGATTACCCAGATGTACTTTGAGGGCGATCCGCTGATCCCGATCTGCCCGATCCTGACGACGATCCCGGACAAGGACGCGCTCGATCGCCTGGTCGCGCCGCTCGACCTCAACGCCTCGACGCCGTTCGACTCGCTCGCCTACCGCTTCGACATCGTGCTGCGCGGCCAGCGCTCCACCTATTTCGAAAATCGTCCCGAAGGGAACTGAGCACATGCCGCAGCCGCTCAACTATCTCAAGGAAACCGCCTCGCAAACCGCCGGGCCCTACGTCCATATCGGCCTGATCCCGGCCATGGCCGGTTTCGATATCTTCGAGAAGAACTTCTCGAACGTGCTGGTGACGCCGAACACACAGGGCGAGCGCGTCACGCTGGAAGGCAAGGTGCTCGACGGCACTGGTTCGCCGCTGCGCGACGTGCTGCTCGAGATCTGGCAGGCCAACGCGGCTGGCCGCTACAACCATCCGGCCGATCGCTCCGCTGGCGCTGTGGATCAGGATTTCCGCGGCTGGGGCCGTGGCGGTTCCGACTTCGAGACGGGCCTCGTGACCTTCGAGACCATCAAGCCTGGCGCGATCACCGACAAGGCGGGCCGCAAATGCGCGCCGCATGTCAACGTCTGGATCGTCGCGCGCGGCATCAATATCGGGCTCAATACCCGACTCTACTTTTCGGATGAGGAGGCCGCCAACGCCGCCGATCCCGTGCTCAACCTGGTCGAGCCTCCGGTGCGTCGCAAGACGCTGGTCGCCACGCGCAGCGAGCGTGCCGGCAAGGTCGTGTACGCCTTCACGATCAATCTGCAGGGCCCGGACGAGACGGTGTTCTTCGATGTGTGAATGGGGGCCGGTTGATCCGGCCCCCATTCCTTATTCCACGATCGCGGTCACGACACCCGCACCGACGGTGCGGTTGCCTTCACGGATCGCGAAGCGCGACCGCTCTTCGAGCGCGATCGCCTTGTTGAGCTCGACCGTGAGCTCGGCGCTATCGCCCGGCATCACCATCTCGATGCCGTCGTCGAGCTGGACCGTGCCGGTGACGTCGGCCGTGCGGAAGTAGAACTGCGGACGATAGTTCTTGAAGAAGGGCGTATGCCGCCCGCCTTCGTCCTTTGTCAGCACGTACACTTCCGCCCGGAACGCCCGGTGCGGTTTCGCAGCGCCAGGCCGCGATAGCACCTGGCCCCGCTGCACCGCCTCCCGGTCGATCCCACGCAGCAGGCAGCCGACATTGTCGCCGGCCTGCCCCTGCTCGAGAATCTTCCGGTAGGTCTCGATGCCCGTCACCACCGATCTGCGCGTCTCGCCGAGGCCGACGATCTCGACCTCGTCGCCGAGCTTGACGGTGCCGCGCTCGATCAGCCCGGTGACGACGGTGCCGCGGCCGGAGATCGACTGCACGCCTTCGATCGGCATCAGGAACGGGCGATCATTCGGCCGCTCAGGCATCTCGATCCAGCGATCGAGCGCCTCGAACAGCTTCAGGATCGCCTGGTCCGCGAGCGGGCCGGTCTCGCCGCGCAGCGCCTGGATGGCGGAGCCGCGGATGACCGGCGCGTTGTCCCCGTCGTAGCCGTACTTCGACAGGAGATCGCGCAGCTCGATCTCGACGAGATCGACCAGCTCGAGGTCATCAGCGACATCGCACTTGTTCAGGAACACCACGATGCGCGGCACGCCGACCTGTCGCGCCAGCAAGATATGCTCACGCGTCTGCGGCATCGGCCCGTCGGTTGCGGAGACGACCAGGATCGCACCGTCCATCTGCGCCGCGCCGGTGATCATGTTCTTCACATAATCGGCGTGGCCGGGACAGTCGACGTGCGAGTAGTGCCGGGCCGCCGTCGAAAACTCGACGTGGCTCGTCGCAATCGTCAGGATCTTAGAATCGTCACGCGTACCTTGCGCAGCCGATGCCTTGGCGACGTCCTGATAGGAGACGAAGGCGCCCCAGCCGTAATCGGCCGAGACCTTCGTCAGCGCCGCCGTCAGCGTCGTCTTGCCATGGTCCACATGGCCGATCGTACCCACGTTGCAGTTGGGCTTGAGGCGAGTGAACTTCTCTTTGGACATAGGACACCTGTGGTGCTCGAGCTCCCGTGCTGGATTTGCACGACTCTGGGGCACCGCGAGAGCTCGTTCGGCACCCGGAGCCGTATCCGCTCCGGGCCGCTTCGATTGTCAGGTGTGACGTTCGTTCAGGCGCAAAGCAGATCCACGGCGGACGAGGGCATTAGCCCTCCCGTCATCATCAGCACTGATGCTTGCTGTGACTTCCGCATTGTCGGTTGCCTGATTACAAAGTGAGGCGCGTACATAAGGGATGACCGCGCCGATTGCAAGGGGCGCTTCACTCGCCGCCATGAAGCTGCGCGCGAAAGGCGCGCGGCGACAGCCCGGTGGCTGCGGCATAGACCCGCTGACGGAAACCTCCAAAATGAGAACCGCTCGGCCTCATCGGGCCGAGCGGTTCGCTGCTGTCCATGTTGGCCGATCAGCCCGCAGGATCACGCGCGTAACGGATCGCCTCGGAGAGCACCGCCCGATCACCGATATGATTGGCGAGCAGCAGGATCAGCCGGGCGTTCATGCGCAGGGATTGCTCCTCGTCGAGATCCCGCTGGCTGTCGATCAGCTCGGCATAGAATCCGTCGGGATCGACGATTCCAGGTTTAAGGTTCAGCGTCATGCGGCGAGCTCCTTCTGACAGGCTTCGGTGCAGCCTGCGGCTCGCAACAGCGCGTCGGCGATCGCGGCCTCGTCGAATTCTCGCCAGCGCGCAGCGATATACTGGTCGGGCCGGAACAGATAGGTGGTGCCCGGCGAAGCACCATAGCGGGTGGCGAGGATGCCGCGCGCGTCCTCGATGTCGCGTCCGACGCAGATGATCCGCGCTTCGAGTTGTCCAGCCGTCACCCTCGTATTGCTCGTCGGATGGCCGAAGGTCACGACCGTAAATCCGTCGCCGAGACAGTTGAGGAACCAGCCAGGCTTGTCGCCGATCATGATGGGAGCGTCCGTGGCGTTGGTGCCGGGCCGCATGTTGCCGACTATCCCGCTGTCATCCGACGTGTTCAGAGGTGAGGCGACATAAGGCGTCGGAGCCGATAGCCGGCCACTGTTGACCAGCGGTCGGGCGAAATCGTGGTGCTGCGCGAGTTCCAGCGCGGCGTCGCGGAAATAGCGGCTGACCTTGGTTTTCGGGGTGATGAAATCGGTGGCGCGCGTCGAATTCAGCAGATTGTCGTCTGCGGCGAAGGCACGCTCGGTGTGGTAGGTGTCGAGCAGTGATTCCGAGGCTTCGCCGCGCAGCACCATCGCGAGTTTCCACGCAAGATTGTCGATATCCTGCACGCCGGTGTTGGCGCCGCGCGCGCCGAATGGCGAGACCTGATGCGCCGCGTCACCGGCGAACAGGACGCGGCCGTGACGGAAATTGTCGATGCGCCGGCAGGCGAACTGATAGATCGAGACCCATTCGAGCTGGAAATCCGCCTTGTCGCCGAGCATCGCCTTGATGCGTGGGATCACGCGTTCGGGCTTTTTCTCCTCGTCGGGATCGGCGTCCCAGCCGAGCTGGAAGTCGATCCGCCAGATGTTGTCGGACTGCCGGTGCAGCAGGACTGACTGGCCGCGATGAAACGGCGGGTCGAACCAGAACCAGCGCTCGGTCGGAAAATCCGCCTTCATGACGACGTCGGCGATCAAGAAGCGGTCCTGGAAATACTGTCCCTTGAACTCGGCGCCCACCATTCGCCGCGTATCGGAGTTCGCGCCGTCACAGGCGATCACCCACTGCGCTTCCATGGTGAAGATGCCGTCGGGCGTCTCGACGGCAAGCTCGGCATGGTCCGGTGTCTGCTTCAGGCTGATCAGGCGGTGCTTCCAGGCGAGCGTGATCAGCGGGTTGTCCCGGCACTTGGCGACCAGAATTTCCTCCAGGTGGTATTGCTGGAGATTGATCATGGCGGGCCAGCGGTGGTCCGCTTCCGGCAACAGGTCGAACTGATAGGAAAGCTGATCGCGAAAGAACACCTTGCCCACGTTCCAACTCACGCCGCGCGCGACCATGGGCGCCGCGCATTGCAGCCGGTCCCAAATCTCGAGCGGTCGCTTGGCATAGCAGACGGCTCGCGAACCGATGCTGACGGTATCGTTGTCGTCCAGAACGATGACGGGTTGGCCGCGCGCCGCGAAATCGAGCGCCGCGGTCAGGCCGATCGGACCGGCGCCGATCACCACGATCGGGTGCCGGCGCACGATGCCGGCGGCCTGCTCGGCAGAGCGTACATAGTCGAACCGAGGGTAGATGTATTGGGTCATGGTCGGCTTCTCCGGGTTTGCGAGCCGCTATTGCGCGCCCGCAAATTCCTTCTCGTGAAGCCATGCAGTGTGGCGCGGCGGCCGTTTGGTGCGCGACCATTCTTCAACCATCTCCTGCGCGACCGATTTCATACGGTCGAGCTGGTCGGGCGTCGCGGTCCAGGCCGCGACCTCGATACGGTGACCGCTCGGGTCGCGAAAGTAGATGGACTTGAAGATGGTGTGGTCGGTGACGCCGACCACATCGAGACCGGCAGCCTCGGCACGGGTCTTGGCTTCCTCGAGTTCGTTGAGGTCCTTGACCTGGAAGGCGATGTGTTGCGTCCAGTCCGGCGTGTTGGGATCACGTCCCATCGGCGGCGAGTTCGGCAATTCGAAGAAGGCCAGGATGTTGCCGTTCCCCGCATCGAGGAAGATATGCATGTAGGGGTCAGGCGCCTTCGTGGACGGCACCTTGTCCTCGGCGATGGCGCCGAGAAGGTCCATGTTCATGACTTTCTTGTAGAACTCGACGGTCGCCTTGGCGTCGACACAGCGGTAGGCGACGTGATGGATCTTCTCGATTTGCATGATGTTTCGCTCCCTGCAGCCAGTTTTATCGATTAGTATCATTTGTTACGATTACTCGGCCTTGATCTGGATCAAATGTCGGGGACCGATCTTGCGCGATGGAGCGGCGGGCATGGCGGGACGTTTCAACGACGCAAAAAAGAGAGTGAAGATCGGAGTGCCGGACGACGCCGGCCTCGATCTCCAGCAGTATTTTCCCTACCGCCTGGCGCGACTTGCCGAGCAGGTGTCGCTTGCAATCTCCGAGGTCTATCTGGAGCGCTTTGCCCTGTCGCGGCAGGAATGGCGTGTGTTGGCCATCCTTGGGGCGCGCAGCGAAATCGCGACCAAGGAAGTCGGGCCGCTGACGACGCTCGACAAAATGCAGGTCAGCCGTGCCATGAAGAGGCTGGAAGCTCGCGGCATCGTCCGCCGGACGCACGCATCAGATGATCGCCGCGAACTGATCGTCGCCCTGACGGATGCCGGGCGCATGCTCTACCGTAAGATCGCGCCGCTCGCCCTGGAGCGTGAAGCGAAGCTTCTCCGTCTCTTGACGACCGAGGAGATCAATATCCTCGATCGCGCCATGCGAAAACTGTCGGATAAGCTTGCCTGACTGCTGGCCCTACTCGCCGCCATGAAGCTGCGCGCGAAAGGCGCGCGGCGACAGCCCGGTGGCTGCGGCATAGACCCGGCTGAAATAGGCGGGGTCCTCGAAGCCGAGCGCATAGGCGATCGTCGAGACCGGCAGGTTGGTGTAGACGAGATTGCGCCGTGCCTCGCGGATCAGCCGGTTCAGGATCAGGTGCGAGGCGGTGTCGCCGGTCGCGGTGCGCGTGACGCGGTTGAGATGGGTCGGCGTGATCGCCAGCGCTTCCGCATAGTCCGCAACGGTCCAGCGCTCCAGATGATGCTGTTCGAGCAGAGCCTCGAAGCGGCGGAACAGATTTGACTCAGAACTGCCGCCAGTGCCGCTCTCGCCCGTCAGCGCACGTGCGACGAGGCCGATCATGGCCGCCGACAATGCGCGCAGCACATGCGCGCGGCCGAAATCGCGCGCGGCGTGCTCGGCAAAGATCTGCTTCATGATGGCGCGGATCTGCGGCGTGCCGCGCACCACGGCCGAGCGCGCCAGGACGCCGCGCAGGCCTTCGGCTGCGAGCAGCGCCTCGTCGAGAATCTCCGCGGCGATCGTCAGCACCCAACCCTCGGTTCCGGGCACGAAGCTGAAGCCGTGGACATGGCCGACCGGCACGTTGACGATCTGCATCGGCTTCAAGGGCACCACCCGTCCATCGAGCGTCGCTTCGCCGCCGCCTCGCTCGATCAGCAGCACCTGGTGCAGCCGGGCGTGGCGATGCACGGCAAGCGTCCAGTCATGCAGCACCGAGCGCGAGGCAATCGTCTCGCAATGGACGACGTCGGGCAGGTCGCCGGCTTCGCCGAACAGATTGTAGACCCGGATCGCCGGGGTGGGGGCTGCGGTTCTCATGTTCGAATAGTACAAGACAATGGCGAAACCCTCCATCGGTCCGGCTTACGAAATCTGCAAAATAGTGCCGACGGGAGGACAGAAGAATGAAAGTTCAGGTCTGCATCATCGGCGGAGGGCCGTCTGGGCTATTGTTGTCCCAGCTCCTTCACCTGAAGGGCATCGACACCATCGTGCTGGAGAAATACAGCCGCGAGCACGTGCTGGCCCGCATCCGCGCCGGTGTGCTCGAGCACGGCTTCGCGCGCCTGATGCGCGAGGCGCAATGCGGTGAGCGGATGGACCGTGAAGGCGAGATCCACCACGGTTTCGAGATCGCCCATGATGGCGTGCTCTCCCATATCGATCTGCACAAGCATTCCGGCGGCAATTCGGTGCTGGTCTACGGCCAGACCGAGCTGACGCGCGATCTCTACGAGGCGCGCGACCGTCTTGGCGGCAAGGTGGTTCACAATGCCGAGGACGTGACGCCGCATGATCTGACCTCGGATCGGCCCTATGTGACGTATCGCGCGAACGGCGAGACGGTTCGCGTCGATTGCGACTACATCGTTGGCGCGGACGGCTTTCACGGCGTCAGCCGCAAGTCGATCCCGAGGGACGTGCTCCGTGAATATGAGAAGGTCTACCCGTTCGGCTGGCTTGGGGTGCTGTCGCGGACCAAGCCGGTGTCGCCGGAGCTGATCTATGCAAAGCACGAGCGTGGCTTTGCGCTGTGCTCGCTGCGTTCACAGGTGTTGAGCCGTTATTACGTCCAGGTGCCGCTCACCGACAAGGTCGAGGACTGGTCGGACGATGCGTTCTGGACCGAGCTGAAAACTCGTCTGCCGGATGAGGTCGCCGCACGGCTGATCACCGGCCCGTCGATCGAGAAGAGCATCGCGCCCCTGCGCAGCTTCGTCGCCGAGCCGATGAGCTACGGCCGCCTGTTCCTCGCCGGCGACGCCGCCCACATCGTGCCGCCGACCGGCGCGCGCGGGCTGAACAGTGCCGCCTCCGACATCTATTATCTCTACCACGCGATGCTTGCGCACTATCAGGACGGCGACGATTCCGGGCTGAAGGGCTATTCGGCCAAGGCGCTGGCGCGGATCTGGAAAGCACAGCGCTTCTCGTGGTGGATGACGATGATGTTGCATCGTTTCCCTGATCGTCTCGAGTATGAGGACCGGCTGCAGCAGACGGAACTGGACTATTTGCTCTCGTCCGAGACGGCGCAGCGTTTGCTCGCGGAGAATTATGTGGGGCTGCCGTTCTAGAGCGGTTCCGGTCACCGCGCCGGAAAGAAGAAGAACTGCTCGCCTTCCCTGAGGCGCCCGTCGACGGCCGGGCGCTGACGCCCCTGTGTGGTGTTCGACACGTCCTGGCGAATCCGTTCGAAGAACAGGCGCAGGTCGAGGGTCGGGGTCGCCATGTTCGACACGAACGCCCGCGTGAAGGGGCTGTTCAGTTCGTCGCCGTCGAGCGTGATCTGGCCGGGTTGCGTGGAGAACAGCGCGATCGTGTTCAATTGGGCAAGGCGTACGCCGGCGAGGCCTCCCCCGATTTCCTTCCGGCGGGCGATCAGAGGATCAAGCGCGGCATCGGCGGACTTGTTGAACGTTCGCTTGCTGGCGGCCGCCCGATGCGCCTCCTGCACGAACGGATCGTCGCGGCAGGCGTCGAGAACGACCAGGCGAAGAGTCTTCGCCCGCTCGACGGCGGAGACCATCTGATCGATCGAGATTGCGTGCGAGGAAGCTTCTCTCAGAGTATCTATGCTCGCATCGATCGGTATGGCAAAATTGGCCCCGTCAATCTCGATGCCATGGCCGGCATAGTAGACCAGCGCCCAGTCCGCGCCGGCCGCCTCGTCGGCAAACTGCCGCAGCACGCCTTCCATCTGGCTCCTGTCCAGATCGGTCGCCACCGTGACGCGAGCGAACCCGGCCTCGCCCAGGGCGGCCCCGACGCTCTCGGCGTCGCGGTCGGCGTTCATCAGGGCCGGAACATGCTCATAGGCCGCGTTGCCCACGACGAGGGCGATGCGCCGGCCGCGATCCTTGCCGGCAGCCTGGGCCGAGCCGGACAGGACATTGACGTTTGGCGGCAGCGGCGGATCGCCCGCCTTTCGCGCCGCTCGTGCGCGCAGCACCTCCAGTCGGAAGACCGAGTAGTCGTAGATGCCTTTCTCGAGCGGATTGCCGCGGGTCATCTCGCCCGCCTTGCGATAGTCGTTTGACGCATCGTCGAGCCGGCCGGCGCGTTCGAAGGCCATGCCGCGCTGAATGAGGGCGTCCGCGTGGTATGGTGCGACGGCAAGCGCCCGCGCGTAGGATTGCAGAGCCTTGTCGCGATCCTTCAGGTAGTCGCGCGCCAGATTTCCGGCGCGAACGTGGAATTGCGCGGCCAGCGTGGGCAGCACCGTGAGTTCGGCGGCCCGGGTCCAGTCGGCAAAGCCGCGCGAGGGATCGCCACGACTGACCGCAAGCCGCGCGCGGCCGCTGAGCGCGTGCCAGGTCTGGGCGCCGCCGACGGCTTCGGCACGGCCGTAATCGGCAAACGCCCGTTCGACATCACCATACCGGGCCCACAGCATGGCGCGATTGATCCACGCGTTCTGGTTTCCGGGGTCGAGCCCGACGGCTGCGTCGAGATCGGCGCGGGCTTCCGAAAACCGGTCGAGCCGCTCCAGGATCAGCGCGCGCTGGACGAAGTGATGGGAGATTTTCGGATCGGCGCGGATGGCTTGCGCGAGATCGTCGAGGGCCAAGTCGAACTGCTCCAGCACCGTATGGATCGTCGCCCTGAGGCTGAAGGGTTGCGGATGCGGCGCGGGTGCGACAGCGATGCATGCGGCGAGGTCATCAAGCGCGGATTTGAGCTCGCGTTGCGCAGCATCGCCGGCCGATCCGATCGGCTTCATCTCGGCAAGGGAAAGCCGCGTCGTTTCGAGGAAGTGATTGAGGGCCCTGAAATAGAGGGCGTAGGCGCGCCGCTCGGCCGAGGCGGAAGGATCCTGCAACACGCGCGTGCAGGTCGCGATGGTGGCCGCGATCTCCGCCTCGGTTCTGACGCGGTCGTATTGCATCGCGACGCAGTCGTCGTAGTCGGTCTGCGCGGCCTCGCCCAGGCGAGGACAGGTAAGCGTCGCCAGTACGGCAAGGCCGATGAGCGCAATCAGTTGAACGCGACGAGTGACGACGGCCATGGCAACGAGCACCTGTCCGGATTCTCGGAGCGTCTATCTGACTCGAGCAGCATCCGATGTCATTGAGGAACATCAACGGCGCGCGTCGATCGGCATTCAGTCCGGGGTTGGCGCGGCGGCGAACTCGCGGGGCGTTCCTTTGGACGGGGGCGACGGCGGCGTTTGTCCTGTCGCATTGGCATCTTTGCGGCGTCGGGCTTCGGCCTCGATGAGATTGACGAGCTCCGGCCGTCTTGCCGCCAATTCGCGCAAATCCGCAACATCGAGCACGAGCAGGACGCTGGGCTTGGTGGCGACGACGGTCGCCGCGCGGGGGGCACCGAACAAGAGCGCCATTTCGCCGAAGAAGCTTCCGGGATTGAGCGTGATGGTCGTCGAGTCAAGCAGCACGGCAGCTTCCCCTGAAACGACGAAATACATGGTGTCGCCTGGCTCGCCCCTGCGGACGATGACGGCGCCCTTGCTGACGTCGCGCATCTCCAGCCGCCGTACGATATCGGCGATGGTGGCGGCGCCGAGCTTCTGGAATAGCGGTACGCGCGTGACCAGGTCCCAGATGTGGAGAAAGTGCCGACGCTGCAATTCTGCGGCGAAGGCGGCGGCGATGATGCCCGCCTGCAGTGCAAACATCACGACGCCGCCGACCATGACCCATCCTGCCAGAAGCCGTCCCCAGATCGTGACCGGTAACATGTCTCCATAGCCCGTTGTGGTCATGGTGACGATGGCCCACCACATGGCCCGCGGTATGCTGCCGAACGCGTCCGGCTGAGCATGCCGCTCGAAAATGTAGGCGAGCGAGGAGGCGACGAAGAAGATCGCAATGAAGAGACTGAGAATGCTGAGCAGCGCGGTGCGACTGCGATGCATCACGCGCCAGAACAGCGCGAGGCCTGAAGCGTGGCGGATGTAACGCAGGGCCCATATCAAAGCAAAGAGCAGGGCATCTTGCGGGTCCGGCATGATGAGCCACCCGAATGGCAGCGCGCAGGCCGAGGCCAGGTCAATCATCCCCTCGGTCGAGGCTATATATCTCAAGCGCTTCCGCCATCCCGGGACCGTCCAGAGGTGGAAAGCAAGCATGGCGGTCATTGCGGCCGAGACCGCAATGACGGTCGAGGAAAACAGGAGCCGCTGGGCCGTCGTCGCCGCCGGTGCCGTGTTGAGGATCATCGCGAGCAGCCCAATGGTCGCAAGACCATTGGAGGGGATGGAGCCCAGTGACGGCCAGTAAGCGGATCTCATCGACGTTCACGCTGGATAGACCAGAGTCGGCAAGCGAAGCTCGACGTTCCGCGGGCAGCCCGCGAACTTCTCCTGATAGCGGGGGGCTTGCGTAACGGGATTGACCTGAGTCAACGATTGCGCGCTGCATCCACTTCGCCATCACGCACTCAGTAGGGCTCGGCTGGGCCGAAGGCCGTCCGGTCGACGTCGGTTTCTATTTTCCTTCGAGCGTGTTCACCGGCGTCCAGTCCGCCGGTGGCGGACTTGCCGCCAGTGTCCGCGCCCGCTTGGCAAAGTATCGGGACGGCTGATCGTGGCCGGCGGCAGTTTCGAACAGCTCGGCGGCTTTCGCGAAGTCGCGCGCACGCCAGCATGCAAGGCCCTTGGCGTAGGTCGCTGCGCGTAGATCCTGCTCCTGCGTCTCCTTGCTCTTTTCGGCGAGTGGTTCGTACACGGTGATCGGCTCGTCGCGTCCCTGCACCCTGACCGTGTCGAGTTCGCGCCAGGTGAAGGCGTCCCGGCTCTGGTTCACGGTCGCCTCCGACGCCATGATCGTCGTACCAAAATACTTGTTGGCGCCTTCGAGCCGCGAGGCGAGATTCACAGTGTCGCTCATGACCGTGTAGTTGAAGCGGCGGCGCGAGCCGATATTGCCG
The DNA here is from genome assembly GCF_029892425.1 of Bradyrhizobium sp. BR13661. Lineage (GTDB taxonomy): Bacteria > Pseudomonadota > Alphaproteobacteria > Rhizobiales > Xanthobacteraceae > Bradyrhizobium. The sequence continues at coordinate 36,736 of NZ_JARXWB010000030.1, read as the reverse complement.
ACCACGGCTTCGCCGCTGTTCAACCCGATCCGGTGGGCCAGGCCGCGTCCGCGGAACGCGGGATGATTCTCATTGAGCTCTTCCAGCCGGTCGCGACATTCCAGCGCGGCCGCAACAGCGTGCCGCGCGTGATCGGGATCGTCCGCCGGCGCGCCGAACATCGCGACGACGGAATCGCCGATATATTTGTCGACGTAGCCGCCGTGGCTTTCGATGATGTCGGTCATGGCGGAGAGATAGTCGTTCATCAATGCGACCAGCTCGCCCGGCGTCATCTTCTCGGCGATCGAGGAGAAGCCGCTGAGGTCCGAGAAGAACATGGTGATGTTGCGCATCTCGCCGCCGAGCACAGGCATCTTGCCGGAGGCGACCATGCTCTCGATCACCTCGGGCGCGAGATAGAACGCAAAGCTCTTGCGCAGGAAGCGCTCCTCGCGGTCGGCGATCACGAAGCGGTAGCCGATCATCAGCCCCAGCGCCGCGAGACCCGCGAGCGCGGGCTCGGTCAAGGGCAGCGCGATGGCATGCGCGAATGTGCTGATGGCGACAGCCGCGTAGGCGACGGTGAGGCCGAGCCAGGCGATCGCCGCGCCGGTGGGCGCCAGCAGGCAAGCGGCAGCAGCGATGATCGCTGCGAACAGAACAGTCAGCATCAGCCGCAGCGGAGAGCTGATCTCGGTGACGGCATCATGCTCGAGCAGATTTCGGACGACGGTGGCATGGACGAAAACACCGGCGATCTGGCTGCGCGCTTTCTGCTCGGCGTTCGCAGGCGCAGGAAGGGCGCATCGCGCCCCCGGTGTTCCGTCATATCCATGGGCCAGATGCATCGAGCTGAGCTTACGGTCCTCGAAATTGAGGATGCTTCCGAGCAGCACGATCTTGCCGTCGAAGGCGCGGCGGAAGAACTCGGTGTCCTTCTTCTCGACGCAAGCGCGCAGGTCGGCGAAGGAATAGGCCGGGATGTCGCGGCCCATGCCGCGGAAGTTGAGCGTGAGCGTATTGGGCACCGCGCTCGGAATCGCATAGCCGGACAGGCTCGTCACCCCGGTCGGTCCGATCTCGAGCTTTGCGCCCAAGGCGCGGGCTGCGAGCTCGACGGCCATCGTGGGCACCGCCTGCCCCTCGATGGGAAAGCTCAGCGGCATCCGCCGTATCACATCGTCGGGGTCGGTGTGGACGTTGAGGGCGCGGATGTTGCCTTTCACCACCAGTTGCTGCGCGCGGTCGGGCCTGTCGGAATGGTCGTTGCTGAGAATTTCGCCAAGCACCAGCTTGCCGCTGTCGGAGAGGCGCCTGAGCGCGATCAGATAGTCCCGGTCAAATCCCTTGACGCGGCTGCCAAATGAGGCGTCACCAAAAGGAATTTCCGATTGCTCGATCGAGCTCGGAAAGATGACGTCGAATCCGATCACCTTGGCACCGCCATCGGTGATGCTGCCGAGCACCCGGCCGATCTCGCGCGTCCAGGTCTGGGTCGGCGATCCCTTGAAGGGCGGCGTTTCGTAGGTCTCGCCATCGATCGCGACGACGACGACCGGCGATGTCGCGGGATCGCGGTGGTCGCCGATCAGCTTCCAGCGCAAGGCCGTGAGAATGTCGAGCGAGAGACCTTGCAGGCCTTGGAGCGGCGACGACGTGAAGGCGGCGCCCGCAACGAGCGCAATCAGGATCGCCGCAACGATGTCCCGCCTGCCGATCCGCCGCATCGTTGCTGTCGCGGGTCCTCTATTCGAGTCGCAGCAGACGGCCGACAATCGGCGTCGGCGATGCGGTCGCGCTGGCGTCGACCTGGAAGGCGAAACGCTTGGCGCCGAGCGTCGCGAGATAACTGCCGCCTGGCGTCAGCGACTTTCCGGTCTTGGTCATATCGTAGAATTTGCCGCCGACCATGATGTCGTTCTTGAGCGGCACGTTGATTGTCGGTTCTTTGCCGTCGGTGCGCTCGATCGTGAGCGTGCTGCCGCCCTTGGCCTGGATCAGTGGGGCTGTGCCGTAGATGGTCGGCAGCTTCGACGGCGCGCCGCCCTTGACGTCGTTGCGCATGGTGCGGAACGTGGTGGCCGCGCTCTGGTTCGCCTCGCGCTCGGAGAGCTGCGCCGCGTTGGCATCGCACGGCACCTTGACGCGCTGGACGTTGCCGAGCTGTACCGTGCTCTGCTCGGCTCCGACCAGCACGACGCCTTCGGTGATGGTCTCGCGCAGACAGGATTTCAGATAGCTGAGCGTGATGCCGGCCTTAGGGCCCAGCTTGATGATCTTGCCGGGCGCCACATAGTCCATGAACTCGACACCGTCGACCTTGCCCTGCACATCCTCGACGATTGCGGCCGGGGTCTCCGCGAAGGCGGGGGCGGCGAGGCACAACACGCCGATGAAGGCGCCGATCAGGGTTCTCATGACTTTCTCTTCCCGTTCGAACGATATCCGGCTGATCCACTGTCCGGCCGCAAGCCTAGCAGGGGATGAACCCACCCAAGTGTGATCAGAATCACTCTTTGTATTGGTGCACCCTAGCAGGAACAGGTTCAAACCCGTGATGGCAGAATAAGGCGGGTCGGCCAACCCTGATGGAACGCGCGAGGTCAGACCGCCGCCGCGGTGTCTGGTGTGCGATCCTGGTCAAGGCGGTTCCCGGCCGCTCCCAGTATGAAGGGTGCGAGGATCGGCTCCGATTTCTGCAACAGCGGCCCAGCTTGCCCGGTGGCGATCGCCACCACCTCATTCCAGCGCGAGAGGAAGGCTTCGACACAGGCCGGGTCGAACTGCCGTCCCTGGTTCCGCACCAGATAGTCGCGCGCCACGTCCAGCGGCATCGGCTCTTTATATGGACGCCGTGTCGTCAGGGCGTCGAAGACGTCGGCAACCGCGACCACGCGCGCGGCGATCGGGATCTGGTCTGCCTTCAGCCGGTCCGGATAGCCGCCGCCGTCCCAGCGCTCGTGATGGCCTGCGGCAATCTGCGCGCCGAGCTGGATCAGCTCGCAGCCGGAGTCGGCCAGGATCTTCGCGCCGATCGTGGCGTGGGTGCGGATGACAGCCATCTCCTCGTCGGTCAGCTTGCCGGGCTTGAGCAGGATGTTGTCGGGAATGGCGACCTTGCCGACGTCGTGCAGCGGTGCGGCGAGGTAGATGTCGCGGCAAAGCCGGGGAGGGAGGCCGAGCTGCTCGGCGATGATGCGGCTGTAGCGGGCGACCCGTAGCGTGTGCTCGCCGGTGTCGTTGTCGCGATATTCGACCGCGAGGGCAAGCCGCAGGATGATCTCCTCCTCGCGCTCGCCGAGCTTGCGTGTTGCGGCTGCGACTTCGCTCGCCAGATGTGCAGCCCGATCGTTGAGCTTGCGTACGGCTGCACCAAGCTGAATTAAATTCCGCAGGCGCACGGTCATCTCGAGACTTTGCGGCGCCTTGGGCAGGAAATCGGTTGCACCTGCCTGCAGCGCTTCCATCTTGATGTCGTCGGTCTGCCGCGAGGTGATCATCGCGATCGGGATGTCGACGCAGCCGGGCAGCGTACGAAGCGTGCGGATGAAGCTGATGCCATCCATGTGCGGCATTTCGTAGTCGACCAGCACCAAATCGAACACGCGCTCCCGCGCGCAGGCCAGCGCCTCGACGGGATCGAGGAAGGTCGTGGCCTCGACGAGGCCCTCCGCTTCAATGTGACGTTTCAGGTAGTTGAGAACAGAGCGGCTGTCATCAACCAGAAGCGCTTGGGTCAGCATCGGCGGCCGGACTGGTTCGGATGGCGAAGCATGACCTCAACGAATAGCCCGGTCGATTTAACGCGGAGCAAACATCCGTGCTGCGTCACGCTGCCTCAACGTTGCGCGCTGCGCATGGGATTTGAGCGGCTGGTGCACACGCTTGCATGCATACGCGAAATTCTTCGGATTGTGACCCGTAGTTGTACGGGGGGCTCCGTTAGGAGTTTCCACACTCCCGTCCGCGAATAGTTATTTTACGGGATTCTCGCCATGCGTGCAGTGAGTCCCAGGCAATTTGGGGGACGAATGTCGTCTGATGTCACTGAGCCGAAGTGGTCCCTGCGGCTGCCTGCAGATTGCAGCATCGCCGCGATCCGCAGCGTCTACGACCTGATCCGCGAAGCGTTCGGCCGGCAGGACCGGCTCGAGATCGATTGCTCCAGCGTCGACAAGGCCGACGTGACCTCGATCCAGCTGCTGCTGTCGGCTGCCAAGACCGGCGATGCCCAGGGCCGCCCGGTGGTCCTGACGTCCTTTTCCCAGTCTCTGCGTAACACCCTTGGCCGCGCCGGTTTCGCCAGCGAGGCGATGATCAATCAGCACTTCCCGCAAAAGAAAGATGGCACCTAATGGCCACGATTCTCACGGTCGACGACTCTCCCAGCATCCGGCAGATGATCAAGGTCGTGCTCGAGCCGGCCGGTCACAGCGTGATCGAGGCCGGTGACGGCGCGCAGGGCCTCGCCAAGGCACAGGCCGGCAAGCTCGATCTCGTCATCACCGACCTCAACATGCCGGTCATGAACGGGCTGGAGCTGATCAAGGCGCTGCGCAAATTGCCGAGCGCGGTCGGCATGCCCATCGTGTTCCTGACCACCGAATCCAATGACACGGTGAAGCAGGAAGCCAAGAGCGCCGGCGCCACGGGGTGGATCACCAAGCCGTTCAAGCCCGAGCAACTGCTCGCCGTCGTCGCAAAGCTGGTGCGCGCATGAGTGCGATGGACCCGACCGAGGTCTTCCGCCAGGAAGCCAGCGAGCTGTTCGAGGTCCTGGAAGGGGCTCTGCTTGACCTCGGCCAGCGTCCCGACGACCGCGAGCTGGTCGATTCCGCCTTCCGCGCCCTGCACACGATCAAGGGCTCGGGTGCGATGTTCGGCTTCGACAAGGTCGCTTCCTTCACCCACGAATTCGAGACCGCGTTCGACCGCGTCCGCAAGGGCGAGATCAAGCCGACCCAGGAGCTGATCTCGGTCGCGCTCGCCGCCAAGGATTACATTCGCGCGCTGATCGAGGATCCGCAGTCGACCGACGACATCATCGGCGAAGCCATCCTCGACGACCTCAAGCGCTTCGTTTCGCCGGATCGGCCCGCTGCCGCGGTCGCCGAGATCGCTGAAGCCCCGCCGCTCGCGCCCGTCGAGAGCAAGCAGGCCGGCTGGCACCTTTATCTGGAATTCGAGTCCCATATCCTGCGCAACGGATCGAACCCGCTCGATCTGCTGGAAGATCTCTGCAAGCTCGGTCCCTGCTTCGTCGTTCCCGTGACCGACGGCATCCCGTTCCTCGACGAGATGGACCCGGAAGACTGCTATCTGAAGTGGGACGTCAAGCTGCACGCGGCCTGCGACAAGGCTGCGATCGACGACGTTTTCATGTTCGTCTCGGACGAGATGAAGCTGACGCTCTCGCCGCTGGAGCACGTCGAAGCGCCCGCGCCGATGCCGCTGTTCCAGCTCCTCGACGAGGAGCCGGTCGCCGAAACGCCTGCCCCGGTGGTTGAGGCAGTTGCAGCACCCGTTGCCGTTGAGCCCGCAGCGAATGTGGAGCCGAAGCCGGTTGCAAAGCCCGAAGCGAAACTCGAAGCGAAGCCGGAAGCCAAGGCTGAAGCCAAGCGCGATGACCGCGGCATCGCCACGGTCCGCGTCCAGGCCGAGCGCCTCGACGAGCTGATGGACCGCGTCGGCGAGCTCGTGATCGCCCAGGCGCGGCTAACCCAGCTCGCTGCCTCCGGTTCCGATCTGTCGATCAAGATGATCGCCGAGGAAATCGAGCGTCTGGCCTCGTCCTTGCGCGACACCACGATGGGCGCGCGCATGGTGCCGATCGGCTCGCTGTTCGGCCGCTTCCGCCGCCTGATCCACGATCTGTCGCGCGACCTGTCGAAGCCGGTCGAGTTCGTCACGACGGGCGAGGATACCGAGCTCGACAAGACCATGATCGAGTGCCTGGCCGATCCGCTGGTGCACCTGATCCGCAACGCCATCGACCACGGCATCGAGGACACCGCGACCCGCACGGCCAACGGCAAGACCGAGCAGGGCCGCATCGAGCTCGCCGCCGTGCATTCCGGTGCGCAGGTTCTCGTCACGGTGAAGGACAATGGCGGTGGCCTCAACACCGCCCGCATCCGTGCCAAGGCCGAAGAGCAGGGCCTGATCGCCGCCGGTGCGGTGCTTTCCGATCACGAGATCCACCAGTTCCTGTTCCATCCGGGCTTCTCGACCGCGCAGACCATTTCCGCGCTATCCGGCCGCGGCGTCGGCATGGACGTGGTCAAGCGCACCATCGAGAACATGCGCGGCTCGATCGACCTGTCGACCCGGCCGGGCCAGGGCACCACGGTGACCCTGCGCCTGCCGCTGACGCTCGCGATCATCGAAGGCCTGCTGATCCGCGTCGGCGAGGGCCGCTACATCATTCCGCTCTCGGCCGTCGAGGAATGCATCGAGCTGACCGCCGAGGACGAACGCTCGCGCGGCCGCAACTTCCTCAACGTGCGCGGCAACCTCGTGCCCTTCCTGCGCCTGCGCGAGATCATGTCGTCGTCGGGTACGCCGGATCGGCACCAGAAGACGATCATCATCTCGACCGGCGAGACTCACGTTGGCCTGGTCGCCGACCAGATCATCGGCAACCACCAGACCGTGATCAAATCGCTCTCCAAGCTGCATTCGGACGTCACCATCTTCTCCGGCGCGACCATCCTGGGTGACGGCACGGCGGCGCTGATCCTCGATGTCGCGCAGCTCGTTGCGCTGGCGCAGTCGAAGGTCGAGAAACAGCATATCAGCGAGGCGGCGTAATGACCGGTGGACAGGCGGATCAACATCAGGCCGACGCGATGCAGGTCGTCATGATCGGCCTTGGCGAGGAGAAATTCGCGCTCGACGCCGGCCTCGTTCGCGAGATCATCGATCCCGTGCCGGTGACCAAGGTGGCGGGCGCGCGGGCTTTCGTTCCCAGCGTGATCAACGTGCGCGGCAACGTCATTCCGCTGGCGGATCTGCGTATCCGCTTCGGCATGCCGCAGCTCGACGATTCCGCCGACACACGCATCGTCGTCATCGAGATCGAGCTCGACGGCGAGCCGGTTCTGGTCGGCGTCACCGCCGACAAGGTCTACGAAGTCACGGAGATCTCGCAGGCCGCCGTGCAGCAGACGCCGCGCGTCGGCATGCACTGGAAGCCGGAGTTCATTCGCTTCATTGCGAAATGGCGTGAAGAGTTCGTCATCGTTCCGAACATGGAACGAATTCTGAATTGAAACGAGGTCTCCGGGCGCGAGACGGGGTTAGGGGCTGGATATGAGATTTACGGTCAAGGCAAAGCTTGCCAGCGCGTTTGGCGTCGTCCTGTTGCTCTCGATGGCGGCGGGCGGTCTCGCTTATGTGAAGTTGAGCGAGATGATCGACACGGCGGACAACCTCGTATCGCGCGCCGGCCGGATGGACCGCGCAGCGGAAATCGAGAAGGGCATTCTGCTCCAGGTTCGGGCCGAGAAGAATCTCCTTCTGGCGGCCGATAGCGAGGCGGACGGCTTCGTCGCCGAGATCGCCAAGCAGCGCGAGACGCTTCTGAAGCTGAAGGAGGAAATCCATGCGCAGGCCTCTACCGAGGGCAAGAAGCTGATCGAGGATTTCGGTGCGGCTTACGCCCGGATGAATGCCGTTCAGGACAGCGCTCTCAAGGCCGCCCGGACCGACAGGCCGAAAGCCGTCGAGCTCTCTGCGGTCGAGGTCCGCAAGGCCGCCCGCGAAGCGTTGGACGCCGCCAACGTCTACGTCACCAACGTCAAGAAGAACATGGCCGACCAGACCGCGATGGCTCACGAGGACGGCAACCGCGCTCACATGTTGCTGATTTTTGCCGTGCTGGTCTCGCTGACGATCGGCCTGATCGCTGCGATCTGGATTTCGATGAGCATTTCGCGTGGCCTTCACCGCGCGGTCGGCCTTGCCAGTGCGGTGGCGAGCGGCGATCTCAGCCAGACGATCAACGTCTCCAGCAATGACGAGATCGGCGATCTCGTGAAATCTCTGAACATCATGGTGGAAAAGCTTCGTCAGGTGGTCGAGGAGGCTCTTACCGCCGCGCAGAACGTCTCTGCCGGCAGCCAGGAGCTCTCAGCGAGCGCCGAGCAGCTCTCGCAGGGCGCGACCGAACAAGCCTCGTCGGCGGAGGAAGCTTCCTCCTCGATGGAGGAAATGGCTTCCAACGTGAAGCAGAACGCCGACAACGCCAACCAGACCGAGAAGATCGCGGCGCAGTCGGCCAAGGATGCGGAAGCCAGCGGCGTCGCTGTCGGCCGTGCCGTCCAGGCAATGCAGACCATCGCCGAGAAGATCACGATCGTACAGGAGATCGCGCGCCAGACCGACCTGCTTGCGCTGAACGCGGCGGTCGAAGCCGCGCGCGCCGGCGAGCACGGCAAGGGCTTTGCGGTGGTCGCCTCCGAGGTGCGCAAGCTTGCCGAGCGCAGCCAGGCTGCCGCGGCCGATATCGGCACGCTGTCGACCGAGACCGTGAAGGTTGCGCGGGACGCCGGCGACATGCTGTCGAAGCTGGTGCCGGACATCAAGAAGACGGCCGAGCTCGTGCAGGAAATCACCGCCGCCTGCCGCGAGCAGGATGTCGGCTCCTCGCAAATCAACCAGGCGATCCAGCAGCTCGACAAGGTCGGCCAGCAGAACGCCAGCGCGTCCGAGCAGGTGTCGTCCACCTCGGAAGAGCTCGCCTCCCAGGCCGAGGCGCTCCAGGCGACGATCACGTTCTTCCGCATCGAACAGGCCGGCCGTGCCGAGCGTGCCGCCTCCGCGCCGATCGACCGCGCCGTCACCCAGCTCCGCAGCAAGGCGGGGCAGATGCTGGCGGCAGAACGCGGCGCGAAGAAGCCTGTACCCGCCCGGAAGCCGGCGCGCGCAATGAAGGTCGCGGGTGGTGGCGGCTTTGCTTTCGATATGAACGACGGCGAAGACGATCGCGACGCCGAGTTCCAACGCTGAGTGTTGCTGCTGGACGGGCGCAGCTGGTGATGTCGCTCGCACTTTCCAACATCAAACCGGGCCAGGCCCGAAGGTTCATTGAAATGCGCTTCACCGTCAAAGCAAAGCTCGCCACTGCCTTTGGTGCGGTTCTTCTCCTCTCCATGATTGCAGGCGCCGTCGCCTATCTGAAGCTCAGCGACTTGGCGAGCTCGACCGAGGTCCTGATCGGGGCCGCCGGACGATCGGCGAAGGCGGACGAATTGCAGAAGGATCTTCTGCTGCAAATCCGCGCTGAAAAGAATGCCATTCTGGCGCAGTCGGACAGCGACGTCGAGCGCTATACGGCCGAGGTGCGCAAGATCCGCGAGGATCTGGTCAAGACCAGGGACGAGATCTACGCGACGGCGACCGAAACCGGAAAGAAGATGCTCGACCGGTTCTCGGCGCTTTATCGCGACGTGAATGCCGCCCAGGACGAGTCGCTCAAGTTCGCGCGATCCGACAAAACCAAGGCGCTGGAGCAGTCGACCGGAGCGGTCCGCAGGTCTGTCGCCGAGGCATCGAAGAGCCTCGATGAGTATGTCGGCTTCCTCAAGAAGCTCATGGACGAGCGGGCGGAACAGTCGCGGGCGGACAGTAGCCACGCCCAGATGCTGCTCATGAGCATCCTGATTGCGTCTCTGATCATCGGCGCTGCCGCTGCGACCTTGATCGCGCTCAGCATCAGCCGTGCACTGACGAAGGCGGTTGGCTTGGCGAACGCGGTGGCGATCGGCGATCTCAGCCAGACGATCGACGTCAAGAGCAACGACGAGGTCGGTGATCTCGTGAAGGCACTGAACGGCATGACCGCGAACCTCAATACGACAGCCGCAATCGCCAACGAGATTGCACAGGGCAATCTCGCCGTGGAAGCCAAGCGGCTGTCGGACCAGGATACGCTGGGCATCGCCCTGGAGCGGATGATTGCCAGCCTGAACACCAACGCGGAGGTCGCCAACGAGATCGCACGGGGCAATCTCACGGTCACAGCCAAGCGCATTTCCGACAAGGACAAGCTGGGCATCGCGCTGGAGACCATGGTCGAGAGACTGAGGCAGATCGTCACCGAAGCGATTACCGCGGCGCAGAACGTCTCCGCCGGCAGCCAGGAGCTGTCGGCCAGTGCCGAGCAGCTGTCGCAAGGCGCGACCGAGCAGGCTTCGTCGGCGGAAGAGGCGTCGTCCTCGATGGAGGAAATGGCCTCCAACGTGAAGCAGAATGCCGACAACGCCAACCAGACCGAGCAGATCGCAGCGCAATCGGCCAGGGACGCGGAAGCCAGCGGAGCCGCCGTGGGCCGCGCGGTCAACGCGATGCAGACCATCGCGGAGAAGATCACCATCGTGCAGGAGATCGCGCGCCAGACCGACCTCCTCGCCCTCAACGCGGCCGTCGAAGCCGCGCGCGCCGGAGAGCATGGCAAGGGATTTGCGGTGGTCGCCTCCGAGGTGCGCAAGCTCGCCGAACGCAGCCAGGCGGCCGCCGCCGAGATCGGCACCCTGTCGACGGAGACCGTCAAGGTCGCGCAAGAGGCCGGCGGCATGCTGGCCAAGCTCGTGCCCGACATCAAGAAGACCGCCGAGCTGGTGCAGGAAATCACCGCGGCCTGCCGCGAGCAGGATGTCGGCTCCTCGCAGATCAACCAGGCGATCCAGCAGCTCGACAAGGTCGGCCAGCAGAACGCCAGCGCTTCCGAGCAGGTGTCATCGACCTCGGAAGAGCTTGCCTCGCAAGCCGAGCAGCTCCAGTCGACGATCTCGTTCTTCCGCATTGAACAGGCAGGCCGCGAGAACATCGCGCCCGCGCAAATCGACCGCGCTGTCGCCCAGCTCCGCAGCAAAGCGGGACAGATGGAGGCAGCGGATCGTGGCGCGAGGAAGCCTATGCCCGCCCGCAGGCCGGCGCGCGCGACGAAGGTCGCGGGCGGTGGCGGATTCGCGTTCGACATGCATGACGGCGAAGACGATCGCGACGCCGAATTTCAGCGCTGACAACAACAACCATCTGAACCGGGACCCAAGCATGGCCGCAACCTCGCAATATCTGACGCTCGGGCTCGCCGGCGAGACGTTCGGCATCTCGATCCGCAACGTGCGGGAAATCCTGGACATGCGGCCGATCTCGCGCCTGCCGCATGCACCGAATTTCCTGCTCGGCATGATCGACGTGCGCGGCGCGGGGTATCCGATCGTGGATCTCCGGACCAAGCTCGGTCTTCCGGCCGTGCCGGCCACCGAGGCGACCCGCATCATCATTCTTGACGTACCGATGAAAGGACGCCTCGTCGGCGTCGGTTTCGTGGCCGACTGCGTGTTCGAAGTGACTGACATCGACGAGCAGGCCATCGAGCCCGTGCCTGATGTGGGCGGGCGGTGGCAGTCGGACTATGCGGCCGGTATCGGGCGCAAGGGCGACAAATTCGTCGTCATCTTCGATCTGACCAAGCTGATGGCCAGCGATGAACTGCCTGAGGGGCGCGAGGCGTCGATCGACGCCTCTTGTGCTGCCTGAACGCGTAACAGTGATGCGTCGTAAAGCGTAGCAACCCAATTCAATCCAGGAAACGCCCACCATGAGATTCACCGTCAAAGCCAAGCTTGCGAGCGCTTTCGGCATCATCCTCCTTCTCTTCGTCGCCGCTGGCGCCGTCTCCTACATGAAGCTCAGCGACCTCATGAGCTCCAGCGAGACGCTGGTGTCCGCGGGCGGACGCCTGCAGAGGGCCGCTGAACTCCAAAAGATCGTGATCCTGCAGATCCGCGCAGAAAAGAACGCAATCCTGGCGACATCTGACGCGGAGACCGATCGCTTCGCCACCGAGATCGGCGGCATGCGAGCGGAGTTCGGCAAGAAGAAGGATGAGCTCTATGCGATCGCTACAGAGGCGGGGAAAAAGCTGATCGAGAAGTTTGCCGCTGCTTACGGCAAGATGAATGCGGTTCAGGATGAGACGCTCCATCTCGCGAAGGTCGACAGGGCAAAGGCAGCGGAGCGTTCCTCGACGGAGGGACGGAAGGCAGGAGGCGAAGCGATTGCGGTTGCCGATGAATATGTGGCCTTCCTCACCAAGCTGATGGCTGACCGGTCCGAACAGTCGCGGGAAGAAGGCGCTCGTGCCCAGACCACCTTGCTGGCTCTGCTCGCGGTATCCCTCGTAATCGCACTGGTGGCGGCGTTCTGGATCGCGATCGGCATCAGCCGTGGGCTCACCCGTGCCGTTGGCCTCGCCGATGCAGTTGCGATCGGCGACCTCAGCTACAAGATCGAGGTTTCCAGCAATGACGAGGTCGGCGATCTCGTCAAGTCTTTGAGCACCATGACGACGAACCTGAATGCGACGGCGGCGGTCGCTAACCAGATTGCGCAGGGTGACCTCACCGTCGAGGCCAAGCCACTGTCGGAGAAGGATACGCTCGGTATCGCGCTCGAGCGCATGGTCGAAAAGCTCCGTCAGATCGTCTCTGAAGCGCTCACCGCCGCCCAGAACGTCTCGGCCGGCAGCCAGGAGCTCTCGGCCAGCGCCGAGCAGCTCTCGCAGGGGGCGACGGAGCAGGCCTCGTCCGCCGAAGAAGCGTCTTCCTCGATGGAGGAGATGGCCTCGAACGTGAAGCAGAACGCCGACAACGCCAACCAGACCGAGAAGATCGCCGCGCAGTCCGCCAAGGACGCCGAAGCCAGCGGTGCTGCGGTCGGCCGCGCCGTCAGTGCGATGCAGACCATCGCCGAAAAGATCACCATCGTGCAGGAGATCGCGCGCCAGACCGACCTGCTTGCGCTCAACGCGGCGGTCGAGGCCGCGCGCGCCGGCGAGCACGGCAAGGGCTTTGCGGTGGTCGCCTCCGAGGTGCGCAAGCTTGCCGAGCGCAGCCAGGCGGCCGCAGCCGAGATCGGTACTCTGTCGACGGAGACCGTCAAGGTCGCGCAGGAGGCCGGCGCGATGCTGTCCAAGCTCGTGCCCGATATCAAGAAGACGGCCGAGCTCGTCGAAGAGATCACTGCGGCCTGCCGCGAGCAGGATGTCGGCTCCTCGCAGATCAACCAGGCGATCCAGCAGCTCGACAAGGTCGGGCAGCAGAATGCAAGCGCGTCCGAGCAGGTGTCGTCCACTTCGGAAGAACTCGCCTCGCAGGCCGAGCAGCTCCAGTCGACGATTGCTTATTTCCGCATCGAGCACGGCGCTAAGAGCCATGCCCCGGCACCGATCGACCGGGCCGTCACTCAGCTCCGCGCCAAGGCTGCGACCATGGCAGCAGCCGAGCGTCCCGCCAAGAAGCCGCAGGCCAAACCGGCACGCGCCATGAAGGCTGCGGGTGCAGGTGGCTTCGCGTTCGATATGAACGACGGCGAGGACGATCGGGACGCCGATTTTCAACGCTGAGGTTTTTCGAAGGCAGGTCCGCCTTTGAGGCGGGCCTGCCTTCTTCGGTTGTCGCGTAAACGCGTAGGATTCCAGATGGCCCTGATGGTCCGACATTCATTGCATGCGGGCCTTCGGGGCCGGGGGTGGCGGCGATGATGCCCGCCATGCAGGATACGGCTGTGCATCTGTCGGACCGCCATTTCCGCACCATTGCCGAACTGATCGAGGGCCAGGTCGGGATCAAGCTGCCGCAGGGCAAGCGGCTGATGCTGGAGGGGCGCCTGCACAAGCGTGTGCGGGCGTTGAATTTCTCTGACCTCAACGAATATGTCGACAACCTGTTCGAGCCGGAACATTTCGACGCAGAGCTCACCCATCTGATCGATGTGGTGACGACCAACAAGACCGACTTCTTCCGCGAGCCGCAGCATTTCACCTTCATGCGGGAGATCGCCGTCCCGGCGCTGCTCAAGGCGCACGGCCGCAGAGACGCGAACCTGAAGGTCTGGAGCTCGGCGAGCTCTACCGGCATGGAAGCCTATACCGTGGCCATGGTGCTGGACGACATGACGCGAAGCGGATCGCGGTTTCAGTATCGCATCCTTGGAACCGACATCTCGACCGCGGTGCTGCGCCTCGCCAAGACCGCGATCTACACCCGCGACGTGCTGGCACCGGTGCCGGAGCCGTTCGTGAAGCGGTATTTCCTGTCCTCACGCGACAAGTCGCGCGGCGAAGCGCGGGTGGTGCCCGAACTGCGGCGCATGACGCATTTCATGCGGATGAACCTGATGGATCCGGCCTATCCGGTCGACCGCGACGTCGACATGATTTTCTGCCGCAATGTGCTAATCTATTTCGACAAGCCGACGCAGCGCAAGGTGGTCGAGCAGCTTTGCAGTCATCTGCGGCCCGGCGGGTATTTGCTGGTCGGACATTCCGAGTCGATGGTTCACAGTTCTGTTCCGGGCCTGAAGCAGGTTCAGCCGACCATTTTCCAGGTTTGATCGGGAGCACGTTGCAACATGCCGGGGGAGAAAGTTCGCGTACTGATCGTGGACGATTCGGCGTCGGTGCGCCAAATCCTTCAGACGATCCTCAACGATGACCCTGATATCGAGGTGATGGCGACGGCGTCCGATCCGTTCGTTGCCGCACGGCGCCTCCAGGACGAAATCCCCGACGTCATGATCCTCGACCTCGAGATGCCGCGCATGGACGGCATGACGTTCCTGCGCAAGATCATGGCGCAGCGTCCGATTCCGGTGATCATCTGCTCCTCGCTCACCGAAGAAGGCTCGCACGTGATGTTCGAGGCGTTCGAGGCTGGCGCCGTCGATATCGTGCCGAAGCCGAAGATCGACACGCGTCAGGCGTTGCTCGAGTGCTCGACGCGCTTGCGTGAATCCGTGAAGTCGGCGGCGCGCGCGCGTGTGCGGCCACGTGCGGAACGGCGGGTGATCGAGAAGAAGCTGACGGCGGACGCCATCATCCCGCCGCCAGTGCTGGGCAAGGTTCGACCGACGACCGAGCGCATCGTCTGCATCGGTGCCTCGACGGGCGGAACCGAAGCACTCAACGACGTGCTTGAGATGCTGCCCGCGAACTGTCCTCCGATCCTGATCGTCCAGCACATGCCGGCGGGTTTCACGGCGGCCTTTGCCAGGCGGCTCGACAGCGTCTGCCAGATCCGCGTCAAGGAGGCCGAGGACGGCGAGCCGGTGCTGCCGGGCTGGGCCTATATCGCTCCGGGTGCGCGCCACATGCTGCTTCAGCGCATCGGCCAGCGCTTTCAGGTCGCGATCAAGGACGGGCCGCCGGTGTCGCGGCATCGTCCTTCGGTCGACGTGCTGTTTCGCTCGGCTGCCCAGCATGCCGGAGCCAACGCGCTCGGTGTCATCATGACCGGCATGGGCGATGATGGCGCGCGCGGCATGCTGGAGATGCGCAAGCTCGGCGCCTCGACCCGGGCGCAGGACGAGGAAAGCTGCGTGGTGTTCGGCATGCCCAAGGAAGCCATTGCCCACGGCGGGGTCGAGAAGGTGGTCTCGCTGAACCAGATTCCGCGCGAGATCATGCAATGGTTTCAGGCCGGGCACCCGGCGGTGGCGGGCTGATTGCGATGTCTGCAAACCCGGCCAGCAATGTGACGGATGCGGTTGCAGCGGTCGAGGACGTCTCGTCGCGCATCGAGACCATATTTGCACGCGTGGGTGGCGAGCTCGGGCGCGGCCACATCATCTTCAAGGACCTGAATCAGGGGCTCGCGTCTCTCTCCGGAGAGCTCTCCGGCGCCGAGATCGAGGGCGCCGCGACGGCACTGCAGGAGATCGCGGCGCGACTGAGCGAGCTGGCGCGGGCGTTGCCGGCCGAGAGCGCGCTGCTTGCGATGATTGGCAAGAGCACGACCGAGGCGTCTGCGTTGCTCAAGCCGTTGTTCAAGCATATCGGGATGATTACCATCATCGCGCGCAGCGCCCGGATCGAGGCGGCATCGCTCGACGGCGACCGCGAGGGCTTTCTCGCCTTCACGCAGGAGGCCTACGACCTCGGCAAGGCCGTGCAAGGCTCGATCGAGGGCTGCGCGCGGGACCAGCAGCGCCTGTCGGAGGCGGTCGCCACTGCATCCGGCCGGCAGAAGGAATTCGAGAAGACTTACGGCGGTCAGTTGGTCGCGGAAAGCACCGAACTCGGTGCGGCCTATTCCGGCCTGCGCGAGCAGCGCAGCAAGAGCAGCCATCTCGCCGATCTCGCCAGCGGCAGCACGCGGAAGATCGCAGAAGCGGTGGGCGGCGCGATCATATCCTTGCAAGCTGGCGACAGCACCCGGCAGCGCCTCGAACATGTCTGTCACGGCTTGCGCCTGTCGTCCGGCTCGGGGCCGAGCCTCGTCCCCGGACCGGTCGCAAGCGAAGACGGCGCCCATGCGATCCGCACGCTGCAGGCGGCCCAGCTGAGGGACGCCCAACGCGAGTTCGGCGGCGACATCGGTCAGATCGTCCGCGCGCTGACGGAGATCCTGAATGACGCAAGCGGCGTTGTCGGTCACGGCCGGACGCTGTTCGGCGGCGAGAACGGATCCTCCTCGTCGTTCCTCACCCGCATCAAGCAGACGCTGGCCCACGCCTCGACCCTGATTGCGACCTGCGAGAGCGCCGGCCGCTCGGTCGACGAGGCCCTGGCGGTCGTCGAGGATACGCTGGCGAAATTCCGTCAGGCCATTGCGGGCCTCGCTGAAGCCACGGTCGACATCACGCTGATCGGTATGAATGCGGGCCTCAAGGCCAGCCATCTCGGCAGCCGCGGCAGCGCCTTCGTCGTCATCGCCAACGAGCTCAAGGCGACTGCCGACCAGGTCTCGGCCGGCGCCGCGCGCTTGCGCCCCGTTCTCGACGGTATCGAGAAATCCGCGGGCGAGTTGAAGGAGCTCCGCGTCCAGGGCGATCCCACCCAGCTCGCCAAGCTCGAGCCGCAGATCCTGCAGGCGCTGCGTGAGGTCGAAGGTGGCAACGAACGTCTCGGCAAGCTGATGAGCCGGCTCGTCGACGAAGGCGCCGAGTTCGAGAGCCTGATGAATTCGGCGCAAGGCCTGATGCGTTCGCTCGGCGAGACCTCCGCAACGCTGCCCACCGTCGCGACGCGGCTCGAGACGGCAAGCGCGGGCACGCATCGCATGCTGCCGCAGGACGAGGCGCTGCTCGACGATCTTTTTGCGCGCTACACGATGGAGCGCGAGCGCGACGTTCATCGAGAATTCTTGCAAGCCCTCGGGCTGTCGTCGAGCACCGTCACCCGGCGGGTTGAAGCGGTCGAGGCGGCGGACGACGGCTTAGAATTGTTTTGAATTTGCTGCCGGCGTGTGCAGCTGCGCCGGCAATTTTAAGAATCGGCTTTGCAGGCCGTTAACCCTGGCGAAAACCGCGTCGCAATGGTCATTGTCGCGCCCCAGAGTTGGTCGCAAATACCTCTCGATTTTACGACGGATGTTTTTCATGCTGAGAGACGGCAAATACGCTGCCTGGTTCAGGACCCCGCGTGGCCAGGGCACAGGCCTTGTCGATCTGGTTGATGGGCAGATCGCCGGCCGTGACGGCTTCTTCACCTATGGCGGCTCCTATCAGGTCGATCAGCATCGCTTTACGGCTGTGCTGACCGTAGAACGTCATGCCGAGGGCGCCCCGGGTTTGTTCGGCCCGGATCAGGTCGTGGTCGATCTCGTCGGCGCCTGCAACGGCGCGGTGGCAACATGTTCGGGGTCGGCGAGAGAGGTGCCTGAGATCAAGTTCGAGTGCACGCTGATCTACAGCCAGGGCGAAGCGCCGGTGGCCGAGGCCAAATGCGCGGTCGTGCAGCTCAATGCCGACAAATTGCCGAAGGGGCTCGATAGCCGCTCGCGGCCGCGGCCTCCGTTCGGGCCTGCCAGACCCCCAGCATCTTAGCCCTCCTGTATCTTAGTCTTGCGTTGACGCTATTGCGGTGAAAGCGCGACGCAGCGAGCCCTGCACAACGAAGCTTTAGACATCACGATCTAGTCTGCGGCCGAACAAGCGTGGTGGAAGTGACATGCCTCAGATCTGGATGACATATGACGAACTCGGCGCGCTCTGCGACTGCAGCAGCGGCGAGGCGAGACTGCGAGCCATTCACTTGTCGCTTGACCGTAAGAAAAGCCGGGATGGCGCAACGCGGGTGAAGCTGGACCTGGCGCTGACGGCCAAATTCTTCGCCTCCGTTCGCGAGTCGGATTATGACTTCGATAGTGCCATCGAGGCGCTTCAGGCCACCCACCGGCAGATGGCCGAACTCCTGACGCCGAACGAGGTCTATAATAAGCGCGGAGTGGCCTAAGCCGCCCTTGCCCCCTCGGCCGTTCGCGTGAGACCGGCCGCTGCGGGACCGCTGAGTTTCCCGCGAAAATTGTCCCGAATCGTGCATTAATCCGCATCCGGAATTTCCGGCTGCGGCCGGTGTTCCATCCGCGTCGGGCCAATGAGCCCGCAGGGAGGGGTGCCATGAAGAAAGCCAGATATCGGGTCTGCGTGACACTATTGGGGACGGCGGCGCTGTCCGCTCTGCTGATCGTTGCGACTGGTGCGGCAAACGCAGAGGTGGTGAAACTACAGGCCGATCTCAAAGGCAGCAATGAAGTGCCACCCAACAACTCATCGGGGTCGGGTAAGGCAGAAGCCACCTTTGACACCGATACGAAAACCCTGACCTATACGATCACCTTTGCCGGCCTGACGGGGCCTGCGATGGGGGCCCATTTCCATGGCCCCAGTGAAGCCGGCAAGAACGCTGGCATCGCCCTGCCGTTCAAGACGGTCCAAAGCCCGATCCAGGGCACAGCCACGCTCACCGAAAATCAGGCGACGGATCTGCTGGCCGGAAAATGGTACGCGAACATCCACACCGCCCTCAATCCCGGTGGTGAACTGCGTGGGCAGATGGTGAAGTAACGGAGCGGAGGCCAATTGAGGCGCCGCTATTTCGTCGCAAACTCCCGCGCGGTGATCACACCCCGCCACTGGCGTCAGGTCGCGCTGCTGCTTCCGAGCCGCCAACGGCCGCTATTGTTGACGGCTGATCCCCATCTCTTTCTGCAACTGGGGTGAGAGGCCCATAGCGCCTTCGGTTCGTCCTTGGCCGGTACCCAGGTTCCGAGGTGCCTGGGTGGAGGAAGCTCCAGTGGACGATCCTGTCGACGTGGTGGTCGAGCTGGACGAGTTCGTCCCGGCATAGCCGCTGCGCACACCGTTCGAGGAAGTGCCCTGCGCCGCCGCTGGCAAGCTCGTGCCCAACAAGCTCGTCCCTGTGATCAGGGCGACAGCCAGAAGCAGTTGACGTTCCACGGCAGGAAGCCATTTGCCAATCTGTCTCGTGCAGCGCCTCGCGGAGATAACGCTGTGACGATCTCAACCAAGACGGTGGCCGGGGCAAAAACGCGAGGCCAGGGCAACGCCTACGGTTCCGCCTGCTGCCTTTTGCAGCACATCCAGCAGACCCGGATCGCGATCGGGCGTCAACGCCTAAAACATCTCGAGACCAATTGCGACCGACACCACAAGGGCGCATGCCAGGCCAAATCGTCCAGGCAGCAGAAATGAAAAAAGCACGCCCAGCAAACAATAGGCGCTGAACCGCTCGACAACCACGACCCAGTAGGCCTCGGAGTGGCCGATGAGCACTGGCCTGACGGTCAGCGTTGCCAGCGTGGCGTAGACTATCAGGGCGAGGCAGAGGCCTGTCGCAGCGACAAGTGGGTTTCGGAACATGCCAGCGGCATAACCCAGTTTGCGAGGGGCGCGCCCGGAACCCTTCGCTGCTCAAAAGGAAATTCGCTTCAGCCGACGTCGACGCCTTCGCGAGCGAAGTTCGCGAATGCCGAGCCTGCGGCAAATCCCGCCGTAAAAATAGCCAACAAGACCAGCAGTGCGAACATGGCGCATGCGAAGCATTTGCCATGCCATCTTCGCTGATTGCGCTAGAGACTAGGCGACGAGTTCAACGTTCTCTGTCACACCTGCCGAAGGATCAGGGCTTGCTCTGTCGAGCAACTCGGCGAACTTCCTGAATGGCAGGGGGGCTGCCACGAGATAGCCCTGTCCCTCCTCAACGCCGCATGAGATCAGCGCGTGGACCTGTTCCTCGGTCTCGATTCCCTCGGCCACGACGGTCATGTGGAAATCCCTGGCGAGTGCCGCCAGCATTTCCACGATCGTCGTGGTGGAGGCGTCTACCGTGATCGTGTCGATGAAGAACTTGTCGATCTTGATCGTATTTGCGCCCAATCCCTTCAAGCGCGATAGCCCGCTATGTCCGACGCCGACGTCGTCGATGGCGACGCGGAACCCGTATTCGCGCAGCTCGCTCACCGCTTTCGCGGCGCGCGCGAGGTCTTCGAGCTCGCCGCGCTCTGTCACCTCGACCACGACCTGCCGGGCCGAAACTCTGGCCGTGCTGACGGTGGCGCGCAGCGTATCGACGAAGCCTGGGGTCAAAAGGTGCTTCGGCACGACGTTGAACGACAGCTTGAAGTTCTTGTCAGCCTTCAAATGCGGCTGGAGATCGGCCAGCGCGCGATCGAGCAACTGCCAGGTCATGGCTTCGATCCGTCCGCTGGACTCCGCTAGCGGAATGAAGTTCATCGGCGGGACGACCGATCCGTCCTCACGCAGCCAGCGCACCAGGATCTCGCAGCCCCTGATCTGGCGGGTCTGCAAATCGAAGATCGGTTGGAAATACGGCCTGAACTCACCACGCGCGAGCGCACGGTCAAGATCGGCGACGGGGCCTTCCATGCGCCGGGTCCGCGACAGAAGGAAGCCGAACAGCGCGCCGAGAGCGAGCGCGAGCGCCATCGCGGGCCAGTAAGCTTCGCTGTTCCATGTCGACAGAACCGTCTGGTCGACGCGGATGTGGGTCCGCAGGGGATAGCGCGCTGAGTCCCTTTCGAAATCGACCGGATGCGCGAATGCCTTGTCCATGTCAGGCATGAACGCGCCGAGCTGTGCGCCGTTCTGGAGTGCCAGAAATACCCCGCCATGTGCGCGCAACTCGGCCGGCATGACGTCGAACAGGCTGGAATTGATCCCGAGGATGGCGACCAAGGCCTTGTTGTCGCCGATGTCTCTGAGCACGCCGAGTGCGTCACCGCCGAACTGTTCGACGCGGAACAGCATCAGCGTCGAATCGCGCGAGGCAAGCATGTCGGTGCGGTCGACCCAGCCCTTGTCGAATTCGAGCGTTTCGGAATAGGCCGAGCAGATCACCGAGCCATCCGCATTGACGAGGCGCACGTCCTTCACTGTGGAGCGCTGATAGACGTGGAGACGGATCGCCTGGAGCGAGGCTGGATCGCATGTGGCAAGCCCGCGTCCCGCCAGATCGTCGAGGCTTGCGGCGGCAAAGTCGACAGCGAATTCGGAGCGGCGCAGCACCACCTCGGTGAGCGCGTCGAGCTGCCGCACCTGCTGATCGTGGATGAAGCGCGTCGCGGCAAAGTGACCCGCAAAGCCGAACGCGGCCGCACCCGCAAGCACGAGCGCCATCAATGAGAGTTTCGGCCGTGCTGCTTTCATCCGGCCCGTGCGGGTCAAAGAAGGTTGACCCGGATACTAAGCATCACGGCGCTAAGATAAGGTTTAAACGGGCCTGCAGCCTTGCCCACGGAGTGCGAGCCAGCGGCGCGATCGCTCAAGGGACGTCAATGTGGTTAACGGCGCTGAAGCCGTAGGACCCGGATTTCCCGTGATCGAAGTGTGCCTGTAGCGCGCGGATGGCGGGCCACCCAGAGGCGTAACGCCACGAAAGCAACGCTGAGCGCGAAGCAGGTCGATATGCCGATAACGCAATAATGTACCACGACGGAAACTCCGTCCTGCCGAATTCTTGTGGTCGAGCTCGATTTAGGCTGCAAAGTTCCCTGGGGAGCAGGTAGAGATCCTCGAAACTAGAAACTAGTTGTTTGGAAACGGCCAACAATCTGTTCAGGTAGCTGAATTTCAACCACCGAAGAGGCACAAATGGCCGACGTTTTCCCGAAAATCCTAGGTGTCTCCCGAATTCCGGTGTCCCCTTGGCTCGAAGTTGTCGCACGAGACGTGCAGTTTGGTAGCGGCTCGCCGGCCGAAACCTATTACGCTGTTGCGCAACCAGATTATGTGGTTGCGCTCGCGATCACACCCGATTCTCGCGTATTATTGGTGAGGCAGTATCGTCCAGCAATTGAGCGGTTTTCGCTTGAGTTGCCTGCCGGAATGTTGGACCCAAACGAAGATCCGCGTACTGCAGTGGCGCGCGAGCTTCTTGAGGAAACCGGCTACCCAACGAAGACCATTGAGCTGATCGGGAAAGGTGCAACCTGCTCCTGCCGCATCAGCAATACAACTCATTCGTTTTTTGTTCGGACGGGAGAGCGAGTCTCTAATTTCACCGAGGAACCGGGCGTTTCCGTTAGTCTCGCGTCATTGGGCGAACTTCGTTCGCACTTGCTGGAAGGTGCCTTCGCCGAACAAACACATGTTGGCGTAGTGGCTCTTGCAGCCGCTAGAGGTCTGATTGAGGTTTAGACCTCACGCTTCCCTCCGCTCAATGAGCGATGGGCACGGAGCTTGTTGTCAACCAGGTTTAGCTCTTTCTTCCGCTCTTCGACTTAAGCGACAGGCCGAGCCGCAGGGCCATGCGCTTGATGGCATCGGGCGTGCGCCCGAGTTGCTTTGCTGCCTCTTCCAGCGAAATCGAAGACTTGGCCAATTCCATCAGCCTGCGGTCTTCCTTGAACGACCAGGGCTTGCGCGCCATAACCGACATGATCCTCTACGCGTCAACACAACGGCAAAGCCGCCAAGCGGACCCATATTCGCTCAGCGGCTTTGCTTGGGTGGGGCCGGGCCTTGGGGGAGCCCGGTGCGGAGATGGATATGCGATCGGTGAGACTTCGCAACAAACAACGCCGATTAAGCTAACCCCTCAACCTTACCGCGACGAAGTTGGTGCTTACTGCTCCGTACAACCACGGGAGTTTCCGTAAGCTGAGCCCAATTCGCGCGAAGATCGTCGCGCGCCACGGCATCCTCGACGCCCGCAGACATTGCGGCGGCAATGAAATAGAATCGCGCGCGCATTGCCGCGTGAGCATAATGACCAGCATGAGGATAGATCTTGCAACTGTGGTCGTGTTGGTCGTGTCGCTCCAGCTCGGGAGCGGACAGGTGCTGGCCGGCGATGAGGTGTCGACGCCTCCAAACGTGGAGGCGCAGACCAGCGATGTGGCTGCTTCCCCGGATAGTCTGGTTTCGCGCGAGGAGTGGAAGCGCCGAGTAGACGAGGCCCGCAAGCGCGCTGAACAGGCGCGGCGGGATTGGCGGCACAATGTCCCGCTGCGATCGCTCGAGCCGGATCCGCCGGAGAAGATTGCAACGGAGCGCGTGCTCGGCGACGACACACTGCAGCCAGGCGACATTGTCTCGACGGATAAGGGCCTCTTCGTGTTTCGGGGCCGGTCGGGAGCGGATAGCCAAACGCCGGACCTCGTGCCGATAGCTCCGCACTAGCTTAAGAGCGCAGACATCGATGTCTCTGCCGCGATGTCCGGCAGCTTGATTCCTGTCCATACGACCAGAGTCTTTGCGCGCGAGATCGTGAAGGACGTAAGAACTCCGGTTCACAATCCAATCATGATGCACGCATGAAACAATGCTTTGGTGAATCGTCTCGAGTTGGGTTCCTGCGAGGCGCGTCACGAGATCGTCGAATTCGTTCGTCTATGATCTCGCAAACAATCGATACGAATATGCAAATGCTTTAAAAGGCCTGGGCCGCGCTTCCTCTTTCCAAGATCAGAGAACGGTGCGTTCTTCAGCGTCGTGCTGATCGCGATGGCCGGCTGGTCTATTTCATCACGCCGTCGCTGGTGAGAATGATTCTGTGGTTCTGCGGCTGATTGAGAACGGCTAATCCTCAAGCAGATTGCTGCCCAACATTTCTCGCGCTTGCTGACGAAATCAGCGGCGTTCATCATCATCTCGACACAACTGAGCGATGAGAATGCTGCGTCTAGGGAGAAGGAAACGTTCCGCAAATGGAAAGATTTCCCAATGGCGCCTTTCCTGATCGTACTCTTGATCTTCTTCGCCGGCTTCGCGTCCGGCTACGCGGTGCGTTCGTCGCGATCGCAAAAGCGCAAGTATATGCGTCAACTCTACGCACCCTACGGGTCATCCGGCTCTCGGCCGCCGACACGAAGGGCATTCTGATGGCATCCGCCTGGGGGTGACGAGGTAACCATGTCCGGTTAGGTTAAATCGCGGCGACCGTTGTGTGCCGGACCGCCGGTGGCTTAAGCTGCGTAGGGATTTAAAAGCCATTGGTTGCTTCTGTGCTGACAAAGTTGGGATTGTGTACATGATCTGGCTCGTTGCTTTGCTGTTGCTGGTGATTGGAGCGCCGCTGTTTATTTGGGCTTATGGTCGTCGTCTTCGTGCACTGAGCGGCTCCTGGATCTGGCGAGAGACGGCGCGTCGTGATTGAGCCGAGGAACAACGCGCCGCGGCGATATTTCGTCGATGCGGGTGGGCGGCGGGTCCTGATCGGTCTGACGTTCGAGGAGACGTTCGAGTTCGAACGTCTGGATAGCCAGGCGCTTGTTGGCCGGGGAGACGGCGGGATCGTGCGCGACGGCAGCATCCATCGGCTGGTCGTCGTCGAACAGCGTTGGCAGGAATTGTACGCCAAGCACGAAGGCGCTTGGAAAGCATGGATGGCCCAAAATCGGGCCGAGCCGTCCGCCGGCTTTGGCCTTTATTAACTCATCCTGGACCCATTTTCTGGTCTTCGTTTGGCCTTGACGCTTTCAACCGGAAAATGCACGCATGTTTCAGCTGTTCTTGCGGGCCCGCACACACAACTTCCTGAAAGGCCACAGCCGGGCTGACCAGGAATTCCGTGCCCGTTCACCCGAGCGCGACGCTGAAACTGATCAATCCCGATCGAAACCATCTTGGTCGCGATCGAAGACGCCCTGCACGCGGCTGAGAGAGAGCAGTCAGGCCTGAACCGCCGGGTGGAGGATGTATTGGCCAGGGCTGCCGTGACCCTTGGAAACGGCGATGACGAATATCTCGAGCGCGAGCCACTCGACAGTCATCACCATGATCTCTTCGACAAGGAAATCCTGAACGGCCAGCACCGGCTCAAGGAGCTTGGCCCGTCGATCGCGCACTTCAAGTTTTTGAAGGCGGGCTACTCAGTCGGCTTCCCGACCTTAAGGCAAATTAGAGTTATAGTCATGACGCCCCTTTGCTGTGGGCAGCCAAATCGGTCTGCCAAAGTGGGGCTTAGGCGTGCCTACTTGTTCGGATGTGCCTTCTGGTGCCAGGCCCAGGCGGTGCGGATCACCGTGGCGAGGTCGGAATGGCGCGGCACGAAGTCCAGCACCTTTCGCGCAGCCGAGGGATCGGCGACGAGATAGGTCGGATCGCCCGCGCGGCGCGGCTTGACGGTGTGCGGCACCTCGCGCCCGGTCTCCTGCCTGATCGCGGTGAGGATCTCGCGCACCGAGAAGCCCGCGCCGGTGCCGAGATTGAAGCTGCCGCCGGCATGTCCGGTTTCGAGCAGCTTCAGCGCCGCGACATGCGCCGCCGCAAGGTCGGTGACGTGGATGTAGTCGCGGATCGCGGTGCCGTCGGGCGTGTCGTAATCGTCACCGAACACGGCGAACTCGACATGGCCCTGCAACGCCATCATGGCGCGCGGAATGAGGTGCGTCTCGTTGTCGCGCAATTCGCCGATGCCGCCGGCGGGATCGGCGCCGCTGGCGTTGAAATAGCGCAGACAGAATGCACCGAAGCCGTAGGCCGCGCGGTAGTCGCCGAGCATGCGCTCGATCATCCACTTCGAAGCCCCGTAGGGGTTGATCGGCGCACAGGGAAAATCCTCCGGCAGCGCCTTGGAATCGGCATTGCCATAGACCGCACCGGTCGAGGAGAACACGATGCGGTGGCAGGCGGCGTTGCGCATCGCCTGGAGCAGCGACAGCGTGCCCTGGACGTTGTTGATGTAGTATTTCTGCGGGTCGGTCATGGACTCGCCGACGAGGCTCGCTGCCGCGAAATGCATCACCGCCGTAACCTTGTGGTCGGCAAAGGCGCGCGCCAGCGTCGCGCCATCGAGCAGATCGCCCGTCACCAGCTCCCCGGCGACGAAGCTGCGATGGCCCGTCGTGAGATTGTCATAGACGACGGGGTGATAGCCGGCCGCAGTAAGGGCCCGGCAGGCATGCGAGCCGATATAACCCGCGCCTCCCGTGACGAGAACAGTCGGTGGCGCGGTCATAATGTGCTCTCCAAATGGAACTAGCAATCAGCAACACGAGAAATACAATTGGAGTCCAAAATCTAAGTTTCGATTGTGCACGCAACATTTGCGTCGGGCAAGGTCGAAGTCAATTTCGATGACAGTGCGATCGCATTCTAAATTCTGCGCTCATTCGACTGAAACGGATGTGGTTGAGACCGGGATGCTGAGTCTAAACCATACGAACGATGTGATTTCAGGAGGGCGGCCGGGGTAAGAAGGCGAGGATCGTTTGGGCTAGTATGACGCCGACCGTACCTCCTGCCACTTTTTGCAGCACATCCAGAAGGCCCGGATCACGATCGGGCGTCATTGCTTGGAGGATTTCGAGCGCCGTGGCGACAGCAACGACGAGCGCGCAAGCTGAGAAGAACCGCCCAGGCAGAAGAAGAGAGAAGAGTAGTCCAAGCAGCCCATAGGCGCTGAAACGCTCGATTACAACGACCCAGTAGGCCTCGTGATGGCCCATGAGGGCGGGCCTGCCTGCTAGCCTCGTCAGAGTGGCGTAGGCGATGAGGGCAAGGCAAATCGCAGCGGCGGCGATGAGGTGCTTTTGGCGCATACGGAAGCGTAGCGCTTTAATTGGCGGTTGGCTTAGAAAGGGAATAACATCGTTAAACAACTTGCGCCGGCCTAGCTCAATTGCTCAGTTTAGCCGCTTGTGGGAGCAGGAGGCCCTGCGGCGAGCCAAATCAGGACAAAAGAATTATTCGTCGCGATCTCGTTTCGGCAAACTTAGACGGCGGACGACGGTTGAGCTTCGCGCGTAGTGACGGCGTCCACTCTTGGAGGTTAATCCTTCTTGGCGGTTTTTGATTTCAAGGACAGGCCCAGCCGTAAAGCCGTGCGTTTGATCGCATCGGGAGTTCGCCCGAGCTGCCTCGCCGCTTCTTCTAGCGTAGCGGAAGACTTCGCCAATTCCATGAGTCGGCGGTCCTCCTTGAACGACCAGGGCTTGCGCGCCATAGCCAAATATTCCTTTCGCATTAACGCAACGACAAAGCCGCCAAGCGACCCATATTCGCTCGACGGCTTTGCTTGGGTGGGACCAGGCCTTGGGGAAAAACCGGCGCGCGAAGGAATTATCGATGTTGTGTGAGGGTTCGCAACAACGACCGTAGATTAAGCTAACCTCTCAACCTTACTGCGAGTAACGGGATGCCCCAAAACGCCAAGGATGCGCAGTGCGTTGTGGCTAGGGGACGCGCCCGACGCCTAGGCGCGTCCCAAGTATCAGGGGTTTTGTCAGGCAAGATGCGATTGGCGCATAGTAGTCGAATACTCAAGTGATCGAGATATTTCGCCAACGCGCTCCGCTTGTCACTAAACTCGCAGCATGTTTTGTCCATGAGTGGATTGCAGCCAGGCCTTTCGTTGAGCCAAAACCAGCCGGAAATTTGGACAGCGGCTATAGTCGCGATAGCGTTGGTTAAAGGTTCTCTGAGAGATTCACTTCATCGCGCCTCATACGCTGGTTGCCGCGTGATACTGTTGCCGACCCCGCTGAGGGGTAGGATGTCGAGCCGATGCAGACCTCGCCCATCGACAGGTCTTGAGGCAGCTTGGCCACCAGTCCTGAATCCGCCGCATCGGTCGCAAAGTCGCGCCCCTGGCAGTCGGGCAGTCTCATGCCTCCGTCTTGCCCGCGCCAGCCGCGGCTTGGCCGCTAGGTCTTTGTTAACTACCTTTGGCGATGCTTCGATCGCGCGCCATATATCGAAAGATGAATGCATGTTTCAGTTTTCTTGGAGAGCCAGCATTCATCGGATGTCGAAGCTTGGGCCGCGCCGGACCCACTTTAGAGCTCGTTCAGCGGCGAGGGATGCTGAAACCGATCGGGCCCGTCTTGCCCCTATCATCGAAGCTATCGAGATTGCGCTTGCAGCCGCTGAGAGGGAGTACGCTGGTCTCGATGAAAGGGTACGCGACGTGATCGAGCGTGCAGCAGTAACAATCGGTAACGGCGATGATGAGTATTTGCACCGGGAAGCTCTGGATGAGCATCATCAAAGTTTGTTTGACAAAGAGATCTTGAACGGTCAGCGGCGGCTTATCGAACTAGAGGCGACGATCGGCCATCTTCGATTTTTGACCGCGGTATTCTCAACGCGGTTTCCCGAACTACGAATCGGTCACAGCACTTAAAGGTCAGCGGTGCGGCCAACGGCACTCGCCTCACGCAATACGAGCAAATCGAGATTATCGCGTGCCTAAAAACAAATGAGACGGTTATCTCGCGCGATCATCGTGAATGTCCGTGGCCACAGCCGTGAGGTCCAAACTCACTTTTGACTGTTTATATTATCCCTTAATCTCGAATTCGCGCTTTAAGCGATCTACAATTAGCGAAAGGGCAGAATTGCAGCTATCTCGTTCAGCAGTTCCGAACTTTATACCGCGGACTGTCCAGTTTGAATCTTGTATAGATTGCGGGCGGCATTCACCGACGACTACACCCACAAATCCTTCACAATTTGGACCTGATCTTCGGACCGCGGTAGTTATTGCTGCTTCGAGCTGGTTCAACTCGATTGGCGATTTTCGATTAGGCTTAAACATCTTTCTGTTCCCCAGGCCCCGCCGGAACCTTGAAAGCAGAAAATTGCCGTGTTTTGGAGTCAAAAGTGCTTAATTGATGAAATCGCTTTAGTGTGTGGCACTTGCGCCACTAAGGCGAGCACTTGGCTCCAGACATTCGTTGACGAACTTTTTCATTGGAATTTCGATTAGATCTGAGCAACACCGGCGCGAGATATCCTTCGAATTGGTGAGCGCCCGTGACCCCACGGGCTTATTCCAGCTTGAATTTCGTTCTGTCCCAAGACGAAGACCAGAGCGCGAAGCGCAATCGTTTTAGCGAAGAGCAAATCGTCGGGATTTTGTAGGAGCACGAGGCCGGGGTTTCGGTGGCCGATCTATGCCGCGAGCACGGCGTCAGCGATGCCAGCATGTACAAATGGAAGGCGAGGTTCGGCGGAATGGACGTGCCGAGGCCAAGCGGCTGAGAGGCTCGAGGATGAGAACACGAAGCTGAAGCGGCTCCTGGCCAAGGCTATGCTAATGAGGCTATGCTGGACAGTGCGGCGTTGAAGGACCTCGTGGGAAAGAAGTGTTGACGCCCGCATGGAAGCGGAAAGCTGTCGTGCATCTGCGCCAGACATTTTGAGATGAGCGAACGGCGGCGGGCGTGTAAAGCCATCGGCTGCTGCCCCATGAACCTGAGACACCGGACGACCCAGGCTCACGATGCTAGCGTTCGCCATCATGAGGGCGATTGCCCAGGAGCCCCGCCGCCGCTTCGGGTATCGACGGCTGCATCTTCTGCTCAGGCGGGAGGGATACAATCGTCGGCGACGGTCAGGATGCGGAAAGCGGCGGCCGTCGGTCAGCTAGTCCGACACAAAGTCGGGCGACCACCGTTCTTCCGGCATTATCGGAACTAGCATCGGCGTCGTGGTCCCGATCGCCGGCTTGCGGCCACCGCGGCGACGCACCGTCAGCTCCTCTGCCCGATGGAGCGGGAAGAGCTTTTCTGGTTGACCAGATACCCGTGAGTGCCTGGCGGTGGTGGCCGATACCTCGCTCTCCGGCGTTCGTATGACGCAGGAACTGGACCGGCTGATGATCGAGTGCGGCAAGCGCAGGGTGGTGGTCAGCGACAACGGCAGGGAACTCACGCAACGCAATCCTGGTATGGGCCGACAAAGCCGTGTCGAAGGCACTACATCGCGCCGGGCAAGCCCATGCAGAACGCCTTCATCGAGAGCTTTAACCGCCGGCTGCGGGATGAGCTGTTGAATGAGACGATGTTCATGCCACTGGCACAAGCCCGCGTCACACTTGGACGTTGGCGGGTCGATGACAACGACACACGACCACACTCGCAGCTTGGCTGGAGAACCCCGTCCGAGTTAGCGATGACTGCCACCAGCGCCGGGATCTGGCGCTGCGCTATGCCGAAGGCTACGCGCCAGCCCCCGTTGCTTCCACCGCCCAACCAGGCAAATCCAACGGCAATGGCGAACTCAGAACGGGACAAAACTTGGGAGCAGGCTCAATTTTATCTGCCGACTGCGGTGGGGAGCTAGACCGTCGCTCGTCGAGCTCGAAATGTTAGTGCTCGTGCAACGATTACGCCGTCAGCCACAAAAGATAACCAGTCTGCGGCGGATTCCACCGGTTGTTTCGATGGGAGCTTCTCGGATGCAGCGCGGATGGATGGCCAAGTCATAATGAAAAGGTACGAGATCAAAATAACCCCGAATTGGACACAAATAGGCTAGATCAGGACCGCAACGGGTGAGAGGATATGCTCGTCCTCGAGCGGCGGCTTCATTCGCAATTGCGCCAATGGAAACGACAAGAACGACCCCCAACAATAACTTCACCAATCCCGACATTCCTAACCCCTTCAGCTTTCCCAGCTTGCCGCGCTCAGACGACTTCACAATAATGATTATGTATCGTTTCGCCAAGCAATTGGGTGTGCCCGGCACTGGCCCTTATTTCCATAGCTGGTTCGGATCGCTTTAGCGTTGCCGCCTAGCTTTACCCCTCCGCTGGGCAGCGATCTTTGTTAGGTAATGCAAACTCGTAATTCAGTTTCGCAGTAGGAAATCAGCAACCATACGAGCGTAGGCTCGTAGCGGCTTTGCCCGATTGCTTGAGATTGGCCAGTTGAGAAGAAACAAAGATACGAGTTTTTTCAAAGACTTAAGTGGCTGGCGGGCAGTGTGACCTTACTGCCACGATTGGGGTAAAACGCTGCCGAGCAGCCTAATCAAGCTTTGATACCCTTAACGTGCCGTGTAGGTTCTATCCGCTTGATCGAGTCTATTGGGGTCAATTTGTATGCGTTTGGCCATTGATGGGCGAAGGGGGTCGAATTGAAGCTTGCACTCGCGACGGTTCCTCGGCGGATGACGCTCAGCTTTTGCTGCGGCGCACGTGCGCAGGGTTGCGAGTAATGAGCAAGCGTAGCGTTTTTTGGGGCGTATCTGTTATGGGGCGACTGTTTTCCTCGCTGCTGGTTGCTATTTTTGCGGTTGGTTTGGCATCCTGCAGCCTCCTTCCGAATACAGGGCCTAGGAGCGATGACATTAAGGCTGATGCAACAGCAGAGCTTCAGTCGGCGGCATCTCTGCCGTACGCGTTGGTCGATGTCTCCGCGGATACGATCGGGTTTCTGTCCCAGCCAAACTTAATAAGTTTCAAGGGCCAGTTCCCGGACAAACGCCCAAAGCCTAACCAAGTTGTTGGTGTCGGAGATGTGCTCAATATCTCTATCTTCGAGGCAGCGCCCGGTGGTCTTTTTACGCCTGGCCAGGCAGCTGGTGCCCGTCCGGGTAATTTTGTCGACCTGCCGGCGCAGGCCGTCGATCAGAAAGGTAGCATTTACGTTCCTTATGCGGGCGAGATTCCAGCAGCTGCACGGACGATCCCCGAGATTCAACAGGCTGTTGTGGCCCGCTTGAGGAATCGCGCGATCGAGCCACAAGTTGTTATTAGTCTCAATCAGCAGCACTCTAGCGTCGTGAGTGTGTTGGGGGATGTTAACACGCCGGGAGTTTTGGCGCTCAATAGCGTTGGAGAGCGGCTTCTCGCTTTAATCGCACGGGCAGGCGGCCCAAAGTTCGAAGCGATCGAGAGCTACATAACTCTGCAGAGGGATGGCAAACGCGTCAGAGTACTCATGAGCCGAGTGGTTCACGATCCGCGCGAGAACATCTTTGTTCGGCCGAATGACGTTATTTTTATTACGCGAGAGACGCCAACCTTCACGGCGCTGGGTGCTCTCAACCAGAACGTCTTCGGCCAGATTTCGGATATTAGCTTTGACGTCGAAACGCTCACTCTGACTCAAGCTATTGGTAAGGCGGGTGGACTCAACGACAATCAATCGGATCCGAGCGAAATCTTCGTCTACCGTTTCGAAGATCGCCCTCTTCTTGAGAAGCTTGGTGTTGACACATCGAGGTTTGTCTACGATCGGATACCGACGATTTATCGGGTGAATCTGCGAGATCCGTCGGGTATGTTGCTAGCCGCTGGATTCCAGATGCACTCGAAGGATGTGCTGTATGTGGCGAACGCAAAAGTCGTTGACTACTACAAGCTCCTAGCACTCATCAACAATACGGCTAATAGTGTCTCTAACACCGCGAATGCTGTTTCTAACGTGAATGCCGCGCGAATATCTGTCAGAGGGGCGAACTAATGGACGCATATTTCAATCGTCTTCAGGACGATATTTCGGCCTAGTCACGCTCAGATCGGTTCAGCTATGGACAACGTCAGTTGTCCTTGCTTTCGCGCCGTTATTTTTCGGATCGGTAGATCTGGTTTGGGTGGTCTGCTGGACGATTGTCCTTTCGTTTGCCGCCGTGTTGGGAGCTGGCTTTCCACTTAATGCTCAGCAACGGCTAATATTTCGAGCTGCGCTTGGCATTTACCTTTGCTATGCGGTTGTTTCAGCGATTCAGGTTCTCCCTCTTGGACTGAATGAGCTAAATGACCCGAGCTGGCGACGATTGAACGAGCTCCTCGGGCCTAGCGTCAATGCTAGGATCTCTAGTCGAGAAAAGATCCCCGACCTCGCTATTGGTCACTTCTTTGCCTTTGCGCTCGCTTTCATCAGCGGATTTTTGCTAGGAACATCGTATAGGAGTAGCGTATCGCTACTAAAGGTTGCGCGAATTTCAATCCTAGCTTATGCAGCCTATGGCTTGTTTGCGCTCGTATTTACGCCAACTGCGATCCTCTGGGCGACGAAGTCCGCTTATATTGGCAGCTTCACAACGACATTTATCAACCACAACACCGCTGGAACGTTTGCGGGCACTGGTCTAATCCTCTGGGCAAGTTCCGCCCTGTCTTCTTGGCAGGCCATTCGAACCTCTTCTATCCGGCTGCTATTGCTGAATCCTGGATATGAGAAGCTTTTGTTTGATG
The DNA here is from genome assembly GCF_029892425.1 of Bradyrhizobium sp. BR13661. Lineage (GTDB taxonomy): Bacteria > Pseudomonadota > Alphaproteobacteria > Rhizobiales > Xanthobacteraceae > Bradyrhizobium. Next base: position 3,555 of record NZ_JARXWB010000030.1, on the reverse strand, counting down.
CGCTTCTCAGTACGGCCGGAGCTCTCGTCTGCTTCTTTGCACTTCTTTCCAGCGGGTCTCGCGGCGCCCTTATTTCTTCGTGCGCTGGGCTGCTAACGTTTGTGCTTCTCATGGTTGCCAGCCGAGTGAAGATCGGTCGAGGGGGGCTTTTCTTCTTCGCTTTGGCGGGCGCTGCCGCATTGTTCGCTTGGCTTCTTCAAATCGGAAGAATTGCAAGCCAAGGCCTTATCGATGAGCAGAGGTGGTCCGTCTACGAGCTATGCTTTCAGTCTATTCAACGGCATCCATTGTTTGGCAGTGGGGCGGGGACTTTCGAAGATATTTTTCCGTCGTTGCGACCACCGACATTTTTTGGCTCGGGAGTCTGGGATTATGCTCACTCGACCATCCTAGAAATCGCAGTTGAAATGGGAGTGCCGATTGCTGCGATGGTCGCGCTGGCTGCCCTCGCGACTATAATTCTTCTGTCACGCGCGGCCATTCAACAGCCGAAATCAGCCGAACCAAAGTTGGCTGCAATCAACGGCATTGCAGTGCTTGGTTTTCTTCATTCACTCGTGGATTTCTCTCTTCAGATCCCGGGATATTTCATCCCATTCGCGATTTTGATGGGGCTAGGGCTCGCGAGAGCTTCTTCTTCGTCCGTGTCAAACGCTCGGCGCGACCGGGAAGCGGCTTTTCCAAATCAGTCAGACCACCCGCTCAGCGACCGAAGCTCTTCCATTTCTAAATGAAAAGAGAAGAGAGGTCTCAAATCACTTCAAGCGGCTTACCTTAAGACGCGCGGTCGTGAGCGTTGAAGCTAACGGCCGGGAATACCCGAGCGGATAGGCGTCCGAGAGACGAATGAAAATGAACCCGCCGATGAACCATCGTAACGTGGAAATCGTCGTACCTTCGCCGGGTGAGGGCGGCCGGTGTGCTGCTGCCATCTACAGCCTCATCGCCACCGTCAAGCTCAATGACATCGACCCGCAGGCTTGGCTTGCCGGCGTGCTGGCGCGCCTATCGGATCACCCTACCAAGCGCATCCGCGAACTCATGCCCTGGAATTGGCGACCGCAGAACGTGGCTCACGCCGCATAAGCGCGGTCAGCCGTCCGCTCAAGATGACCTAACCAGGGGCCGTCTCCGGACGCGTCCGTCGCGCCGCACCAAACATGTTGCAGATCTGCAACCCTTTCCCGGCGCAAAGGAGTTACAAAGTCCAGCTGGGGGAGGGGGCATGTTCGATATCTACATCAACCAGAAGCGCGAGCTGCTAGTTGTAAGCAACGGATCAAAGCCTTCGATTTTAGGTCAGGCATTGAAGTGGCGAAAAAGCAGGAAACGCATCAAAAGCGTTAGCGCCGAAATTAGATCTGCTGTCGAAAGGCAGGGCTTCTATCTGAGGCAACTGAACTTAAAATAGGGCGTTCGGGCGTTGCGCTGTTGTTCGTGGCTTCTGAAGCAGTTCTTAGTTGAGAATTCGCCCTCTAGCCCAGCAGCAAAGAAAGCGTCTCTACAAGATCGTGACCGCTCATTGCGGCCTCAGAAAGTGTCTCGGATACTTCTTGGCGCGCAGTGGGTCTCTGCTCTGTTGTATCCGTCCGGTGAAGTCGTCACCGGATGCTTGGTAGTTGCAACGATAACGGTACGACGACCCCACCTCGTTTAGGTAGACGGGATGAGCGAGACTCGCGCGTGGATTTGACAACGCGAGGGACGCTCATTCCATGCATCAAGACAGACATCAAGACAGGCATGATGCCGCCTCGTATCTCCGGATTGAGGTGATCACGGGGGAGAGGCGACGGCGCAGTTGGAGCGATGCGGAGAAGGCGCGGGATCGTGGCCGAGAGCGCCGATCCGGAGACGAGCATTTCCGAGGTGGCTCGACGCAACCGGGTCAACCGGGGACTGCTAAGTGTGTGGCGGCGCCAGGCGCGGCTCGCGTCGAGCGAAGCTCCGCAGTTCGTGCAAGTCAGGCTCGACGCCGCCGTCGAGGCGCAACCGAACGCGATCGATAAGGCGCATGTTCTGGTGAGTCCGGCTGAGCGGATCGAGGTGATGATCGCGGGCGCGACGGTGCGCGTGCCCGTCGGCGTCGACGCCGCGACGCTGGAGCGCGTGCTGGCGGCGGTGAGGTCGACGCGATGATCTCGTTTGGTCCAATGGTCCGTGTGTTCGTCGGTTCGTCGCGACGCAGCCGATTGACTTTCGCAAAGGCGTTCATGGCCTGGTCGCGCTGGTAGCGGAGGGATTAAGCGGCAAGCCCTACAGCGGTGACGTTTATGTCTTCCGATCCGAAGCGATCGGATCGTTTGAAGCTACTGGTTTTTGACGGCTCGGGAATGGTTCTAGCGACGAAGTGGCTCGAGAAGGGGGGCTTCGCCTGGCCACCTGTTCGCGAGGGTACGATGCTGGTTCGTCTAACGCCCTTCCGTGAATCCAAATGCCGGGTGGATTGCTGGCCTCTCCATGGAGCCATATCGCAATTCCGGTTGCGTGTTCTAGGGCTTCCGTAAAAACTTCAAACGACGCCGACGTCAGATACCATTCTGAGTCAGTGTCGACATCTACCGATACGGTGAAGCGCCCCATGCTCCACTATAGCAGACAATGCCCGACGCGTGCACGGGCAATTGCACGCACAGCAAGGGCAGCCGGTATGGCTGTCCTTTTCATTTGGGAGTGACATTTTGACTGAATACTTCTCTCGACGCGCCGAACTTCGCACCCAATGGGACCGCGTGAACGGCAAGGGCGCCGCACGAACAAGTCCCATGGACCCCGTCATGGCGACCGCGATCAAGATCCCCGAATGCCGAAGCCTTACGGGGGCGGTGAGGCCGACTATGAAACGAGAAAGCCCGTTCCCAGCCTCGATACGTTTGTTAAACTGAATCGCAACGGTGACAAACGGACGATTCTGGCGGCGACGTCGTAGGCGGGACGCGTCAACGCTGGTGACCGAGCCCGATACAAAGGCTTGATGCCTTCATACGTAAAGAGGGCACGCTTCGCTTCGTGAGCTTCGCAATTATTGCAACAGGTGTGCGGGCTTCGGAATGGGCACGCAACGCTTTCACGTCCGCTGCGGTCCATTCGCGGCGGGCAATCTTCTTCGTCTTCTTTGGTATGGAGGAGGCTCCTAATTTGAGAGCGGGGCTTCTAGCAGGGGAGACACCACATTTCAATGGCGATATCGGGTAACTATTACAGTGAGCGGCGAAGGTATCGACAGCACGACAAGTTCTGTCGAGTCCCTTAGCGATGCTATTTCCAAGGTCGGATCGAATTCCGACCTGTCACTAACTGCGCTGGCCGGCTTTGGCGTCGGAGCCTTGGCGACAATCAGTGGCTTTGTCGACTACATCGCTAAGGCCAGCCGGGCATATACTCATTGAGCAGCCGGCCCCTCTAATGTCCGGTCACCCACCAACGGCGGCCTAATCGCGGACCTTCTCCGGAGACGCAGTGGGCCATGTGTGGACGGCTCCTGGTTGGCAAGGAGAATCTTCACTTTGCAGCTTGGTCGGAGCAGCCATGTGTTCGGCCTGTTAGTGCGGTACG
>NZ_JARXWB010000029.1 GCF_029892425.1 Bradyrhizobium sp. BR13661 | reverse complement strand
GTTCGGCTCCTGCTCGAACTTCACCAACTGATTGTCGACGGTGTCCAGGCTCTCGCTGGTCTCCGTCAGAAACTCCCGCAACAGATCATCCATGAGCTACCCCTTGCATGAGCTACGCCTTGACTGTGCTGGACCTCGACGCCTGCGCCGCGCTTGGGATCGGCGGAAGTCCGCTCCTAAATCGTTAGACAAGCCATTTCACGGTCCCGTTAATTTCATCCTCCGTGCTAATACGGATATTGAAGAGAAGTTTGCCGTTCGCACACACGGGTCCCTCGGTTTTCGGCAAATCCGCTGCGAGACGCGAGGCCGGACGCGCGACAGGTAAACGCACGGATAACGGCGCTACGATGGGCGTAAAAAAATCCCGCCGATCTCGGGGGATTTGCACGGCTCGAGCGAATTGAATCAAATCACGCGCAATCGGCGGTGTCCACGCGTGGTCTCTCGCGTCTGACGCGCCGCATGCGTGCAAGCCCCACGCAGCGTAAACGAATGCTTACGCGGGGGCCGTGACTGTCACGATCACCTAACGCAAGCCCACAACCAAGCGACCTCTGCGGCAGGCGTCGCGTTCGCGCAGGCATTCGTTGATGGTGGCGAGCAGGGTGTCAGGCGTGAACGGCTTGCGCAGGCAACGCGCGGCGCCGAGCTCGAGCGCCATGCGCAGGAAGTCCGGCGCCGAACCGTCGTGGTCCGCGAAGACGTAGCCGGACATCGCGATCAACGGCACGTCCGGCGCGGTCTCGTGAAACACGCGGATCGATTCGAAGCCGCGCATGTGTGGCATGAAGATGTCGACCAGCATCAGGTCGAAGTGATGTCGCTCCAGTGCGCGACGCCCGGTTTCTCCGCCCGAAGCAATCGTCACCTTGAAATTGCTTCGCTGAAGCGATGCCTCGATGGCCATGCACATCATCGCGTCGTCGTCGATGACGAGAATATGGTGCTGGTCTGACGCCCGCGGTTGAGCTTTCAGTATCGGCGATTCAAGGATCGGACCCTGGGACACGCCGGTCTCCTGTGATCTGGATCGAAATATTGATCGGTGCAAATGCGTACGACGGCGTGAGGGAATGCGCGCGCAGGGAACAGGACATCCGCGCCGTGTTGCACCATGACGCCAAGCGGTTGATCAATGCGCGTGCGACGCGCGAAGCCTCGGCAATCCACGGGCGGGAGCAACGGTTCCGGCTCATAGGCGTCCCTCTTGCCACTCCTTCCCGGTTGATGACGCAGGACCAGCTCGCCGGGCTCGCGCGCGAATCAGCGTGCGCTTTCTTATTTCCGCCGCAAATGTGGCTGGCTGTCTGCCTCCCAACGGGTATATGGACAGCAACACAACCAATACAATATGATCTTGAATTCGCACAACTGGACCACGAGCGCATAAATCTCACGTCTCATTGATGCTCACAGGTCTCATTGAACGCGCTGGATTGATCCCGCATGACCGCGAGCAGCCCACCGCCCAACCAGTTGCTTCGGATGCTCGACCCGGCAGACTTCGAACTGTTGCGGCCTCATCTCATGACGATTGAATTGGTCAGAGAGACTGTCTTGAGTGAAGCGGGGTCGGCGCTGCGGCAGGTGTACTTCCCGCACGACGGAACCGTTTCGATCACGGTGGGCCTCTCTGAAGGACAGACCATCGAAGTGGCAATGCTCGGACGCGACAGCATCGTCGGCGGCGGCGCGGCACTCGCCGACGGAATCGCGGCGTCAGACGCCATTGTGCTGTTTTCCGGCTCCGCATCCGCAATTGAAATTTCGGCCTTTCGAGATGTGGCTGCTGCCAGCGGCCCGTTCCGCAGCCTGGTGATCAGGCATGAGCAAGCCCTGTTCGCACGTGCGCAACAGTCCCTGCTCTGCAACACGCTGCATCCCGTCGAGGCGCGGCTGGCGCGCTGGCTGCTACGGGCCCGGGAGCTCTCCGACACGGAAACCCTCGCACTGACGCAGGAGACTTTGGCCCAGATGATGGGCGTCCGGCGCAACGCCGTTTCGCTGGTCGCGCATGCGCTGCAACGCGCCGGTATCATCCGCTACAGCCGGGGCCAGATCGAGATCACCGACCTGCGCGCGCTGGAAGCGACCGCATGCGAGTGCCATTCGACCGTCAAGGCGCACTACGCGCGTCTGCTGGCGCGACGGCCCTGATGTGAGCGCTACCATCGCCGGTGGTCGTCCCGAATGCGCGCGAGGCGAGATCAAAAAAGGGCGAAAGTCGAGGCGATCCGTAAAGTCCGCAATTGCCAACTTATCCTGCCGGCAACAAGATGGAACTCATTGCACCTGAAAGGAATGGATTCATCGCCGAGATCTATTCATTGACGAGACGGGAGGCAGCTTTGGAAACGATCGTACGGCCATCCAACGGTTTCCTGTCGGCGCTGTCGACAGACGATTATGAATTGCTCCGTCCACATCTGCGCACGGTCGATCTGCCGCATGACGCGGTGTTGGTCGAGGCCGGCGAGACACTCAGGCGCGCTTACTTCCCACATCGCGGTGTGATCTCGCTGGTCGTGAAACTCGCCAAGGGCGAGCATGTGCAGGTCGCCATGATCGGCCGCGACAGCCTGCTCGGGGCATTCTCCACCATGGGCGATGCTTGCGCGCTGAACACCGCGGTCGTGCTGGTTCCCGGCGTCGCATCGGTGATCGACCTCGAGCGGCTGCGCATCGCGGCCGAGCAGAGCTCCACCCTGCGGACGTTGCTGACGCGCCACGGGCTTGCGGTCTATGCGCAGGTTCAGCAGACCGCGGGCTGCAATGCGGCGCATCCAGTGGAGTCGCGGCTGTCCCGCTGCTTGCTGCACACCCATGATCTGTCGGGCGACTATAGGCTGCTGCTGACGCAGGAGGCCATGGCGCAAATGATCGGGGCGAGGCGCAACAGCGTGTCGCTGGTCGCCAATACCTTGCAGCAAGCCAATTTCATCCACTACAGCCGCGGACACATCCAGATCCTCAATCTGGACGGTCTGCGCCAGGCGGCGTGCGAATGCTACGCAACGGTTAAGGCCCAGTGCGACCGGCTGCTCGGGCCCTGACGGCGCATGCACGGCACCGCATGGTAAAGCAAGTGCTGACGGCGGCCTGCAAACACCGCACGTCTCGCGACCAGAACTGAAATCGGAATGGCATAGACGTTCCCGGAGGCCTCGCCCGCCAGGGCCGGGGCATGCAACGGGGAACGGGACAATCATGGCCGACGCCGCTTTCGCGCCCGCGCAGGGAGCGCCCGATACCGCAGCGCTGCGCGAGCCTGGCGCCTTCGGCCTGCTGGTGCGCGAGATCGGCGAGGATGGCGCGAGCGAAGTGCGCGCGGTGTTCTGGACCGAGACCAGCGCGCGGCTCGCACTGTTTCGCACGCTCGCGCTCAACCAGCACCGGGCCAGGATCGCCCGCGAGGCGCATTCGCTGAAGAGCACGGCCAAGACGTTCGGCTATGCCAGGCTCGCGGGGCTGGCCTTGCTGCTGGAAAGTACGGCCGACGCCCTCGGGGATGCCGAATTTGACGATCTGCTGCAGCGGATGGATGCGGCCTTCGCTGCTGCAAAGGCGCAGGAATCGCAGGATTGACGGTCCCGCGAGGGCCCCGCCGTACTTATACGGTTTCCAATTTTCACAGATGACTAATCATAGGTGGCGATAGTCGCCGGAAACCAGGAGGGTTTCCATGTTCACCTATGAGACTGCGGACCAGAAAGAGGTCCGTCGCTTCCGCATCGCCCAGTTCAACGGCCGGATGGCTACGGTGAAGGCGGGTGAGTCCACGGTGACGGGTTTTGTCCGCTCGGTACTGGAGCAGGAATCGACCATTCCGCCGCGCTGGACCATCACCATCATCCCCAACGCACCGAAGGACGAGCCGAAAGCACTGCGGCCCAATTCGCGCGTGCGCCCCTTCGCTGAAGACTATTTCTAGAGCGCGTCCTGGCCGCGAGCGCACCGCCCGCGAAGGCGGCGCAACACGAAGGCCTCAATCGATTGAATGCAGCAGCGCTGCGCGGACGAGGTCGGCGGTGTTGCGCGCACCGAGCTTGCGCATCGCTTCGGCCCGATGGCTCTCGAAAGTGCGCGGGCTGATCTGCATCCGCAACGCACCCTGCTTGTTCGAAAATCCCTCGCTGATCAGCCGCAGCACTTCACGCTCGCGCTTGGTCAGCCGCTTGCCCGACAGGCTCGAAAGTTCGGAGGCGCCCTCGCGCGGCGCCGGCAATGCCCGGCCGGCCTTCTGTTCGGCATCCTCGGTCGTGGACGGCGTGGGCAGGCCGCCCCTCTGCGTCCCGGCGAGCTGCTTCACGAGACCGCAGACGCGCTCGGTCTGCGCCAGCGCATTCTCCACGACCTGCTGCAAATAGGCACGGTCCGCAGTCACGGGCGCGAGCTGGTCGCTGTGATGCTTGATCTCGCCCATGTAGAGCAGCAGCGCAGTCAGGGGGCCATTGAGCTCGCGGGCGATGGCCGCAGCCATCTCGTCAGCCGTCTTGGCGCGGGCGGCATTCAGACGGGCGAAATCGAGCTCTTCAGGCGCAGAAGCGCTGCTTTCGAACCATTCCGACGGCCGCGAATCAGCAGCCGTATCGTTCTGTGACCCCATGTGACTCGTTTAGCGGAACCCGGGGGGGTCTGTAGTTAACTTTTCGCTCCGTAAGACTACGGTGATTTTGTCAGTTATATGTGGAAATATCGACTTCGGCACAATTTGTGCTTGCACATATCCACTCCGGACCACGCAAGGGTTGACGAATCCGCCTGAATCTCGGGCAGGCCTCCAAAAGCATGCTTAACGAGAGGCGCCGCAGCCGATCTCAAGATTCCCCATCTTACGGATATATTAACGGCGCCTTGCTTCTCTGTGTGACAATTGAGAGCGCGCAAATGCCTCCATGCATTGGACCGACAGGCCCGCTGGAAACGTTGCAAGAGACTGCGTGCCATGGACGAGATCGACGAGTTGACGGAGTTCCTGCAGAAGCTGACGCCTTTGTCGCGCAGCTGTCTGCTCAGCGAACTCGAACGGCTCGAACTGTGCGGCATCGACATGCCGGGCTCGGCCAGCGTCCAGGCCAAGCTGCGGGCCGAGTTTCGCAAGGACGGATCGACCCAGGCGCGCGCCACCAATCCCTCCCGCTATTTCTTCGCACCGCTCGAACTGCTGCTGATCGACGGCGCGCCCGAGCACGCCAATGCGGGACGGATCTCGCGCAATACGCTCACCCCGATCTGGGAGTGGATCTGCCGTGACCTGCTGCCGACCATGGCGCGTGACTATATCAAGGCGATCAACGACCAGGTCACGGCCAACAATCCGAAGGAAGTGCAGAAGATCGCGACGACCTTCCAGGTCAAGGTCCTCAAGGTGCTCGAAAATACGCTGGCATCGGCGGAGAGTGCCGAGCTCGCGCGCAGCAAGCTTGCGCAATACACGGCCTCGCGCAACGCCTTCGAGGACGTGAAGAAGATGCAGCAGGTCCTGCGCGCCGGCGATAAGCTATCGACGTTCAACGAGAAGCTGCCCGCCACGATCGCGAAATTCGACGACGGCCAGGTCGCGCAGGTCACCGCGCAGCTCGACGGCTTCAAGAAGGCCAATCCCGAGGCGCTCCCCTTTGCGCTGGCACTCGTGGCCCGGCGCCTGAAAAGCTCGTGGCAACTCGTGCGCCTCGCCACCAAGGCGGCGCCGAGCAAGAGCGCGGCCGATGTCGCCGCAACGCCTTACGCCGGCGTCGTCCACATGGTCCTCGACCGGCTCGACGACAAGCGCCTCGCTCTCCGGATTGCGCTCCGGCACAACCGCGTGCTGGTCGCACGCGACCTGCTCGCCGAAATCTACGATACCGAATATGCGCTCAAGGTCCGCATCGACGGCATCGAAAGTTGCGAATGGGGCGTCCGGCTTCAGCAACTGATGGACGCGATCGCGGCGCTGGTCTCGGCCGAGGTCAGCCGCTTCCCCGCCAATGTCGGTCACATCCTCGGCTCGCGACGGCTACGCAGTCAGGACACGCTGGGCGGCAAGCTGACCTATCTGGCCTGGAAGGGCCGCGACGCGGTGCAGGACGGCGCCGCGGCGTTTCGGAAATTGATCGGGGCGACGTGATTCTTGCGAATCTTGCGCGCTCTATTCGGGCGCATTCGGCATGTACAGGAAGCGATCGAGAAATCGCCCTGACATCACGATCCAGAACCACCAATAGATCAATCGCCGCGTCGTCATAGCTGTAATCCCTGACAGCCCACCACCGGCTCCGCCGAGCAATAGCGCAGGTGCAGCAATCCTCGTGTGAAGTGCTTCACACTTGTCTGCCCGGCTGACCGACGCGTTGTCGCAGAACCGTCACGCGCGATGCAGGAATATGCGTGCATCGCGCGGAAATGAATTCGTGGACCGGACGTAACGCAGCTATTCTCCGATGCATAGCATGCTGCATTGGAAGGACATGGCGTTGGAAGGACATGGCGATGGAAGGACATGGGCGATGAGATCGATCGGAATGACTTTGACGGTGATGGCGTGGCTCGCGGGCGCGTGCTTTGTGACGTCGGCAACGATGGCGCAGACCGCACCGCCGCCCGGCAGCGCCGCACCGACCGGTGACAACGCCGTGCTGCTCACCGTGTTCTTCAAGCACGACCAGTCGCGTCCTCTCAGCGAGCTCAACGCGCAGCTCGACAAGCAGGGCTTTCGCAAGGCGTTTCCGCCCGCGGGCGTGGAGGTCGTGAGCTGGTACGTGGTGATGGGCATCGGCCAGGTCGTCACGCTGCGGCTGCCGGCTTCGCGGCTGCGCGAGGTCAACCGCATCATCGAGGACACCGCGTGGGGCCCGTACCGCACCGAGTTCTATCCGACCTATGACTACAAGGCGGTCGGCATGGCCGAACACGACAAAGCCACAAGCAATTGAGGCGCCGTTATTCAATTGGGCGAAGCGCGAAACGCTTCGTCCAATTGCAGGACACCGCGCACAGGCGCCTGCAAGGCGGTCCGGCGCAAATCCTCGCGGGATTGGCGCGTATGACAGCGCCAGTCGCGGACGAGCGTGAAGACTTTACGAAGGCGATCCGTACAATTTTACGAATGATGGGGGCTTTAAGGTTATCAGGACAATTCAACAATCGCGTTGAAGCTCTCCATATTTGAAGCCTCTCCCATCGCTAACACACCGTCACGGAACGGGAGTGGTTTGCGATGGACGATGGAATTGGTGAGCTCGCCGGACGGAGGCCCAGGACCTTCGGACGGCGGAAGATGATGCCGCGCGCATGCGTGGCTGACGGCAAGCGGCATCTGCGCGCCTTCATGAGCGAAGTGCTCGAGGATCTCGGCTTCGTCACCAGCGAATGCAGCGGTGCGAGCGAGCTGCAGACCGTGCTCGCGACTGAACTGCCCGACCTGATCCTGCTCGGCATCGCCGCCGACGGCATCGAGCCCGGCCATTTCCTGGAGATTCTGGTGCGCGAGGGCTTCGACGGCAAGGTGCTCGCCGTCGGTGCGCGCGACTCGATCATCGTCAAGGCGGTGCAGCAGGTCGGCGAGGAATACGGGCTCGCGATGCTGCCGCCGCTGACGACGCCTTTTGCGGCGGAGACGCTGCGCGAGCGCGTCGCGATGCTGCTGCCGGACGAGCCGGCCCCGAGCCCGGCCGTGCATGTCGGCGAGGCCCTGCATGCGGGCTGGCTCGAGCTCTGGTACCAGTCGAAAATCGACGCGCGCTCGCTGGTCCGCCGCGGCGCCGAGGCGCTGGTGCGGATGCGCCACCCGACCTGGGGCGTGGTGCCGCCGGCCTATTTCATCCCTGATACAAACGATCCGCATTTCCGCGACCTGTCGGAGTTCGTGATCGAGCGCGCCTTGCAGGACTGGCATTATCTGCTGGAGCGGCAGAGCGCGGTCGATCTGTCGATCAACCTGCCCGCGCCCTATCTGAAGGAGCCGCAGGCCGTGCGCGATCTCTGCCGCCGGATGCCTGTCCATCCGGCCTTCGGTGGGCTGACGATCGAGATCGCCAGCAATGAGGCGATCCACGAGCTCGATTTCCTGGCCGAGATCGCGCGCGAAATGAGCTTCCACAATATTGGGCTGTCGATCGACAATCTCGGTGCCAATTGGCCCGAGCTGATGGGGCTCGACAGGATCCCCTTCATCAAGCTGAAGGCCGACCGGCAATTCGTCACCGGCTGTGGCAGTGATCGCCTGAAGCGCACGGTGTGCCGTCACATCGTCGAGCTCGCGCAAGGCTACGGCGCCCGCGCCGTCGCGGAAGGCGTCGAGAGCCGCGCCGATCTGTTGGCCGCGAGCGAGCTCGGCTTCGACCTCGTCCAGGGCTATCTGTTCGGCAAGCCGATGCCGTTGAAGAAGTTTGCCAGAAGCGCGCTGACGCGAACGGTGATGGGACAGCCATGAGGATCCAACCCCTCACGCAAATCGAGCGCGAAAACAACCCCATGCACAGTAGAAATGAGACGCAAGATCAATGACTTGCGCGATCGACGGATCGCGCGAAGAACACGCAGGCGACGACCACAGCGGTCGCGGCGATCATGCTCCAGGCGACCGGCTCGTGCAGAAGGAAGCCGGCGAGCGCAAGGCCGAAGAACGGCTGCAGTTGCTGCAACTGACCGATGCGCGCGATGCCGCCGATCGCAAGGCCGCGATACCAGAAGATGAAGCCGACGAACATGCTGAAGATTGAGACATAAGCGAGTCCTATCCAGGCCGGCAGACTGACGCCGCTCCAGGCCGACGGCCAGGTCCAGATCATCACAGGCAGCATCAGCGGCAGCGCCAGCAGCAGCGCCCAGGAGATCACCTGCCAGCCGCCGAGCCGGCGCGACAGTGCAGCCCCCTCGGCATAGCCGAGCCCGCACAGCACGATCGCGGCCACCATCAGCAGATCGCCGGTGACCGACGCTGTGCCGTCATTCGACAGCGCGAAGGCCACAACGGTGGCGCTGCCGAGAACGGCAAACAGCCAGAACAGCGCTTGCGGCCGCTCGCCGCCGCGCAGCACGGCGAAGATCGCGGTCGATAGCGGCAACAGGCCGATGAAGACGATCGAGTGCGCCGAGCTGATGTGCTGGAGCGCCAGTGCCGTCAGCAGCGGGAAGCCGATCACGACGCCGAGCGAGACGATGGTGAGCGAGATGAGATCCTTCCGCTCCGGCCACGCCTGACGCAGCAGGCTGAGCACGGCCGCGCCGATCAGCGCCGCGATGATCGCGCGTGCCGAGGTCAGGAATAGCGCCGAGAAGCCGCCGACCGCGACGCGCGTCGCCGGCAACGAGCCGCTGAAGATGATGACGCCGAGAAGCCCGTTGCCCCAGCCGCTGCTCGCAGATTGCATGGCCATCCCACTTTTCTTGAGGCGCGATCCTCGGCGCTCTGCTGTAGCAAGACCAGTCACAATCCAGTACAATCCGGACAAACTGTATGGGTTCGGAAGGCAATACACCTTGGCCATCGAAGCGCAGACGAGGGGTCGCGGCGCGACGCGGACCATCGACGTGATGAGCGCGGTCCGCGCCAAGCTCGCCGCGCGCACGCTCAGCGCCGGCGACCGGCTGCCATCGATCCGCAGCCTTGCCACCACGATGGGAGTTTCGCCCTCCACGGTGGTCGACGCCTATGATCGCCTCGCCGCTGAAGGGCTGATCCGCGCCCGCCGCGGCTCGGGCTTCTACGTCTCGCCAACCGCAGCGCCGCCGCTTGCGTTGACCGAGGTCGAGCCACGCCGCGATCGGGCGGTCGATCCGTTCTGGGTCTCCAGGCAATCGCTCGATGCCGACGATGCCGTGTCCAAACCCGGCTGCGGCTGGCTGCCGCCGGCGTGGATGCCTGAAGCGGCACTGCGGCGCGCCACCCGCGCGCTTGCCCGCGCTGATGCCAGCGTGCTGACGAATTACGGTTCGACCTCGGGCTCCCTCGCGCTGCGCCGGCTGCTGCTCGCGCGCCTTGCGGAAGACGAGATCGAGGCCACGATCAATCAGCTGATGCTGACGGGTTCGGGGACGCAGGCAACCGACCTGATTTGCCGCTTCCTGCTTCGTCCCGGCGACACCGTGCTGGTCGACGATCCCTGCTACTTCAATTTCCGTGCGCTGCTGCGCGCGCATCAGGTGAAAATCGTCAGCGTGCCCTACACACCGTCGGGCCCCGACATCGCGCGCTTCGAGCAGGTGCTCGCCGGCGAGCGGCCCCGGCTCTACATCACCAATTCAGCGCTGCACAATCCGACCGGCGCGACGCTCTCGCTACAGACCGCGCACCGGCTGCTGACCTTGGCTGCGGCGCACGACCTCACCATCATCGAGGACGACATTTTTGGCGACTTCGAGCCGGAGCGATCGCCGCGCCTTGCCGCGCTCGACGGATTGAACCGCGTGATCCGCATCGGCAGCTTCTCCAAGACGCTTTCCGCCTCGGTGCGCTGCGGCTACATCGCCGGCCGCGCCGACTGGGTCGAGCATCTCGTCGACCTCCAGGTCGCAACCAGCTTTGGCGGCCCGAGCCCGGTCGCGACCGAGATCGTCGCAAAGGTTTTGGCCGGCGGCAGCTATCGCAAGCATATGGACGAACTCCGGCAAAAGCTCACGCGGACGCGCCGCGATGTCGCGCGAAAGCTCGGGGCGCTCGGCATCGAGCCCTGGCTGATGCCGCGTGGCGGCTTCTTCCTGTGGTGCCGCCTCGCCGATGGACAGGATGCCACCGCTGTCGCCCGCGCCGCGCTCGACGAGGATGTGGTGCTCGCACCCGGCAACGTGTTCAGCGTGGCGCAGACCGCACAAAGCTTCCTGCGCTTCAACGTGGCACACATGAATGACCCTGGGATGTGGGACGTGCTGCGGCGGGCATTGAAGACTCAGCGCTAGAGCATGATGGGGTTAGGTTGAATTGAGTTCGGCCGATGGCAGCGCTCTCTCCGTTCCCTCCCCCCTTGTGGGGGAGGGAACGCACCTCAGTCGGAGGCCTAGTCGAATCTCATCCCATTACGCTCTAGTACAACGGCTCCTCGTACACGGGCTCGCCGTCGAGCAGCAGCCGCTTGATCGCGGCGCGGCCGGAGGGGAGCACGGCGGCGACGACGCGGAGTTTCCGCTCGTTGCGAAGCTGCTCGAGTTTTCTCCCCTCGCCTTCCGGCACGAAATAGCTTTCCAGACCGTATCTGATCGTCAGCCTGTCGCAGAAAATGCGGTCGTTTGCACCACAGGAATAGGTCACGCGGCCGCGGATCAGGACCTCTAGCCCGGTGACCGCGACGGGTGCGGCATGCACCGAGACGGCCTCGTAGACGCCGTCAGCCTTGGGCGCGAGCTTAACGAACACGACCGGATTGCGCTCGGCGGAGGGCTGACCGGCGAGCGCACCCGCCGGCAGCTGCGTGATGTCGTAGCCGAGCACGACATAGTCGCCGCGCAGGAGATCGCGCGGATCGACCGGCCGTGTCTGCAAGGTCACCTCGCGGCCTTCGCGCAGGATCTGCACGCGATCGGCAACCATCAGGACCAGCAATGCGCATTGCACCAGGATGGCGGCGCCAAACAGCACGGCCTTCGGGATGCGCTGCCAGAATGTTGTGAGAGTCTCGATCATCGCTCAGCCCTCGGCAGCATGCGATTAAGCGCGGATGCAAACACGACGGCAATGATTCCTGCGGCCGCAAGGAAGGCCGAACGCCGCAGCAGCGAGCCTTTCACCGCCCAGGTGATGCCGCCGATGACGCCGGCGATGCCGAGCCAGCCGGCGACGATGCGCGGGCGCACGTCATCGAGCACGCCCGAGACGACGAGGCAAAGCATGGCGCAGAGCAGCGCGGCATAGGCGAACCAGGATTCGTCGGCCGCGGAGGCCGGCCAGATCGGCGCCGCGACCAGCACGAGGCCGATCGCGCAGGCCGCCAGGATTTCGCCTGGACGTTTGGTGATGCCGGCAGACGCAAGCGCGAGGAGGACACCGGCAATCCCGCACAGGATCGCCCACAGCGGCTGCGCCGGCACGGCGGTGCGCAGACGAATGAGATCGTCGACCGTGATCACCTCCAGGAACGCGACCATGGCCAGCGACAGCGCGCCATAGATCGACAGCACGCCGCCAAGCAGGCGCGCGCGCGGCGATGGACTAGCCGCGATCGCAAGCCCGGCGCCGAACAGCAGCGCCGCGCCGTTGGCGAGCACGAAGGACGGCTGGGCCCCCGCGATGTCGAAGCGAACCGACGTCGCGACCCACCATGGCAGCACCGCGACGGCAACGAGGTGGGCGGCGACGCGGGAATTCCAGACGAACGCAAGCAGAGCGGCGATCAGCCAGACCGCCACGAACGGAAGATGAAGGTTGTCAGGCGCATCATAGACGCGCGTGCAGGACCAGATGCAGGCGGCGGCAAGGCCGACCGCGAGCGCGCCGCGCGAGCTGGTCAGAGCCGCGGCAGCGAATGCGCCGATCGCCCACAGCAGCATGCCGCCGGCAAAATCGTCGCCGAGATGATACATCTGCCCGACCAGCGCTATCCCTGAGCCAAAGATGAGGGCGCCGATGCCGGCGCAGAGATCGGCCAGCACAAGGCGGCGCGTTGTCGCGAACCACGCCCCGAGACCGCCGGCGACGACCATGCCGGCCAGCAGGATCGCAAACCGCGCCAGGCGCGCGATCTCCATCCAGTGCGCGGCGACAAAGGCCAGGAAAGCCGCCGCAATCAACAGGCCGCCGACGATGCCGACGACCACTGATATGTTGATGCCAGGCGAGAGCGGCGGCAGCGCATTGCGGATCGCGCCGGCCGCCGCCGGCGCGATCACGCCATCGGCTTCCCATTGCGCAAGGTCAGCCTCGAGGCGCTGGCGGTAGGTCTTGTCGAACATGGTCGTGGATCAAGGCTCGCTGTCGGATGCGAGGTATTGGTCGGACCGCGGCGGCGACAGGTTCAACTTATCACCGCTACGCGAGCTGATGGAGGAGTGGGCACAATATCGCGAGCGGCCCAGTGGAAACATTGTGCCCATCAGGAAGCAAAAATACCCAACATCGTAACGGGCAATTTGCTCTCGAAAGCGGTTAAGAGCGTCGGACGCTCAACTTTGCCGACTTGTCTGAACGCTTCGAAAACTTGTTCAGAATCTTTTTCGTATCCGGCAGTTTCGGCATTTCTGGACCGCCGGGGACCGAGCCTGGAAGCCTAATTTTCTTGAGCCGTTCCCCCTTGATGTCCTTACGCTTCGCAACGATGCGGTATGAGAACTTCAGCTTGCTTTTCCCTCCTTGCTGTTCGCGTACCTCAAATAGCTTGTCTGTCTTTCTCTTGACGTAGAGGCCCCGCGAGTCGCCGTTAGGCGTCAGAAAAACATGGTAGTTCCTGGATTTTATGAGAGCAGCGAATTCGGGGTCCAAAGTTATCTCCGCTGCGCCGTCAACGAGAGAGCCTTCGCCGAAATCTTCGAACCAGCTTTCTGGCGACTCCACTGCGTATAAGAGGCGATGAAAACCATCAGCGTGGGGCACGGCAGCACTTTTGGCTCCCGAAACAATCTGGTCTCCAACAACGACCACTTGTCCAATGAAGTATCCCGCTGCCGAAAAAAACCCGCTCGCGGGCCCTTGGGCTACTATTCCAAAGCCAGCCGCAGAGGTGGCGCGAACGCCAATGAATCCAGAACCAGAAACGCCGGTCCCTACTTTACCCGACGTGGCCCCCACAACTCCGGTATCACCGACAGCAAGTAAGCCAACACCTCCGGGAATATCGGCTATGGCCAAGGTTCCTACCTGGCTCCCTCTGGATCGAACGCCAAGCTGCCCGCCAGATCCATCCAGAGCAATCAATCCACTCGTACCCTGAACGCCAATTTTTTCTCCCTGTCCTTGAACGCCGATCGAGCCCTCGCCGAACACACCCGTATCGCCGCCGTGACCGGACACCCCAAAGAGGCCGGCAATTCCGCGGATGGCTCCAACACGTGGGGAAACAGCTTCGTGCTTGACCTGCAGAATGTAATCGTTGGCGTTGCCGAGTTCGACTTGATCGACAACTAACTCGGTACCGCTCTGCGCTTTATTGGTTTGTCCAGCAGTTAAATCGTCGCCGTCCACGTCGGAGCTCATGATCCAATTCCTTCCAGTTTACCCCCGCGAGAGGTGGGGCTGAATGAATTTACAAACCGACTTGCAGCGCGAGACATAACAATGCGCCATTGCGGCTTCTTGGCGGCGGCTTCCACCCAAGGTAGATCGATCTGACGCTGGCGACGTGCAATGATCGCGATGTCGAGGGGCTGGAGGCGAGGGTGATCAATCCGCTTGGGGGCGGCGGAGATGGGAATTGATCTTGGTCTCGTATCCGCTCAGGCGAATTGAGAATAGCGGGACAGCTGAAAGAAGGGTTCTGCCTGGTAGGACGGATCGGTGGCGAGGCGAGCAAGCCTTTGCCCGATGGCGGGCGCGAACTTCGCACCATGGCCTGAACAGGCGGAGCAGACGATCAGGCGGGACTCCGGCCAGCGATCGATGATGAATTCCTCGCCCGCATCGGGCCTGATGTCGGCGGGCGCGGTGTTGGTGTAGAGGCAGACGTCGCGATCGATGATCGGCCCGGCCGCGCCCGGGACGAGGGCGGCCAACGCTTCGCTCACGGTGCGGAGTTCGGCATCGGTGGCGGGCGGACCCCAGTCGTCGGGGCCGACCACGGGGCCGTGGTTGTGAGGTGCAGCTTTGACGCCGCGCTGTTCGAAGTCCGGAAAGCCGTAGACCGTGTTATCAGGACCTCGGTCCAGAATGAAGATCGGGAAACGACCTGAAACCACGGTGTTGGGGCTGACAGGCTTGAACCAGCCGACCGCCTGCCGGGTGACGTTCAGCAGCGCGCCGAGTTGCGGGAGTGCGCGACCAAGCCATGGGCCCAGCGCCAGAATCGCGCGCTCGGCGAAGAACTCTTCGCTCGCCGTGCGGATCGACACGCCGTCCCGGCGCGGCGTAAAGCTCGCGCGTTCGGCAATCACGCGCGCGCCGGCGCGTTCGCGCATCAGTCTCATGACGATTTCGGTGTGCAGGATCGCGCCACCGTCCTGCACGACGACGTCCCAGTCGTCGGGCAGGTTGAAAGCCGGAAATTCCTTGTTCGCTTCGGCCGCGGTCATCTTCGGATCCGGGCGCCCTTTCGCGATCGCGGCCGCGCGCGAGGACGCCACCATGGCGGAGCCGGGGCGGCCGGCCTCCAAAACGGGGGTTTCCGTCAGAACCGTTTGACGGCTTTCGGTCTGCAGCCGGATCCAGCCGGCATGAGCCTCGTCGCTCAGGCTGGTGTAGTTGGGGTTTTCGAAATTGAAGCGACGGAAAATGCGACATGAGCCATGTGACGAGCCGCGATCCGAACCTGCTGCGACAGGGTCGAAGCCGAGCGCATCGACGCCCGCATCCAGCAATGCGCCCAGCGCTGCTCCGCCCATGAGCCCCAGACCCAGCACGGCGACTTCGCATTTTCGCATGAAGGCCTCGCGAGCGATGCTACGACGCGCCGATCATCGGGAGGATTTCGCGGGTTTGCAAGGTCTGCGGGAGGGCCGCCTCCGGCGGCCCTCCAAATGCGAACGATGAATCTAAGCCGCTTCCTGGTTCATTAGCTCATTGAAGCCTTTGATCTTACTCCCGAGAGTGCGTCGGATCTGGCTGCACATCCAGTAGCGCTGCATTACAACCGTCGTCAGCGCCTCTCGCGACACCGCTCGCTCAAAATCATCCACATTCCAGTGCTGGCGGTGACGGAGAGACAGAGCTCCCGCGACGCACTCGATCAATACTTGTTCGAACGCCTCCTTCACCACATCTTCGATCACTTTCAGCAGTTCCGGCATGTCTTGGTGGTGCTTCGAAAAATGCGTGATCAGATCGCGCAATCCCTGGAAGTTCTTATTTGCCACGATCAGGTTGTCTGACGGAAGAAATTCCGCCGCCCGATCTCGGAGCGACTCGGTTTCTTCCGACCACTTACACTGTGGGAACGGATCAGGGGAAACTGCATCGACGGTCACGCCGCTGTCGTCTTCTACTAATTCGCTCAGGAGTGACGTCGCCAGCCCACCTGGTCGCGCTCCCTTGCCTGCCTTTTCGGAAGACAAGCCT
The DNA here is from genome assembly GCF_029892425.1 of Bradyrhizobium sp. BR13661. Lineage (GTDB taxonomy): Bacteria > Pseudomonadota > Alphaproteobacteria > Rhizobiales > Xanthobacteraceae > Bradyrhizobium. Next base: position 89,399 of record NZ_JARXWB010000029.1, on the reverse strand, counting down.
TGCCCTCCGCTTTTCGTATGACCCGTGCCGAGTGGCATTTCGCTGTCGGGATTTGCCAAAAGTGCGCCGGTCGGAGAACGACGATATCGACTTATGCGAAACAATTCTCTCAAGGACTTCAATCGCTCGCGGATGGTATCCGAATGGGAATCCTTTGAATTCTCATTGATCAGTTTGTCTAGGAACTCTCGCAATACTGGCGGCATATTCTGCCGGAATTCGTCTTGCCAGACGTCCCACTTTAACGGAGAGCCATCCGGGCGCACCAAACCCGTCCTAGACGTGTTCTGTTCTGCGTTGGAAGGTTCAACATAGATGACAACGCGATCACGGCCGAAAATGACGCCGAAGTAGGCCAGTCGATTTGAGCGGGCGTCGCTAATGTCGAAGATCTCGTCTTCGTGCAGCAGAGCAGAGTGGCCTTTAACCAGCTCTCTTCCATGCCCATCCGCGCCTTGCGGCATGATCCACCAATAGATCTTAGCTCCCGTGACTGCAAGTTCGCCGGAGCTCTCTGCCCAGCTGTCCAGAACTGCCTTTTGGCCTATCACCTGAAGGAGATAGTTATGCTTGGTGTTCGCAATATCGCGGTAATATCCAATCCGACCAAAAAGCTCGACGCCTTCAGGAATCCTAAAAAATCGGGTGTTAAGGTAGCGAATGATCCAAGATTCGCGGATGCCGCCGATGCCCTCAGGGGGTAGCATCGTGTCTTGATCAGGCAGCATACCCAGTAGGGTCACCCGCGTGCCGTGTTCACTTACGATTTTCGGGCGTTTTGCGTTGGAAATCTTGGGAGCGTATTCAGTTTTGCCACTGGAATGCACAACCCCTTGAAGACCATAAACGTCTTCATCCTCATTAAAGCGGATTGCCGCGGTGTGTCCGACGCTGTCGCGCCAGGACTCATACAGAATCCCTTCGTGATTACGTGTCAGCGCACTGATCTTTGCACCAACGCCATAGTTTTTGTGATGGTTTGTTGCACCAGTTGCCGAGAGATTATTGAGGAGACTGACCATCTGGTCAGAAGTCATCCCATCTCCACTGTCGGTGAAGGTTATTTTGTAATGGCCGGTTGACGCATAGATCGCATCGTTGAAATCGACCTCAACCCTGCCCCCACCGACCCGTTGGCAGGCCTCGAATCCGTTTTTGACGAACTCTCGAATGAACTGGGTAGGTGTGCAGTCCCGTCCAAGATTCTGGATCAGGGCCGTCAGGCCGCTTGAATTTACACCGGTAGGTTGGAAGCTATTTGACATGGAGACCTCATTACATTGAAGAATGAGGATCCCGGCCCAAAAGTCAGGCGAGCTAAGGCGCTAGATTTGCGCCAAAGAAAATGACCATTGACCTTTCAGGGGACAGAATCCGCGGAAAGTTGCCCCCGAAGCAATTGGTTTGTGTGAGGCAAGGGCCTGGGACTCACCAATTGCACCGTAAGCATTCACAGCCTAGGCACGAAGTTTGACTGACGCAAGCCCATCCAACGCGGCTGACTAGCGAAGTCTGCTATCAGCACAAATCTTGAAAATTAGATCCGCCTGCGAAATGGGGTAATGCCTCCCTTCGGAGGTGTCTCGGTCTTCGTTGCAGACTCTTCGGTCGGCGACGAAAGCTTCGCCAACTCACCGAGCGTTAGATCGGCGATCTTGATGTTGCTGATCATCTTCTTTTGGAGCGCGTCGGAGACGGTGAAACCTTAGTCGTCCAGGAAGACGCACCAGTGAGGCGGAATTGGTCGAGCCCTATCTTATGTCACGCGCGCGGGGATGAAGGTGGAGACACCGGCCGTGAGGCCGTAGGTATCAATGGCTCAAGGCAAAATGGCGGAGAGGGAGGGATTCGAACCCCCGATAGGCTTGCACCTATGCCGCATTTCGAGTGCGGTGCATTCAACCACTCTGCCACCTCTCCTGAAGGCGCCATATAGAGGCAGGGCCCCTGTGGTTGGGGGCGTTCATAAGCGAGGATGGCGGGCCAGACAAGGCGCGAAAGGGGAAAATCCGCTGCCTGTTTCAGCCCCGCACCAGCCACATTCTCGTTTGACGGGGTTTCCATGGCCCGTTTTCCTGGCGCGAACCGGTCGCCACTTCGCTTGAAAACCCTTCTCAGCAAGGAACTGCCATGGAGCACCTGACAATCTCGGCCAATGGCGCCAAATTCCACGTCGTCCGCGCCGGACACGGACAACCGCTGCTTTTGCTGCATGGTTGGCCGGAGATCTGGCTGACCTGGGAGCCGGTGATCTCGCGGCTTTCGGACCGATTCGCGCTTGTTACGCCCGATTTGCGCGGCTTTGGCGACAGCGACAAGCCTGAGGGACCTTACGGGCCTGATGGCCATGCGGCCGATATGCTGGCCCTGATGGACGCGCTCGGCATCAGCCGATTCGGCGTGGTCGGCCATGACGTCGGCGGCGCCGTGATGCAGCAGCTCGGCCGGCTGGCGCCCGAGCGGCTCGCCGGGCTGTTCTTGTTCGATTTCGTCTATCCCGGCATCGGGCCGCGGATGGCGGCGCCTGAGCGGCTCAATCACATCTGGTATCAGTCGTTTCACCAGATGGAGATGGCGCCGCGGCTGGTCGGCGCGAGCCGCGAGAGCTGCCGGCTCTATATCAGCCACTTCCTGAAGGGCTGGGCGCATCGCAAGGACGCCTTCGACGATGTGCTCGATCTCATCAGTGACACCTATTTCAGGGACGGCAACCTCGCCGGCGGCTTTGCGCATTATCGGGGCTCGCATGAAGGGCGCGTCGCGATGATGAAGGGCGAAGTGTCGCTGCTGCCGCCGATCGACGTGCCGACCTGCGTGCGCTGGGCCGAGCACGATCCGCTGTTTCCCTATGAATGGACTGACAGGCTGGGGGAGACGTTTCGCGATCTCGATCTGGCGATGTTTCCAGGCGTCGGGCACTTCCCGCATCGGGAGGATCCGGATCGCGCGGCGGAGGAGATCGCGGGGTTTTTTCGGCGGGTTGGATGGGGGTGAATGGCGGGAGCCGCACTCTCTCCGTTCCCTCCCCCCTTGCGGGGGTCCGAGGCGAGCGAAGCTCGCTCTCGAGGTCAGGGAGGGGGGTACCACACGGGGATTCTTTCCGTCGCGCGCGTGCCGCCGCGCTATCAACCACCGACACCTTTTCCTGGGCCACCCCTCTCCCTAACCCTCCCCCGCAAGGGGGGAGGGAACGCACCTTCGTCGGGGTACGTGTCGAGTCTCGTTACAGGGTGTTTTGAAAAAAGGGTGGGACCGCCAGACGCGGTAAACACTGGCGGTCCCGTGCCGCTCATCGAAATGCGGGCCAGGAAGGGCGGCTTCGCAGGCCTGCGTGAGACGACGTCTCGACCGTAGCGTGCAGGCAGCGTCCCGCAACGCAATCCGGCCCTTAACCTAACCAGTCAAGGTTACTCCTTGTCGCCTTTACCATTGTCCTTGTTGTTTTCTTTGGCCTTCTTCTTTCCATCCGCAGAATCCCGGTCCTTGCCGTTGGCCCCTTCCTTGCGCCTGTTCGTGAAGCGCGCGTTGCCGAGGCCGGTGCCGATGGTGAGCACGCCCCAGCGCTCGACGTCCTGCATGAACGGCACCTCGGAGAGGCCCTGAACCACGCCGTCATTGTGCATCAGGATCGCGGTGTCGTGCTCGCCGATGACGGGGATGCCCTCGATCAAGCTCGCCGGCAGGTTGAACTTGCTGCTCTCCCAATTGCCCGGCAGGTTCTGCGCACCCTTCTCGATCGACCCGTCCGCGTTGATCACGCCGGGACAGGCGATGCCGATGAAGGGCGCGAGCTTGAAGCCTTCGGCTTCGGCTTCGCTGATCAGCCCCTTCAGCATCTTGGTCAGACGTTTCACCGCGCCTTCGCGTGTCGGCTCGTCGTCGGCATGACGCCACAGCTCGGACTTCGCCACCTTGGCTTTCGACAGGTCTTTCGCCTTCTTCCAGCCCGTCTCCACCAGGCCGCAGCGGATGTTGGTGCCGCCGATATCAACGGCGAGAATGCTGTCATAGGCCTCGAAGATCCATGACGGCGCCAGATGCAGCGCGCCGATCAGGCCCGCCTCGTCGGGGTGATGCCGGATCGGCACCATGTCGATCTTGAAGTCCTCGGCTTTCAGGATGATCTCGGTGCGCGCGATCGCGAGTTCGCCGAGCCTGGAATCGCGAAAGCCGCCGCCGACCACGATGCGCTCGGTCCTGGCCCAGGCCTTGGTCTTCAGAAACCGACGCGTGACGTAGGCGAGTTCCTGGGCGAATTCCTCGATGGCGCTGTGCACCACGGCGGAAGCTTCGACGTCGTCGCTGATCAGGATCGAATCCAGCGTTTTCTTGCTGATGCTTTCCGACGGCTCCTTGCCGAACGGATCCTCCCCCGTTTTGCGCAGCGGCTTGCGCCAGCGGTCGAGGATCTCGCGGAACGCGCCCTTGCTGGCACGGTCGCCGAGAAAGCCGTCGTCGTCCTTCATCTCGATGTTGAAGCTGTCGACATCCACCGACGGCAGCCGCTCGGCGCCGTGATGGGCGATGCCCGTCGTCTTGACCAGTTCGTCCGTTGCCATGAGAGCCCTTGCCCGAGTGCCAATTCGGGAGGACTAACTGCGCGGGAACCCGTTGGTTGCAGCGCAGGGCCGAGATTCCGCGAGCGCCGGACACGGCCCAAATCCTTCAAATCCGGGCTGTTTTTGCCGGTTTTCCTTGACTCCTGAGCCTCGGCGGCTATAAGTCCGCACAACCGGCGCGGGGCGTTTCTCGCGCCGCTTGTTTTTGCGTGGGGTTTCAAAGGGATAACTCCCGCCCGCGCAAAACTCGCATAAACCCATAGCGACTGATCAAAAAGCCGGCCCGGACGATTTTTCGTCGCGAGGCCGGGATTGAACACGGAGAAAAAACGATGTTCGCAGTCATCAAAACCGGCGGCAAGCAATACCGCGTCGTGCCGGATGATGTTCTCGAAGTTGGCAAGATCGAAGGCGAAGTCGGCTCGATCGTGCAGTTGAATGAAGTTCTGGTCGTCGGCGGTGACACGCCGGTGCTGGGCGTTCCGACGGTGGCCGGTGCCTCCGTTGCGGTGGAGATCCTCGACCACAAGCGTGGTCCGAAGGTCATCGCGTTCAAGAAGCGCCGCCGCAAGAATTCGCGCCGCAAGCGTGGCTATCGCGACGAGATCACGGTGCTGCGCGTCAGCGAGATCCTGACCGACAACGCCAAGCCGACCAAGGGCCCGCGCCCGAAGAAGGCGAAGGTCGAGAAGGAAGAAGCAGCCGCCGCATGATTTGATCACGCCAATTCAAAGAATTGATGCGTGAGAAATCGTGAAATGATTCCGTCAAGGAATTGATCTAGAGATACGCAGGATTTCGGAGACGAGCCATGGCTCACAAAAAAGCAGGCGGTTCATCGCGCAACGGTCGCGATTCAAAGGGCAAGCGCCTTGGCGTCAAGGTGTTCGGCGGGGAACGCGTGATTCCCGGCAACATCATTGCGCGTCAGCGCGGCACCACCTGGCATCCCGGCCTTAATGTCGGCATGGGCACGGACCACACTCTGTTCGCCAAGATCGAGGGTCACGTTGAATTCCAGGCCAAAGCCAACGGACGCACCTTCGTAGCGGTACTCCCGCTTGCAGAGGCAGCTGAATAACGGTGGATCTTATTTGGAGTCCGCCGGGTCCTTGACCGAACCGGCGGAGTTCCAGAGATCGAAAGATCAAAGGCTCCAGGGGAGGCAGGGAAACCGGCCTCCCCTTTCGTTTGTCGTGTTCACTTTTTCCCTTAGTGACTTTGACGGAGCCGGACATGTTGCAGGATTTTTCGAGCGTGACCTTGCGGGAGGCGAGACCCAGCGTCGTCGCCACCGAGCGGCTGACCTTGCGGCGGCCGACGCTTGCCGACGTCAAGACCATCGCTCACCTCGCCAATGACCGCCGTGTCGCGGAAAACACCCGCCGCCTCCCCCATCCCTATTCGCAGGACGACGCCGTCGAATTCATCCGCGCCACATCAGCGCTCGGAGCTGAGAGCGTGTTCCTGATCGAGCACGACAGCGGGCCGGTCGGCATGGTCGGCATCGATCGCTCCACGCCTGGCAATGCCGAGCTCGGCTATTGGCTCGGCGTCGCGCATTGGGGCCGGGGCTTTGCCACCGAGGCCGCGCGCGGCGCCATCGACTTCTTCTTCGAGGAGTTCGAGGACGACCATCTCTATGCGGGCGCGCGTGTCACCAATCCGGCCTCGCGCAACGTGCTGGAGAAGTGCGGCTTCCAGTGGAGCGGCGTCCAGCTGCACCGTTTCCTGGCACTGGGCTCGTCGACGCCGGTCGACTGCTTCCGCCTCTCGCGCGGGGTGTGGTCGTCGCTGAAGAGCTGGAGCAGCGCGCGGCGGATGAAGTGACTTACCCTCCCCTGGAGGGGGAGGGTCGATCGCGCGCAGCGCGAGCGGGGTGGGGTGACAGTCCCTCCACATCGAACGCTGCCCGATTGGAGAGATCACCCCACCCCGGCGCGTTGCGCCGACCCTCCCCCTCCAGGGGAGGGTAAGCCTCACGCCGGCGGATTGACTTCCACGCTGGCGCGGCCGAGATCGCGCTCGCGAAGAAAGATGTAGAACCCGGCGCCGATGATGATCGCGGCGCCGACGAGGGTGGCCATGGACGGCACGTCGCCGAACACGACGAAGCCGAAGATCACGGCCCAGACGATCATCGAATATTGGTAGGGCACCACCACACTCGCCGGCGCGAGCTTGAGCGAGCGGTTGACGCAGAACAGCGCCGTCACCGAGATGCATCCGGCCAGCGCGAAGAACACCAGGCTGCGAGGCGTCGGCGGCACCCAGTGGAACGCCGACAGCACCGCGCCCAGCGAGAACGTGCCGATGAATTGCGAGGACGCCATCACGATGTCGGGCGTCTTGCGCAGGCTGCGCGTGATCAGCATCAAGGTTGCGAAGGAGAGACTGCCGCCGAGCGCAATCAGCGCAGGCAGGCTCACCGTCTGCGCCGACGGCCGCAGCGCAATCAGCACGCCGCAGAAGCCGATCAGGATCGCGGTCCAGCGCCGCCAGCCGACCTTCTCGCCCAGGAAGATCGCCGACATCGCGGTGACGAAAATCGGACCGGCGAGATAATAGGTGACGACGTCGGCGAGCGGCAGATAGACCGCCGCGAGGAAGAAGGCAGCGACTTCCAGCGTCGACAGCACGACGCGAAACAGCTGCAATCGCGGCCGCTCCAGATGCAGGAACTGGTGACGCTGCCGCCAGATCATCGGCGACAGCAGCAGCAGCGCGGCGCAGGCGCGCAGGAACAGCAGCTGCCCCACCGAATAGGTCCCGACCAGGAACTTGCCCATAGCGTCGCCGAACGAGAACATGGAAATCGACAGCACCATGAGGGCGATGCCGGCGAGGCGCGCCGAGCGATCGTCATAGGCGGAAGGATTCTTGAAGATGGGCATCGGGCGCCGTTTTAATGAAGCAGGCGAGCGCGACAAGCCCGTACAAGCCGAATTGAACGGATTGTCGCACTCTCCGCATCGCGGTAGCGATAGGCCGCCCGCGAACAGAGAGCCAGGAAAGAGCCAAGGGAAAGAGCTAAGGCATGACCGATTTCGACCCGGCCCAGCATCGCATGATGTCAGCGCAACGCTGGTTTGAGGATTTCGTCGTCGGCGAGCGCTTCGTGCTGCCGAGCCGCACCCAGACCACGGCGGTGTTCGCGGCATTCCAGACCGCGAGCGGCGACACCCATCCGGTGCATTATGACGTGGAATATTGCCGCAGCCGCGGCATGCCGCATCTGCTCGCGCATGGCTTCCAGACGCTGATCCACACCGCGCCCGGCGCCGGCCTGTTTCCGTTCATGGTCGAGGACTCGCTGGTCGGCTTCCTCGAGCAGTCGAGCCGGTTCCTCAAGCCTGTCTACGCCGACGACACGATCTATCCGGCGCTCGAGGTCACCGAGCTGGTGCCGGGACGCACGACAGGCGCGGTGACGCTTCGGAGCACCGTATTCAACCAGCGCAAGGAGCTGGTGCTGGAAGGCATGCAGAAATTCCTGATCCGGCGGCGGCCGGCTGGTTAAGCAAGCGCCGAAAATCGCCGAAATTCGGCCGATTTGCGGGGTCATCCGGGTTGCCGCGGGTGTCAGGCTGGCCTACCTATGGCCCATGAAATTCCTCGACGAAGCAAAGGTCTATATCCGCTCCGGTGACGGCGGGAACGGCTGCGTGGCGTTCCGCCGCGAGAAGTTCATTGAGTTCGGCGGTCCCTCCGGCGGCAATGGCGGCCGCGGCGGCAACGTGATCATCGAGGTCGCCGACGGCCTCAACACGCTGATCGACTACCGCTACCAGCAGCACTTCAAGGCCCAGAAGGGCGAGAACGGCTCGGGCTCAGACCGCCACGGTGCCAACGGCAAGAACATCGTGCTGAAGGTCCCCGTGGGCACGCAGATCTTCGACGAAGACCGCGAGACGCTGATCCACGACTTCACCAATGTCGGCGAAAAGTTCGTTCTCGCCGAGGGCGGCAATGGCGGCTTCGGCAACGCGCATTTCAAGACCTCGACCAACCGCGCCCCGCGCAACGCCAATCCCGGCCAGCCCGGCGAGGAGCGCTGGATCTGGCTGCGGCTGAAGCTGATCGCGGATGCCGGTCTCGTCGGCATGCCCAATGCCGGCAAGTCGACCTTCCTGTCCAAGGTCAGCGCGGCGCGGCCGAAGATCGCGGACTATCCTTTCACGACGCTGCATCCGCAGCTCGGCGTCGTAAATGCGGATGGGCGCGAATTCGTGCTCGCCGACATTCCCGGCCTGATCGAAGGCGCGCATGAAGGCACCGGCCTCGGCGACCGCTTCCTCGGCCATGTCGAGCGCTGCCGCGTGCTGCTGCATCTGGTCGACGCCACCTGCGAGCACGCCGGCAAGGCCTACAAGACGGTGCGCAAGGAGCTCGACGCCTATGGCGGGCTGCTCACCGACAAGATCGAGATCGTGGCGCTGAACAAGATCGACGCGGTCGAGCCGGACGAGCTGAAGAAGCAGAAGGACCGGCTGAAGCGCGCCGCCAAGAAAACGCCGCTGCTGCTCTCCGGCGTCACCGGCGAAGGCGTCAAGGAAGCCTTGCGCGCACTGGTGGATGTGATCGGCGAGAGCCCGGTCTCGGCCAAGGCCAAGAGCGCCGCCGAAGCGGAGCCGTGGTCGGCTTAGGCTCTCTCCATTGTCGTCCCTGCGAACGCAGGGACCCATACCGCGTGATCTGTCGGTTGCGGATGGTTGTAATACTGAACTAGGATTCTTCGTCAATCCACTCCCTGTGGTTATGGGTCCCTGCGTTCGCAGGGACGACAGTGGAGTGCATGGCTGGGAACACGCGCTTCACTAGCTTGTCTTCGCTACCGCGATAGCGCAGCATCGAACGATCAAGAAACGACAGGGGCGAGGCATGGCGCGCGCGAAGAACGTTCTCTGGATCATGTGCGACCAGCTTCGCTATGACTATCTCGGCTGCACCGGCCACCCCACGCTGAAGACCCCGAACATCGACGCCATGGCCAAGCGCGGCGTGCTGTTCTCGAAGGCTTACGTGCAATCGCCGATCTGCGGCCCCTCGCGGATGTCGTTCTACACCGGCCGCTACATGCGCTCGCACGGCTCGCACTGGAACGGCTGGCCCTTACGCGTCGGCGAGCCGACGCTCGGCGATCACCTCAAGAAGATCGGCGTGCGCAACGTGCTGGTCGGCAAGACCCACATGGCGCCTGACCTCGAAGGCATGAAGGCGCTCGGCATCCCGCCTGAGTCTGTTATCGGCGTGCACGTCGCCGAATGCGGGTTCGAGCCGTATGAGCGTGACGACGGCCTGCATCCGACCGGCCGCGCGCGCCCGAAATACGACGACTATCTCCGCCAGCACGGATTTGACGCGACGAACCCCTGGGAGCATTGGGCCAATTCAGGCGCAGCCGAAGATGGTTCGTTGCAGAACGGCTGGCTGCTGGTGCATGCCGACAAGGCCGCGCGCGTGCCGGACGAGCATTCCGAGACGCCCTACATGACGCGCCGCGCGATGGATTTCATCAGCGAGGCCGAGACCGACGGCAGGCCGTGGTGCCTGCATCTGTCCTACATCAAGCCGCACTGGCCTTACATCGCTCCCGAGCCCTATGCGAGCATGTACTCGACATCAGACATGATCCCGGTGATCCGCTCCGAACGCGAGCGGCAAAACCCGCATCCGGTGTTCGGCGCCTATATGGACATGCGCTACTCCCGCAACATGGCGCGCGACGAGGCGCGGGAGAAGGTGATCCCGACCTATATGGGTCTGATCACCCAGATCGACGACCAGATGGGCGTGCTGATGAAGTTTCTGGAGGAGCGCGATCTGCTGGAGACGACGATGATCGTGTTCACCTCCGATCACGGCGACTATCTCGGCGATCACTGGATGGGTGAGAAGGACCTGTTCCACGAGCAGTCCGCGAAAATTCCACTTGTTATCATCGATCCCTCACAGGAAGCGGACGTCACGCGCGGCACGCGCAGCGATGCGCTGGTCGAGGCCATCGACCTCGCGCCGACCTTCGTCGATTATTTCGGCGGCAAGGTGCCCGGCCACATCCTCGAAGGACGCTCGCTGCTGCCGCTGCTGCGCGGCCCGACGCCATCAGATTGGCGCAAAGTGGCATTCTCCGAATACGATTACGCCATGCAGGACGTCCGGCTGAAGCTGAACCAGCCGATCGAACGCTGCCGCCTGTTCATGGTGTACGACGGCCGCTGGAAATACATCCACGCCTCCGGCTTTCGCCCGATGCTGTACGACCTCGAAACCGACCCGGACGAATATGTCGATCGCGGCGACGATCCGGAATGTGCCGGCATCATCGCGCGGTTGCAGGCCGAGCTGTTCGACTGGGCGCTGCATCCGAACGACCACATCACCACGCCGCGCGAGAAAATCGCGAACTATGCCGACAACCAGCTCCAGGTGAAGGGCGGCATCTTGATCGGCATCTGGGATGAAGCGGAGCTTGCATCGATCAAGGACGGCATCGCGCAGCGCGCGAAGCTGTGAGTGTGGAGCGAGGCCCGCTCGGTTCGTCATGCCCGGGCTTGACCCGGGCATCCACGTCTTGCGTCGATTGCTGATGCATGGATGGCCGGGACAAGCCCGGCCATGACGACGGAGCGTGGAGTGCGAGTGGAGACTCAATTCTCGATCTTATACCCCGTCGCCTGCACGATCGGCTGCCAGAACGCCGTGTTCGCGGCGAGCTCCTTGGTCAGCTCCTCCGCGCTGCTGCCGACGGGAATCAGCCCGATCGCCGTGAGCTTCTCCTTCACCTCGGGCTTGGCGAGCGCAGCACTCGCGGCCGCACCTAACTTGCTCGCGAACTCCGGCGGGCTGCCGGCAGGAAGCCACATGCCGTACCAGGCATCGGCGACGAGATCGATGCCGCTCTCCTTCAGCGTCGGCACCTCGGGCGCGAACGGCGACCGGTCCGCACTCGAGACCCCAATGATCTTCAGGCCCTTGGCGCGATGCTGCGGCAACGCGTCGGCAAGCGTCGTGATCCCGAACGAGATGTGGCCGCCGATGATGTCGTTGAGAACAGGCGCGCTGCCGCGATAGGGCACGCGCGTCAGGGGAATGCCGATATCCTTCTCGAGCTTGGAGCCCATGAAATGCGGAATGGTGCCGTTGCTGGGCACGCCGAACGACGTCTTGTCGGGATGCGCCTTCAGCCAGGCGACGAATCCCTTGAAGTCGGAGGCATCGATCTCCGGGCCGATCACGACGGCGAATTCAAACCGTGCGAGCAGCGACACCGGCATGAAGTCCTTCGCCGTGTCGAAGCTCGGAATCGTCTCCACCATCGGCAGCAGGTACATGGTCGGCCCCGTCGTCACCAGCACCATGCTGCCGTCGGGGCTCGCACCCTTCACCGCTTTGATGCCGATCAGGCCGTCGCCGCCGGTGCGGTTCTCGACCACGATGGTCCGTTGCAGCACCGGGGCAATCTCTTGCCCAATCAGCCGGCAAAGCGTGTCGCCGCCTGCTCCCGCCGCGAACGGGAAGATGATCTTGGTCAGCCCGGCTTGCGCTTGCGCTGCACCCGCGTGCGCCAGCAGCGGTAGACCGAGACATCCGGCCATGAATTTACGGCGATCCATTCGTTTTCTCGTCCAGCCCGTTGTTGGTTGGCGGCATTAGAGCCAGGCTGGCCGGCAAGACAAGGCCGACCTTCGCCGATTGCCGGCCAGCCGCCTTGCGCCAGCCATCGTCCTGCTGCAAAAGCAGGCCTCAACCGGCGCCGCCTGTCGCTCCGCCGCCTTTCAGAACAATTCGTCACACGCGCCAACACATACGCACCATGGCCAGCCCCGAACTCAGTCAATTCCGCCGCATCGTCGTCAAGGTCGGCTCCGCGCTGCTGGTCGATTCCGACAGGGGCGAGGTGCGCGCCTCCTGGCTCGCTGCGCTCGCGGACGACATGGCGAAGCTGCACGAGCAGGGACGCGACGTCCTGGTCGTCTCGTCGGGCTCGATCGCGCTCGGCCGCAGCCGGCTCAAGCTGCCGCGCGGCCCGCTGAAGCTCGAGGAAAGCCAAGCGGCCGCGGCCGTCGGCCAGATCGAACTGGCAAGGATCTGGTCGGAGGTCCTCGGGGCGCACGGCATCGGCGCCGGACAGATTTTGGTGACGCCGGGGGATACCGAGGAACGCCGCCGCTATCTCAATGCGCGCTCCACCATCGGCAAGCTGCTGGAGTGGCGGGCGATCCCCGTCATCAACGAGAACGACACCGTCGCCACCAACGAGATCCGCTACGGCGACAATGACCGTCTCGCCGCGCGCGTCGCCACCATGGCGAGCGCCGATCTGCTGGTACTGCTCTCCGACATCGACGGGCTCTACGACGCTCCGCCGAAAAATAATCCGAACGCCAAGCTGATTCCGGTGGTGGAAAGCATTTCCTCCGAGATCGAGGCCGTCGCCGGAGACGCCGAGTCCGAGCTGTCGCGCGGCGGCATGCGCACCAAGGTCGAGGCCGCCAAGATCGCCACGACCGGCGGCACGCACATGCTGATTGCATCAGGCAAGATCGAGCATCCGCTGCAGGCGATCGCCAATGGCGGCCGCTGCACCTGGTTCCTGACCCCGGCCAATCCCATCACCTCGCGCAAGCGCTGGATCGCGGGCACCCTGGAGCCGAAGGGCACGCTGACCATCGACGCCGGCGCGGTGACCGCGCTGCGCGCCGGCGCCAGCCTGCTGCCGGCCGGCGTGATCAAGGTCGAAGGCCAGTTCGCCCGCGGCGACGCCGTGATCGTTCGCGGCCCCGACACCAGCGAGGTCGGCCGCGGCCTGATCGCCTATGACGCCGAGGTCGCAGAGAAGATCAAAGGCCGCTCCTCCCCTGACGTGATGACCATTTTGGGCATTAGCGGGCGCTCGGAGATGATCCACCGCGACGATCTGGTGGTGGGCGGGTAAGGCTTTTCCGTCATGGCCGGGCATAGCCGTCCGTAGGACAGCTATGCCCGGCCATGACGCTGGGGCTGGGCCAATGACCGATCTCGAACCCGCCTTCCGAAGCCCTGCCATACCCGCGCCGCCCTTCGCAAAAGCGGGATTTCCGTGCTACGAGACCGTCTTAGCAGAAGGTTGAACTTCCATGGCCGCCCCCCTCAAAGCCGTTGACGGCAATGCCGATCTTCAGGCGCTGATGTCCGATCTCGCCACACGTGCTCGCGCGGCTGCGCGCGTGCTGGCGCTGGCGCCGCCGGAGCAGAAGAACCGGGCGCTGGAAGCCATGGAGCGGGCGATCCGCGCCAACGCCGCTGCTATTCTCGCGGCCAATGCCGAGGACGTTGCCGAGGCCCGTGCCTCCAGCACCATGATCGCCTCCTTCATCGACCGCCTGACGCTGACGCCGGCGCGGGTCGAGAGCATGGCCGAGGGGATTGCCGTCGTACGCGGCATCGCAGATCCGATCGGTGTCGTCACCGAGAGCTGGCAGCGACCCAACGGCATGACCATCGAGCGCGTGCGCGTGCCGCTCGGCGTCGTCGGCGTGATTTTCGAGAGCCGGCCCAACGTTGCGGCGGATGCCGGCGTGCTCTGTTTGAAATCGGGCAATGCGGTGATCCTGCGCGGCGGCTCCGACAGTTTCCGCTCGTGCCGCGCCATCCATGAATGTCTGGTGCAGGGCCTGCGCGAGGCAGGTCTGCCTGAAGCCGCCATCACGCTGGTGCCGACGCGCGACCGCGCGGCGGTCGGCATGATGCTGTCGGGATTGAACGGCTCGATCGACGTGATCGTGCCGCGCGGAGGCAAGAGCCTCGTCGCGCGCGTCGAGCAGGAAGCGCGCGTGCCGGTGTTCGCTCATCTCGAAGGCATCAACCACGTCTATGTCGACGGCAGCGCCGATCTCGCCATGGCGAAGTCGATCGTGCTCAACGCAAAAATGCGCCGCACCGGCGTATGTGGCGCCGCCGAGACGCTGCTGGTCGATCGCGCCGCTGCGGCTAAGAACCTGAAGCCGCTGGTCGAGATGCTGCTCGAGGCCGGCTGCGAAGTGCGCGGTGATGAAACGGTGCAGGGGACGGATGCGCGCGTAAAACCTGCCAGCGAAGACGATTGGGACACCGAATATCTCGACGCGATCATCGCGGCGAAGGTGGTGGACGGCTTGGACGGCGCGATCGCGCACATCCAGACCCACGGCTCACAGCACACCGATGCGATCGTGAGCGAGGATCAGGCCGCGGCGAAACGTTTCCTCAGCGAAGTCGATTCCGCGATCGTGCTGCACAACGCCTCGACGCAGTTCGCCGATGGCGGCGAGTTCGGCTTCGGCGCCGAGATCGGCATCGCTACCGGTCGCTTCCACGCCCGTGGTCCGGTTGGTGCCGAGCAATTGACGAGCTTCAAGTATCGCGTTCACGGCACCGGACAGACGCGGCCGTAACGTCGCGAGGCGGGGGCATTGAGTAACAAATTCGTCGTGCCGCGTTCCGTGGCGCAAGCGGTCCCGCCCCACACCCAGGGCATGCGCATCGGCCTGCTCGGCGGCTCGTTCAATCCTCCGCATCAGGCCCACCGTGCGATCAGCCAATTCGCGCTCAAGCGATTGCAACTCGATCGCGTCTGGTGGCTGGTCACTCCAGGCAATCCGCTCAAGGAGAACGGCAATCTGCATGAGCTCGGCGAGCGCATGCAGGCCGCGCGCGACGTCGCCAACGATTCCAGGATCGAGGTGAGCTGTCTCGAATCCGTCATTCGCACCCGCTATACTATCGACACGATCAACACCTTGCGCCGCCGTCTCTCGGGCTTGCGCTTTGTCTGGATTATGGGCGCCGACAATCTCGCTCAATTCCATCGTTGGCAGCACTGGCGGCGCATCGCCGACCTGGTGCCGATGGCGGTCATCGATCGCCCGCCGCAAAGTTTCCGTGCCCTTGCCTCGCCCGCCGCCCAGGCGCTGGCGCGCTATCGCTTGCCGGAGAATGAGGCAGCCTTGCTTGCGGATCAGCCGGCACCGGCCTGGGTGTTCCTGACCGGAATGAAGCTCAACCTCTCCTCGACGGGCCTGCGGAACCCGGACGGGAGCTGGAAAGGTACGAAGTGAGACGGAGTGTGGGGATTTACGGGCTCTCTGGCATATTGAAACCCTTAACCCCACATGATGTAGTGTAACCAGCGAGGGCCGGATTCGGTCTTCGCGATACAGTGAAAGGAATGGTCCCTGGCCACGTCTGTATTGTCCAAGTCAGCTTCGACAAAGTCTGTTTTACCCAAGGCTACGAAACCGACGCGTAAAACATCGACCCAAGCTGCGGCCTTGAAGGCGCAACCCGACGCCGACAAGACGCTGAGCCTGATCCTCTCCCGCCTCGACGACATGAAGGCGGAAGACACGGTCACCATCGACCTTCGCGGCAAATCGGCATACTCCGACTACATGATCGTCACCACGGGCCGTGTGAACCGGCACGTTGGCGCGATCGCGGAGAACGTGACGAAGAGCCTCAAGGAAACCGGCATCAAGAACATCCATGTCGAGGGCTTGCCCAATTGCGACTGGGTGCTGATCGATTCCGGCGATGTGGTCGTGCACGTGTTCAGACCCGAGGTCCGTGAGTTCTACAATCTCGAGAGATTGTACACGCAGGGCCCTGGGGCGGCGAAGGCGATCTGAACGCGTTCTTGAAGGCTGCTGGCCGATTTCGAATCGGCCGACGCGCATGCTAGCGTCGTGCGCGCGCGGAATGCGCGCGATCTGGAAACGCGACCCTAAAACCTCATGCGTGTTGCTGTCATAGCGGTGGGCCGGCTGAAGCAGGGCCCCGAGCGGGAGCTTGCCGACCGCTATTTCGAGCGGTTCGACGAGGCCGGCCGCAAGCTCGGATTCCGCGAGCTCAGCATCCACGAAATCCCTGAGAGCCGCGCGCGAGACACCGCGACACGCATGTCCGAAGAGGCTGCGGCGATCTCCGCGCATGTTCCCGAAAAATCGATTCTGGTCGCGATGGACGAGCGCGGACAAAACCTCGATTCCACCGTATTCGCACGGAATCTCGGGCGCTGGCGCGACGAGGGCGCCGGTCATACTATCTTCGTGATCGGAGGGGCGGACGGACTTTCGCCCGAATTGCGCCGTAAGGCCAAGCTCGCGATCGCGTTCGGCTCTGCGACCTGGCCGCATCAAATGGTCCGCGTCATGCTTCTGGAACAGCTGTATCGGGCCGCCACCATTCTGGCCGGCCACCCTTATCACCGCGCGTGATTCGCGCGACAACGAGCACCTTGCCCAACAGATGCGAGCGCCTGTCCTCAATTTGCTGCTGATGGTGAGCTGCGCCGGCACAAGCCTCCTCGCCGAAGCAAGCCTCGCGCAAGCTCAGACGGCAGCGCCGGCGCCGCAGACCGCAGCGATCTCGCCCGACGCCATCAAGCAGCGCGAACAGGAGCTGGAGGCGGCGCGCGCGAGCAAGAAAAGCGCGGAAGAGGCGCAGGCCAAGCTGAAAGCCGAGATCTCCTCGCTCGGCCAGGACCGCACCCAGCTCAATCAGCAATTGATCGACACAGCCGCCAATGTCCGCACTGTCGAGACCAAGATCGACGAGGCCGAGGCGCGGCTGAAGACGCTGAACGGCCGCGAGCAGGAGATGCGTGCCTCACTCGATTCGCGCCGCGCCGACATCGTCGAAGTTCTGGCGGCCCTGCAGCGCGCCGGACGGCGCACACCACCGGCACTGCTGGTGCGGCCCGAAGATGCGCTGCAATCGCTGCGGACCGCGATGCTGCTCGGCGCCGTCGTGCCTGAATTGCGCGGCCGCGCCGAGAAGATCGCGAGCGAGCTCGGCGACCTCGTGGCCTTGCGCAAGAGCATCGCGGCCGAACGCGACCAGCTCGCTTCCGACCGCGACAAGATCCGCAACGACCAGACCCGACTCACCGCCCTGGTCGACGAACGGCAGCGCCAGCAGGCCTCGCGTGAGAAGGACCTCGACGCCGAGAATTCGCGCGCCATCGCGCTGTCACGGCAAGTCGGCGACCTCCAGGGGCTGATCGCCAAGATGGAGCAGGACCTGCAAAGCGCCGCCAAGGCCGCGGAGAAGGCCGCCGAGGCTGCAAGGCAGGCCGCGGCTCAGGAGGCCAAGGCGGCGGCCAGCGCGGCGGCCAAACCCGGCCCGGCCGTGTTCAAGGATCGCTCCCGGACCAGCCCCGCGATCCTGTTCGCCTCGGCCAAGGGGCTCCTGCCCTTGCCGGTTAACGGTAACAAGATCAGGGACTTTGGCGGTTCCGACGGGGTTGGCGGGGTCCAGAAGGGCATTTCGCTGGCCACCAAGCCCGGTTCGCAGGTCACGACGCCGTGTGATGGCTGGGTGGTCTATGCCGGCCCGTTCCGCAGCTATGGACAACTCTTGATCCTCAATGCCGGTGGCGGGTATCATGTCTTGATCGCCGGGATGGAGCGCATTTCGGTCAACATCGGTCAGTTTGTTCTCACGGGGGAGCCGGTCGCGACCATGGGGTCGACATCTCAAGTCGCCTCCATTCTCGCCACCAACGCGAGTCAACCTGTGCTGTATGTCGAGTTCCGCAAAGACGGCACTCCAATCGATCCAGGCCCATGGTGGGCCGCAAATGAAGGCGAGAAGGTTCGCGGATGATGCGCAAGACTTCAGTTATCCTCCTCAGCGCGGCCACCGGTGCAGCGTTGACCCTGTTCGTGACCCAGCCGCGCGCGGTGTTCATGGGCTCCAGTGCGCGAGCCGCAACCGCTGACACCTATCGCCAGCTCAATCTGTTCGGTGATGTCTTCGAGCGCGTGCGCTCCGACTATGTCGAGAAGCCCGACGACACCAAGCTGATTGAATCCGCCATCAGCGGCATGCTCACCGGCCTTGATCCGCATTCGAGCTACATGGATGCCAAGAGCTTCCGCGACATGCAGGTGCAGACCCGCGGCGAGTTCGGCGGCCTCGGCATTGAGGTCACCATGGAAGACGGCCTGATCAAGGTGGTCTCGCCGATCGACGACACGCCCGCTTCGCGCGCCGGCGTCATGGCCAACGACATCATCACCAATCTCGACGATGAAGCGGTGCAGGGCCTGACCCTGAACCAGGCGGTCGAGAAGATGCGCGGACCCGTCAACACCAAGATCAAGCTCAAGATCATCCGCAAGGGCCAGGACAATCCGATCGACGTCACGCTGGTGCGCGACAACATCCGCGTCCGCTCGGTGCGTGCGCGCGTCGAGGCCGACGACATCGCCTATATCCGCATCACCACCTTCAACGAGCAGACCACCGAAGGCCTGAAGAAGGAAGTCGCCAACCTCTCGACCCAGATCGGCGACAAGCTCAAGGGCTACATCATCGACCTCCGCAACAATCCGGGCGGCCTGCTCGAGGAAGCCGTCACCGTGTCCGACTCGTTCCTGGAGAAGGGCGAGATCGTGTCGACCCGCGGCCGCAATGCCGAGGAAACCCAGCGCCGCACCGCGCATGCGGGCGACCTCACCAAGGGCAAGCCTGTCATCGTGCTGGTCAATGGCGGTTCGGCCTCGGCGTCGGAAATCGTCGCCGGCGCGCTGCAGGACCACAAGCGCGCGACCATCGTCGGCACACGCTCGTTCGGCAAGGGCTCGGTGCAGACCATCATCCCGCTCGGAAGCGGCAACGGCGCGCTGCGCCTCACCACGGCGCGCTACTACACGCCGTCGGGCAAGTCGATCCAGGCCAAGGGCATCGTGCCCGATATCGAAGTGCTGCAGGACGTGCCGGACGAGCTGAAGTCTCGCACCGACACCAAGGGCGAAGCTTCGCTGCGCGGCCATCTCAAGAACGACGGCGACGAGAAGACCGGTTCGCAGTCCTACGTCCCGCCGGACGCCAAGGACGACAAGGCGCTCAAGATGGCCGATGACCTGCTCCACGGCATCAAGAACAGTGCCTCCGCCGCGCCGACGCCCAGCACCACCGACAAGGCGGCGGCCGACAAGCCGAAAGCCGCGAACTAAGCGCAAGGTCTGCAATCCAAGGAAAGGGCGGCTTCCTGGGGCCGCCCTTTTTGCTTGGGAACTCCTGATGTCCCCGGCCTATCCCGGCCTGCCGCCGCTTGACCGCGCCGTGGTATCGTCGGTTTGAGTGATTCGGGATCTCGCATGACTGAAACGGCCGATGATCTGAGCGCCCCGCTCGGACAGGACAAGCCGCGTCGGAAACGGCGGCTGCGGTTGCCGTTCACCGCCATGCAGGCGCTGGCCGTCATGCTCGGCCTGTTCCTGGTCGCCTTTGCCGGCTTTGCCATCTTCAACAAGGACCCGCTCGGCGGCGAGCCGATGACGCGGATGGCGATTCGCGATCCCAAAGCCACCGATGAGAAGCCCGCCGCGGGCCACGGCGAGGAGCATCCCCAAGAGAGCAAGCATGCGACCAAGGAGGCGCCGAAAGAGGCCTCCGGCGAGCGCAAGACCGTCACCATGATCGACGGTTCGACCGGCGAGCGCCGCGACGTGGTGATCGGTGCAGGCGAGGCCGCCGACAAGGGCGAAGCTTCCGCAGCGCCGGCGGTCACGGCCGGGATCGATCCAAAGCTTCTGGAGAAGTCCCGCTACGGCATGATCCCCGCGATCTCCGGCGACCTCAAGCCGTTCAACGTCTACGCCGCCGAAGCCGACCGGGCCAAGGCAGCCAAGATGCCTGTGGTGGCGATCGTGATCGGCGGCCTCGGCGTCGGCGCTGCCAAGACCACCGATGCGATCATGAAGCTGCCGGGCGCGGTGACGCTGGCTTTTACACCCTATGGTGCCGACCCCGGCAAGCTCGCAGAGCGCGCCCGCGCCCAGCGCCACGAGATCTTCCTGCAGATCCCGATGGAGCCCTACGACTTCCCCGACAACGACCCTGGCCCGCAGACGCTGCTGACCTCGCTCACCCCCGATCAGAACACCGACCGCCTGTACTGGCACCTCAGCCGGATGCAGGGCTATGCCGGCCTCACCAATTTCATGGGCGCCCGCTTCATCGCGACCGACGCGGCGATGCAGCCGATCATCCGCGAGGCCTCCAGGCGCGGGCTCGGCTTCTTCGACGACGGTTCCTCGCCCCGCAGCATCGCGCCACAGGTCGCAGGGAGCCTGGCGGTGCCGTTCGGCAAGGGCGACATCGCCATCGACGTGGTCCCGACCCCGATGGAAATCGACCGCGCCCTGAACAAGCTGGAATCGACCGCGCGGGAGCGTGGCGTGGCCATCGGCACCGCCTCGGCGCTGCCCGTCTCGATCGAGCGGGTCGGCACCTGGATCAAGACATTGAGCGACCGGGGTATCCTATTGGTGCCATTGACAACCGCGATGCTGAAATCAAAATCCAGCTAAATCAAAGAATTGATACGGCACGGGCGCCGACAGCCCCGGCCGGCAGCACGCGAGAGGTTTGGCGGAATGGCGCGTTACGAGGATCTGCCCTACCGGACCTGCGTCGGGGTGATGCTGATCAATACCAAGGGCCTGGTGTTCATCGGCCGCCGCGCCGGTGGCATCGAGCATGTCGACGACAGCCATGTCTGGCAGATGCCGCAGGGCGGCGTCGATCCCGGTGAGGACAATTGGGAAGCCGCCAAGCGCGAGCTCTATGAAGAGACCAGCGTGCGCTCGATCGAGCGGCTCGGCGAGGTGCCGGACTGGCTGATCTACGACATCCCGCGCACGGTCGCCGGGCGTGCCTGGAAGGGCCGCTACCGCGGCCAGCGCCAGAAATGGTTCGCGGTGCGCTTCACCGGCAAGGACAGCGAGATCAATGTCGAGAGTCCCGGCGGCGGCGGCCACAAGGCCGAATTCGTCAGCTGGCGCTGGGAACCGATGAAGAACCTCCCGGAGCTGATCATCCCGTTCAAGCGCCCGGTCTATGAGCGCGTGGTGAAGGAATTTTCTGCACTCGCGGATGACTAATTCAAATTGTCATCCGGGGTTCGGTGCTAAGGCATCGCCGGGCTGACAACGAGAGATCCAAGCGTGACGAACGAAAAACCCTATCGTCCCAATGTCGGGATCGCGCTGTTCAATGCCGGCGGCCGGGTGCTGATCGGGCACCGCTTCAAGGGCGACGGCCCCGAGATCATCCTGCCCGGCCTCGACTGGCAGATGCCGCAGGGCGGCGTCGACGAGGGTGAGGACCTGCGCGATGCCGCCATGCGCGAGCTCTGGGAAGAGACCAACGTCGTCAGCGCCGACTACCTCGGCGAGACCGATTGGCACGCTTACGAATTCCCGCCCTATGACGGACCGCCGACGCATCGGCTGGCAAAATTTCGCGGCCAGCGCCAGAAATGGTTCGCACTGCGCTTCACCGGCCAGGATGACGAGATCGATCCGCTGACGCCGCGCAACGGCCAGCCGGCGGAGTTCGATGCATGGCGCTGGGAGCGCCTCGACTGCGTCGCCGACCTCGTGGTACCGTTCCGCCGCGAGGTCTATCGCGCGGTGGCGAGCGCGTTTGCGCCTTTCGCGACCTGAAAGCGCGAAAACAACCCCATGCACAGTAGAACGGGGGTTGAAATCATTAGAGAATTCTTGTCGAAAATTTGCGCGTGAGGAAGGTAGCATTCTCTCGTTCCCTCCCCCTTGTGGGGGAGGGGCAGGGAGGGGGGTGCCACACGGGGATTCTATCCTGCGCGCACCTGCGCAAGCGCAGCGTCAACGATCGCCACCATTTGCTGGGCCACCCCTCTCCCTAGCCCTCCCCCGCAAGGGGGGAGGGAACGCACCGTCCTCGGCGCGCCGGTTCGAATCTCATCGCATCAGTTCGTCGGCCCGACCGTAAACGGACCGATCGCGATCACGTGGCAGTCGCTGTCGTGCTTGGCACAGTCGGCGAGCGCGGTGGTGACGGCGGTCTGTTCGTCTGCGGCCTTCAAGCCGAGACCCGGACGGCCTGCGGTGCCGACCGCAACCGCGTTCCAGCCAGCGCCGTCGCCGAGCTTGCGGACGACGTCGTCGCGCGCATCAGCCACGATCGAGGCATTGCTCGCGGCGTGGAAGAAGCCGTTGGCCTTGAGCAGGGTTGGAACCGGCACGACGAAGACGTCGTCGACCGCCACGATCATGCAGGCAGAGCCCGCGAACGCGCCACAGGACTCCAGCGAACGTCGCGTCGTCTCCTCGACTGACGAGGCGCCCAACACCATGAAGTACTGGCCACCCGGACCAATCGCGACCGAGCGCGACTTCGCCGCCGGCATGTAAATGTTTTCGATGCGATTCTTGGCCTGGTCACGCAGCATCGGAAAATCCTTCGATGCGACGGGACGCTCCGTCACGGTGTCGTGCCGCACCCAGGGCTGCGGCGGCATCGGCGGGCTGCCATGGCTGTAGACGACCTTGTTGCCGACCGCATAGAGCTCGCAGCGTCGCGGCGATTGCGCAGCGTCCGCGTGCTTCTGACACTGGTCGAGCGCGGCAGTGCGCGCGGCTTCCTCGTTCGGTTGATTGACCGACGAGCCGGTGAAGCCGCCGATGTTCAGTGCAAAGGCCTTGTAATCGCCGGCGGCGGAATATTCGTTGAGATTGCCGCGCTGGCGCTCGGCGACGAACGGCACCGCGTCCACGGCGAACTTGCCGCCTGATGTCGCCGGCGGCGAAGGAATTGGCGCCGGTGTCGCGGCAGCCGTTTGGGTCGGCGTCGCTGTCGGCAGCGGCGAAGGCGCCTTCGCAACCATCGTGGGCGTCGGGCTGGGTGACGGCGCAGTGATGCTCGGCGCGGGCGCAGCGGCCGTGGACGTTGGCGGGCGGGACGCGACCTGCGCGGTCTCGAGCTTGGTGAAATAGAGGAAGCCGCCGACGCCGATGGCGACGACGGAGACCACGCCGACCACCAGCGGCCACATCCAGTTCGGGCCGGGCTGCGCCTTTGCAACCTTCTTCACCTGCGGCGTGGCATAGGTCCCGTCCTCGCGCCGCATCGCCACCATGTAGGCGTGCACCGGCGTCGGGATGTTCTTCACTTCCTGGGCGCCGATGTCGGCGAACTGCACCGACAGCTTGTTGGCGACCTGCTCGTGCACCGCGCGGGACACGCAGATGCCGCCGACCTCGGCGAGACCTTCGAGGCGCGCCGCGATGTTGACGCCGTCACCCAGCAGATCGCCATCGCGCTCGACCACATCGCCGATGGTGATGCCGATGCGGAACGACATCTGCCGGCTCGGCGGATAGGCCATGTTGCGGGTTCGCAAGGATTCCTGGATGTCGATCGCGCAGCGCACCGCTTCGACCGCGCTCGGGAATTCGGCGAGCACGGCGTCACCGGCGGTGTTGAAGATGCGCCCGCCGGCCTTGGCGATGAAATCGTCAATGACCAGACGATAGGACGCCAGTCGCCGCAGCGTCTCTTCCTCGTCTTCCGCAACGAGCCTCGAATAGCCGGCAATATCGGCCGCGAAAATCGCCGCGATCTTGCGCTTCATCTGCGACCTGCCCTGGAACTCTTCTAGCGGCCGCAGAATGCCGCTATCTCCGGCGCGGTGCAACAAAGTTTCAGCGCCCGCCACGGTGGTGACGAGCGCTGATTTTGTTACAGTTTTTTGAGAGGCCGGCGACTTGTGCCGAACTAGTGCATGGCGGTCGAATTGACCTGCTGCTGAATGCTCTTGTAGTGGTCGAGCCGCGCGAGGGCCTGATCGAGCTCGCTGCCTTCGTGCTCCTTCAGGCCTTCTTGCATCTCCGAGATGGTCTCGGCGAACTGGGCGCGGTCGAGTTCGTCCAGCGAGGTCGCGACGTCGGCGAGTACCGTCAGCCCCTTTTCCGAGACCTCAGCAAGGCCGCCGAGCACGATGATCTTCTCGTGCTTGCCGCCTGATGTGACGGTGAGGATGCCGGGGCGGATCGCAGCCACGACCGGCGCATGACCTGCCAGCACGCCGAAGTCACCCTCGACGCCGGGAATGTCGACCTGATCAACCTCGCCCGAGAATGCGAGCTTTTCCGGAGAGACGAGATCGAAGTGGAAGGTGGCCATGATGTTTCCGCTTGCTTTGCTTGTCACCCGCGGGCCTGACCCGCGGGTCCATCCATCAACGAAAGTTCTCTCTCGATGGATCGCCGGGACTTCAGTTTGAAGACGCGCTTCGCGCTTTAGCCCGGCGATGACGAGGTGGAGAGCTTAGGCAGCTTCCGCCGCCAGCTTCTTGCCCTTCTCGACCGCCTCTTCGATGGTGCCGACCATGTAGAAGGCAGCTTCCGGCAGGTGGTCATACTTGCCTTCCACCAGGCCCTTGAAGCCCTTGATGGTGTCGGCGAGGTCGACGAACTTGCCCGGCGAACCCGTGAAGATTTCAGCGACGAAGAACGGCTGCGACATGAAGCGCTCGACCTTGCGGGCGCGGGCCACGGTCAGCTTGTCCTCTTCCGAAAGCTCGTCCATGCCGAGAATGGCGATGATGTCCTGGAGCGCCTTGTAGCGCTGCAGCACCTGCTGGACCTGACGGGCGACCGCATAATGCTCCTCGCCGACGACCAGCGGGGAGAGCATGCGCGAGGTCGAGTCGAGCGGGTCCACCGCCGGATAGATGCCCTTTTCAGCGATCGAGCGCGACAGCGTGGTGGTGGCGTCCAAGTGCGCGAACGAGGTCGCCGGCGCCGGGTCGGTCAAGTCGTCGGCCGGAACGTAGATGGCCTGCACCGAGGTGATCGAGCCCTTCTGCGTGGTGGTGATGCGCTCCTGCAGCGCGCCCATGTCGGTCGCGAGCGTCGGCTGATAACCCACGGCCGAGGGAATACGACCCAACAGCGCCGACACTTCCGAGCCGGCCTGGGTGAAGCGGAAGATGTTGTCGACGAAGAACAGCACGTCCTGGCCCTTGTCGCGGAAGTCTTCCGCGATGGTCAGACCCGTGAGCGCGACGCGGGCGCGGGCGCCCGGCGGCTCGTTCATCTGGCCGAACACCAGCGCGCACTTCGACTTCACACCCTCGTCCGGCTTCTTCGGATCGGCGTTGACCTTGGACTCGATGAACTCGTGATAGAGGTCATTGCCCTCGCGGGTCCGCTCGCCGACGCCGGCGAACACGGAGTAACCGCCGTGCGCCTTGGCGACGTTGTTGATCAGCTCCTGAATCAGCACGGTCTTGCCGACGCCGGCGCCGCCGAACAGGCCGATCTTGCCACCCTTCGCATAGGGAGCCAGAAGATCGACGACCTTGATGCCGGTGACGAGAATTTCAGCCTCGGTCGACTGGTCGGTGTAGGTCGGCGCTTCCTGGTGGATGGCGCGCAGGCCGTCCGACTTGACCGGGCCGGCTTCGTCGATCGGCTCACCGATGACGTTGATGATGCGGCCGAGCGTGCCCTCACCGACGGGAACGCGGATCGGCGAACCGGTGTCGGTCACTTCCTGGCCGCGGACCAGACCTTCGGTGGTGTCCATCGAGATGGTGCGGACAGTGGACTCGCCGAGATGCTGGGCGACTTCCAGCACCAGGCGGTTGCCGCCGTTCTTGGTCTCGAGCGCGTTGAGAATGGCCGGCAGGTGGCCTTCGAACTGCACGTCGACGACGGCGCCGATGACCTGGGTGACGCGACCGAGCTGGGCTGCCATTGAATGTCTCCTTCGATCCGAACTTCTAAGCAACGGTCAATCTGACCGGGATGTTGCGTTGATGGGTACCGATGCGTCCTTGCTAGACGGCTTCGGCGCCCGAGATGATTTCGATCAGTTCCTTGGTGATCTGCGCCTGACGCGTGCGGTTGTAGACCAGCGTCTGCTTGCGGATCATCTCACCGGCGTTGCGCGTCGCGTTGTCCATCGCGCTCATCTGCGCACCGTAGAACGAGGCGTTGTTCTCGAGCAGCGCGCGGAAGATCTGGACCGCGAGGTTGCGCGGCAGCAGGCGGGTGAGGATCTCGTCCTCTTCCGGCTCGTATTCGTAGGACGTCGTGCTGGCGGCAGCGCCCTCCTCCACGACCAGCGGGATGATCTGCTGGGCGGTCGGGATCTGCGCGATCACCGACTTGAAGCGCGAATAGAACAGCGTGCAGGCGTCGAACTCGCCAGCCTCGAAACGCGCCAGAACCTTCTTGGCGATGTCCTCGGCATTGACGAAACCGAGCTGGCGCACGCTGCGCAGGTCGAGATGCTCGACGATCTGCTTGTCGAACAGGCGGCGGAGCTGCTCGTAACCCTTGCGGCCGACGCAGAAGAATTTCACTTCCTTGCCCTGGTTCATCAGGGCCAGCGCGCGCTCGCGGGCGAGACGCACGATCGACGAGTTGAAGGCGCCGGAGAGTCCGCGCTCGCCGGTGCAGACCAGCAGCAAATGAACCTGATCCCGGCCGGTGCCGGCCAGCAATTTCGGCGCGCCGGGCGAACCGGCGGCGGCGCTGGCGATGTTGGAGATCACCGCGCTCATCTTGTCAGCATAGGGACGTGCAGCTTCCGCGGCGGTCTGCGCGCGGCGCAGCTTCGAGGCCGCGACCATCTGCATGGCCTTGGTGATCTTTTGCGTCGCCTTGGTGGAGGCGATGCGGACGCGCATGTCTTTAAGTGACGCCATTCTTCGTTCACCCCGGCGGTTCGACGCTACGTCGGCCCGCTAGCCTATCCCAGTCGTCATGCCCGGGCTCGTCCCGGGCATCCACGTCTTTGTCTCCACGCGTTAGCACGTGGATGGCCGGGACATCATTTGCGAAGACGCGCTTCGCGCTTTAGCCCGGCCATGACGGCAGTTTAAGCGAAGCTCTTCGCAAAGCCTTCGACCACCGACTTCAGCTTTGCGGCGCTGTCGTCGGAGAGGTCGCGGCTGTCACGGATCGCGTTGAGAATGTCGACATGCTTGCCACGCAGCAGCGACAGCAGACCGTCCTCGAACCCACGCACCTTGTTGACCGGGAGCGGATCGAGATAGCCGTTGGTGCCGGCCCAGATCACGCAGACCTGCTCTTCCATCTTCAGCGGCGAGAACTGCGGCTGCTTCAGGAGCTCGGTCAGGCGCGAACCGCGGTTGAGCAGGCGCTGGGTCGAGGCGTCGAGGTCGGAGCCGAACTGCGCGAACGCCGCCATTTCGCGGTACTGCGCGAGCTCGCCCTTGATCTTGCCGGCGACCTTCTTGGTGGCCTTGGTCTGCGCCGACGAACCGACGCGGGACACCGACAGACCGACGTTCACCGCGGGACGGATGCCCTGGAAGAACAGGTCGGTTTCCAGGAAGATCTGACCGTCGGTGATCGAGATGACGTTGGTCGGAATGTAGGCCGACACGTCGTTGGCCTGGGTTTCGATGACCGGCAGTGCGGTCAGCGAGCCCGAGCCATGGTCCTTGCTGAGCTTCGCCGCGCGCTCGAGCAGGCGGGAGTGCAGATAGAACACGTCGCCCGGATAGGCTTCGCGGCCCGGCGGACGGCGCAGCAGCAGCGACATCTGGCGGTAGGCGACGGCCTGCTTGGACAGATCGTCATAGATGATGACCGCGTGCATGCCGTTGTCGCGGAAGAACTCGCCCATGGTGCAGGCGGTGAACGGCGCGATGTACTGCATCGGCGCCGGATCCGAGGCGGTCGCGGCGACGACGATCGAGTATTCGAGCGCGCCCTGCTCTTCCAGCACCTTCACGAACTGCGCGACGGTCGAACGCTTCTGGCCGACTGCGACGTAGACGCAGTACAGCTTGATGTTCTCGTCGGGCTGCGCGTTGAGCGGCTTCTGGTTCAGAATGGTGTCGAGCGCGATCGCGGTCTTGCCGGTCTGACGGTCACCGATGATCAGTTCGCGCTGGCCGCGGCCGATCGGGATCAGGGCGTCGATCGCCTTGAGGCCGGTCGCCATCGGCTCGCTCACCGACTTGCGCGGAATGATGCCGGGCGCCTTGACGTCGACGCGCATACGCTTGTCGGCCTGGATCGGACCCTTGCCGTCGATCGGGTTGCCGAGCGCGTCGACCACGCGGCCGAGCAGGCCCTTGCCAACAGGCGCGTCCACGATGGCGCGGGTGCGCTTGACGGTCTGGCCTTCCTTGATCTCGCGGTCGGCACCGAAAATAACGACACCGACGTTGTCAGTTTCGAGGTTCAGCGCCATGCCGCGGGTGCCGTTCTCGAACTCGACCATTTCACCGGCCTGGACGTTGTCCAGACCATAGACGCGGGCGATACCGTCGCCGACGGACAGCACCTGTCCGACTTCGGAGACTTCAGCTTCCTGGCCGAAATTCTTGATCTGGTCCTTGAGGATCGCGGAAATTTCCGCGGCGCGGATGTCCATCAGCCTGCCTCTTTCATCGCGTGCTTGATCGAATTGAGTTTGGTGCGAAGCGAACTATCGATCATGCGGCTGCCAAGCTTCACGACGAGGCCACCGATGATCGAGGGATCGATCTTCACGTTGAGCGCGACGTCCTTGCCGGTCACCGACTTCAGGGCAACCTTGAGGGCGTCGAGATTCTTGTCCGACAGCGCTTCCGCCACCGTGACGTCCGCCGTCGCCTCGCCCTTGAACCTGGCGACGAGGGCGCGATAGGCGCGGATGACGTCAGCCACCGCGAACAGGCGGCGGTTGGCGGTGAGCACTTTGAGGAAATTGGCGGTGATGCCTGCTATGCCCGCCTTGTCCAGCACGGCCGCGAGGGCCCTGGACTGGGCGTCAGCCGCGAAAACCGGACTGCGGACGAGGCGCTTGAGATCGGCGCTTTCGTTCAGCAGAGCCTCGAACCTGTCGAGATCGGCTTTGACCTCGTCGACCACTTTCTGGTCGCGGGCCAGTTCAAACAAGGCCGTTGCATAACGGCCGGACACACCTGAAACGGACGTATCTTCTGCAGCCACAGACGCGCTCTTTTAGCTGTCAAACTCGCAAGGGAAAAACCGTCGCCACGAAGCGGCGCCTAGCGATCCAAGCCCTTGGAATTCAAGCGGGACTTTGATTCTCGGCCGACACGGGAAGTGCCGGGTCCGTTAAAATCGCGGCTTTGCTAACATAGCAGGCGCGCACGTGCAACATGACGCCAAATTAAAGGCACGACGTTCTGTCGCCAGTTCGTCGCAGTTCGCGACGCCGTCACGGCCGAGAGCGCGATGACCTGCCACGTCACGGAATTGCCACGCGCCGGACGGGCCGCATCGGACCCATTCGTTCCCGCCCTCAGCGCATAGCGGCCATGAACACGGCTCGCTGAGGCGTGACCAGTGCCGCGCAGACCGCGTCCGCCGAATACTTACCCAATTCTGAACTCGAAGAATAACAACTTCGCTTTACAGTATTGCTGAGTAATCGATTAGTTAACGAATCGTTAAAGCACAAGATTACGGAACATCGTCTGAATATCGATTCGGATCACAAGTTATTTCATGGCGAAACGGAACGGATTTACTGCCCAATTCATGCCTCATTGGGAAAGGAAACGCCAACCCGCTCGCAAACTGATGGGGGCTCCACTGGCCACATATGTGGCAATACTAGCTTAGGGACCACTAAATGCTGTCTTTGAAGACGCTGGGCACTTTGACCCGGCCTCGTACGGCGATCGCTTTCGTCGCCGCAACTCTCCTCGTCGGTGGAACTGCCACCGAAGCTTCCGCCAAATCCAGGCATCACCGGCACCACCACGCCGCCCAGGACGGCTCAAATTCCTCCTCCGATTGGCGCAATGCCAATGCGGCCATGACGCCCTCCTCGGGCACGGGCCACAGCTTCTCGGGCATGGCCTCCTATTACGGCAACGAGTCCGGCAGCCGCACCGCCTCCGGCGCGCGCTTCAACCAGAACGCCATGACCGCGGCGCACCGTTCGCTGCCGTTCGGCACCAAGGTGCGCGTCACCCATGGCGGCCAGAGCGTCATCGTCACCATCAATGACCGTGGCCCGTTCGTGCGCGGCCGCGTGCTCGACCTCTCCACCGGTGCTGCCCGCGCCATCGGCCTCACCGGTGCCGGCGTCGGCCGCGTCACCGCGGAAGTGGTGTCCTAACGGCGCCTGAGGCGCCTCACCTCACGAGCGCAGTTTCGATCATCGTCCTCAGGACATGAGCAGTTCGATGCGCGCGTGAAACAAGCCCGTGGTCTTGGGGGACCACGGGCTTTTTCGTCATTCCGGGGCGCGCGAAGCGCGAGCCCGGAATCCATCGGGCGACAGAGATAGTGGATGACTGGATTCCGGGCTCGCGCTTCACGCGCCCCGGAATGACGGTAGGGGATGAGGCGACAGCGGCGCTATAAAAAGCTCTGCGGGTCGACGTCCACTTCCAGCTTCTGATTGCCCTTCGGCTTCGGGCACACCGCGAGCCAGTTGCGCAAATAGTCCGAGAGATCAAAGCCGCGCGCCGATTTCACCAGGATGCGAAAACGATATCGGCCCTTGATGACGGCGAGCGGGGCTTCCGCAGGGCCGAGCACCACGACGCGCTCATCGCGCGGCGCGAGTGCAACGAGCTTGCGGCCCAGCCCTTCCGCGCTCGGACGATCGCCGGCAGAAATGATCAGGCTCGCAAGCCGGCCGAACGGCGGATAGAGCGTCTTCTCGCGCAAATCGATCTCGCTGTCGTAGAAGGCCTCGCGGTCGCAGGCGATCAGCGCCTTCATGACAGGGTGATCGGGCTGATGGGTCTGCAGATAGCCGACGCCGCGGCCCTGCTCGCGCCCGGCGCGGCCGATCACCTGGTTGAGCAATTGCCAGGTGCGTTCCGCCGCGCGCGGATCGCCATTGCTCAAGCCCAGATCCGCATCGACGACGCCGACGAGATTCAGCCGCGGGAAATTGTGGCCCTTGGCGACGAGCTGCGTGCCGATGATGATGTCGACGCGGCCTTCCGCGATCTCGTTGAGCTCACTCCGCATCGTCTCGATCGAGGTGATGAGATCGCTCGACAGCACCATGGTGCGCGCCTCTGGAAACAGCGCGGCGGCCTCTTCCTGGAGGCGCTCGACGCCGGGGCCCACCGCGACCAGCGATTCCTCAGCGGCGCAGTGCGGGCAGGTCGGCGGACGCGGCATCGAGAAACCGCAGTGATGGCAGACGAGGCGCTGGCGGAATCTGTGATCGACCAGCCAGGCATCGCAGATAGTGCAGGCGAAGCGGTGGCCGCAGGCACGGCACAGCGTCAGGGGGGCATAGCCGCGGCGATTGAGGAACAGCAGCGCCTGCTCGCGCTTCTCGATGGCCTTTCTGATCTCACCGGCCAGCCGCGGCGAGATGTAGCGGCCGCGCGCCGGCGGCTCACGGCGCATGTCGATGGCCTCGATATGCGGCATGTGCTGGCCGCCGAAGCGCGAGGGCAGCGCGATGCGCTGATAGCGGTTCTTGCGCGCGTTGACCTCGGACTCGACCGACGGCGTCGCGGACGCCAGCACGATCGGGATTTTTGCGATATGCGCGCGCACCACCGCCATGTCGCGGGCATGATAGTGCACGCCCTCGTCCTGCTTGTAGGCCTGGTCGTGCTCTTCATCGACGACGATGAGGCCGAGATTGGCGTAAGGCAGAAACAGTGCCGAGCGCGCGCCGACCACGACGGGTGCCGTGCCTTCCGAGATTGCCGCCCAATTGCGCGCGCGGGTGCGCGGCGTCAGCTCGGAATGCCATTCGATCGGGCGCACGCCAAAGCGCTGTGCGAAGCGATCGAGGAACTGGCCGGTCAGCGCGATCTCCGGCATCAGGATCAGCGACTGTTTGCCGCGGCGGATGGTTTCCGCAACGGCCTCGAAATAGACCTCTGTCTTGCCGGAGCCGGTGACGCCGTCGAGCAGAGCGACGTGGAACGTGCCGTTGGCCGCGAGCGCGCGCATCGCATCCACGCCGGCGCGCTGCAGCGGCGAAAAATCCGGCCGGCCGAACTCCGGATCGGGCGCCGGCGGCGGCGCTGGTGGCGGCATCGGCTCGACCGTCAGCGTGCCTTCGTCGACGAGGCCGTCGATCACGCCGGCCGAGACGCCCGCTTCCTTGGCGGCTTCGGACTTGGTGTGCAGCAGCCGGTCCGAGAGCACCTCGATCACACGCGCCCGCGCCGGCGTCAGCCGCCGCGGGGGGTCCCCGACCAGGCGCACACCGGCGCGCACCCGCTCGGGTCCGAGGTTCTCGCCCATGCGCAGGCACATGCGCAGCACCATGCCGCGCGGGCTCAGGGTGTAATTGGCGACCCAGTCGACGACCGCACGCAGCTCGGGCTTCAACGGCGGGACGTCGAGCTTTTCGCTGACCTCCTTGAGCCGATTGTGCAGGCGTGGATCGGGATTGGCATTTTCGCCCCAGACCACGGCGAGCACCTCGCGTGGCCCGAGCGGCACACTGAGGAGATCGCCGGCCTTCAGCTCCATGCCGCGCGGGACCTTGTAGGAATAGGTTTGGTCGAGCGCGACCGGCACCAGCACGTCGACCATGCGGGTCGCGTTGGCGGAGGCGGTGGTGCTGCGCGACGTGTGATCCATGTCGGGAGAATCGGAACCTTGGAGGTCTCTTGGGGCCTTGAGGCTAACGCCCCGAAGCGGCCTTAGCGAACAGTAAACGGGTCTGATGCGATATACTGTGCGGAATCATTCCGTCCAGAGCGCATGAGCAAAGCCGCCGCCCCTCGAATCGAGCTCGCCAGCGCCGATCCCTCGATCGCGCAGCAGATGACGCGCTGGCTCGCGCATCTCGGCGCCGAGCGACGGCTGTCGCCGAAGACGCTCGAGGCCTATGCCCGCGATCTCAGGCAGTGCCTGGATTTCCTGTGCAGCCATTGGGGCGAGCGCGTGACGCTGGAGCGATTCGCCTCGCTCGAAGCAACTGACGTGCGCGCCTTCATGGCGATGCGGCGCGCCGACGACATTGCCGGCCGTTCACTGATGCGCGCGCTCGCGGGCCTGCGCTCGTTCGGCCGTTTTCTCGAGCGCGAGGGCAAGGGCAAGGTCGGCGCGCTCTCGGCGATCCGCGCGCCGAAGGTCGCAAAGACCTTACCGAAGCCGTTGCCGATGGCTTCCGCAAAGCGCCTGGCTGACGCCGACGAGCGCGCCGGCGAGGATCGCGAGACCTGGATCCTGGTGCGCGACGCCGCGGTGATGGCGTTGCTCTATGGCTCGGGCTTGCGCATCTCCGAAGCGCTCGGCCTGAAGCGCCGCGAGGTGCCGAAGCCGGGCGAAGGCGACGTGCTCGTCGTGACCGGCAAAGGCAACAAGACCCGCATGGTGCCGGTGCTGCAGAACGTGCTGGCGCTGGTGCAGGACTACGTTTCGATGTGCCCGCACACGCTGCCACAGGACGGGCCGATCTTCGTCGGCGCGCGTGGCGGACCCTTGAGCCCGCGCATCATCCAGCTCGCGATGGAGCGCCTGCGCGGCGCACTCGGCCTGCCCGACAGTGCCACGCCACACGCGCTGCGGCATTCCTTCGCCACGCATCTGCTCTCGCGCGGCGGGGACTTACGCGCGATCCAGGAACTGCTCGGCCATTCCTCGCTCTCGACCACGCAAATCTACACTGGCATCGATTCTGAACGATTGCTGGAAGTCTATGCGAGCGCGCATCCAAGACGCTGAAAGAGCCGCTGACGGGCGCGGTCATTCCTGACATCAAGCTGTCATCCCTTCCATGCCTCTTGCGCAGGCCGCGCGGTTCGGTCAATCGTGGCGGACCGAACAGGAGGGGATTCATGAGCGCACACGAAAGCATGGAGCACGCCGAGCATGCCGAGCACGCATCGGGCGAGAACAAGAAGATCGCACTTCTGATCGCGGTGCTGGCGCTGTTCCTGGCGATCTCGGAAACGCTCGGCAAGGGCGCTCAGACCGAGTCCATCAGCAAGAACGTCGAGGCCTCCAATCTCTGGGCGTTCTTCCAGGCCAAGAGCATTCGCCGCACGGTGGTCCAGACCGCGGCCGACCAGGGCAAGCTGACGCTGGGCAGCGCCACCGACGAGGCCACCAAGGCCGCGGTGCAAAAGCAGATCGACGACTGGACGAAGACCGCGGCGCGCTACCGCTCCGAACCCGAGACCGGCGAAGGCACCGAGCAGCTCGCCGAGAAGGCCAAGCATGCCGAGCACGAGCGCGACGAGGCGACCGCGAAATACCACCACTTCGAGCTGGCATCGGCCGCATTCCAGATTGGCATCGTGCTGGCATCGGCGACGATCATCACCGGCATGCTGCCGCTCGCTTGGGTCGCGGGGCTCTTGACGCTCGCCGGACTTGGCATGACCGTGCTGGGTGCGTGGGCTCCGCATCTGTTGCATCTGCACGGGTGAGGCAGCTGTTGTTCTCAGCCGTCGTCCCGGCGAAGGCCGGGACCCATACCGCGTGATCTATCAATTGCGATAGGTAGCAGTACAGAACGACGAGTCTTCGCCAAACTTCTCCCTGGGGTTATGGGTCCCGGCCTTCGCCGGGACGACACCTGAGGGTTGGCGCGAGTGGCGCCAAACAACAACGCTACCGCGCCTCGTGCACGCTCTTGCGGAAGCGCTGGATCAGGCGGAGCGTGCGCGAGGACCAGCCTTCGCCGTTGCCCTTGATCAGCTCGCGGATGCGCTGCTTGACGGGTTCGACGAGCTCGGTCGCCTTGGCGCGCAGCCGCAGCACCCACTCATAGAGCCGCTCGAACCAGTGCATCTCCAGCAGCTTGTCGCGCGTGACATCGAACAGGAATGCGGTGACGCCGACGCCGAGCATCTTGGCGAACAGGAAGGTGGAGACGCCGGTCAGCCAGTATTCGTGGGTGAGCAGCCAGAGGCCGACCAGCTTCAGCGGAAACAGCGGAATGATCGGCACGGCGAAGACGATCAACGTCATCGCCGGCGACAGCGCATCGACACGGTCCGCCAGCCATTCCTTCAAGCGCGCGAGCGGGATGAGTGCGACCACCCACGCGACAACAGGCTCAAGATGGTCCCACAGCCAGGCTTCGATCAGGAAGATGATCGCCAGCAGGACCCAGACCGGTTGAAGAAGGCGGCGCAGCATGTGATGTCCCGCCCGATTCGGCTTTGGGCGCGCCCTACATATGGATGGCCCGCTTGCCGACTGCAAGCGCGGCTTCCTTGACGGCCTCCGAGCGGGTCGGGTGCGCGTGGCAGGTGCGGGCGAGATCCTCCGCACTGCCACCAAACTCCATCAGCACGCAGGCCTCGTGGATCATCTCGCCGGCCTCGATTCCGATGATGTGCACGCCGAGCACGCGATCGGTCTTCGCATCTGCGAGAATCTTCACGAAGCCGTCAGTGGTCTGGTTGACCTTGGAGCGGCCGTTGGCGGTAAAGGGAAACTTCCCGACGGTGTAGGCGACGCCGGCCTGCTTCAGCTCTTCCTCGGTCTTGCCGACGGAGGACACTTCCGGCGTTGTATACACGACGCCTGGGATAATGTCGTAGTTCACGTGGCCGGCCTGGCCTGCGATGATCTCCGCAACGGCCACGCCTTCATCTTCGGCCTTGTGCGCGAGCATGGGACCGGCGACGACGTCGCCGATGGCATAGACGCCCTTCAGGCTGGTGGCGAAATGCGGGTCGATCTGCACGCGGCCGCGGGGATCGAGCGCGACGCCGGCTTCCTTCAAGCCGAGCCCGTCGGTGTAGGGCACGCGGCCGATGCAGACCAGCACGACATCGGCCTCGAGCGTCTCGGCGGCGCCGCCGGCCGCGGGCTCGATCGTCGCCTTCAGCGTCTTGCCTGAGGTATCAACGGCCGTGACCTTGGCCCCTAGCTTGAACGCAAAACCCTGCTTCTCGAGGATGCGCTGGAATTGCTTTGCAATTTCGCCGTCCATGCCGGGCAGGATGCGATCGAGGAATTCGACGACGACGACTTCGGCGCCGAGACGCTTCCACACCGAGCCGAGCTCGAGGCCGATCACGCCGGCGCCGACGATCAGGAGCTTGCCGGGGACCTTGTCCAGCGACAGCGCGCCAGTGGACGAGACGATGCGCTTCTCGTCGATCTCGATGCCCTTGAGGCGCGCGATGTCGGAGCCCGTGGCGATGACGATGTTCTTCGTTTCGATCACCTGCGACTTGCCGTCGACGGAGACTTCGACCTTGCCGGTGCCCAAGATCTTGCCGGCGCCCTTGAGCACGTCGACCTTGTTCTTCTTCATCAGGAACTCGACGCCCTTGACGTTGCCGTCGATGCCCTGTTGCTTGAAGTTCATCATCGCCGGCAATTCGAGCTTCGGCGCGGAGACGCTGATGCCCATCTTGGCGAAGGAATGCGCGGCTTCCTCGAACATTTCGGAGGCATGCAGCAGCGCCTTCGAGGGCATGCAGCCGACATTGAGACAGGTGCCGCCGAGCGTGGCGTTCTTTTCGACCACGGCGACTTTCATGCCGAGCTGGCTGGCGCGCACCGCGCAGACATAACCGCCAGGTCCGGTGCCGATGACAACGAGATCGTAGGTAGCCATGAGAGAAAGTCCCGTAGGTTTAGCGTTGTGAGGATGTGTCAGCGTCCGCGCGGCGCGTCAGCGTCCACCGGACACATCGAGCGTGGCTGCAGTCACGTAAGAGGCCTCGTCCGACATCAGCCAGACGATGGCATTGGCGATTTCATCGGCGGTGCCGACGCGCTTCATCGGCACCATGTGGGCCAGTCGATGATGCCGGTCGGGCTCGCCGCCGGAGGCATGAATTTCGGTATCGATCAGGCCGGGGCGAATGCCTGCGACGCGAATGCCCTCGCCCGCAACCTCATAGCCGAGGCCGGTGGTGAAGGAATCGATCGCGCCCTTCGACGCAGCGTAGTCGACATAGGTATTGGGCGCGCCGAGCTTGGCAGCAACCGATGACAGATTGACGATGACGCCGCCCTTGCCGCCATGCCTGGTCGACATGCGCTTCACCGCCTCGCGCGCGCAGAGGATGGAGCCGGTGACGTTGACCGCCAGCACGCGCTGGATACGCTCGGCCGACATCTCGTCAACACGCACACCACTCTTGCCGACGATGCCGCCATTGTTGACGAGCGCGGCCAGCGTGCCGAACTTGTCGGCCGCCTTGAACAGGTCGATGATGTCGCGTTCCTCGGCGACGTCGCATTTCACCGCAATCGCCTTGCCGTTGCCGGCCTCGATCTGGCTGACCACCTCGTCGGCGGCTTGCTTGTTGCTGGCATACCCGACCACGACGCGATAGCCGCGCGCAGCCGCCGCAAGCGCGGTTGCCCGCCCGATGCCACGGCTGCCGCCGGTGATGACAACGACTTTATCGGTCACGCGCCCCTCCATGGTTCGACAGGCGCCGTCGCACCTGAGGGCGACGGCGCTGGCAGAGCATCAGCGATCAGAGATCGAGCACCAGACGCGCCGGATCTTCCAGGCTCTCCTTGACGCGAACCAGGAAGGTGACGGCTTCCTTGCCGTCGATCACGCGGTGATCGTAGGACAGCGCCAGATACATCATCGGGCGCACCTCGATCTTGCCGCCGACCACCATCGGACGATCCTGGATCTTGTGCATGCCGAGGATGCCGGATTGCGGCGCGTTCAGGATCGGGGTCGACATCAGCGAGCCGTAGATGCCGCCATTGGTGATGGTGAAGGTGCCGCCCTGCATCTCGTCGATCTTGAGCTGGCCGTCGCGGGCGCGGCGACCGAAATCGGCGATGCCCTTCTCGATATCGGCGATCGACTTGTGGTCGCAGTCGCGCACGACGGGCACGACGAGGCCCTTGTCGGTGCCGACGGCGACGCCGATGTGATAGTAGTTCTTGTAGATCAAATCGGTGCCGTCGATCTCGGCGTTGACGGCCGGGATGTCCTTCAGCGCCTGCACGACGGCCTTGGTGAAGAAGCCCATGAAGCCGAGCTTGGAGCCGTGCTTCTTCTCGAACGCATCCTTGTAGTGGGCCCGCAGCGCCATCACGTTGGTCATGTCGACCTCGTTGAAGGTCGTCAGCATCGCCGCGGTGTTCTGCACGTCCTTGAGACGGCGCGCGATGGTCTGGCGCAGGCGGGTCATCTTGACGCGCTCTTCGCGGGCGGCGTCATCGGCCGGCGACGGCGCACGGACCTGCACGGCAGCGGCAGGCTGGTTGACCGGGGTCGGCGCGGAGGCCGCACGCTCGATCGCAGCGAGCATGTCGCCCTTGGTAACCCGGCCATCCTTGCCTGAACCCGGAACGGTCGAAGCATCGATGCCGCTTTCGGCCGAAATCTTGCGCACGGAGGGAGCGAGCGGCGCGTCGGCCGGCGGTGCCTTCGTCGCAGCAGCCGGGGCAGCGGCGGCGGCCGCCGGAGCAGCAGCGGGTTTGGCGGGCGCGGCGGCAGGCTTGGCAGCGCCGGCACCGTCGGTGATCTGGCCAAGCAGCGCGCCCACAGCGACAGTCGCGCCATCGGCGGCGATGATCTCGCTCAGCGTGCCGGCGGAGGGCGCCGGGACCTCGATCGTGACCTTGTCGGTTTCGAGCTCCACCAAGGGCTCGTCGACGGCGACCGGGTCGCCGGCCTTCTTGAACCAGCGGCCGATGGTGGCCTCGGTGACGGATTCGCCGAGCGTCGGCACACGAATTTCAGTCATGGTCTTTTCCTTAAGGGATCGCCAATGCGGTCATGAATTCCTGATGTCACGGCCAGCGAAAAGCAGGCCACCCAGCAAGCCGGGACGCATCGCATTCACGAGGACGTCACGTCTGACCGGATGCTCCGCCCTCGTGCGCAAGAGCGCACTGGGGCGGGGCATGACGCAGTTCGAAGAAGTTCAGCTCAGTGCTTCGTCCAGGAACGCCTTCAGCTGAGCCTGATGCTTGGACATCAGGCCAGTCGCGGTCGCAGCGGAAGCGGCGCGGCCGACATAACGCGGACGCCGGCTCACGCCGTTCACCTGGTTCAGCACCCATTCCAGATAGGGCTCGATGAAGTGCCAGGCACCCATGTTGCGGGGCTCTTCCTGGCACCAGATCACTTCCGCCTTCTTGAAGCGGGACAGCTCGGCCACCAGCGCCTTCAGCGGCACCGGATAGAGCTGCTCGACACGCATCAGGTAGATGTCGTCGATGCCGCGCTTCTCGCGTTCCTCGTAGAGGTCGTAATAGACCTTGCCCGAGCACAGCACGATGCGGCGGATCTTCTCGTCCGGAACGAGCTTGATCGGCTCGTTCGGCAGCATCTGGGCGTCATCATAGAGGATGCGGTGGAAGGTCGTGCCCTTGGCGAGCTCCTCCAGACGCGAGACCGCCCGCTTGTGACGCAGCA
The DNA here is from genome assembly GCF_029892425.1 of Bradyrhizobium sp. BR13661. Classification (GTDB taxonomy): domain Bacteria; phylum Pseudomonadota; class Alphaproteobacteria; order Rhizobiales; family Xanthobacteraceae; genus Bradyrhizobium. The sequence continues at coordinate 49,743 of NZ_JARXWB010000029.1, read as the reverse complement.
GCGACTTCGGCGTCATCAGGATCAGCGGCTTGCGGATCTCACGATGCAGCTGGCGGCGCAGCACGTGGAAGTAGTTCGCCGGCGTCGTCGGATAGACCACCTGCATGTTGTCTTCGGCGGACATCTGCAGGTAGCGCTCCAGACGCGCCGAGGAATGCTCGGGTCCCTGGCCCTCATAGCCGTGCGGCAGCAAGCAGACGAGACCGGACATGCGCAGCCATTTGCGTTCGCCCGAGGAGATGAATTGGTCGAACACGACCTGCGCACCGTTGGCGAAGTCGCCGAACTGGGCTTCCCACAAGGTCAGCGTGTTCGGTTCGGCGAGCGAGTAACCGTATTCGAAGCCGAGCACGGCTTCTTCCGACAGCAGCGAGTTGATGACCTCGTAATGGCCCTGCTCGCTGCCGAGATGGTTGAACGGCGTGTAGCGGCTCTCGTCCTCCTGGTCGATCAGGACCGAGTGGCGCTGCGAGAAGGTGCCGCGCTCGGAGTCCTGTCCGGACAGACGGACGTGATGGTTTTCAGCGAGCAGCGTGCAGAACGCCAGCGCCTCACCGGTCGCCCAGTCGATGCCGGCGCCAGTGTCGATCGCCTTCGCGCGGTTGTCGAGGAAGCGCTGGATGGTGCGGTGGACGCGAAAACCGTCCGGCACCTTGGTGATCTTGCGGCCGATGTCCTTCAGCTCGGCGACGTCGACGCCGGTGACGCCGCGACGCGCATCCTCTTCCTGGTCGGCGATCTTGAAGCCCGCCCACTTGCCATCGAGCCAGTCGGCCTTGTTCGGCTTGTAGCTGGTGCCGGCCTCGAACTCGGCATCGAGACGCGCGCGCCAGTCGGCCTTCAGCTTGTCGACCTCACCCTCGGTGACGACGCCTTCGGCGATCAGGCGCTTGGAATAGAGCGTGAGGGTCGAGGGATGGGCCGCAATCCGCTTGTACATTACCGGCTGGGTGAAGGCCGGCTCGTCGCCCTCATTGTGGCCGTAGCGGCGATAGCACCACATGTCGATGACGACGGGCTTGTGGAACTTCTGCCGGAATTCGGTCGCGACCTTCGCGGCGAACACCACCGCTTCCGGATCGTCGCCGTTCACGTGGAAGATCGGCGCGTCGATCATCTTCGCCACGTCGGACGGATAGGGCGAGGAGCGCGAGTAGCGCGGATAGGTGGTGAAGCCGATCTGGTTGTTGACGATGAAGTGCACGGAGCCGCCGGTGCGGTAGCCCTTCAGGTCCGACAGACCGAAGCATTCCGCGACCACGCCCTGGCCCGCGAACGCCGCGTCGCCATGCATGAGCAGCGGCATCACCGAGATGCGCTGGTCCGGCGGATCGCCATGCTGGTCCTGCTTGGCGCGAACCTTGCCGAGCACGACGGGATCGACGATCTCGAGATGCGAGGGGTTGGCGGTCAGCGACAGATGGATGCGGTTGCCGTCGAACTCGCGGTCCGAGGAGGCGCCGAGGTGGTACTTGACGTCGCCGGAGCCTTCGACGGCATCAGGGTTGGCCGAGCCGCCCTTGAACTCGTGAAACAGCGCGCGATGGGCCTTGCCCATCACCTGCGTCAGCACATTGAGGCGGCCGCGATGCGGCATGCCGACCACGATTTCCTTCACGCCGAGATTGCCACCGCGCTTGATGATCTGCTCGAGCGCGGGGATCAGCGCTTCACCGCCGTCGAGGCCGAAACGCTTGGTGCCGGTAAACTTGGTGTCGCAGAACTTTTCGAAGCCTTCGGCCTCGACCAGCTTCATCAGGATGGCGCGGCGGCCTTCGCGGGTGAACGAGATTTCCTTGTCCGGGCCCTCGATGCGCTCCTGGATCCACGCCTTCTGCGCGGCATTGCTGATATGCATGAACTCGACGCCGAGCGTCTGGCAGTAGGTGCGCTCGCAGATCGCGGTGATCTCGCGCAGGCTGCCATATTCGAGGCCGAGCACGTGATCGAGGAAGATTTTTCGGTCGAAATCGGCTTCGCTGAAGCCGTAGGTGCGCGGGTCGAGCTCTTCACGGTTGCGCTGGGCTTCGATGCCGAGCGGATCGAGCTTGGCGTGGAAGTGGCCGCGCATGCGGTAGGAGCGGATCAGCATCAACGCACGGACGGAATCGCGCGTGGCCTGGAGCAGGTCGGCGGAGGAGATGTCGGCTCCCTTGGCTTGCGCCTTGGCCGCAATCTTGGTGCCGACCGCCTTCTCGACTTCGGCCCAGTTGCCGTCGAGCGCCGAGGTCAGGTCGTCCTTCGGGGTCAACGGCCAGTTATCGCGCTCCCAGGACGGGCCCTCGGCGTTCTTCCGGACGTCAGCGGGCTGGTCGTTGAGGCTCTTGAAGAACTCCTGCCACTCGGCGTCGACCGAGGACGGGTCCTTCTCGTAGCGGGCGTAGATTTCGTCGATATAGGTGGCGTTGGTGCCCTGCAAAAACGAAGAAAGGGCAAAGGCTGCGTTCGCGTCCTGGCGAGACATACTGGGTTCCTGGCGATTTCGGTTCGCGCATAACAAACGGCGCTGGCGTCGGGCTCCCCGGCAGAGGCCCGACGCGATTGGCACCATTTACCCTATTTGCCGCGAAACTTCGCCCGGAAAAGCACGAAGAAGTGAATTACGCCTTCAACTTTTCGGCAAGCGTATGGCCGAGGCGCGCCGGCGACGGGGACACTGTAATCCCAGCGGATTTCATCGCCTCGGTCTTGGAACCGGCGTCGCCCTTGCCACCCGAGATGATCGCGCCGGCATGGCCCATGCGGCGGCCGGGAGGTGCGGTGACGCCGGCGATGAAACCGACCATCGGCTTCTTGCGGCCGCGGTTGGCTTCGTCCTTGAGGAACTGGGCGGCGTCCTCCTCGGCGGAACCGCCGATCTCGCCGATCATGATGATCGACTCGGTCTTGGGGTCGGCCAGCAGCATTTCCAGCACGTCGATGAACTCGGTGCCCTTGACCGGGTCGCCGCCGATGCCGACCGCGGTGGTCTGGCCGAGGCCTTCCTGGGAGGTCTGGAACACGGCTTCATAGGTCAGCGTGCCGGACCGGGAGACGATGCCGACCGAGCCGGTCTTGAAGATGTTGGCGGGCATGATGCCGATCTTGCACTCGCCGGCGGTCATGACGCCCGGGCAGTTCGGTCCGATCAGGCGCGACTTGGAAGCGGCGAGCGAACGCTTCACGCGCACCATGTCGAGGACGGGAATGCCCTCGGTGATGCAGACGATCAGCGGGATCTCGGCGTCGATGGCTTCGCAGATCGCATCCGCCGCGCCCGGCGGCGGCACGTAGATCACCGACGCGTCGGCGCCGGTCTTCTCGCGCGCCTCACGGACGGTGTCGAACACCGGCAGGTTCAGATGGGTCGAACCGCCTTTGCCGGGCGAGGTGCCGCCGACCATCTTGGTGCCGTAGGCAATGGCGGCCTCCGAGTGGAAGGTGCCGTTCTTGCCGGTAAAACCCTGGCAGATGACCTTGGTGTTCTTGTCGATCAGGATGGACATGAGGTCTGCTTTCGCGAACTAGCTAGTGAGAGGTCAGTGGATGCGGCGGTAGACGCCGGTGAGCACGTCAGCCCAGCCTTCCGCGTCCGGAGAAAACTGGATCTTCAACGAGTAGGAGGCGTCGTCGATGATCTCGTAGACGTGGCGCGCATTGCCGCGGAGCGAGCCGCGCACCAGCGTGAGCGTGTTGCCGACCCACCCGCCGGAGGCGGGCGAGGGCGGCGTGTAGCCGAGCGAATCGTACCAGAACAATTTGTAGGTCCGGTCCTCGCGATCGTAGGTGAAGAGGCCGTGGGTGGCGAAGACCTGCTTGCCGTCGCGCATCTGGACCGAGTCCTGGATCAGATAGAACCCGTTGAGATCCATGCGCGCGACGGTGCGCGAGGTGGCCGGCCCGCCCGCAGTCCAGCGCGACGGGAAGACCATCTCTTCACCATTCCATTCGCCGGCGAACGCGGCGAGGCGCGCATGCTCTGCAAGTGGGGATGATGCGGCGAGATGGTCCTGGGCCATGGCCTTAGCCTCCCTTGACGGCCTTCACGATCTTCTGCGCGGCGTCATCGAGATTGTCGGCCGGCACCACGTTCAGACCGGATTCACGGATGATCTTCTTGCCGAGCTCGACATTGGTGCCCTCGAGACGGACCACCAGCGGCACGCTGAGGCCGACTTCACGAACCGCAGCCGTGACGCCTTCGGCGATCACGTCGCACTTCATGATACCACCGAAGATGTTGACCAGGATGCCCTTCACGTTGGGATCCGCGGTGATGATCTTGAACGCGGCCGCGACCTTCTCCTTGCTGGCGCTGCCGCCGACGTCGAGGAAGTTCGCCGGCGCCATGCCGTAGAGCTTGATGATGTCCATCGTCGCCATGGCAAGACCGGCGCCGTTGACCATGCAGCCGATATTGCCGTCGAGGGTGACGTAGTTGAGGTCGTACTTCGACGCCTCGATTTCCTTTGCGTCTTCCTCAGTCTCGTCGCGCAGCGTGAGCACCTCGGGGTGACGGAACAGGGCGTTGTCGTCGAACGACACCTTGGCGTCGAGCACGCGGAGCTGGCCCTGCTTGGTCACGACCAGCGGGTTGATCTCCAGCATCGACATGTCCTTGGCGACGAAGGCCGCAAAGAGCTGCGCGGTGAGTTTTTCAGCCTGCTTGGCGAGATCACCTGATAGCTTCAGCGCGTTGGCGACGGTGCGGCCGTGATGGCCCATGATGCCGGTCGCGGGATCGACCGAGAAGGTCACGATTTTCTCAGGCGTGTTGTGCGCGACGTCCTCGATGTTGACGCCGCCTTCGGTCGAGACGACGAAGGAGACGCGCGAGGTCTCGCGGTCGACCAGGATCGAGAGATAGAACTCCTTGTCGATGTCGGAGCCGTCCTCGATGTAGAGGCGGTTGACCTGCTTGCCGGCGGGGCCGGTCTGGATGGTCACCAGCGTGGCGCCGAGCATCTGCTTGGCGAATTCGGCGACCTCCGCGGGCGACTTGGCGATGCGGACACCGCCCTTGTCGCCGGCCGAGGCTTCCTTGAACTTGCCCTTGCCGCGGCCGCCGGCATGGATCTGGCTCTTCACCACATAGACCGGACCCGGCAGCGCCTTGGCGGCGGCGTCAGCGTCGCTCGCCTTGAGGACCGGTACGCCCTTGGAGATCGGCACGCCGAACTCGCCCAGCAGCGCTTTGGCCTGATATTCATGGATATTCATATGGTCGCTCCCTGAACCCGCGGGCGGTGACCCCTCAGGGCCCACCTCAGTCTTGTGGCTGGCATACCATATACCACAGGAACTGCAACCCGGATTCGTTGACATCGAGATCTTGGACCCGGAACCCGCCCCGGTCAGCCGGGGTCCGGAAATGAAACCGCCGAAGACCGGGTTTCGATCTTCGGCGGGGATTGCTTGCCTTAGCGGCCGAGAAGATCGGGTGCGATCTTCTTGCAGGCGTCGACCAGGCCCTGCACCGCGCCGACCGACTTGTCGAAGGCCTCGCGGTCCTTGCCGGCGAGCTCGATCTCGACGACGCGCTCGACGCCCTTGGAGCCGATCACGACGGGCACGCCGACATACATGTCCTTCACGCCGTATTCGCCGTTGAGGTAGGCGGCCGACGGCAGCACGCGCTTCTTGTCACGCAGATAGCTCTCGGCCATTGCGATCGCCGAGGCAGCCGGGGCGTAGAAGGCGGAGCCGGTCTTGAGCAGGTTGACGATCTCGGCGCCGCCGTTGCGGGTGCGATCGACGATCTCGTCGAGGCGCGCCTGCGAGGTCCAGCCCATCTTGACGAGGTCGGGCAGCGGGATGCCGGCGACGGTCGAGTACTTCACCAGCGGCACCATGGTGTCGCCATGGCCGCCCAGCACGAAGGCGGTGACGTCCTCGACGGAGACGTTGAACTCGTCGGCCAGGAAGTAGCGGAAGCGGGCGGAGTCGAGCACGCCGGCCATGCCGACGACCTTCTTGTGCGGCAGGCCGGAGGCCTTCTGCAGCGCCCAGACCATCGCGTCGAGCGGGTTGGTGATGCAGATGACGAAGGCGTCGGGGGCGTACTTCTTGATGCCGGCACCGACCTGCTCCATGACCTTGAGGTTGATGGAGAGGAGGTCGTCGCGGCTCATGCCGGGCTTGCGCGGCACGCCGGCGGTGACGATGCAGACCTTGGCGTTGTCGAGAGCCTCGTAGGAGTTGGCGCCGGTATAGTGCGCGTCGAAACCGTCGACCGGCGAGGACTGCGCGATGTCGAGCGCCTTGCCCTGCGGCACGCCCTCGGCGATGTCGAACATCACGACGTCGCCCAGTTCTTTCAGCCCGATGAGGTGAGCCAGCGTTCCGCCGATCTGGCCGGAGCCAATCAAAGCAATCTTGTCGCGCGCCATGTGAACCTGTCCTTTAGACACGTGAGGAGGGAAAACTGATGGGTGGTTATCCCTTTCGCTTCCCCCGTTCAAGTCGGTGGATGCCCAATTGTCGGGCTTGACGAGAAAGCAGCCAGCATACCCGCTCCGTCATTCCGGGATGCGCCGGCAGGCGCAGGCCCGGAATCCATCGGGCGGCAGAGTTGGTGGCGCGATGGATTCCGGGCTCGCGCTCCGCGCGCCCCGGAATGACGGGCAGAGATAGGACTTAAGTCTCGACCAGGCCTTTGGTCGAGCCGCTGGCGGTGGAATCCTTGCGGCCGTGAGGCAGCGCCAGATAGGATTCCGAACTCATCTCGATCAGGCGCGACGAGGTCCGCTTGAACTCCATCGCCTCGGTGCCCTCATGGGCGAGGTACAGCGAGATAGGGTTGGCATCGGCCGAGGCCATCAGCTTCACGGCATTGTCATAGAGCGTGTCGATCAGCGTGATGAAGCGCTTGGCGGCGTTGCGCTGGGAGAAGTCCATCACTGGAATATGGTCGACCAGGATGGTGTGATAGTCGTGCGCCAGCCTGAGGTAATCGGATGCACCAAGCGGCTTCTCGCAGAGATCGGCAAAGCCGAAGCGCGCGACACCATGGGCCGAGCACGGCACGTGCAGGGTGCGCCCCTTGATCTGGATGTCGCGCGACTTGCACTTGGCGTTGCCGGTCATCTTCACCCAGGCCTTGTTGAGCGCAGCGTCGGCATCGCCATCCGCAGGCGTCAACCACATCGGTACGCCCTGAAGTTTTTCCAGCCGGAAGTCGGTGCGCGCATCGAGACGCGAGACGTCCATGTGGTCGGTGATCTGCTTGATGAAGGGCAGGAACAGCGCGCGGTTCAAACCGCCCTTGTAGAGATCGTCGGGCGCGACGTTGGAGGTTGCGACCACGACGGTGCCAAGCTCGAACAGCTTTGCGAACAGGCGGCCGAGGATCATCGCGTCGGCAATGTCGGTGACGTGGAATTCGTCGAAGCAGAGCAGCCAGCTCTCCTCGAAGATCGCATGCGCCGTCAGCGCGATGACATCGCCATCCGGAATCTGTCCGCGGGCAATGCCCTGGCGATAGTCGTAGATGCGCTCATGCACATCGGCCATGAATTCGTGGAAATGCGCGCGGCGCTTGTGCTCGACATTGGAGTGCTGGAAGAACAGGTCCATCAGCATGGTCTTGCCGCGGCCGACCTCGCCGTGGATGTAGAGTCCGCGCGGCGCCTCATCCTTGTCGCCGCTGAACAGGCGGGCGAGCAGGCCCTGCTTGCGCTTGGGGCTGTAGTTGGCGAGCCGCAAATCGAGCGCCGCATAGGCCTCGGCCACTTCGGCCTGCGCAGCATCGGGCTCGATCGCGCCGGAGGCGATCTGGGCTTGGTAGGCTTCGCTGAAGGAGGAATTTGGGGTGGAGAGCATCGCCCTTTACCGCCAGAGACCGGCGGAAATTGCAAGCCGTCAATTGGTGGACGGGCTATGCGTTCCGTGTCCCCGGACGCGCCGCAGCGTGTAACGCTGCTGCGCAGAGCCGGGACCCACTGTTTCGTACATCACCATCGTGGAGAGATGGGTCCCGGCTCTGCAGCGCAACGCTTCGCGCTGCGCAGCGTCCGGGACACGAGAACCAGGCTACTCACACAGCTCGTACGCGTCCTCGACCACGTACGGGCCGCCGCCGGTCGACGCGCGCGACGAGAACAGGACGAAACGCTCCGCCATGAAGGCTTTGCTCGGGAAGTAGCCGCGGATCGAGAGGTAGTCGGCGACATCGCGGTCGGTGGCGTCATACAGCCGGGCCAGCGTGACATGCGGAATGAATTTGCGGCCTTCCGGATCAAGGCCGATCCGCTGCATCATGCGTTCGAGCTCGGCCTGCAAATCCATCAGCGGCTTGCTCGGCGCGATGGTGGCGACCACCGCGCGCGGCTTGCGGCCGCCGAAGCTCTGCAACCCCTGCACCTTCACCTCGAACGGCTTGCGATCGACGCGAAACAGCATCGATGCGATCTCGTTGGCGGAGGCGCCATCGATGTTGCCGATGAAGCGTAACGTGACGTGATAATTTTCGGGATCGATCCACCGGGCGCCGGGAAGGCCGCCCCTCAAGTTGGAAAGCGACTGGCCGATCTCGGCCGGAATTTCCAGACCAGTGAACAAACGCGGCATCGTTTCGCACTCCCGATGCTTGGGTACAGTCCTCGAGAAAGGACCCTATCCAAATTAGAGCCGGCGTCGAATCACCGGTACTCTGATTCCTATCGCAGTTGTGTGACTCTGCGAAGCGTGCCCAAAGCTACACCGGGAAAACCCCGGTTGTTAGGGTTAGCATTGCCTGCTTTTCAACGGCGTTGCTCGCCGATCGTGCGCACGAATGCCTCCACCGTGGGCAGCATCCTGCCAACGACGATGTCGACGCCTTCAGCGGTCGGATGAATGCCGTCGGCCTGGTTGAGCCTGGCGTCGGCGGCGACGCCGTCGAGGAAGAACGGATAGAGCGGGACATCGAACTGTTTCGCCAGATCCGGATAAATCGAATTGAAGCGCGCGCCATAGTCCGCGCCGAAATTCGGCGGCGCCAGCATGCCACACAGCATCACGGCGATCTTGCGCGCCTTGAGACGTTGAACGATGTCGGTCAGCGCCGCCCGCGTCAAGTCGGGGTCGATGCCGCGCATCGCATCGTTGGCGCCGAGCTCGATGATGACGCCCTCGGTTCCGTCGGACACCGACCAGTCGAGCCGGTCGCGGCCGCCGGACGAGGTGTCGCCCGACACCCCGGCGTTGATCATATCGGCCTCTATACCTTTGGTTTGCAAGGCTTTTTGGAGTTTCGCGGGAAACGCGTCCTGAGCCGGGAGGCCAAGACCCGCACTCAAGCTATCGCCCAGAACGACAAGCTTGATCGGCTTCGTCGCCTGCGCCCACGCCGGATTTACGACCGTCATCAAAGCGAGCATCAACACGGCTATGTGCATGAACATTCCGTAACGCCTCTCGACCGCGCGTGCGGAGTTGCCATATGACCGGACCATGGACATCAGCATCTCTCCCTCTTCGCTCGCCGGCACCACGCCGGACACCATCGCCATCTCCAACGTCAATCTCTCCTTGGGGTCGGGGGCGGCACGCGTTCACATCCTCAAGGATATCAGCTTGCGCATCGGCTCGGGCGAGACGATCGGCCTGATCGGCCCGTCAGGTTCGGGCAAATCCACGCTGCTGATGGTCATGGCGGGGCTGGAGCGTCCTGATAGTGGAGAGGTGGTGGTGTCAGGCACGCCTTTCAATGCCCTCGACGAGGACGCGCTCGCGCGCTTCCGCGGCCGCCAGGTCGGCATCGTGTTCCAGTCCTTCCATCTGATCCCGACCATGACCGCGCTGGAGAATGTCGCGGTGCCGCTCGAGCTCGCCGGCAACCCCGATGCCAACAAGCGCGCGGCTGAAGAGCTGCAATCGGTCGGGCTCGGCGATCGCCTGCATCATTATCCGACGCAGCTCTCCGGCGGCGAGCAGCAGCGCGTTGCGCTCGCGCGCGCGCTGGCACCCGATCCCGCCATCCTCGTCGCCGACGAGCCGACCGGCAATCTCGACGAGACCACGGGAAAACAGATCGTCGACCTGCTCTTCACCAAGCATGCCGAGCGCGGCATGACGCTGGTGCTGGTGACGCACGATTCCTCGCTCGCGCATCGCTGCGATCGCGTCATCCGCCTGCGCTCCGGGCGCATCGACACGCAGACGACCAACGCATGAGCCTCGCTGTCGAACCGTTTGCCAAGCCTCACTTTGCCAAGCCTCACTTTGCAAAGCCGAACGGCATCGCGCTGTCGCTCCGTTACGCTTTGCGCGAATTGCGCGGCGGCCTGCGCGGCTTCTACGTCTTCATCGCCTGCATCGCACTCGGCGTGATGGCGATTTCCGGCGTCGGCTCAGTGTCGGCGAGCTTGAGCGAGGGTCTTGCGCGCGAAGGTCGCACGCTGCTCGGCGGCGACGTCTCCTTCGTGCTGTTCCAGCGCGAGGCGAAGCCGGAGGAAGTCACCTTCCTGCGTTCGCGCGGCACCGTCTCCGTGGCCTCGACCCTGCGCGGCATGGCGCGCTCGGCCGAGGGCAAGCTGGCACTGGTCGAGATGAAGGCGGTCGACGACACCTATCCGATGCTGGGACAGTTGACGCTGGCGCCGCCGCTGCCGATGTCCGATCTGGTCGCGGAGCGTGACGGTGCCTTCGGCGCGGCTGCCGATCCGACGCTGCTGGCGCGGCTGTCGCTGAAGATCGGCGACCGTGTCACCATTGGCTCTGCGACCTTCCAGATCCGCAGCTCCGTCGAGGCCGAGCCCGACAAGCTCGCCGGCGGCCTCGGTTTCGGCCCGCGCTTCCTGATCAGCGAGGCGGCCTTGCGTGCCACCGGTCTCATTCAGCCCGGCAGCCTGGTGCGCTGGGTCTATCGCGTGAAGCTGCCCGACACCGCCAATAGCGACCGCGCCACCGACGCCTTCATTGCGGATGCGCGCGACGCCGCGCCGCAGGCCGGCTGGGAGGTCCGCAGCCGCTCCAACGCCTCGCCGCAGCTCGAGCGCAATATCAGCCGCTTCACGCAGTTCCTGACGCTGGTCGGCCTCGCCGCGCTTCTGGTCGGCGGCGTCGGAGTCGCCAATGCCGTGAAGAGCCATATCGACCGCCGGCTCGAGGTGATCGCGGCCTTCAAGGCCGTCGGCGCCACGGGGCGCGACGTGTTCGGCATTTATCTCGCGCAAGTCGTCCTGCTCGCCGCGATCGGATCGGTGATTGGCCTCGCGCTCGGCGCGGCGATGCCGTTCGCCATCGTCGGCGTCTTCGGCAAGCTGCTGCCGCTGCCGGTGGTGCCGGCCGTGCATGCCGACGAGCTCGCGCTGTCCTTCCTCTATGGCCTGCTCACCGCGCTCGCTTTCGGCCTGTGGCCGCTCGGGCGCGTGCATGACGTGCCGGTGGCGGCATTGTTCCGCGACACCGTAGCTGCCGAATGGCACCGGCCGCGCGTGGGCTATCTCGCCTTCATGGGCGTCGTCGTCGCTTTGCTGGTCGCCGTCGTGATCGGCCTGTCCTTCGACAAGCGCATTGCCGCGGTGTTCGTCGCCTCCTCCGTCGTCGTGTTCGCGGTGCTGCGCGGCGTTGCCGCCGTGCTGATGGCCATCGCGCGAAAGCTGCCGCGCACGCGCTTCACCATGCTGCGGCTGGCGATCGCCAACATCCACCGGCCGGGCGCGCTGACACCGTCCGTCGTGCTCTCGCTCGGCCTGGGCCTCGCCGTGCTCGTCACCATCACCCAGATCGACGGCAATCTGCGCCGGCAGTTTCTCGCCGCGCTGCCCGACCGGGCGCCGTCGTTCTATTTCATCGACATTCCGAGCACGCAGGCCGCGCCCTTCGACGATTATCTGCGCCAGATCGCCCCTGGCGCGAAGATCGAGGACGTGCCGATGCTGCGCGGGCGTATCGTCGCCGCCCGCGGCGTTCGCGCCGAGGACCTCAAGCCATCAACCGATTCCGAATGGGTCCTGCAGAGCGACCGCGGCCTGACCTATACCGGCGAATTGCCCAAGGGATCCAAGGTGGTCGAGGGCGAATGGTGGGGCGCCGATTATTCCGGCCCGCCGCAGGTGTCGATGGAAAAGAAAATCGCCGACGGGCTTGGCTTGAAGCTCGGCGACGAGGTCGTGGTCAACGTGCTCGGCCGCGACATCCCGGCGAAAATCGGCAATCTGCGCACCATCGACTGGCAGGGGCTCGGCATCAATTTCGTGCTGGTGTTCTCGCCGAACGCGTTCAAGGGCGCGCCGCACACCCATATCGCAACGCTAACCGAGGCTGGCGGTGATGCAACCGGCGACGGCAAGATCATCAAGCAGGTCGCGGACGCTTACCCAATGGTGACGAGTGTGCGCGTGCGCGAGGTGATGGAGACGGTCGGTGCGGTGGTGACCAATCTCGCGCTCGCCATTCGCGGCGCCAGTGCCGTGACGCTGATCTCGGCAATCCTGGTGCTGGGCGGCGCGCTCGCCGCCGGTCATCGCCACCGGGTCTATGATGCGGTGATCCTGAAGACGCTCGGCGCGACACGGCTGCGGCTGCTCGGCGCCTATGCACTCGAGTACCTGCTGATCGGCCTTGCCACTGCCGTGTTCGGCGTGATCGCCGGCAGCATCGCAGCCTGGATGATCGTGACGCGGCTGATGACGCTGACTTTCGTCTGGCAAGCCGGCAGCGCAGCCGGCGTGGTTGCGGCCGCCCTGGTCGTCACCGTCGGGCTCGGGCTCGCCGGCACGCTGCTGGCGTTGAACAAAAAGCCCGCCACGGTGTTGCGGAATTTGTGACAAAAGGTAGCGGTTGATAGCGCCGGACCGGAATCGCGGGATTTCCGGGATTAACCACGTTTATTTGTCAGGCTCGCGTCAGGAATGTGCGACAAGGGCGACATTCAGCCGCGCGTGGACCGTTGCACCGAATGTGTTAGTTTCCCACATATCGGATGGGTTCGGAGCCCCGATTGTTATGCAAATTTAATGTCGGCAGACGTCGGTATCCGAGATAGAATTTGACGAACCGGCGGCATGGCGACCCTCATGCCGGACCGGACCAACCAACGGGAATTCGACCATGTCGGACCTAGACCGCAATTACGCTTCTCCTTTCGGCAGGGCCGCCGGGCGTGTTGACGCCGCGACGGTCGACGCCGGTCTGCGCGCCTACATGCTGCGCATCTACAATTACATGAGCATTGGCCTGGCCATCACCGGCCTGGCCGCACTCGGTGTCTACATGGCTGCCGTCACTGACGTTCCGACCCCGGAAGCCGTCCGCGTCGGCAAGCTGTTCCTGACTCCGTTCGGCTATGCGATGTTCGTGAGCCCGCTGAAATATCTGTTCATGCTGGCACCTCTCGCCATGGTGTTCGTGATCTCGGCCGGCATCAACCGTCTGGCACCCTCGACCGCCCAGATCCTGTTCTGGGTGTTCTCGGCGCTGATGGGCATCTCGCTGTCGACCATCTTCCTGGTCTACACGCATGACTCGATCGTGCGGGTGTTTTTCATCACTGCAGCGACCTTCGGCGCGCTGAGCCTCTACGGCTACACCACCAAGCGCGACATGAGCGGCATGGGCTCGTTCCTGTTCATGGGCCTGATCGGCATCATCATCGCAAGCCTGGTGAACCTGTTCCTGGCAAGCTCGGTGCTGCAGTTCGTGGTGTCCGTGGTCGGTGTTCTCGTGTTCGCGGGCCTCACCGCTTGGGATACCCAGCGCCTGAAGAACGACTACATCTACGGCTACGCTTCGGCCGGCGGTGACATCGCAGAGCGTGCGGCGATCTCGGGTGCGCTCTCGCTCTACCTGAACTTCATCAACCTTTTCACGCTGCTGCTGCAGCTCCTCGGCCAGCGCGACTAAGCGCCAGACCAGAGGAAACGGACACGAACCCCGGCCGCGAGGCCGGGGTTTTTGCTTTCAAGGGGTATCCGTCCCGGGCTTGTCCCGGGCATCCACGAACTTTGCAACTACATATGCGCAAGAACGTGGATGGCCGGGACAAGCCCGGCCATGACGCATGCGGAAATGGCGTTGCTCGCAACAAGGTCCCTGCTAATCTTCTCCCCTATGTCCGCACCCGAAATCAGGCCCACGACCGCGGCCGACCTTCCCGCCATCACCGCCATCTACCAGCAGGCTGTCCGCGAGGGCACCGCGACGTTCGAGCTGGATCCGCCCGATCTCGCCGAGATGACGCGCCGCTACCGCGCTCTCGTCGACGGTGGTTTCCCCTATTTCGTCGCGATCATCGACGGCCGCATCGCCGGCTATGCCTATGCCGGGGCCTACCGGCCGCGGCCGGCTTACCGCTTCACGGTCGAGAACTCGATCTATCTCGATCCCTCGTTCCACCGCCGCGGCATCGGCTCGTTATTGCTGGAGCGGTTAATCAGCGAATGCGAGGCGCGCGGCTACCGGCAGATGATCGCGGTCATCGGCGATTCCGCCAATGCCGGCTCGATCGGCGTGCACGCCAGGGGCGGCTTCAAGATGATCGGCACGCATCCGAATGTCGGCCTGAAATTCGGCCGCTGGCTGGATACGGTGATGATGCAGCGCGACCTTGGCGAGGGCGCGAAGAGCGTGCCTGCGAAGTAATCGCCGCTAAACCACCGCCAGCTTCCTGTCGATCACCAGCAGCACGCGCTCGAGCTCGTGGCCGCGGCGCAGGATCAGGCCGGTCGCGGAGATCACGCTGTACATGCCTTGCTTGCGCGCTAATCGCGGATCTTTCTCGATGCGATAGATCGGCACTTCCGAGGCGCGGCGATAGACCGAGAACACCGCGCGGTCTTTCAGGAAGTCGATCGCATAATCGCGCCATTCGCCGTCGGCGACCATGCGGCCATAGAGATTGAGAATTCGGTGCAGCTCGAGCCGGTTGAAGGTCACCCGGCCGGGCTGTGCATTCGCAGCGGCGGGGCGCGCCGCCGCGCGCTGCTCGCTCGGATCGGCATCCTCCGACGTCAAACTCATGGGGCGCCTCCTCTTCGCATCAAGCATGACCCCCGTCCGCGAAGACCGTCCCCGGAGCCGCGGATCATGACATCTGTATGATTGCGCCAACTGTTCCCCGCTGCAAGAGGCTCGTCACGGAGCCCTGGAGGACTCTGGGCCGCCTTGCCAATCGGATCCGATTCATGACACACGCAACGGTGGAACTTCTCAGCGGCAATCCGTCACGGGATCGTTAGCAGGAATCACAGGATCGCCGCTTTTCCGCCCACCGCGTGCCGCCCTGCATTGCGAAAAGATGTGTGTGCGTTGACCCGGTCCTTTCGGTTCCGGATTCCTCAGCCCCCAGCCCCCCGGGGTCGAACAGGATCGGGTCTGTACGCATGACAAGGAGGGCCAACGCGAGTTGGTCCTTTTTTGTTTGTGTCGGGGTGTTTCTGGCGGCTGGACGAACGCCTCTCAGAACATCTGCGCGAAAACTCTCGCCCCTCATCCTGAGGGCCGCGCTCTTGGGCGCGGCGTCTCGAAGGATGCGAGGCCGAGCTACGCACCAGCGGGGCCTGCATGGTTCGAGACGCGCGCAAGGGCACGCTCCTCACCATGAGGAGTTAGAGCGAGTACGACGCCTATAGAGAGAAAAACGAATTAGTGCAGCGACGTGTACGCCGCGCCCAGCATTGGACCGGGCTTCTCGCGGCTGCCGTCCTGGACATAGACCACCGCGCCGTCGACGCCCTCGCGCGAGGTCAGATTCTCGATCGGCACCGTCCAGGTTTCCTGACGTCCGTTCCAGTCGCCGACCTTGAGCAGATTGCGCACGACGTTGTGGTAGGTGATCTGCTGTCCACGGTTCTCGCCGCGGCTGATCTCGATCGGCACCGATTTCATGATGGAGCAGATCCAGACCTCGCCATGCGAGACCGCCGGCTCAGTGCTCGCGGCCACCGACACGTTGATCTGCTTGCCTGCGATCGACATCGTTACCGGCACGCTCATCACGCCCGTGCTCGTGTCGGTCTTGTCGATGGCGTTTTCGATGCCGGGCCGGTCGCTGCCGATGACATGCGCGGCGCCGTTGACCACGACTTGCGGCGTATAGATCTCGCGGTCACCGCGCATGCGCGAATAGGCGCGCTGCCGCGCCGAGAAGCGTGAGTCCGCCAGCGTGTCCTTCCAGCCGAGATAATCCCAATAGTCGATCGGCATGCTCAGCGCGATGATCGAGGGATCCTTGGCGAGGTCGCCGATGACCTTGTCGGCGGGCGGGCAGGAGGAGCAGCCCTGCGAGGTGAAGAGCTCGACCACGGCACGAGGATCGGCCTCAGCAGGACGGATAACGGCGACGATCGCGCAGATGCCGAGTGCTCCCGACCAGAGCGCCCCGGACCAGCGCGAAACGAAATTAGAAGCCATCAATGCAGTCATGTCGATCGTCACACATGGTAGCGCGTTGGGGGGAGATCTTATCGCCTGATGGTCACCGTAGTCTTACGGGCGCGGTACATTCAACCGTCCGGAGCGAGGTCTCTGCCGGGCGGGCCCATCCGAAACATACCGCAAACGAGCGAAGGCGGCCTTGTGATAGGCCGCCTTCGCTTAACCTTCTACTCACGTCGCGGTGAGCCACTGTTCACAAATTCGCGCTTACGCGGCCAGCTTGCGCAGCACATAGTGCAGGATACCGCCGTTCCGGTAGTAATCGAGCTCGTCCAGCGTATCGATGCGGCAAAGCAGCGAAACGCGCTGCAACTTACCGTCGCCCGACACGATCTCCGCGGTCAGCTTCTGGCGCGGCTTGAGGTCGCCGACCAGGCCACGCAGCGTGACCTTCTCGTCGCCCTTGAGGCCGAGCGACGACCATGAGGTGCCGTCCTCGAAGATCAGCGGCAGCACGCCCATGCCGACCAGGTTGGAGCGATGGATGCGCTCGAAGCTCTGGCAGATCACGGCGCGCACGCCGAGCAGACGGGTGCCCTTCGCAGCCCAGTCGCGCGAGGAGCCGTTGCCGTATTCGGCGCCGGCGAACACGACCAGCGGCACCTGCTCCTGCTGGTACTTCATCGCGGCGTCGTAGATCGACATCTGCTCGCCATCGGGCCAGTGTTTTGTCAGACCGCCTTCGGGGATATTTCCATCCGCGCCCTTGAGCATGAAATTCTTGATGCGGATGTTGGCGAAGGTGCCGCGCATCATCACTTCATGGTTGCCGCGGCGCGTGCCGTACTGGTTGAAGTCGGCCGGACGCACCTGGTGCTCGCTGAGATATTTGCCGGCGGGCGAGGTGAGCTTGATCGAACCGGCCGGCGAGATGTGGTCGGTGGTGATCTTGTCGCCGAACATGGCGAGGATGCGCGCCTCGACGATGTCGGTAACCGGCTCCGGCTCCTTCTTCATGCCTTCGAAATAGGGCGGGTTCTGCACATAGGTCGAAGACATGTTCCAGCGATAGGTCTCGCTCTCGACCGTCTTGATCTTGCGCCAGTTGGTGTCGCCCTTGAACACGTCGGCATACTTCTTCTTGAAGATCGACGCGGTCACGAACTTCTTCATGAAGGCGTTGATTTCCTTCGTCGTCGGCCAGATGTCCTTGAGGTACACCGGCTTGCCGTCCTTGCCTTCGCCGAGCGGCTCGACGGCGAGATTCTTGGTGACGCTGCCCGCGAGCGCGTGCGCGACGACCAGCGGCGGCGAAGCGAGATAGTTCGCCTGCACGTCCGGCGAGACGCGGCCTTCGAAGTTGCGGTTACCTGACAGCACGGCGGCGGCGACGATGCCGTTCTCGTTGATCGACTTCGAGATCTCTTCCGGAAGCGGACCGGAATTGCCGATGCAGGTGGTGCAGCCGAAGCCGACCAGGTTGAAACCGACCTTGTCGAGATCGGCCTGCAGGCCGGAATCGGCGAGATAGCCCGCGACGACCTGGCTGCCCGGAGCGAGCGAGGTCTTCACCCACGGTTTTGCCTTCAAGCCCTTCGCGGCGGCGTTACGTGCGAGCAGACCCGCGCCGATCAGCACGCTCGGGTTCGAGGTGTTGGTGCAGGAGGTGATGGCGGCGATGACGACGTCGCCATGGCCGATCTCGTACTTCTTGCCTTCGACGGGGAAGCGCTTGTTGGGCTCCTCGGCCTTCTTGTACTCGGTGCCGAGTGCGAGCGAGAAACCTTCGGCGACCGACGGCAGCGCGATGCGGCCTTCGGGACGCTTCGGACCGGCCATCGACGGCACGACGTCGGCGAGGTCGAGGGTCAGCGTTTCCGTGAACACGGGGTCAGCCGACTTGGCGGTGCGGAACAGGCCCTGCGCCTTGGCATAGGCCTGCACCAGCGCGACGCGCGCCGGGGCGCGGCCGGAGGTCTTGAGATAGTCGAGCGCGGCGGCGTCGACCGGGAAGAAGCCGCAGGTCGCGCCATATTCGGGCGCCATGTTGGCGATGGTCGCCTTGTCGGCGACGGAGAGATTGTCGAGGCCGGGGCCGAAGAACTCGACAAATTTGCCGACCACGCCGAGCTTGCGCAGCATTTGCGTGACGGTCAGCACGAGGTCGGTCGCGGTGACGCCTTCCTTCATCGCACCCTTCAGCTTGAAGCCGACGACGGTGGGCAGCAGCATCGACAGCGGCTGGCCGAGCATGCAGGCTTCCGCCTCGATGCCGCCGACGCCCCAGCCGAGCACGGCAAGACCGTTGACCATGGTGGTGTGGGAGTCGGTGCCGACCAGCGAGTCAGGGTAGGCGACCTCGAAAGTGCCGGTCTTCTTGCCGACCGTCATCTTCTCCTTCTTGGTCCACACCGTCTGGGAGAGATATTCGAGATTGACCTGGTGGCAGATGCCGGTGCCGGGCGGCACGACCGAGAAGTTCGAGAACGCCTTCTGGCCCCACTTCAGGAACTCGTAGCGCTCCTGGTTCTGCTTGTATTCTTCCGCGACGTTCTTGCCGAAGGCCTTGTTGTCGCCGAAGAAGTTCACGATCACCGAGTGGTCGATGACGAGATCGACCGGGACCAGCGGGTTGATCTTCTCGGCATCGCCGCCGAGCTTCTGCATCGCGTTGCGCATCGCGGCGAGGTCGACGACGGCAGGAACGCCGGTGAAATCCTGCATCAGCACGCGGGCCGGGCGGAACGCGATCTCATGCTCCAGCGACTTCTTGCGCAGCCACTTCGAGACCGCCGCGATGTCTTCCTTCTTGACCGTGCGGCCGTCCTCGTTGCGCAGGAGGTTCTCGAGCAGGACCTTCATCGAATAGGGAAGTTTCGAAATTCCCTTCAGACCATTCTTCTCGGCCGTGGGCAGGCTGTAATAGACATAGGTCTTGGCGCCGACCTTGAGGGTCTTTTTGCATTTGAAGCTGTCGAGCGAGGTCATGTAGGAATCCCAATTGTTAGTTATACCCGGCACAGGGTATTTTAACACCGTCAGCGAGTCCGGCTGGGGGTCGCTTGCAGGGGCAGGTTGAGTTGCTGCATCAAGTAGTTCCGGGCTTATAGAAGCTTTCTAACCGCGCCGCCACAGCCACAACAGTACCGAGCAAGTCGCGAGCCAAAAATTCTGATGCGCTACCCCAAGATTTCCTGAGGCCCGGCTGTGAACGTGACGGTACCAGGCCAGATGCAGCTGACCGGACACGCGGTGACTTGCGTGCGCGGCGGCCGCGAGGTGTTTTCCGGGCTCGATTTCGAGGCAGCCTCCGGCGAAGCCGTCGCGGTCGTCGGCCGCAACGGATCGGGCAAGACCTCGCTGCTGCGGCTGATTGCGGGCCTGCTCATTCCGGCTGGCGGCACGATCGTACTGGACGGGGGCGACGCCGACATGACGCTGCCCGAGCAGTGCCACTATCTCGGTCATCGCGATGCCCTGAAGCCGGCGCTGAGCGTGGCGGAAAATCTATCATTCTGGGCTGATTTCTTGGGCGGCGAGCGTTTTGACGCGGCCGAAAGCCTGGCCACAGTCGGCCTCGACCACGCCGCTCATTTACCCGCTGCCTTCCTGTCCGCCGGCCAGCGCCGCCGGCTCTCGCTGGCCCGGCTGCTGACGGTCCGCCGCCCGGTCTGGCTGCTGGACGAGCCGACCACGGCGCTGGACGTCGCCGGCCAGGACATGTTTGGCGGGCTCATGCGGGAGCATCTTACGCGTGGCGGGATGATCATCGCGGCCACCCACGGGCCGTTGGGGGTCGAATCGCGGGAGCTGCGGATCGGGGGTGTGGCGTGAGAGAGTCCGACCCTCAGTTTTCCAAGCGGCTGGGCTCCGCTCTCTCCGTTCCCTCCCCCCTCTTGTCCGCCGAAAGGGCCTCCCCATGACCGCCCTCGCCGCCCTGATCCGCCGGGACTTCAGGATCGCGCTCCGCGTCGGCGGCGGGGCGTTGATCGGCGTGCTGTTCTTCCTGACCGTGGTGGTGCTGATGCCGTTCGCGGTCGGGCCGGACCTGGCGCTGCTGTCGCGGCTGGGGCCGGCGATCCTGTGGCTGGGCGCGCTGCTGGCGAGCCTGCTGACGCTGGACCGGCTGTTCATGGCCGACCATGAGGATGGCTCGCTCGACCTGATCACGATGAGCCGGACGCCGCTGGAACTGGCCTGCGCCGCCAAGGCGCTGGCGCATTGGCTGGCAGCCGGCCTGCCGCTCATCGTCGCAACCCCCGTGCTCGGCCTGCTGCTCAACCTCGATATGGTCGCAACCGGCGCGGTGGCGCTGACGCTGCTGGCCGGCACCCCGGCGCTGACCTTCACCGGCATGATCGGCGCGGCACTGGCCGTGACGTTGCACCGGGGCGGGCTGCTGATGGCCGTGCTGGTGCTGCCGCTGTCGATTCCCGTCCTGATCTTCGGGGTCGCCGCCTCGCAGGCCGCGATCACCGGGCCGCTGTCGTTCGGCGCGCCGTTCTCGATCCTGTGCGCGCTGTCGCTGGTCAGCCTCGTGATCGGCCCGTTTGCGGCGGCGGCGAGCCTGAAACATGGCTTGGATTGACCTTGACCCCGATCAACTTTCGCTGCGCGCTTTCATGTTGATTGCGTGAGCAGTCCCCGGTGATTATCAGGATACCAATGTCGCTGATCGACCTCGCCAACCCCACACGGTTCCTCGCGCTCTCGGCGCGGGTGCTGCCGTGGCTTGCGGCCGCGACACTCATCCTGCTCGCGATCGGCCTCTATCAATCCGCTGTTGCGCCCGACGATTATCAGCAGGGTGCGACCGTGAAGATCATGTTCATCCACGTGCCCAATGCGTGGCTGTCGATGTTCGTGTGGGGCGTGATGAGCGTCGCCTCGCTCGGCACGCTGGTGTGGCGGCATCCGCTCGCCGACGTCGCGGCGAAGGCGGCGGCCCCGATCGGCGCCAGCTTCACCTTCCTCGCGTTGCTGACGGGCTCGCTGTGGGGCCGGCCGATGTGGGGCACCTATTGGGAATGGGATGCGCGGCTGACGTCGGTGCTGATCCTGTTCCTGATGTATCTCGGCCTGATGGCGCTGTGGCGCGCGGTGGAGGATCCCACGCGCGCGGCGCGTGCGGCTGCGGTGCTGACATTGGTCGGCGCGCTCAATCTTCCCATCATCAAATTCTCGGTCGACTGGTGGAACACGCTGCATCAGCCGGCCTCGGTGATGCGCATGGGCGGCTCGACGCTCGACAAGGCGTTCCTGATTCCGCTGCTGGTGATGGCCGTCGCCTTCACGCTGCTGTTCGTCACGCTTCATTTGGCTGCCATGCGCAACGAGATTTTGCGCCGGCGCGTGCGATCCCTGCAGATGATGCAGGCAGGTCAGAAAGCTGCATGACGATGTCGTTCGGTCCCTATGCGTCCTTCATCGTGGCGTCCTATGCCGCAGCAGCCATCGTGGTCGTGATGTTGATCGGCTGGGTCATCATCGACTATCGCAACCAGACGGAGCGCTTGCGTGAGCTCGAGCGCAGCGGCGTTACGCGCCGCTCGGGCCGCAGCGCCGTGGATACACAATGAGCGATCAAACGACCTCCGCGCCGACCCAACGCCGCACCTTCCTGATGGTGCTGCCACTGCTCGCCTTCATCGGGCTTGCCGCGCTGTTCTGGTTCGGGCTCAGCGGCGGCGACCACTCGCGCATTCCCTCCGCACTGATCGGAAAGCCCGCGCCGCAGATCACGCTGCCGCCGCTCCAGGGATTGCAGGCCGGCGGCGCGCAGGTGCCCGGCCTCGATCCCGCCGCGTTCAAGGGCAAGGTCAGCCTCGTCAATGTCTGGGCGTCCTGGTGCGTGCCCTGTCACGACGAAGCGCCGCTGCTGACCGAGCTCGCCGCGGACAAGCGCTTCCAGATGGTCGGCATCAACTACAAGGATGCGCCCGACAATGCGCGGCGTTTCCTCGGCCGCTACGGCAACCCGTTCGGCCGCGTCGGCACCGACGCCAACGGCCGCGCCTCGATCGAATGGGGCGTCTACGGCGTGCCGGAGACGTTCGTCGTCGGCCCCGAAGGCACCATCGTCTACAAGCTGGTCGGCCCGATCACGCCGGACAATTTCAAAGCCGTGCTCTTGCCCGAACTCGCCAAGGCGCTCAGGGCGGGCAGCTGACGATGGCGCGGACGAATTCCTCCGCGAACTGAGGTCACGATACGTTGTCGCGACGATGGGTCGTGTCGATGTTGCCTGCAAGCAAGCCGGTCACGACGTCCCAGCCCTTCTCGAACATATGGCCGACCTTGTGGCTGAAGGAATGGTCCGGGCGCAACCGCGGCGATTCCAGAATGTGCGTCAAGTGCCGGTGATCGCTCGGAATGCTGCTGATCTCCGCGTCGATGGCGATCCGGACGGCGCTCATCAGGTCGTCCAGCTGCCGGGCCCAGTCGGACCCTTTGAGCTCGATCTGAGTCCGCAGCGCCTCCTCGATCCGGTAGATTTCGGCAACGATCTCCTTGGCCCGCACCGGACGGTTGTTCCTGAGCGCAAAGAGCAGGAGGAGATGCTTCTCCTCGATCTGATCGAGCACCATCGAAACCGCAATCGCGAAGGGAGACGCCGCGATCCGCGCCGCACTCCGGTCGTCGGCCGGACCGGTCGCGACGGATAGCAGCTCCCAAGGCATTTCCAGACGCTTTGCGACGATCGTGAGCGCGAACGGCACGACATCGACGCACTTGGTCTTGAGCGCGCACAAGAGGCGGAGGACATTGTCGAGGCTGACGCCCTCGAGTCGGGCAATCTTCGGCGGGAGCGTACGGCCAAACTCCTCAAGCTCCCGCTGCATGTCGAGGCAGCGCAGCATCTTCTTGAGGTCGTCGAACGTCGCATGCGAACTGGTATAGGCCATCAGCCCGTTCCGAACATTGGCGGCGCCTTCGGCAGAATCAAGCAGGCCGCTGAGTGAGATCACGACCTTCTTCTGGAACGCTCGGGCCATCTGCCGCGCCTCGGGCTGCTTATCGGCGGAGATGGCCTTGGTCGCATTGGCGATGTAGTCGGCGGCCATGCTGCGCAGCAATTGCTCGGTCACGAGGCTCCAGATCGGCGCGAGCGATCCACGGGCGATCTGGCCGCTATTGGCTCGCTCCGGCGCCTTATCGACCATGACCGGCTCGAGAGGCTCGAAGAAGTAGCGTGAGGGATTTCCGACGCGATAATGATTCTGCCCCGTGTTGCGGAACTCGGCGCGGAGCGCCGCGATCAATGGTTCGGAATGCGGAATATCCTCGCCGAGGAGATGCAGCCGTTCCAACTCGGCAAGCAGGCGGCGCCGGACCTGCGGAGCGAGCTGCCGGAGGTACTGAATCAGGTGTTCAGCAGTGTGGTCCTGTTTGTTCGCGCTCACCACCGTGCCCTCCGGCGTGCCACCATGCCTTGACGGGAAAGGCTACCGCCTTCGACCCTTCAGGTCAGGTAAAGCGCTGAATAATTTCAGCTTGCAGTTACAGAGCCGTGAAGAAGCTGATCGGATCCGCCGCCCGATCCGACCATGACGCGCGCGCGAAGTGCACTGCAGCGTGAATAGGCTTGATCGGCGTTGGCAGGCGGGAACCACAAGCCGGGCGTCACCCCTTCCTGATATCCCCCGCCTCGGCCTCACTGGTCTCCAGCGACACCGGCTCGGCGCCATAGCGCTTGGTCAGCGGCATCTGGGCGATGGCGAAGATCATGGTGATGGGCGTGACGCCGAACACCTTGAAGTTCACCCAGAAGTCCGTGCTCTGGGTGCGCCAGACAATCTCGTTCAGCACCGCCATGCCGGCGAAAAACAGCGCCCAGCGCAGGGTGAGGATACGCCAGCCCTGCGGCGTCAGATTGAACATCTGGTCGAACATGACAGCGATGAAGGAACGGCCGAACAACAGGCCGCCGCCGAGGATCGCAGCGAACAGGCCGTAGATGATGGTCGGCTTGACCTTGATGAAGGTCTCGTCGTGCAGCACCAGGGTCAGCGTGCCGAACACCAGCACGATCACGCCCGTGACGATCGCCATGATCGGAATGTGGCGCGTCACCACATAGGAGGCGATCATCGCCGCCACGATCGCGACCATGAAGGCGCCGGTCGCGGCGAACAGATTGAACTTCGCATTGACGAAGAAGAACACGAGCAGCGGACCGAGCTCGGTCGCAAGCTTGAACAGCGGATGCGGCTGGGTCTTGTCCATACTCTAGCTTTCGATTCCGGCAATGGCGCGGGCGAAATCGCGCGCGGTGAACGGCGCGAGATCGTCGACGCCTTCGCCGACGCCGATGAAATGCACCGGCAGTTTGAACTTTTCCGCGAGCGCCACCAGAATGCCGCCGCGCGCGGTGCCGTCGAGCTTGGTCATCACCAGGCCCGTGACCCCTGCCGCCCGATGGAAGGCCTCGACCTGCGACAGCGCGTTCTGGCCGACGGTGGCGTCGAGCACGAGGAGCACCGCATGCGGTGCCGACGCGTCGACCTTGCGGATGACACGGACGACCTTCTCGAGCTCGTTCATCAGCTCCGACTTGTTCTGCAGGCGGCCGGCGGTGTCGATCAGGAGCACATCGATGGTCTGCTCTTTCGCCGCGGTCAGCGCATTGAAGGCGAGGCTCGCTGAATCCGATCCCTGCGCGCCCGAGATCACAGGCGTTCTGGTGCGCTCGCCCCAGACCTTGAGCTGCTCGATGGCGGCCGCGCGAAACGTGTCGCCGGCGGCCAGCATCACCTTGCGGCCTTCGGAGGCAAATTTCTGCGAGAGTTTTCCAATCGTCGTGGTCTTGCCGGAGCCGTTGACGCCGACCACGAGGATCACGAACGGCTTCTTGCTGGCGTCGATCTCGAGCGGCTTGGCGACAGGGGCCAGCACCTTCTCGACCTCGGTCGCGACCACGTCCTTGACCTCGTCGGCCGAGATCGCCTTGTCATAGCGCCCGGTGCCGACGGCATCCGCAATCCGCACAGCGACTGACGTGCCGAGATCGGCGCGCAGCAGCACGTCCTCGATGTCGTCGAGCATGGCGCGGTCGAGCTTGCGCTTGGTGACGAGGTCGGCAACTGCGGTCCCCAGCGAGGACGAGGTGCGCTTCAGCCCGTTGGACAGGCGGCGCCACCAGCTCAGCTTGGGGGGATCTGACGTGGTATCGTTCATGGCGGGGGTGTGTTAGCCGTTCCCGCCCCCAAACGAAAGTCTTGTCCGAAAGTCCTGCAATTGCTCGATGTTCCCGAATTGACCGCCGAGGAGATCCAGGCGCGTGTGCTCCACCGCGACGGATTGATGCTGATCATCGACAAGCCCTCCGGGCTGCCGGTGCATCGCGGCCCCAAGGGCGGCGCCAATCTGGAGGACTCCTTCACGGCGCTCTGCTTCGGCCTGCCGCGGCCGCCGGTGCTGGCCCACCGGCTGGACAAGGACACTTCCGGCTGCCTCGTGCTCGGCCGCCATCGCAAGGCGACCGCCTCGCTCGGCCTCCTGTTCAAGCACGGCAAGATCGGCAAGACCTACTGGACCGTGGTCGAGGGCGGCCCAGCCGAGGACGAAGGCACCATCGACATGCCGCTCGGCCGGCTCAATGCCGAACGCGGCTGGTGGCAGAAGCCCGACCCCGAGGGCCAGAAGGCGGTCACCAACTGGAAGGTGATGGGCCGGGGGGAGGGTTTTACCTGGCTCGCCATGGAACCGGTCACCGGGCGGACCCATCAATTGCGCGTGCATTCCTCAGCGACCGGCTGGCCGATCTTCGGCGATAACATTTACGGCAACGGCCCGCGCTTCGGCGAGCCGAAGCTGCATTTGCATTCCCGCGAGATCGTGGTGCCGATTTCGAGGAACAGGGAGCCGATTCGCGTCGTCGCGCCGGCCCCGCCCCACATGCACGAGAAGCTCCGCGCCTGCGGCTGGAACGGGGAATAGTGGCCTCAAGGAGGCATGGTTTACGAAACGTTCAGTGCTCGCCTCTAATGATAGCGCCTGCTTAGAAGAAGCATCCATCATCCGCTCAGGACGAGCCGCGCGTCATGTCTACCGCCCAGCTATCGATCATCGACGAGGTCGAATCCGCGATCCGGACCGGCTCGGCGGAAAAGGGGCTGGAGACCGCCCGGCGCGTCACGGACCTGTTCCTCTCCTCCGCCGGCAGCTTCAACGACGAGCAGATCGCGCTGTTCGATGACGTGCTCGAGCGCCTGATCGGCACCATCGAGCTGCGCGCCATCGCCGACATGGGCGCGCGCATTGCGCTCGCCGAAATCAGCGCCCAGCTCGCGCCGATCACGCAGGCGCCGCCTTCGGTGATCCGCCGCCTCGCCAACAATGACGAGATCCGCATTGCCGGTCCGGTGCTGCAGGAATCCGCGCGGCTCGACGACGGCGATCTGGTGAAGATCGCCTCCAGCAAGGGCGAGCCGCATCTGCTCGCCGTTGCCGGCCGCTGGTGGCTGAAGGAGATCGTGACCGACGCGCTGCTGGCGCGCCGCTATCCCAGTGTCAGCCGGCGCCTTGCTGCCAATCCCGGCGCGCGCGTCTCGGGCAACGGCTTTGCCATCATCGTCGGCCAGGCAGAAAGCGATCCGGAGCTCGCCGTCAGCGTCGGCGTGCGCGTCGACCTGCCGTCGGAGCTGCGCCGCAAATTGCTGCGCTCGGCGACGGACGCGGTCCGCACGCGATTGCTGTCGCGCGCGCCGCCGCATCTGTTCGAGGAAATCCAGAGCGCGATCGCCGCCGTCACCGTCGGCGTCGAGCGCGAGATGTCGGGTGTGCGCGATTTCGAGGGCGCCAAGCGGGCGATCGCGAACCTCAAGGCATCGGGCCAGCTCACCGAAGCGACGCTGCTCAATTTCGCAAAACACCGGCGCTACGAAGAGGCGGTGGCCGCGCTGGCGGCGCTGTCAGGATCGACCGTGGAAGTGATACGTCCGCTGATGCAGAGCCTGCGCGAAGACGGCCTGCTGGTGCCGTGCAAGGCGGCACAGCTGAGCTGGGAAACGACCGCCGCCGTGCTCGAAAGCCGCTTTGCGAGTGGAGCGATGAAGCCGGCGGATGTCGCGAGAGCGAAAAACAATTTTGCACGCATGTCGCCGGAGAACGCGCGACGGACGTTGCGCTTCTGGCAGGTGCGGGCGTCGTAGGATCGCGCAATTTAAGCACTCTAAATCCACACCCTCGGTGTCGTCCCGGCGAAGGCCGGGACCCTTAACCACAGGGTGTAGTTTAGCGAAGACTCGCAGTTGCTCAGCTCGGCTGGGGCAAGCACCGCGCGCGACCGATAGATCACGCGGTATGGGTCCCGGCCTTCGCCGGGACGACAGTTCAGTGTGTGATCAGCCGCTCGCCATCATTACCAACAATCCTTCGCGGCACGACGCTACCGACGCGCTCGCCTGCGATCGCGACCGGGAGATAGTGCTCGGTGCGCCCCTGACCATCGCTCTCGATCAGCACATCGCGCGTCGCGCCGATCTCGGCCTGCAGCCGTTGTCGTAACGCCACTTCTCCAGCCGCACGCAACCGCTTCGCGCGTTCCTTGATCGCGCCACCCGCCACCTGCGGCATCTTTGCGGCTGGCGTGCCCGGGCGCGGTGAATAGGGGAAGACGTGCAGGAACGTCAGGCCGCATTCCTCGACGAGATCGAGCGAGCGCGCAAACATCTCCTCGGTCTCGGTCGGAAAGCCCGCGATGATGTCGGCGCCGAAGGCGATATCCGGGCGCAGGCGCCGCACCTGATCGCAAAATGCAATCGAATCGCTGCGCGAATGCCGCCGCTTCATCCGCTTCAGGATCATGTCGTCGCCGGACTGCAGCGACAGATGCAGATGCGGCATCAGCCTGATATCGTCGGCAATGGCATCCAACAGATCGCTGTCCGCCTCGATCGAATCGATCGAGGAGATGCGCAGCCGCTTCAGCTCCGGCACGTGTCGCAAGATCTGCCTGGTCAGCAGGCCAAGCTTTGGCGCGCCCGGCAGGTCAGCGCCATAGCTGGTGAGATCGACGCCTGTCAGCACGATCTCGGCATGGCCGCGCTCCACCAGCGTCCGCACCTGATCCACCACAGCGCCCATCGGCACCGAGCGGGAATTGCCGCGGCCATAGGGAATGATGCAGAAGGTGCAGCGGTGGTCGCAGCCGTTCTGCACCTGCACGAACACGCGCGGCAGGCCGCTGGCATAGCCGTCGATCAGATGCGGCGCCATGTCCTTCACGGCCATGATGTCGCTGACGGCGATCTTCTCGCTGGCGCCGAGATCGAAGGCATCGCGGGCCGCGCGCCAGGCATCACCGCGCATCTTGTCGTCATTGCCGACGACGCGATCGACCTCGGCCATGTCGGCGAACATCGCGCTCTGCGTCTGCGCCGCGCAGCCGGTGACGACGATGCGCGCTTCCGGCCGCTCGCGCTTCAATTTTCGGATCGACTGCCGTGCCTGCGCCACCGCCTCGTTGGTGACGGCACAGCTGTTGATGACGATGGTATCGGAAAGGCCGGCACCTTCCGCCTCGCGGCGGATCACCTCGGCCTCGAAAGCGTTGAGGCGGCAGCCGAAGGTGACGATGTCGACGGCCATCAGCCCACCGGCGCGAACAGCGCCGGATCGAAATGGCCTTCATATTCGAAGGTCGCGGTGCCTGTCATCAGCACGTGATCGTCGCGCTCGCGCCATTCGATGCCGAGCTTGCCGCCCGGCAGCGTCATCTCGACCTTGCGCTCGGTGCGCTTCAGCCGCGCCGCTGCAACGGCCGTCGCGCAGGCCGCCGAGCCGCACGCACGGGTGAGCCCCGCACCGCGCTCCCAGGTGCGCATCGTGATGTGCTCGCGGTCGACGATATGGGCGAGCGTGATGTTGGCGCGCTCAGGGAAGATCGGATGATTTTCCAAGAGCGGCCCGAAGCGCTCGAGATCATACGCGCTGACGTCGTCGACCCAGAAGATCGCATGCGGATTGCCCATGCTGACCACCGACGGCGAATGCAGGATCGGATTGTCGATCGGCCCGATCTGCAATTCGATGTAGCGGGTGTCGCGAAACTCCTCCGCCAGCGGAATGTCCTGCCAGCCGAACTTCGGCGCGCCCATGTCGACGGTGTAGAGATCAGGCGCCGGACCCTGCCAGGCATTGAGCAGGCCGGCTGCGGTCTGGAAGGTCGCCGTGGCCTGTCCGGTTTTTTCGAAGATGCGGCGAACCACGCAACGCATGCCGTTGCCGCAGGCGCCGGCTTCCGAACCGTCGCTGTTGTAGATGCTGATGAAGGCTTCGGTGCCATCGAGCCGCGGCTTCTGCAGCACCATGAGCTGGTCATAGGGCACACCGCCATCCGCGGACGCCACCGCGCGGGCATCACCAGGCGTGACCTTGCCCGCGGAATCGCGCATGTCGACAACGACAATCTCGTTGCCGATGCCGTTCATCTTGGCAAATGCGTGGTTGGCCAGCGCGCTCATGAAAATTCCTGAATTTCGCCTGCCTTATATGGCGATCCTTGGCGGCTTGGCCAGTGATTTGGCATCCGAGGCCTGGGCGTCTGCCATGACGCATCTGTCATGGGACGAATTTGGCGCTCGCGTGTTAGAACGGCGCAGTTCGCGCGATCCGGGATGCGCGGCCGGATTTGGGCCTGGGCGCTCAGGCCTTGATGCGGAAGTTTCTTGGGGAGAATAAAATGATCGGGTTTCGTCGTCTTGCTCTGGCCGCGCTGATCCCGGCAGCGGCCCTGTCGTTCGGCCTGTCAGGCGCTCTCGCGCAGACGCCGAGCCCGGCGCCGGCGGCCTCAGCGAGCCCCTCGCCTGCCCCGTCGGCCTCGCCCTCCCCGGCCGCGAGCGCTTCGCCCGCGCCAGTGGCAACGCCGTCTCCGGCAGCCAGCGCATCGCCGGCGCCTGCCACAACGCCTTCACCCGCAGCCAGCGCCTCGCCGAGCCCGGCGGCACCGCCCCCGGCGGCGGCCGCCACCCCTGCTCCGGTTCAGACCGCCGATCCCTTTGGCCTGGAAACCACGCTCGAAGCCAAGAAGGTCGTGATGGTCAAGGGCACCGCCAACTGGGACTCGGCCTTCGACACCCTGGTCGACGCCTTCAAGGCGTTGAACACGCTGCTCGACAAGCAGGGCATCAAGCATGCCGGCAATTCGATGATCGTCTACACCTCGACTGACGACACCGGCTTCACCTTCCTCGCCGAGATCCCGGTCGAGCAGGACCCGAAGAACCTGAGCAAGGACATGAGCATCGGCAAATCGCCGGAGGGCAAGGCGCTGAAATTCGTCCATCGCGGCTCTTACGACAACATGGACAACACCTATGAGGCGATCACCAATCACCTCGACGACAAGAAGCTGGAAGCCAAGGACACCTTCATCGAGGAGTACCTCACCGATCCGCTCAAGACGGCCGAGGACAAGCTCGTGATCAACGTGTTCGTGCCGCTGAAGTGAGACCGATGAAGAAGCCTGTCGCCGTTGTTGCCCTTTTCGCCGCCACGCTGCTGGCGACGCCCGCGCTCGCCGAGGATTTTCCGTCCGCCATCTCGGTGAGCGGCGAGGCGACGGTCTCGGCGGCGCCTGATCTGGCGCAGATCGATGCCGGTGTTGCCAACGACGCCAAATCGGCGAAGGAAGCGTCTGACGCCAACAACGCTGCGATGGGCAAGGTGCTGCTGGCGCTGAAGGGCGCAGGCATCCCGGAGAAGGACTACCAGACCTCGCGCCTGTCGTTGCAGCCGCAATATGCGCCGAACCGCTCGAGCGGTGCCTCGCCAGTGGTCGGCTTCCGTGCCTCCAACCGCGTCACGGTGAAGATCCGCGACGTGACCAAGGTCGCCGGCATCATCGACACGCTGGTCAGCGCCGGTGCGAACGACATCGGCAACATCTCGTTCGAAGTGACGCAGGCCTCAAAGCTGCTCGACGATGCGCGCGAGCAGGCGGTCGCGGACGCGCGGCGCAAGGCCGAGATCTATGCCAAGGCCAACGGCGTCACGCTGGGCGCGCCGCTCAGCGTCTCTGAGGGTGGCGCGCCGATGCCTCTGTTCAAAGGCCGCATGGCTGCAGCGCCGATGGCAGCCCCTGCCGCGGTTGCGCCGGGCGAGGAAACGCTGTCGGTGACGGTGAATGTGAGTTGGGCGATCAAGCAGGGGCAGTAAGTCTTGTGTCCCGGACACGCTGCAACGCGCCAGCGTTGCTGCGCAGAGCCGGGACCCAGCAAGCAACACGGCACACCACTGCGACATGGGCCCCGGCTCTGCAGCGCACCGCTAAAGTAGCGCTGCGCTGCGTCCGGGGCACGAGCGGTGTGCGTAGAGAGACCTAAATCTCCACCACCTGTCCCGGCTTCATCGCCACGAACCGCTCCTGCGGAATCTTCGCGGCATCGAGCGCTTCCACCAACGCTTTTGCCGGCGCGTCGATCGCCTCATCCGTCAGCTGGAACGTGCCGTGATGATGCCCGAGGGCTTGCTCTGCGCCGCAATCCGCCAGAGCCTTCACCGCATCTTCCGGGTTCATGTGCTGGTCGCGCATGAACCAGCGCGGCTCGTAGGCACCGATGGGCAGGATCGCCAGACGCAACTTCCCGTGCTGCTCGGCGACGCGGCGGAAATGGCTGCCATCGCCATAGCCGGAATCGCAGACGACGTAGATTTTCCCGGCCGGCGTCTCCAACACAAAACTCGCCCACAGCGCCTTGTTGCGATCGAACATGCCGCGCGCGGTCCAGTGCCGTGTCGGCACGAGATGCGCGGCAATGCCACCACCGAGCTCGACGCGATCATGCCAGTCGAAGGCCTCCACCTTGATGGTGGAGTCGGCGCTGCGCATCGTCACGTCATTGCCGAGCGGGGTGACCACGCGCGGCGCGAAATTCTTTGCGAGCCGCGACAATGTCGCGATGTCCAAATGATCGTAGTGGCCGTGCGAAACCAGCACGACGTCGATGTCAGGCAGCTTTTCGAAGGCGATGCCGGGATCGTTGTGCCGCTTCGGCCCGGCCCAGGCGACCGGCGAGACCCGCGAGGACCAGACAGGATCGACGAGGATATTGAGGCCACCGGTCTGGATCAGCCAGCTGGCGTGGCCGACGAAAGAAAGCCGGACCTTGTCGCCGTCGACCCGCTCCGGCGGAGTGTCGGCGTGAGGGCTCGGAACCCACACGGGCCATCTCGCGCGCTCCCGCCCACGGCTGAGCTGCCAGCGCAGCACCTCGCTGAGCGATTTTGGCGGCGAGCCGTCCGGGTCGAAGAAATGCAGACCATTGAAATGGTCGGAGACGGGGCCGTCATAGGTTTTCATGCGAGACATCAAGGTTGGTGGCAGAGGTAAGACATCACCGGCTATATGGGCGGGGCCGCCGAAAAAGGAACCCATCGGCGGAAAGCGCCCGTTTTCAAGGCCTTGCCCCGGCAGAGGCGCCCCGCCCCCCTAACTTTCCTTGACTTTCAGGCCTGAGCGGCGTTTAACCCCGCCACTTTCTCGGAAAGGCTTTCTTTTCGACCCGCCGACTGGCCCTGGAGGCCAGAGGTCAACGCCCGACAGCGCTATGCGCCCTCGGGCGCAAAGGTGTTTGGAAGATCGCCATTCTGGCGAGCAGGACAAGGACAACTTCATTGTTCGACAATCTGTCGGAACGGCTTGGTGGCATTCTCGATCGTCTGACGGGGCGCGGTGCGCTGACCGAAAAGGACGTCGATGCTGCGATGCGCGAGGTGCGCCGCGCGCTGCTCGAGGCTGACGTCGCGCTCGAGGTCGTGCGCAGCTTCACCGAACGCGTCCGCGAGCAGGCGATCGGCGCCACCGTCGTCAAGTCGGTCACGCCAGGCCAGATGGTGGTCAAGATCGTCCATGACGAGCTGATCAACACGCTCGGCGCCGAAAGCCAGACCATCGACGTCAATTCCGTGCCGCCGGTGCCGATCATGATGGTCGGCCTGCAAGGCTCCGGTAAGACCACCACCACCGCCAAGCTCGCCCGCCGCCTGGTCCAGCGCGACAAGCGCAAGGTGCTGATGGCCTCGCTCGACGTCTATCGCCCGGCGGCGATGGAGCAGCTCGCGGTGCTCGGACGCGACCTCGACATTCCGACGCTGCCGATCGTCGCGGGCCAGCAGCCGCCGCAGATTGCGAAGCGCGCGTTAGAGGCCGGCAAGCTCGGCGGCTACGACATCGTGCTGCTCGACACCGCCGGCCGTACCACGCTCGACGAAGAGATGATGGCGGAAGCGGCCGCGATCAAAGCGGCCGCCAACCCGCACGAAGTGCTGCTGGTCGCGGACTCGCTGACCGGCCAGGACGCCGTGAATCTCGCGCGCTCCTTCGACCAGCGCGTCGGCCTCACCGGCATCGTGCTGACGCGTGTCGACGGCGACGGCCGCGGCGGCGCTGCGCTGTCGATGCGCGCGGTCACCGGCAAGCCGATCAAGCTGATCGGCACGGGTGAAAAGACCGACGCGCTGGAAGATTTTCATCCCGATCGTATCGCCGGCCGCATCCTCGGCATGGGCGACGTCGTCTCGCTGGTCGAGCGCGCCGCCGCCAATATCGACGCCGAGAAGGCCGCGCGCACTGCCGAGCGCATGCGCAAGGGTCAATTCGACCTCAACGACATGCGCGAGCAGCTGCTGCAGATGGCCAACATGGGCGGCATCAGCGGGCTGATGGGCATGATGCCCGGCATCTCCAAGATGAAAAATCAGATCGCCGCGGCCGGCATCGACGACAAGATCCTGAAGCGCCAGGTCGCGATCATCGATTCCATGACGCGCGACGAGCGCCGTCATCCCGACGTGCTCAAGGCCAGCCGCAAGAAGCGTATCGCCGCTGGTTCCGGCCAGAGCGTCGAGCACGTCAACAAGCTGCTGAAGATGCACCGGAACATGGCCGACGTGATGAAGGCGATGGGCTCGGGCAAGCGCGGCCCGCTCGCCGGCATCGCGCAGGCGATGGGCTTCGGCGGCGGCATGAAGATGCCGTCTCCGGACGAGATGAAGGCGCTGCAGGAGAAGATGCAGAGCGGCGGCGGTCAGGGTCTACCCAGCCTGCCGAAGGATTTGCCGGCCGGTCTTCGCACCGGCCTGCCGAACGTTCCTGGACTGACCGGTCTGAGCGGCAAGCCGACGCTGCCGGGCCTCGGCGGATTTCCAGGCAAGAAGAAATGAGGAATTCGTCGCGAGGGATCGCATCGGTCTCGCGCAACGCGAAAATACCAATCAGCCAAACAGACTGTACTTTAAAGGAGAACTCAATGTCCGTCGTTATCCGCCTCGCCCGCGCAGGCACCAAGAAGCGTCCCGTCTATCACGTCGTCGTCGCCGACTCCCGCTTCCCCCGCGATGGCCGATTCATCGAGCGTCTCGGCCATTTCAACCCGCTGCTGCCGAAGGACAACGAGACCCGCCTGAAGCTCGACATGGACAAGGTGAAGGCCTGGCTCGCCAAGGGCGCGCAGCCGTCGGACCGCGTCGCCCGTTTCCTCGATGCCGCCGGCGTCAAGAAGCGCGAAGCGCGCAACAACCCCGAGAAGGCCGTGCCGCGCAAGGAGCGCAAGGCGCAGGCTGAAGCCGCTGCGAAGGGCTAAGGCTAGGCCATGTCGGCGCTGATCTGCGTCGCGCGGATCGGCGCCGCGCATGGTGTGCGCGGCGCGGTCAAATTGTGGACCTTCACCGAAGATCCCTTTGCCGTGAAGCGCTACGGTCCGCTTCTCACCAAGGACGGCAAGCGCCAGTTCGAACTGGCGCAGGCCCGCGAAGCCAAGGACCATCTGGTAGCGACGTTCAAGGGCGTCACGACCCGCGATGAGGCGGAACGCCTCAACGGCATCGAGCTCTACGTCGCGCGCGAAAAACTGCCCGCGACCGATGACGACGAATATTATCACGCCGATCTGATCGGGCTCGCCGCCGTCACCATCGATGGCGATGCGCTCGGCCGCGTGCTCGCCATCCATAATTTCGGCGCCGGCGACATCATCGAGATCGCACCGCTGAAGGGCGCGACGATGCTGCTGCCGTTCACGAACGCGGTCGTGCCCGAGGTCGACATCGCCGGCGGCCGCGTCGTGATCGCGCTGCCGCAGGAGATCGAAGGCGATGATCCCTCCGGCAAAGGCAGGGACCCATAACCACACGCCGTGGTTTTGGCTAAGCTGACTGACATGACCAACCCTTCCCCCTGGCGCGCGACGGTGCTGACGCTGTTTCCGGAGATGTTTCCGGGGCCGCTCGGCGTCAGCCTGGCCGGCCGGGCGCTGGCCTCCGGCCTCTGGCAGATCGAGGCGCGGGACATCAGGGCCTCCGCCACGGACCGCCATCGCAGCGTTGACGACACCCCGGCCGGCGGCGGCCCGGGCATGGTGCTGCGGGCTGACGTTCTGGCGGCAGCGATCGATGCCGCGGCGATCGGACCGGACCGCCCCAAGCTGCTGATGAGCCCCCGAGGTCGGCCATTGACCCAGACCCGCGTCAGGGAGCTGGCCCAGGGCCCCGGCCCCCTGATCGTCTGCGGGCGGTTCGAGGGCATCGACCAGCGGGTGATCGATGGCCGCGGTCTGGAGGAGGTCTCGATCGGCGATTTTGTGCTGTCGGGGGGCGAAATCGCAGCCCTGGCCCTGATTGACGCCTGCGTCCGGCTGCTGCCGGGCGTCATGGGCAAGGAAGCCTCGGGAACCGAGGAGAGCTTTTCCGACGGCCTGCTCGAATACCCCCAATACACCCGGCCGCAGCTGTTCGAGGGCGTTCCGATCCCGGAGATCCTGACCTCGGGCGACCACGCCAAGGTCGCCAGCTGGCGGCGGGCGCAATCCGAGGCCCTGACGGAGGCCCGACGGCCCGATTTATGGGCCCAAATCCCGCCGAAGGCACCGAATCGGCCCCGGCGCCAAAAAACGCCAAAAAACAAGACAGACGGGTGACAAACGCTCCGGCTTGCCTTATAGGAGCGGCCACATCCGCAATGGCTGGATAAACGAATTTCGCGCGGCCCCCGTTTCGCAAGGCTGGGCGCGTCGATGGAGATTTACCCATGAACCTGATCAAGCAGCTCGAGCAAGAGCAATTCGACAAGCTCGCCGCCGGCAAGGACATTCCGGAATTCGGTCCCGGCGACACCGTGATCGTCAACGTGAAGGTCGTCGAAGGCGACCGCACCCGCGTGCAGGCCTATGAGGGCGTTTGCATCGGCCGTTCCGGCGGTGGCCTCAACGAGAGCTTCACCGTCCGCAAGATCTCCTACGGCGAAGGCGTCGAGCGCGTGTTCCCGGTGATGTCGCCGATGATCGACTCGATCAAGGTGGTGCGTCGCGGCAAGGTGCGTCGTGCCAAGCTCTATTACCTCCGCAACCTCCGCGGCAAGTCGGCCCGCATCGTCGAGAAGACTGAGCACGCCAAGGCCGCCGTCAACGAGTAAGCTTGCGCTTACAGTCGAATTTCGAGAGCGCGGGGCCACACCCCGCGCTTTTTTGTTGCGTCAGCCGTGCGCGTCAAGGCACTCGCGCTTCCAATTCGGCCTGCTATATATGCTTGGAATGTTTCCAGATCTGACCAGCTTCGTCTCGCCCCGGCGCGTCGTCATCGACGATCGCTCCCGGCTGCCTGGCCGGTTCTTCGGACGCTTCGCGACCTCGGCAACGTCAGAGCTTAGTTCCGCAGCTTAAAGGCTGCGCTGCATACGACTCTGTTGCCCCGCGCGTGACCGCGCTTTTCCGTTACCAACATTCCCGGAGCTTAAGCTCATGTCCAAGCCGACCACCCTGTACGACAAGATCTGGAACGACCATCTGGTGCACGAAGCCGAGGACGGCACCTGCCTGCTCTATATCGATCGCCATCTGGTGCACGAAGTGACCTCGCCGCAGGCGTTCGAAGGCCTGCGCGCCACCGGTCGCAAGGTCCACGCGCCCGAGAAGACGCTCGCCGTCGTCGATCACAACGTGCCGACCACCGACCGCACCAAGCCGAATCCGGACCCTGAGAGCATCGAGCAGATCAAGGCGCTGGCCGACAACGCCAGGGAATTCGGCATCGAATATTTTAACGAGTTCGACAAGCGCCAGGGCGTCGTCCACGTCATCGGCCCCGAGCAGGGTTTTACGCTGCCCGGCACCACCATCGTCTGCGGTGACAGCCACACCTCGACGCATGGCGCGTTCGGCGCGCTCGCGCACGGCATCGGCACATCGGAGGTCGAGCACGTGCTGGCGACGCAGACGCTGATCCAGAAGAAGGCGAAGAACATGCGCGTCACCGTCGACGGCAAATTGCCTGATGGTGTGACGGGCAAGGATATTATTTTGGCCATCATCGGCGAGATCGGCACCGCGGGTGGTACCGGCTACGTGCTGGAATACGCCGGCGATGCGATCAGCGCACTCAGCATGGAAGGCCGCATGACGGTCTGCAACATGTCGATCGAAGGTGGCGCCCGCGCCGGCCTCGTTGCGCCAGACCAGAAGGCGTTCGACTTCCTGCGCGGCCGCCCCAAAGCCCCGAAGGGCGCCGATTGGGATGCGGCGATGCGCTACTGGGAGCGCTTGCGCTCCGACGAGGGCGCGCATTTCGACAACGAGCTGCGCCTCGACGCCGCCAAGCTGCCGCCAATCGTGACCTGGGGCACGTCGCCTGAGGACGTCATCTCGGTGACCGGTGTCGTGCCCGACCCCGACAAGATCACTGATGAAGCCAAGCGCCTCTCCAAGCATCGCGCGCTGAAATACATGGGCCTGACGGCGGGCACGAAGATCACCGACATCAAGGTCGACCGCATCTTCATCGGCTCCTGCACCAACGGCCGCATCGAGGACCTGCGCGCCGCTGCGAAGATCGCCGAGGGCAAGACCGTTTCGGCGCATGTCAACGCCATGGTCGTGCCGGGCTCCGGCATCGTGAAGGAGCAGGCGGAAGCTGAGGGTCTGGACAAGATCTTCATCAAGGCCGGCTTCGAATGGCGCGAGCCGGGCTGCTCGATGTGCCTCGCGATGAACCCGGACAAGCTGGCTCCGGAAGAGCGTTGCGCCTCGACCTCGAACCGCAACTTCGAAGGCCGCCAGGGCTTCAAGGGCCGCACGCATCTGGTGTCACCGGCGATGGCGGCAGCAGCGGCGATCGCGGGTCACTTCGTCGACGTCAGGGATTGGCGCTGAGCTGGTCCCACAATTGTAACTGATGCGGTAAACCGCCGTTAATCGGCTGCGCCGACACTGCGTCCTCGCGAGGACGCAGTGTCATGGCCAACAAGCCTGAATATGTCGATCTGATCAGCGATGCGACCCGCCAGCACCGGCGGCGCGCCACGCCGCTCCGTATCGTCGCCAAGCCCGAGGTGGAGGAGACCTCGCGGTTGAGCCGCTGGCCGCCCGCGATGTTCAAGAAGTGGAAGATCGAGACGCTGATGCGGTGGAAGCCGTCATCCTGGAATGTGAAGGGCTGGCTTTGAGCCACGCAATGAAAAGGGCGCCGCGACGGCGCCCTCTTCATTTCGACCGCACTTACCAATAGCGGTACGGGTAATGCCAGCGATGCCAGCGGCAGATGCGGCGCGGACCGTAATAGGTCCAGATGATCCGGCAGCGGCGCGGATAGTGGTAGTAGGGATAGTAGCCGCCGTCATAATAGCGCCGGTGGAAGTGGCGATAGCCGTAATGCGGGCGATAGTAGCCGCCGCCCCAATGACGGTGATAGCCGCCATATCCGCCATAGCGGAAGCCGCCATAACGATAGCCGCCGCCATGGAAAGCCGGCGCGGCGTGGAAGCCACCGCCGTGGTAGCCACCGAAGTGACCTCCGCCACCATGGAAGCCGCCGAAATGTCCGCCGCCTCCGTGAAAGCCTCCACCACCGCCGCCATGGCGGACCTGGATCATCATGTCGTCGCTTGCAGCCTGCGCCGCGGGCAGCGCCGTCGGATTGATCGGCGTCATCGCTTCAGCGCGGCGCGCGGTCCCTGACGACAGCATCAGAACGGCAAATGCGGCAAGCCCGAGCAAGCGCAACGAGCTTGTCCGGGGACGCAAGGTCCTCAGCATGGAATCTCTCCCTGTCGTTCCCTCGATGAAGCTAAGGACAACGACGTGAACGCGCCATGAATGAACGACGCTCCGCTGGCAAGCCGCGTCACCAAAACGGCCCGTAGCCGATCACGAACGGTGCGGGCACGCCATAGGGATAGGGACGGTAGTAGACGGGCCGCGCGTAATAAGGCGGATCGGGACGCGGAACGTATCGCGTGGCGTCGTATCGAACATGCCGTCGCCCATCGAACACCGCGCGCCCCGCGGAGGCGTCCGGCAGCTTCGTCACCTTCTGCGCGGCGGACATTTGAGGCAGGCTTGCGGAAAGCCCAACGGCAACGGCCAACGCGATCCATCTCGTCATGACGACCTCCGCACGTAACATGAGAGGATCACGCGGCCGCCCGCAAGTTAAAAGCACCCGATCTGGAATGCCGGGCCTGAATCTGTTATGGCTGAACGCGCCCCATGGATGAATGCAGAGGGGCACAGGCAAAGTTCCTGAACATCGGCGCAACATTCCGGACGCCGACGAAAACCAGCCGTCAGCGACACGCGTATCTTCTGGTCGAGCGCATGCAGGAGATGGTCATGCCACAGCTACAGGGATTGCGGATATCCGGCCTCGCGATCGCGGCGGGCATCTTGCTCGGCGCGGGTTCGGCGCTGGCCTCGCAAGGGCCGGGCGTCCAGGGCGGCACGGCAAGCCCGCTGACGCAGCTCGTGATGGCGATCCTGGTTTATGGCGCCTCGGCGATCGTCGTCGGCGCGGGCCTGATCGGCGCGCTGCGCGGGCACTAGGCTCTCGATCAGCCGCGACGCCAGTAGCAGCTCATATGCGGCACGATCACCGTGCCGCTCGGCCGGTATTCCTGAACATAGGTGGCGTTGCATTCGCGGACCGCATCCGGGCCCGGATTGTAGCGCGGATAGACGCCGTCAGGTGAGTAATAGGGCGTGACGCGCAGGCGCGTCTGGGGCCGCTTCCGCGGTGGCGGAGCGTCGGGTGAGACCGCCTGGGCCATGCGGACCACCGTGCCGGCCGTTTCCGCCTGGGCGCTCACGCCGACTTGCGAAAACAACCCCATGCACAGTAGAGCCACCGTTGTTTTTGCTCGCATTTTCCCGCCCACCTGAACCGCCCTCGCATTGGGCTCCCACCGGCCCCACGCTCCCCGTTTTGGCAGCGCGCGTCAACCTCGCGCGCTTATAAAGCCGGATGCATCACCGCGAAACCCGCGCTAAGAGGTGCCCATGTGGACCGACCTGAAAGCGCCCTCGCTGGCCGAGATGGAAGTGACGGCGCACGACATTTTCGAGCGCCTGCCGGCGGAGTTTCGTGGGCTCTGCGAAGGCCTGATCATCCGCGTCGACGACTTCCCCACCGAGGAGGTCCTCGACGAGATGGAATGCGAGAGCGAGTTCGACCTGCTCGGCCTGTTCCAGGGCGTCGGCCTGCCCCAGCAGAGTTTGGGCGACGTGGCGCGGCTGCCCAACTTGGTTTGGCTCTATCGCCGGCCGATCCTGGACTACTGGGCCGAGCACGACGAGAGCCTCGGCCATATCGTCCGCCACGTCCTGATCCACGAGATCGGCCACCATTTCGGCCTTTCGGACGACGATATGGCTGATATCGAGGCTCAGGCAGAGTAGGGCGCGGACTGATCAACGCGCGGTGCAGGGAGGAGCATCGTCAGTCGATAGTCGGGCCATCCCGCGAGAGACAGCGACACCTGCTGATAGTGCAGCCGCCCCATGGTCGGATGATCGAACGCACGTTCGCCGCCTTCGCGCGCCAGAACGCCCTGCGCTTCCCAGCAGCGTTCGAAGTCGGGGCTTCCCAGTCTCAGCTCCTCGACCAGCCGGCGAATCTCGGGGTCGTCAGAATAGACTGTCACGGCCGCGCGGAACTCTGCGACGACGCGACGCGCGCGCGAGGTCCAGTCAAGGATCAGGGTTCGCGCCTCAGGCCTGAGGAAGATGTAGCGCAGCAGATTTTTTTCGCCGTCGGCATCGAGCCATCCTGCAAACAGGAGCGACGCTTTCGCGTTCCAGCGACGCGCGCGCCATGTGCGATCGAGGATGTAGGCGGGCCCATCGATCGCATCGACGCAGGCGAGGACCTCGTCGGGCGGATCATCGGTGTTGCCGGGGCGCTCGGGATCGCGCTTACCCGCAACTTCGAAGAGGTAGCTGCGCTCGGCCCGTGACAGGCGCAATCCGTTGGCGAGACGCGCAAGTGCCGGAGCGGAGACGGAGACATCGCGCCCCTGCTCGATCCACGTGTACCATGTGACGCTGAGGCCGCAGAGCTGGGCCACCTCCTCGCGCCGCAGGCCGGGGGTGCGCCGCCGTGGTCCGGCGGCGAGGCCGAATTCTGCCGGCGACTGGCGCTCCCGGAGCGCCCGCAAGAACGCGCTGAGCGAGAGTGCCGGAGCGATGGGGTCCTGTCCTTTCATGGTGGTTTTTATACCAGCATAAAATTGGTCCTTAAACCGGTATCAACGGCGTGCTAGCTTTTGTTCCGGCTTCGAAGGACGCACAGACATGGGCAAGCAATTTGCTGGGATCGAGCCCGAGCACAGGGCTTTCATCGAGCGGCAGAAGATCTTCTTCGTCGCGAGCGCCCCGCCGAAGGGACGCATCAACGTGTCCCCCAAGGGCCTATCCTCGTTCCGGGTGCTCGGGGACAATGATGTCGCCTACCTCGATTGCACCGGCAGCGGCAGCGAAACCCGCGCGCACCTGATGGCTTCCGATGACAAGCGCCTGACCATCATGTTTTGCGCCTTCGAGGGCCCGCCGGTTGTCCTGCGGCTCTATGGCCAGGGCCGATCGTTGATGCGCGGCACGCCTGAATACGCCGATCTCGCTCCTCGGTTCGAAGAGATGACAGGCGCCCGCCAGATCGTGCGCCTCTCGGTCGACCTCGTGCAGACGTCGTGCGGCATGGGCGTGCCACTGTTCGACTACAAGCAAGAGCGTGGCAGCCTGGTGCGCTACTGGACGGCGCAGGGCATCAAAAACTTACGAAAATACTGGGGCCTGAAAAACGTGAAGAGCATCGACGGCCTACCGACCGGCTTTGTCCCCGACAGCATGGCTCCGCCAACCTGACAGACCAAGATTGCCGAATCCGGCCTAGGATTCGTGCACCAACCGGGCTAAACAGCCGTCCCTGAATTCGAACCAGGAAGCCCACAATGGACAAGTTCACCACGCTGGAAGGCGTCGCGGCGCCGCTGAAGATCATCAATGTCGACACCGACATGATCATTCCGAAGCAGTACCTCAAGACCATCAAGCGGACCGGCCTTGGCAAGGGGCTCTTCTCCGAGCAGCGCTACAAGGACGACGGCAGCGAGAACCCGGATTTCGTCCTCAACCAATCAGCCTATCGCAATGCGAAGGTGCTGGTTGCCGGCGACAATTTCGGCTGCGGCTCGAGCCGCGAGCATGCGCCCTGGGCGCTGCTCGATTTCGGCATCCGCTGCGTGATCTCGACCTCGTTCGGCGACATCTTCTATAACAACTGCTTCAAGAACGGCATTCTGCCGATCCGCGTGTCGCAGGAAGACCTCGACAAGCTGTTCGACGACGCCGAGCGCGGCGCCAACGCGACGCTGACGATCGACCTGCCGAACCAGGAGATTCGCGGTCCCGATGGCGGCAAGGTCAAATTCGAGATCGACCCGTTCCGCAAGCACTGCCTGATCAACGGCCTCGACGACATCGGTCTGACGATGGAGAAGAAGTCCTCGATCGACACCTATGAAGAAAAGCTCAAGCGCGAACGCGCCTGGGCGTAGTTTCAGATTTTCGTTCGAGCCCCGGTGCGAGCCGCGCCGGGGCTTTTTCTTTGCCCCTGATATCCCGTATAGCTCTGCCTCATGCTGCCCGAGATCGTCACCTTCTGGCATGGCCCGATGGACGCGCTGCGCCAGACCTGCCTGCGCTCGCAGCTGGCTGCCGGCCACAAGGTCACAGTCTATAGCTTCGACACCATTCCAGGCCTGCCCGCGGGCGTCGACAACGCGGATGCCGAAGCGATCCTGCCGCACACCTTCTCCGAACGGTTGCGGCCGCCGCAGCCGGACGGCAGCTGGCGCGACTGGACCACGCTGCAGTTCAGCGACTT
Organism: Bradyrhizobium sp. BR13661; assembly: GCF_029892425.1. Classification (GTDB taxonomy): domain Bacteria; phylum Pseudomonadota; class Alphaproteobacteria; order Rhizobiales; family Xanthobacteraceae; genus Bradyrhizobium. The sequence goes on along the minus strand of NZ_JARXWB010000029.1, from coordinate 6,318 downwards.
CTTCCGCATGAAGCTGATGGCGAAGAATCTCGGCCTCTGGCTCGATGCCGACGTGCTGCTGCTGAAACCCGTCGAGATCGATCCGGCCAAGCCCTACTTCGCCTGGGAGCGATCCCGCCGGCTCGGCAACTCCGTTCTCTATCTGCCAAAGGATCATCAGATCGTCGGCGCCTTCGAGAATCTGATGGAGCAGGAGGAGCTGACGCCGGAATGGCTGTCGCTGAGCCATCGCCTGAGCTTTGCGATCAAGCGCCTGAGCGGCGGCTCGCAGCGTCTGTCCGACCTTCGCATCGCCATCTTCGGGCCTCCGGCCTTGACCATCCTTGCACGCCGGTCTGGCGATCTGCAGCGCGCGTTGCCGAAGCGATCGTTCTACGCGGTGCATTCCGAGCCGAAGCTGTTCTTCGAGCCGTCGAGCTATCTCGGCATCGTCACCGATCCCGACGTGATCGGCCTGCACATCTCCGGCAAGGGGCGCTCGCTGCAGCCACCGATGCCGGGCAGCCTGTTTGCTTGGGCGGTGGAGCGGTTCGCGTAGCGGCCGCTCTCCTGCACTCCGAGGCAGCATCGTACGAGGTCGTCATGCCCGGGCTCGTCCCGCCTGCGCGGCCGAAGCCGCTTCGGCGCGGCGAAGGCCCGGGCATCCACGTTCTTCGCGCCAAGAGGCAAGGCGTGGATGGCCGGGACAAGCCCGGCCATGACGGCTGGGAAAGTTCAGTGCCCCAGATACGATTGCGATGCACCTATGGCCTGCGGCTAAGCGATCCGAGTTTGATCCAGCGCAACGCGCTCCTGCATCATTTTGCCTAGTCTTGCTGCATCGCACGACGCCATTGGAGCTTCGCCATGAGCACCGCAAGCAGGCCTTATCCCATCGTCCAGGACCTCATCGAGTCCTTTGCCGGCTGGCTGAAGCACCGCCGCGAGCTGAACGAGATGCGGCAGCTCGACCGCTCCGATTTCGACCGGATCGCGAACGACCTCAGGATCGCGCCTGAGGATCTCGAGGAGTTGGTCCGTCACGGCCACCACGCTGCCGACGAGCTGCCGAAAATGCTGGAGCAGCTCGGCATCAGCGAAGAGCGGCTCGGACAGGCACAACCGCTGTTGCTGCGCGACATGGAGCGGGTCTGCGCGCTCTGCGCTCACAAGGCGCAATGCAATCGCGATCTCGCCGACGGCACGGCCGCGGAGAACTATCACGGCTATTGCGGCAACGCCGCCACGCTGGAAACGCTCGATCGGGCCGAGGTCGCCCAGCACTGAGACGGCGCGCCGATCGCTTCGTCGCGGTCAGCTGCGGCTGGCCATCGCGGCGGCTTCTGCCGCTGCCCGCTGCATGCTGGTCGACATTTCGTTCGTGACCGTGCTCTGCTCCTCGATGGCGGCAGCAGTCGAGGTGACGTATTCGCTGACGTTGTTGATCGCCTGCTTGATCGAGCTCAGCGCGCTGACGACGTCGCCGGAGATGCCGTTGAGGCTGCCGATCTCCGCGCCGATCTTGTCGGTCGCCTGCTTGGCCTGGTTGGCAAGGCTCTTCACTTCGGACGCCACCACTGCAAAACCACGACCGGCTTCACCCGCGCGCGCCGATTCGATCGTGGCGTTGAGCGCCAGCAGGTTGATCTGCCCGGTGATGTTGTTGATGAGTTCGACGATGCCGCTCATCGCCTGCGCGGCTTCGGTGAGGCGCTGGGCCTGCGCATCGGCGGCGGCGACCTGATCCACCGCACTGCTGGCGGTCTCGCGCGACTTGGTCATGGCCTCGGAGATCTCCCGGACCGAAGCGTTCAATTCCTCCGAGCCGGCGGCGACCGATTCCATCATGCCGCGGACGCGCTCGTTGCCCATCCGGACCAGCACCTGCTTGGTGGTGTCGGTGGCATATTTCACGACCTTGAACGGCTTGCCGTTGAGATCCATGATCGGATTGTAGGACGCCTGGATGTAGACCTCCTTGCCGCCCTTGCCGATGCGCTTGTACTCCGCCGCCTGGTACTGCCCGCGGTTGAGCGCGGCCCAGAACTCGCGATAGCCCGCGCCGTCGCGCTCGCTCGGCTCGACGAACATGCTGTGATGCTTGCCCTTGATCTCGGCCAGCGAATAACCGACCGTGTGCAGGAAGTTCTCGTTGGCGGTGATGATCGTGCCGTCCATGTTGAACTCGATCACGGCCTGCGCCTTGTCGATGGCCGCGATCTGGCCGGCAGAATCCGCGCTCTTGAGCTTCTCGGTGGTGACGTCGGTCGCGAACTTGACGACGCCGAACGGCTTGCCGTCCTCGTCCAACAGCGGGTTGTAGCTGGCGAGAATCCAGACCTCGCGGCCGCCCTTGCCGATGCGCTTGAACTCGCCGGCCTGGTACTCACCGCGGTTGAGCTTCGCCCAGAACTCGCGATAGGCAGCGCCGTCACGCTCGGCGGGCGCGACGAACATGCTGTGATGCTTGCCCTGGATCTCCGCGAGCGAATAGCCGAGCGCGTTACAGAAGTTCTCGTTGGCGGTGACGATGGTGCCATCGAGCTTGAATTCGATCACGGCCTGGGCCCGGCCGATCGCCGCGATCTTGGAGGCATCGGCGAGGCTGCGGATCTTCTTCTGGGTGATTTCAGTCGCGATCTTGGCGACCATCACCGTCTTGCCGTTGCCGTCCAGCACCGGGTTGTAGGAAGCTTCGATCCAGACTTCGCGACCGCCCTTGGCGATCCGCTTGAACTCGCGCGCCTGATACTCGCCACGGTTCAGGGCAGCCCAGAACGCCTTGTACTCGGCACTGTCCCGCTGGGCGGCCGGCACGAACATGGAGTGGTGCTTGCCCTGGATCTCGTCGAGCCGATACCCGAGAGCGTCGAGAAAATTCTTGTTGGCCGTGATGATCGTGCCATCCGGGTTGAATTCGATCATCGCCTGCGAACGGCCGATGGCGTCGAGCCGCGCTGATGCATCAATCCGGGACTTGCGACCGAACATTTTCCTGCTCCGAAATAGACGCAGGGTCCGCAGCACATGCGCGAACCTGCGTTCAGTATTCATCGAATTGCTGCGGCCCCAGCCTCGTTCGAATTTCACCCAATCGCGGGGCCGTGCGTATGTCTGGATATCTCAATCGAATTATCAGAGTATTTGTCCGATCGCAGACACTATGGCCGCATTTTGCCACGGCGTTTAACCTGACAGCCACACGGCGCCATCTCGGCGGCCCCTTGGGCCCTGAGGTGCGACAGTCCTGCTGAGAACAGTATCGATATTCGGCAGAAGGCCAGCGTCGAAACGTCACAAGTGCAGTTCGCAATTTCGTCCGTAGCCGGTGTGCCCGCGAAATATGTGATCCATTCGACTGAGCCGAACGTTTCGCTGACCAGGCTCAATTTCCGTAACCGTTGTTCGTCGCCGACACCGGATCAGTCACCCACGCCCTACCCTTCCATACAATCTCCAATTGGTAGCGCCCGGACTCCGATTCGGTAGTTATTCATGCTGAGGAATCTGCTGTGAGCGCCGTCTCATATCTTGACCGCTATCCGTTGTTTCGGTCGCGCGACAGCGAGGTCGCGCGCGAGCGACTGTTCACGGAGTATGGCGCCGATCGATTCGACAAGCGCGGTCGCGAATTCGGCGTCCAGGCCAATTTCGTTCGCCTGGAGTCCATCGGGCTCGCGTTCTGCGCCTATGACGGCGCAACATCGCTGTCCTTTCCCGAATCGCAAATCTTCCGCCAGCTCTTCTCCATCCAGGGAGCTGCCGCCTTCAACACCGATGGGAAGAGCGGGCCTATCGGGGCCTGGAGTCCGATCATCTCCGGCGACGCCAAGCTGGATCTGGATTTCGCACCCGGTTACCGCCAGCTTGTGCTGAGAATAGACGCCTTTGGGATCGCCCGCCTGTTGAGGAGCCTGCTCGGCGACGCCAGCGACGCGACCTTGCGTTTCGACTCGAGCGAAGCCGATCCTGTGCTGATGACCCAGGTGCGCCATGACGTTTTCAGGCTCGCCGAGGAACTGGAAAGATTCGGGCAGGATTACTCACCCATCGCCATTGCCGAACTCGAGCGCGCCATGATGGTCCGGATGCTTCTCGCGCACCGGCACAATTTCTCCGACCGGCTCCAGCGCCCCGCGCCGAGAGCCGGCCGATCGGTGGTCAACGTCGTGGAGTCCTACATCGAAGCGCATTGGGACCGGCCACTCGATCTGGAGAGGATCGCCGAGGTCGCCAAGGTGAGCGTGCGAACCGTTTTCCGCGAATTCTCAGATTCCGGACGGGGATCACCGGGCCAGTTCGCGCGGCGCATCCGGCTTCATCGTGCCGCAGAACTGTTGCGACGGCCTGATGGACAGACCAGCGTCCTTGCTGTCGCGTTCAAATGCGGCTTTCAGAATCTGGGGCGATTCGCATCCGAATATCGTCGGGAAATCGGCGAGTTGCCTTCCGAGACGTTGAAGAATGCGCGAAGAAGGCAATAGCCGCGCAGGCGGCAGCAGCATCTCGCCGAACATACAGCCTTCGACCTGAGCGACAGGGCGCCCGGCTATAAACTCAGCCCTTCCCCATCGCAGCAATCGCATCCGCGATTTCGATCGTACGCCTGGCCATGTCCGCGTGCAGGCGCTCGACCATCGCGCCGTCGAGGCGGATCGCGCCGCGCGAGACGTTTTCGGGCAGCTCGAACGCCGCGATGATTTTTCGGGCGCGTGCGACATCCTCTTCGGGCGGCGTGAAGATCGCGTTGCAGGCTTCGATCTGCGAGGGATGGATCAGCGTCTTGCCGTCGAAGCCGAGGTCGCGGCCTTGCGCGCATTCGGTGGCGAAGCCATCGGGGTTGGCGATGTCGCTATAGGGGCCGTCGAGGATCTCGAGGCCGGCGGCGCGCGTCGCCAGGATGCAATGGGTGATCATCGGAATCATCGCGGCGCGGCCGGGCATCATCTTGATGCGCGTCTCGCGCGAGATGTCGTTGGGGCCAAACACGAAGCCCGACAGGCGCGTGTTGGGATCGCGCCCGGCCTCGGCCAGTTCCTCGGCATGCAGCACGGCGCGGGCGGTCTCGATCATCGCCCAGACCTTCACTGATGGCGCGGCGCCGAGGTGGGCGAGATCGCGGTCAATGGTCTTGAGATCCTCGATGCTTGAAACCTTGGGAACCAGGATGCCATCGGGCGAGGCCTTGGCGGCCATCGCGACGTCTTCGGCCCACCATTGCGTGTCCAGGCCGTTGGTGCGAATCAGGATCTCGCGCTTGCCAAAGCCCTTGGCCGCAATCGCGGCGGCGATGCCGTCGCGCGCAGCCGACTTGGCGTCCGGGGCGACGGAATCTTCGAGGTCCAGGATCAGGCCGTCGGCCGCCAGATTCCGCGCCTTTTCCAGCGCGCGGGGATTGGAACCAGGCATGAACAGATGGCTGCGGCGCGGGCGGGTCATGCGAGCGGTCCTTCCGGTTTCCTCGTCTATTATGACCGAAGCCGATAGCATCTGGCATGCCCATTCGAAAGGCTTGTCCGCGCTACCGGTATATGGTTAGGCATAGGCCATGATCACATTCCCGAAGCACTTGCTGGAAGGCTACAACGCCTTCGCCACCCAGCGGCTGCCGGCCGAGCAGCACCGCTATCGCGAGCTGTCAGTCAGGGGACAGTTCCCTGAAGTGATGGTGATCGGCTGCTGCGACAGCCGTGTCGCGCCGGAAACCATTTTCGACGTCGGCCCGGGCGAATTGTTCGTGGTCCGCAACATCGCCAACCTCGTGCCGGTGTACCAGCCCGACGGCAACGCGCACGGCGTCTCGGCCGCGCTGGAATATGCCGTGACGGTGCTGAAGGTGAAGCACATCGTCATCCTCGGCCACGCGCAATGCGGCGGCATCCGCGCCTTCGTCGACAAGATCGAGCCGCTCACGCCGGGCGACTTCATCGGCAAATGGATGCAGATGTTCATCAAGCCGGGCGAAGTGGTCGAGCAGCGCGACCACGAGAGCATGGCCCAATTCGTCGAGCGCATCGAGAAGGCCGCGGTGTTCCGCAGCCTGGAAAACCTGATGACGTTCCCGTTCGTTCGCAAGGCCGTCGAAGGCGGCCAGATGCAGCTGCACGGCGCCTATTTCGGCGTCGCCGAGGGAACGCTGTTCGTGCTGGACAAGGGAAGCAAGGAATTCAAGAGCGCGCGCAGCGTGGTGTAGCTGATTTCGTAAACTGCCGCGTCAAACGAGATCGTCGTCCCGGACAAGCGCAGCGCCGATCCGGCAACTGTTATGTCGATGGGGCGATCATATAAGGTTTTCGGTCGCGCATCATTGCGTTGAGCACGGTTAGAAGCTTCCTGGCG
>NZ_JARXWB010000028.1 GCF_029892425.1 Bradyrhizobium sp. BR13661 | reverse complement strand
GCCGTTGCTCGCAAGCTTCTCACCATCCTCAACGCCATGCTCAGGGACCAAAAACCATGGCAACCCGCTTGACAAAGAACACAGTCGCTGAGGAGCCGCGAAGCGGCGTCTCGAAGGATCGAGGCCGAGCTGTATCGGCCGGGCCTTCATGGTTCGAGACGCGCTTCGCGCTCCTCACCATGAGGGTCTGGTAACCTACTTGGTGCAGTCCTTCAGATCTTTGTCGGCGATCGAGAACACGGCGTCCGCTTTGATCTCGATGTCGCGGACCACGCATTGCCGTGAGTTGGGATAGCTGACCTTGGCGTCGTAGCGGCCGGGCTCGACCCCGGTGATGCGCAGTCGCTCGTCGTGGTCGACCTCCTTGTCCTTGTCGTTCAGGCACTGGTTCGGACCCCAGTCGGTCTTGCCTGACGGTGCGAGCTGGAAGCCGGAGATGGTCTCGCTGGTGAGATTCCAGAGCCGGATGCCCTTGCCCTTGGTCTGCGCAAGCGTCGTGCCCGGCATCGCAACCAACAGGATGCCGATCGCAATCAGCTGACGGCGCATGGTGACCTCCCTCGACAATCTCTGATGATGCAGTTGACCACGAGTGGTCATTTCGATTCAAGCGGCAACGCCGCAAGCTCCGTCCTGATCCTGGCGAGCTCGCCTTCGCTGCGCTGGCTGCGCGGAATCGAAATCGGCACCTCCTGCACGATACGCGCCGGCCGCGGCGACAGGAAGAACAGGCGGTCGCCGAGACGGATGGCATCATCGAGACTGTGGGTGACGAGCAGAGTCATCACCGGGCGGCTCGCCACCAGTGTCGCGATCTCGTCGCGCAGGCGGCCGGCGAGCGCGTCGTCGAGTGAGGCGAGGGGTTCGTCGAGCACGAGCAGATCGGGCTCGACCGCAAAGGCGCGGGCGAGAGCCACGCGGCGGGCAAGGCCCAGCGACAATTCGCCGGGGAAGTGGCTGCGATGCGCCTCCAGCTCGAGGATCTTGAACAGCTCTGACAACTTGGCGTCAGAGGCATTGGGCGCGGCGAGCCGCACGTTCTGCTCGACCGAGCGCCACGGCAGCAGCCGCGGCTCCTGGAACACCATGCCGATCCGCGCCTCGGGCGGGCGCGCGACTTGGCCGGAGAAATCGCGGTCGAGCCCGAGGATGATGCGCAACATGGTGCTCTTGCCGCAACCGGACGGGCCGATCAGCACGCCGACCTCGCCGGATTGCAGCGCGAACCTGATCGGCGCCAGCACGTCGTGCGCTCCGCCCGCAGCGCTCTCGTAGGTCTTGCCTGTGATCTCGACCTCAAGCCGCACGGGGCCGCCACCGCGTTACGCGGGCCTCGAACGGCTGCACCAGCGCGGTTTCGATGACGAGCACGACCGCGGCGAATGTCAGGGAATAGGCGAGCAGGCGCGGCGTGTCGAACAGCTGGAAGGCGACGCCGATTTCGAAGCCGACGCCGTTCGGACGCCCCAGCAGCTCGGCGACCAGCACGATCTTCCACACCAGCGACAGGCCGGAGCGGGCGGAGGCCGCGATATAGGGTGCAAGCTGCGGCAGCACGACATGGCGGAAGGCGCGCCAACGCGGCATCGCGAACACGGTCGCCATCTCGTCGAGCGAACGGTCGAGCGCGCGCGTGCCCTCGCGCAAGGTGACGACCGCGGTCGGCAGCTTGTTGATGGCGATCGCTGCGATCGCCGCGGCTTCGGTGAGCCCAGCCCAGATATAGGCGAGCACGATCACGACCAGCGCCGGCAGGTTGAGCAGCAGGATCAGCCAGGGATCGCCGAGCCGGTCGGCGAGCTTCACCCGCCCCATCAGATAACCGATGGCGCTGCCGACCGACATCGCCAGCACGAAGGCCAGCGTGACGCGGGCAAGCGTGGCGCCGAGATGCAGGAACAGCGCACCGCTCGCGGCCTCGGCGATGATGACGTCGAGCACGGCGGGCGGGGAGGGCAGCTTGGCACCGCCGACGAACAGCGCGGCAATCCACCAGATCGCAAGGAACAGGGCGAAAGAGAAAAGGCGCAGCACCTCAGTCTCCGGGGACCGCGTGATAGAACGTGCCGGGATCGAGCTCGGCCGCGGGCCCGACCAGATCACGGCCGCCGATCTCGGCCAGCACGCGATAGAGCACGCGCGCATCCGTCTCCTCGTCCGTGATGCTTCGGCGCGGAATGCCGTCGCGATAACGATCGCGGTATGTCCTGAGCATTGTGGGATCGGTCGCGCCGGTGAGCGGAGCGATCTTGTCCCAGGCCGCATCAGAGCTGACCAGCAGCTGCTTGGCCTTGCGGGTCATGGCGATGAAGCGCGCCACGGTGTCGCGATGGCCCGCAGCCCAGCCCTCGTCGAAGACATAACCCACCGCGGAGACCGCGCCCTTGGCACCTAACTTCGGCAAAATCTCCTCGATACCGGCGAGGCGCCTGAAGCCCTTGGCCTCGAGCTGGGCGCAGAAATTCCAGAAATTCAGGCTCGCATCCATCTCGCCGTCGAGCGCCTTGGCCGCGATCAGCGGCGGCGCGCCATAGACGATGGTCGCATCCGACTTGAGGTCGATGCCGTCCTGCTTCATCCGCGCCTGCAGCAGCAGCCAGCTCTTGTCGATCGGACCGCCGCCGACGGCGAGCTTGCGGCCCTTGAGATCAGCGAGCGTCTTGATCGGCGAGGCCGCAGGCACCATCACGGCGCCGAGCGCGCTGGAATAGGGATAGAAGGTGAGCCTGGCACCAAGCGCGCGCTCGCGCGACACCCACAGCCAGTCCGACAGCATGATGTCGGCATTGCCGGCGCGGAGCGCGATCTTGCCGGCCTCGGGGCTCGCAAGCTCTGTCACCTCCAGCGACAGATTGGCCTCCTTGTCGAGCCCGGCCTCGCGGATCGTCGCCAGTTCCCAGGAAAACGTCCCGGTCTTCTGCACCGCCAGGCGGATGACATCAGCGGCATGGGCCGCCGCGCCCAGCGCCAGCATCATCACGAGCACTATTGTTCTTGCCAATACTCTCATCACCTTGTGAGCCATTTCCTCGGACAGAGTGCTTTTCAGGACAATAGGCATAGCATAGCTTCCATCGCAACCAGCGGGAGGACGCACATGAGGTTTGCGGGACGATCGATTGTCGCTGCTCTGGTCGTGCTCGCGGCGACCGCCTGTGCAGCCCGCGCCGAGGAGGCCAATGACTATCCGACGTCAGCGCGCGCGGAATATGTCTACGGCTGCATGAAAGCCAATGGCGAGACACGGCAGGCGATCGAGCAATGCTCGTGCTCGATTGACGTCGTCGCCTCCATCGTCCCCTACGAGCGTTATGTGACCGCCGAGACCGCGCTCAGCATGTCCCAGGTCCGCGGCAATCTCGGCACCCAGTTCCGGACCTCGGAGCAGGCAAATTCGGCGATGAATGATCTCAGGCGGGCGCAGGCCGAGGCCGAGGTGAGGTGTTTCTAGTTCTTTCTTCCCTTCTCCCCTTGCGGGAGAAGGTGGCGCGAAGCGCCGGATGAGGGGTATCTATCCGAGCATTCAAGCGTGAGAGGCGTTCGCGGAGACATACCCCTCACCCGTCTCGCCGCCACGCGGCGATCCACCCTCTCCCGCAAGGGGAGAGGGGAAGAAAGCACCTCTCACGTCCCCGGCTTCTCCACGTCCCACTCATTGCGGAACACGTGCCCGTCCGTGTCCTTGGCTTCCGCGCGAAAACGCTTGGCACCGTTGGAGACGTAGGTGAAGCGCAGGTTGGGATCTTCCGAGATCGAGATACCGCCTTCCATCGACAGCACGGGGCTGCCGTCCTGCGTCAGCGTCAGCTGGTTGATGAAGAAGGCGGGAATATAGAGCTGCGTGACCTGATCCATCTGCAGGCCGGAATTGTTGGGATGGCCAATCATGATCTGGGTTTCGCGGATGCGGCTTGCCGGCGCGTCCTCGCGTGCGAATTGCCGGTAACGCATCTGGCCGAGGTGGTTCTTGGCTTCCTCGGCATTCTTGCCGGCCGGGGCCGAGCAACCGCCTGAGGCCTTCACGTAAACCTTGGAGACGTAGAGCTGACCGTCGCTGAGCTCGGCGACCGCATGCACATCGGTGTAATTATTGACGCGCACGCGCGTGGAGATCTCGCTGACATTGGCATCCGGCCCGAGATCGAATTTGGCGGCCATCGGCGCCGGGTTGCGATCGATCACCAGCGTGATCGAGCGGATGCGGCGGCTGTCTGCGGGCGACAGCTTGCTGCGCAGGGTCACCGGCACGATCGCGGCGTCCTCGGCGCGATAGGGCATCTCGATGGCGATGACATCAGCGCCGTCGTTCATGGGACGGTTGCTGAAGATGTCCTGCACCAGGCCAGGCCAGGGATCGTAGGCCTCTTCGGCGCTCGCAGGCAGCGCGAAGGCGATGCCGGCGAGCGCGGCGATCAAAGTCAGGCGGCGTGTGCATCCCATCATGGTCAAGGTCCTATACGGACGACGCAGTTGTTCGACGAGGGTAGCGCGCCCGCTACTCCCATTCAATTTCAGAAAATGCTGCGGTTGCGTTGCGGGCGTTATAGTCTTCGAACAGTTCCCAAAGGGGCCGCTCGGTCGCGGCGGCCTTGTCGGCCGCGCTCCGGATCGGCTCGCCCTTCTTGTTCGACGCACGGACATCCGACAGCAGCGTCGAGAGATAACGCCGTTCATCGGCCAAAGCGGCAGGCCAATCGCTCACGGGGCCGTGACCGGGAACGACGCGGACTGCCGGAACGGCCTCCAGCTCTTTCAACAGGGCGAGCCAGCCGCGAATGCTGCCGTCCATCACCGGAACGTGGCGCAGAAACACCAGATCGCCCGCAAACAGCGTCTTGGTCGTCTCGTCGAACACAGTCAGATCATTGTCACTATGCGCGGCCGGCCAGGCCCGCAAGGTTATCAGGCGCGATCCCAGATCGAGCGTCATCGTGTCCTTCACGAGCAGGGTGGGCGGCACGATCTTCACGGGATCGATCAGCTCCCCGCCCATGATGCGGCGGAAATTGTCCAGATAATACGGCCCGCGCGTCGCCAGCGCCTGCGGCAGCTTGCTGTGTCCGACGAAGCTGGTTCCTTCAGCCACAAAGGCGGCATTGCCGAAGACATGGTCGGGGTGGCCATGGGTGTTGATGATATAGCGGATCGGCTTGCTGGTGCTGGCCCGCACGGCCGCGAGCAGTTCCTCGCCTTCGCGCCGGCTGCCACCGGTGTCGATCACGGCCACCGCATCCCCGCCGACGATGAAACCGACATTGGCGATATCGCCCTCGTTCTCGCGGCTCATCAGGGCGATGGTCCCGGAGTGCACGAAGATTCCGGGGGCGACTTCGCTCACAGGCAATTCGGCCGCCCCGGCGCGTGCTAGCGTCGCTGCTGCCAGCAGGGACAGGGCTGCGATCTTTGATGCGAGATGCGACACTTTTCCGCCTCGGTTCAGGATTGGCCGCATTGCACTGCAGCAAAAAAGCCAACACCAAGTTTGGCAAACAGGATGCGTTCATGCGTTGCATGGATAGCATTCGAATGAAATGAGGAGGAAGCGCGATGGAGGCCGGACGACATCGTCGCTGGTTGTTCTTGCTGTGCGTGATGGCGGCGTCGTGTGCGATCGGCAAATTCGCCCGCGCGCAGACGAGTGATGGTGGCGATCTCTCGTTCGAGCTGGTCGATCCAAAAGTGCTGCGGGTCTGCGCCGATCCGCGCAACATGCCGTTCTCCAACGAGAAGGGCGAGGGCATCGAGAACAAGCTCGCCGAGCTGTTCGCGGACAAGCTGCAGAAGAAGCTCGACTACGTCTACTTCCCGCAGGCGACGGGTTTCGTGCGCATGACGCTCGGTGCGCATCGCTGCGACGTCATCATGGGCTTCCCGCAGGGCGACGACGTCGTGCAGGGCACCAATCCCTATTACCGCACGACCTATGCGCTGGTCGCCAAGTCAGGCAGTGGGCTCGAGGATGTCGATACGCTCGAGGATCCAAAGCTGAAGGGCAAGCATGTCGGTATCATCGCCGGCACGCCGCCGGCGACCAACATGGCGATCGCCGGGCTGATGAGCGATGCCAAGCCCTATCCGCTGATGATCGACACGCGCTACGACAATTCGGCGCAGGCGATGATCGACGATCTCATCTCGGGGAAAATCGATGCCGGCGTGTTGTGGGGCCCGATGGCCGGCTATTACGCCAAGAAGGCCGGCGCGATGCATGTGACGCCGCTGGTGAAGGAAACCACCGGCCCAAAACTGGTCTATCGCATCGGCATGGGCGTGCGCGCCGCCGACCAGAGCTGGAAGCGGCAGCTCAACAAGCTGATCCAGGAGAACCAGGGCGAGATCAACAAGATCCTGCTGGATTTTGGCGTGCCTCTGCTCGATGAAAACGATCGGCCGCTCGGCGTGGAGGCGGCCAAGAAGGCGCCATGAGATGGCCGCTTGCCGCTGCGCTCGTCGCCGCCGTGCTGGCGGTGCCGGCGTCGGCGCAGCAGGACTCGGCGCAGCAAGATTTGCCACGGCAGCAGGAGCCGTTCGAGCCGGAGGGCTATCGCACCGACAATTACCGCGCGCCGGTGCCGGCGACGCTGGAAGGCGCACGCGTGCTGACGACGGCGGAGGCCGAGGCCATCTGGCGGGCGAAGAGCGGCGCTTTCATTGACGTGCTGCCGCGCGCGCCGAAGCCGAAGAACCTTCCCGCAGGCACGGTGTGGCGCGATGCGCCGCGGAGAAACATTCCGGGCAGTATCTGGCTGCCGGACACAGGCTACGGCGCGCTGCCGGCCGCAATGGATGATTATTTCCAGCGCGGCCTTGCGCAAGCGTCGCACGGCGACAAGGCCGCGCTATTGGTGCTCTATTGCCTCGCCGATTGTTGGATGTCCTGGAACGCCGCCAAGCGCGCGCTGGCGTATGGCTACGCCAACGTCGCCTGGTATCCTGATGGCACCGACGGCTGGGAGCGCGCGAAGTTGCCAACGGAGGACGCGCAGCCGGAGCCGCGGCCCGAGCAGTGAGGCAAGACGTGGCGGTGGAGGCCTCGTGGTTCGAGACGACCGCTTCGCGGTCTCCTCACCACGAGGGTCTAACATCTCACCGCGAAACCAGACCTCATCCTGAGGAGCCCGCCAAAGGCGGGCTCCTGAGGAGCCCGCCAAAGGCGGGCGTCTCGAAGGATGGCTGCAAAGTGAGACTGCTACTGCTTCTGCAACTTCGTCAGCATGCCCGTACCATCCGTATCGGTCGCGGTGTACGTCACCCTGTCGCCGGCATGGACGGCATCCAGCATTGCGGCGTCCTTGGCCTTGTACTGCCGCAGCGCGCCGGCGCCGCCGGCACTGCCGCCGACCGTGCCTTTCTGCGTCTGCTGGATCGAGATCGTGTTGTTGAGCCTGTTGATGCTGGTGACCATTCCGGTCAGGTCGTCAGCAAAAGCGCTTGATGCAAGCACGGTGATGGCCGCAGCGCCTGCGAGGACGAATTTTGCTGTTCCCATCGAGCCCTCCTGTCGCTGGAGATTCACAGGATAAGCCATCCTAGATCGATTTGGTTCCGGCTGATAGCGCGGCAAACATTAACGATCGCGTTGATGTCGCGGGAACTCTGATGAAAGCTGTCAGCAGCGCTGACGCTATTCCATTTCCTGCTGGATCACGCGCCCGAGCGCGAACAGGCGCTGATCGATCGTGGTCGGAACCTCGCAGACGAAGCGTACCACCTTGCGGCGGTCCTCGAAGATGCGGGTTTCCCAGATCAGCTGGTTGCTCATGGCGTCGACCTTGGCGTCGTCGCGCGGCGTCGCGTCCTGCAACGCCTGGAGCTGGATGGTCTCCTCGCGGATCTTGTCGGCGGCCTCGCGCTGCTTGCGGCTGACGCGCTCCAACCCGCTCATGACCTGGGAGCGCTGGGCGTTGAGCGTGTCGAACAGGCCGGCGAACAGCAGTTTTGCGTTGTTGGTCTTGTCGGCGGCGGAGCCGGCCAGGAATTCCTTCACCGACTTCTCGGCCTCGTCCAGCGGCGTCTTGCGGGCCGCGAGCTTCGAGACCAGCGCGCTGACCTTGCTGTCGTCCTTCCACTTGGTCTCGGCGTCACCGAGCTCCGGACCGGCCCAGACGGCAGCGAGCGAGATTTCCGGCACCTTGGCCTGCGCACAGGGCCAGCTGGGATAGCGTGGATCGGCGGCGTGGGCGGCAGCGGTCGAGACCGCGAACGCAAGGGCCACAAGCGCAAATGTCCGAACGCTCATCCTTCGCCTCCGGCAGGCCCGCGCCGCGCCAGCCCGCGCGAGGGATCATAGGCGAAAATGGCGCCGATCATGAAGACGATTGTGCAGGCTCCGACCACGGCGAGCGAGATCCAGTTGATCTGCCCATACAGCGCGAAACGGATCAGCTCGACCGCATGGGTGAACGGATTCGCCTCGCAGAGATAGTAGAGATACGGGCTGCCTTCCTGAACGCGCCACAGCGGGTAGAGCGCGGACGACGCAAAGAACATCGGGAAGATGACAAAATTCATGACGCCGGCAAAGTTCTCCAGCTGCTTGATGCCGGAGGAGATCAGCATGCCGAGCGAGCCGAGCATCAGCCCGGACAAGATCAACGCCGGCAGCACCGTGAGGTAGCCAATCGGGGGCGGGGTGATATCCCAGAACCAGGCGATGATCAGGAACGCATAGACTTGGAGCAGCGACACCGCCGTGCCCGCGAGCAGCTTGCAGAACAGCAGGAAGCCGCGCGGCAGCGGGCTCACCAGCAGCGTGCGCATATTGCCCATCTCGCGATCGTAGACCATCGAGAGCGAGGATTGCATGCCGTTGAACAGCTGGATCATCGCCATCAGTCCAGGCGCGATGAAGACCTCGTAGAGGATGTAGGTCTCGTGGGGCGGGATGATGGAGATGCCGAGCACTTGCCGAAAGCCGGCGGCAAAGATGAACAGCCACACCAGCGGCCGCACCAGCGCCGAGACGAAGCGTTCGCGCTGATGCAGGAAGCGCAGGCCCTCGCGCCAGACGATGCCGGTGAGGCAGGTCATGTATTCGCTGGCCGAGAAGCCGCGCGGCATGTCTCGCGTGGTGATGCTGCTCATGCGCCGCCTCCGGGCATGATTTGCGCACCTGTCAGGCGCATGAAAGCGGTGTTGACGTCCTGCGCGCCGGCTTCGGTGATGACGCGGCCCATCGGCCCCTGCGCCAGCACCTTGCCCTGATGCAGCACCACGAGGTCGTCACCGGCCATGATCTCGTCGAACAGATGCGTGGCCCAGAGCACACCGATGCCTTGCTCGGTCACGAGCTGGCGGACATGGCTGATGATGTCGGCGCGTGCCTTGACGTCGAGGCCGACGGTCGGCTCGTCCAGCAGCAACAGCCGTGGTTTATGCAGCAGCGCACGGGCGATCTCCAGCCGCCGCATCTGGCCGCCTGAGAGATCGCGCACCTTGCTGCCGGCGCGGTCGGCAAGCCCGATGCGCGCGAGCAGCTCGGCGCTCCGCGCGGTTGCTTCACGCCTGATGATGCCGTGCAGGGCTGCGTGATAGAGCAGGTTCTGCGTCAGCGACAGGTCGAGATCGAGCGTGCGCGGCTGGAACACGACACCGAGCAGTCGCAGCGCCTCGCCGGGCGAACGGCTGATGTCATGGCCAAAGATGCTGACGCGGCCGGACTGGATGCCGAACAGGCGCGTGATCAGCGAGAACAGCGTGCTCTTGCCGGCGCCGTTGAGGCCGAGCAATGCGGTGAAGCTCGCGGGCCTCACGTTGAAGGAGACATCGATCAGGGCCCGGCGCGGGCCATAGGAATGGCTGACACCGTCGATCGACAGCGCCGGCACTGCAGCCGGATCGGGCTTGGGCATTTCCAGTGGTTCGGCGATGGGGGCGGGGCTGGTCATGGCGCGATCGTGATGCCCCAGGGCAATTCGCCGACCTGGATGGTCTTGATCACTTTTTGCGCGGCGATGTCGATGACGGAAACGTCGTTGGAGACGCCGTTGGTGGTGAGGAGATATTTTTCATCCGGCGTGAACGCCATGTGCCAGACGCGCTGGCCGACCAAGAGGTATTTCGTCACCTTGCGCGTAGCGGTGTCGACCACGGCGACGCGGTTGGCGGGGCCGAGCGCGATAAAGGCGGTCTTGTCGTCCTTGGTCATGCCGATGCCGACCGGCTGGATCGCCTCTTTCCGGAGGCCGGGGATCTCGAAAGTGACCTTGCCGATCACCTCGTGCTTGGCGGGATCGACGATCGACACCGTACCGCCGATCTCGGAAGAGACCCACAATTCGGACGAATCATGCTTGTAACAGGCAAAGCGTGGCCGTGGATCGACCAACACGTTGGCAACGATCTGGCGCGATCCTGTGTCGATGAAATGCGCCATGTTGGTCGTTTCGGACGTGTTGATGAGGGTCTTGCCATCAGGGCTGATGGTCATGCCCTCGGGCTCGACGCCGACCTGGATGTCGCCGAGACGGGCGCGCTTCTCCAGATCAATCACCGTCACCGTGTTGTCGTTCTCGTTGGCGACGTAGAGTGTCTTGCCGGCGGCATCCTGGGCGAACAATTCGGGGTCGGGACCGGATGGCAGGGTGTCCACCACGCCTTGGGTCTTGGCATCGATCAGCTGGATGGTGTCGTCGTCGCCGACCGCGACCATCACGAACTTGCCGTCACGCGTGAACTCGATGCCGCGCGGACGCTGGCCGACCTTGATCGTCTTGGTCACCGTCCAACTGTCGGTGTCGATCACCGACACCGTATTGCTCTTTTCGTTCGAGACATAGGCGATGAAGGCATGCGCGGGGGCTGCCGCCAGCACCAGTCCGGGCAGCAATCCCGCACGCAACATCAAAATTCTCATTTCAGCTTGCATTTGCTCTCCGGGCGATCGTAGCCGAGCGTGTCGAGCTCGGAGACCTGGTGCAGAAATCCTTCCTGCGGCGACACCGACACCACCATGCGGCCGTCGACCAGCAGGATCGGCTGGCGGAGCTGCAGATTCCAGTCGCGCAGGGTGAGGCGGGTGCCCTTGAAGGCGGCAACCTCGAAGTTCGGCCCCTTGATGAAGTCCGTGACCTTCTTGACGTCGCCGGAATTGGTGCGCGATGTCGCCTCACCGATCATGCGCACTGCGGTCCAGGCCTGCATGTCGAGCGCGGTCATGCGGCGTGCGTTAAGCTTCATGAAGCGGTTCTGCATCTGCGTCGCGCCCCATTGGTCCTGCGCGGCGTCCCAGCTGCGCGGCACCAGGCCCGCCGAGCCCGCGACGGGCCGCGGATCCCAGGTGCGATAGGGCAGATAGGCGGCGAACACTTCGCTTTCGTCAGCGGCGACCAGCACGTCGTAAGCCGGTGCCTGCTGTGTGAACACCGGCATCTGGCGCTGGATCAGTGTGACCCCGGAATCCGTGCGACGCGCGCCACCGGTGTCCTCGAAGCTGCGCTCCTGCACGATCTTGGCACCGAACCGCGTGGCGGCGCGGCGGAGCGCATCGGCGTAGAGCTTGTCCTGATCATGCGAGCCC
This sequence comes from Bradyrhizobium sp. BR13661, assembly GCF_029892425.1. Lineage (GTDB taxonomy): Bacteria > Pseudomonadota > Alphaproteobacteria > Rhizobiales > Xanthobacteraceae > Bradyrhizobium. The sequence goes on along the minus strand of NZ_JARXWB010000028.1, from coordinate 98,897 downwards.
ACCACCAGCAGCCAGCGCGACCATTTCTTCCACACCAGGTACTGGCCGAGCGCATCCGCCAGCATCGAGCGTGTCGGCGCGGTGTGGATCACATTGGCGCGGCAATCCGCCTCGCGCAGCCGCTCGTCGATGGCGCCGGCGTTGAACAGCAGCGTGCCGCGATCGCGCAAGGCGTCGGCGACTTTGAGAAGCGCATCGGCCGGCAGGTCGGCGATGATGAAGCCGTTGTGTTCGGCGAGCGCAGTCGCGGCCTGGACCGGGTCTTCGCCTTCCTTGACGCGGCGTTCCTCCAGCGTGAAGCGCTGGCCCAAAAATTTTCCGGTGGTGTTGTTGTCCTCGATCGCGAGTTTTGCGCCGGCCGTGCCGTCATTCTCCGCGGGCTGCTCGACCAGCGACAGCGTCGATCTGGTGCCGGCGACGCCGAGATAGCCGACGCCGATCGTAACAGGGTCGGCCGCGAGCGCTTGCGCCGCTGCCAGACACAGGCCGATCGGGCCGAGCAACCATCGGATCATGCTTCCTCCTCACGTTCTCCCCGGCTTGACCGCCGATGGAGAATTGTTTCTCTTCAAGCATGACCGATTTGACAGGGCTTGCAACCCCGGATTTGGTCGTCGCGACGCCACGAGCGGAATCACGATCATGCGAGCGCTGATATGTTTCGCAGCTTTGCTGCTGATGGGGTCGCCGGCATTCGCCGATCCGCCAAAGCTTGCGATCTTCGATTTCGAGCTGGTCGACACCAGCCTGCCCGGCGAGTTCTATGGCTCGAAGCCGGAAGAGGCGCGGCTTGCGCATATCAGCGACCAGCTCCGCAAGGAACTGGCCGAGTCCGGTCGGTTCCAGGTGCTCGATATCGCGCCGGTCAGGGATGCGGCACGTCACAGCAATCTGCAGGCCTGCGGCGGCTGCGACCTCAAGCTTGCCGGACAATTGGGCGCGGACCTCGAGATCACAGGCATGGTGCAGAAGGTCTCGAACCTGATCATCAATCTGAACATCTATCTGCGCGACGTGAAGACCGGCAACATGATCACGGCGGCCAGCGCCGACATGCGCGGCAACACCGATGAATCCTGGTCGCGCACGATGAGCTATCTGATCCGCAACCGGCTGCTGGCGCCGAATTACGGGAGGCCGTGAGTAGATTCTTCTCCCCACGAGCGCCACTGCACCCTCTCCCCTTGCGGGAGAGGGTGGCTCGCCGCGTAGCGGCGAGGCGGGTGAGGGGTATCTGTCCTCGCGAACAGTCGCGCGTGCGGAGAGAACCCCTCATCCGGCGCTTCGCGCCACCTTCTCCCGCAAGGGGAGAAGGGAAGGCAGTGAGCGCTCGGCGCGCAAACCTCACCCCTTCAGCCGCTCCGCATGCCAGTGCAGATGATCGCTCATGAATGTGGAGATGAAGTAGTAGCTGTGGTCGTAGCCCGGCTGCCGCCGCAGCGTCAGCGGGATGTTGGCCTTGGTGCAGGCCGCCTGCAGCAGCTCGGGCTTGAGCTGCTCGTTGAGGAAATTGTCGGCCTCGCCGACGTCGACGAGGAAGCTGGAAAATTTCGCGCCGTCCTCGATCAGCGCCACCGTGTCATGGCTGCGCCAGGCCTCCTTATTTGGCCCGAGATAGCCCGTCAGCGCCTTGATGCCCCAGGGCACCTGAGAGGGCGCCACGATCGGGGCGAAAGCGCTGGCGGCGCGATAGCGATGCGGGTTGCGCAGCGCCACGGTCAGCGCGCCGTGGCCGCCCATCGAATGGCCCATGATCGATTGCCGTTTGGCATCGACGGGAAAATTTCCCGCAACAATCTTGGGCAACTCGTCGGTGACATAGGTCCACATGCGGTAATTGCGGGCGAACGGCGCTTCGGTCGCGTCGACATAGAAGCCCGCTCCAAGGCCGAAATCATAGGCATTGTTGGCATCGCCGGGTACGTCGGGCCCGCGCGGCGAGGTGTCGGGGGCGACGAAGATCAGGCCGAGCTCGGCGCAGGCTTTACGGAATTCGCCCTTCTCGGTGACGTTGGCGTGGGTGCAGGTGAGCCCGGAGAGATACCAGACCACGGGCAGTGTTGCGCCTTCGGCATGCGGGGGAACATAGACCGAGAACACCATGTCGGTTCCGGTCGCGCTGCTCGCATGGCGGTAAACGCCCTGCACGCCGCCGTGGGATCTGTTGGTCGAGACAGTCTGGATCGTCATGCCTGATGGCTCCGTGGCATCTCACCACATCATCTTTGCAATGCTTGTGTGACCGAATTTTGTGGCGCTCTTTTACGCCACGCCGCTGTCGATCGCCAGCCGCACCAGCTCGACCGAGGTCTTGACCCCGAGCTTCTGGCGCATGATCGAGGAGGTGTTGGCGACCGTTTTGTAGGATGATTGCACCAGCCAGGCGATTTCGGACAGGCTTTTTCCAGCGCTGAGCAGCCGCAGGATTTCCATCTCGCGCGCATTCAGCTTCGACAGCGGGCTCTGCGCCAGCGCCGGCCCCGCGAAGGCGATGCTGCGCGCAATCGCGCTGGGCAAATAAGTGCCGCCGCCGCCGACGGTGCGGATGGCCTCGACGAGGTCGTCGGGGTCGCCAGTCTTGGAGACATAGCCCTTGGCGCCGCACTCGATCGCACGCGCGGCGAAGGCCGGGTCGTCGTTCATGCTGAACATGATGATGCGGGCTTCCGGCGCACGCGCGAGGATGCGCCGTGCGAGCTCGAAACCGGAGACGGTCGGCAGGTTGATGTCGATGACGCAGAGGTCGGGGCGCTCGACGATGAAGACGCTCTCGCCGTCCTCGGCGTCTGCGGCCTCCAGGATCTCGATCTCGCCTTCGTCGGCCAGCACGGCGCGGCAGCCGGAGGCGACAATGGGATGATCGTCGACGATCAGAATGCGCATGGGCGTTCCCCGTGACAGCGCCGGCTTGTTTTGCGCCGCATGATACCGAGCGAGACAGACGTGCGTCTCATGTCGGCTCATGCAACCCGGCCGGGATTGCTGTACGCTTCCGATTAGATATCGGGCGCTTCTCTTCTGTCAACGTCGTCGGACGGGTGAAGCTTCGAGGGGCACGGGCGAAAGCAATGTGGCAAAATCTATCCCTGCGCGGGCGTATCAACCTTCTGCTGGCGCTGCTGCTGGCGCTCGGGCTCGCGGTCAACATCGCCCGCCAGGTCGCCGAGGCCGGCCCCCGCGTGCAGGCCGAGGACCAGAGCGTGATCCGGCTCGCGCGCGAGTTCATCGAGATGATCGTTGCCGATCTCAACGAGGCGCCGGATCCCGATGCCAGGCTGAACCGGATCGCGCACGACCTCAACCGTCTCCGCCATGTCAGCATCGCGCTCCGTGATGCCGGCGGGAACCCTCTGACACCGCCGCGGCCCGATGCGGATGACGACACGCCGGGGCCGCCGGCCTGGTTCGTCAGCCTGGTTCATCCCGAGCAGACCGCTGTCAGCGTGCCGGTCTCCGTCCATGGCAAGCCCGGCTCGCTCGTGATCACCTCGCATCCCAATGACGAGATCGCCGAGATCTGGGACGCCATCGTCACCCAGCTGGAGGTCGGCTCGGTGATCGCGCTGGTGCTGTTCCTGGTGACGATGACAGTCGTCGGCCGCGCGCTCGCGCCGCTGCAATCACTGGCGCAGACCATGGGCGAGCTCGAGGGCGGGCATTATGATGCGCGCGTCACGCCCGGCGGCGCGCCTGAGCTCGCTGCGATCTGCACCAGGCTCAATCACCTCGCGGCAACGCTCGGCGAGGCCGTCGAGGACAAGCGGCGGCTTGCCGAGCGCGCGGTGTCGCTCCAGGACGTCGAGCGCAAGGAGATCGCGCGCGAACTGCATGACGAGTTCGGGCCGTATCTGTTCTCGCTGCGCGCGCATGCCAGCGCGCTGGCCAAGCTCGCCGACGGACGTGCGCCAAGCGCGGAGGCCGTGCGAAAGCACGGCGGCGCGCTGCTGGAGCAGATCAACGCGCTGCAGCAGTTCACTCGTCGTGTGCTGGAGCGCTTGCGGCCCGTCGGTCTCGCCGAGCTTGGCCTCGGCAAGGCGCTGGAATCGTTGTCGCGGCTATGGCGGGAATCGCATCCCGACGTCACCATCGAAACCACGATCTCGCCGGCGCTCGGTGTCACGGGTGAGACGGCCGATCTCACCATCTATCGCGTCGTGCAGGAAGCGCTCACCAACGCGTTCCGTCACGCCGGCGCGACCGCGATCGCCGTGGTGATCGAGCCGGCGGAACAGCCGGGCCGCGACGGTCGCTGCTGCGCCCGCGTCCGGGTCAGCGACAACGGCCGCGGAATGGAGCCGGGTCAGAAGCTCGGCTTCGGCCTCGTCGGCATGCGCGAGCGTATCCTCGCGCTCGGCGGCACGCTCAACGTGGCCTCAGGCGAGGGCGGCGTCACCGTGGAAGCATTGGTTCCAACCGCAGCGGCCTGATCGCGCCCGACTTGAACGAGGAAAATTCCCGATCGGGAATAATTCCCGATTCCGTCGGGAAAACGGGTGCGGAGAGCGTACGACCTTTTGAGGCTAGTGCATCAGGTGCCGCCGATTACACTCGTCTCAAACCATCAGGCGAAAATGAAAACAGCCGGTGGTGACGGGTGGGACGATGGGAATGCGCTGGGCTGGACACACGCGACGTCTCCTGATGGCCTCGGTCTTATCAGGGCTGATGTCCGGATTCGTTGTCGCGACGGATGCGCTCGCCGCACAGGACGAGGAAACCAACGTCCAGAACCTCCCCGCGGTCGAAGTGGTGGCGCCGCCGCCCACCGTACGACGTGCTCCGTCGCGCCCCGTGGCGCGGACGGCCGCGAATTCAGGCAAGCCGAGGGGTAGCGGCAGGATCTACGTCTATCCGACGACGCCTGGGACCGGCAGAGGTCTCGAGGTCGACAAGGTTCCGTCGGCGATCAACGCGGTCGACGCCAATCAGATCAAGCGCACCGGCTCGCTCAATGTCACCGATGCGCTGCGCGACAACATCGCTGGCGTCAGCATCAGCGAGGTCACCGGCAATCCGTTCCAGCCGAACGTCGAGTTTCGCGGCTTTATCGCTTCGCCCGTCACAGGCACGCCGCAGGGCCTCGCCGTGTACCAGAACGGCGTGCGCATCAACGAAGCCTTCTCCGACGCGGTCAACTGGGACCTGATCCCGACCGCGGCGATCAGGTCGGTCACGCTGGTGACCAATAATCCCGCCTTCGGCCTCAACGCGCTCGGCGGCGCGATCAATCTGCAGATGAAGGACGGCTTCACCTATCAAGGCGCCGAGCTCGATGTCATGGGCGGCTCGTTCGGCCGCATGCAGGGCTCGGCACAATGGGGCAAGCAGGTCGACCAGAACTGGGGCGTCTATGCCGCGCTCGAAGGCCTGCACGACAACGGTTTCCGCAACTTCTCCCAATCGGACGTGCGGCGCTTCTACAGCGATGTCGGCTACAAGGCGGGCGACAGCGAATTCCATGTCAATGTGGGGGCCGCCAAGAACGATTTCGGCGCCAACGCCACCGTTCCGGCCGAGCTGTTGAACAATTACTGGGGCGCGACCTACACGACACCGCAGACGACATCCAACCGTGTCGGCTATCTCAACCTGACCGCCAAGGCCGACGCGACGCCGACCTGGACGCTCGAAGGCACCGCGCATGTACGCCGCTACGAGCAGAAGATCGTCGACGGCAACCCGACGAACGTCGGCGCGTGCACCGCGGATGCGACGCTGCTGTGTTTCCGCGACGGTGCGACGCCTGCGAACGGCACTGACGGCACCCAGCTCGGCAATCCCTTTGCGCCGGGCACGATCCTGGGCGAGATCGACCGCAGCTCGATACGCTCGACCAGCTTTGGCGTCTCGGGGCAGGCCACCAACACCGATCAGCTGTTCGGTCACGAGAACCGCTTCGTGATGGGCACGAGCTATGATGCCAGCGTCACGCGCTACGTTGCCACCGCCGAGATCGGTTCGATCGGCGAGAACTACGTCGTCAGCGGCAGCGGCGTCTTCCTGGGGCCAACAGGCACGTTCGCGACCGGGCTTGCCGGTCCCGTCTCGCTGCGGACCGTCAATCAATATAACGGCTTCTATGCGATGGATACGTTCAACGTGACGGACGCCTTTGCGATCACGGGCGGAGGCCGCTTCAACGTGGCGCGGATCTCGCTGGAGGATCAGCTCGGCACCGCGCTCAACGGTGACTCCACCTACACGAGGTTCAATCCGGTGATCGGTGGGACCTACAAGATCACGCCGGAGCTGACCGCCTATGCCGGCTATTCCGAGGCCAACCGCGTACCGACACCGCTCGAGCTCGGCTGCGCCGATCCGAACAATCCCTGTCTCATCGCGGCGTTTCTGGTCTCCGACCCGCCGTTGAAGCAGGTCGTGTCCAAGACCGTGGAAGCGGGGCTGCGCGGCACCAGGGAGCTGAACATCGGCACGCTCGGCTGGAAGATCGGCGGCTTCCGCGCCACCAATGATGATGACATCCTGGCTGTCCCGGTGCCCGGCCGGACTGGTTTCGGCTATTTCACCAATGTCGGCAGGACACGGCGGCAGGGGCTGGAGGCCGAGGTCAACATCAAGTCAGCGGCTCTGCAGTTCCAGGCGAGCTACGCCTTTGTCGATGCCCGCTTCCTCGACGCCTTGACGCTCGGCTCGAACAGCCCGTTCGCCGATGCCGCCGGCAACATCCAGGTCTTGCCCGGCAACCAGATCCCCGCGATCCCGCGTCACCGCGTCAAGGTCGGTGTCGACTATGCCATCACCGATGAGTGGAAGGTTGGCGGCAATGCGCTGTTCGTCTCCAGCCAGTATCTGGTCGGCGATGAATCCAATCAATATGCGAAGCTGCCGTCCTATACGGTGTTCAACCTGCACACCTCCTACCAGGTCACCAGGAACGTCCAGGTCTATGGCAAGGTCGACAACGTCTTTGACAACAGGTACGCGACCTACGGACAGTTCTTCGACACCGGTGCTTTGCCGAACTTCGCCAACGGCGGAAACCCCTTCACTGACCCACGCTCGCTGAGCCCGGCAAGGCCGCGCGCGTTCTATGCGGGAATGCGGGTGACATTCTAGATCGGAAAGTCGTGCGGGACCTCAAAGATCATCCGGCAAGGCAAATCGGCTGCTGCCGGCTTCTCGCCTCAATCGCCCAGTGGCCCTTTGGTATCGCCATCGCTCCCTTTCATCAGCTCGTATTTGATCCGGCGCATTCGCGCTTGAGCTTCTAGCGGCTTGCAATAGGCCGTCGAGGCGGCGAGCAGATCGACGGTGGCAAGGAGGGCATAGCGCGACGCCGTCGGCTTGAGGGCATCGGGCGCTTCCGGCACGTACACGCCGAGCGTGATATCGGCGATCAGCGCCAGTCTGCTCTCCGGTTTGGTAATCGCAACGACCAGGGCACCGTATTGCTTGGCGACGCTGGCCGCCGCGATCACCTCGCTCGCGGTTCCCGTGGTCGAGATGGCAATGACGACATCGTCGCGGCCGAAGGTTGCGGCAATCATGCGCATCAGTCTTGGGTCCGAGGCATGGGAGGCGGCGATCCCAAGACGAAAGAACCGGTTCTGCACTTCCGCGGCTGCGAGAGTCGAGCCGCCGCCCACACCGAACGCAACCAGTTTCGAACAGGCGGAGATGGCTTCGGCTGCCCTCTCGATGTCCTCCTTGCGCAGTCCCTCCTCGACGACGGCAATGGCACGCCGGATCTCCTGAAACACCGACCGCCACAGCGCCGGGCGCGCCAGATCCGTGCCGACATGCGGGGGCAGTTCGACGTAGATCCGTCCCACCGCCATGGCTTGCGCCAGCCTCACCTTGAGGTCGCGAACTCCGTGGCAGCCCACGGAGCGGCTGAACCGGGTGACTGTCGGCTCGCTCACGCGCGCCCGACGGGCCAATTCGGCGTTGCTGGCGTGAATAGCAAACGCGATGTCCGCCAGCAGCACAGTGGCCACACGCTGCTCCGACGGGCTGAGATTTGGCGAACTCTGTCTGATGAGAGAGATGATGTCGGCGGCGATGACGTCGTCGTGGCCTTCCGGCGTCGGCGTGGCGTGAGCGGCGGCTCGCACGTTACGACTTCGCTTTGCACGCGGCATGTCCCAGCCTTTTCCCAGGTCCAATCGAGCTGCGCCGCGGGCAGGGCGGCTTGTAAGAAACCTTCAGCTTAGACCAAACGTATATCAAGACCGGCGTCCCCAACAGCAAATTTTCCCTTGTAATTCGTGGCAGCCTGTATGTAATTTTCAAACATAACATAAGGTGCCGCCGGACCCGAGACTGAAGCGGGGAGGCAGGCGACGTGGAACGACCAGGGAGGGACGATCATGAGATGCTGTCCGAGTGTCTTGATGCGTGGTGTCGTCGCGACGGCCGCCGCGTTGTTCCTGCACGCGCAAGCCAGCGCTGCCACCGTGCTGCGCGAGGCCACCATCGGAGAGCCGCCGCCACTCGACGTCATGCTGACCACGGCCGACGTTGCCTCAGTCATCGGCCGTCACATCTTCGAGACCCTGTATGCGCTGGACTCGAGCTATGCCCCCCACCCGCTGCTCGCCGAGAGCGATCGCGAAGAGGACGGCGGCAAGACGATCGTCATCAAGCTGCGTGAAGGCATCCTCTTCCACAACGGCAAGGAGATGACTGCCAAGGACGTGGTCGCCTCGATGACGCGCTGGGGCAATTTCGGTGCGCGTGGCAAGCTTTTGATGGCCGGTGCCATTTCGGTTGAGGCGACCGGAAAGTACGAGGTCACGCTGAAGCTGTCGGCGCCGAATGGCGCCTGGAAGACGCTCATTGCGGACGTCAATGGCGGCCTTGCGATCTATCCGGAAGACATTTCCGTCAATGCAGGAAACAAGCCGATCGAGCAGAGGGACTATGTCGGGACCGGCCCTTACAAGTTCGTGGAATGGCGGCCGAACCGCTATGTCGAGGTCGAAAAATTCGATGGCTACAAGCCGGTGAAAGAGAGAGGCGACGGCTTCGCTGGCGCCCGCGCCGCCATCTTCGACAAGATCCGGTTCATTCCGGTGCCGGATGTCGGCACGCGCGTGAGCGGCGTGCAGGCGGGCGACTATGATTATGCGGAAATGATCTCTGGCGACTTGTATGAATCGCTGAGCAAGGACCAATCGGTTCAGGTGCAGCGCTCGAACGCGCCGATCTTCGGCCTTTTCTTCATGAACTCCAAGCAGGGGATCCTGAAGGACAATTACAAGCTCCGCCGCGCCATCCAGACTGCCTTGGACAAGTCGCAGGCCCTGCGCGTCGCCTTCGGGCCCAAGGACCTCTGGAACGCGGAGGGCTCGATCTTCCCCAAGGGCACGCCATGGTATTCGACGGAAGGAGTCTCCGGCTACAGCGCGCATGATCCGAAGACGGCCAAGGAGCTCGCGAAGGAGGCGGATTACACGGGAGCGCCCATCCGTCTCCTGGTCTCGACGAACTACCAGGCACACTACGACGAAGCTTCCGTCTTCACGCGCCAGTTGGCCGACGCCGGGATCAACGTCCAGATGATGGTCGTCGATTGGGCGACTCTCCTCAAAATGCGAGGCCAGCCGGAACAATGGGACATCTTCGTCACCCACCATTCGTTTTCGGCCGATCCGCTGCTGCTCACGTTCCTCAACGCGAGTTATCCGGGCTGGTGGGACAGTCCCGAGATCGGGGCGCTTCGGGCCGAGCTGATCAAATCGACCGACGCTGCGGTTCGAAAAGCCACCTGGGACAAGATCCAGACCCTGATCTACCAACAGGTGCCGGTGATGAAGGTCGGTGATGCCTACACGTACGACATCGCGTCCCCCAAGCTGAAGGGACTCAACCCGAACGGTCCGGCGTTCTGGAACGTGTCCACCAAACCGTAATCGGCAATGAGGTCATGAGACGTGTCGGGCACCGGCGCTTGCCGTAGCAGTTGATCGGCGCACAAGTACATGTGGTCTTACGCTTTCAAGCGTGCGGGAACGACGGCTGTGACGCTGCTGGCAGCGTCCGTCATGATCTTTGCGTTCATCCATGTCGTACCGGGGGATCCCATCTACGTCCTGCTCGGTGACACCGCGACCGCGGACCAGATCGATGCCTTGCGACATCAGCTCGGCCTCGATCAACCCATCATCCTGCAATTTGTCACCTGGATGGGCCATGTGCTCGAGGGTGACCTCGGGCGGTCGATCTTCTTCCAGGCGCCGGTGTTGTCCGTGATTGCCGACGGCGCCGAGACCAGCATCCTGCTTGCCACCATGACGATGATCTGGGTCGCGGTCATCGGCGTGCCGATCGGCATGATCGCGGCGGTCCGGCACGGCACGTGGCTGGACCAGGGCCTGTCAGGCGGGGCGATGTTGATGGCCTCGATACCCACATTCTGGGTCGGGCTGTACTTGATCCTGATCTTTGCCGCCTGGCTGGGCTGGTTTCCAAGCTCGGGATATCCCTCGGTCTTCGAAGGCGGACCCGCAAATCTCCGCTATCTCGTGCTGCCCAGCCTCGCGCTTGCGGCGCCGAACGCCGCCTTGATCCTGCGGCTGACGCGCGCCAGCATGCTCGACGTCTCCCGCGAGGATTACGTGCGCACGGCGAGGGCGAAGGGCATCCGGCCATGGCAGGTCGTGCGCCGCCACATCTGGCGCAATGCGCTGCTGGCAGTCGTCTCGGCGTTCGGATTCACCTTCGCCGCACTGCTGTCGGAGGCGGTGGTGACCGAAACCGTATTTGCGCTGCCCGGCATCGGCCGGCTCGTCGTGCAGTCGATCCTTCGCCGGGACTATCCCGTGATCCAAGGCGTCATACTGGTCATCGTCGTGGTGTATCTGCTGGTCAACCTGATCGTCGACCTGAGCTATCGTCTGCTCGATCCCCGGGTCGAGTTGCAATGAGCAGCAACAGCGCGACCTTGTGGCTCAGGCCGTTCTTCGCTCGCCCGATCGCGCTGGCGGGGCTTGCGGTCTTGCTGGCGACCGTGCTCGCCGCAGCCTTTGCTCCGTGGCTTGCGCCGTTCGATCCCTATGCCATCGATCCGGCGATCCGCCTGACGCCCCCGAACGCAGTCCATTGGTTCGGTACCGACCAGTTCGGCAGGGATACGCTGTCCCGCGTCATCCACTCGGCGCGGATGGCGCTCCTCATCGGCTCGGGCGTGGTCGTGTTCGCTCTCGCCACGGGCGTGCCCGTCGGTGTCCTTTCCGCCCTGTTCCCGCGTCTCGGCCACGTGCTGATGCGCATGGTCGATGTTCTGATGGCCTTTCCGACGCTGCTGCTCGCACTCGGGATGATCGTGGTCCTGGGACCGAGCGTGGCCAATGCCATTCTGGCTATCGGGCTCGGCTACATGACGACGACGACGCGCATCGTCTACGGGCTGACGTTGCGCTTGCGCGCGGAAACCTATGTCGAGGCATCGCGCAGCATGGGTGCCGGGACGACCTGGCTCATCAGCCGGCACATCCTGCCAAACCTTGTGTCGTCGCTTCTGGTCCAGGCGAGCTTCGTCTTCGCGTTCTCGCAACTTGGCGCGGCTTCACTGGATTTCCTGGGTCTGGGCGCTCCGCCCGAGATTCCGAGCTGGGGCAACATGCTGGCGGAATCGCGCACCTTCATCACGCGCGCTCCATGGCTGCTCATCTTCCCGGGCGTCATGATCGTGGTCACGGCATTTTCGCTGAACCTCGTCGGCGATGCCCTGCGCGATCGACTCGATCCGCGGTTCCGTCAGGTCTTCGGCGAGAAGGGGTAGGCGGTGCTTTCTGTTCGCGACCTTACGGTATCATTGGGACGCGAGCGCGCGACCGTCGACATCGTCGCTGGCGTGTCCTTCGGCCTGGCCAAGGGCGAAATCCTGGGGCTTGTCGGCGAATCCGGCTGCGGCAAGAGCATGACCTCGCTGGCCATCATGGGATTGTTGCCGCAACCCGGCCCGCGCGTCCGCGCCGGGCAGGTCATGTTGGATGGCTGCGATGTGACGCAGTTGCAGCCTTGGCAGCGTGTCGAAGCGGCCCATGGCCGCATGGCCATGATCTTTCAGGAACCGATGACGTCGCTCAACCCGGTCCGCCGGATCGGCGATCAGATCGCCGAGGCCGTGCGCGTGCACGAGAGAGTTTCGGGCGCGGCGGCGCTCTCCCGCGCGCGCGAGCTGCTGGAGCTGGTGCGTATGCCCGACCCCGCAATGCAACTGTCGGCCTATCCGCATCAATTGTCCGGGGGGCAGCGCCAGCGGGTCATGATCGCGATTGCGCTTGCATGCAGGCCCCAGGTTCTGATCGCCGACGAGCCGACCACGGCGCTGGATGTCACCATTCAGGTCCAGATCCTCGGCCTCTTGCGCGAGCTGTGCAATCGTCTCGACATGGCGATCTTGTTCATCACCCACGACATGGGAGTCATCGCGCAACTCGCCGATCGCGTATCCGTGATGTATGCGGGCCGCATCGTGGAAACCGCGTCGGTTCGTGCGCTCTTCGGCAAGCCGGCTCACCATTACACCAGCGGACTGATGGATTGCATGCCGACGCGAAATCCGGGCGCGCGCCGCTTGCCGACCATATCGGGCCAGCCACCGGCGCCCGGCAGCGTGGCTGCCGGTTGCGTCTTCGCCTCACGCTGCGTCGCCGTACGCGACCTTTGCCGCGTGGAATCCCCGCCCCGCGCGGAGGTCTCGCAAGGGCACGAGGTGCTCTGCGCGTTTCCCTTGGATGACGGAGGGGCGCGATGAACGGCGAGGCCATTCTCGAGGTCCGGGAACTGAAAGTCTCCTTCGATGTCAGGCGCGGAGGACGGAAACAGCGGTTGCAGGCCGTGGACGGCGCCTCGCTGTCGCTGGCCGAGGGCGAGGTGCTCGGAATCGTCGGCGAGTCCGGCTGCGGCAAGACCACGGTGGGACGATCGATCGTTGGGCTGGTCCGGCCCGACAGCGGCCGCGTCAGCTTCAAGGGAGCCAATGTGATCGGCGTGCGCGGTGCGAGCCTCCGCACCATGCGTCTGAACGTCAGGATGGTGTTCCAGGATCCCTACGCATCGCTCAACCCGCGGCGTGCGATCGGGGATGCGGTGGCGGAGGCAGGCGACATCAATGGTTTCTTCAGCAGCCGTGCCGAGCGCAGCGCAGCGATCGCTGACACATTGGCGGCCGTAGGCCTCGATCCGTCGTTCGCCGCACGCTATCCCTATGAGCTGAGCGGCGGGCAGCGGCAGCGCGTCGGCATCGCGCGAGCCATCCTTCCCACGCCGTCCATCGTCATCGCCGACGAACCGGTGTCGGCACTCGACGTGTCGGTGCAGGCCCAGGTGCTCAATTTGATGATGGATCTGCGCGAGCAACTGAGCCTGTCGATGCTGTTCATCTCGCACGACCTCGGCGTGATTGGACGGATCAGCAGTCGCGTTGCCGTCATGTATATGGGCCGGATCGTGGAGCAGGCCGGGACGCGAATGGTCCTCGATAATCCCCTCCACCCCTACACGCAGGCCCTGGTGGCAGCGATCCCGAAGCCGGATCCGTCGATACGGATCCAGGGTGCAATCGAAACGGGCGAGCCGCCAAGCCTGTTCAAGCGGCCGAGCGGCTGCGCATACGCGCCGCGTTGTCCCATCGCGAGCGATCGCTGCGGGGCCGAGGCTCCCGAATTGCGATCCGTCGGCGCCGACGGCAGGAGAGTTGCCTGTCACAACGTGTAGCGGCCGGCGCGGCCGGGTGCCGTCGCGGCCTATGGTAGGTTGTTTCGAGATTTGCGTACGGCTTGAATGCGTCAATGAATTTGATCGACGACAAGGCAGCCTGTTGCCAGCTGGCCGTAAGCTCCCCGGCGTTATAGTGGCGTCATGCACCCGAGCACGACAGGGCAGAGACAATGTGGATCAAGACACTCCTGCTGGGATTGAGCTTGACGGTTTGTGCAGCGCTTCCAGCCGACGCGCGGTCGGGAGGCGTTGGTCATGACGATCCCCTGAATTCAGAGCACATCGACGTCCTTCCCAGCGATATCAGGCAATATATTGCCGGCATATGCAAGGGGCGCGCGCGCGCCCAGCACGACTTTGCGACTTATCTGCCGTCGGAGAAGCGATGGCGCATCAACCTCGAATATCTGCATTGCGAGGGGCTGGGCGAGTTTCGTCGCGGAAACCAATGTCTGAACGTTGATTTCGTCGGCGAAGGGTCGCACTTCCACCTGGCGCGCAAGAGCTATGCGGATTGCGGCTTCTGACGGCCAACCGCTGGCCCACTTTGGGAGCATCAGACTCTACGATGACTTTGCTGCTACGGCGCTTTCGCCAACGTCCTGGCAAAAAACTCCTGCGCTGCCGCGATCGCCTGACGATGGGTGTCCGCCTGCGGAACCTTGAAGGTGCACCACTGCGGGAATGTAGCCCGACCGGCGTCGGTACAATCGGGCAAAAAATCGGTGTGACCGACGCCCGGCAGCCGTAACAGCGTCGCCCCGGGGATCGCCTTGGCCGCGATGAGGCCGTTCGTCGCCGGCGGCACGTCGATGTCATCATCGCCCAGCATGATGCTGACCGGCTTGCGCATGGCTGCGAGACTCGCGGGATCGAGCAATTGAATGGGCCCCGGAGCCATGACGAACGCCGCCTGCACTTCGGACAGGGCATGGCTTTCGCCAGCGCGGGCAAGCTCGGCGGCGATGTCCGGCGAGGCCCGGGTTTTACTCTGGTCGGCTAGCGTCGTCGGTGTTCTGTCGCGCGCGCGCTGATGACAGGTACCATCGTCGGGATTCTCGGTGCAGAAGGCGACAAAACGATCGAAATCGAAAGATCGCGCGCCCGCCGCGACAAGCGCCGTATATCCGCCCCACGACAGTCCAGCCGCACCGACGCGCGCTCTATCCAGATGCGGCCCAATCACAGGGTCATTTTCGGCGGCCGCGAGCGCCGAACGCAGATCCTCGGCGCGGTCCCAGGCCAGGAGCATGGCCGCCGTCGTCTTCACATCGTCGCCGTTATCGCCGGGGTGGTCGACAGCGATCACCACATAGCCGGCGCGGGCCATAGCGATCCCGAACCAGCCCACCATGCGAGCGCTGGCGCCACCACCAGGCGCCAACAGCAGGATCCGACGCAACCCGCCATCGGCGAAAGGCGCGTCGAACGCGACCGCTCCGACTTCGAACAAGGGCTTGTGCGGTGGGCCGACGACCAATGGCTGCTCTACCGCATCTTTTGCTGCCGGATACCAGACGGTGAAACGCAATTGGTCGCGATGCTCCGCGTCGCGCAGGGCGGCGGTCTTTTCGGTGGTCACACGATGCGTTTCGCCGACAGGGTCGGCATGCGCGCGTTGGAGTGACAGGAGAACGAGCAATGCCGCGCCGAACAGATATCTCACCTCAATGCTCCCGTGCATTGAAAATTCCCCAAAGCTTGCAGCTCGCGTGCCAAAGGCAGAACGCCTTCGCCTCGCTCCACACGCTTGATTGCCTTCAGTTTGCAAGCGGTCGGAAACTGACGGTTCTTTCCTCTTGCTGCCACAGGTCATCCTCGAAATGCCCGTCACTGCAATTATCGTGTCTCACAGCTCCTTGGTGAAATGATAGCGACGAATACCTCCGCCCAAAGTTTTGTTGCTGGTTGAATCGGCGACTTCCTCACGAACCATTTGATATTCAGAGGCCCTGTAAAGTGACAGCGCTTCGCGCTGCAGCTCTGAGGTGCTCAAATCGATCCGCGGACAATTCCGCTTGCGGCATTCGTCTTCCGCAAACCTCAACATCATTCGTGCGATACCCCGGCGCCGAGCGTCTGGATGAACGTACATGCGCCGCAACTCCATCCCCGCAGTTGATGAAGTTTCGAGTCCAAACATGCCAACGACTGTTTTGCCGTCGACTGCTACCCAGAACCCGCCTTGCCGCCGTCTGTAGTAGCGGCTGATCTGACCAATTTCTTCATTCAGGGACACTGCGATGTACTGCTCAAACGCTTCCGCCATGTGTGGAGGCGCAAGAAGTCGATTGACCCTGACGAATAGACGACGGACTTGGTCCGCGTCCTCTTCAGTAAACGGCCGTATGATGATCGTAGGTTCCAGCTGATCCACCTGCTGCGCTAGTCACGTCCTTCGGAAAACGGCAACACGTGGCGTCCATACTATCGAACTGCGTGAGCGAGATCACGGTCAACCCGCTTCAATTTCCGGATACTGCATCCGTCGATCATGAACGATCTTCTTAACCCAACGAACAGGAATTTCCCATGAATCGCTTCATCATTCCCGTTGTTGCAGCTCTCAGCATCCTTGCCGCCACTTCAGCCATGGCGCAAAACTCGATGGCATTCGTGCCGCACGGGATTGGCTATGACAACAAGCCGGTACTGCCGAAAGACCCGCCGACTAAACCCGTCGGCTACAGGAATCCGGGCGTGACAAATATCGTCTCTTGCAGCAAGGAGTGCATGTCTCCGACCGGACTCTACAATGTCTGCCGCAACAACCTGACCGGCGCAATCGTCTCGAAAACTGTCGTTGATATCAACGCATGCATGCATTGACGGAGGCAGGACTAGTCAACGGGCTCCGGGAAATGACGAAAACCCCGGACCCCGCCCGGCTTCAAGACCACCGACCCGAAGCAGGTTGGGTCGCGTTCGGTTTCGGTGTTTTTCGAGCCTGACCGCCGAAACACGTGCCGAATTGCCCCGCATCCTCTCGAACCGCGGGCCCTGGCGACCGTCGGCCTGAAGGTCCGCTGTGGGTCAAAGGCTGCTCTCGGTAGCCAGCACTATGAAGCGGACATCAGACTGTTCTAGGTTGGTGTCAGTCGTGGGCCATTAGCCGTCTCGACCGTGTCAGCCTTTGCTCGGAGCGGCTGCCTTTCGGCCATCCGGTCTGACGAGCGCTGCAAGCAATAGGAGAAACGGGCAGCCGAGCCAAAGAGCGAAGCCCAACTTAGCGCCTCTCACAACGTACTTTACGTCGGCAACAGGAACAGAAGTCAACGTGACGGTTGATACGGCAAGCGCTGTAGCAAGCCCCGCAAACACAATTGCGAGATAGCGCGGTATCGGCAAGGCGGAAGCCAGCATCAGCGGATTGGCAAACCACCCGAACTGCCCGATCAAGATACCCAAGGGCCCTAAGAGCAGAAGCCACCATCCGGCCCACTCTTCCGTAGGCGTGTCATATGGGGGATGAATTGACGTTTGGTAGGCCGAAAATGCTGGCACGAACAGTGACGAGATGAACATCAGAAGCGCCGCCAAATACAGCGTCCATTTGATTTGCGTTCGGCGAGCGTCCGAAATCATAAAAGGCAATCCTCGAGAGTGCAATTCAGAGCAATCTCAGTCTGCGCGGTACAACCGAGGCCTTGGTTGCATAGATCGAAATCGTCTACCTTGAATGCGAGCTACCGTTTAATTTTGAATGAACTTTGACCGCCAGGTCTGCTCAGGGTCAATCACGTCGATTTCGGCACGTCGCCACTATGTCCGGTCTGGCCTCGACTGCTGGCATGGCGGATGCCATTGCGATCTTCGCCTTCGGGCCACAGCAGACCACGGTCGTTCAAATGGAAGCCCCGTGTGCTTGCCACGCTATAAATAGCCAAACGGCCGCAGCCGGTAGTGAAGCTAAGAAACCCGATAGGAAGGGACCTTTCTCTGCGCGAAGCCCGATGAGAGTGAAACCGGCAAACCACGCGGCATAGGTGCCGAGCAGGATGTTCCTTTGAGCCTCGACGCTCGCGCGCTCATCAAGTCCGAACAGATTTATGGTCATCAACAAGTAAGCGGCTATTGGAAACAGCATCAAGAAGCAGCCGACCCCGCCGACGACGAGTCCGACGACAAGGCCAAGGAGATAGCGACCTGAAGGAGACCAGTCGGAAGATGCCATCGACGCCCCGATGATTGGTGCGCAACCTAAAGGAAGTGTCGGTTGGTTGTATGAACAAATGGTTTAGTCGACCTGTGTGAAGGTCAGGCCCGCTTTGGGTCAAAGGCTGCCCTCGGCAGCCAACATGCCCTGGTCGGGTCATCTCTCGCAAGCGGACATCGCCGCGCTCTGGGCCGAGGTCAGCCACGGGCCAACAGCGGACATCAGCGGTGGGTGTCTCAGTTTAAAATTTTCAGACGGCTAGATCTTGATCGCCAACTACCCGGTGACATGGAGCCACAGGACGTACAGTAGGGTCCCGGCCGAACACCAAAGGATAAAATAGAAGATCAGTCTTAAAAGGTTGCTATCGCTGCTTCGATAATAAGAACGGTCCCGGTTGGATATCTGCCTCTCCTCTCGGATCAACTTGCGGGCAGCCCATACCAGAGCCCACGCTCCGACCATAAACCAAATTGGCAATAGCAGGGACAACCAAACCTCCGTTCAAACGTGAGATTGATCAGAGGTTGTAGATCATCATCATTCCCCCGGTCACCACGTTGACGGCGGATTGGTTGCCGAAATTTTAACCTCTCAACGCGACCAGACAATGGAGCGAGGTCAACCTTGGGTCATTCGCCTCGATCAAGAGTGACCGCGGTCGCGTCCGGTCTACGTCAAAGACCTGACGCCAAGGGGGAGTATCGGGGCGACGCCAAGGGCCGGAAAGAGAAGTGCAATTTAATTGCTCGTCGCAGCACGATAGAAGGCTTCGACCTTGCTTAGGTCTTTTGAGTGAGTGCCCTCTTGGTCGGTTCTTGTTTTTGAATCGACGCCGGCAGGCCGCACCGACCCTATAGCTCTTTTGACATTGTCTGGTCCGAGCCCGCCAGCAAGTATTACTGGGGTACGAACATTCTCCACTATCATCCGACCGATGCTCCAGTCGTGCGTCACGCCCTGAGCACCAATTTGCAGATCACCTATGCGATGACTGTCAAGCAGGATCCAGTCGACGATTTGATCGTATGCTTGCGCCACACTCACCGCCTCAGGTCCCGTGACAGGTACGCTACGCATGAATTTGACTTTTGGTAGAGACTTTCGGAGCGCCACGACGAGATCAGGCGTCAGCAATTCGGTTGATGCGCCGAGATGGACGATGGGCGGATCAAGCTCTCGTGCCATCCGTTCGATAAGGGCGATATCCGCCGAGAGAAACAGCGCGGAAAGTACGGATGGCGCCCGGACCATCTTCATAACGGTTGACGCCTTCTGAACCGAAAGCTCGCGGGGGAAGGCACCATCCCCTACGAGCACCCCAACATGATCCACGCCGATCGCCGATATTGCCTCGGCTTCCGCAGGTGTCGCGACTTCGTAAATTTGCGTCAGCATTGTCTTACACCAGAGCGGCCAGTCGAACCTTTGAATAACTGGGATGGTCAGGTGTTTGGTCAATGGCCGGTTTGGGTCAAAATGCGAAGAACTCAGGTTGAGCACATCTGCTCCGCTCTGTCCCAATGAGCGGACCTGCGACAGACGCGGCGCAGCTTCTCAGATGGGCCAACAACCGACCTTAGCTCGCCTCATCACGGGAAGGTCCCGATAGTAGAGAGCATACCCCCATGCACAGCGCTCCCGACAAAACGAGCGTCCACTCGCCGGCCGTCATGTACTGCCTCGTAAGTCTCGTTAACGAAAATAGCAGAAACCAGACGGTCGCCGCGCCAACTATTGCGCTCAGAGGTGCCCTTAGTTGCAAGGGGATGAAATGTGCGAGGTAACCGTCGATTGGCCCGGTGATAATCGAAACGATAAGCGAGAACAGGAAGGCATAGACGACGCCTTCCTCAGGAACTCTTCCTGCGGCCAGCTCAATCAAGACCGCCGATGCTACACAAAGCGCGGGTCCGAGTACCGAGAACACGAGAGTTCTCCTCACTGCCCCCACTCGCTGCGGACCGAAAGTCGTGTACGTCATGAGCAGCGCGAACGTGATCAATACGACAATTAGTATCGATATCACTGGCATCGGTGAGTCTCGCTGCAAACCCGCAGCCGACCGTACGCTGGTCGAGTCAATTGGACACTCGGTGAAATGCTAAAATTTGAGGAACAGGTCGGCTTCGGGTCATTCACGTTGATTTCGGCGCGTCGCCACTATGTCCAGTCTGGCCGCGACTGCTGACATGGCGGATGCCATTGCGATCATCGCCTTCGGGCCAGAGGCGGACCAGCATCACTATCCAAAACGCTCGTTGCATGGCGCTTTCCGCATCGTGGATATCTAGACTTAGAAAGTTGACCCACAGGTGATGCGGAGCGTGCCCCGCACAATTTGAATGTCAACGTTCCGCCCTATCGGCACGGAGTTTCGCCCGGTAGTGACCCAGGCCAATGCGACGCCATCGGGAATTTGTTTTTCGGACGCAGGTTCGCCAAAGTGGTCAATCAAGCTTTTTCTCGTGTCTTGGATCGCGTTCGGGCCGGCAGCAATCGGCGCTTGCACTTGCACGACTGCGTCCAATCCCCACACATGAGTGCATTGCACGCCGAAGAAGGGTGCTGCCAGAACGCCGGATGGCGTCAAGAGCCCAAGGATGAACGCGCATTTCGACAAGTGAGTTGCGATTACCAAAGCAAGACCTCTGAATTGGACTGCACCACGCTAAGGACAGCATAGCACGACTAAGTCCGTTTCGGGTCCAGGAGCGGCCGTTCGGTTTGAAGAGGGCATGGTTCGTCTGAGCAAGAAGGGCTGGTATCAGCAGCCAGTCCCAACGAGGTAGAAATGCTCCCCTAGCGGCGTCCCCGATGCGCCGCACATTCCAACCTCTGTATTCGCAACCCTCTCTTTCCACGCGGGCGATTGCTCCGACAAGGCTATTTCATCGCTCTCGTCGTAGACAACACCGTGGCCAGTTCCAAATCCACCCCAGTTCCACATCGCGAACCGAGGTTCGCCAGCAGACGGAAGGTTCGCCACATCCACGAGATAGCTCCGGCGCATGACTTGGAAATGGAGCCTCTCCCCAATGTCCATTGCGAGCGACCAAACGGTACCGGCATTAGCGATTGCGATAAGCGTGGCGAGTGGCAGTACTGACATCGAAATGGCTCGCCGCCAGTTATGGGCACGTGCTGAAAAAATCGCTAGACCTGAGGCGAGTAGCGCTGAGCAGGCCCACACCAGGAGCAGGATGGGCGCGCCCAAGAAGACCAGACCAAACGGTCCGCTCCAAAGGATGATCAAAATAGCCGGAAACAAAACGGCCCACGCAGTCGGCCACAGTTTGACGTGATCCATATTCGCACTTGTCATTCCAACAGTTCCGCTCACACCAGGAGGCACCGTAGCACGCTGCGGCAGCTGCGTCGGCTTCGGGTCATTCACCTCGATTTCGGCACGCCGCCACTATCCGGTCTGGCATCGACTGCTGACATGGCGGATGCCATTGAGATCTTCGCCTTCGGGCCAGAATCAGACTCAAGCAGCGGGGCAAAACGAACCGTTATTCGACCACGCTTTCAGTAATTGTAATCAACGTCGGCAGTGCCCTTGAGCCGGCGCCACTGCTCGTCTTAAGGTGGAAGAGCTTTGGATTTGCCGGTTGTTTCAGCGGGCCAGATCGATTGGCCAGGTGCGCCGGATCACGGCTTGAAGCAGATTGAGCCCAGCCAAGATTGAACCCTCAAGCGACCGCATGCTACCAAAAATGAACGGCGTCGGTGCGGGTTCATCTGCTTGAAGGGCATCTGGACCTGACGCCTGGCCCCGCGGCAGCAGGCACTCCTCGGAAAGACGGCGATGCGATTCAGTTGGACCAGCCTGATCCTGGCGCCGTTGTTGGTGCCGCTGATTTTCAGCGGTACGATGATCATTGTCCTGACCGGCGACCCGTTGCGGGCATTCCCGACTCTGCTGGGCGTGAGTTGCATCTTGTCTTATGGCGCCACGATTTTCCTTTTCCTGCCCTGCCTGTTCCTGCTCTCTTTGTCGCATCAGATGACTGGCGTTAAGGTCTGCCTGCTTGGATTTGTACTGGGCGCAGTGGTGATCTTGCCGCTGATATTGATTAGCTGGAGCGGCAGCGGTCCCCACTCTGGCCCCCCGTTCGTGAACTTCTTTGTATTCTTCCTGCGCTGGGCTGCCGATCCGATCACGGCGCTGTTTCCGCTCGCCGGGCTTGTGACGGCTGGGCTGTACTGGTGGCTGGCAAAGCGACAGACCGGGTCGGCACGCGTGCAGTGATGGCACCATTCCATGTCCGCTTAGGGTCATGAACGTCAAAACTCAAGGTGAGCATAATAGGTCTGCTTCCGGGTACATAGCGACCTGTTGAGCCTGACAGCCGAGCCATGATTCAAGCCACCCAACGGAAGGCGCCGAATCATGCGCTACGAACTCACGGACTACGAGTGGTTTGCCACTAAGCCGATGCTGCCGAATAAGCCGCGCGCTGGCCCGCGGTCCTGGCAAGTGATGCTCGGGTGAAGGCATTCGTTGCGTGGCTGTTGGACGAGGCCGCCGACTGCGTCCAATAGGGGGACCGCACAACAATCCCGATGATGCCAGCATACGCCTGTTTTGCCCGACGGGACAAGTGATATTCGGTTTTTAAGAAATCGCGTGATCGAGCAGCGGGCTCATTCGCGATGACCGGTCATTCCGCTCGCATCGCGCTTTAAGTCCTTGATTTAATTATCCGCGCCTACTGTGCATGGGGTTGTTTTGTGCCTTCCCTCACTCCACCTTCATCGGCTCGAGTGGGGCAGACGCAATGCTGGCAGCCTCACGGCCTTTGGCGGTGTTCACGCGTTGCCGCCGCTGGACGAGATACTGGTCGGCGAGCACGCCGATCAGGATCACCGCGCCCATGACGGCGAAGTTCAGCGAGCTCGGGATGCCCAGCAGATTGACCAGGTTCTGCAGCACCTGGAGCAGCACGGTGCCGAGCACGACGCCGACGATCGAGCCTTCGCCGCCGCGCAAGGAGCAGCCGCCGAGCACGGCCGCGGCGATGGCATAGAGCTCGTAGAACGAGCCGTGCACGGCCGGCGAGATCGAGCGGGTGTACATCGCGAACAGGATCGCGGCAAACGCGGTCAGTCCGCCGCAGATGACGTAGGCGGACACCATCACGCGCTCGGAGCGGATGCCGGAATAGCGCGCGGCCTCCTCGTTCTTGCCGACGGCGTAGAGATAGCGGCCGAACACCGAGCGGTGCAGCAGCACCCATGCAATTGCGGCGATGGCAATCAGCGCCACGATGCTGTGTGGCACCGGAAAGCCGAGCAGATTGGTGCGGCCGGCCGTCAGCCATTCCAGCGTGGGGAAGCTGGCGCCGAAGCCGAAGCCGGCGGTCGCGTCCTCGGTGTAATAGCGCGCCGCGCCGCGATAGATCAAAAGCCCGCACAGCGTCACCACGAACGGCTGGATGTGCATCCGCGTCACCAGCGTGCCGTGCACGAGGCCGATCACGAGGCCGCTCGCGATGACCGCGGCAAAGGCGAGGATCCAGTTGACGTCGTGATTGACGATGAGGTCGATGAAGAGAACGCCGAGCAGCGCGATCACCGATCCGACCGAGAGCTCGATCCCGCCGATGATGATGACGAAGGCCTCCGCGATCGAGAAGATGCCGAACATCCCGACCTGGTTCAGCGTATTGGAGAGGTTGCCAACGTAGAGGAAACGCGGATTGATGAAGGCCACGACCGCGCCGACGACGAGGATCAGGACCAGCAGGCTCAGATCTTTCTTGTTCAAGGCAACCTCATCTCAACCGCGTGGCCGACGGCCAACTGGAGCACGTTGTGTTCGCTGAACTGGCTGCGATCGAGGAAACCCGAGATCGCACCCTCGTGCATGACGGCGATCCGGTCGCTGACCCCGATCACCTCTTCCATGTCGCTCGAAATCATCAGGATGGCGACGCCGGAATCGGTCAGCCGGCGCAGCATCTCGTAGATCTCCTGCTTGGCGCCGACGTCGACGCCGCGCGTCGGCTCGTCGAAGATCAGCACCTTGGGCCGCATCGACAGCCATTTGGCCAATACGACCTTCTGCTGATTGCCGCCGGACAATGAGCCGACCGTGGTGGCAACATCAGGCGCGCGGATCTTGAGCTGCTCACGCTGGGCCCGCGCGTTCGTCGTCTCCAGTGCGGTGTTGACGAGCCATGCGCGCAGATAGGACGACAGATCCGGCAGCGAGATGTTTTCGGCAATCGACACGTCGAGCAGGAGGCCGCAGCCCTTGCGATCCTCCGGGATCAGATAGATGCCGTGGTCGATCGCCCCGCGCGGGCTCGTCACCCGGATGGCTTCGCCGTTCAGCTTGATCGCCCCCGCCTTGAGCGGTTCGACACCAAAGATCGCCCGCGCGAGCTCGGTGCGCCCGGAGCCGACGAGGCCGGCCAGCCCCAAGATCTCGCCGCGCCGAACGGAAAGGCTCACCGCGCGCTCCGGATAGGTGTCGGTGACGGCCTCGACGATGTCGAGCACGGCCTCGCCGGGCGGGGCGGCCGGCGGCACGTAGAGCGATTTGAGGTCGCGCCCGATCATCAGGCGGATCATCGCCGCGGGCGACAGCTCGGCGCGGGTGAGCGCGCCGACCATGCGCCCGTCGCGCAGCACGACCGCGCGGTCGGCGCATTGCATCACCTCGTTGAGGCGGTGGGTGATGAAGATGATGCTGACGCCATCGGCTTTCAGGGCCGCGATGACCCGCATCAGCCGGTCGGTCTCGGAAAGCGTCAGACTGGACGTCGGCTCGTCCATGATGACGAGGCGCGCATCGAGCGACAGCGCCTTCATGATCTCGACGAGCTGACGCTGGGCCAGCGACAGATCGGCGAGCGGTGCGTCCGGCGCGAAATCTGCTCCCAGCCGGTCCAGCAGCGGCTGCGTCCTGGCGTAAAGCGCCTTGCGGTCGATCAGCCGCAAGGGCCCGCCATGCACGGGCTCGCGGCCGATGAACACGTTGCCGGCGACGTCGAGATTGTCGAAGAGATTGAGCTCCTGATGGACGAAGGCGATGCCTGCGGCGATCGCCTCGGCCACCGTGAGCGCGCTTCGTTCGGTGCCGTCGACGCGAATGCTGCCGCCGCTCGGCTCGACCACGCCGCCGAGCACCTTCATCAGGGTCGACTTGCCGGCACCGTTCTCGCCGATCAGGGCGATCACCTCGCCCGGCGACACGGCAAGGCCGACGTGGTCCAGTGCGACCACGCCGGGATAGCTCTTGCTGATGTCGATGAGTTCGAGAAACGGCTCAGGCATTGACGGTTGCGGGCAACGCCCGCACGTCTCCTACTTCTTGAGCATCGTCTTCATCGAGCCCATGAAGTCGTCGACGTTGGCTTTGTCGATGACCTTGCCGGGCACGATGATGATGCCGCCTGCGGGCACGCCTGATTTGTCGCCCTCGATGTACTTCGCCATCAGCTTCATGCCCTGATAGCCCCACTCGAACGGCTGCTGCACGACGGTGCCGGCGATGGCGCCTTCCTTGACGCCGCCCAGCGTGATCGGATCCTCGTCAAAACCGATGATCTGGATCTTGCCGAGTTTGCCGGCCTCCTTCAGCACTTCGTAGATGCGCGGAGTGTTGTAGGAATAGAAGCCGACCAGGCAGCTCACGTCGGGCATGGCGGCGAGGATGTCCTCGACGTTGCGCTTGGCGCGGGTCTGATCGATCTCGTCGCCGCGAACGTCGACCAGCTCGACCTTCGAGCCCTTGATGGTCTCCTTGACGCCCTCGATGCGCTCGCGCGCGTTATCGGCGCCGGGCAGGCCGACGAAGCCGACGCACTTGCCGCCATTCGGCAACGCCTTGAGCATCAGCTTGCCGGCGTCCTTGCCGAGATCGACGTTGGACGAGCCGATATAGGCGATGCGCTTCGAGTTCGGCGCATCGCTGTCGGTGGTGAACAGCAGCGTCTGCGAGGCGATCTTGTTGAGGTGCTCGACCTGGTTCTTCGGATCGACCGCGCTGACCATGATGCCGGCGGCACCGGCGGCGACGAGGTCGTCCATCATGCGCTGCTGAACGGCAGCAGCGGCCTGTTCCGGATATTTGAGCTGAAGGTTGTAGTTGGGCAGCTCGCCCTGGGCCTTCTTCACGCCGGCTTCCGCGATCTTCCAGAAGTCGGACGCGCCGTTGACGACGAAGGCCAGAACCTTCTTGTCCGCCGCATTGGCCGAGCCGAGGCCCAGAGCCATTGCAAACGCGACAGATACACCTGCGATCAAGAGACGCTGCATTCCATCCTCCCCTTGTGCGGTCAGCCCTTCGTTGAAGGCCAACTCTGCTTGAGCCCGAATTGGGCACACGCCTCGTTCTCGCGGGTCGTGCAGGTCAGCCGCCGTCCGCATCCTTGCGGCAGGGGGCGGGTCACCGGCCGGCCCATGAGGTGAAATGAGGCGCGTACCTCATGATGTAGCAAAAGCACGCCGAGCGTGCAACAGGGGGCGAGGTTCGCGCGAAGTCGTCCGGAACTGCTCGCGTCGTGACGTTATCCTGAACAGCAACGCGGAACTTGAGTCCCGGCTGCGGAACTATCCCTCCGGATTGGCACGGGTCGCGTCCTTAAGTGGTTGTTAGCGCTGGCCGTGCGGATGATTGGCCTGGAAGGCCAGGAGAGACCGCTCCCATGCTGAAGGATGGTACCTACGCGGCGTGGTACAAGACGCCGTTCGACCAGGGCACCGGCATCGTGCATGTCGCGGACGGCCAGATCTGGGGCCGCGACAGCCTGATGACGTATCATGGTTCCTGCCAGGTCGATGGCGACCGCTTCACCGCGACCGTGACGACCAGGCGCCATACCGAAGGACGTGACACGGTCTTCGGCGTCTATGATGAACTGACGCTGGACATCGAAGGAACTTGCCCCGGCAAGGTTGCGACCTACACCGCGACGGCGGGGCAGGCGCAGGGAGTCGTCCTCCAGGGGACGCTTATTCTCGCAGAACAGCCGGTGACTGCACCTGAACGAACCGGAAAGGTCCCGCCATTCGATCCCGGCAGGCTTCCAAAGCTGCCGAAGCGCTCGCGCTGAGCGAAGGTGCCATCTCAGCATCGCCCGCATCGACCTGTCGCGGCACGGGTAGCAGAATTCTGCATCCTCAGATATCGGTGCCGGCGCTTCTCAAACCGCCTGCGCCCCGTCATTGTGCCGCCGCATCATCAATCTCGGGGCAGTATCAAATGTCGGACAAGGTCTCGCGTCGCCAGTTCGCGAAAATCGCGGGGCTGTCCACAGCCGGTGTCGCAAATCCTCTCGCGTTCGCCGAAGCCAAGCCGGCCGCCGCGCCGCAAGCCGCCGGCGGTTTCCCGGCAGGCTTCGTTTGGGGCACCGCCACCTCGTCCTATCAGGTCGAGGGCGCGGTCGAGGAAGATGGGCGAGGGGCCTCGATCTGGGACAAGTTCGTGCGTATCCCCGGCAAGATCGAGGACGGCACCAATGGCGATCGCGCTAATGAGCACTATCATCGTTACAAGGATGACATCGCACTCATCAAGGAGCTCGGCTGCAAGGCCTACCGCTTCTCGGTGGCCTGGCCGCGCGTGTTTCCTGACGGCGACGGCAAGCCCAATCCGAAAGGGCTCGACTTCTATCATCGTCTGGTCGACGAGCTCTTGAAGAACGGCATCGAGCCGTGGCTCACGCTTTATCATTGGGACCTGCCGCAATCGCTGCAGGATCGCTTCGGCGGCTGGCGCTCGAGCGAGACCTGCAAGATCTTCGGCGACTACGCGGCTTACGTGGCCGAGCACCTGACCGATCGCGTCAGGAACGTCTTCACGCTGAACGAGAGCGGCCGTTTCGTTTATTTCGGCTACGGCATCGGCATCGACGCGCCGGGTCTGACGCTGCCGCAGGCTGACGTGAACCAGATCAGGCATAACAGTGCGCTCGCGCATGGGCTCGCAGTGCAGGCGGTGCGCGCCCATGGCCGCCGCGGCACGCGCGTGGGACCAGCCGAGAACATCGATGCCTGCATTCCCGCGATCGACACGCCCGAGAACGTCCGCGCCGCGGAGATCGCGTTGCGCGAGCTGAACGCCGGCTATCTCAACGTCATCATGACCGGCCGCTACACCGACGCGTTCCTGAAATATGCAGGCGCCGACGCGCCGAAATACACCGACGCAGAGCTGAAGATCATCTCTTCGCCGGTCGACTTCCTCGGCCTCAACATCTACGCACCGCAGCATTATATCGTCGCGTCGGACCAGGGCGCGGGCTTC
Organism: Bradyrhizobium sp. BR13661; assembly: GCF_029892425.1. GTDB lineage: Bacteria > Pseudomonadota > Alphaproteobacteria > Rhizobiales > Xanthobacteraceae > Bradyrhizobium. Next base: position 70,791 of record NZ_JARXWB010000028.1, on the reverse strand, counting down.
ATGCCGCTGCCGATCCCGAAATCCTTTCCGCACATGAACTCGGACTGGCTGCGCGTCGGCCCCGAGACCATCTACTGGGTGCCGAAGCTTGCGGCAAAGATCTGGAAGACTGATGCGATCTACATCAGCGAGAACGGCACCTCCGGCGATGACCAGGTGACGCCGGACGGCAAGATCCACGACACCGACCGCATCATGTATCTACGCAACTATCTCGCCCAGCTTCAGCGCGCCACCGCGGAAGGCGTGCCGGTGCGCGGCTACTTCCTCTGGAGCCTGATGGACAATTTCGAATGGGTGTTCGGGCTCAACAAGCGCTTCGGGCTCTATCACGTCAATTTTGACACGCAGGTGCGCACTGCCAAGCTGAGCGCCAGCTTCTATCGCCACGTGATCGCGAAGAACGCCGTGGGGGCGTGACGGGTTCTTTCGTGTAGCGCCATGACGTTGTGGAGATTTTCGTGCGCTAACCGCCCAGCGGAAAATGCGGGCGAGGGACGTTATCACAGCGCATTGACTCCGCTCTCCCCCTGATTCAAAACCGTCCTCAACACTCATAACAAGAGGACAACGCCCATGACCGACGCGCTGATCATTGATGCCTGCCGCACTCCGCGCGGCGTCGGCAAGGCCGGAAAAGGTGCGCTGTCGGGCATCCATCCGCAGCAATTGGGCGCCACCGTGCTGCGCGCGCTCGCTGATCGCACCGGCATCAACACCGCCGATGTCGACGACATCGTCTGGGGCTGCAGCGCGCAGGTGGCGACGCAAAGCGGCGACCTCGGCCGCATGTCGGCGCTCGATGCCGGTTATGACGTTCGCGCCAGCGCGGTGACGCTGGACCGCTTCTGCGGCTCCGGAATCACCAGCGTCAACATGGCGGCCTCCTCGATCATGGCCGGCGCGGAAGACCTCGTCATCGCCGGCGGCTGCGAGATGATGTCGATGGAAGGACGCCGCGGCGGCGGTCCGATGATGATGGATAGTGGCAATCTGCGGCTTCGCGCGCGACATCCGCAGTCGCATCAGGGCGTCTGTGCCGATGCGATCGCGACGCTCGAAGGGATCACGCGGCAGGACGTCGATGCGCTTGGCCTCGAAAGCCAGAAGCGCGCGGCGCAAGCGATCGCCGGCGGCCATTTCAAAAGGAGCCTCGTGTCCGTTTATCGCGAGGACGGCAGCCTCGCGCTCGACCATGAAGAATATCCGCGGCCGCAGACCACCATGGAAGGCCTCGCGGCGTTGAAGCCTGCATTCCCTGCGATCGCCGACTATGCGCTGGACGACAAGGGCACGACCTATCGCGGCCTGATCCTGCAGAAATATCCTGATCTCGACATCGACTTCATGCACCACGCCGGCAATTCGTCCGGCGTCGTCGATGGCGCCGCCGCGATCCTTCTCGCGTCGCCATCTTACGCCAAGGCGCATGGCCTGAAGGCGCGTGCCCGTGTCGTTGCGATGGCGAACATGGGGGACTCGCCGACCCTGATGCTGAACGCGCCGGTGCCGGCGACGCGCAAGGTGCTGGCGAAGGCGGGCCTGACGATCGACGACATTGATCTGTTCGAAATCAACGAGGCCTTTGCGGTGGTTGCGGAAAAATATATCCGCGACCTCAAGCTCGACCGCGCCAAGGTCAACGTCAACGGCGGCTCGATCGCGCTCGGCCATCCCATCGGCGCAACCGGCTCGATTCTGATCGGCACCGTGCTCGATGAGTTGGAGCGGCGCGACCTCAAGCGCGGTCTCGTCACCATGTGTGCGGCTGGCGGTATGGCTCCGGCGGTCATCATCGAGCGCATCTAGCTCGCTGCAAGCCCCGTAAAACGCAGGGCGAGACGCCGCAGAGCGACGATCGAGCCTTATTTTCTAGGGTGAAACGCGCTCCTCCTCTCACAAAGATGCCGGTCGTCGCTTGTCGAAAGCATCGAATCAGCTTTAGCAAGGCTGTTTGCGGGCCTTTGAAACAAGGCAAAAACCGCTGCCTGAGGCTTCTTCCGCTCCGGAAGCCGCTAAAATGCAGGGGTTTTTGCCACAGGGGGCCAAAAAAGCCCGTAAAACCGCGACAAAACTGTGCAGAAGGCTATAGGCCTTCGCCGGTTGGTCTAATATGCAACCGGCAACGAATCAGAGGAGACACGATGCCAGCCCAAATGTCCAAATCGCAGTTGATCGAAAAGATTGCGACCGCCACCGAGCTTTCCAAGCGCGACGTCAAGAGCGTCATGGAGACGCTGACCGACGTCGGCCACAAGGAGCTCAAGAAGAACGGCCTGTTCCTGGTGCCGGGCTTCGCCAAGTTCGTGGTCATCAAGAAGCCCGCGACCAAGGCGCGCAAGGGCACCAACCCGTTCACGGGTGAAGAGATGATGTTCAAGGCCAAGCCGGCCCGGAAGATCGTCCGCGCCCGCCCGGTCAAGGCCGCCAAGGACGCTGTGGCCTGATAACGCAAAGGCCCCCTCGGTGAGAGGGGGCCTTTTGGTTTGAGTTAAGTGGCCGCGAGGGCTGAGGCGGAGGGGTTCAGCCCTTGCGGCGCTTCACCCGGACCGGGATCGGCTGAAGCCGCGGCTCGGGTGCCGCCAGCGCATCGCGCACCCGGTCGATGGCACGACCGAGCAGCTGGCGCAGCCGCTGCGTCTTGCGCGATCGCTTTGCTTCTTCCAGCAGTTTCTTCATCGCCTTCACTCCGCCGCTTCGACCTTGACGTCGGCCTTGACTTCCGCCGGCTCGAGCGCGGCGGCGATGGCCTCGTCGACGCGCTCCAGCCAGATGAATTCGAGCTTGTCCCGCGCGCTCTTCGGGATGTCGTCGTAGTCCCGCTTGTTGCGCGCCGGAAGCATCACCCGCTTCAGTCCGGCGGCGGCCGCAGCCACCACCTTCTCCTTGATGCCGCCGACCGGCAGCACCAGGCCGCGCAGCGAGATCTCGCCGGTCATCGCCGTGTCGCTCCTCACCGTGCGATTGGTGAGCAGTGACGTCAGCGCCGTGAACATCGCCACGCCCGCGCTCGGTCCGTCCTTCGGGGTTGCTCCCGCCGGCACGTGAACGTGGATGTCGTTCTTCTCGAACACCTGATGATCGATGCCGAGCTGCGAGGCCTTGCTCTTCACCAGCGTCAACGCTGCCTGCACGCTCTCGCGCATGACCTCGCCGAGCTGCCCGGTCAGGATCATGCCGCCGCGGCCGGGGACGCGCGAGGCCTCGATGAACAGGATGTCGCCGCCGACGGGCGTCCAGGCAAGGCCGGTGGCGACGCCGGGAATGCTGGTACGCTGCGCGATCTCGCCTTCGAAGCGCGGCTGTCCCAGGATGTCGCCGATGTCCTTCACCGTGATCACGACCTTCGCGGCCGTGCCTTCGGCGACCTGCACCGCGGCATGGCGGAACACCTTGCCGATCTCGCGCTCGAGGTTACGCACGCCGGCCTCGCGGGTGTAACCCTTGACGACCAGCCTTAGCGCCTCCGGATCGATCTCGGCCTGCTCTGCCGAAAGGCCATTGGCCTCGAGCTGGCGCCGCACCAGGTAGCGCCGCGCAATCTCCAGCTTCTCCTCCTCGGTGTAACCGGCGAGGCTGATCAGCTCCATGCGATCCAGCAGCGGACCCGGTATCTGGTCCAGCATGTTGGCGGTCGCGATGAACACCACGCGCGACAGGTCGAAGGGCACGCCCAGGTAATTGTCCCGGAACGTCCCGTTCTGCTCGGGGTCGAGCACCTCCAGCATGGCGGCGGAAGGGTCGCCCTGCACGCCACGGCCCATCTTGTCGATCTCGTCCAGCATCATGACGCAGTTGCGTGCGCCCGCTTTCTTGATGCCCTGGATGATGTTGCCGGGCAGCGCGCCGATATAGGTGCGCCGGTGACCGCGGATCTCGGCCTCGTCATGCACGCCGCCGAGGCTGACGCGCACGAAGGGGCGATCCATCGCGCGGGCGATGGATTGGCCGAGCGAGGTCTTGCCGACGCCGGGCGGGCCGACGAAGCACAGGATCGGCGCCTTGCCCTGCGGCGCCAGCTTGCGCACCGCCAGATATTCGATGATCCGGCTCTTGATCTTCTCCAGGCCGAAATGATCCGCATCCAGGATGCGACGTGCCTCCTTGATGTCGATCGGCTTCTCCGCCGGCAGCGCCCAGGGCAGCTCGATCAGCCAGTCCAGATAGGTGCGGACCATGCCGGCTTCACCGGCAGCCTCGGGCATGCGCTCGTAGCGGCGCAGCTCCTTCTTGGCGTGCGCGTCCGCTTCCGGCGGCATGCTGGCCTTGGCGATCGCAGCCGTCAGCTCGGCGACTTCGGCGGCCTTGCCGTCGCCTTCGCCCAGCTGCCGCTGAATGGTCGCCATCTGCTCGCGCAGGATCGCCTCGCGCTGCCGCTCGTCGAAAGAGGCCTTGGTCTTCTGGCCGATCTCGTTGGAGATGCGCAGCACCTCCAACCGCTCGGCCAGGTGCTTCGACACCTTCTCGACACGCAAGGTGAGGTCGATGGTCTCCAGCACCTCCTGCTTGTCCTGCGGCCTGATGTCCATGAATGAGGCCGCCAGATCGGCGAGCGCGCCGGGCGCGGTAGTGCTCTGGAACATCGCGACCAGCTCGGGCGGTGCCTGCGGCAGCAGCTCGATCGCCTCGATCGCCTGGCGCTGCAGATTCAGCGCCCGTGCCTCGATCTCTGGCGAAGACGTGGTCGGCTCCGGAATCTGCTGGAAGCGCGCAGCGAGGAACGGCGTCCCCGGCAGGAAGTCGAGGATACGCGCGCGCTGCACGCCCTGGCAGACGATATGATGCGTGCCATCGGGTGCGGTGATGTAGCGCACGATGTTGGCGATGGTCGCGACCTTGTAGACATCGTCCGGGCCGGGCTCATCGGTCTCGGGGCTGCGCTGCATGAGGATGCCGATCGGCCGCTGCTCGCGCAGCGCCTGCTGTGCGGCGGCGACGGATTTCGGCCGCGCGATCGCGATCGGCGCGATGGCGCCGGGGAACAGCACCATCTCGCGCACGGGGATGATGATCAGTGCGTCGTCGGGGATCTTCACGTCAGGATTGGTCTGTGCGGTATTCATTTGTTCGGTGGCCATGATCGACCTCAGGATTTGGCGAGGCGCAGTGCGACGCAGCCGTCCATCACGAAGCGGCTGATGGCGTAGCGGCCAAGGGGCAACGAAATGCGGCGCTCAAAACGCCCCTGCGGCAGCTCGAGCCGGTGGATGCGGGCGTTGCGAAGCTCCGGCGGCAGCGTTCGCTGGCCGGAGATGACCAGCACCCCGTCATGGATGACGGTCTCGACATTGTCCGGATTGACGCCGGGAAGCGCGACCAGGATCAAAAGCTCATGCTCGGTCTCGAGCACGTCGATCGGCGGTTCCCAGCAGGCGTCCTGGCGGCCGAACTGCTGCCGCATGCGTTCGCCGCGGGTCAGCTGGTCGAGGGCCTCGGACAGCATCCAGTCGAAGGGATTTTTGGGTGGCATGGCAAAACTCGGCGAAGGCGCTGCGGTTCGAAAACCGGGATATGGTGATGGTTCCCGCAAATTCCAGCATCGCGCGTTCGGAGCATGCCTGCCTCTCCACGGAGAGGAGGGCCTTGCCGTCAGACGCGTCGGCGCCGCGGAAGATGTTCCGCGGCGCCGGAGGCAACAATTGGGCGGGACGTGGATCAGGCGGCTTCGCGGTACTCGGCCTCCGCTTCGAGGTTGATCACGGACGTGGCGAGCTCGGTCAGGGTGTGGTCGGTCGCCTCTTCCTCGTCCAGCGTATCCTGGAGCAGCCTTGCCGCCTCGGGCATGCCGAGCTCCTCGGCCCAGGTGCGCAGCGTGCCGTAGCGCGAGATCTCGTAGTGCTCGACGGCTTGCGCCGCGGCGAGCAGGCCGGCGTCGAGGGCAGGGGCGTTCTTGAAGTCCTTCATGATCTCGGCGCCCTCGTCGGTAATGCCGTTGATGGCCTCGCACGGCTTGCCGCGTGCCGGCTTGTCCAGCATCGCAAAGATCTGCTCGAGCCGTCGCACCTGGCCCTGCGTCTCCCGCAGATGCTTGTTGAAGGCGGCGGCCAGGTCCTTCGAATGGGCGGCCTTGGCCATCTTCGGCAGCGTCTTGATGATCTTGTTCTCGGCGTAATAGATGTCTTTCAGCGTTTCCAGAAACAGGTCGCTCAGCATCTTGGGCGCCCGGCGCGGGCGGCGCGATGCGGCCTTTTTCGCAGGGGCACGTTTCTTTGCTCGTTTAGCCATAGGTCCTCCTCATGAGGTGACACGGGAAGGCACGCCCTTCCTCAATCCTCACGCGATCAAGAGCCAGCGTTTGCAAATGTTCCTCGCGAGCGCCCGCGCGAGCCTGTCGTAGGCCTGCGACAATCTATTAATATATTGATTTTACACTTGATTTCGTGATCCGGCGGGGTCGTTGGCAATCCGGGGTCCGAACGGGTCCGCTTTCGCTTGCACTGCCATATTGCTTTGACGTACTTCGGGTCTAACAAGCGTCCATCGCCAAGAAGGTCGAGACGTAGTCGGGATGTCGATGACAGCGGACGAGCTCGCGAAGAGACAGGCCATCATCGACGCCTGCCGCCGCATGAATGCGCTCGGCATCAACCAGGGCACCTCTGGCAATATCAGCGTGCGTTCTGGCAATGGGATCCTGATCACGCCCACCAGCGTGCCCTATGACGCGATGACGCCGGACCAGATCGTCTTCATGGCGATCGACGGCTCGCACGCGCCCGACCAGAAGCCGTCCAGCGAGTGGCGCTTCCATCTGGATATCCTGAGGGCGCGCGGTGACGTCAACGCCGTCGTCCACGCCCATCCGACCTACTGCACCATCCTGGCGATCATGGGCATGGAGATCCCGCCGGTGCACTACATGATCGCGGCCGCCGGCGGCGACAATATCCGCTGCGCGCCCTATGCGACCTTTGGGACAGTGGAGCTGTCCGGGCATGCAGTGCGGGCGCTGGAGGGCCGGCTGGCCTGCCTGCTCGACCATCACGGCATGATCGCAGTCGGCAGGACGCTCGACAAGGCGATGTGGCTCGCCGTCGAGGTCGAGACGCTGGCGCGGCAATATCACGGCTGTCTCCAGATCGGAAAACCGCCGCTGCTCTCCAGCGACGAAATCGAACGGGTCCGCCAACGCATGGCCGGCTACGGCATGGCTGAAGGGTAGGGCGGGCGTCAGGTGTTTGCGCGGATCAGGCATATCGTCGATCGTAAGGGGACGAGCCGCACCATGCTTCGGCTGCGTGCGCTCCTGCGCAGCAACGAGTTCTACCTGATCCCGCTGGCGCTCGTGATCGGCACGCTGGCCGGTGCGATCGTAACGCTGATGGCCGAGATCGCGCAGATCGCCCATGTCGTGATCTACGGCATTCCCATCGACGTGCGTCTTTCGGCCAACGCCTATATCAGTCCCTGGGCGGCGATGATCGCGCCCGCGCTTGGCGGCCTGGTGCTCGGCATCATGGAATGGTGGCGGCGGCGGCTGAAGATCTCGAGCGCAGTCGACCCGATCGAAGCCAATGCGCTGCGCGGCGGCAATCTGTCGATGCGCGACAGCGTGGTGGTGTCGAGCCAGACGCTGATCTCGAACGGCTGCGGCGCCTCGGTCGGCTTAGAGGCCGGCTACACCCAGATCGGCTCGGGCATCGCCTCGCTGTTCGGCAAGTTCTTCAATCTCCGGCGTAACGACCTCCGCCTGATCGTCGGCTGTGGCGCTGCGGCGGCGATCGCAGCAGCCTTCGGCGCGCCGATCACCGGCGCGTTCTACGCCTGCGAGCTGATCGTCGGCGTCTATTCGGTCGGCAGTGCCGCGCCCATCCTGGCGGCCTCGCTTGCCGGCGCGCTCACCGCGCAATGGCTCGGCGGTGCGCCATACTCCATCGAAATACCGAAGGTCAGCGCCGTCGGCGTCGAGCAATATCTGGCGCTGATCGGGCTCGCGCTCGTCACCAGCGGCGTCGGCATCGCCGTGATGCGCTCGTCCTCCATGTTCGAGCGGCTGTTCAAATGGCTGCCGGTCTGGCTGCGCCCCGTGATCGGCGGCCTCATCGTCGGCGGCTTCGCCCTCATCACGCCGCAGGTGCTGGCGGCCGGCCACGGGGCCATGGTGCTCGATCTTTTCCACGACATGACGATCGGCCTGGTCGCGCTGATCATCGCGCTGAAGGTGACGGCCTGCCTGATCTCGCTGGCCTCGGGCTTCCGCGGCGGTCTGTTCTTCGCCTCGCTGTTCGTCGGCAGCCTGATCGGTAAGTTCTTCTCCGCGGTGCTGCTGCTGATCAGCCCGAACTTCGTGATCGATCCGCTGGTGGCCATGCTGACCGGCATGGCCACGCTCGGTGTTGCCATCGTCGGCGGTCCCCTCACCATGTCGTTCCTCGTGCTCGAGATGACCCGCAATGTCGACGTCACCGCTGTGGTGCTGGCCGGCTGCATCGTCACCTCGATCTGCGTCCGCTTCATGTTCGGCCATTCCTTCTCGACCTGGCGCCTGCATCTGCGCGGCGAGACCATCCGCAGCGCCAACGACGTCGGCTGGCTCCGCAACCTCACAGTCGAGCGGCTGATGCGCTCCGACGTCGGCAAGGTGCCGTCGACCACGACGATCGCCGCCACCCGCAGCGAATTTCCGCTGGGCTCGCGCCCCGGAATCGTCATCGTCAACAATGCTGACGAATATGTCGGTCTCGTCCTGCTGCACGATCTGTTCTCCAGCGATCTCGACACCATCGCCGACGACATCCAGATCATCGAGCTCGCGCGCCTGACCGAGATCGTGCTGATCCCGGAAATGAACGTGAAGTCGGCGATGGCGGTGTTCGACGAGGCCGAGGCCGAAATGCTGGCGGTGGTCGATTCCACCGACAGCCGCAAGGTGGTCGGCTTCCTGACCGAAACCACCGCGCGCCGCCGCTATGTCGAGGAAATCGACAAGGCCACGCGCGGCGTGCTGGGCGCGTTGTCGTAAATCGCCCACCCCCCCCCCGGGCAAGTTGACGCTGGCACGCAGAGCGGACTTGCCAGATCGTTCACAACCTCTAGGCTCGGCACGGACGGCCGGACGAGTGCCCGGCCGCGTTCAGCGACGAGGGCCGCGCGATGTCGGACACGCTTCGCCTGTTGCTTGCCTTGCTCGACCTCGGGCCCCGCTTGAAGGACCTGCTGGGCGATAAATGGCCGCCCTACCGCGACGAATTGCTGGAGTTGGCTGGACGCGCCGGCCAGGGTGAAGACCCGGACAAGCTTCGCTGGGCGCTCGATAGGCTGATCGTGCGCCTGCTCGGGGAGGCGCCGGCCATGGAACTCGTCGCGCGCGTGATGGAGCAGATGTCCTCGCCAGTGGCCGAGACCGTCACCCGGCGCGGCCGCGTGTCACCGCTTGTGGTCCCGGACATCGTTCGTCCGACCACGGATGAAGCGAGTGGCGTCGTCACCATCCCCGTCTTCTACGGCACCGACCGCGCACGCGGCGACGACACGCCGGCGCGCTATTTTGGCGGCGCGCGCGGGATGCCTTCGTTCGGGATCGCGGAGGTCAGCGTGCCCACGCGTGGCCGCGATCTCGGCGAACTCACCAGTCCGAGCTGGTGGCGGCTCGAATTCTCCGCCGATCCGGAAAAGCATGTGATCCTTAAAACCGTGGGATCGCTTGATCGGGACGCGTTCGTCGCCAGCCTGACAGACTCGCTCGCCGCAGCGGACCTGCATGACGTTCTGGTCTTCGTGCACGGCTACAACGTGTCGTTCGAGGACGCGGCGCGGCGGGCCGGCCAGCTTGCGGTGGATCTGAAATTCGGCGGCCGGACGCTGCTGTACAGCTGGGCGTCGGCGGCGGATGCGAAGCAATACACCGTGGACGAGAGCACGATCGACTGGTCGCGCGATCACTTCGAGGCATTTCTTCAGCTCGCGCTCGGCGAGATCGGCGCCGGCAAGGTTCACGTCATCGCCCACAGCATGGGCAACCGCGCCGTGATCAACACGCTCGAACGCGCCGCGTCCTGGCAGCTGCCGGCCGGCGCCGCCAAGCTTGGTCAGATCATCTTTGCCGCGCCCGACATCGACCGCGACCGCTTCGTTCAGCTCGCAGCGAAGTTCAAGGGATGCGCGACGCGCGTCACGCTCTATGCCTCCTCCCGCGACGTCGCGCTGCTGGCCTCGAAATTCGTGCATGGCTATCCCCGCGCGGGCGAGGCCGGCGATGCTCTGACGATCGTCGACGGCGTCGATACGATCGATGCCTCACGGGTCGACACCAGCCTGGTCGGCCTGCACCATTCTTATTTTGGCGAGAAGCGCTCGATCCTGAACGATATGTTCAGTCTGATCGTGCAGCAGCTCGCACCTGACCAGCGCTTCGACCTCCAGGCGGCAGGCGATGCGCTGCGGAAGTACTGGAGTTACAGGGCCTAGTGGGCGTACGATCGCTCAAAGCGTGGCGGATTGCCGCGATCGCGAAACCATCCCGCTGCTCTAAGCATTATATGTCGTTTCCCTATGTCTTCATTGGCGAGAACAGAGGACAGCTAAGATGAGTGACAGACCTTTGAATTCGAGACTTGGCCGTAAGGTTGCGCTGGCCGCATGCGCCGGTCTCGCTCTGGTCGCGGGGGCGCTGTCGCCGGCGGTCGCCGCGTCCCCAACGCCGGCCAAGGCCGCAATGGCAGGGCAGGGCTCATCCAACGCGACCGATTTCAGCGCCGCGCGACGGCATCGCTATTATCGCCGCGGACCGAGCCCGGCGGGCCTTGCCTTCATGGGCCTCGCCGCCGGTCTGATCGGAGGCGCGATCGCCGAGAGCCGGCGTCAGGAGTATTACGACAACTACTACTATGGTGGCCCGCGCTATTACGGCCCCGGTCCCGGCTACGGCTATTATGGCGGACCGCGTTACTACTACGATCCGTATTGATCGTTGCCGTGACCCGTCGGGGCAAAACACCAGCGGGCGCTGTCAAGTCGCGCCCGCAGAAATATTCCACTTTACCGAAATTCGGAAATGGCGTATGTATCGCCCATCCCGGCTCATCCTTGAGGGGCGATCTCGAGTCGTCTTGATTGCGAGCCGGGCTTGCGGTGGACGCGGGCAGCGTTGGGCGCGAGAGGTGCGGGCAGGGCGGGTAGTCCCTGTGAGCCCGAAACCGCGTGCTGACGAACGGCGCTGTCAGGTTCGTCTCGCCTGCGGGTTCTCAGGTATGTCGACAAGGCCTGGGAAAACTGCGGTGAACAAGCGAACCCTAGCGTACGGCAAAACCGTGTGGTCCTGGCCGTCGTCGCTACGGTCAAGCTGTCGCAGAGGTGCAGGGAGCCCAACCGGGTGAAGTGCATCGCTAATCTGCGAGGCGAGGGAGGCCAGAAGGAATTCGGCTCCCGGGAGAGCACGGCATAAGCCGTCAAACCACTGCGCAGGGAAGGCCGAGTGTTCGGCACCACCTGTATGCTGCTGTGCGGTTTTCCTGCGCTACATTTTCGCGCAGCGGACCGCGGGTGCGAGGTTGGCACCCGGTCTTCCCTGCGCCCTCTTGGTTCAAGAGGGACACGAGATCAAGCAAAGCTCGGGCGAAAGAAGCCGCGAGAGCGTGAAGGCGTGTCTCCGATTCAAAATGCGAACGAGAGAAGCGAAGCGGGCCGCCACTATCGCCGTCTAAATATTCGGCAATCACCCCACCGGGCCCGGATGGACTTGACCGGCGCAATCCGGTTGAATGGGGGCAATGAAGGTTTCAGGCGCGACAACGATGTCGAAATATCTGCTGGTCCTGCTTTTGATCGCCTCACCTGTTGTGGCGCAGGTCAAACCCGCTCCAAAAACTGCGGCGGCGCATTCCGACCCCTGCGCTCCGATCGGACGCACCGCGGACGGCAAGCTAGTCTATTCCATGAAATGCGAGAATCTGCCGGCGCCGCCCCCGCCGCCGCCGCAGGCGGAACTGAAGGAGGCGCCGCCGTCGGCTGCGGCCGCAGCAGCGGAGCCCGAGCCGGAGGTGCGGCGGAGCGGCATTTTCGGCTGGTCCTACGATCGCAGGTAACGCGCCTTACGCCCTTCTTGCGCCCCTTGCGCGAAGCCCGCTGGAATGCTCTTTGCTGCAAATTCCCCGTGGGGCCTCCAATCCCTTGGCCCCCGATCCAGAGAGATGAGATGAGCAAACTCGTTATCCGCGCCGGCGATTTCACCTTCGATGCCCGCTTCGAAGAGGAGGCTGCGCCGAAGACCGTCGCGGCGTTCCGCAAGGCGCTGCCGTTCGAGAGCCACATCATCCATGTGCGCTGGAGCGGCGAGGGCGTCTGGATGCCGCTCGGCGATCTCGATTTCGGCGTCGGCTACGAGAACCACACCAGCTATCCCGCGCCCGGCCAGATCATCCTTTATCCCGGCGGCATCAGCGAGACCGAGATCCTGATGGCCTATGGCGGCGTGCACTTCGCCAGCAAGATGGGCCAGCTCGCCGGCAATCATTTCATCACCGTGACCTCGGGCCTGGAGAATCTGGCGACGCTGGGCAAGAGCGTGCTCTGGAAGGGCGCGCTGCCGATCCGCTTCGAGGAAGTCTGAGTGACTGACAGCAGCTACCCGCGCGATCTCCGCGGCTACGGCCGCAATCCGCCGCATCCGCAATGGCCCGGGAATGCGCGGGTCGCGGTGCAGTTCGTCGTCAATTTCGAGGAAGGCGGCGAGAACAATATCCTGCATGGCGATCGCGCCTCGGAAGCGTTCCTGTCCGACGTGCTGGGCGCGCAGCCCTGGCCGGGCCAGCGCCACGCCAATATCGAATCCATGTTCGAATATGGCTCGCGCGCCGGCTTCTGGCGGCTGTGGCGGATGTTCAGCGAACGCAAATGGCCGACCACCGTGTTCGGTGTCGCTACCGCGCTGAAGCGCAATCCGGAAATCGTGGCTGCGATGAAGGAGGCCGGCTGGGACATCGCGAGCCACAGCCTGAAATGGATCGAGCACAAGGACATGACGGAAGCGCAGGAGCGCGCCGAGATTGCGCAAGCGATCCGCGTCCACACTGAGGCGACCGGTTCGCGGCCGCTCGGCTGGTACACCGGACGCTCCTCGATCAACACCAACAGGCTGTTGATGGAGGAGGGCGGCTTCCTCTATCTCTGCGACTCCTATGCCGACGATCTGCCCTATTGGGTCAAGGGCGCGAACGGCAAGCAGCTCGTCATTCCCTACACGTTAGACGCCAACGACATGCGCTTCATCAACCCGCAAGGGTTTGCCGAGGGCGAGCAGTTCTACACCTATCTGAAGGACGCCTTCGACGTGCTCTATGCCGAAGGCGAGACCGCGCCGAAGATGATGTCGGTGGGGCTGCACTGCCGTCTCGCCGGTCGGCCCGGCCGGGCTGCCGGCCTGATCCGCTTCCTCGATTACATCGGCAAGCATGAGCGCGTCTGGGTGCCGACGCGCCTCCAGATCGCGCAGCATTGGCACGACAAGCATGCGGGTCTTGCCGCCGATGCATTCGAGATCGGATAAGGCCGCAATGTCGCAAATCTCGCTCGCCGACCTCAACGCCGTAAGCCAAGCCGACTTCGTTGCCGCGCTCGCCAATGTCGTGGAATATTCGCCGTGGATCGCCGAGCAGATCGCGGCGCGCCGTCCGTTTGCCGGCATCAACCAGCTGCATGCCGCGCTGGTGGCGGCAATCCAGGCGGCCGAGCCTGAAGCGCAGCTGGCGCTGATCCGCGCGCATCCTGATCTCGCCAACAAGACCCAGCGCGCGGCCGGCCTGACGGCGGAATCGACCGACGAGCAGAACAGCGCCGGCCTCGACCGGTTGTCGGAGGCCGAGTTCGCCGCGTTCGAGCGGGCCAACAACGCCTACCGCGAAAAATTCGGCATCCCCTATATCGTCTGCGTACGGCGTCACACCAAGGATTCCGTGCTGCGCGACTTCGAGACACGCTTGCGCAATATCGCCAAGACCGAGACGCGCCGTGCGATCGAGGAGATCGGCCGCATCTCGGCGCTGCGGCTCGACCAGCTCGTTATCGCCGACGACAAGCTGAAAGTGCACGGCCGGCTCTCGACCCATGTGCTGGACAATCTCGCCGGCAAACCTGCGCCGGGGATTCCGGTGGAACTGGTCGAGCTCGCTGCGCTCGGAGAGAGCAGGGTGATCGCGCGCACCGTCACTAATGCGGATGGCCGCACCGACCAGCCGCTGATCGGTGGCCGTCCCCTGCCGATCGGCCGCTACGAGCTTCGCTTCAGCGTCGCAAAATATTATTCCGAACGTAACGTGCCGCTGTCCGATCCGCCGTTCCTCGACGAGATCCCGCTGCGCTTCGCGATCAGCGAGCCGGAGAGCCACTACCACGTGCCGCTGCTGGTCACGCCGTGGAGCTATTCGACCTATCGCGGGAGCTAGTCGCCGTATTTCTCGTGCAGGGCCGGAAACAGCCGGTCCGGTTTGAACGGCGGCGCGGTGAAGCGGATGCCGGTGGCGTCCGCGATGGCGTTGCCGAGGGCTGCGGCGACCGGATTATAGGGGCTCTCGCTCATCGACTTCGCGCCCAGCGGCCCGATCGTGTCGGATGTCTCGGCGAACAGCACCTCCGTGCGCGGAACGTCCGCGAAGGACGGGAGATGATAATCGCGAAACTTCGGATTGGTGACGCGGCCATCAGCGTCGATCACCATCTCCTCATAGAGCGCCGCGCCAAGCGCCTGCGCGACGCCGCCCTCGACCTGGCCGCGGCACTGCATGGGATTGGCGACGACGCCGGCATCGGCGGCCTGCACGCTCCTGAGAATCCTGATCTCGCCCGTGGCCTTGTTCACGGCGATGCGAAAACCCTGCACGTTGAAGCCAACCGAGCGCGGCGTGCCCTCGGAATTGCCGCGCGCGGTGAGCGGACGACCGGTCTCGCGCGCGAGCCTGGCAAGCTCTGCGAAGGACATCCGCCGCACGCCGCTGACGACGAACTCGCCCTCGAGCGCGCAAGTCCCTGCATCGCAGAGCCATGCGTCGGCCGCCGCTGTCCTCAGCTCGGTCGCAAGCTGCATGGCGGCGGCCTCAGTCGCCTTGCCGGCCACGAAAGTGCCGGTGCTGCCATAGGCGCCGGTGTCATGGCCGCCATGGGCGGTGTCGGACTGGCGCAGCCGGATCCGCTCGACGGTGGTCGCCAGGATTGTCGCGGCGATCTGCCGGTGCACGGTGCTGGTGCCGTTGCCGAATTCGGCGGTGCCGACGGTGAGATCGAAGCCGCCATCGTCGTTCAGCGCGATCATGGCGTCGGCGATGTGACCGGCGGGCGGCACCGTGTCGATCATGGTCAGCGCGATGCCCTCGCCGGTCAGCCAGTCCGGCGACAGCCCGGGTTGCGGGGCATCGGCCTGCATGGCGCGCTCGACGAGGTCAATGCACTGGTCGAGCCCGTAGGAGCCATAGAGCACGTCGTGATATTCGGACTCGGGTGGCGACAGCATGGGATCGCCGGGCCTGACGATGTTGCGGCGGCGCATGTCATAGGGGCTGATGCCGAGCTGCTTCGCCAGCTCGTCGATCGCAGCCTCCACCGCGATCAGCGCCTGCGGCAGGCCGTAACCGCGAAACGCGCCGGCTGGCACGGTGTTGGTGTAGACGACGTGACCGTCGACCCGCTTGTTGGGACAATTGTAGACCGCGATCGACTCCGACACCGCGTGGAACATCACGGAGGGGCCGTGATTGCCGTAGGCGCCGGTGTTGGAGAGCAGGTCGAGCTGCAGTGCGGTCAGCTTGCCGTCGGCATCCGCACCGGCCTTGAGGTGGACCCGCATCGGATGCCGGGTCGAGGTCGCGATGAACTGTTCCTCGCGGGTGAGCTCGAGCTTGACGGGGCGTCCCGTCTTCAACGCGGCGAGCGCCAGAACATCCTCGACGAACATCTCCTGCTTGCTGCCAAAACCGCCGCCGACGCGCTCGCAGAACACGCGGACCTTATCCATGGGCAGCTGGAAGATGTCCGAGAGCGCGCGCCGGGTCAGGAACGGCACCTGCGTCGAGGTGCGGACGTTGAGCACGCCTGCATCGTCGAGCCAGGCGAGGCCGCCATGGGTCTCCAGCGCCGCATGCTGCACACGGTGGCTGTGAAAGGTGGCCTCATAGGTCGCCGCCGATGTGGCGAGGGCCGAGGCGACATCGCCGAACTCGCCGTGAATCTCCGCGACGAGATTGCGCTGCGCGTCGGCGACGCGGTTCGCGCTGGTTCGATCGGGATGAACGAGCGGCGCGCCCGGCAGCATCGCCTGTTCGGGGTCGATCAGCGCAGGCAGGAGCTCGTAATCGACCTTCAGCCGGCGGCAGGCCTCCTCGGCAGCGTCTTCGCTGTCCGCAACGACCGCCGCGACCTTCTGGCCAATGAAGCGGACGACGTCGTCGAGGATGCGGGTGTCCTCGGGGTCCATCCAGTCCTTCTCATGCCGCGCCGTCGAGATCAGCACCGACGGCGCGTCCTCGTGCGTCAGGATCGCGTGCACGCCGGGCACCGCCATCGCCGCCGATCGGTCGATCGCGACGACCTTGGCATGCGCATGCGGCGCGCGCAGCAGCTTGATGTGCAGCACGCCTTCAACCTCAGTGTCGAATGTGTACCGCGCGTTGCCGCGCACGACATCGGGTCCCGCGGGCGCGGGCAGGCTGCGGCCGAACGCGCCGCCAGCCTCGACATCCTGTTCGATATTGCTCTTGCCGTGGATCGCGTCCTCGATCGCGCGATAGCCAGTGCAGCGGCAGATGTTGCCCTTCAGCGCCGCGCCAAGGTCGGTGCGCTGGGCCTGGTTCAGCGAGGCACAGGTCAGGATCATGCCGGCAGTGCAGAAGCCGCACTGGAATCCTTGCGCCTCGAGGAAGGCCTGTTGCATCGGATGCGGGCCGTGCTCATCGCCAAGACCTTCGATCGTCGTGATGGCGCGCCCCTCGGCGCGAAATGCCGGGATCAGGCAGCTATGCACGGGCTCGCCGTCGAGCAGCACGGTGCAGGCGCCGCAATCGCCGGCGTCGCAGCCCTTCTTCACCCCGAAATGGCCGAGCTCGCGCAGGAACGTGCGCAGGCATTGGCCGGCGCGCGGCGTTTGCGGAAAGCTGGTGCCATTGACCTCGAAGCTCATGACGGCGTTGCACCCAAGAGCTCGACGCGAATCTCCTCGGCGAGCCGCAACGTCATGTGCTTGCGCCAGAGGGGCTTGCCATGAATATCGGTATGATAGAGATCGTCGGTAATCTCCTCCGCGATGGCCGTGCGAAGCGCGCTCGCGTCGGGCGGCTTTGCGAACGACAGCAAGACTGGGCGCACGGTCGATGCGGTCACGGTCAGTTTCAACGCACCAGTGCCGTCGAGGCTTCCGATCAGAAGCGCTGCGGAGCGGCCGATGGGTGCGAGCGAGATCTGGCGAAATGCCGAGCGGCGCTTCAGGGCCGCGACCGGAATGTCGATCTGCCGCAGCAGATCGCCGGGCGACAGGCGGTTACGCTGATTGCCAGTGACGAATTCGGCGACGGGAATCCTCTGCTCGCCGCCGCCGGCCTGCCAGATGGTGCAGACGCCGTCGAGCGCCGCGGTGAGCGAGATCATCGGCCCTGCCGGCAGCGACATGCAGAGATTGCCGCCGACCGTCGCCGTCTTCCAGATCTTGAAGGAGGCGAGGAAGGCGCGGCAGCATTGGCTGATCAGCGGTGCTGCGAGCCAGTCTGTCGGGCAGGTCAGCGCATCGAGTTGCGCGATCGTGCAGGTGGCGGCGATGCTGAGGTGGCTCTCGGTGATCGTCAGTGCCGGCCATTTCAGATCGGTGAGATCGATCAGCCGGGTGAGGTGAGCTTGTGGCTCCGAGAACAGCCACGTGCCGCCCGCGAGCCAAGCATCACCTGGCGTCCAAACGGGCAGTTCGAAGCGCGTTTGCGGATGACTGACCGCTGTGATGGTATTCAAGTCCATGGCTGCGATAACGCCTGCGCCTGACGATTTGCGTTGAGGGAAAGTCTTGCAAGACCAGCGCCAAGTGGCAACAAGAAGTGGCAACAACAAGTCGTGGTAATCGCGCGCGGGCTGGCCCTGGCCTTGCAGGCCTCCCGTCAGCGGATGTCAGGAGAAGCAGGCGCATGAGCGACGCAAAGCCGATCTGGATCAGGGATCCCCTGGCCATTCTCGCCGACGGTGCCGGGCGCGGGATCGTCGTCAAGGACGGCCGCATCATCGAGCTCGTGCCGGCTGGCGCGACGCCGGCGACCGCTGATGTCGCGGTGTTCGATGCGAGCGGGCACGTCGTGCTGCCGGGCCTCATCAACACCCATCATCACTTCTATCAGACGCTGACACGGGCGTTGCCCGCGGCGATGGACCGCGAGCTGTTTCCCTGGCTGCAGGCGCTCTATCCGGTCTGGGCCAGGATGACGCCTGATACGCTCGAGCTCGGCGTCACCGTGGCGATGTCCGAACTGCTGCTGTCGGGCTGCACCACCACGACGGACCATCATTACGTCTTCCCGGCGGGGCTCGAAGAGTCCGTCGACATCGAGGTCGGGGTCGCAAAGCGGCTCGGCGTCCGCGTGCTGCTGACGCGCGGCTCGATGAACCTGTCGCAGCGCGACGGCGGCCTGCCGCCCGACAGCGTCGTGCAGGACGAGGATACCATCCTCGCCGATAGCGCGCGCGTGGTTGCGAAGCACCACCAGCGCGGCGCGGATGCGATGGTGCAGATTGCGCTCGCGCCGTGCTCGCCGTTCTCGGTGACGACATCGCTGATGCGCGCCACCGCCGATCTCGCCGACAAGCTCGACGTGCGGCTGCACACGCATCTCGCCGAAACCGAGGACGAAAACAAATTCTGCCAGCAGATGTATGGCTGCCGCCCGCTCGACTATCTCGAGCAGTGCGGCTGGCTCAACGCGCGGACCTGGCTCGCCCATGGCATCTTCTTCAATGCGGACGAGATGAAGCGGCTCGGCAAGGCCAGGACTACGATCAGTCACTGCGCCTGCAGCAACCAGCTGCTGGCCTCCGGCTGCTGCCCGGTGTGCGAAATGGAAGAGGCCGGCGTCGACATCGGCATTGGTGTCGACGGTTCAGCTTCGAACGATGGATCCAACCTGATGCAGGAAGTGCGCGCGGCCTTCCTGCTGCAACGGGCGCGCTATGGCGTGACCAAGGTCAGCCACAAGGACGCGCTGCGCTGGGCCACCAGGGGCTCTGCGGCCTGCGTCGGCCGGCCGGAACTCGGCGAAATCGCCGTCGGCAAGGCGGCCGATCTCGCGCTGTTCAAGCTCGACGAGTTGCGCTTCTCCGGCCATGGCGATCCCCTGGCCGCACTGGTTCTGTGCGGGGCGCATCGGGCTGACAGGGTGATGGTGGCGGGGAACTGGGCTGTCGTCGACGGCGCGATCCCGGGACTGGATGTTCCGGACCTGATCCGCCGGCACAGCGCCGCGGCGCGGGCGATGCAGGCGGGATAAAGTTAAAAGAGGGGGCGACCACAAGTGCCGGGTGCTTCTGGCCACCCCCTCCGAACCTCCTCCGGGAGGAGCAGGTAATTTGGGCGATGCAAGAAGCGTGCTACTTGCCAGGCAGCTTGTCGTCGATGCCCTTCACGTAGAAATTCATGCCGAGGATCTGGCCGGCGTCGAGGTTGGCGCCGCCCTTGCACTCAATCTCCTTGCCGTCCTGCCCAATGACCGGGCACTTGAACGGGTGCAGGGTGCCCGCGGTGATCGCGGCCTGGGCATCCTCGGCGATCTTCTTCACGTCGTCAGGCATGTTGGTGTACGGCGCCATTCCGAACATGTGGCTGTCGAGGCCGCCCCAGGTGTCTTCGGACTTCCAGGTGCCGTCGAGCTCGGCCTTGACGCGGGCGATATAGTAGGGGGCCCAGGTGTCGAGGATCGAGGTCAGCTGGGTCTTGGGCCCGAACTTGATCATCTCGGAGTCCTGGCCGAAGGCGAGCTTGCCGCGTTCGCTGGCGATCTGCATCGCGGCGGGCGAGTCGGTGTGCTGCATGATCACGTCGGCACCCTGGTCGATCAGCGCCTTGGCGGCGTCGGCTTCCTTACCCGGGTCGAACCAGGTGTTGGCCCAGATGATCTTGACCTTGATGTTCGGGTTGATGGTCTGCGCCGCCAGCATCGTCGCGTTGATGCCGGAGACGACCTCGGGAATCGGGAACGAGCCGATGTAACCGAGCACGCCTGATTTCGACATCTTGGCCGCGATCAGGCCTTGAATGTAGCGGCCCTGATACCACTTCGACGAATAGGTCGACATATTCTTGTCGCGCTTGTAGCCGGTCGCGTGCTCGAAATGCACGTTCGGATATTTCTTCGCAACCTTCAGCGTCGGATCCATGTAGCCGAACGAGGTCGTGAAGATCAGCTTGTTGCCGGCGCGGACGAGCTGCTCGATGGCGCGCTCGGCGTCGGGACCTTCGGGGACGTTTTCGAGATAGGTGGTCTCGATCTTGTCGCCGAATTCCTTCACCAGCGCCTGGCGCGCGAGCTCGTGCTGGTAGGTCCAGCCGAGATCGCCGATCGGGCCGAGGTAAATGAAGCCGACTTTCAGCTTGTCGTCGGCGGAGGCTGCACTGACGCTTCCGGCAAGCAGAAGCCCGGCAGCCAGCGCAAGAAGTGATTTCCTCATCATCAATCTCCAAACATCAGGGGAAAGCCACGATCCGCAACCTGCGCGCCCCATCGCGCACGCTGCGAAAAACCAAAACTCTAACGGTCAGGTACGAACACGGTGCCGAGCGCGGCCGGTGCGGTCGAGCCGCCGGTGCGTGCGCGGGAGAGCAGGACCAGCACGATGACGGTCGCGAGATAAGGCAACGCCGACATGAATTGCGAGGGAATGCCGACACCCCAGCCCTGCGCATGCAGTTGCAGGATCGTCACCGCGCCGAACAGATAAGCGCCGATGACGAGACGGCCCGGCCGCCACGACGCGAACACGACCAGCGCCAGCGCGATCCAGCCGCGGCCCGCGGTCATGCCTGGAATAAAGAACGGCGTGTAGGCGAGCGGCAGATAGGCGCCGGCAAGACCCGCGCAGGCACCGCCGAACATCACGGCGAAGGTGCGGATGCGCAGCACGGGATAACCGAGTGCATGCGCGGAGACATGATTGTCGCCGCAGGCGCGCAGGATCAATCCCGCGCGCGTACGATACAGGAACCACCAGACGCCGATGATGAGCGCGATGGAGAAATAAACGAAGGCGTCCTCACCGAACAGCACGCGACCGATCAGCGGAATGTCGGTAAGGCCCGGAATGTGCAGATGCGCAGCCGGCGTGATGCGTTCGCCGACGAAGCCGGCGCCGATCAGGCCGGACAGGCCGATGCCGAGAATGGTCAATGCCAGACCCGTCGCGACCTGGTTGACGGCGAGGCCGAGCGCCATCAACGCGAAGATCAGCGACATCAGCGCTCCCGCGATAATGCCGAACAGCGCGCCGATGAAGATTGATCCAGTGAGCCACGCGCCGCCAAAGCCGCAGGCCGCGCCGACGATCATCATGCCTTCGACGCCGAGGTTGAGCACGCCGGAACGCTCGGTGACGAGCTCGCCGGTTGCCGCGATCAGGAGCGGCGTCGAGGCGGCGAGCACCGACAGGATGATGGCTTCAACCAGCTCCACGGGCCACCTGTCGGTTCGGGAACACCAGCTTGAAGCGGTAGAGAATGAGGGAATCGCAGGCGAGTACGTAGAAGAGCAGGATGCCCTGGAAGACCTTGGTGACGTCCAACGGGATCTTCATTGCGATCTGCGCCTGCTCGCCGCCGATAAAGGTCAGTGCGAGAAAAAAGCCTGCAATTAATATTCCAATCGGATTCAACCGGCCGAGGAAGGCGACGATGATCGCGGTGAAACCGTAGCCGGGCGAGATGCCGGGCTGGAGATGTCCGACGGGGCCGGCGACCTCGATGATGCCGGCGAGACCGGCGAGCGCGCCCGATACCGCGAAGGTCAGGATGATCAGCTGGTTGGAATTGAAGCCGCCGAATCGCGCCGCGCGCGGCGCAGCACCCACGACACGGATCTCGAAGCCCTTGATGGTGCGCCCGAGCAGGATCGCGGCCGCCGCCACGACCAGCAACGCGATGATCGAGCCGAGATGCAGCCGCCCGCCCTCGATCAGCAGCGGCACCGTCGCCACCGGATCGAATTCGGCCGTGGTCGGGAAGTTGAAGCCGTTCGGATCGCGCCAGGGGCCGCGTACGAGGTAGTCGAGAAAGAGGTCGGCGACATAGACCAGCATCAGGCTGGTGAGGATCTCGCTGGCGCCGAACTTCACCTTGCAGATCGCCGGGATCAGCGCATAGAGCGCGCCCGCGGCGGCCGCGAGCACGAGCATCGCCGGCAGCACCCAGGCGCCGGCGTCGGTGCCTTGCGTCTTGACCGCGATCCAGCTTCCGGCGACCGCGCCGATCAGGAATTGCCCCTCGGCGCCGATGTTCCAGGCGTTGGCGAGATAGCAGAGCGACAGCCCGATCGCGATCATGACCAGCGGCGTCGCCTTCACCGCGATCTCCTGCAGCGAATAACCGTCGGTCAGGGGCGCGATGAAATAGGCATGCAGCGCGAGCAGCGGATTCTTGCCGATGATCGCGAACAGGATGGTCATGGTCACGATCGTCAGGCCGATCGCGATCAGCGGCGAGACCAGCGCAATCGTGTTGGAGCGCTCGGCGCGCTTCTCAAGCACCAACTGCATGCGCGGCCTCCTCGGGCTCCAGGCTGCTGCCGCCCATGAGCAGGCCGAGCTTCTCGCGCGTCGCTTCGCTTGCAGCGAGCGGAGCGGACAGCCGGCCGTGGAACATCACGGCGATGCGGTCGGCGATCTCAGCGAGCTCGTCGAGATCCTGGCTGGTGACGAGCACCGCAGCACCCGCGGTCGCCAGGTCAAGCAGCGCCTGGCGGATGACGGCGGCCGCTCCAGCATCGACGCCCCAGGTCGGTTGGCTCACCACCAGCACGGCCGGGTTGCGCAAGATCTCGCGGCCGACGATGAATTTTTGCAGATTGCCGCCCGAGAGGGAGGCCGCTTCCGGGTCGCGCTTCGCCTTGCGCACGTCGAAGGTCTCGGTCGCCTTGTCCACGGTGTTCAGCGTGGCCGCGGTGTCGATGAAGCCGTGATTGACCATGCCGCTGGCGGCGTGTCCGGTCAGCAGCGCGTTCTCCGACAGCTTCATGCGCGGCGCGGTGCCGTGGCCGAGCCGCTCTTCGGGCACGAAGGCGGCACCGAGCTTGCGCCGCTTGGTGATCGAGAGGTGGCCGGCGGCGATGCCTTCGATCACGACAGTGCCGGGATCCCTCGACAGCCGCTCGCCGGACAGTGCGGCAAAGAGTTCGTCCTGGCCGTTGCCGGCGACGCCGGCAATGCCGAGAATTTCGCCGCCCTTCAGCTCGAACGAGATGTGCTCGAGCCGCACCCCGTGTGCCTCGTCCGGCGCGAGCGAGAGATCGTTGACGACGAGCCGCGGGATCGTGGTCTGCCGCCCGGCGGCCGCCTTCACTTCCTTGATCTCGCCACCGACCATCATGCGTGCGAGCGAGGCGGCGGTCTCCTGCCGGGGATTGCAGGTCTGGATCTTCTTGCCGCCGCGCAAGATCGTGGCGGTATCGCAGAGGCGTTTCACTTCCTCGAGCTTGTGGCTGATGTAGAGGATGGCGCGGCCTTCGGCCTTGAGCCGCTCAAGGACGATGAAGAGCTGGTCGGCTTCCTGCGGCGTCAGCACCGCGGTCGGCTCGTCCAGGATCAGGAATTTCGGATCCTGCATCAGCGCCCGGACGATCTCGATGCGCTGGCGTTCGCCGACGGACAGTTGCCAGACCTCGCGCTTGGGATCGAGCGGCAGGCCATAGGTCTTCGACACCTGCTCCAGTCGCGCCGACATGTCCTTGAAGGATTCCTTGCCGTCGAGGCCGAGCGCGACATTCTCGGCGACGGTGAGATTGTCGAACAGCGAGAAGTGCTGGAACACCATGCCGATGCCGCGGCTGCGCGCTTCGGAGGGACCGGACAGCACGATTCGTTCGCCCTGCCAGCGGATTTCGCCGGCGGAGGGCTGGATCAACCCATAGATCGCCTTCACCAACGTCGACTTGCCGGCGCCGTTCTCGCCGAGAAGGGCGTGAATTTCCTTCGGCCAGATGTCGATATCGATGGAATCGTTGGCGAGGAAATCCCCATAGCGTTTGGTGAGCCCGACCGTTTGAAGCAACGGGGACTCGCCTGAATGCAGGCCGTTAGGCGTCGGATCTAACATTCGCTAATGCGCTGGCATGGGATGAACTGCCTCAATAGTGGGCTAGTTTGAACCGCCGCGTAAGGTGTGAAAAAGCGTCATCCCTTGCTTAACGCTTCGGCAGGGGCTTGGTGACGCGAGTCGCGACCCTTCGCCGGGTGATGAGTGTCTCCAGGCGGAGCGCGGGGGCCTCTCGCAGTCTCAGCCTGCAGGCGAGGTCTGTTGCATATTTGTGACGGTTCAAACCAAATCGGAACCCGCTGTGCAGGCTTGATGTGAAGTTGGGCAAAACCGCGCCAGCACGCGTATGCAATTCCGGATCGCTGCCGCCGCCGTTGCCGGCATTGGTATCCGCGTTGTGCGTTCGAGATAAATCATAAACGAATTCAACCGGGAATGTCCGGCATTGCGTTGCCGGCACTGCGCGGCGACGACGTGCGAAAACTCCAATGTTTCCGCGATGAATCGTCGCGTGCTGCTGAAACATACGGCATGCCTTGAAAAAAGTTGAGGCTTCTCACTCCGGGAGTTCGGCGCAAGTGTCGCCTCAAGGGACGTTCATTTTTACGTGTCCAAACTTGGGGGTATTCAGGATGTCGTTTCGTTTCAGGGCAGTTGCAGCAACGGCGCTGTCACTTGCTACGCTGGCCATCGGGGGCTTGGCTCACGCGGCGGATCTGCCGGTCAAGGCGGCCAAGAAGGCGCCCGACCTCCCGTTCTTCCTGGTGATCGACGACCGCGTGTCGTTCTCCTGGATGCCGAAGGGCACTGACCCCGGCGTGTGGAGCAGGCGTCCGGACGGCAGCATCAACGGCACTACGGCCAAGCAGGTCTACTCCTTCACCCACTTCGACCTCTGGGCCTACGGCACCAACTTCTTCACGATCTCGATGTTCAAGTCGGGTCATAACGACCCCGCGTCGCCCTGTACCGCACCGGGCGTGAACATCAACGGCACCCCGAGCAATTGCGCCGGCGCGACCGAGATCTACGGCCTGTTCCGCTCCACCTTCGGCTGGAACGAGTTGTTCAACACCAAGGCCTTCACCATGGGCCCGCTGCACAACATCTCGTTCGAAGTCGGTATGGATGCGAATACCGAGAACAACTTCCTCGCGCCCGCAAAGCGCGACGTCGTCGGCGGTCTGCAGTTCGCCTTCGACCTGCCCTACAAGGGCTACATCGACGTCGCCCCGTTGGTGTACTGGGAGTTCCTGAATCACAACTCGTTCACGCAGTGCGGCCTGTTCGGTGCGGGCGTTGCCGGCGTGACCTGTAACTCCGACGGAAACGTGAGCTATCGTGCGACCTGGGCCGTTGAAATCAACTACTATATGGACCTCGGTTTCCTGCCGCCGAACATGCAGTTCTGGTCGATCAGCGGCCGTGCCGGCTGGTATGGCCCGAAGGGCGACTCGAACGGTCTTCCCGCACTCTCGGGCATCGGCCGGTTCTCGACCGCTTCGAAGACCGAGCTGAACAGCGAACCGATCCGCCTGACCTTCGACGCGTCGAAGGCCGCCTGGGGTGACAAGTACTCGCACTTCGTCGACCTCTGGGTCGCCTACCGCTACTGGCAGAACAAGTTCGGCCTCGACCACAACGCCATGCCCGGCGTCTGCACTGTCGCTGCAACCGGCGAGAGCACCAAGAGCTGCACCGAGTCCACGGTCTATGGTGGTATTACCGTGAAGTTCTGATTGCCTGAGGTTCAGGCTCAAGTGGCGCCGCGCAGGAATGCGCGGCGTCATTCGTGTTTGCGGCGCCTACTTCGTCCACACACCATCGTGCAGTGCTTCCGCTTCGTCTTCCAGCAACGGGCCAATCACCGCCGTCGGTCGTTGGCCGCTCGCAAAGACCGTACGGCAGGGCAGATCGAGCGTCGGGTTCTCCGGGTGATTGCCAGTGACGCTGCGCAGACGGTGTTCGCTGAGGCCGTAGACCACGCGGCCGATGCCGGCCCAGTAGATCGCGCCGGCGCACATCGCGCAGGGCTCTGCCGAGGAATAGAGCGTCGCTGACGCCAGTACTGCGGGGCTCAGCGTGCGGCAAGCTTGCGTCGCCGCCAGGCGCTCGGCGTGCGCGGTGCCGTCGTGATCGGGCATGTAGCCGTTCTCGGCTTCGATCAATACCTTGCCATCAATATCCACGACGATGCAGCCGAAGGGATGGTTGCCATGGGTGAGAGATCGGCGGGCGACCGCGAAGGACAAACGCAAGAACTGCTCGTCGCGTTCGCCGCTCATCGATGCTCCGCGTTCAGTGCCCTGCCATGTGCCGGCCGACCTCGGTCAGATCGGCTTCGCTGGTTCGAGCTTCATACACGAATTCGCCGTGGAACATCACCACCAGCCGGTCGGACAGTTCGAGCAATTCGTCGAGGTCCTCGCTGACCAGAAGCACGGCCGCGCCGCGGTTGCGCGCGGCCATGATCTCGGCGTGGATCTGCGCCACAGCCGCGAAGTCAAGGCCGAAGCAGGGATTGGCGGCGATCAGCACCTCGACGTCGCCGGCAAGCTCGCGGGCGAGCACGGCGCGCTGGACGTTGCCGCCAGACAGCGCCGAGATCGGCGTCTCCGGCGTGCGGGTTTTGATCTTGTACTGGCCGATCTTCTTCTGCGCGTCGTCGCGGAAGGCGCCGCGGTTGAGCCACCAGCCGCCGCTGGCAAAGGGCGCGCGGTCGAACTCGCGGAAGGCGATGTTGTCGGCGACGCTCATGCCGCCGACACAGGCGTTCTTCAGCGGCTCCTCGGGCAGCAGCGACATCTTGTGGCGCCGCATCTCCTCGCGGCTGGCATGATAGCCATCTCCGGCGACGCGGATCTCGCCGCCTTCGGCTTCACGCTGGCCGGCGAGGACCTCGACGAGCTGGCGCTGGCCGTTGCCGGAGACGCCGGCAATGCCGACGATCTCGCCGGCGCGCACGGTGAGCGAGACGTCATGCACGGCGACGGCGCCGGCATCGTCGAGCGCACGGACTTTTGCGA
Organism: Bradyrhizobium sp. BR13661; assembly: GCF_029892425.1. Taxonomy (GTDB): domain Bacteria; phylum Pseudomonadota; class Alphaproteobacteria; order Rhizobiales; family Xanthobacteraceae; genus Bradyrhizobium. The sequence continues at coordinate 43,578 of NZ_JARXWB010000028.1, read as the reverse complement.
GCTCCAGCCGCGCCTGGCCCGCTTCGCCGGTGCGCGGCGGCTGTACGGTCAACTCCTCGGCGCCAATCATGGTCCGGGCCATCGCATCCGGCGTCAGCTCGGAAACTTTGCCTGCACCGGCGAGCTTGCCACGGCGCAGGATGGTGACCTCGTCGGCGAAAGCCATGACCTCGCGGAACTTGTGCGTGATCATCAGGATGGTCAACTCGCCCTTGACGACCATGTCGCGGAGCATGCCGAGCACTTCATCGGCTTCGGCAGGCGTCAGCACCGAGGTCGGCTCGTCCAGGATCAGGAAGCGGCGCTTGAGATAGAGCTGCTTGAGGATTTCGCACTTCTGCCGCTCGCCGGCCGAGATGTCGGAGACCTTTGCGGCGAGCGGTACCTTGAACGGCATTCGGGCCAGAAAGGCCTCGAGCTCCTTCATCTCCTTCGGCCAGTTCACCACAGCCGGCACGTCGTCGCGCGCCAGCACGAGGTTTTCGGCAACCGTCATCGCCGGCACCAGCGTAAAGTGTTGGTAGACCATGCCGAGGCCGAGCGCGTGAGCATCCTTCGGGTTGGCAATCGCCTGTTCGCGGCCGCCGACGAGAATGTCGCCTTCGGTCGCGTGGTAATATCCCATGATGCACTTCACGAGGGTCGACTTGCCGGCGCCGTTCTCGCCGAGCAGCGCGTGGAACGAGCCGGGCCGCACCTTCAGCTCGACATTGTCGAGCGCCAGGAAGTCGCCGAAGCGCATGGTCATGGCGATGGCGTCGACGCCGAAGGCGCCTGATGGCGGAAGCGGTTCGCCGATGATCACGAAATCGCTCCAATGAAGGCGTCCGAGGTCGAGACCGCACCGAACACGCCTCCCTGCATCTTGATCATCTTCAGAGCATGCTCATGGTTGCTCTTGTCGGTCGCGCCGCAGCAATCGTGCAGCAGCACGCATTCGAAACCGCGGTCGTTGGCCTCGCGCATGGTGGTGTGGACGCAGACGTCGGTGGTGATGCCGGTCAGCACGATGTTCTCGATGCCGCGCACGCGCAGGATCAGCTCGAGATCGGTGGCGCAGAACGAACCCTTGCCGGGCTTGTCGATAACAGGCTCGCCCGGCAGCGGTGCAAGCTCCTCGATGATGTCCCAGCCGGGCTCGCCGCGCACCAGGATGCGGCCGCAGGGGCCGGCATCGCCGATGCCGGCGCCGATCTGGCGCGAGCGCCAACGCTTGTTGGCGGGAAGATCCGAGAGATCCGGACGATGGCCTTCGCGGGTATGGATGATGTGAAAGCCTTGGGCGCGCATGGCCGCGAGCAGCTTCTTGATCGGCTCGATCGGTGCTCGCGTCAGCGAGAGGTCGTAGCCCATCTTGTCGACATAGCCGCCGACACCGCAGAAGTCGGTCTGCATGTCGATGATGATGAGCGCGGTGTTTTGCGGGCGGAGATCGCCATTGTAAGGCCAGGCGTAGGGCTCGGACTTGATGTAGCGCTCGGGCATGATTTCGCTCTCTAGCGGGTGATCGACAATTCGGCCGGGGCTCCGGTCAGCGTGCGTTTCGGTGAGCAGGTGATGATCATGATCGCCAGCGTCAGGATGTAGGGCGCTGCGTTGAAGAGATGGTAGCCGGAGGTGACGCCGACCGATTGCAGCGCCGGCCCGAGCGCCGCGGCGCCGCCAAAGGCGAGCGAGGCCCACAGGCACAGCAGGGGATCCCAGCGCGCGAAGATCACGAGCGCGACCGCGGTGATGCCCTGACCCGACGAGAGGCCTTCATTCCAGCTTCCGGGATAGAACAGCGACAGGAATGAGCCGCCGATGCCGGCGAGGAAGCCGCCGACCATGGTGGCGCGCAAGCGGATCAGCAGCACGGAGTGGCCCATTGCGCGCGCCGCATCCGAGCTCTCACCGGCGGTGCGAATGAGCAGGCCCCAGCGCGTGGTGCGGAAGGCCCAATAGAGGATTGGCGCGAGCGCGACGCCGATCAGGAAGAGGACGTTGACGCGCAGCGCCGCCCGCACCTGCGGGATGTCGCTCCACCAGCCGAAATCGATCGCTGGCAGCCGCGGCGCGGTGGGCTCGATCAGCGGCTTGCCGAGATAGAAGGCGAGGCCGGTGCCGAACAGCATCAATGCGATGCCGACCGCCACGTCGTTGACGCGCGGCAGCGAGCAGATGCCGGCATGCAGTGCGCCCAGAAGCGCGCCGGTGATGCCGGCGGCAAGCACGCCAAGCCAGGGCGATCCCGTTACGTAAGAGATGCCGTAGGCGCTCATTGCACCCATCACCAGCGTGCCTTCGAGACCGAGATTGATGCGCCCCGAGCGCTCCGTGATGCATTCCCCCAAGCTCACGAACAGGAATGGCGTGGAGACGCGAATAGCGCCGCCGAGTACGGCGAGCGGGACGGTCCAGAGTCCGATCGATCCGTCTGCCATATCAGGATTTTCCCTTCAGGAAACCGATGCGGCCGTAGAGCGCATCACTGGCGAGCACGAAGACGAAGATGATGCCTTGCAGCACAAGCACGGACGCGTCAGGCAGTCCCAGGCGGCGCTGCAGCAGGCCGCCGCTGGCGCTGATGCCGCCGAGCAGGATCGCGACAGGGATGATCGCAAGCGGGTTTTGCCGCGCCAGGAAGGCGACAAGGATGCCGGTGAAGCCGTAACCTGCCGCAAGGTTGGCGTTGGTTCGGCCCTGCACGGCGGCCACCTCGACCATGCCGGCAAGACCGGCGGCGCCGCCGGCGAGGAAGCAGATGGTCAGGATCAGCTTGCTCACGCCAAGGCCGACGATCTTGGCAGCTCGGATGTTGCCGCCGGCAACGCGCGCGGCGAAGCCGAACACGGTGTGATAGATCAGGATATAGGCGGCGACAGCGGCGATCAGGCCGAACACGAGGCCCCAATGGACGTCGGTGCCGGGGATCGTGCCGATCATGTTGGCCGCGCCGATCTCGCGCGTCGACGGCTTGTTGAGGCTGGCGGGGTCCCGCATCATGCCTTCGACGAGGTGATTGAGGATCGCGAGTGCGATGTAGACGAGCAGCAGGCTCGAGATCGTCTCGTTGACGCCGCGATATTGCCGCAATGCGCCGGCGAGCATGATCCATAGTCCGCCACCTACGACGCCGGCGACGACCATGGCGACCTGCACGACGAGCGGCGGCATGCCCTGAATCAAGAGTGCGGCGCTGGTCGCCGACAGCGCGCCGATCAGCAACGCGCCTTCGCCGCCGATGATCACCATGCCGAGCTGTGCGGGCAGCGCGGTGCAGAGTGCCGTGAGGATCAGGGGGGCAGCACGGGTCAGCGTGTTCTGCCAGGAGAACCAGGTGCCGAAGGCGCCCTGGTACATGTAGAAATAGAGGTCCAGCGGGTTCTTGCCGAACAGCATGACGAAGATGCCGAAGACCACGAGCGCGCCGGCAAGCGCCGCGCCCGGGATCAGGACATACTCGATCGTGCCGCCGTAGCGTTGGAGAAAGCCCGGGTCGGCGGCCGGGGCAACTGCTCCGACCGCCTCGGCAGAATCCGCTGCTTCCGATGTCACGAAGTCGCTCCGATCACGCCCTCGACGAGATAGTCCATCTTTTCCAGTTCAGGATCCTTCTGGCCGCGATCGGTGCCAGCCGGGATGACCGTCTTGCCCTTGTTGTCGACCAGTCCGCCCTTGAACACGGCGTAGCCGTCGGCAGACAGGAACTTGGCCTTGATGTCGTCGGCGTGCTTGCGCGCCTCGGCGGATACGGCTTCGCCATAGGGTGAGGTCTTGACGATCTCTTCCTTGAGGCCGCCGCGATAGAAGTTCGGGATGGTCTCGCCGGCGGCGATCATCTTGACGAACTTCGGATACAGCGCTTCCCAGTTCCACTCAGCGCCCGTGAGATAAGCCTTCGGCGCGAGCGGCGACTGGTTGACATGATAGCCGCAGACGAAGGCGCCGCGGCGCGCCGCGTTCTCGACCATGGTCTTGGGACCGTCGACGTGGCAGGTCAGCACGTCCACGCCCTGGTCGATCAGGCTGTTGGTGGCTTCGGCTTCCTTGACCGGCATCGACCAGTCGCCGGTGAAGATCACCTGCGTGGTGGCCTTGGGATTGGCAAGCTTGGCGCCGAGCGCGAAAGCGTTGATGTTGCGCAGCACCTGCGGGATCGGCTTGGCCGCGACGAAGCCGAGCTTGCCGCTCTTGGAGGTGTAGCCGGCGACAATGCCGGAGATGTACTGGGCTTCGTCGATGTAGCCGAAATAGCTGCCGGCGTTCTTCGGATCCTTGTCGCTCCACAGGCCGCCGCAGTGCTCGAAGCGCAGCTTCGGGTACTTGTTGGCCATCTTGATCATGTGCGGGTTGTAGTAACCGAACGAGGTCGGGAAGAGCAGGGTGGCGCCGTCGAGGTTGATCATGGACTCCATCGTCTTCTCGACCGCATCGGTCTCCGGCACCTTCTCCTCTTCGACCACCTTCAGGCCGGGGATCTTCTTCAGCGCCGCGGCACCCTGCGCGTGGGCCTGGTTGTAACCGTAGTCGTCACGCGAGCCGACATAGATAAAGCCGATGGTGGTGTCGGCCGCGAAGGCCGGTCGGGCGCCGGCCGCTGCGCCGAGGGTGAAGGCGGCACCGCCCTGCAACAAATGACGTCGTGAAATCCTGCTAAAATCCATTGCTTGCTCCCCTTGGCGGATGGACCGCCTCAATCTCGCGGCTGCGCCGGTCTGGCTGAGCCGGATCGGATGTCGCAAGCTTCGTGCCAGAGGCTAAGGGGTGAGCATTCCGATGTAGTATATTGAAAAATATAGAATATTAGCAATTCGCGAATCTTGATCAGGAAATCGGCAGATCAATTTATAGGCAGTATTTTTAGATTGTATGCAATGGAGTTAAGCAGTCTTAACCGTCTCTCTCGTGTGCATGGCTGGCCGCTGGCGGTCGGTCGACCTCCCACATTCATGCTAACCACGCGCTGACTCGCGACGGTGCCGGGCTGAATTCGCTGGCACCGAACTTGTATCGATGGACGTTGCGACCGCCCGCGCGGTCTTCAGGATGGAAAGCTTGGCCGAGATGGGTGCTGGTACCGCCGTTCAGAATGCATCGCTCGGCGAAGAGATCGTGCGTCGGATCAACGAGCTCGCGGCAATCTCGGAAGAAGACGGCAAGCTCACCCGTATCTATCTCACGAAGGAGCTGTGCGCGGCGTCGGACCTCATCCTCGGCTGGATGCGTGAGGCCGGCATGAGCACGCATCTCGATGCGATTGGCAATGTCTGCGGCCGCTACGAAGGCGAGCGGCCGGGAGCGCCGTGCCTGATGCTCGGCTCGCATTACGATACGGTGCGAGATGCCGGCAAATGGGACGGGCCGCTGGGCGTGATTACGGCGATCGCTTGCGTCGCCGACCTCAACCGCCGTAGCAAGCGCCTGCCGTTTGCGATCGAGGTCGTGGGCTTTGCCGACGAAGAAGGCGTACGCTTCGCCTCGACCCTGCTCGGCAGCCGCGCCGTGGCCGGGACTTTCGACGAAAGCGTTTTGAGCACGCGCGACCGCGACGGAGTGTCGATGCGCGATGCGCTCGTCCAATTTGGCCTCGACCCCGATCATATCGGCGCGGCGGCGCGTTCTCGGCGCGAAGTGCTGGCCTATCTCGAATTGCACATCGAGCAGGGGCCGGTGCTGGAAGACCGGAATCTCCCCGTCGGCGTCGTCACGGCGATCGCGGGCGCGACGCGGCTGGCCGCACGGCTCACCGGCATGGCTGGTCACGCCGGCACGGTGCCGATGGCGCTGCGCCGTGACGCGCTGACCGGCGCTGCCGAATGCATCGGCGCCATCGAGCAGTTTTGCCGTACCGACGAGGGCGGCCTGGTTGGCACCGTCGGTTACATCCAGGCGAGGCCCGGTGCGACCAACGTCATTCCGGGCGAAGTCTCCTTCACCATCGACATGCGCGCGCCGACCGACATGCATCGCAAGCGCGCGGTCGCCGACGTCGTCCGCCAGATCGAGGCGATCGCCAAGCGCCGGCAATTGGCGCTCCAGCTCGACGTCACCCACGAGAACCGCACCGTTCCTTGCGCCCCCTGGCTGAAGGACCAGATCTCGCAGGCGATCGCCGCCGAAGGGTTTTCCACCTTCGAGCTACCGAGTGGGGCAGGGCATGACGGCATGGCGATGATCGACGTCGCCGATGTCGGGATGATCTTCGTTCGCTGCCGCGGTGGCATCAGCCATCATCCTGACGAACATGTCGAGCTGGCCGACGCCGATGCCGGTGCGCGGGTCTTGCTGCGGGTGATTGAGAACTTCCGGCCGCGCAAGGGGTAGTCACGCCGAGTTAACGATGCCGCGAGCCCCGCAAGTTCCCGGGTAGAGAGGCGAATCAGCCGCATTTAGAATAAGCCAGCACCGAACCATCAGAGACTTTGGCCGACTTAAGCACTATGAACAGTGATATTTCCTTTCCAGCCCATCGAGAGAACCGGTTTTACCAGGGCGCGGCTGCGACCTTTGTCGCCAACGCCCTTCAGGCGGTGAATTTTCTCGGTGACCGGTTTCTGAGAAAGTCGCATCACTCGCTGACGGCCATCGAAGATCTCTATCGACACTCGATGGACAGCGCCTTTTCGGTGACCGAGGCGTTCCTCGTCACGGGCGCTCCGCACGCCTCGGCCTATTACCCGCGCGACTTTGCATGGTTCTATCCTGACGTCCTCGATCCCGAGACCATCATGGACGCGCAGGACGCGGTGCGCCGGGCGCGCCTGCTCGAAAAGAGCGTTCGCCTGTTGCTGGAGGCGGTTCGCGCCGACGTCGTCACGACGACCATCGTTCCGGCAGGACGCGGCCGATATCTCGGCGTGAATTACTTCTCGCGCCCCTCGGATACGTTGCTCGGGATTTTGGCTGGCCTCCAGCAGATGCTCTCGGCCGAGGAGCGGGCGTCGTCTTATCTTGCGATGTCGCAATGTGCGCATGCCGGACGCCTGTTGCTGGCCGAATATGGTTCCGATCTGAAGCGCGCGATTCTGAAGCTCGCAGGCGAGCTCGAGCCGTTCGACGCTGATGGTGTCGGATCATTGCTCTGCGACGCCAGCGGGCCCCGCTCTGCGGCAACCGACACCCGCGCCGAGCGCCGGCGTTTCGTCACCAATGCCTGCGTCTACACGACGTTCATGTGGGGCGTGCAGCTCGGCGTCGTCGACGAGGTCGAGCTGAAGCGGCCGCTCGGGCGCGACCTTGCGGATTATAAGAAGGGCCTGCTCCGCCTGTTCGGCAAGGACGGCTATATCAGGCATTCGCTGGATGGCCCGGCGGGCACGCCGGTGTCGTTGGTCGCGCTGGATTTCGTCAGCGTGCATCGCGGCTTCTGGGACATGAACGACGCAAGTGAGCGCGCGCTGTTCGCGGCCACAACGGATCTGATCCTCGCCGAGCCCCGCTTCCGCATCCCCAGCACGTTTCACTTCCTGGTGTCGGCAGATAATCCGCGGAACAAGATGATCCACAAGATTGCGGCGCCGGCCTATCAGGGGCGCTCATCATGGCCGACATTCAACGTCGAGTTCGCGGATCGCATGCTGGACTTTGACGAGGCCTCGGCGAGCAATACCTACCGCGCCTGCGCGCAAGGGATATTGAAAGACATCCGCACCGCGACTGAAGTCCACGGCGGTTATCAGGAGCTGATTTCGGAGCAAGGGTTGAAGTATCGCACCTGGGCCTATAAGGGCGCGGTGGCGCACTCCTGGTTCCCGCGCTTCCTCTCCGTTTGGAACAGGGCATATGGAACGCCCATGCTTCATTGGAACGACTGAGCCGCGATCTTCCCGCGGCCGACCGCGTTGGAACTTCGGTCCTTATCCGCAGCAAGCCATTGATGGCAATCCAGAAGCGGCCGCTGGTTGCGACAATTGGTCTCCGCTCGTCGTCACAATCTCGTAACTGAAGTGACACGGCCTAGCAGCACGTCTGACAAGCGCGCCTCCTAACCTGACATGCGTTGAAACAATTTCTCTGCAATCAGGAAACGAACGAAGGGGTGTGCAATGCTTTCAAGAACGACACGACGTCTGCGTGACCGGACCGTGGTGACAGCCGCAATTCTGTCGCTGATGGGACATGACGTTTATGCAACGGACATGCTGGGCGGCAGCAACAAGAACGGCGACCGCACCGAGAGCCCGATCAAGCATGTGATCGTCATTCTCGGCGAAAACCGCACCTTCGACCATATCTTCGCGACCTATGAACCGCGTCATCCGGACGAGCGTGTCGACAATCTGCTCTCAAAGGGCATCATCACCAGAGATGGCCTGCCTGGTCCGAACTACGCCAGGGCCGCGCAGTTCTCCACCGTCGTCAACAATGTTTACTCGATCAATCCAAGCCCGAAGACGCCTTACAATCACACGACCAACAAGGTGCAGACGCCTGGCACCTCCTATGCGCCGCAAACCTGCTACACCTCCGTCGATCAGGCTGCGCTCAATGGTCCGGGCTGTCTCGCCACGCTGCAACTCGCGCAGCAGGGAGATTATGGTCTGAGCCAGCACGATCTGCCGCTGCTGACGACCGGTGCGACCGGCCTGCCGGGCAATTCGCCCGACACGCGCATCCTGGATTCGGACAATCTGCCGAACGGTCCCTATCCGCTCGTGACCCTGGCGCAGGGTGGTGAAGCCCCGTCCAGCCTCTACAAGACCTATGGCGGCAGCCCGGTGCACCGTTTCTACCAGATGTGGCAGCAACTCGATTGCGACGTTGGCAAGGCGACGCATCACAATCCGAGCGGCTGCCAGGCCGATCTCTTCACCTTTGTCGAGCAGAGCGTCTCGTCGGGCAGCAATGGCAATCCGACCCCGCACGCGCTGAAGGAAGGCGCCATCGCGCTCGGCTTCTATAACGTCGCCAAGGGCGATGCGCCTTACCTGACCGAGCTTGCGCGCAAGTACACGCTCAACGACAACTTCCACCAGAGCGTGATGGGCGGCACTTTCGCCAATCACATGATGATCGGCTACGCCGACGCGCTTTATTATGCGGATGACAAGGGCGATCCCGCGAAGCCCGACCACGTGCTCGTGCCGGGTTCGAACCCGCCGCAATATGTCGACGAGATCGAAAATCCGAACCCGGCGCCAGGTACGAACAACTGGTATCTCAACGACGGTTATGGCGGCGGCAGCTATTCGAACTGCTCCGATCCCAATCAGCCGGGCGTCGGCCCTGTCGTCACCTATCTCAACTCCATCAACGTCTCGCCGCGTTGTGCGCCGAACGCGTACTATCTGCTGAACAACTACGTTCCGGCCTTTATCGGTAGCGGCGCCACCGATCCGATCAACAACGGCCCGTTTACCCTGCCGCCGGTCATCAAGCAGCGGCATATCGGCGATGCGCTGACCCAGGCCGATGTCTCCTGGGCCTATTTCGGCGAGCGCTGGAATGACTTCAAGACGGCCCCCGGTGAAGGCACCAATTTCGGCGCGCTCGACCCGGTTGCCTATCTCTATTGCAACATCTGCAACCCCTTCCTGTTCTCCGCTTCCGTGATGACCAACAAGGCGCAACGCGACGCGCACATGAAGGATACGCTCGATTTCTATGACGCCATCGCCAACGGCAATCTCCCTGCCGTGTCGTTCGTCAAGCCGAGCACCTTCAACGACGGACATCCTTCCTCGTCCCGTGTCGATCTCTTCGAGGCGTTCACCAAGAGGATCGTCGATCAGGTGAAGTCCAACAAGGAGCTGTGGAAGTCGACCGCGATCGTCATCACCATGGATGAGGGCGGTGGCTACTACGACTCCGGCTATATCCAGCCGGTGGACTTCTTTGGCGACGGCACGCGTATCCCGCTTCTCGTCGTCTCGAAATATTCGCGCGGCGGTCACATCTCGCACGAATATGGCGATCACGTCTCGATCACCAAGTTCATCGAGCGCAACTGGCACCTCAAGCCGCTCGGACCCAAGACCCGCGACGCCTTGCCGAACCCGATTGCGCATGACGACAATCCCTACGTTCCCGTCAACCGGCCCGCGATCGGCGATCTCTTCGGCAACTTCAACTTTGCCGACCGTCACGACGACGATCACGACAACGACCGGGACTGATTGAAGCCGATAGCTTTCATCGGCGGGACCCGGCGGCTACTCAGCCGCCGGGTCGATCTCGTCTCTATCGCAAGCAGGGAGCCATACCCGTGGAAGCCACAGGACAACATGCCGCCAGCGCTGCTTCGATCGAGGCGGCGCGCCGCGCCTTTGCCAGCGGCGATCTGAGCTCCACCGAAACGATCTGCGCAGCGGTGCTCGCCGGCAATTCGTCGAATTGGCGTGCCTGGGCACTTCTGACGGAAACCGCGCTGCTGCGTGATCGCCTCGATGCGGCAACGGCAAGCGCGGAACGCGCCGTCGCGCTCGCTCCGACCAACCCGATCGCGCTGGTGTTGCGTGCGAAATGCCTCTTCGTGAATGGGGAGGCGCGTGAGGCCAGTGCGGCGACCGAAGTTGCGGCCAGGCATGCCGGCGAGGAGCCGGATGCGCTCGACGCAGTTGGTGCCATGTTTGGTCTGCTCGGGCTTCAACAGCAGGCGAGGGAGCTCTTCCGCCGTGCTGTCGTCCTCAAGCCCGGTGTTCCGCAGTATCTGTTCAATCTTGCCGCCGCCGAGCGAATGATCGGCGCGCTTGCCGATGCTGAAGCGCATTGCGATGCGGCGATTGCGTGCGACCGCCGCTACGGATTGGCCTACTACCTGCGCTCGGACCTGCGGATCCAGAGCAGCGAACGCAACCATGTCGATGAGATGGAGGCCGTGATCACCGAAGGGCGCCTGTCGGCGCCGAGCGAAATCCTGCTGCGCTTCGCGCTAGGCAAGGAGTGTGAGGATCTCGAACTCTGGAATCGCGCTTTCGCACATGTCGAGGCCGGTTGTAACTTGCAGCGCCGCTCGCTGCCGCGCGATCCCGTCGCCGAGATCGGCGAGGTCGATGCGGTCATCCAGGCGCATACGCGACGCTGGATCGATGCTGCGCCACGCGGCTATGTCGATGCCGCGCCTGTTTTCGTCACCGGACTGCCCCGGACAGGTACGACGCTGGTGGAGCGGATTATCGCGAGCCATTCCGCGATGCATTCCGTGGGAGAGACCAGCGCATTCGCGGCTGAAATGCGCCGCACCATGGCAGAACGTCCGGGGAGCCGCGACCTCGAGGGGATCGGAAAGCGCTACCTGGATCAGGCCGCCGCGCTCCGTGTGCCGGATAATGTCCGCTTCGTCGACAAGACATTGGAGAACTACCTTTATTGCGGCCTCATTCATGCAGCGCTGCCTTCGGCGAAGATCATCCTCGTTCAACGCCATCCGATGGACGCGTGCTGGGCGATCTACAAGGCGCACTTCCGCAACAAGTTCGCGTTCTCATATGACCAAACCCAGCTTGCGGACTACTATCTTGCCTATCGCCGGCTCACGCAGCGCTGGCGCAGCGTGCTGCCGCCGGAGGTGCTCATGGAAATCAACTACGAGGACGTCGTTCGGGACCAGGCCGCGGCGAGCCGGGACATCATCCGGTTTCTGGGGCTTCCCTGGGAGGATAGCGTCATGCGCTTTCACGAAAGCCCGGCGCCATCGGCGACTGCGAGCGCCGTTCAGGTGCGCCGTCCGATTTACGCATCCTCGGTCGGGAAATGGCGTCACCATGCCGAGCGGTTAGAGCCTCTCCGCGAACGTTTGGCGCGCGAGATTCCAGAGGCGGAGCTGGTATGACGACGCTACGGCCACTTTTGCTCCCCGTGATCGCATCTGCCATCGTTCTGGCCCTCGGTCGAACTGCGTCGGCCGAGGTGAGGGTGGCAGGCAAGGTGGACGCGGTCCATCTCGAGGTGCACGACGCCTCTCTCCATGACGTGCTGGCCGCGCTGCAAGAGCGGTTCAATCTGCGTTATCGTACGGTCGATGCCCTCGAAGCCCGGATGACGGGGGTCTTCGACGGACCGCTGCGGCGTGTGGTCGCCCGGCTCCTCAACGGCCATGATTATGCGATGCAGGTCAGCGCCGACGGCCTCGACATCCTGGTGCTGGCGGCGCAGAGTCCAAGCGCTGCCGTCGTCGCCGTGGTCACGCCTGCAAACGTCGCCCGGCCACCGCTCACGGCGGCCGAGTTGAAGCATTACGAAAGCGGACACCTGCGCTAGCCCCGGACGAGCCGGTCTCAGCCCGCCGTCACGTCCACCAGCTCGCCGCCCTCGAGCACTTTGGCCGCCTTGGCGCGGTCGAGGTCGCCCTCCCAGGCGGCGACGACCACGGTCGCGACGCAATTGCCGATGAGGTTGCCGACTGCGCGGGCCATGCCGATGAACCAGTCGACCGACAGCACCAGCACGAGGCCGATCGCTGGAATGCTCGGCACTGCGTTCAGCGTCGCCGCCAGGATCACGATCGCCGAGCCCGGCACGCCATGCGCGCCCTTCGACGTGATCAGGGAGACGCCCAGTACCAGCAGGAGATCGCCGAAGGACAGTGGCGTGTTGGTGGCCTGTGCGATGAAGACGACGGCCAGCGTGAGATAGATCGAGAAGGCGTCGAGATTGAAGGAGTAGCCGGTCGGGATGACGAGGCCGACGACGGAATCCTTCACGCCCATACGCTCCAGCTTCTTCATGATCTGCGGCAGCACCGCATCGGACGAGGCGGTTGCAAGCACGATCATCAGCTCTTCGCGCAGGTAGGACAGGAATTTGAGGATGTTGATGCCGGCGAGCGCCATCACGCTGCCGAGCACGCCGAGCACGAAGATCCCGACAGAGATGTAGAACAGCATCACCAGCGAGACGAGCTGCTTCAGCGAGCCGACGCCATACTTGCCGACCGTATAGGCGACCGCGCCGAGCACGCCCAGTGGGGCCACGCGAACGATGAGCCCCATGACGCGGAACAGCACCGTCGAGGCCGCGTCGATCATCGAGGTGACGAGCGCGCCTTTCTCGCCGCCGACCAGGGCTAGACCGACGCCGAACAGAACGGCGAAGAACAGAACCTGGAGCACGTCGTTGCGCGACAGTGCGTCAAACGAGGTGGTCGGGATCACGTTCATCAGGAAGGAGCCGATGCCACCGCCGGCCAGTTTGTGGGCGTTGTCGGCGTAGGTGTTGAGCGCCTTGGCATCGAGCGTCGAGGGATCGATGTTCATGCCGTGGCCGGGACCGAAGAGGTAGGCGAGCAGCAGGCCGACCACGAGCGCGACCGTTGTCATGACCTCGAAATACAGCAGCGCCTTGACGCCGACCCGGCCAACCTTCTTGAGGTCGCCGGCGCCGGCAATGCCGTGCACCACGACGCAGAATACGATCGGTGCCACGATCATCGAGATCAGCTTCAGGAAGGCGTCGCTAAGGATCTTCAGACCGATCGCAAAGTCCGGGGCGGCCACGCCGAGGACAATGCCCAGGACCAGTGCGGCCAGGACCTGGACGAACAGGGACGTATAGAGCGGCTTGGGCTCGGCGGTCGGTGCCGCGGTGATGGTCGACATGGTGGATTCCCCCGATTTGACGCGACTTGGACGCCGAAATGGAGCAACAACCGTGCCAGAATGTCGCGGCTTTGGCCCGAAAACGGCCTATTCCGCCGCCTTTGCAGTCCTGCCGAACATCCGTGTCGGTGCTGGGAAGCCGCAGGAGGTGCCGTCGGTGACCTTGACCTGATCCTCCCAGGGCAGCCGGTACGTGCCCGCGACCATGTCCTGCATGAAGGTGTAGGGACAATCCATCGCGCCGCCTTTGACCGCGACATAGCCGCGGTGCCAGAGCTGATAGATGTTGTTCTCGACGCCCCAATTGATGCGGGCCTCGCGCACGAGATCGGGCCGGACCTCGGCGGTGATGATCTCGTCGGCGCGGCCGGTGGTACCGTGTGCCAGCACGCGGCCGTCGAAATTGACGATCATGCCTTCGCCCATGGAATCGAACGAGCCGTCCGAGCCGCACATGCAGACGTTTGCCGTAACCATCAGGTTCTGGAACGAATTGGCCTGGTTGGTGAAGCGCCAGGAATCACGGATCGGCGCGGTGTAGCCGGCGGTGCGGATCATGATCTCCGCGCCCTTGTAGGCGCATTCCCGCGCCATCTCCGGGAACATGCCGTCATGGCAGATGATGAGCGCGATCTTGGCGCCGTTCGGGCCCTCGATCACGGGAATGCCGATATCGCCCGGCTCCCACGGCTCGACCGGAATCCAGGGATGAAGCTTGCGGTAATAGAGTTTGATCTCGCCGTGGTCGTCGATGATCAGGCCTGAATTGTAGGGATTGCCGTGCGGGTTGAACTCCATGATGGAGAAGCAGCCCCAGATTTTGTTGTTGATACAGGCCTGCTTGAAAGCTGCGACCTCGGGCCCGTCGAGCCGGCACATGATCTCGGGATTGGTATCCATCGAGAGGCCATGCAGCGAATATTCGGGGAGGACCACCAGGTCCATGGTCGCGAGATTGCGGCGCGCCTTGCCGACCATCCAGACGATGCGCTCGGTCTGCTTGGCGAGATCGGCGCGGGTCACGACGTTCGGCAGCTGCAACTGCACGAGCCCGATGACCACCCCATTGGGAGATTTGTTCAGTCCGCCAAGCCCGTTCATGATCAGCTCCGTTGCCGGTCGCGCGGCGCCGTTGCGCGCGAGGTCGCGGCAGAGCAAATCCGATTTTGGCGGCGCGCAAAAGTCCATTTTTCAGGCTGGCAGGCGAAACTCGTCCTCTCGGTCTTGTTCGTGCGGCCGGAGCATCCCGAAACGCCCCGACGCCCATTGTTGCAGCGGCGCGTGCCTCAAGTCTCGGCTTGACCCTCCAAATCGGCTGGTGTCAGACTTATGACATGAGTACAGCAGAGCGACATGGTGCAAGCCTTCGCGACGAATATGCCGAGATGACACGGCAGCGCATCGTTGCGGCGTTTGTCGAGACTCTGGAGGATGAAGCGGCCGACGACATTTCCATGGCTGCGGTTGCCAAACGCGCCAAAGTCGCCGAGCGAACCATCTATCGTCACTTCAAGACCCGCGCGGAGCTGTTCGCGGCGGCCGGCGAATGGATCGAGAACAACGTCTTCAGCTACATTCCCTTCAGCTCGCCCGACGAACTGCCCGAGATCTTCCGCAAGCTTTGCAAGCGGTTCGACCGCCATCCTCATCTGGCGCGCGCCATTGCCATGACGAGGGCCGGCCGCCAGGTGCGCGCCGGCTTCAGGCGGCATCTGATCGACCAGCATCGCAAGGCGATGGCGCCGCTCGCGCGACATCTTCCCGCGAAAGAGGTCCGCCAGGCGGAGGCGCTGGCGTCGTACCTCAACAACGTGCTGGCCTGGAATGCGATGCGCGAGGATTTCGGCATGACCAGCGGCGAGATCGCCGACGCCATCGAATGGGCGCTGACGACTCTCCTGAAGGATGTACGGCAGCGCGATGCCGCGGCGTCGCGCGGCGCTAAGCCCGGTAAATCGGCACGGAAACGAACCGCGGCAGCGAAAGTAACGGCAGAGTGAGGCAGGCCATGAACGCGATACCCGACGACCTCATGATCAATGCGCCCGACGAAGTTCGCATTCGTCAGGATCTGGTGCTGACGGCGCTCGGTCGCCGCCCGGCCGATCGCGCCTTGCGGGTCGGAAAATTGCTCGATGTGCACAGCCGCACCTGGAGCGAGGATCAAGAGATCGTCTTCAAGGGCCGACGTATCGCCTGGGTGGGGCCGGCCGGAAGCTACCCCGGCGAGGTCCGCGAGCGTGTGCATCGGCCGGATCTTGCGGCCGTGCCCGGCTTTGGCGAGGTGCACAAGCATATCGAGAGCTCGCATCTGACGCCGGAATGGGAGGCGGCGCTGGTGCTGCCGCATGGCAATACCTGGACCTGCGAGGCAAGCCACGAATTCTCCAACGTCAATGGCGCTCGCAATCTCGAGTTCTGGTTCGAAGCGCGTCGCCGCGGCTCGCCGCTGAAGATCTTCCCGCAGCCGGGCTCGGCGGTGCCGCCGACGGCCTACGAATGGGGTGGCGGCTGGTATGGCCACGACGAGCAGGCGCGCTTCATGAACGAAAGCCTGATGGTCACCGGGCTCGACGAAGTCATGGACTGGCCGGCGGTATGGAATCCCGATAATCCCTCCTACAAGCGGCTGTGGGGCATGATCGAGGCGACGTTCGCAGCGCGCGGCGTCGTCGAAGGCCATGCTTCGGGCTTGCGGGATCTGCCCTCCATCAACGCCTTTGCCGCGGCGGGGCTCGCCTCTGACCATGAAGTGCAGACTCCGGAGGAGACCTGGGACAAGCTCACCCGCGGCCTGTTCGTCGAGCTGCGCGTCTACGCCATGGACGAGATCGTGAAATGGCTGCTCGCAAAAGGCTTGCAGGACTGGTCGCAGATCGCGTTCACCACGGATGATCGCAGCGCCAGCCATACGCTCGAGCTCGGTGCCAGCGATCACAATGCGCGGGTCGCGATTGAAGCCGGTCTGGCGCCAGAGGTTGCGATCCAGTGTCTCACCATCAATCCGGCGCGGCACATGCGCCTCACGCCGTTCGTCGGCAGCCTGGCGCCGGGGCGCTTCGGCGACGTGGTGCTGTTGTCCGATGTTGCCAAACTTACGATCTCAGAGGTGTGGGCGGATGGTGCGCAGGTCTCCGAGGGCAAGCGCTATCTCGGCGATGTGCCGAAGATCGAATGGCCGGAATGGGCGACCAAGACGGTCAACATCAAGCGCACGATCAAGCCTGAGGATTTCGAGCTGCGGGCCGAGCCTGGCCGGACCACGATGAAAGCGGCGGTGATCCGTCCCTTCCATTGGCATCCCGAGTTCTACACCCTCGAGCTGCCCGTGTGTGACGGTGCCGTGCAGCGCGACGAGAGCGAGGCCATTACCAAATTTGCCATCGTCGATCGTTTCTCCGGCGAGGGGCGTGTCGCAAAGATGTTTTGGCGCGGCTGCGGACCGCGCACGCCGGAGACGGCGCTCGCCTGCTCGGTGGCGCACGACAAGCACAATATCTGGGTGGTCGGCTCGTCCGATGCGGCGATGGCCAAAGCGGTCAACGCGCTGATCGAACGACAGGGCGGATGGGCGCTGGTGCGCGAGGGCGAGCTCGTCGCCACCGTGCGCTTCGAGGTTGGCGGGCTGATGAGCTGCCGTTCTGCGCAAGCGCTCGATGCCGAGATGCAGGCGCTTTACGCCGAAGGCCGCAAGGTCGACTGGATGTACGAGCCGACGTTCCGACCGCGCTGGTATCCGGGATTCCCGGAACGGCTGATGTTTGCAACGCTGACCTGTGCACCCTGGAGCTGGGTGCTGGTGGCGCCGTGCGAGCAGGCGCCGCTCGGTTTCATCAACGTGCAGACGGGCGAAGCGCACCGGGTGGTCTGGTAGAGGGAAGACTGTGATGAACGAGATGACGAATCCGCAGGCCGCTTCCGCAGAGCCGGCAGCTACTGGACTGCTCGATCGGGCCTTTCGCCTCACCGAGCGTGGCACGAGCGTCGGACGCGAGATGATGGCCGGAGCAACCACCTTCGCGGCGATGGCCTATATCATCGCGGTGAACCCGGCGATCATGTCCAATGCCGGAATGGATCGCGCCGATCTCGTCAGTGCCACGGCGCTGGCCGCGATCTTCGGCTCGGTGATGATGGGGTTGTGGGCCAATCTGCCGCTCGCGGTGGCGCCCGCGATGGGTTCGAATGTCATCTTCACCTATGTCATCGTCAAGCAGATGGGCATGCCCTGGCAAGGCGCGCTCGCCATGGTCGCCTTCACTGGCGTCCTGTTCCTGATTCTCAGCCTGTCGAAGCTGCGCGAGAAGGTCGCCAAGGACGTGCCGGAAGCGCTGAAGATCGGCATCCAGGCGGCGGTCGGGACCCTCATCGTTTTCATCGCGCTGCGCGGCGCCGGATTCGTCGTCCAGAATCCGTCGACCTACATCGCCATGGGATCCCTGCGCAGTCCGCCAGTGCTGCTGACCCTGTTCGGCCTCCTGCTCACGCCGGTGCTGGTGGTGCGCCGGGTGCCTGCGGCGCTGATCCTGTCGATCGTGTTGCTGACCGTGATCGGCTTCTTCGTTCCCGGTGCCAACGGCAAGATGGTGACGTCCATGCCATCGGCGATCCTGTCGTGGCCGCGCTGGCCGACCAGTACCTTCATGGCGCTCGACGTCGGCTATCTCTTCAGCCATTTCGTCGTGGCGCTGCCGCTGCTATTCTATTTCCTGTGCGCCGAATTCTTTTCCACGCTGGGCACACTGATCGGCGTGACGGGTGCTGCCAATCTCCGCAAGCCCGACGGCTCGATCCCGAATGCCACCGCCGCGTTTGCGACCGATGCGACGGCGTCCATCGTCGGCCCGCTGCTCGGCACCTCGGTGGTGACGGCCTATATCGAGTCGATCACCGGCGTGCAGGCGGGCGGCCGCACCGGCCTGACGTCGCTGACCGTTGCCGGGTTGTTCTTCCTTGCGCTGTTCTTCTGGCCGATCTTCGTGATCATCCCATCGCAAGCGACCGCACCTGCCCTGATGCTCGTTGGCGTGCTGATGATGCAGGGTCTTGCCCGCATCGACATGACCGATCTCGGCAATGCGATCCCGATCGTTCTGACGCTGCTGGTCACCGTGCTGACCAACAACCTCATCAACGGAATGGCCCTGGGAACTCTCAGCTACATCGCGTTGGAAGTGACGGTCGGCCGGCGATCACAGGTTCCAGCGATGGTGTGGGGGCTCGGCGCCGTGTTCATCGCTTACGCGGTCGTGACAGCCCAGATTTTTTGATGCGCGCGCTACGCGACCAGGTCCAGCAAGCGGCATGATCCCCGCACCAAAACCTTGCGTCCGGTCGGCGTCATCGCAGGTGTACCGTCGTTCACAACGACGAGGCCGAGCTTGACGAGACTCTCGAGGAGGTAGGCCTTCGAGAGGCGACCGCTCGACACCGGGTTGCGAAGCGCGCGCAGCGCTTCCCACTGGTCCGGTGAAAGATCAAAGTCGAAATCGTTGCTCATGTTGCCTCAAGCGATAGTCACGTTCGTGCGCCCCTGTTAGCGGCGCTGCATGAAGACCATGCGACGACAATGAGTCGGGAATTCGGTGAGTTGTTTAGAACTTTTCTTCACGAATTGCCGCAGTCTGTTGCGCCACAATAGTTAAGATCGTTCGGAGGCGGATATCGTCCCGATCGCTGATCACTAATTGATGATTCGTATTTGATGTTGCGCCGCGATGGCCGCAGTGCACGGGAAGCGCTGCTGTCTCATTTCGCGACGCGATATGCACACAAGCGGTGAGACGCGATGTTCAGAAGTCTGCTACGCTGATTCGCGGGGAATGGCTTCACACCACAGGAGTGTGAGTGCATGAACAGGCTGGTCGAAATTCGCAGTCAGGAATCTCTGTGCCGGGAGCGCGCCGCGCTCGATCTTGAGCGCCGTATTTTCTGGCTCGCGCAAGCCCAGGAATGGGAACAGCGCGCGCTCGACGAAATCGCCTATCACTTTCGCGAGTGCAATGTCGATCACGCGGAGCTTGCGCGAAACTAGCGGCTGCGACCAAGCCTGTTGAGACCTGGCCTACTGATACGTCGCAACGATATCGGAGACTGCGCGCTCGAGCTGTTGCGCGGTGGCGCACTGTCGCACCACGCTGCAAAATGTCGCGTAACGCGGCATCTCGGAATCGCCAAAACCCCAGGCAAGCCGTCCTTCGGGATTAAGCCAGACCAGCCGCTTCGAGCGTTCGGAGATACGGCGCAGGATGTCGGCGCGCGGATCCAGATTGTTGCTGCGGGCATCGCCGAGCACGATCACCGTGGTCTGTGGCGTCAGCGTGCTCATGAAGTCTTTTTCGAAATCGACCAGGGAAGAGCCGTAATCGGACGAGCCGAAGCCGACCTTGGACATGATCTCGGCCATCGCCTCTTCCGGCGATTTCTTCTCCAGGATCTCGCTGACCTCGATCAGATGTGACGAGAATGCGAAGGAGCGGACGTCGTCCACGACTTCATGCAGCGAGTGGATCAGGAGCATGAAAAAGTCGGAGACCTGCGCCACCGAGCCTGAGACGTCGCACAGCGCGACGATCTTCGGCCGGTCGCGGTGCTTGCGCTTCCATGCGGTGAGGAAGGGCACGCCGCCCCAGGCGGCGTTACGGCGGAGCGTGCGGCGGACGTCGAGATGACCGCGGCGCTGGCGCTTGCGCGGCTTCGAATAGCGCTCACGAAGCCTTCGCGCGATTTGGCGGATCAGCGCCCGCATCTCTGCGACCTGGCGCCGCTCGATGCGGGCAAGGGGCGCATTGCGCAGGATTTCGTTGCGGAGGTTTTCGGCCTCTTCGCGGGCATAGAGCGCAAGCCCCTGGGAAACCGTGTCGCGTACCGCTTCACGCAAGGCATCGAGCGCACTGCGAAGGCGCTCGGCCAGCGCGGGATTGGTCGCCGTCAACTCGTCGAGATCGTCACGCAGGCGCTGAAGGCCCATGGCGTCGAGGATGCGGCTTGAGAAGATGCCGCGCTGGGTCGAGTAGCGGATGTCGGAGAGGGAAGCCGCGCCGGAGGCGCCGGCGATCGCCGCCTGGATCGCGTTGCGATCCTGAGACAGCAGCATCTGTGCGAGCGGGCCCAATCCTTCCTGAGGCTGACCTCCGCCCGTTTCGCTGTCCGAGCCGGAAGAGGGAGGCTGATCCTGGTCCCGCGAGGCCTCGTCGTTGTTGTTGGCTTCAGGCTGGTCTTGCCGCGGTTCGGGCTGGCTGAAGAACAGGTCAAAGCAGTCGCCAAGCGCGAGCTTCTCGTCCTGCGACTTGGCGAGCGTCAGGAGCAGCGCGTCACGCAGGATGGCGCGGTCGTTGACGCCGACCTGCGCCACCGCGCGCATCGCATCGATGCTTTCGGCGGGCGAGACATGGACGCCGGCGCCCCGCGCAGCTCGAAAGAAACGATGGAGGTTCTGGCGCATCGGGGTCAGCCGAAGACGTTGGACCGGGTCGCCTTGGCAATGAACGTTGTGATCTGCGGCGACGCAGCTTCGATGTCCGCTTCGTATTTCAGGAGCACGTTCAGCGTGTCCTTGACGAGTTCGGTGTCGAGTTCGCTGGCCTGGAGCAGCACCAGCACCCGCGCCCAGTCAATGGTCTCACTGACTGAGGGCAGTTTCTTCAGGTCGAGCGAGCGAATTTCGTGGATGAAGCCGACCATCTGCCGGCGCAGCGTCTGCGAGATGCCCGGGACACGGCTCTCGACGATGCGCTCTTCCAGCCGCTGCTCGGGGAAGCCGATATGCAGATGCAGGCAGCGCCGCTTCAAGGCATCGCCGAGATCGCGCTCGCTATTGGAGGTGAGGATCACCGTCGGCGGCGTGATCGCAGAAACGGTGCCGAGTTCGGGGATCGTGACCTGGAAGTCGGAGAGGATTTCCAGCAGCAGCGATTCAAATTCGGCATCCGACTTGTCGATCTCGTCGATCAGCAGTACGCAGCCGCCCGGGTGCTCCAGCGCCTGCAGCAGGGGGCGGGGCTCGACAAACTCCTTGGAGAAGAACACGTCGCCGAAATCATGCAGCTGCTCAAGTGCGGCATGCAGCGTCTGCGCGCCGCCGAGCACTTCGCCGAGCTTATCCTTGAGGATCTGGGTGTAGAGAAGCTGCTTGGCGTATTTCCATTCATAGAGCGCCTTGGCTTCGTCGAGGCCTTCGTAGCATTGCAGGCGGATCATCTTCTTGCCGCGCCAGGCGGCGATCGCTTTGGCAAGCTCGGTCTTGCCGACGCCCGCGGGACCCTCGACCAGGATCGGCTTCTCGATTTGTTGCGACAGATAGACTGCGGTCGCGATCTGCCGGCTCGCGATGTAGCCCTGCGCGGCGAGGCCGCTTTCCACTGCCTCGATCGAGGTCGAGGCCTTCTGATCAGCCACGAAAAGGCGCTCCCAAAGGTCTTGCTTGAGGCTTGTTCTGCCTGCGTTCCCGGCAAAGAACAAGCCTCGTTTGGGACGGCCTGATCCGCGCTGACCTGCTTTTTCCGTTCAGCGCAAATACTTGAAGCGCAGCCGATGGCGCAATCAGTGCCGCAGCAGCTCTGGCTTGCGGATGGTCTGCCTGACCTCGCCGCCGCAATCGGCGCATTCATAGATGAAGTCGATCTTGGCAAGGCTCCAGTGCGGCTCGACCTCGCGCACATACATCGGCAGGAACCCCATGCATGCCGGGCAAATCACAGGCGCGATTTCGATATCCTGATGATGCTGTACATAAGCTGGCATCTCGGCTCTCCTTCGCAGGCGACCACCAAACCCCGCGCAAAGGCTACTGCCGGCCGTCCAGATGCCGTCATCAACTCTTTCGAACAGAGGCGGAACGGCGGGCGTTTATGGTTCGCTGTGACATTCTTGTTACGTCTTCTACCCTGTAACGGGCGGACCAAATGCCTATTTCCGGTGCCTGGACGATCGCCGATCCGCTTTTTCTCGGACCATCAACGCAACGATAAGGGAGCAACGCCCATGACCCATGCCATTCGTTTTCACAAGACCGGCGGTCCGGAAGTCCTGGTTTGGGAGGAGGTCAATGTCGGCAAGCCGGGGCCGGGCGAGGCGCGCATCCGCCATACCGCCGTCGGTCTCAACTTCGTCGACATCTACAATCGCTCCGGCGTCTATCCGGTGCAATTGCCGAGCGGGCTCGGCAGCGAAGGGGCCGGTGTCGTCGAGGAAGTCGGACAGGGCGTCACCGATCTGAAGGCCGGTGATCGCGTCGCTTATGGTGCATCACCGCTTGGCGCCTATTCCGAGGCGCGGCTGATCCCCGCCGACCGACTGCTGAAGCTACCCGACGGTGTCGACGACAAGACCGCGGCTGCGATGATGCTGAAGGGACTGACCACGCAATATCTGATCCGCCAGACCTATCGCGTGAAGGCCGGCGACACCATTCTGCTGCATGCAGCGGCTGGCGGTGTTGGCCTGATCCTGAGCCAGTGGGCGAAGCATCTCGGTGCAACCGTGATCGGCACGGTCAGCAGTGACGAGAAGGCAAAGCTCGCCAAGGCGCATGGCTGCGACCACGTCATCATCTACACGCGCGAGGATTTCGTGAAGCGCGTCGACGAGATCACTGGCGGCAGGAAGGTGCCGGTGGTTTACGATTCCGTTGGCAAGGACACGTTCCTGAAGTCGCTGGACTGCCTCGCGCCGCTCGGCGTCGCTGCGCTGTTCGGTGCGTCCTCCGGCGCGGTCGAGCCGCTCAATCTCGGCCTGCTCGCGCAGAAGGGCTCGCTCTACGTGACCCGGCCGACTCTGTTCACTTACGCGGCCAAGCGCGAGGCCCTGGTCGCGATGGCGAACGAGCTGTTCGATGTCGTCAAGTCCGGCGCGGTCAAGATCGAGGTGCACCAGACCTATGCGCTGAAGGACGCAGCCAAGGCGCACGCCGATCTCGCCGCGCGCAAGACCACGGGATCGACCGTTCTTACGGTGTGAGCTCGGATCAAGCAGTGAGGCAGGCGGCTTAGGCCTGCGTCACGCCTTCTCGTGCTTGCGCGTGTCGCGGGCGTGATCGTTGCGGAGGGCTTGGAGGTCAATGTCTTCAGGTGGGGTTTCGGGAAGTGCGGCCTCAGCCAAAATGGCTTCGGTCACGTCCTCGACCGAGTCCTCCGCGATTTCGTGAATAAACGAGATGTTCTGATATTCGCCGGAGCTGATGCGGGAGATGACCTCGCGCCGGGTGATTTCAGGATCGACAACCGCCTCACGACCACGTCGTCCGTAGTCGATCATCACGACGAAATACTGCATCAAACGATCCTGCCGCGCCCCGACGGTCGGGTGCGCGACAGAGTATTTACGAAAAACAGAATTATGTCAATGTGAATTTCCAAAAATCGGAAATCTGGACCTACCGGCCCTTTTTGCGGGGGCGGGCCGATTTGGCGCGCAGCCGCTCGAGCTGGCCTTTGGGCATCGACAGGCAGATCTCTCCGACCCAGTCGAGCTTGACGCCGACGATCGGCTTGGCGTTGAAGCTGGTGAGGTTGACGAGGGAGGGGGATTTGCCGCGCTCGATGGTCTTCAGATAGCGTTCGCCGGTCTTGAGCCGGACGACGGCCTCTTCACCATAGAAGCTGGACAGCGGATGACGCTGGTCCTTGTAGACCACGATCACATCGCCGCTTTCATATTTGGGCAGCATCGAATCGCCGACGATCTCGAAAGCGACCGTTTCCTCCATGATCGGGAAGGGGAGCGCGATGTCGCCGAGCCCCTCCGGCGGTACCTGCTCGAAGTCAGGCTCGATCACGGCGCCAGCGCCGACACGGCCCATGATCGGCGCGAGGTTCAGTTCGAGATATTGCATGATCGGAATGATTTCCGAGGCCTTCACCAGGCGCTCGCCGCCGAGAATTTCGGACACCGCACCCGGGCGCACGCCCATCGCCGCGGCCAGCCCGCCCTTGCTTTTGCCTGTCTTTTCAAGGCCCCGCTCGATCATCGCAACGTCCAACATGGTGATTCCCTCGATTGCCCATGGCTCCTGCCTCTTGTAATCCGAAATTCGGAATTGATACAATTATGAATATCAGAAATCTTGCTTGACTTTGGATTCGGAATAACGGAATGTCCGACGTCTCCGGATCGTGTGCGACCGGAGCGGATCACAGGACAGCAGCATGGAACCGGGCCAGTGGTCGTCGGAGCAATCCGACGCGCTTTGCGAGTATTTTTTCAAGGGAATGTCATATGCGGAGATCGGAAGAGAGATAAACGCAAGGTTTGGAACGGCTTACACGCGCAACGCGGTGGTCGGACGGGCCAAGCGGATCGGGCTGGCGATATCCGGACGTGTTGCGAGTCCGTCAATCGTGCCGTCCTTGCCGGGCGAGCCCTGTCTGCTCGTAAAGCCACGTGTTGCTGTGCCCGGCCTGAACCTGCCGCCGCCATCGGCGCTGAAGCCCGTCAGGTCGGTCAAATTGCGCTGTGTCGGGGTCCAGCCGCGCCTGCTCACGCTGCTCGAGCTCGAACATTGCGATTGCCGCTATCCCTATGGCGGTGACAGGGAGGGAGAAGAGATCGCGTTCTGCGGTCACCCGCGCCAGCCCGGCTCGAGCTATTGCTGCCCGCATACGCATCTGACTACGGGGCCCGGAGCGGCGGGCGGCCGCACCGCCGGTGCCGTGGTGCTGAGGTTGGTTTCGACCGCCTGACCGGCACACCAAGTGTCTCTTCTCATGTCAATTCGCAAGGAGTCCCCGAGTGGTACGTGCCAGACGCAACATGTCCTACAAATTGACCGGGCTTTACGACCGCCGGTCGCGCGATTCGGCGTTCAATGCCGAAGTGGTGGAGGTCGAGGTCGATAATCCCCTCGCGCTCGAACCGGACGAGAAGATCGTGGCGATGCGGTCGATCCGCAATGATCCGCTCGGCCGGCTGCACTCGCATCACCAGATCGACGAGGCACAATACCGGGGTGGCCGCGCCTATCAGAGCGACTGGGAGAAGGCGGAGCGGGGCCCTCAGGCCATGGATCCGACCCGCGAATACGTGGACGGCGCTCGCTCGCGAGAGCCCGTCACCGAAAGCCAGCGCCAGGCCGTGTTACGGCTGAACCAGGTCGAACGCGAGCTTGGCACCGACGGCGCCGCGCTGGTGCATGACGTGCTGGTGCTCGGCCTGACCATGGAGCAGATTGGACAGCGACGCGCCGTCCGCACCCAGCGCTGGAACGACTATTTCGCCCGTCGCTTTCGCGAATGCCTCGACCGGCTGGCGCTGATCTACGGCTTTGCGACGGATGCATCGGCGCGGCGGCGCTGAATGAAGGGGTCGGCGGCTTTCGCCGCCGGCACCTCCTCCCGTCGGTTGTCAGGGGTGCGGCATGATCTGATAGGGCGTGGTGTAGGGCTCGACGCGGAGCGAGGCGTTGGCCAGCAGCCCGATCTTGGCCGTCGGCGCCTGCTGCATTTCACCGTTCTGTCCGCGATGCACGTTGTACTGCCAGACCGTGAGGTCGCCCTTCTGCGCCAGGGCGTGCGCGACCGCGCTCGCGTCACTGCCGCCGAGCGCCTGGAGCTCGTCGGGCGACAGCCCGATGATGATCTCGTCCTTGACGGTGACGATCTTGAACAGGTTCATTTTGGTCTCCTGCGCCCATGCGCCCTGAGTCGAGAGTGTAAGA
This sequence comes from Bradyrhizobium sp. BR13661, assembly GCF_029892425.1. Classification (GTDB taxonomy): domain Bacteria; phylum Pseudomonadota; class Alphaproteobacteria; order Rhizobiales; family Xanthobacteraceae; genus Bradyrhizobium. The sequence goes on along the minus strand of NZ_JARXWB010000028.1, from coordinate 17,409 downwards.
AGCGCAACCGCGGCGCCCTTGATGAGATCGCAGCGAGAAAGCATGCCGTCGTCCTTTGGTGCTGACGCGCGCCCGAATCAAATAGTCGATCAGCCATGGCGCCCGTGATCCGCGTGGCCGTTTCGCAACCGCTTGGTCGCACGATCTTGAACGACGGTTCACGGAGCGAGAAATGTCGAGCAATGATGAACCGTGATGCGGCGCGGCGAGTCCAAGTCGAGAGATCAGGGGGCTCGTCGGATGAAATTCACCAACATTGCCTGCATGGCCGTATCGCTCGGCCTGATTGGTCCCACCGCGGCGTCCGATCCTTTCTATCTCGGAAGCTGGACATTGACGTCGGCCGTGGTGGCGCCATGGGCCGATCCGCATCGCAAGCCTGATGATGCCGAGCGCATGCGGCTGATGGGCAAGACAGTGGTTCTCAAACCCAGGGAGATCTCTGGTCCACGTCCATTGGCCTGCGCCAAGCCGCAATACAAGGTGACGGACTATGGTCCCGATATGCTCTTTCAGGGCGCCTTCGACGAGATGCGGCGAGCCGACAAGAAGGTCGATCCCAAGGCGCTTGCGGCATCGCTCGGCTTCAGCGGGTCCAGCATCAGGACACTGGAGACCGGCTGCGAGATCGACCTTCATTTCGTGGACGATACAACCGCCGAAATCGGACTCAACGAGCACGTGTATACGCTGAAGAAGCGCTAGTCTACGATTTGCCAATTTCCGAGCATGTTGGAAACAATGCGAAACGTTGGTCGAATTGACAGCGAGCGGAGCCTTGTGGTGACTGATGCTGCTTCTTGACGCAGGTGGGTGACGTCGGCGCGTATTCCTGTTATCCGGAATTGCCGTGGCGCGATGCCGACGAAGCATCGCTAAGCCTTACGGTTTGGCTTGCCCGGCGGGTTGTTCCTTGGCATAACTGCAACCTCTCGGGTCGGGCCGAGTCTGTTCAGAATCTGCAGCCCAGTGCGCCAGTCTGCTGGGTGCCCCGTCCCAGAGTTCGTCGTCGCCATGGTCGGTGACGTCATCCGGTCTTCGATCGGCGTCTGATGTCCGACTCGAAGGGCCGATCCTGTCATAGGTGCGAGATGAAAAACCTCAATTTCGCGACTGAACTGCATCTCAAGCTCGGTGCACCCGCAACCGGTACAGTCGAGAGTCTCCGCCTGCTGCGCGCCTTTCTCAAGCTCGCGCCCCGCCAGCGCTTCGAGGTCATCAAGCTGGTCGAAGACCTCGTCACCGACGAAACGCTCCCCGAACATCCCCTGTCCTGAGCCCGCCCGCGCCGATAGCACGCTTGGTCCCACCTCCGGCCTGAAGGCGGACAGCACGACAGCGGTCGTTTCCGGCGCCTGGCCGCTGGCGAGCGGTGCGGCAAATGTGATAATCAGGCAAGAAAAAGAGGGAGGAGCGCGACCATGATCGAACCGAAGCTCGAAGTTCCGGCTGAACTGCGTGACCTGGCCGAGAAAACCATCGACCAGGCCGAGAAGGCGTTCGGCATGTTTTTCGATGCCGCCACCAAATCGATGTCGTCTGTTCCAGGAGCGAGCGCGGACGTGTCCAAGCAGGCACTCGCCTTCACCGAGCAGAACATGAAGGCGGCATTCGAGCATGCCCGTAAGCTGGTTCACGCAACCGACCTGCAGGAGGCGATGCGGATTCAGTCCGAGTTCCTGCGCAGTCAATTCACCAACGCCGGCGATCACATGCGCCAGATGACCGGCAACTTCATGCAACCCGGCAAAGGCAAATCCTGATCGGACGCGCTTCCGTCTGCTTATAAATTGATCTTGCGTCGCGGCGAGATGCGCATTTCAATTCTGCTGCAGGTCCATGATGGACCACCGGATGAACTTCATCCGCCGTCCATTGTCCTTTCTGCTGATCCCTGTCGGTTCGCCCGGCAGGGATTTGCATTTCGGGGGCTTGGCTACCGACCAAAATTCTACTGGCGCAGCGATCCGATATAAGCGGCCAGGTCGGCGGCTTCGATCCGGCTCAAGGGAAAGTTCGGCATCTTCGGATGCGGGTCGAGCAGGAAGAATGCGAGCCTCTCGGGGCTGAAATCAGGCTTGCGTGCAACCGACGCGAAGGAGGGGACATCGGCGCTGGCCTGCGTCTGGCTGCCTGTCACGACATGGCAACTTGCGCACCAGCGCTGCGCCAGATCGGCGCCGTGATTGGCGTCAGCCGCGAGAGCAGGCGATGCGCCCAAGCTCGTGACCGCCAAGAGCAGAAACCAAATTCGTCTCGGACCTGCGCGCATCGCATCACCTACATGCATTCACTTGCGGACGTGGGCTCAGCCGCAGCACGATCCCGGAAATTGCGAGAGGTCGATGCTTGCGATGATCGATCGCAACAACCTGCGGGCCGAACGATAGAGATGGCGTATGAGCCCGGGCAGTCTCGCCCGGGGCAAGCCAAGGCTCTCCATCTCCAGCCTGCTCGGATCAAGCCTTTCGGCAAAATGTGACAAGTTCTGCTCCAATACTGCATAGCCCTTCTATCCTGGCCGGCATGGAGCTGCGTTGATCTGCCGCAAAGGATCCCGGCTAGTAGTCACCGGGGTTCATAATCATCGGGCTCGTCGTATCGGCGGGCGCGAGCGCGCTGCTGGCGCTGTCGCGCAGGAATCGGTCGAGGGTGGCCTGGATATTCTCCTTGACCGAGTCAGGTCCGCGATCGCTCATTTCGGTGTGCTGCGCGCCGGTATTGACGATGTCGATGCCGCGCGCCTTGGCCTCTTCCGGCGTCGGCAGCACGCCGGGGTCCGTCAGGAAATGCGGATCCTTCGAGCGGAACGACAGAATCTTCATGCGGTCGCTCACGACGAAGGGCACCCTGAGATTGTCGAGCGTGATGACCTTCGACACGAGTTCGGGATGTTGCTGGGCAACATACATGGAGACATCGCCGCCGTTGGAATGACCGACCAGCGTGATGTGGTCGTAGTCGGCATTCTGCTGCCTGCCCTTCAAGGTGTTCAGCACGAAGACAATGTTGGCCTCGCAGCGCATATAGACCTCGCGCCGGCCGACATATTTCTGGCCGACATGGGTCATCAGGGGTGGATCGCTCGGCAGGTCCTGCTGGATGCTGGCGACGAGATAGCCGCGCGCGGCAAGCACGTTGGCGAGGAAGGAGTACTCGGTGGCCTTGACCGTGTTGCCGTTGCTGATGATGGCGACCGGTAACCTCCAGAGACCGAGATTGGCCTTGGTCTCGTAGTCGCGCCGGACCGCGATGTCGACCGAGATCGGCCGCTGACGCGAGGCATCAAACAAGGACAGCATCTCGTGGCGGATCGCCAATTTGGCGACGATAATGTACTGGCCCGCCGCGAGGACGCAGAGGAAGGCCAAAACTGCAAAAACCCTCTTCATGGTTCCGTCTCAATCACTTTTGACTGAACATGGCTACAGGAAACGCCCTGATCGAGCGATCGTGAGCAGGTTACGGGATTAAATTTAGGCAAGTCTGTGAGGGCGGTATCAAAAAGGCCGCGTTGCGGCCACCGCCCGCGGGGCTAGATGCAGCCGCCGCGGCCGCGCTCGGGGCAGAGCCTGAAAGCGCTCGACAGGGTGAACAGAAAGCGCGGGCTGCGCCGCTCATTGTCCGGTGCCCGGTAGCTCAAGGGCACGGCCACGCCAAAATCCGCCTGGAGGTCGTGCGACAGGAAGAACCGCACGCCGGCACCGGCCGACGTCAGCGCCAGGCCGTCGCTCAGCCGGTAACCGTCGTTCCAGACGGCGCCGGCGTCGCCGAAGGCGTAAAGTTGGTAGCCGCTCCAGTAGCGGAAATTGAGCTTCTGCTCGAAGCGAACTTCGAGCGAACCAGCAAGACCGTTGTCGCCGCTGATCTCGGCCGCGCCATAGCCGCGGCCGAAGGCTGCGCCGCCGAGATAGAATTGCTGCGACGTGAACAGCGGCCGCGATGCGGTCTGGCTTGCCGCAGACAGCTTGAGCGACCAGGCGTCGGTGAGTGTCTGGTAGCGCGTGAACCAGACATTCAGGACTGAGAAATTCGAAGACGCGCCATCCCGCGACAGGAGGTCATCGCCGAATTGGGAGGCGCCGAAGATGTTGAGGCCCTGGCGGAAGCTCACCGTCGCATAGTTGGTGCCGCCCAAATTATCCTGCAGCTTATAGTCGGCAGTGACGCTGGCGGTCCTGATATGGTCATTGTACCACGGGCCGTAGAGATCGTGTTCCGATACATTGCTGAAGGTCGTCGCCGCAGTCACTATCAGCGTGGACGATTGCGATTGGAGCGGGACCATGCTGGCCCGCAGCTCGAACGCTTCGGTCGTTGTGATGTCGCTGGCGAGGCGGCGCGCATCGCCAGGCCTGACCGCGCTGTACAGCACGGAGCCGCCCAGCCTCACGCCGTCAACGCCAACCGGCGCGTCATAGGACAGCCGCGAGAAGCCGAGCTGGCGCGGATCGTTGGCGATGGTCGACAGGTTGACGGCGAGGCTGTCGCCGGGCGTGAGGTAGGAATTGAACGCGCCCGTCGCGTAGGTCTGCCATGGACCGACCGACGACGAGCCGAGATTGTCCAGGCCGAACGATGTGAAGACGTGCCAGGTTTTCAGATAGATCGTGAGGCGGAAGCAACCAGTCGCTCCGCCGATCTCCTCGAGTGCGGTATCGGTGATCCGGACGCCCGGCCAGCCGTTGACGAGATAGAGCTGGCGCTCCAGCGTTGCCAGACGCGACGGATGCTCGGCCAGGATCGGCCCGAGCATCCGTCGCACGCCGAACTGCTCGGCCCCGTCCCCCTTCAGCTCGGTTTCCACGATTGCGCCTTCGAGCACCTCGATGCGGACACGGCCGCCGGCGATGTCCTGCGCCGGCACGATCGCCCGGCTCAGATGGAATCCCTGGGCGCGGTAGAGATCACTGATCGCGCCGGCGATCGTGGCGAGGTCGGCTTGGGAGACTGGCTTGCCGAGATATGTCTGGTAGACCGAGGCGATGCGATCGTGGGGGATGGTGTGCGCGCCAATGACGTTAATGCCGCGCAGCACGAATTGCGGCTTGGCATTCCCGCCGGTACTGGGTTGGCCGACCGAGGGCAGCTTCACCGGAGGCCGGTTCAGGGATTCCTGCTCGGTTTGGTTTTCAAAGTATTTCTCGGGTTGGCGAGGATCGAACCCCGGCTGGTTCGCCTGTTGCGCGAAGGCCTGTGGCGTTCCCGCAAACGTTGGTCCAAGCAGCAGCATAGCGGCAGCGAGATACCGCCGGGCCGCACCACGCGCGGACCGTTCTCCGTAGCTTGACGGAGGAGTCCCCAGGCGCCGGTAACGATTCAGTAGCCGCATGATTTTTCATAGTTTTTTATGGTCAATGATCGGTTAATGCGGCCACCCGAGTCCCGGGTTCCCGCTAAGCCAATCTTGAGTGATCTCGGATACGCAGAAGGCTCGCAGTAACTTTGGCTGAGGGTCACCATGCTCGTCCGAATTGGAATGCGGTGCGCCGTGATGGCGGCTTTGATCCTGGGAACGGCGCCCGTTGCATCCGCTGCGGATGACGGCGTCTGGTCGGTCAGCAAGTCATCGGGCGAGGTCTGGCTCGCTACCCCTGGCGCGCAGCAGGTCTCGTTGAATCAGGAGGAGACGCTGAAGCCGGGCGATACCATTCGCACCGGGCGTAACGGCCGCGTGCTGCTGGTTCGCGGTGAAGAGACGATTCTGATCTCCCCCAACTCGGTGGTCGGCGTGCCGGCCGAGAAGAAGGAGGGACTTTCGACCACCATCATCCAGCAGGCGGGTTCGATCCTGCTCGAGGTCGAGAAGCGCAACGTCAAGCATTTCGAGGTCGAGACGCCTTATCTCGCCGCCGTGGTCAAGGGCACGCATTTCAGCGTCACGGTGGACGCAGGCAGCACCAAGGTTGGCGTGCTCCGCGGCCAGGTTGAAGTCTCCGATTTCAAGACCGGCCAGATCGCGCAAGTGATGCCCGGCCAGGTGGCCACCGCCTTCGAGCACGGCAAGCCCGGTCTCAGCCTGAGCGGCTCCGGCGCACTCAATCCAATCGAGCAAGGCAAACCGCGCGCCTCGACGATTGACCGCGTCCCTGTGCCCAAGTCGGGCCTGTCGGCGCCGCGCAATGCGGCGAGCGGTGGTGCGATTCATGCGCTTGGTACGATCGAGAAGGGCACCAAGACGGCTGGCGCTCCGACTCATTCGCATCAGGCCAGTGTAACTCACGCACCCAAGGCCGGCGTTGTGCACATCTCGAGCTCGCTCGGCGAGGTCAAGCTGAATTTCCACAAGGTCACCCACGGCCTCGCCCACAACGCCGTCGCGCCAGGGCAGGTACGCAATGCGAATGCCAGCACTGACACGGTGTGGAGCGACAGCAAGTCGAACACGACGACCGCGGCCGCCAACAGCACAACGGTCACAGCGGTCTCTGTGAGCAGCAGTGTCGCTGCGGCGACCTCAACTTCGGCGGCGTCGAGCCCGACGACGCCCGCTGTCACAACCCCTACAGCGACCAAAGCTGCGTCCAGCGGAAGCTCCGCGAGCGGTAGCAGCGACAATGGCGCAACTGGTAACGGCGCTAGTGGCGATGGCGACAGCGGAAATGGGAATAGCGGCCATGGAAGCGGAAATGGTGGCAACAATGGCCACCACTACGGCTGGTACAAACATCACTAGGCCGTCATCTTAACGGGGAAGCACTCGGCGGCGAACGCCGCAGGTGCAGGGGAGCAAGGTGAAACGCTATCGACCGCATATCCTTGTCGTGATCGCGCTGGCGGTCGTGCTGTCCACGGGATGGCATGGTGCGCTTCGCCACGCGATCACCGATTTGCGCTTCAACTGGCACTCCCGTTCCGCGACCGGCAACGTTGTCGTGGTCGCGATCGACGCTCCCTCCATCGATCAGATCGGCGTGTGGCCTTGGCCGCGGAGCCTGCACGCCGAGCTGTTGCACCGCCTCGAGGCGGCCGGGGCGCAGGACGTCGCTTTGGACATCGATTTTAGTTCGCCCTCGGACCCGACCTCCGACGAGGCCTTCCTCGCAGCGCTCCGGGAGGTCGGCGGCTCGACGATCCTGCCATCCTTCAAGCAGCCGACGCCGAACAGTGGTGCGGTCCACATCAATCGTCCCTTGAAGTCGTTTGGCAATCAGTCGTGGCCAGCCGTCGTCAATGTCGCGGTTGAGTCCGATGGGCTCGTTCGCCGCTATCCGGTCGTGGAGAAGCTCGGCGACGACGTTCAGATGCCGTCGATGGCCGTCGTGCTGGCCGGGCAGAACGCTAATCGCCGGCCGCCCTTCCTGATCGACTTCAGCATTCAGGCGGCTTCCATTCCAAGCGTTTCCTATGTCGATGTGCTGCGAGGCAATTCTGCGGCGTTGGACAAGCTGAGGGACAAGAAGGTCATCGTCGGTGCCACGGCACTCGAACTGGGCGACCGGTTCAGCGTTCCAAATGGCCGCATCCTCGCAGGGCCCGTCCTCCAGGCGTTGGCGGCAGAATCGGTCCTTCAGAACCGGATGCTGCGCTGGACATCCAATGTCGGCATGTTCGCTGGCCTTGGTGTGATCTGCCTGCTGATGATGTACTCATGGCGTCGGGTCGGACCAGGCGTCCGCGTCGCGACCTTGATCTCGGCCGGTGTAGGCATCGAATTGACAGCGGTCCTTGTGCAGGAACGCTGGCCGCTCGTCATCGATACGTCGCTCCTCCACATCGCGATCATCGCCTATCTGACGGCGATCGCCCTGGACGAGATCGACTTCCGCAGCCTGCTGGGTCGCATCGCCGAAAGCCGCTTCCACCGCATCGCGATGGCACTGGGCGACGGTCTGGTTTGCACCGATGAAGATCACCGGATCACCGTCTGGAATCCCGGTGCGAGCGCGATCTTTGGTTACATGCCGGCCGAGATGATCGGCCGTCCGTTCGAAACGCTTTGCGCAATTCCGGTGGAAGCCGGCACCAAGACCTTCGCAATACGAGATGCCGCGCGCCAGGCGCTGTTAGTCCCTGGTGGCGCCGTGGTCGTCGAGTTCGAGGGCCGCCGCAAGAATGGTGAAACCTTCGCGGTCGAAGCGAGCTTCTCGGGGTGGCAAGGAACGGAGGGATTCCAATATGGCGCGATCCTTCGCGACATCTCCGTGCGCAAGCGCGAGGCGGAGCGCGTCAAATATCTTGCCGAATACGATGCCCTGACGGGTCTTGCCAATCGCAACACGCTGCATGCGAAGCTGGCCGCGCTGATCAGCGCGGCGGAGCGACGATCCGAGGTGGCGCTGCTTGTGCTCGGCCTCGACGGATTTCAGCGCATCAACGATATGCTCGGACATTCGGCCGGCGATCTCGTGTTGCGCGCCGTGGCTCAACGCTTGCGGGTTGAGGCTGGCGACAAGGCCCTCGTCGCGCGGCTCAGCGGCGATGAGTTCGCAATAGCGCTTGACTGCGCCGAGGCAGGCGAGACCATTGCCGCGTTCGCCGAACGGATGATTCACGCATTCGAAGCGCCGCTCGTCACGGGGACACGTCAGCACAGAGTCAAGATCAGCATCGGCGTCGCCGTATATCCGGAGGGTGGCGGGAACGCGGATGATCTCCTGAGCAATGGCCACCTGGCGCTGACCAAGGCCAAGCTGACGCGACGTGGGAGCCACGTGATCTTCGAAAGCGCGATCCGGGAGGAACTGGAGAGCAGGCTGACTCTGGAGAGCGAGCTGGCGCTTGCTGCGGATCGCGGCGAGTTTGAATTGTTCTTCCAGCCCCAGGTCCGGCTGGTTGACGGCAGCCTCATCGGGGCCGAAGCGCTCATTCGCTGGCGGCATCCTGTGCGAGGCTACGTGTCGCCCGCGGAATTCATGCCGGTGGTCAACACCTCTGCGTTGTCAGAGCGGATCGCGAGCTGGGTGATGGAGACCGCCGGCCGGCAGGCCCGGGCGTGGGAGCTGTCTGGTAACAGCGTGCGCGTCGCAATCAACCTCTCGCCTTCGCAGTTGCACTCAGGCGATCTCGCGCATTCCGTTGAGGAGTTGCTGAGAACGACGGGGCTTACCCCCTCGTTGCTCGAGTTGGAAGTGACCGAAGACATCCTGCTGCACGATGAGAGCCGGGTGCTCGACATGTTCAAGCGGATCCAGCAGCTCGGCGTCCGGATCCTGTTCGACGACTTCGGAACGGGCTATGCAAGCCTGAGCTACCTCAAGAAGTTTCCGCTCGACGGGCTCAAGATCGACCGCTCGTTCGTGCTCGACTTGCTCACGGATTCCGACGACGCCGCCATCGTCGGTTCGACGATTGGCCTGAGCAAGCAGCTTGGCCTGACGGTTGTTGCTGAAGGTATCGAGAATCGGGCCACGGCCGACTTCCTGGTCAGCATGGGCTGCGAGGAGGGGCAGGGCTACTTCTTCGGCCGTCCGATGCCTGCCGAGGCGTTCGAGAAGCAGTTCCTGGCGGCCGAGCTCGAAGCGGTTAGTGCGGCCTGATTGGCGTCAGCGCCGGCGTGCGACCGCTACGCCAAAGAGAAATGCGATGAACAGGCTGGCGAGAGGAGCTTCGCGCGTGATTGCCGCTACGGTGGCAAGCGGCCGCCCGGGCTTTCGCGCTTCGTTGATCGCGTAGGTGAGACGATCGACGGCGGCACGCAATCCTCCTGCGACCTCGCCGATGGTGTGAGACACATCGGCGGCTGCATCGATGGCGCGCTCGGCCATGCCGGGCTGGGGATTGGACTGCGGTATGTCCGTGCTCAAGCTCGCGACCTCCAGACAGGACTGAAGAACTGAGGCCGGCACCTTTGGCTATCCGCGCGTGCGCTCGTTTTGAACAGCGGGCCCGAAGACCTTTGGCTATCCGCGACAGGCGCCGTTTTGAACGGCGGGTGCCAGCCTTACCGAGAAAATGCCGGGTGCGGGAATTTGTTCCGGTTTCCCCGTGAAACGACGGGTGCGAATCTCTGTTACGCTGGTGCAGCCTCGCTGAACTCAGGAGATTGTCGTGACCGATCGGACCATCGCGGATCGAGCCCGGCGCATCGCGTTGCTCGGCGCGCCCATCGATATGGGCGCTTCTCAGCGCGGCACATTGATGGGCCCTGCAGCGTTGCGGACCGCCGGCCTTGCGACATTGCTCGAAAGCCTGGATTTCGAGGTCGTCGATTACGGCGATCTTTCCGTGGCCGAGGTCAGGGATCTCACCGACAGGCCGCCGGAGAAGGCCAATCACTACCGCGAAATCCAGCGCTGGACGCGCGTGCTCAGCCGTCGCGGCTATGAGATCGCGCAAACCGGTGCGCTGCCGATCTTCCTCGGCGGCGACCACACGCTGTCGATGGGCTCGGTCAACGCGATGGCGAGACATTGGCGGGAGCTGGGACGCGAGCTGTTCGTGCTCTGGCTCGATGCGCATGCCGACTACAACACGCCTGAGACGACGATCACGGCCAACATGCACGGCATGTCTGCCGCATTCCTGTGCGGCGAGGCAGGCCTCGATGGGCTCCTGGGCGATGATCCGCGTGCTTCGATCGATCCAGACAAACTCGACCTGTTCGGCGCCCGTTCCATCGACAAGCTGGAAAAGGAGCTGATGCGCGCCCGCCGGATCAGGGTTGTTGACATGCGCCAGATCGACGAGTTCGGCGTTGCGGTGCTGATCCGCCGCGTGATCGAGCGCGTCAAGGCGAACAACGGCGTGCTGCATGTCAGCTTCGATGTCGATTTTCTCGACCCTTGCGTCGCGCCTGGTGTCGGCACCACGGTGCCGGGGGGCGCGACCTACCGCGAGGCACACCTGATCATGGAATTGTTGCACGATTCCGGCGTGGTGGGGTCGGTCGACATCGTCGAGCTTAATCCATTCCTGGATGAGCGTGGCCGCACGGCACGCACCGCAGTCGAACTGGTCGGCAGCCTCTTCGGCCAGCAGATCACCGATCGGCCGACGCCCAGCAATGCGATCGCGCCGGGTGAGTGATGGGCGAGCCGTTTATGCATTGCAAAGAATGGAACTGCTGTCGCAGCCGGCGGATTTAGATCAGTTCTGATCGAAATCGCCTGCTTTTGAAATGCGCGCGAATTGCAAATGTCCTTCGCGGAAGCTTTCATGCGGGCCGAGCTTCAGCCGAGGGTCCGCCATGAGCAGCACGATCGACACCCGCGACAAGTCTGTCAGGACCACACGTCGCCGCTTCCTGCAAAGTGGCGGGGCCGTGGCGGGCGGCGTTGTCCTCGGGGCCGGTGCGTCGACGGCGGCGGAGACGGAGAACCTTCCGCCCAACGTCCCCGGTTGGATGAAGACACCCGGCGATCCCGTGGGAAGCCAGCCCTACGGTGTGCCGTCGCCGTTCGAGAAGGGCGTCGTCAAGAACATTCCCAAGAACCTCAAGCAATACATCTCCGCGTCCGCCCGCGCGCCATTGCAGGACCTTGACGGCATCATCACGCCGAATGGGCTGTTCTACGAGCGCCATCATGGCGGCGTTCCGACCATCGACCCGGCGCAGCATCGGCTGATGTTGCACGGGCTTGTCGAGCGTCCTCTAATCTTCACCGTGGATGATCTGCGGCGGTTCCCGTCGGAATCCCGCATACACTTTCTCGAATGCTCCGGTAATCCCGGCTACACCAAGCCCTATGGCAAGACAGCGTCGGACCTCGTCGGCCTGCTGAGCTGTGCGGAATGGACGGGCGTCAGCCTGAAACTGGTGCTCCAGGAGGCCGGACTGAAGCCGGAGGCCAAATGGGTGATCGCCGAAGGAGCAGATGCGGCAGCACTGACCCGAAGCATCCCGATCGAGAAATGCCTTGAGGACGCCATGCTGGTCTACAGCCAGAACGGCGAGCGGTTGCGACCGCAGCAGGGCTATCCGCTGCGGCTGCTCCTGCCGGGTTTTGAAGGCAATATGAATGTGAAATGGTTGCGGCGCCTGCACGTGACGGCAGAGCCTGCTTATTCGCGCGAAGAGACATCGAAATATACCGATCTTCTGCCTGATGGCACGGCGCGCGAATTCTCCTTCTACATGGAAGCGAAGTCGATCATCACGCGCCCCTCGGGCGGCCAGCGCGTCAACGCACCCGGCTTCCACGAAATCACCGGCATCGCCTGGAGTGGTCACGGCAAGATCCAGCGTGTCGAGGTGTCCGTCGATGACGGCAAGAGCTGGCAAGAAGCACGGTTGCAGGAGCCGGTGCTGACGCGAGCGCTCACGCGCTTTCGTTTGCCCTGGCAATGGGACGGCAAGCCTGTGGTGATTCAGAGCCGTGCGATCGACGAGACCGGTTATGTGCAGCCGACGCTCGCCGAGCTGCTCGCCGTGCGCGGCGAGAATTATTTTTACCACAACAATGCGATCTGGCCCTGGCGTGTCGCGGCCGACGGGGAGGTGACCAATGCGCTGGCGTGAGACCTGTGCCGTCGCGATCATCATGTGTGCCCTCGCGAGCGCCGCGCAGGCGCAAAGCGCGTACGGCATCGGTCGGCCAGCGACTGCGGCCGAGATCGCGGGCTGGAATATCGATGTCGGGCGCGATGGCAGCAACCTTCCGCAGGGAAGCGGTTCGGTCAGCCACGGGCGCGAGGTTTTTGCCCAGCAATGTGCGTCATGCCATGGCGACCAGGGCGAGGGCGGGGTCGGCGATCGCCTCGTCGGCGGGCAGGGCACGATCGGGACAGCGAAGCCAATCCGCACAGTCGGCAGCTTTTGGCCTTATGCGCCAACCTTGTTCGACTACATCCGTCGCGCCATGCCGCAGAATGCGCCTCAGTCGCTGAGCGACGGGGATGTCTACGCTGTGTCCGCCTATGTCTTGAATCTGAACGGGCTGGTGGGCGCGGATGCGACGCTCGATGCCAAATCGCTTGCAGCGATCAAAATGCCCAACCGAGACAAGTTCGTCGGTGATGCGCGTCCCGACATAAAATGAAACGAAGCGAAATGATCATGTTCCGTGCGTTGGCTCGGAACTTGCTTAACTTGGGCGCGGAACTCGCAGGCCGCATTTGAATTGATCTGCGAGTGGAAAGAGTATGAGTTCTTCGATGACAACAAGTCGCTTCGCAAACTCCATCTCCATAGCACTCCGCCATCCCGGCGTGATCGCGCTGATCGTGGCCTGTGTGACCATCGCTGCGATGTTGATCGTCGATCATGGACCGTGGAGCCGCGCAAAGAGCCAGCCGGCTCATGTTGCGATGTACGCAACCACGGGCGAAGCTGCGCATGCGGCAGGCGCCAAAGTGCTCCCGACCGAACCGAAATCGCCGGCCGAGCCGGAACGGCCGGGGCCCAAGACGTCCCCGACCATCAACCCCGTGACGCCGTAAGCCTCAATTCTTTCTGCCGTAGGTGAGGAGGCCGCCAGTCGTCTTGGGCGGATGGGCGCGCAGCGCTTCCTCGTTCGGCTCGGTGCCCCAGCCGGGACGGTCCGGAATGACAAGATGGCCGTTCTGGATCTCTGGCTCATGTGTAAACAGCTCGCGGTCCCAGGCGAGGCGGTCAATGTCGATCTCCATGATGCGCAGGTTCGGCACGGCTGCGCAGAAGTGTGCGTTCATCATCGAGCAAAGATGGCCGTAGAAATTATGCGGCGCGACGTTGACCTCGAAGGCTTCCGCGGCTGAGGCGATCTTCATCGACTGCCACACACCGTTCCAGGGCGTGTCGATGATGGCGACGTCCATCGCCTGCTCGTGGAAATAGGGCAGGAATTCGCGCAAGCCCAGCAGCGTCTCGCAAGACGAGATCGGGTGCGGGCTCTGCCTGCGGACATAGCCAAGGGCTTGCGGATTGAAGCTGTCGATTTCGATCCAGAACATGTCGAGATCAGCGATCGTGCGCAGGATCTTCAAATAGCCTTCGGTCTTGGCGTTGAAGTTGCAGTCGAGCAGGATGTCGACGTCAGGGCCCGCGCCGTCGCGGATTGCTTCCAGGTGCATGCGCAAGTCGCGCAGGATCTTGCGGTCGACATTGATCTCTGGCGCGAAGGGCGATCCAAAGCCAGGCCGCCAGCCGGTGGGCTTGCCGTCGTCATAGGAGAAGATGTTGGTCTTGAGCGCAGTGAATTTCTTCTCGCGGACCTCGCGGCCCATCGCCTTGACGCCGTCGAGATTTTCGATCGGCGGCTTGTACCAGGAGGGATGATTGATGCGCCACGTCGCACAGTGTGACCAGTAGACCCTGACACGGTCGCGGATTTTGCCGCCCAGGAGCTCGTAGCAGGGGACGCCCAGGCACTTTGCCTTGGCATCGAGCAACGCGTTCTCGATCGCACCGAGCGCCTGCGCCACCACGCCGCCGGCGGCGGGCCGCGTGGCGGCGAACAGCTCGGCATAGATGCGCTCATGCTGGAAAACGTTCTGGCCGATCACGCGCGCGGACAGGCGCTGAATCGCGGCGCCGACGCCGGGCGAGCCAAAACCCTCGTCGAACTCGCTCCAGCCCACGATGCCGTCCTCCGTCGTCACCTTGACGAAGTGGTAGTTTCTCCAGCCGGCGTCGCAGGCGAGGATCTCGATGCTTGTTGCTTTTGATGATGTCGTCATGTCGCTCCCTGTCGGCTGGCCGGGCGCTGTTGTTTTTCGCAAGCTCGGGCCCAGCCACAATTGTTAGGCTACTGACTGAGTGCCGTGAAGGGCGCAAACGCTTGCCGAGGCATCGATTTTTGGGCGTTCTGGCAAGAAACCCCGTGGAATCCGGGGGCATGATGTTTCTTGGGATCGTCCCGAAAATGCGCCAAACCCAGACCGATTTGGCCACAATCGGAACCGATCAATGGGACATGCAGTTTCTGGCCGTGATTTCGGTTCTGGCGCTCCTCACGATGAGTGGGGCCGCCGTTTCAGATCGGTTTCTGACGGCCGGTCAGCACGTCGCGCAAGGGGTGGAGTAGCGCGCACGGGCGAGGGTGCTTTTGTCTTTGGGGAGACAACAATGCTTTCAGTCGACCAGTTCTTGCGGTTCATCAGCGTGCCGGCCGTGTTCGCGGCCTTCGTCATCGCGTCCCAGATTTCGGCTGCGCTGTCGCCGCTCTAGCCGATCGCGGACGAGCCGAGCAGAGCGAGGACGGCCAGCGCCATCAGCGCGGTGCCGAGCCAGCCCAGCACGACCAGCCGTTTTCTGGCCTTGAAGCGTCCCATGATCGTCCCGTTCGCGACGATCAGCATCATCATCGCCATGATGGGCACGGCGACGATGCCGTTGAGCACGGCGCTCCACACCAGCATGTGGATCGAATCGATCCCCGTAAAGCCGAGCCCGAAGCCGATGATGGTTGCGGCGGCGATGATCGTATAGAAGCCGACCGCCTTCTCCGGCCGCGCCTCCAGCGTCGCGCGCCAGCCAAACACCTCCGCCACGCCATAAGCCGCCGAGCCCGCCAGCACCGGGATCGCCAAAAGACCGGTCCCGATGATGCCGAGCGCGAACAGCGCGAAGGTGAAGTCGCCGGCGAGCGGCCGCAGCGCCTCGGCGGCCTCGGTCGCCGAATTGATGTTGGTGACGCCGTTGGCGTTCAGCACCGCCGCCGTGGTCAGGATGATGAAGAAGGCGATGGCATTGGAGAACAGCATGCCGGCCGTGGTGTCGGCCTTGATACGCGTGAGTTCGGGGCGGCCGACTTGGTGTGTCTCCTCTCGCAACGGCTTGTCGCGCGTGCCGAGGTTCATCTCCTCGACCTCCTGGGAGGCCTGCCAGAAGAACAGATAGGGGCTGATGGTGGTGCCGAGCACGGCGACCACCATCATGAAATAATCCGCGTTGACGGCAGCCTTCGGCCACACCGCGGCGAGCAGCGCCGTGCCCCACGGGATCTGCACGGTGAAGGCGGTCGCGACATAGGCGAACAGCGACAGCGTCAGGAATTTCAGCACCGGCGCATAGCGGCGATAGGGCACGAACACCTGTAGCAGGGTCGAGCCGGCCGCGAAAATCAGCGCGTGCTCGTGATTGAGCCCGCCGATCACCAGCGAGAGCGCATCCGCCATCGCGGCGATGTCGGCGGCGATGTTGAAGGTGTTGGCGACGACAAGCAGCGCCACCAGCCCCATCACGATCCAGCGCGGTGCGAGCTGCACCACGTTGGCGGCCAGTCCCTTGCCGGTCACCCGGCCGATCTGTGCGCTCACCAGCTGGATCGCAATCATGAACGGCAAGGTCAGAAAGATCGTCCAGAGCAGCCCGTAGCCGAATTGCGCGCCGGCCTGGGAGTAGGTGGCGATCCCCGACGGGTCGTCGTCGGCAGCCCCCGTGATCAGGCCCGGCCCCAGCCTTTGCAGCAGCGTCGGCGCCGGCCTTGTCGGGACGACGACGCTTTCGCGCTTGGCGGCATCGTGTTTGGATCGGTTTGACAGGGCTGACCTTCCGGAAATTACGAATCGAGGGGTTAAGCCGGATGCTACGCGGAAAGTTCCACGCCGGTAAGTTGCGGTCTAGCTCCCCTTCAAGACGAGGGCATGACCCCGCCTGCGGCGGTGGGCGACGCGCGCCGGTTTTCCGAAAAGACATCTTGCAGGCGTTTGACGCTGCCCCGCTTCGGAACGGCGAAGGCACGGTGGCGTTCTCTCATCGAGAGGAGGACGTCGCGATGGACCATCTGACGAAGCGCGAGCAGCCGGACCGCAGCAAGATCGACATGCGCGAGGCCCGGGAGGTCAAATACTGGGCCCATGCGCTTGGCGTCTCCAGACAGGAGCTGCAGCGCGCCGTCGACAAGGTCGGCAATTCGGCCGCCGCCGTTCGCAAGGAGCTCGCGGTATGAGGCGCGACGTTCAGCCCCTGCATCCGGCGAACAGTCTATGTCGGCCTATTTGATGCTGACGAACATGCCCCAGGCGGCGGACAGCGCGGCGCCGGTGAAGACGACGCCCGGGCTGTCGCAGAACACGCTGCCATAGAGGCAGACATCGGCACCGAACGAGCCGAGCTCGTGATGGCTCGCCGAATAGAACAATCCCGACAGTCCAAGCAATGAGGCGGCGATGTAGTACATCGGCTCTCTCCTGAGAACGGACATGTGCCAGCGTGGCGCGAACAGATTTCATTCAGCCGAATCCGCATCATTGCATTCGATTCAAGTTTGATGTGGTTCAGTGAGAGCAGGCCATGGAGGGGGGCTTGCAACGCGGCCCCCAGCCCCGGCGCAGCCGCTGTGTTTCGGTTTATTGAAAGTGCCGTTGACCTGTCGGGCAAAACACTGGCAGAACGGCATCATCGAAAGGTTCGGCTCGGCCCGCGCGGAGCTGTTCGCAGCGGCATTTTTGTCTGCCTAGGTGATGGCCGCTGGCCATGAGCAGGCATGTCGCGATGGAAGGTTGAAGACGGATTTTGACCCTGGCTGTGTGAAAAGCCACGAGTCGGCTACGATTCCTCCGTTTCCTGATGGAGGACACGGATGGGACGCTTCGTTGAAGGCGCGG
>NZ_JARXWB010000027.1 GCF_029892425.1 Bradyrhizobium sp. BR13661 | reverse complement strand
TGCCGTCGCCAGGAAGCTTCTAACCGTGCTCAACGCAATGATGCGCGACCGAAAACCTTATATGATCGCCCCATCGACATAACAGTTGCCGGATCTGCGCTCCGCTTCGCTGCGCTTGTCCGGGACACGGGAGAGGACGACGACGAAAAATCTACGGCTTCAAGATCGACGCGCCTGTCGTCTTCCGGCTCTCGAGGTCGATGTGGGCCTTCGCGGCATCCTTGAGCGCATAGGCATGGTTGATCGGCACGTGGAGCTTGCCGTTGATGACGGCGGAGAACAGCGTGTCGGCGCCTTCGAGCAGCTCCTTGCGCGTGCCGACATAGTCGTTGAGCTTGGGCCGGGTCGCAAATAGCGAGCCGTGATTGTTCAGCTCGGCGATCGAGAACGGCGGCACGGGCCCTGACGCGTTACCGAAAGAAACGAACATGCCGCGCGGCTTCAGGCACGACAGCGAGCCTGGGAAGGTCGATTTGCCGACGCCGTCATAGACGACGTCGCAGCCCTCGTTGCGGCTGATCTGCTTGACGCGCGCGACGAAGTCTTCCTCGTTGTAGAGGATGACGTGGTCGCAGCCATTGGCCTCCGCGAGCTCGGCCTTCTCCCGCGAGCCGACGGTGCCGATGACGTGGGCCCCTAGCGCCCTCGCCCATTGGCAGGCCAAGAGGCCGATGCCGCCGGCGGCCGCATGGATCAGCACGCGATGATGCGGCTCGACCTTGAAGGTCTTGTGCAGCAGATACCAGACCGTCAGGCCCTTCAGCATCAGCACCGCGCCCTGCTCGTGGGTGATGTGGTCGGGCAGCTTGACCAGCTTCTCCCAGGGGATGTTGCGCTCGCTCGCATACGCGCCGAGGTTGTGATAATAGGCCACGCGGTCGCCGGGATGGAAATTGGTCACGCCCGGCCCGACCGCGACGACCTCGCCCGAGGCCTCGTTGCCCGCGATGAACGGCAGACCCGGCGCCTTGTAGAGACCGGTGCGGTAATAGACGTCGATGAAGTTCAGGCCGACCGCGTGCTGGCGAATGCGCACCTCGCCGGGTCCGGGCGCCGGCAGCTCGACGCTCTCATAGACCAGGGCCTCGGGGCCTCCGACCTTGTGCACACGGACGGCTTTGGTCATTGCCTGACCTCCTCTTCGCATCCGCCAGCGAAAGACATCGCGCCTGCCTTGTCAACTCGACCCAGGTTGGAACGATTACCGCTTGTCGGCCTTCTTGCGATTGCGCTTGGCCAGCACGTTGAAGAATTCCACCGCTGCCGAGAACGCAATTGCGAAATAGATGTAGCCGCGCGGGATGTGGAATTTGAATCCATCCGCAACGAGGGCGACGCCGATCAGCACCAGAAATGCCAGTGCCAGCATTTTGGTGGTCGGATGCTCCGCGACGAATCGCGCAACCGGTCCGGAGGAAATGTACATGATCACGCAGGCGATCACGACCGCCGCGATCATGATCTCGAGGTCCTGCGCCATGCCGATCGCGGTGATGATCGAGTCCAGCGAGAACACGATGTCGATGACGATGATCTGGGCGATCACCCAGAAGAAGGCACTGCCGCCGGATTGCTGCTTGCCCTTGTCGTGATCGGGCTCGACCTCGGCGTGGATCTCATGCGTCGCCTTGGCGATCAGGAACAGGCCGCCGCCGATCAGGATGAGGTCACGCCACGAGAAATCGTAACCACCGAACGAAAACACCGGCGCGGACAGGCCGATCAGCCAGACCAGCACGCTGAGCAGGATGATGCGAAAGACCAGCGCCAGCGCCAGCCCGATCTGACGGGCGCGACTGGCCTGCGGTTCGGGGATCCGCGAGACGATCACCGACAGGAAGATGACGTTGTCGATGCCGAGCACGATCTCGAGCGAGGTCAAGGTGAGCAGCGCAGCCCAGGCCTCGGGGCTGGTCAACAGATGCATCATGCGAAGGACCTTGCCAGGCGGATCAATGCGTCGCTGAAGGCGATCCAGAGCGCGATCGCGCAGAGCGCGACGGTGACGCCGGTGCCCGCACGGAAATCCATCTCCAGCGCATAGAAGGCGAGCACGCCCCACACGACGATCAGCGACATCGTCAGCCAGCGCAGCCGCACGACGCGTACCGGGTGCAGCACATGGAACGGAACGAAGGTCAGCACCACCAGCGCCGCGACCAGCAGCGTCGACGACAGCGGCGGCCAGTGCAGCAGGAACAGATAGAACGCCGCCGCATTCCACAGCGCCGGAAAGCCGCGAAAATGATTGTCGTCCGCTTTCATGCGCAGATCGGCGAAGTACAATGCGCTGGTGACGATGATGGCGATCCCGAGCAAGGGCGCTGCGACCGGCAGCAGCAGCCCGCTCGCCACGATCGCATAGGCCGGCACAAAGACATAGGTGACGAAGTCGACCACGAGATCGAGCACATCGCCCGACCAGTTCGGCTGCACGGTCTTGACATCGAGCAGACGCGCAATCGGCCCGTCGATGGCGTCGATGATCAAGGCAACGCCCAGCCATCCGAACATCGCCGCCCAGTGCTCGCGCACGGCCTCCATCATGGCCAGCAGCGCAACTGCCGCGCCGAAGGCGGTGAAGATGTGAACCGAAAACGCCGCGGCACGGATCGCGGGTCTCGGCTTGAGGGAATCCTCTTGGCTATCCATGGCTCCTGCTACCAGAATGGGACCGGTTTGCACATCCGCCGTCGCGGCATTGCGCCCCGCTATCAGTCATAAAATCAGGCAAAATAGGTGGGCTTGAATTTGCCGCGGGGCGTGTCAAATGTCCTGTCATGACAGACGCAACCACAATCTTTGACGCAGCCATCATCGGCGGTGGACCGGCAGGCCTTGCCGCCGGAATCGCATTGGCACAGCGAGGGGCGCGGACCGCGCTGGTGGCGCGGCGGCTGCCCTATGCCGATAACAGGACCACCGCGCTGCTGGGAGCCTCCATCGATCTCCTGGAGAGCCTCGACGTCTGGTCGCATTGCAGGGACAAGGCGGCCGCACTCGAAATCATGCGCCTTGTCGACGATACCGGCCGGCTGTTCCGCAGTCCCGAGGTCCGGTTCTCCTGCCACGAGATCGCGCTCGATGCCTTCGGTTACAACATCGACAACCGCTCGCTGATGCTGGCGCTCGAAGCGCGCGCGGCTGATTTTGCCAACCTTGTCCGTTTCGACGACGAGGCCGAGAACGTCGTCATCGAGGCCGATGATGTTGCGATCCGGACGGCCTCCGGACAATTCCTGACCGCGCGACTGGTGGTCGGGGCCGACGGCCGGCATTCGCTGTGCCGCGAGGCCGCCGGCATTGCGGTGACGCGGCGCGACCTGACGCAGACGGCGCTGACCTTCAACGTCAGCCACACCAGGCCGCACCGGAACGTCTCCACCGAGTTCCATACGGCCCACGGTCCCTGCGTGTTCGTGCCCCTGCCCGGCAACCGCTCCAGCATCGTCTGGGTTTCGGCCCCCGCCGAGGCCGAACGGCTGCGGGCCTTAAGCGACGAGGAACTCTCCGCCGCCATCGAGAAGCAGTCGCATTCCATCCTCGGCCGGATGACGGTCGAGCCCGGTCGCAATCTGTTCCCTCTGGCGATCGAACGGCCGCAATCCTTTGCGCGCGACCGGATCGCGCTGGTCGGCGAAGCCGCCCATGTGGTGCCTCCGATCGGCGCCCAGGGCCTCAACCTCGGCCTGCGGGATGCGGCGGACATTGCCCGGCTCGCCGGCGAGGCCATTACGTCGGGCCAGGATCCCGGAGCGGACGATGTGCTCAAACGCTATGACCGGGCGCGGCGTCCGGACATTCTGAGCCGGACCTTCGCGATCGACATCGCCAACCGCTCGCTGCTCAACGACTTCCTGCCGCTGCAGCCAGTCCGCGCCATCGGCATGCACCTGCTGGGTGCCATTGGTCCGCTCCGGCGTTTCGCGATGCGCGAAGGCCTGACGCCGACGTGGCGCAGATAATTTTGGCTCAGGTAGCCTCTACGGAAACACCAGCCGCCCCGTCTGCAGCAGCCACATCACGCTGGTCAGCGTGACCACCGACGCGAACGTGCCGAGCAGCACGGCAACGGATGCGGATTCGATCCAGGCATCGTTTTGCCGCGCGATCACGAACACGTTGAGCGCCGGCGGCAGCGAGGCCATCAGGATGGCGGTCGCGGCCCAGGGCTGTGCGAACGGACCGAACGCCAGCATCAGGGCAAACGCCGCGAGCGGGTGGATCAGCAGCTTCACCGCGATCACACCAGGCACTTCCCAGGGTACGCGATCAAACGGGCGCAGTGCCACGGTCACGCCGAGCACGAACAGCGCGGTCGGCGCCGCCGCGTTCTGGAGGAAAGTGATTGTGCGGTCGAGCGCGACTGGCAGCTCGATATGCAGCGCGGCCACGGCCGCGCCAAAGCAGGCCGACATGATCAGCGGGTTGAGCACGATCTGTTTCAGCACCACGCCGAAGGCGTGCGCGATCGAGGGATGGTCGCGGTCTGACAGCTCGATCAGGAGGGGCACGATCGTGAACAGGAAGATGCTGTCGCAGCAGAAGATCAGCGCGGTCGGCGCTGCCGCCTTTGACCCGAGCACGGCGAGCGCCAGCCCCGGCCCCATATAGCCGATATTGCCATAGCCGCCGGAGAGGCCCGCGAGCGTCGCTTCACGCAGCGTCAGCCCGCCAAGCACCTTGCCGGCCACCAGGGCGATCGTGAACGCCGCCATCGTCGACAGCGTGGTCGCGACCAGGAATGGCGGGTTGTTCAGCTCCGAGAACGGCGTCTTCGACATGATTGCAAACAGCAGCGCCGGCAGCGACACGTAGAGCAGGAAGAAGTTCATCCAGGCGAGGCCCGATTCCGGCAGGGACTTGGCCTTTCCGCAGGCGAATCCGACGAAGATCAAGCCAAAATAAGGTAGCGCCAGATTGAGGATATCGGCCATTGATAAAGCGTTTTCTGAAGGCTTGGGGGCTATCCGCCCCTTAACGGCAGGTTAATTCCGAATTCAGGCCACTAGCATCGGCCACAATCCTGGTCTATCGACGAAGGATGATTAAAGCGCGGACAGCCAAATTCCAGATCGGACAGGTCGTGCGCCACCGGATCTTCTCGTTCCGGGGGGTGATCTTCGACATCGATCCGGAATTCAACAACACCGAGGAGTGGTGGCTGTCGATCCCCGAAGAGGTGCGGCCCCACAAGGATCAGCCGTTCTACCATCTGCTCGCGGAAAACGCGGAGTCCGAGTACGTCGCCTATGTCTCCGAGCAGAACCTCTTGCCCGACGAGTCCGGCGAGCCGATCCGGCATTCCCAGGTGGCCGAGATCTTCATCAAGAACAAGGATGGCGGTTACCGCCCGCGCAATCCCTCGCTGAACTAATTAGGCGATCCGTTCCGGCTCCACGTTTTTCGTCGCTACCAAGCGGCCAGCAAAAAAGGCGCCCGATCGGGCGCCTTTTCCATGTTGGTATTTGAACCCGATTACTTCTGGGGGGCCGGAGCTGCGCCGGGCGCACCACCCTGCTGCTCCAGCTTCTTGCGCTGCTCGTCGGCCTTCTTCTGCAGCTCTTCCTGCAGCTTCTTCTGGGTTTCCTCGAAAACCTTCGGATCGGTCGGCGGACCGTCATAGGCCTTCTGGAATTCGCCGGCGAGCGGCAGCGGCAGGGTCAGCGGCTGGCCGTTGGCGTTGATCGCCTGAACCACGAGGTTCTGGCCCTTCTTCAGGTTGGCGATGAGCTCGGCCGTCGCCTCGTAGTCCGACATGCAGCCGTTCTGGAAGCAGATCACATACGGGCTCTGCAGCGGCGCGTTGTTGTCGACGATGATGCGGGTGCCGTGCACGAGCTGCATGCCGAGCGGCAGCGTCACGCGCAGGATCTTCTTCGGCTCGCCTTCCGGCTCGATGATGACAGCGGCGATGACCGGCTGGCCTGATTCGATGCGACCATCCTTGCCGGTGAAGCACACCTGCTTGGCATTGGCGTCCTGGCCCTTGAGGCAGAACTTGGTCCAGGGGGCGTAGATCAGCTGGATCTGCTGATCCGCGGGCTGAGCGCCCGGCGCAGCCGGCGCACCCTGCTGGGCCGGAGGAGCCTGCTGGGCCTGGGGAGCCGGCGCGGCCGGAGCCGGAGCCTTGGGAGCAGCCTTCGGCGCGGCCTTCGGGGCAGCCTTGGGGGCGCCCGGAGCCGGTGCGGGAGTCTGGGCTTCGGCGGCAAACGGAATGGCCAATGCCGTCGCCGTCAACAGGGCGAGAACTCGCCCGCGCGGCCGGACGGACGCGGCCAAATAACGGAAATTCATTGCAGAAAACCCTTTCTGAACGGGAAGTGCCCGAACCGCTCCGACACGCCGAACAAGCCGCCTTGGGTGCGGCTCTCTCCCCGTCAATTGAGGCAGATAAGTGACGGGCTCGGCGCTGTTGCGCGATTGCGTGCCTTCTTAACGTGGCCGACGAAAAGATCAATGCCGACAAGTGTCTTTGACTGCATCCAGGCGGGGGCCCGGTGAAATCCCTGTGATAGGCTTCGGACCCAGGCGGCCCTCGAATCAACGTGTCCGAATGTTCATGTTCCAGCGCCTGCGCGAGGGCCCAAGCGTCAGCAGCCTTGTCCGCCTTTGCAGTCTCGCGTTCGCCTTCACGACCTTCACCCTCTGCCTGTGGACGAGTGGTAGTCGAGCCGAGGAAGCGCATGCCATCGCGATGCACGGCAAGCCGGCGATGCCGGCCGATTTCACCCACATGCCCTACGCCAATCCGGACGCCCCCAAGGGCGGCCGGCTGACCTGGGGCCTCCTCGGCACGTTCGACAGCCTCAATCCGTTCATCGTGAAGGGGTTGGCCGTGCAGCCAATCCGCGCCTACGTGGTCGAGAGCCTGCTGGCACGCGGCCAGGACGAGCCGTTTACGCTCTACGGGCTGCTCGCCAAGACCGTCGAGACCGATGCGGAGCGGAGCTACGTCACGTTCCGCATCGATCCCCGCGCCCGCTTCTCCGACGGCAAGCCCGTCCAGGCCGAGGACGTGCTGTTCTCCTGGCAGCTGTTGCGAGACCATGGCCGACCCAACCTCCGGCAATATTACGCCAAGGTCGCCAAGGCCGAAGCGCCCGATCCCCTCACCGTCCGCTTCGATCTCGCAGGCGCCAATGACCGCGAGCTGCCGCTGATCCTCGGCCTGATGCCGATCCTGCCGAAGCACGCGGTCGACGTCGCGACCTTCGAGGAGACGACGCTATCGGCGCCGATCGCCTCGGGTCCCTACCGCGTCACGGCGGTGAAGCCCGGTGCCAGCGTGACGCTCTCGCGCAATCCCGATTATTGGGGCCGCGATCTTCCTGTTAATCGCGGGCTGTTCAATTTCGACGAGATCCGGCTGGACTATTATCGCGAGGCCAACGGCCAGTTCGAAGCCTTCAAGCGCGGCCTCTATGATTTCCGCGTCGAGAACGAGCCGTTGCGCTGGCACGATGGCTACGATTTTCCGGCCGCCAGAAGCGGCGAGGTGATCCGCGACACTTTCAAGCCCGGCACGCCCCAGCCTTCGGAATTCCTGGTGTTCAACACCAGGCGTCCTGTATTCGCCGACATCCGCGTGCGCCAGGCGCTGACGCTGCTGTTCGACTTCGAGCTGGTCAACCGCAACTATTTCTTCTCGCTCTATTCGCGCGTCGCCGGTTACTTTGCGGGCTCCGACCTGTCGGCCTATGCGCGCCCCGCAGATGCGCGCGAGCGCGAGCTGCTCAAACCGTTTGCTGCCCAGATCCCTGAATACATCATGGATGGCAGCTACCGGCTGCCCGTCACCGACGGCTCGGGGCGTGATCGCAACACGCTGCGCGCGGCGCTGAAGCTGTTGTCGGATGCCGGCTACGATCTCGACGGCACCGTGCTGCGCAACCGCGTGACCAAGGCGCCCTTCACCTTCGAAATGCTGGTGACGACCCGCGACCAGGAGCGCATTGCGCTCGCCTTCCAGCGCGACCTCAAACGCGCCGGCATCGAGCCGAGCGTGCGCTCCGTCGATCCCGTGCAGTTCGACCAGCGTCGGCTGGCCTACGAGTTCGACATGATCCAGAATCGCTGGGACCAGTCGCTCTCCCCCGGCAACGAGCAGTATTTCTATTGGGGGAGCGCGGCCGCGGATAGTCCGGGCACCCGCAACTACATGGGCGCCAAGGACCCCGCGGTCGACGCCATGATCAAGGCGCTGCTGGAGGCCCGTGATCATACGGATTTCGTCGCCGCTGTGCGGGCGCTGGACCGTTCCCTGATCGCCGGCTTCTACACAATCCCCCTGTTTAACGTATCCGAGCAATGGATCGCGCGGTGGAATCGGATAGAACGACCATCGACCACCGCGCTGTCCGGCTACCTGCCGGAGACCTGGTGGTCGAAGGGTGAGCCTCAAGCCAGTCCAGCGAAGTGACGCCGTGAACCAGCCAGCCGTATCGCCGACGCTCGACACGCTGTTCCAGCGGACGCTGATGCGGCAGCCGCACGCAGCCGCCCTGCTCGACCCCCTCAACAAATCCCGCGTCACCGGCCACCAGCCGCGGCGGATGACTTACGCCGAGGTCGACACCGCCATCGAGGCACTGTCGGCGCATTTCGTCGAATCGGGCCTGCCGGCCAATTCAGTGATCGCGATCCAGCTGCCGGCGACGGTCGAGTTCGTGCTGACGGTACTCGCCGCCCATCGCGCCGGCCTCGTGGTCGCGGTGCTGCCGCTGCTGTGGCGGCAGGCCGAACTTGCGGCTGCGCTCAATCGTACCGCGGCGCGCGCGATCGTCACCATGAGCAAGGTCGACAGCGTCAGCTATGCCGATCTTGCCATGCATGCAGCCGCCGAGGCGTTCTCGATCCGCCATGTCTTCGGCTTTGGGGCCGATCTGCCCGAGGGCATGGCCTCGCTCGACGAGGTGCTGGCGCGCCCACCCGGCGCCACGCGCGCCGTGATCCAGGACGGCCGCAAGGCGGCGATGATCTCCTTCGACGTCACGGCCGAGGGTTTTCGCCCAGTGCCGCGGCCGCATTTCAGCCTGATCGCGGGCGGGCTGGCGATGTCGCTGGAAGCCGACATCCAGCAGGGCGCGACCGTGATGGCCGCGTTCGCGCCGATGTCGTTCGCAGGCCTCGCTTCCTCGCTGGCGGTGTGGCTGCTCTGCGGCGGCACGCTGGCGCTGCATCATCCGTTCGAGAGCGAGGTGCTGGAGCAGCAGATCAACGAGCACGCATGCGACGTGCTGATCGCACCGGCGCAGCTTGCTCTGCGGCTCGGCGATTCCGGTCTGGCGGCGCGGATGCCGACCTTGCGCAACGTCATCGGGCTCTGGCGTGCGCCGGAGCAGGTGGCGGCGAGCGAAGCCTGGATCGCGCCGCATGCGCCGTTGACGGACGTCTATCTGTTCGGCGAGGCCGGCCTGTTCGGCGCCCGGCGCGGCGAGGACGGCGTTCCGGTCGCGGTGATGCCCGGGCCACACGGCGCGCCCCGCGAGCAATCCGGCTCCTCGATCGCAGGCGATATCCTGCTGACCCCTAAGGGCACGCTGGGCCTGCGCGGCCCGATGGTGCCAATCGCAGCCTACGCGCCGCCGCAGCCGGTCGGCGAGACGCTGACGGCGCAGCCGCCGCGCGACTATGTCGACACCGGCTATGCCGCACGGATCGACCGCGCCAGCGGCGCCATCTGTATCACCGCACCGCCATCAGGCATCATGGCCGTGGGTGGCTACCGCTTCCTCTCCAACGACCTGCAGGAATGGGCGCGGCGGCTCGGCCAGGGCGCGCTGCTTACCGCCTTGCCCGACCGGCTCTCGGGCCATCGGCTGGCAGGCCGGGCCCAGGACAACGCCCGCGCCCGCGAGGCGCTCAGCGAACTCGGCCTTAACCCCCTGATGGTCGAGGCTTTTCGGGACCGCAGCGGGCCGGCCTAGGCACAGTTTTGCCTGAAGCATTGACGCTGCATTAAGGCGGCGAGACTAGATTGCGAGCATCGATTGCGTGATCAGAGTCGTTGAATGTCCCAGGCGGGCCCGATCCTGTTTGTATCCAATGCCGAACGCCCCGCCTTCATCGCGGCGTTTGACGAGGCCCGTCTCTTCCCGGTCGTCGACAGCGATTGGGCGAGCGCCGCGCGCGCCGTCGAAGAGGTGCAGCCGGCGGCCGTGCTTGCCGCGATGTCCAGCGGACACGAGCAGCATATGCCGCTCCTCGCAAAGAAGATCGCCGATCAGCCGCTTTACCTGCCGCTGGTCGCGCTCGATGCGCAGAGCTCACTGCCTCACAACGCACTGCCGTTCTCAATGCGCGGCGATTCCGCCGAACGCCTGATCGCGCGCCTGCGCGCCGCCATCCGCGTCCGCACGCTGCATGCCACCGTGCTGCGCCGTCTGCCGGAGGTAAAGGTCGCGCTGCCGGAGAGCGATCCGGTGCGCGATGCCATCGTGCTCCTGATCGGTCGCGGCGCCGCCTACCCTGCGCTGTCCGTCAAACTCGGCGAGCGCACCGGCGTCGTCGGCGCGCTTTCGATCGAGGCAGCGGCAAAACATCTCAACACCCGCGACATCGACGGCGTCGTGCTCTCCGACGGTTTTACACCCCGCGTCACCGATGCCTTCCTTAC
Organism: Bradyrhizobium sp. BR13661; assembly: GCF_029892425.1. GTDB lineage: Bacteria > Pseudomonadota > Alphaproteobacteria > Rhizobiales > Xanthobacteraceae > Bradyrhizobium. Next base: position 100,469 of record NZ_JARXWB010000027.1, on the reverse strand, counting down.
GGTGCTCGCCGAGGACACCCGCTTCCGCAACCTGCCCGTGGTCGTCACCGCGCACCAGCTCACCCAGAGCTACGACCTGCCCAATCTCGAGCTGATCGCAGGCGAGCCCGCCAAGGTCGCGGCGAACGCGCTACCCTTGATCCGCCAGCACGCGATGGAAGCGCAACTCAGCCGCACGCTGCGCTCGATCGACGCCGGCGGCTGGCTCGATCCGCGCAGCGGCCTGCTCACGGTGGAAGCCTTCGCCCGCGATTTTTCCAAGGCCGTGGAGCAGACGCTCGCCCGCGGCGGCGGCCTGTCGGTCGCGCGCTTCGCCTTCGACCCCGGTAATCCCCGCGCGCAGCTCGATGCCGCGCGCATTCTCAGCCGCCTGATGCGGCAGATGGACTTTGGCGCCGCGCAGAAGGACGGCTCGGTGATCGTGGTGTTCGCCGAGACGGATTTCCGAACGGCGCATATGATCGCGCGGCGTTTGTCCGCAGTGATGAGGCACACCTCGAACGGCAAGCATGAGATGCGCAGCGACCCCGTGGTATCAGTGGATTCGCTGTCGCCGTCGGATACGGCACGGTCGCTGCTGGGGCGGCTGTCGGCGGATGCCTCGCGGGCAGCGTCCTAGCCATCCGTTCGCGACGCCTCCGGGAGAAATAACTGCGCGCTAAACGCGACCCTTGGATTTCGCGTGGGTCGCCAGAGCGGGCGCGGCCAGGAGAAAACCGACGGAGTCATTCAAGAGTTCGTAGGCGCGGTCGACGATGTCGTCCAGGGATATGGTCTTGGCGAACATGCGCTGCGCTTCGGCCAACAACTGATCGCGGGTCGGCATGCTGGACAGGCGAAGATCTGCCCGGTGCTGCAACTGATGGAGCGTGTCCCGCACCGACAATTCGGTCTCGTGGATCGACGCCCTGATCGCATGCGCGATGTGCTCGGGATTGAAGCGAGCGGCGAGCTGCTCGGCCGCCTGCTTGACCACGCGTGATCCCAGCCGATGCTCATTGCGCAGAACCTGCTCGGGCGGCATCTTCAGATCCCGCACAATCCCGAACCAGGACAAGGCCACCAGAACGTAATAAGTGAGATCAATCTCGTACCAGTGGAAGCCCTGTCGCACGCTCGCCTGGTAGGCGTGATGGTTGTTGTGCCATCCCTCGCCCATCGTCAGCAGGGCCAGCAGCCAGTTGTTGCGGGAGTCATCACCGGTCACATAGCGCTTGCGCCCGTGACCATGGGCGAGCGAGTTGATGCAGAACGTGGCGTGATAGAGAAGAACGGTGCTCCAGAGAAATCCGACCACGAGCCCCGACCAGCCCGCAACCAGGAAGCATAGACCCGCGAGCACGATCGGCGGCAACAGCTCCAGCCGGTGCAGCCACATCAACTCGGGATAAGACGCCAGATCAGCGACTTTCACCAGGTCGGTCGCATCGTGCTGCCGGTAAAAGATCCAGCCGACATGGCTGTACACGAAACCCTTGTGCCGGGGTGAATGCACATCCTGCACTGTGTCCGAGTGAAGATGATGGTGGCGGTGCTTGGCAGCCCACCAAAGAACGCTCTTCTGAGCGCTGCTCTGGGCAAGGAAGGCCAGGATGAACTGGAACACCCGGCTCGTTGCGTAGGATCGATGCGAGAAGTACCGATGATATCCGCCGGTGATCCCGAACATGCGCAACCAATACAACGCGGCGCACGTCGCAACCGCCTGCCACGTGACGCCAGACCAGACCGCAGCAACGCATCCCACGTGGATCAAGACGAACGGCAGGACCTGCGGATACATGACATCGTCGTGGTCGCGCTCTGACTTCTGGCCCGAACCGGTATTGATGGACACGCGCACGACCTCAGCTGTTTCGACGTGCGGGCCACCCCGCAACCGGTATAAAAAACCCGCGGCCGGTAAACCAGTCGCGGATCGACGGATACGGTACGCAGGACTCAGTTAGCAAATTCGGAATCTGGCGGCTGGTTGGTCATTCCGCAAGTGTCCGCATGTCGCTTTTCAGACTGTGGCAGGGCAAAGCGGTATCGCGCTGCGCCGCCTCCGCAATACTACGGACTACGCCGCCTTTTTTTTCTGAGCGAGCTGCGCCAATTGCCGCATGATCTCCGTGGTGCCAACAAGGCGCTCTTCCGGCGTCTCCCAGTCCTGCAGGAACACCACCTTCATGTCGGGCCGCACCTTGGCGGCCTGGCCGTAGCTCTTGATGAACGACACCAGGCGATCGGGATAGGCGAAAGAATTGTCGCGGAAGGTGATGACGGCGCCCTTCGGACCGGCATCGATCTTCTCGACATTGGCCTGGCGGCAGAACGCCTTGATGGCAGCAACCTTGAAGAGATAGCGCACCTCGTCGGGCAGCACGCCGAAACGATCGCGCATCTCGGCGCCAAAGTTCTCGATCTCCTCTTCGCTGTCGAGATCGGCGAGACGCCGGTACAGCGACAGCCGCACCGAAAGATCGCCGACGTAATCATCAGGAATGAGCACGGGCATGCCGATGGTGATGGTCGGCGACCAGCGGTCGGCGGCGGGCTCGGACACGCCGGCCTTGAGGTTGACGATCGCCTCTTCCAGCATCGACTGGTAGAGCTCGAAGCCGACTTCCTTGATGTGGCCCGACTGCTCCTCGCCGAGCAGATTGCCGGCGCCTCTGATATCAAGGTCGTGCGAAGCGAGCTGGAAGCCTGCGCCCAGCGTCTCCAGCGATTGCAGCACGGTGAGGCGCCGTTCGGCCTGCGCCGTGATCTTCTGCTGTGCCGGCAGCGTGAACAGCGCATAGGCCCGCAGCTTGGAACGGCCGACACGCCCGCGCAGCTGGTAGAGCTGGGCAAGGCCGAACATGTCGGCGCGGTGCACGATCAGCGTGTTGGCGTTGGGAATGTCGAGGCCGGATTCCACGATCGTGGTCGACAGCAGGATGTCGAATTTGCCGTCGTAGAACGCGGTCATGATGTCCTCGATCACGGCGGGCGGCATCTGGCCGTGCGCGACGGCGATCTTCATCTCCGGCACATTCTTGTCGAGGAAATCCTTGACCTCGGCGAGGTCGTCGATGCGCGGCACCACGTAGAACGCCTGGCCGCCGCGATAGCGCTCGCGCAGCAGCGCCTCGCGGATCATCAAGGGATCATGCGGGGCGACGAAGGTGCGCACCGCAAGGCGGTCGACCGGGGGAGAGGCAATGATCGAGAGCTCGCGGACGCCGGTCAGCGCCAGCTGCAGCGTGCGCGGGATCGGGGTTGCCGACAGCGTCAGCACGTGCACCTCGGAGCGCAGCGCCTTCAGCCGCTCCTTGTGGGTGACGCCGAAATGCTGCTCCTCGTCGACGATAACGAGGCCGAGATCGCGGAACTTGATGGCCTTGCCGAGCAGCGCGTGGGTGCCGACGACGATATCGACCGAACCGTCGGCGAGGCCCTTCTTGACCAGGTTCAGCTCCTTGGTCGCGACCAGGCGCGAGGCCTGCGCCACGTTCACAGGAAAGCCCTTGAAGCGCTCGGTGAAGGTTTTGGCATGCTGACGCGCTAGAAGCGTGGTCGGCACCACGACCGCAACCTGCTTGCCTTCGAGCGCAACGGCGAAGGCCGCACGCAGCGCCACCTCGGTCTTGCCGAAGCCGACGTCGCCGCAGATCAGCCGGTCCATGGGACGGCCGAGCTCGAGGTCCTTCAGCGTGGACTCGATGGCGCCGAGCTGGTCCTCGGTCTCGTCATAGGGGAAGCGTGCGCAAAACTCATCGTAAAGGCCTGGCTGTACCGGCAGCTTGGGCGCCTCGTGCAAATGGCGCGCGGCGGCGATCTTGATCAGCTCGCCCGCAATCTCGCGGATGCGGTTCTTCAGCTTGGCCTTGCGGGTCTGCCAGCCGGAGCCGCCGAGACGATCGAGCTCGACCGTGGTCTGGTCGGAGCCGTAGCGCGACAACAGCTCGATATTTTCGACCGGCAGGAACAATTTTGTCTCGGCGGCGTAATGCAGCTCGAGACAGTCATGCGGCGCGCCGGCGACGTCCAGCGTCTGCAGGCCGATGAAGCGGCCGATGCCGTGATCGACGTGAACGACGATGTCGCCCGCCGTGAGGCTCGTCACCTCCGAGATGAAATTGTCGAGCTTGCGGCTCGCCTTGCGCGGGCGAACCAGGCGATCGCCCAGAATGTCCTGCTCGCTGATGACAGCGATCTCGTCGGTCTCGAAACCGCTCTCGAGACCAAGCACGGCGAGCATGGTCTCGTTGCGCGGGGTCGCCTGCACCGTCCGCCAGGCATTGACGCTGGTGGTGTGGGTCAGCTTGTGATCGCGCAGCATGGACGTCATGCGGTCGCGCGAGCCCTCGCTCCACAGCGCGATCACGACCTTCTTGCGGCTCGCCTGCAGCGCCATGACGTGGCTGACGACGGATTCGAACACATTGACCGTGCTGTCGTTGCGTTCAGGCGCGAAATCGCGGCCCTTACGGGCGCCAGCGTCGACAACGCTGGTGCCGTCGGTCGGCACGGAGAACGCCGTCAGCCGGATCAGCGACATGTCGCGTTCGCGCTTGCTCCACTCGTCCTCTGTCAGATAGAGCCGGTCCGGTGGCAACGGCTTGTAAATGGCGCCGCCACCGGGATGCTCCATCGCATCGCGGCGGGCCTCGTAATAATCCTGGATCTGCTTGAAGCGTTCGCGGACGGCGTCCTCGGCCTGCGGCTCGATCGCGACGGCGGCGCCTTGCAGATAATCGAACAGCGTGTCCATCCGGTCCTGGAACAGCGGCAGCCAGTGCTCCATGCCGGGATGGCGGCGGCCTTCGCTGACCGCCTCGTAGAGCGCATCGTCGCGCTCGGGCGCGCCGAACTCGGCGACATAGCCCATGCGAAAGCGTCGGATGGTGTCTGTGACGAGCTGGAATTCCGAGATCGGCACCAGATCGAGCGAGCGCATGTCGAGCAGCGTGCGCTGGGTCTCGGCGTCGAAGGAGCGGATCGATTCCAGGCTGTCGCCGAAGAAGTCGAAGCGCACGGGCTGTTCGAGGCCGGCCGGAAACAGGTCGAGGATGCCGCCGCGCACGGCGTACTCGCCGGGCTCGCGCACCGTGGAAGAGCGGTTGTAGCCGTTATGCTCGAGCCAGGCGACGATGGTGTCCATCGGCACGACATTGCCGGGCGCGACCGACAGCGCCTGCGCCGCGACCAACTCGCGCGCCGGCACGCGCTGCACGACGGCGTTCACCGTGGTCAGCACGATCAGCGGCTTGTCGCTGCCGGTGAGCGCTCCGAGCCGGGCCAGCGTGGTCAGGCGTTGCGCCAGAATGCCGCCATGCGGTGAGACGCGGTCATAGGGCTGGCAGTCCCAGGCCGGAAACGTCAGCACCGGCAGATCGGGCGCGAAGAATTGCAGCGCGCGTTCGAGCTGCTGCATCCGCCCGCCGTCGCGGCACACCACGGCCAGGCTGACAGCCGGCTTTTTCGGCCGCGCCGCGATAGCACGCGCCAGATCCGAGACGACGAGGCCCTCGGCGCCCTCGGCGACATTGGCAAGCGTCAGCGCACGGCCGGGCGAAAGCAGCTCGGCCGGAGATTTCATCCCCTGCTTCATACGTTGCCGTCCGCGATCGGATAGGCCTTGATCCGGGCAAACAGCGCGCCGGTGACATCGGCTGGCAGCAGCTTGTCACCGGTGATGGCGGCATAGAGATCGGGATCGTTGACCTCGAGCAGCGCCTCGAGCTCGGTCAGCTCGGCGTCAGAGAGAGTGCCGATCTCGGCATCCGCGAAGCGGCCGAGGATCAGGTCCATCTCGCGCGTGCCGCGGTGCCAGCAGCGGAACAGGAGCCGCTTGCGGCGGTCGTCCAGTCCCTTGCTCGATCGTGTCGTTCCCGTCATGTCTCAAATCCAGTCAAACGCCGAAAGCCCGGACGTGCCGGGCCGCCGTGATATAGCCACTCGAACCTGCCGTGTCAGCCCTCGATTTGGCATGGCTTGATGGCTGCGAAGGCTCACAAAAAAAGCCGTGGATGCCCTCGACAAAGCCGGGCAAGACGGGCCGAAACGATCCTAGATTCGCATCCATGCGCCCCAGCCTGCTCAATCCGCTATTTGCTCCCGTGACCAGCCTGCCCGGCGTCGGCCCGAAGCAGGACAAGCTGCTGCAATATCTGCTCAGCCGCAGCGAGACGCCGCGGCTGGTGGACCTGCTGCTGCATCTGCCGAGCCAGGTGATCGACCGCCGTGCGCGGCCGAAGATCCGCGACGCGGTCCAGGGAACCATGGTGACGCTGGAGGTCACCGTCGACCGCCACCGCCCGCCCCCGCCGCGCAATTCGCGCGCGCCGTATCTGGTCTATGCCAGCGACGATACCGGCGACGTCGTCCTGACGTTCTTTCGCGCCAAGCCGGGCTATGTCGAAAAGCTGCTGCCGATGGGCGAGAAACGCTACGTCTCCGGCACGCTGCAGATGTATGACGGCATCCCGCAGATCGTGCATCCCGACCGCGTGCTCGACGAGGAGGCGATCTCGAAGCTCTCAGGGATCGATCCGGTCTATCCGCTCACCGAGGGCCTCGCGCTCGGCTCGCTGCGTCGCGCGATCGCACAGGCGTTGCAGAAATTGCCGGCCTTGCCGGAATGGATCAGCCCGGACGTGCTGCGCCGCTGCGATTTCCCGCCGGTCGCAGAAGCGCTTCACCGCGTGCACCAGCCGGTCGAGCTCACGGACATCCTGCCCGATCGGCGTTACTGGTCGCGTCTCGCCTTCGACGAACTGCTCGCGGGCCAGCTCGCGCTGGCGCTGATCCGCGCGCAGCTCCGGCGGCCTGCCGGCGTGCGCAATGCCGGCGACGGGCATTTGCGCAACAAGATCATCGATGCCCTGCCCTATGCGCTCACGCCCTCCCAGCGCAATGCCGCGGCGGCCATTGCAGAAGACCTGAAGCAGCCGGTGCGCATGCTGCGCCTGCTCCAGGGCGACGTCGGCTCCGGCAAGACCGTGGTGGCGCTGCTGGCTGCTGCCGCCGTCGCCGAGGTCGGCAAGCAGGCCGCGCTGATGGCGCCGACCGAGATTCTGGCGCGCCAGCACATCAAGACCATCGCGCCACTCGCCGAGCGCGCCGGCATGCGGGTCGCGATCCTCACCGGCCGCGAAAAGGGTAAGGAGCGGCGCGAGATCATCAGCCAGCTTGCCGAGGGCGAGATCGATCTCCTCGTCGGCACGCATGCGCTGATCCAGGACGACGTGATCTTCCATGATCTCGCGCTTGCCATCGTCGACGAACAGCACCGCTTCGGTGTGCGTGAACGGCTGGCATTGACCTCGAAGGGCGAAGCCGTCGACGTGCTCGTGCTGAGCGCGACGCCGATCCCGCGCACGCTGGTGCTGACCTATTTCGGCGACATGGACATCAGCGAGCTGCGCGAAAAGCCGGCTGGCCGCCAGCCGATCGACACCCGCACTGTTGCCATGAGCCGGCTCGGCGAGGTCATGGACGGCGTCGGCCGCGCGTTGGAATCCGGCAAGCTGGTCTACTGGATCTGCCCGCTGGTCGAGGAATCCGAAGCCGAAGGCACCGAGCATCTCACCAACGCGACCAAGCGCTTCGAGAGCCTGCAGAAGCGTTTTGGCGATCGCGTCGGCCTCGTCCACGGCCAGATGAAGGGCACCGAAAAGGACCGGGTCATGGGCCAGTTCGCCGCCCACGAGATCGGCCTCCTGGTCGCAACCACTGTGGTCGAGGTCGGCGTCGACGTGCCGGCCGCGACCATCATGGTGATCGAGAACGCCGAGCGCTTTGGTCTCGCCCAGCTGCACCAGCTCCGCGGTCGTATCGGGCGCGGCTCGGAAGCCTCGACCTGCATTTTGCTCTATTCGGAGCCGCTCGGCGAGATGTCGAAGGCGCGGCTGAAGGTGATCCGCGAGACCACCGACGGCTTTCGTATCGCCGAAGAGGATTTGAAGCTGCGCGGCGAAGGCGACGTGCTGGGCGTGCGCCAGAGCGGCCTGCCCGGCTATCGCATCGCGCGCTCGGAGGTCCACGGCCAGCTCATCACGCAGGCCCGCGACGAGGCGCTACGCATCATGAAGGACGATCCGAAGCTGAAGGGCGAGCGCGGCGAAGCGCTGCGCTGCCTGCTGTATCTCTACGAGCGGGACGAGGCGATCCCGCTGATCGGAGCGGGCTAGCTCGCCGCACGCCTCCGCCCGACTTCGTAGGCTGCGACATGCGCGCGTGCCAGATCCAGCAGCGGCGTATCGATATTCAGCTTGCGGGCCCGGTTGGCCATATCGCCCAGGATATGCTCAGACTCGGTGATCGAGCCGCGCTCGATGTCGCGCAGCATCGAGGCCTTGAGCGGCGAGTCCAGGGTCGTGAACAGCTTTCGGTCAAACTCGATGAACGGGGCGCGCGGCTCAAAACCCGAGGCGGTGGCAACAGTGCAGCATTCCGCGAACAGGCGGAAGATCGATTGCTCGCCGTTCGGCACAGCCAGGATGTCGCCGATGCTGGCGCGCATCAGGCAGGTAATTCCGGCAAGCGTCGAGAGCTGGACGAACTTCTCCCACATGTCCTGCATGATCGCTTCGCTGGCACGCACGTCGATCCCAGGGACCTGGAACAGCTTCTCCAGGGCCAGCGTGCGCTCACTCAGCGAACCCTCGGTTTCACCAAAGACGATGGTCTGATTGGCCATGAACTGAACGACACGGCCATCCACATCGAGCCCGGCACTGACATTGGCGAGCCCACCGAGAACGGGCTCAGCACCGAACCGCGCTGTCAGGGCGTCGATGTGCTTCAGCCCGTTCAGGATCGGCAAAAGCATCGTGCTCGGGCCAACGGCCGGGGCAAACTGGCTCATGGCATCGTCGAGCGAATAGGCCTTCACACCGACGAGCACGACGTCGAAGGGCTCGCTCAGCTCGTTCGCCATCAGGATCTTCGGCTGCACGGTGAAGTCGCCGTGCGGGCTTTTGACCCGCAATCCATCTCGCCGCAATTGCTCAGCACGCCCGGCCCGCACCAGAAAGGTCACGTCGGCGCCCGCTCGGACCAGGCAAGCTCCGTAATAGCCTCCGAGCGCTCCTGCGCCGATCACCAGCACTCTCATCTGAACTCCTGCGCCATGTTCCCGGACTGGCCAAAGCTTTGGCCGCCAAACAAGTGAAGATCAGGCCTTCTTCGCGGCACCGGCGGCGAACGCCTTCAGCAGCGACGCATCGACCGCCTCGCCTTTCGCGTCAGCGGCCAGATGCTCGAACCATTTGGCAAAACCTTCGTAGATCTGGCTCGCCGGATGGTCCGGTCCAAGAAAACCCGAAATCTCCTGCATCTCCGCGACCCAGCGATAGGCCTTCGGGATCATGTCGGGCAGCGCGACCTCGAGCCGCGCCAGGATCGCGGGCTGGCTGAGCGCGAGCTCGTCGCGGAGCGCGTCCGCAGCGCCCGCCTTCGTTGCAGCAACGACCATGGCTGACCCGATCCCGGCGAGCCCCTTGACGATGCCGGCATAGGACATTTTTAGCGCAGAGGCGGCACCCACCGGACCTTCGACGATGCGCAGGTCGAGCCCGAAATCCTTCAGCACCGCAACATCCCTGGCGTGCTCGCCGGACACGTAGAAGGCCGGGCTCTTGCCGCCCGGCTGCGGCGGAAAGCCGATGATGCCGCCGTCGACGAAGGGCGCTTGCGCCGATCCGATGATGTCCTCGATCCGCTTCACCGTGTCGACATTGACGGCGTTGCAATCGACCACGACTGGCTTCTTTGCGCGCTTCACGATCAAGGCAGCGAGCCGCTCGGCCAGCGCCACGGCCTCGCCCGGCGGCACGATCGAGAGGATGATGTCGGCCTCCGCGATCGCCTCGTCCTCGGCACCGACCATGCCGGCATCCGCTGCGCGCTTCAGCGTCGCCTCGCTTCGCCCTTTCAACGACGTCAGCACGCGTGCACCGTTTTCGCTCAGGCGGCGCGCCACCGCGCTGCCCATCGCACCGGGCGCGAGGATAGCAATGGTCTGTGACATCGGGGCACTCCAGTTCGAATTCCGAGCTGCACTCGGTTCGATCAGGACAATATCAGAGGATGCGGAGGCCTGCGTGACCTCAGGCTATCCCGCACGGGAGTAGCCCTACTCTGCCTTCGCAGCCTCGGGCTGGAGCGTCGAGGCGTTGGCAATGCGCGCGGCATTGGCCATGCCGGCAAGCGCGGCGGCCTTCTTCGGATCCGGCGCTGAGCCCGGCTGCACCACGCCAGCGGACATGATCAGCGTCGCGGCATCCTCCGCGCTGAGGTCGACCTCGATGATCTTGCTCTTGGGCACGTAGAAAAAGAAGCCGGTGGTCGGGTTCGGCGAGCACGGGAGAAACACCGAGACATGTTCCTCCTGCCCCGGCAGGCTGCGCGAGACCTCCTCGTTCGGCGATTGCGAGATCAGCACGATCGACCACATGCCCGGCGAGGGAAACTCCACGAGACCCACTTTCCGGAAGCTCGAGCCTTTGCCCGAGAACAGCGTCTCGAACACCTGCTTGAGGCCGCGATAAATCGCGCGCACGGCCGGAATCCGGCCGAGGAAGGTCTCGCCGACATCAACCAGCGTGCGGCCGATCAGGTTCGCGGCGAGGAAGCCGACCAGCGTCAGCGTGAAGAAAGCGACAATCAGTCCCCAGCCGGGAACGCCGTAGGGCAGATAGGTTTCCGGCCGATAGGCCAGCGGAACGAATGGCCGCACCACGCCGTCGACCCAGGTGACGAACCACCAGACCAGATACAGCGTGATCGCAATCGGGCCGGTGACGATCAGTCCAGTCAGGAAATAGTTGCGAAAACGGCCCATCAGGCCGGTATGCGGTTCCGGGGCGGGATCAAGAGGCGCAGGCGCGTCGTCGCGGGCGGTCATTCGGGTTCCAGGTCAGTCGCTTCGTCCAAGCTAGGGGCTTCTAGCAGGTTTTGGAAGAGCGCGACCTGATCCGTTGTGCCTATTCCACGGTCACGGATTTCGCGAGATTACGCGGCTGATCGACGTCAGTACCCATCACCACAGCCGTATGATAGGCGAGCAGCTGGACAGGGACGGCGTAGACCATCGGCGTGAACGCCGCGGCCATATCAGGCATCACGATGGTGACGAGCGAATTCACCGTCGCCTCGGCCGCCCCCTTGGCGTCGGTCATCAGGATGATGTTGCCGCCGCGGGCGGCGACCTCCTGCATGTTGGAGACGGTCTTCTCGAACACGCGGTCGTGGGGCGCGATCACCACGACGGGCATCGTCTCGTCGATCAACGCGATCGGCCCGTGCTTCAGCTCGCCGGCAGCATAGCCCTCGGCGTGGATGTAGGAGATTTCCTTCAGCTTCAACGCGCCTTCGAGCGCCAGCGGGTAGCTGGTGCCGCGGCCGAGATAGAGCACGTCGCGGGATTTTGCGATCCTGTGCGCGAGCTTTTCGATCTGCAGCTCGGTGGTGAGCGCATCGGCCATCAACCGCGGGACCTCGACGAGACCATGAACGAGCTTGGTCTCGTCCTCCGCGGACAATTCGCCGCGGGCCTTGCCGGCCGCAATTGCCAGGTTAGCCAGCACCATGAGCTGACACGTGAAAGCCTTGGTCGAGGCAACGCCGATCTCGGGACCGGCCAGCGTCTGCAACACCGTCTCGCTTTCGCGCGCGATCGTCGACGTCGGCACGTTGACCACCGCGATCGTGTGCGCGCCCTCCGCCTTGGCGTAGCGCAGCGCCGCGAGCGTGTCGGCGGTCTCGCCGGATTGCGAGATGAAGATCGCAAGATCGCCCTTGCGGAGCGGCGCTTCGCGGTAGCGGAACTCGGAGGCGACATCGACCTCGACCGGCAGGCGCGCAAAGCGCTCGAACCAGTACTTTGCAACGATGCCGGCATAGCTCGCGGTGCCGCAGGCCGTGATGTTGATGCGCTGGATGTCCTTGAAGTCGAACGGCAGCTTGACCGGCAGCGACACACGCTCGGTCGCCATGTCGACATAGCGCGCCAGCGTGTGGCCGACCACTTCCGGCTGTTCGTGGATCTCCTTCGCCATGAAGTGGCGGTAATTGGCCTTGTCGACCAGCGAGGTCGAGGCGGCGTGCTTGATCTTGTCGCGCGCAACGGCCTTGCCGTCCTTGTCGAAGATCGTGGCGCTCTCGCGGGTCAGCACGACCCAGTCGCCGTCCTCGAGATAGCTGATCGTGTCGGTGAAAGGGCCGAGCGCGATTGCGTCCGAGCCGAGATACATCTCGCCGTCGCCATAGCCGATCGCAAGCGGCGGGCCGTTGCGGGCACCGATCATGAGGTTGTTGTCGCCGGCGAAGATGAAGCCGAGCGCGAAGGCGCCGCGCAGTCGTCCCAGCGCCAGCTTCACCGCTTCCACCGGCTTGTTGCCGCGCGTCAGGAGATCGTCGACCAGATGCAACACGATCTCGGTGTCGGTCTCGGTGTGGAACACCGCGCCCTTCTTCTCGAGCTCTTCGCGCAGCTCGCGGAAGTTCTCGATGATGCCGTTATGGACCACCGCAACGCGGTCGGTCGCATGCGGATGGGCGTTGTTGACGGTCGGCCTGCCGTGCGTGGCCCAGCGGGTGTGGCCGATGCCGGTGGTGCCCTTCAGCGGCTCGGCTTCCAGCCGCTTCTCCAGGTTCTTCAGCTTGCCCTCGGCGCGGCGGCGCTCGAGATGCTTGCCTTCAAGCGTGGCGACGCCCGCGGAATCGTAGCCGCGATATTCAAGACGTTTGAGCGAATCCACCAATTGCTCTGCAACCGGCTCGCGCCCGAGAATGCCGACAATCCCGCACATGCGGATCAATATCCCCCAAATCGTCGAAAAATCGCCTAAACGACGCGCTCGGCTTTTAGCGAAATTCCCAGGGAACCATATACTCAATAATTATTGCGGATTGAGACAGCGTTGACCGCGACCTGAGCTTCGCCTGCGTCGATATGACCGGCCTTTAACCGTGTGTATTAACTCGCTGTCAACAAGTTTGGCCAACGATTCGCGTCCAGGAGATCAAGGCCATGAAAGCCACGTCCGACCGCAAGGCTATGTCGTCGCTGCATCTGCGCGCCAGCGAAACTTCCGGCACGCACCTCGCGCATTGGCCGCCGCCCCAGCGCGGCAAGGAGAGCAAGCCCGTCTTCGTGAAGCATCCGGAAGGCGAACCGATCAAGCGCGCCAAGCCGCGCGGCTGGCGCCTGACGCGCGCCATCTTTTCCGAATTCGCCGACGACGAATAGCGCGAGAGCTCTACCACCTCAGCACAAGGGCAAACGCGAGGAAAACGACAAACGCCCAGAATGCCAGTCCGGTGAAGAGTGACGCGGTCTCATGCTCATGCGGCTGGCGGACGCCACATTGGTCCAGCACCCAGTGTCCCGGTGGCTTGATCACGTTCTCAACGAAGAACGTGAATATAAACCAGGCCTCTTCGTCCTCATCCATGAGCGCGCAGTCCTACCAGCACCGATCATGCGTCGGCACCCGGCCGCTCATTTCTCCGTCTTCTTGCCGCCCGTCTTCATCTCGCGATAGCGCGCCGCGCCGCCTTCCCGGATGGTCTGCTGATTGCGCTCGAGTGCCATCGCATCGTCAGGCACGTCGCGTGTGATCACCGAGCCCGAGCCGATATAGGCGCCGTTGCCGATCTTCACGGGCGCCACCAATGAGGAGTTGGTACCGACGAAGGCGCCCTGCCCGATCACAGTCTTGTGCTTCTTGAAGCCATCGTAGTTGCAGGTGATGGTGCCGGCGCCGATGTTGGAATTGGCTCCGACGGTGGCATCGCCAATGTAGGAGAGATGGTTGACCTTGACGCCGGCCTCCAGCGTCGCGGCCTTGGTCTCCACGAAATTGCCGATCCGCGCGCCGTCGCCGAGCGAGGTGCCTGGCCGCAGTCGCGCATAGGGGCCGATCGAAACCTTCTTGCCGAGCGTGGTCTCGACGATGTGCGAGAAGGAATGGATCACGGTGCCGTCGGCGATCGACACGCCGGGGCCGATCACCACGAACGGCTCGATGGTGACGTCCCTGCCGAACACGGTGTCGGCGGCGAGAAAGACGGTTTCCGGAGCGATCAGCGTGACGCCGGCCTCCATTGCGGCCTTGCGAAGCCGCGCCTGCATGACGGCTTCTGCTTCCGCGAGCTGGGCCTTGGTATTGATGCCGCGCACTTCGTCCTCGCTGGTCTCGATCACCACGGACTCCCATCTATTGTCGCTGGTCACGCCGACCGCGTCGGTCAGATAAAACTCGCCCTTGGAATTTGCATTGCCTATTCTGTCGAGGATCGCGAGCGCGCGGCGCCCATCGATCGCCATCACGCCGGCATTGCACAGGTCGATCTTGCGCTCGTCAGTGCTGGCATCGGCGTGCTCACGGATCGCGACCAGGCGATCGCCCTCGACGATGAAGCGGCCGTAGCCGGTGGGATCCGCCGCGCGGAAGCCGAGCGCGGCGATCGCTGCGCCGTTCGCGAGGGGCGCGCGCAATCGTGCAAAGGTCTCGGCCGAGATCAGCGGCGTGTCCCCGAACGCAATCAGAACATCGTCCGCACCGCGAGCGATGGCCTCCCGCGCCGCAAGCACGGCATGCGCCGTGCCAAGCCGTTCGCGTTGCACGAAGATGAGCGCGTCGGGGCGGATCCGTTTTGCCTCGTCGGCGACCGCCTGGTGATCGGGACCGATCACGACCGCAAGCGCGGTTCCGGTTCCACTCGGCGCGGCGCCGAGCACATGGGCAAGCAGCGTCTGATGTGCGACGGGATGCAACACTTTCGGCAGGCTGGATCGCATGCGCGTGCCTTCGCCGGCGGCGAGCACGATCGTGAGGCTTGAGCGGGCGGTCATCGCAATCCTGTCAAATATGGCCGAATCGATCGTCACATCGACGGGCGACAAGCCGTCGCCTTGCTACCCCCGCAAACGCCCGGAATTCAAGTGCGAGTGGGTTTTCCTGTTAATGTTCCTTGATTGATTCGGGGACGCCAGACAGGGCTGGGCACTTAACGTTCATGGCAAAGGATTCGGACCCACTGGCGGATGCCTTCGGCGACAAGGAGACCGGCGGGCTGTTCTCCGGACTTTTGGCCGAGGAAAGCACCTTCGATCGCCGCATGCTGTGGCGGCTGGGCTCATGGGGCGCAGCTGCCGTCGGCGCCGTCGTGGTCGCCGTCATGGCCAATCAGGCCCAGCTCGGCTGGCGGCGCGACCAGCTCGCCTCCGCCGACCTCGTACGCCAGTCCGACCGGCTGCAGGTGTTGACCAAGGAGAGCCAGCTCGAAGCCCGCCGCCTCGCCTCCGCCATCGAGACCCTGAACACCGATCGCGACCGGCTTTATTCGCGCGTGAGCGTGATCGAGCAAGGGCTTGATTCCGTCACTGGCGCCATCGCCAAGCAGAACGCGACATCGCAGCAGGCACCAAGCTCGAAGCCGCAGGAAGCGCCCGTCGCCGCCGCGCAGCCGGCACCTGAAGTCGCACCCGTCTCCTCGACTGCGGCCTCGCTGGTCGACAGGCCGCGCGCGAGCCCCGGCAGGGAGCCCAAAGAAAGCTCGAACAAGGACACCTCGAACAAAGACACCTTGAACAAGGACAGTTCGAAGGAGGCGGCGAAGGATCAGTCGAGCCCGCCACCGCAGACGGCGGCTGCCGCCTCGCTCATGCCGCAGTCATCGCCCGCGCCTTCGGCGCTGCCGACCGCTCCGCTCGTCCCTTCCAAGTCGATCATGGCGCCGCCTGATCCGGCGGCGCCAAAACTGGTTCAACCTGAGACCGCCGAGAAAAAGCCCGAGCCGGCCCCCGCCCCGACCGAAATCGCCGCCGCACCGGCCAAGCCGCAGGAGACAACAGAGCCTGAGTCCGCTGCGATCACGGTCCAGCAGACGCGCTTTGCCATCGACCTCGGCAGTGCGAATTCGGTCGACGGCCTGCGCGCACTCTGGCGCGGCCTGTCCAAATCCAATCCGGAGATCGCCGCGCTTCGGCCGATCATCATGATCAAGGAAGGCAATAACGGCCTCGGCATGCAGCTGCGCCTCGGCGCCGGCCCTCTGATCAATGCGGCGGCCGCAGCCAAACTCTGCGCAGGCCTTGCCGAGAATGACCGCCATTGCGAGACAACCGTGTTCGACGGCCAGCGCCTGTCGATGCGCGGTTCGGATAAGGTCCAAGATAAGAGTCAGGACAAGAGCGCCGAGAAGAACCAGGACTCGGTGCCGCAAGCCGAGACCGCCCCGGCGCTGACGCCCGCAGCCAAGCCGGACAAGCGCCATCGCAGCTCTTCCAAGCGCTCGTCAAAGCGCGAGGAGCCCGCCCCCGCGCCGCAGCCGGCCGCGCCCGCCGCCAAGCCGGAGACGGCGTCCGCGGGATCGACGATATCGTCGTTCTTCAGACGGTAGGACTGTCAGAGCTTTCGATTGAATCGGCGAAGCGTCGCGACACCTCGTCGGATGCCAAGCCGTGCCGCTAGAACGCCGCCACCATATGGCTGATCTTGATTGCCGCGCAAATGATCATGCCCCAAAGCGCAAAATTGATCTGCAACGCCTCAGTCATTGCCGTCCCCGCTCGTGTCCTCGCAGTCGCGTTCTTGAACGACGTGATCTGCTGATCGGACCAGCAATCACGCCCGCGCTTCAAGTCGAATCTGAGGCAAGGTCGACATTTTCGCAATTCCGTATCGCTACGGCTTCGGCGCTTCGTCCTGCCAAAAAACAATGCAGCGGACGGAGCAGCGGCCGCCGCAGTGCAAAAATCCGTGCAGCCCTGTTGCTCCCCTCGGCCATCCCGACCATATTGCGCCGCATGACAAAGAAGCCGTTTCGCCTCACGCCCTATCAAGTCCAGTTTCTCATCGTCGTCGGTTTCGTCACCGTCGGCTGGGCGCTCTATGTGCGCTATCTCGCGATCGAGTTCTCGACGGTGGCACTTGCATGCGACGCCGGCCTGCAGACCATGATCTGCAAGGCGCGCTCGGTGTCGACGTCGCTGTTCAAGAACTCGGTGTTCGGCATCGTCGCGCTGGTGATCGCGACGCTGAACCTGATGCGGCCCTCGATCGTGCTGCTCACGCTCGGCGTGGTCGCAGCCGGCCTTGGCATCGTGCTCTACAACATCGTGCTGGCGGGCCTTGCGATCGGCCTGCTCATCCTCGGCTTTGCTCGGCCCGCGCCCGCCACAGCGTGAGCGCGAACAAGAGATAGATCACGCAGGTCCACATCGCCTGCCAGTTCTCGCGGCCTTCGTTCAGGATTACATAGACTGCGGACAGCGCCAGCAGGCCTGCGAACACCGCTTCGGCGATCGGGCGCACGCCGATCTGCGGCCGGTTCAGCATCAACAGTGCGAACGGCACCACCGCCATCGTCAGCGAGGCATAGGGGAAGTCGCGGTAGCGAGGATCGAACACGAAGCCGAGCGCGGTCTCGGCCGCGATCACCGCCGTCACCGCAAGGGTCAGGCCGAGCACCGCCGAGAGCTTCGACCATTTGCGTCCCTCGCGGGGACCAAGCAGATCGAGGAAGCTCGGCAGGTTTCGACCGATGACGAGCGCCTGCGCGCAGAAGATCGGCGAGAAAATGCCGGCAAGCAGCAGCGCGCCCCATTGCAGCCAGCCGCCCCAGCCGTAGCTCTCGTAATACATCTTGTCGGCGGCGATCCCGAGCAGAATGCCCGCCGATGTCGCGGAGATGCCGACGCCGAGCCAGGCTGAAAAGCGCGGCGTCCAGGGCCGGCGCCGCAGCGTGACGAGGGCGACCGCGAACACCAGCACGCTGAGGCCCATGCCGGATCCCATGTACCATTTCCAGTAGGGAAAATTGCTGATCGGCTGACCCGGCGGATATTTCAGCTGGCGCCGCACGGAATCGAGCAGGCCCCAATAGCCGCCGACAGTGCCTTCCAGCCGCCGCTTCCACGGCTGGTCATAGGCCTCGATCAGGTTGACCCGAAACTTCTTCGCCGTTGCGAGTGCCAGGATTTCCGAGACGACGCGCGCCTGGTTGGCGCGTGACGGCAGCGCGCCCTCGCGCATGCGGCCTTCGCTCGGCCAGCCGGTCTCGCCGATCAGGATCTCCTTGTCGGGGAACGCCACCGCCATCCGCTCGCGAATCGCCTCGACATGGCCGGAGGCGAATTTCGCCTTGACCGGGACATCCTCCCAGTAAGGCAGAATGTGAATGGTGACGAAGTCGACGGCCTCATAGACCTCGCGGTTCTTCAGCCAGTACTCCCAGACGTCGGCATAGGTCACGGGCACGGTGACCTGTGCCTTCACCGAGCGGATGATCGCGATGAGGTCCTGCGTCGTCATCTCGCCGCGCAGCAACACCTCGTTGCCGACGACGAGCGCGGAAATGGTGCGGGGGAATTCCTTGGTGAGGCGGATCGCGGTCGCCACCTGCGCAAAGTTCTTGGCACGGTTGCTGCCGAGCCAGATGCCCTGGATCACCTTCAATCCGACCTTGTCTGCGATCCCGGGCACAAGGACGAGACCGTTCTCGACCGAATAGGTGCGCACGCAGTCGGTGATCTCCTTGAGCTGCCTCAGGTCACGCTCGATCTGCTCGGCCTCGATCTGGGTACTCTCGATCAGCGGCGTCTGGTCTCCCTGGAACGGCGCGTAGGAGACGCACTGGACCTTGTCATTGGGATCGATGGGGGCGCGCGCGAGCGTGATCGGCGTGGCAAGCCACCACCACACGGCAGCAATCGCACCCAGGGAGACGAGCAGGAGCGCCAGTGGCGTACGAAGTGAAATCGGTTCCGTCCTCCGCGAAGGGTCCGTCGATTACCTGCTCGCACGCCATCTGCCAAGGGGGGTGACGCTGGCAGGCTACGCCCTCTCCCCGACGAATTGGGCTGCGGCCGTTCGACCGGGCCTTAGGATCGTGACTTTGCTGGACAAAAATCCAAATACAGGTCATGGGATTCCGCGGGATATTTCCGCCGCATTGGAGACCCATTTGGACGCCATCACGACCGGCGTCCGCGAGATCCTCCTCCGCGGTCGGATGGCTGAGACATTGGGGAATTCATGCGGCGACGGGTGTTCGAGTTACGAAATGCGGTCCTGCGGCAGTTCGCCGCCTCGTTGGCCGTTTCCTCCCTTGTCCTCCTGACCAGCCTGGGTGGCGCCTCCGCCCAGAGCGGCACGCCAACCCCGGACCAGGGCAAGGCCGCCGCCCAGCCCGCCGACGCCGCCGCCAAAGACGCCGCCCAGAACCAGCGCCGCACCGACGAATTCGCCGAAGCCGCCCAGGTCATCAACGGCCCGGCAGGTAACCCCGAATGCGTCTGGCTCGGTCGGCGCGTGGTGCGGCTGATGTGGCGGGATGACCTCGATACCGCTTTCCGCCATCTCGACCTCTATGACCGCTTCGGCTGCCCCGGCGGCCACATCCAGGCCGCGTTCCGCTGCCTGACCCGCTTCGGCGCCCAGATCGATCCCAAGGTCGCCGAGACCCTGGACAGTCGCGTCCATGCCTGCTGGATCAATCCGGCCGCCCAGCCGCAACAGGCGGCGGCCGCGGCCTCTCAGCCTCCGGCCCCCACGACCGGCAATTCGCAGCCACCCCAGCCGGCCGCGAGCCCCGCGCCTGCGGCAAGCCCGTCGCCCGCGCCCCAGAAATAACCGCGATCGTTTCACCTGCCGTTCAGGAACGATCGGCGATAGCTGGGGTTGGCACTGCCGCGCTCCCAACAAAAAGGCCATGCCCTCGTAAGGACATGAGGCCATGACAGTTGAGAAACCGCGCGGCAGAGGTATGCTCCACTTGCCGCGGACTCGGTCGGATCTCGGGGTCGGATCCGCAGCCCTGCCATTTCAGCCCCTTTTGGTTTAGCCGCGATGCGCGTTGTCGCCGCCGTTCTGTTGCTCGTGTCCGTGCTCCACGCCGGCATCTGGGGAGTCCTGCGCGACAAGGAACCCGCGCCTGATTTCAAGGGCCTGTTGCCGAGCGTCTCCTACGCGCCGTTCGAAGGCTCGGCCCATCCCGACATCGACAACATCCCGAGCATCGAGAAAATCCGCTCGGACCTGAAGACGCTGTCGACGATGACGCGCGCGATCCGCCTCTATTCGTCGACGGGCGGTGTGGAACTGGTGCCACCGATCGCCGCCGAGTTCGGCCTGAAGGTCACGGTCGGCGCCTGGATCGACAAGGACCCTGACCGTAACGAGCGCGAGATCAAGGCCGCGATCGAGCTCGCCCGCAAGAACAGCAACGTCAACGGCGTCGTCGTCGGCAACGAGGTGATCTACCGCGGTGAGCAAAAGGTCGAAGACCTCATCGAGATGATCAAGAAGGTGAAGAGCGCGGTCCGCGTGCCCGTCACCACCGGCGAAATCTGGAACATCTGGCGCGACAATCCCGACCTCGGCTCCAATGTCGATTTCCTCGCCGCCCACGTTCTTCCCTATTGGGAAAACTTCCGTTCGGACCAGGCCGTCGACCAGGCCGTGGACCGCTACAACCTGTTGCGCAACCAGTTCCCGGGCAAGCGCATCGTCATCGCCGAATTCGGCTGGCCGAGCGCCGGCTACAATCTTCGCAACGCCGACCCCGGTCCGTTCCAGCAGGCGCTGACCTTGCGCAACTTCGTCAGCCGCGCCGAAGCGCTCGGCATGGAATACAACATCGTCGAAGCGATCGATCAGCCCTGGAAGTATTTTGAAGGCGGCGTCGGTCCGTACTGGGGCATCCTCAACGCCAGCCGCGAGCCGAAATTCGCCTGGACCGGCCCGGTCGAAAACCCCGACTATTGGAAGCTGATGACGATCGCGCTGCTGGTCGGCATCCTCTTGTCGCTGCCGATCCTGCGGCTGCAGCAACCCACCGCGAAACAGGCGTTCCTGCTGTCGGCCACCGCTAACGGCGTCGGTGCCTGGGCTGCGACCGTGTTCGCGTTCTGGAACGGGCACTATTTCATCTTCGGCTCGGCCTTCGCGCTGACGCTCGGCATGATTCTCCTTGTTCCTCTGGTCCTCATTGCGATGGCCCGCATCGACGAGATCGCGGCCGTCGCCTTCGGCCGGCCGCCGCAGCGGCTGCTCACCAAGGGCAAGCCGATCGCGGATGTGCCCGAGAATTACTACCCAAAGGTCTCGATCCACATTCCCGCCTATTTCGAGCCGGTCGACATGCTGAAGCAGACGCTCGATGCACTGTCGCGGCTCGACTATCCGAACTACGAATGCGTGGTCATCATCAACAACACGCCGGATCCCGCGTTCTGGCAGCCGATCCAGGATCATTGCCGCGCACTCGGTGAACGCTTCAAGTTCATCAACGCCGAGAAGGTAAAGGGTTTCAAGGCCGGCGCACTGCGCATCGCCATGGACCGCACGGCCGTGGATGCCGAGATCATCGGCATCCTCGATGCAGACTACGTCGTCGAGCCCGACTGGCTGAAGGACCTCGTGCCGGCTTTCGCCGACCCGCGCGTTGGCCTCGTGCAGGCGCCGCAGGAGCATCGCGACGGCGATTTGTCGATCATGCACTACATCATGAACGGCGAATATGCCGGCTTCTTCGACATCGGCATGGTCCAGCGCAACGAGCTCAATGCCGTGATCGTGCACGGCACCATGTGCCTGATCCGCCGCGCCGCGATGGACATGGCCGGCGGCTGGTCATCCGACACGATCTGCGAGGACAGTGACCTCGGCCTTGCGATCCAGGAGCTCGGCTGGACCACCCACTACACCAACACCCGCTACGGCAAAGGGCTGCTGCCGGACACCTACGAGGCGTTCAAGAAGCAGCGCCACCGCTGGGCCTATGGCGGCCTGCAGATCGTGAAGAAGCATTGGCGCCAATTCCTGCCCGGCAAGAGCCGGCTGACGCCCGACCAGAAGCGCGAATACGGCCTCGGCTGGCTCAACTGGTTGGGTGCCGAAAGCCTCGGCGTGGTCGTGGCGCTGCTCAACCTCGTCTGGGTGCCGATCGTCGCCTTCGCCGACATCGCCATCCCCGACAAGATCCTGACGCTGCCGATCATCGGCGCCTTCATCGTCTCGCTCGCGCACTTCCTGTCGATGTACCGCGCCCGCGTCGCGATCAAGCCCGGCCAGATGCTGGGCGCCATGATCGCGGCGATGAGCGTGCAATGGACGGTGTCGCGCGCGGTCGCCCAAGGCCTCATCACCGAGCACATCGCGTTCGCGCGCACTTCCAAGGGCGGTCTCTCCAGGATGTCGATCGAGTTCCAGGCGTTCTGGGAAGCCGTGATCGGCACCCTGCTCCTGGTCGGCGCCGGCGTGCTGATCGCGTCCAACTCTTTCCGCCAGATCACCGAGATCTACATCTTCGCAGGCGTGCTGGTGCTGCAGAGCCTGCCGTTCCTGGCGGCAGTTGCGATCGCGATCCTCGAGCTCAGCCGCATCAACTCGTTCCAGTTCTGGCGTGACAGCGCGATCCGCACCGCCGAGCTGATCGGCCTGCGCCCCGTCGCCCTGCCGACACCAGGCAATGCGCAGCCGGTGCCGAGCGAGGTGCGTCAGGAGGCGAACTGACGGCCGAGCCGGCCGCCTGAGACCCCGTGATTAAAAGACACGGGGCCCTTGGGCGTGGATGACGATCCGCCAATTCAGTTCAAAACCCCAGCGTAAGCGCCGGAAACAGCAAGATAATCCCTACCCCTGCCGCGTGTTTTGGCAGCCACGCCCGCTATTGACCTCAGCGCCCCATCCCCCTACACAGCGCGGGCCGAAAGCATGATCCGGAAACAGCCGGTTTTCCCCGCGACGCAAGTCTGTGCGCAGCGGCAAGACATGCTTCTCGAATGTCCGAAGACGATGGCAATATCTGAAGCCATCAGCGGCCATGGGAGCGCGTAGCTCAGCCGGTAGAGCACGTGACTTTTAATCACGGGGTCCTGGGTTCGAGCCCCAGCGCGCTCACCACTTAAGCCTCTGCAAGACAAGCAATTCCTCATCGCTCGCATCGGAGTGCGAGCGTGTTCGTCTACAAATTTCTCCGGATGTCTACAAACTCGGTTCGGCGTCCGTTCCCTGTTGGCGGTGCCGGCTCGATTTAGCGCAGCGAACGGCACTCACCCCCAAGGTGGAAAAGCCGCGCGATCACCACGACCACCCTGACAAGGAAAAGACCCCGATGGCGGCAACCAGCGGGGTCCAGATCCATTTCATCCGAGCGGACACTACTCCGACTCGCCGATCAACTGGGCATTAGGAGTGCCGCAGTGACTTCGCAAGATATACAATCCAGCGCCTATAAGCACAACAGGTCCCGCTTCGTAAAAATCGACAACAGCGATCCTGCCGCTGTCAAACACGCGAAGCGGATTATCAGGCTTCTCTATCGAGTCGGCAGTCCATCGCAACGACGTTGGGTGCGCAGCAATGTCCGCTTTCGCGAACTCGAGTTGGCCCTGGCCCACATCTGTCGGGGACCTCTGCCCGATGAGGACTTCGGTCGCGAACTTCTCTACATCTTGGCCTGCCACGTTTTTCACAATCGCGGCAGGGATCCGATCCACGACGTCCGGATTGCGTGGGTTGCCGAAATTGTCGGCTTCGAAAGTGCCCGGTTCGAATTGCCTACGCCCGAAGAGCTCAACGCAAGCGCAGATCGATAAGAGCCAAGCGTTTAGTCCGCAATCAAATGAGCACATCTGGAAGCTTGGCGTGTCCAACCGTGAACTAGGAGAGAAACCACCCGCCCTAAGGTTGGCTGGCGAGCACGAACGCTGACCGCGACATCGAAATCAATCAGGCCAAACAGCGAGTCGCGATGAAACTCGCCAATCTTGCAGCAGCAATTTTGAGGACGGTTGCCGGTAGTCCGTCGGCTGCACCAATTATGCAGGCCACTCTCGAGTTCGTCGACGCGCAGAAAGCGCTGGTGGCTTTGAGCGACTGCTTGCTTACTCACGAGGATGAAAGGCAAGCGCTCAGCCTCATTGAAGCCCAACTACCGTCTACCAAATCCAATATCGACTATCTCGAATTTCAGTATGCGGCAGGCATAGAAACAATTGTACGAGGGGCGCTGCGCACAGCGGCCCATCAAGTGTTGAAGGAACGCGAACCTTTCGGAGGTAAGTACTCGACACGTGCAATCGAGGAAGGGATTGCTCTCGTGGTGAGGACCGCGAAAGGGCAGCCAAGCCGGAAGCGCGCTCGACGCAAACCGCCAGTCGATCTTGCCGACGAATACTAACGACAGGTTCGACTGGAGCCAATGCCGTCGCGATTGGCGTCCCATGTCGGCGGCCCGCTTCTCAGCAGGCCATCCTGCGCCGGCGGCGAGGCGGATTGCGCGAGCGCGGGAGGTTCGACCGTCACGAACAAACCGACGGTCAGGCACACCATGAGGATGGGTCTTTCGCGCGACAAAGTTCCGTTCCTGCTAAATCGTTCGACGGGCGTCGCGGATCATTTGCCCGGCCGGACATAGCAAATCCATATCGTTTCATTGAAGCATCCATATCAAAATCATATCCATCACGTTTGATCCGACCTTGGCCGCGCCGGATTTATGCTGCGCCTATGCAATCGTTGACCGCCTCCCCTCGAATTCCTACCCGCCTCTCGGAGATACTTGGACCAAAGCTCGCGCCGTCGCGCGCGGACACGGCCGAGACGATCGGTACGAGTCTTGCTTGAGGAACGGGCGCGATTTCATGAGGCGTCTACGAACGATGATCCGGCTTTTGGCGATAGGCCTTGGTGCTGCGGTGTCACTCACTGCCTTCGCAATTCCGGTATTCGCGGAAAATCCGGACATTTCGAGCCGCCGCACCGAACAGCGGCGGACATTCAGCGACGCTGAAATCCGCGATGGGTTTTTCAAGATCGCGCTCAACGCCGAGCTACAGATTGGCGTGCGCGCCAACCGCATTCGCAAGTTCGAAGAGCCGGTGCGGATTTTCATCGACGGCAAAGTCGCACCCGAGCGCGCCGCTGCCCTCGGCGGCATCGTCGCCGATATCCGCCACCGCATTGATAATCTCGATATCGCAGTAACCGGTGATCGCAAGGGGGCCAACTTCGTCGTGACGCTGGTGAGCGCACGAGACCTGCTGCCCACCATTCGCGCCCGCTTTGGCAATGAGAGGGCCCGACAGATCGAGCATTCCCTCAATCCGCAATGCCTGTCGGGCATCGCCAAGGACGGCACCTATCGCATTCGGCGGGCCGAGGTGATCCTGCCTGTCGACGCCGGCGATTTCGCCTTCTACGATTGCGCATATGAGGAATTGCTGCAGGGATTGGGAGCGATCAACGACGACGCATCCGTGCCCTGGACCATGTTCAATGACGACGTCCAGATGGGCTTCTTCGATATCTACGACCAGCTGCTGCTCAACGTCCTCTACGATCCGCACATCCGGCCCGGCATGACCAGAAAGGAGATCGAAGACCTCCTTCCCATCGTGCTGCCGACGGCACGTGACCTCGTCCGCCGGAACAACCCGCTCGATCAGGCCAACCTACCCGCGCGCACGCACGCCGACTGACGGCCAGCGATCACCTCAAATCGATCAATCGGACGCTCGGCCGAGACTACTTCCGTGGCGACGTCGTCTTCGCGGAGGAGGATGAATACTCCGTGATCGGGTAATCGGTCTTCACCGAGTGTCGCACCTGATGCGCCGCCACGACCTGGTGGCTCTGGCCATATTTCGACGGTGCGCTGGCCGATGCTCCGGCCGACGCTGGCTGAGCCAGCAAGAGCGGCGAAATAGCGATCGCGAGCGTTGTACCAACGAGAACGAAAGTCCTGGACATGGCACCCTCCATCTGAAGCGAGACAACTGCAACCGATGAGGTTCGGGCATTTCGACGACTCTCTCCGGCGTCGTGTTGTCCCTCGGGTTCCAATGCTGATCCCAATCTTCAGCATTCGCAAGAATAATTAGCAAATGCCGAAACAATGTGCATGGCGATCCAACGATCAAAACGAGGGCAGACTAGATCTCCACCTGCCCACCGAGCTCGACGACGCGGTTGGGCGGGATGCGGAAGAACTCGGTCGCAGCCAGCGCGTTGCGGTGCATGATCTCGAAGACGTGGCCCTGCAGCGCGCTCATCCGCGAACTCTTCTCGGTCATGATCTTGACCCGTCCGACGAAGAACGACGTGTCCATCATGTCGAAGTGCAGCCCGTTGTCCTTGCAGGCCTCCAACGCCCGCGGAATATCCGGCTGCTCCATAAAGCCGTAGCGCACGACAATGGCGTAGAATTGGCTGCCGAGATCGGAGACCTCGAGCCGCCGGTCCGCCGGCACGCGCGGAACATTTGCGGTCACGACGTGCAGGAGCACGATGCGCTGGTGCAGCACCTTGTTGTGCTTGAGATTGTGCAGCAGCGGCACCGGGACGACGTCGAGCCGGCTGGTCATGTAGACCGCGGTCCCGGAGACGCGTGACTTGCTCCCGACGCTCCTGATGAAGTCGGCCAAAGGAAGCGTATCGCGCTCGAGCTTGTGCAGCAGCGCGTCGCGCCCCTTCAGCCAGGTGAACAGCAGGAAGAAGATCAGCGCCGCAACGACCAGCGGAAACCAACCGCCCTCCAATACCTTCATCAGGTTGGCACTGACGAAGCTGAGATCGACCACGATGAACAGGCCGGCCGCGGCCAGGCTCAGCGCGAGGCTCCAGCCCCAGATCTCTCGCATCGCAAGAAACATCAGCATGGAGGTCAACAGCATCGTGAGCGAGACGGCAATGCCGAAAGCAGCGGCGAGGTTGTCCGACGAGCGGAAGCCCAGGGTCAGGCCGAGGGTGAGCAGCATCAGCATCCAGTTGACGAAGCCGATATAGATCTGCCCGTAGCCGGCCGCCGAGGTCTGGACGATGTGCAGGCGCGGACAGAGACCGAGCTGGATCGCCTGCCGGGTCATCGAGAACGCACCGCTGATGATCGACTGGCTGGCGATGATGGTCGCGAGCGCGGCAAGCCCGACCAGCGGCAATTGCAGCGACGCCGGGCTGAGCGCATAGAACGGGCTGTCGCCCAGGGCGACGCTGCCATCGATCACCATCGCGGTCTGGCCGGCATAGTTGAGCAGCAGGCAGGGCAAGACCAGCCCGTACCAGGCCAGGCGGATCGGCAGCGGCCCGAAATGCCCCATGTCCGCATAAAGCGCCTCGGCACCGGTCGCGCACAGGAAGATCGCGCCGAGCACCAGGAAGCCGGCCAAACCGTGGTGAAGGAGATAGCTGAGCCCATAGCGGGGATCGAGCGCCACGAGCACGCCGGGATCGCTCCATATTCCCGCCAGCCCGAGAACGCCGATCGTCACGAACCAGATGATCATGACGGGACCGAACAGCTTTCCGATCTTGTCGGTGCCTTGCGGCTGCAGAGCGAACAGGCCGATCAGGATGATTGTCGACAGGACGACGACATAGGGAGCAATCTCGGGCGCGGCGACCTTGAGACCCTCGAGCGCGCTCAAGACCGAGATGGCCGGCGTGATGGCGCCGTCGCCATAGAGCAGCGCCGCCCCCAGCAAGCCGATGGCGATGACGCCGACCCGCTCGCCATGCTTGATTCCGAGCAGCGACATCAGCGCGAGGATGCCACCCTCCCCGTCATTGTCGGTGCGCATCACCACGGCCACATATTTGAGCGATGTCGTGATCAGGAGCGTCCAGACAATCAGCGACAGCATGCCGAGGGCGGCCTCGGGCGTCGCACCGCCAGACCATTCAAGCGCGGTCTTCATGGTGTAGAGCGGGCTGGTGCCGATGTCGCCATAGACGACGCCGAGCGCGCCCAGCATCAGGGGTCCCAAGTGGCCCGAATGAGCTCCCGCCTCCGAGGACTCCAATGTCGCCGTGGTATCTTGCAAGCAATCTATCCGAGTTCCGCGTGGCGAGCGTCGAACACCGCGGTCTAGCGTACTTATAGGATTTCCATGACACGCAGTCTCGGCCTATTCCATACTCCTATGCGGGGCTGGCATCGCCGCCAAGGAGGCATCGACTACGTCCGCTTGCGCGCGAAGAACGCCTGGAAGGCTGCGAGCGCCTCCGGCGATTGCATCCGCTCCTTGAAGAAGTGGTCTTCCTGGCCGACCCGGCGGACAAGGTCCTCGGTCGGCAATTTCAGAAGCTCGCGCGCGATGGCAACGGCCTCGGCGGGCAGCGCGCAGATCTCGCGCGCCACCTTCTGGGCCTCCACCACGGCATGGCCGGGCGCCACGACTTGGTTGACGAAGCCCGCCTCCCGCGCGTCTTCCGCGCTCATCTCGCGCCCCATCACCAGCATGGCAAAGGCACGCTGATGCCCGACCATGCGCGGCACCAGGAGACTGGTAGCACCA
This sequence comes from Bradyrhizobium sp. BR13661, assembly GCF_029892425.1. Lineage (GTDB taxonomy): Bacteria > Pseudomonadota > Alphaproteobacteria > Rhizobiales > Xanthobacteraceae > Bradyrhizobium. The sequence goes on along the minus strand of NZ_JARXWB010000027.1, from coordinate 72,187 downwards.
TCCGGGACCAGACCATACTGGATGAAGGGAGACGAGAACGTCGTGGTCGTGCTCGCGATCACGTAGTCGCAATGCACCACCATCGTCGTGCCGATGCCGATCGCTATGCCGTCAACGGCCGCGATGATCGGCTTCTTGTTGTTGATGAGCGACTGCAGGAAGATCACCGAATTGCGGGGACGGGCGCCGTCGTCCGCCTCGGTCGCCGCTTTCAGGAAATCACCGATGTCGTTGCCGGCAGTGAAGACGCCCGAGCGACCCGTCAGAATCAGGCAGCGGATGGCAGGGTCGGACTGCGCGGAATCGATGGCTTCGCTCATCGCCAGGTACATCTCCTGCGTAAGCGTGTTCTTCTTCTGCGGCCGGCGCATGGTGATGGTGCGGGTGGCGCCTTCGTCGGTGACGATGATGTGCTCGGTCATGACGATCTCCTCGCAATTCTGCCCATGACTCTGCGGTTTGCTGCGGCCTAGTTCGACTTCTTGGGTGGCTTTGTCGCATCGTTGGTGCGGGCTCCACCCCAGGGATCGTACTTTTCGGTCGACACCGGAATCCTGTCCAGAGCGGCTTTGTACGCCTTCTCGTCGACTTTGGGCCGGTTTTCGACCGGCGGACCGGCATTGCCGTGGCTGCGACTGAATCCTTGAGCCTCGGCCACGGTTGACACCGATACCGCCACCAGGGCGGCGAGCACTGCGCGGAATGTGCGTTCGAGTCTGATCATCCCCACCCTCCCTTGCGAAGCCTATTGTCCCGACGGGGTACGAATACCGTGCCAAGCGTCGCGCACCTGGTGGTAGTGAACCTCGGGCAAATAGTCCGGTGTACTCAGGCTCAGCGTGCGCACGTCCAGCCGACCGACGGCGCTCAACAGCGTGTAGGAGGCGATCACGCGGTCACGCTGCGCGGCGATCTGCCGTGAGCGGGCATTGGTCAGATCCTGCTGGGCATTGAGGACATCGATCGTGGTGCGCTGGCCGCCGGCTGCCTCACGGCGAACACCTTGCAGCGCGACATCCGCCGCCTTCACCTCCGACTCCGCCGCAGTCAGCGCGACCTTGCTGCCTTCATTGGACACCCAGGCACTGACCACCGCAGTGCGCGACTGGTTCCTGACCTGCTCGAGCACCAAGCGGCTTTGCGAGGCAATCTCCTTTGCCTGGCGTGTCTGCGAGGCGGCCGTACCGCCGTCGTAGATCGGCACATTGATCTGACCGACGATCGAGGCCTGGTCAGTCCCTGTCGTGCCGAGCGTGGTATCGGACTGCTGCGAGCGACTTGCGCTGGCCTGCACCGCCACCTGCGGCAGCAAACTGCCTTCCGCCACCTTGATCGTGGTCTGGGCGACGTCGACGTCATAGCCCGCACCCAGCACCGCCGGATGCTCGTGATTGGCGGTCTCGATCGAGGACGGCATGGTCGGCGGCGAGAAGCGATCGACCGGCGTTGCCGGCGCAAGCTGGCCTGGTGGCCCACCGATCACCTGGACATAGGTCGCCTTGCTGATGGCAAGCGTGACCTCAGCGGCGTTGAGGTCGGCCAGGCCACGGCTTAACCGAGCCTCGGCCTGGGCCGTATCGGTCGGCGTGACGTCGCCGGCGTCGAGCCGCCTCTTGGTAGTCGCCTGGATTTCCCGCAGCACGCTCACATTGGTGCGCTGGGCCTCGACCAACGCCTGGTTGGCCATCACGTTCATATAGGCCGTAACCGCGTCAAGCAGCACGCCCTGCCCGGTATTGCGCAGCGCTTCGCGGCCCGAGAGCACCTGAAACTCGGCGACCCTCACGCTGTTGGCGGTCTTGAAGCCATTGAACAAGACCTGGTTGACTGTCACGCCGATGGTCCAGGGGCGCAGGGTCGTGCCCTGGATGGTGTTGTCCGGCAGCGTATTCCGCACGGCTTGCAAGCCGGCGCTGAGGCTGGCCAGGACCTGCGGCCGGTAGCCGGCGAGCGCCTGCGGCACGTTCTCGTCGGTGCCGCGCTGCCGCGCCCGGTCGGCATTGAGCTGTGGACTTGCCTGATAGGCCCTGACCAGCGCATCGGCGAGGGTTTCGGCCTGCGCCGGCCCGACTGCGGCAACCGCTTCCCCGACCATCAGGACGGCAATGAGCGCCAGGCGGAAGGTGGCATTCGAAACACGTTGACGCACAACCGACCTCATTCCGCGGGAGCCAACTGGTGCTGCGCCGCCAATCCGGGCCGCGTTCGCCGCGAAAACATCGAAATCAGTGCCGGCAGTGTGACGAGGATGACGACCGGCGCGAGCGTCATGCCGGCCACGACGACGATCGCGAGCGGCTTCTGCACCTGTGAGCCGATGCCGCTGGACAGCGCCGCAGGCAACAGGCCGATGCCGGCCACGACGCAGGTCATCAGCACCGGACGCAACTGCAACTCGCCGGTGCGCAGGATGGCGGCGCCCCGCTCCATACCCTCATCGATCAGCGCGTTGTACTGCGACAGGATGATGATGCCGTCCATCACTGAGATACCGAACAGCGCAATGAAGCCAATCGCGGCGGATACGCTGAAGGGAATTCCAGTCAGAAGAAGGCCGAGGATGCCGCCGAGCACCGCCATCGGGATCACGCTCATGGTCAGCACAGTGTCGATGACCGAACCGAAATTGAACCAGATCAGCATCGCGATCAGCGCAAGACTGATCGGGACCACGATCGACAGCCGCTTGATCGCGTCCTGCAGGTTGCCGAACTCGCCGACCCATTCCAGGTGCGAACCGCCCGGCAACGGTACATTGGCCGCGACCTTCTCCTGCGCTTCCTGGATCGCGCTGCCGAGATCGCGCTCGCGCACCGAGAACTTGATTGGCAGGTAGCGCTCCTGCTGTTCGCGGTAGATGTAGGCTGCGCCGGAGACGACCTTCACCGTCGCGACTTCGCTGAGCGGCACCTGGGTGATGCCATTGGGGCCCTGAGCGCCAATCCTCAGGTTCTGGATCGCTTCCGCGCTGCGCCGGTATTGCGGCGCAAGCCGGACAATGATCGGGAAATGCCGGTCACTGCTCGGTTCATAGAGGTCGCCCGCGCTGTCGCCGCCGATTGCGGTCTTGATCGTGGTGTTGATATCACCCGGCGACAGGCCATAGCGCGCGGCGCGCTCGCGATCCACGTCGATCTGGATGGTCGGCTGGCCCAGCGAGGTGAAGACCGCGAGATCCGTGATCCCCTGTACCGTCGCCAGCTGTGCCTTGATCTTGTTAGCCGTGTCGGTGAGCGCCTGCAGGTCGTTGCCGTAGAGCTTGATCGAGTTCTCACCCTTCACGCCCGAAACGGCTTCGGAGACGTTGTCCTGCAGGTATTGCGAGAAGTTGAATTCGACGCCGGGGAATTTCTCCTGCAACTGCGCCAGCAGCTTCGCAGTCAGTTCGTCCTTGTCTTCGTGATCGGGCCATTCCTTGGCCGGTTTGAGCGGCGCGAAGAACTCGGCATTGAAGAAACCGGCCGCGTCCGTGCCGTCATCAGGCCGGCCGTGTTGCGAGACGACCGACTCCACCTCCGGCCGCTCCGCGATCAGCTTGCGCATCTCATTGACGTAGGAGTTGCCCTCCTGCAGCGAGATGGTCGGCGGCAGTGTGGCGCGGATCCAGAGATTGCCTTCCTCTAACTTGGGCAGGAACTCGAGCCCGAGCAGCCGCACGCAAATCGCCGTGACGAGGATCAGTCCAGCGCCTCCCGCGAGCACGACGCGACGATGGGCCAGCGAACGCGCCAGCACCGGCATATACAGCCGATGCATCCAGCGCATCAGAAAGGTTTCGGTCTCCTCGACATGGGCCGGCAGGATGATCGCGCTGAGCGCCGGCGTCACGGTGAACGTGGCCAGCAGTCCGCCTGCCAGCGCATAGGCATACGTCCGCGCCATCGGGCCAAAGATGTTGCCTTCCACGCCCGAGAGGGTGAACAGCGGCAGGAAGGCCGCGATGATGATGGCGGCCGCAAAGAAGATGGAGCGCGAGACGTCAGCGGCCGCCGTCAGGATGGCATGATGTTTCATGCCCATGATGGTGTGGGCCGAGATCGCCGCCTGTTCGCTGTCCGTCAGCCGTTCGGTGTGCGACAAGCGGCGGAAAATCGCCTCCACCATGATGACCGTCGCATCCACGATCAGTCCGAAATCGATTGCGCCTACCGACAGCAGATTGGCGGATTCGCCGCGCAGCACGAGGATGCTGACCGCAAAGAACAACGCGAACGGAATCGTCGCGCCGACGATGAAGGCGCTGCGCAGGTCGCCGAGGAAGATCCATTGCAGCAGCACGATCAAGCCGATGCCGACCACCATGTTTTCCAGCACGGTATGTGTCGTGGTCTCGATCAGGTCCTTGCGGTCGTAAATGCGTTCGATCCGCACGCCTGGCGGCAGGATCGTCGAGTTGTTGATGGAATTAACGAGTTGCTCGACGCGGGTAATGGTCGGCGAGCTCTGCTCGCCCCGGCGCATCAGGACGATGCCCTGCACGATGTCGTCGTCCTGGTCCTCGCCGGCGATTCCCAACCGCGGCTGCTCGCCGACAGTAACGGTCGCGACGTCCCGCACCAGCACTGGCGTGCCGTTGTTGGATGACACCATCGTGTTGGCAAGACCGTCGATCGAGCGAATCAGGCCGACGCCGCGGACCACCGCGGATTGTGGACCGATGTTCACGGTGTTACCGCCGACGTTGACGTTGGCGTTGTTGATGGCCTGCTGGAGCTGCGGCAAGGTCAGCCCATTGGCAACCAACTTGTTGAAGTCGACCTGCACCTCGAAGGTCTTGGTCTTACCGCCCCAGCCGGTGACGTCGATGACGCCGGGAACGGTGCGGAAACGGCGCTGCAGGACCCAGTCCTGCAGCGTCTTCAGATCAAGGACGGAGTAATTGGGCGGTCCAACCAGCCGGTAGCGATAGATTTCACCAATTGGACTGAGCGGCGAGATCTGCGGCTGCGCATTGTTGAGCAGCGGTGGGAGCTGCGACAGGCGGTTCAGGACCTGCTGCAGCGCCTGCTCATAGGTGTAGTCGAAGGAGAACTGCAGCTTGACGTCGGAAAGACCATAGAGCGAGATCGTCCGGATCACCTTCATGTTCTTGATGCCGGCGACCTGGGTCTCCAGGGGGATCGTGATGTAGCGCTCGATCTCTTCGGCCGACAGGCCGGGCGACTGCGTCACGATGTCGACCATCGGCGGGGTCGGATCGGGATAGGCCTCAATGTTCAATTGCTGGAATGCGACCAGCCCACCGACCATCATGGCCACGAAAAGCCCCACCATCATGAAGCGACGGTTGACTGCAAAGGCGACGAGACGGTCCATGCGATCCGGACTCCTTACTCATTAGCTGCCGGATGTGGCCGCCCGATCGATGAACAGGCTCCCGCGCGTGACGATCTTCTCGCCTGGCCTCAAATTGCTGCGGACCTCGACGAGATCGCCGTTGGTCCGTCCGATCTCGATTTCGCGCAGCTCGATCGAGTTGTCGTCATGAGCGACCCAGACCCGGACCCGCTCGCCCTCGTAGATCAGCGCCCGCTTCGGCACGCCTACGGAAGGCCGATTCGAGCCGGCATAGATCGTGACGTTCGCGAACATTTCGGGCTTGAGCAGCCCTTCCTTGTTGTCGATCGTGGCGCGCACCAGCAGCCGCCGCATAGACGCGTCGATCGCAGCTGCGACGTAATCGAGCTTGGCCTTGAACTCGCGTCCGGGCAGCGCCAGCACCGAGAATTGGATGTCTTGACCCACGGCGATGTCGGCGGTTTCGCTTTCCCGTACGAATGCGGTCAGCCACACCGTCGAGAGATTGCCGATCACGAACACCGGATCGCTCGCCCCCGCGTTGATGAATTGGCCGGGGCCGACCTTGCGCTGCACGACCGTGCCGCCGATCGGCGCATAGATCGGCGTGTCGGCGCTGATCTGCCGCGTCTCCTGGAATTTCGTGATCTGCTCCTCTGTCCGTCCGAGGATGCGCAGTCGGTTGTGGGTCGCCTCCACCGCGGTCTCCGCCGAACGCATGTCGTTCTGGGCCGCGGTTAGATCGGCCTGGGACTGTTGCCAGTCCTTCAGCGGCACGGCCTTGCCGGCGTAGAGATCGTTGGCACGCTTCTCGACGATTTCGGCCAGCTTCAGCTTGGAGCGTGTCGTGTTCAGCGCGCTCAATGCCACGACGAAATCGTTCAGGGCCTGCACCGTGTCGGTGGCCTCGACCACGAACAATGGCTGTCCGCGCTCGACCACATCGCTCGGCTTGGCCAGGAGTTTCACGACGCGTCCAGCATAGGGCGAGAAGATTGGGGTGGACGAGTCCTCGTCGACTGCGATCTTGCCTTCGGTGAGATGCTCGGAGCGGAATACCCGCTCAGATACCGGCTCGATCGACAGCGTCGCGAGCTCTGTGGCGCTCGGAACGTAGCGCGGCAATTTTGCCTTTGCCTGGCTCGACGCCTCCGTGGACTTGGCGTGCGGCGCCAGCATCCGGATGCCGCCGATGGCGCCAAGGACGGCGACAATGGCAACGCTGGCCGCGACGACGATGCGTCGTCGTGTAAGCACCTGACTGATCTTCATCGCGCGATCTTGCACATTGGCTTACGCACCCCCGTCATTCGAGAGGAGTTGCCGATGCCTCTCGAGGTCAATTCGCCGGAGCCCGCCACATCGGCGATTTCGGGCCGCCGTAGTAGCGCATCGGTCCGAACTTTCCCGACGTATCATCAACGAGCTGACGCGATAATGTTATGGAGCGATGAGCGTGCCAGCACGTAGCATGCCTTGCTTGCACAGAACTGACAGAGCTCGCCATCAGCATCACGCCTACGGACAGAACCATCACAATGCGCATCGCACGACCGCTGACCGAAAGCTCTTCGTCGACGAGGATCATTGGCTCGGCCACATCGGCGATTTCGGACCACCGTAGTAGCGCATCTGATGCGTGGTCGAGTTGTCTCCAGTCGCTGCACCGAGATCGCTCACGCAGGCCGCCAGGCTTACGCCAAGCCCTGCGAGAGCGATCATCGTTGCAATCTTCCGACCAAGTCGCTTGTCGGTCATTGCCGTCCCCCTGCCCCCAAACACCCAGCGTCAGTACTTCGCCACCACGGGGCCGCCGAACTTGAAGTCGAGGCCGAGCGTGACGACCGAATATGTGTTGGCCACGTTGTAGGCCAGTGCACCATTCGTCGGCGCGTCGCGGCGGAATGTGCCGAGATCGAGGTAGGTGTATTCGAGCTTGCCGATCAGGTTCTCGGTGATGGCATAGGCGATGCCGCCGCCGGCGACGAGGCCACTGCGCGTCGCCTTGAATGTATCGACGCCGACGCCCGGATTTGTGTTGGTGTGGGTGAGCTCGCCATAGCCCCAGCCGCCAGTGAAGAACAGCAACAGGCGATCGACCGCGATACCGCCGCGCGCACGGAGCGTGCCGCCCCAACCAAGCTTGGTGGCATCATCCCAGCCAAGCGCGAAATTGTCGCTGCCCTTGATGTCCGCCCCGAAGGCGGTGGCTTCGACGCCGACGACGATGTTGCCGCTCTGCCAGTTGTAACCGATCTCGCCGCCGCCGAGGCCGCCCTGGGATGAGTAGTTTGCGGTGAAGTTGGCCAACGGCGCCGGACCGGGACCGGTCGCATTGTTCAAATTGTGATTGCCGTAGCCGCCGCCACCGAACACGCCAACATAGAAACCGGACCAGTCATAGGCTGGTGCCACGACTGCGGGCGCCTTGCCATAGATCGGAAGATCCGCTGCCAGCGCCGGCGATGCGAGACCGAGCGCGCAGAGCGACGCCGTGGTGAGAAGAATCCGCTTCATTGTAGAAAACCCCCTGTCGAATTTGTTCCGAAGCTCCCGGCGGCTCTGCTTGCGCTTGAGCCGCCGGGTTTGTCCCCCGTTAGAAGTGAATGATGATGTCCGCCGAGCCGACGAGGGCGAAGTTCTTGTTGGGGGCAATGCCGAAGTTCGCATTTCCGTTGAACGCGTTGGCATTGAGCGACTTGTAGTACGTAAATTCAGGCCTGATCTCGATCTGCGGCGAGAACCAGTGCTGCCAGCCGATACCCGTCTCGAAGTATGCGGTCTTGGTGCCGGTGCGCTGACCTTCCTTGTCGTCGTAGTACTCGATACGATACGAGATGTTGTCCAGCGACGTCGGCTTGTAGTTGAGGTACGCGAGATAGGTCTGCACCGAAGCCGTGCACGACCACACCGCCGCGTTTGAGCACTGCGCGAGCCCTGGAGCGTTGGTCAACATGTACTGTGGCGAGAACGGCGTGCCTCCGGCGAGATAGGCGGCCATCGCCGCCGGGTTGTTCGCGTTGAGCACGTTGTTCTGGTGCAGATTGTAGGTCTCGAACGAGATGTGCCACTGGTCGTTGAACTTGTGGTACGCGGTGAGACCGACCCATTGCAGGTTGTTGTAGCCCCACGTGCCGCTATTCCAGGCATCGGCCACCACATAGATGCTGTCGTTGCCGGAATCGCTGGTCCAACGCACGCCGGCCGTGACGCTCGGAATCGCGCCCGGGTCCTTCAGCATGGTACTGTTCGGGAAGAGCGGATTCGGCGACGGATTGGCGATCTTTGCGCCCAGATGCCAAGGCATCGTATCGCTGCCGACCGAGAGACCCAACTGCACCATCCAGTTCTTGTTGACCGCGAGCGTGGTCTGGATGCCGGTGTTGGTGTAGTTGTCGAACGTATACGTCATCGAGTGCGTATACATGTAGTTGTTCGGCGCGAGCTGCGCTTCGATGTCCGGAATCGAGATGAAGCGGCCGAAGCGGACGAGCAGACCGTCGGCGAGCCAGGGAATGAAGACCTCGCCATAGGCCATCGGTACGTCGTAGCCGTAGTTTTTGTTTTGGTTCAGGAGTTGATTGCTCCACAGGCCAAAGGCGGTCGTATAGCGGTAATTCTCGCCGTAGATCGGTGCGACACGGAATCCCCAGTCGATGTGGTCCTTCTGTACCGTGTCAGGCAGGCGCTCGATATAGAGCACGGCCTGGTCGAGCTGCACCGTGTTCGGATTATAGTCGTACGCTGCCGGGGCGTTACCGCCGCGCACGGTGTTCGTGCTGAGGTTACCACCCGCATTGATCCAACCGTAGACCTGGATGTGCGAGTCGCTCATGGCTTCACCGAGCTTGGTATTGCTGAGCGCATTCATCAACGGGCTATCGACTGAGCTCGGCCGCGTCACGCCGATGCTGGTCGCACCGCCATAGGGCCACTCGCTGAATGGCATCGGCGGAATCGTCTGTGGCGTTGCCGGCCACTCGGCACGACGTGACGGCGGTGCCTTAGGGTCGGCCGGAGCGGAATCCTTGCCCCACTCGAGCCGATAGTAGTTGATGAAGCGGGTCAGGAAATCAGAACCGAGATAGGAATCAAGGCACCCATAGTTCTTGTAGGGATCGCAGAACGTCTTGCCCACCGGCGGCAAGGTGTCACCGGCATGAGCGGCGCCACCCATTCCCATCGCGACCAACGACACGCCCGCCAAAAGATACTTTCTCATCATATTGCCCCAAGCTGCTGTGACCGACGCCTTCGAGGCGCTCTTTCGGTTTGGTTAAGCTTCGGGTGCAATCCTTCGTGATCAGCCTGATAAAAAGCGATACGGTTTAGCGGGCGCCTTCATTAAAATAAAATAGCGTAATCGCGCTCGCGTGCGTCGATTGCATTCTTAATCATCATTTGCATGGTCCATTTGCTCAAAGCATCAGCGAAAAATTGCGATTTTGCGATCAAGCCATGTCGCGATGCAAACGTTTACCGCGCGCTGTGTCATTTTCGTCATACTTCCCGTAACATCCACGCCTTCGATCGCGCCTCGCGCACGTTTCGACTATTTTTTTGCTACGTAAACGATCGCGTTTGTCGATCGAAGATATATGCGCCGACTCGCTAAGCTCACCGCATGAGCAATTCTGCTTTGCGAGGCTCGACCATGAAAGCCGCGACTCGCGCTTCGCGCGTCACGGAGCGGACTGCTCACGAAGGCGTCGAAGACGATCTCACCTTCCTGCCGAAGAACCTGACCCGGCAGTGTCGCAGCCTGATCGAGTCCTATCACGACGTACACGGCTTCGCTTCGCTGCCGAACATGCTCTGGAAGTTTCGTCTCGGTCCGCTTATCGAACGGCACAGTGAGCTTCGACACCTCTTGCGCAAGGCATCGACAACGCGAAGCGCCAAGAAAGCCAACCATGGATTCGTTGAGATCGCGGCGACGATCGTGTCCCTGGAGATCCTCGCCAGCAGCTTCGCCGGCTGGAGCGCGATCTATCCCTTCGAGGCCGAAGTTGCGCGAGACATCCTGCGGCGCAACGCTCATGGATCACATATGCCGCTGATGGATTTCTACCTCTATCCGCCGAAACAGATCAGCGCAGCGGCGGTTGCGGCTCTGGCGCCCCCGCATGGCCGCATATCCGGCAAACTCCATCCCGGCGAGGCTCCGGAATTGTCGAGCGAAAAGCGCGCCCTCCAATATGCGAGCTTGATACGAGAGGCGAACGAAGGCGCTTCGTCGTTGCGACCGGCGACACCCGCGAGAGGTTGATCAACTTCCCTTATAGGAATGCTGCCTACTGCTACCGACACGCGCGGGATTGCAGACAACTCCGTAATTTCACGGAGTGCTTTGACTATTTCTTTTTTATTTCTCGTATCCACCAACAACATAGATTTTCTACGTCGATTTGGAACATCGTCGCCTTGCTGGGTAGTTGACGACATCAAAGGCGGAAGTTTGCATCGCGACGTCTAACGAGTTTGGGAGCGCTATTTCCTCAGGGGCAGCCAATCCGAGGAGCTCCGTCTCTCAACGTCCGATCAAATCCCTGCTTGGGGTGAGCTGGCGCGTTCGCCGCGAGGTAGCGTTTTGGCTCGTCGATGTCCTCCTGCAGGGGCACGTACGTACTTTGATCTTTCATCTGCCGATAGGCCGTCCGTCCTCAATGCCGAGGCGATGGCCCACCACAACTGAGTCGGCTCCGAGCGAGAGCACAAGCCCGGAGATCTTTACTCCGTTTGCCATGATCTCCCCGTTTCTGGCCCCGCTGCTGCTGTCGATTCTGAGCATCGTGCTGATCACGGCCGCACTGTTCGCGGTCCCCATCGACGTGGCCACGATGCTGGTACCGCTTGCCTATCTCGTTCCGGTTGTCTTCGCCGCCACCCGATGGGGAATCTGGCCCGCGATGCTGGCCTCGGTCGCAGGAATGGCGGCGGCAGATTTCTTCTTCTTTGCACCGATCTACAGCTTTCGCGTCGAAGACCCGTCGGAAGCCGTCGACCTGCTATTGTTTCTCATCGTGTCCCTCGTCAGCAGCAATCTCGCATCGCGACTGCACAAGGAAACCGAGACGCTGCGCCGGCGCGAGAAGGAGATGCACGCGCTCTATGATTTCTCGCGGCGCCTTGCGACCTGCTTCACGATCGCCGATCTGATCTCGGCGATTCAAGGGCACCTCGAGCGCGCGTTCGGGCATCCCGTGACCTTCTTTGTGGCAACGGCCGATGGCCATTTTGAGCCGTCGGAAGCGCGTTTCGCGCCGCCGGACGTGCAGGCGAGCGCAGCTGCCATGAACTCGGGTACCGGTCCGCTGGTGCGCACGATCTTAGATGAGCGGCGCAGGGAGATCTGGCTGCTCCAGGCGATATCGGCCGCCACCACCGTTCACGGCGTTATTGCCATCAACATCGGTCTTGGCTCGCAGCAAACCATCGAGGCGAGGACCCGGCGGATCGAGGCGATTCTCGAAGAAACTTCATTGACGCTGCAGCGGCTCGATATCGGCAAAGCCATGGAAAGCGCCAGGCTCCACTTGCAGGCGCAGCTGTTGCGGGACGCATTCCACGGCACGCTTTCGCACGAGCTCTGCTCGCCGCTTGCCGCAATCAAGGGCTCTGCCAGCGTGCTCGAGTCCGTTCCGGCGGTGCGCGAGGACGCACGGATGCGTGCCCTCGTCGATGTCATCTCCGAGGAGACGGCGCAGCTCGACGGCTATATCCAGAACCTGCTCAGCGCGACGCGCGTCAGCGCGGGGGGCCTCAGCCCGCGCCTGGAATGGGCCGATCCAAGGGACATCATCAACAGCGCTATCAATCGGCGGGGGCGCCGGCTCGGGGCGCACCGGATCGAGACGGGCTTTGCTGACGAACTACCGCTGGTCCACGTCGACTCCGGCCTGGTCGAGGAAGCCTGCGGCCAGATCCTCGAGAACGCCGCAAAATACTCGCCCTCGGGCACGACGATTTCAATCGAAGTTCGATCCGAACCGGGGCATGTGGTGGTGCAGGTCTCCGACCAAGGCGTCGGCATCACACCCGACGAGCAACAGAAGCTCGGCCACCGATCATTCCGAAGTGCACGGCACCAGGCATCTGTCCCGGGCTCAGGCCTGGGCTTCTGGATTGCGTCGACCTTCATTCACGCCAATGGCGGCAATGTCTCGGTTCAAAGCCGAGGGGTCGGACAAGGCACGACGGTTTCCATTGCTTTGCCTGCCCCCGCATCATTCACCTCCGAACCGACGGCTCTCAACGATGAGTAAGCCTGCCAACATCGTTCTCCTGATCGACGACGAGCCGAAGATCAGGCGATTCCTCCGCGCGGGCTTTGAGCTCAACAGTTTCGTCGTCCTCGAAGCAGAGAACGCCACTGAGGCTCTTAAGATCGCGACCTTCAGTCCGCCGGATTTGATTATTCTTGACCTCAACCTGCCAGACCTTCACGGCGCTGACGTGCTGGAGCGCATCCGGGCTTGGTCGAACGTACCGATCATCATCCTCTCGGTGGCGTCCGGCGAGGATGACAAGGTGCGCCTGCTTCAGGCCGGCGCCGACGACTATGTGGTCAAGCCGTTCGGTATGGCCGAGCTGCTCGCGCGCAGCGAGGCCGCCTTGCGGCGCTATTTCAAGTCAGCGACGGAAAATCCGGTCGTTGTCGCCGGTCCGCTCTCGGTCGACCTCGTGACCCGTACGGTATCGCTAAACAAGTCACAGGTACGGTTAACGCGCAAGGAGTATCGGCTCCTGCACGTCTTGGCGATGCATGTGGGCCTTGTCGTCACCCACGATCAGCTCCTGAAGGAAATCTGGACCGGCAACCAGCGCGACAACATCCAGTACCTGCGCATTCTCGTCCGCAAGCTCCGGCAGAAGATCGAGACCGATCCGAACCACCCTCGCCTGCTGGTCACCGAATCGGGCGTCGGTTACAGGCTTCAGAACCGCCTGGACGCCGAGACCGCGACAGACGGGGTGAGCTGATGTTGCGACCGTCTCCGCGCAGATCGTTCTACGTCGTCGTGTCCTGGTCAGGAAACGAGCCCGACGGATGGTCCTGGGAGATTCGCCGCAAACGACGCCCGATGGGAATAAAGCTTCGCGAAGTCGGCTTCCCCTCGCACCGCGCCGCGCATGACGCCGGCCGGCTGGCACTTGAGGATTTCCTCAACGGATTGATGATCGAGCGCGCCTCTCGCTCCTACTGATAATCGGCAACACTCTCGCTGGGCTACGGTGGCCGTTGCGACGGCGTCGCCTGACGTTTCACGTCCACAATCCACAGAGTACAAAAATAATATATTTCTTCCTGAAAACCGCGTACTTTGCACAAGAAAGGTGCGGGCGCGGTGGACTTCCTCATTCAGAAATTTAGCATTTTTGGTTTCGATGGTCAGTATTGGATGCTGGCCGGTGCAGCCGTTGTCGGAATTTTCATCATCGCCGCATGGCGGACGCGCGACAGGGGCTAAATGCCTTTCGTGCAACAAAGACCGCGATAACATCGATCTTTGCAGTAAGCGCATCTCGCGGACGGCTCTGAGCTGCAAGATTCGCAGACGTCGCATCGGCCATCCCAAAGATATTTTTTCTTAACTCTTTTCGCTCGCTTACGATGTCGCGAGCCTGCAACGAACGTTCGAAAAGCGCTCTCTGTGCGGTTTTGCAGCCCTTTCTGCGTCGCGGAATCTTTTCGCCGAACTTAAGATCACGACAGAAAGATGAAGTGGCCGCGTGGCCATGCAGGGGGCTTGAATGTTCGGACGACTGAAGACTGCTATTGTTGCGGGGGCGCTGATTGGGATCGGTGCGACGAGTATCGCGAGCGCCGCCGATTTGCCGGTAAAGGCTCGGCCGATGCCCACCGTTTCGCTCTACAACTGGACCGGCTGCTATCTTGGCGCCAACGTCGGCGGCGGCTGGACGCGCATCGACACGGCCCGCGTGTTTGACATCACCGGCGCAGCTGTGCCGAACAACTATGGCCGCGAGAAAGATAGCGGAGTGATCGGCGGCGGCCAGGTCGGATGCGATTTCCAGACCGGCAGCCTCGTCTTCGGCGTCGGCGGCAGCTTCGATTTCGGCAGCATCAACGGCCGCCACGCACTGACGGACTTCCCGACCTTCTCCGAGACCAACAGTCTGAAGGAGATCTACACGGCGACCGGCCGCATCGGCTATCTCTGGACGCCCCAATTCCTCGGCTACCTCAAGGGCGGTGCGGCCTGGATCAAAAATCGCAATAGCGTCTATTCGCCGGCCGGCGCCCTGATTGAATCCGCGAGCTTCTACCAGCCGGGCATGACCGCCGGCATCGGCGCCGAATGGATGTTCGCGCCGAACTGGTCGGTGTTCGCCGAGTACAATTACATGTGGTTCCACGATGACAACGCTCAGCAGTTTACGCTGGCAGGCGGCGCCCAAGGCGAGGTCATCAACTCGAGCCAGCGCGTCCAAACCGTGCTCGTGGGCGTAAACTACAAGCTGCATTGGGACGGCCCGGTCGTCGCCAAGTACTGACGTCTCTACCCGACTATCTCTGCAAACCTCCAGACTCTTAGCCCCGGTTCGCCCGGGGCTTTTTTCAAGGGTGCGCCTGGGGGCGCGTCTGACCGGCAGAGCGTATGGGCGCTCGCGGAGTGACGGCGCCAGCTTGGGAGTCCTGCTCAAATTGGCTTTCACAAGTTTTTTCTTGATCTCCCGGTGCACACGTCGCGCACACGCCGCCTTCTAACCGGTTGAAAGATTTGAGTTCTCGCTCCAGTCATCGCGCTATCCCTAATCCATCCACGAAAACGCGACGCCTCTGCAAGGGATCACTTGCTGCGCATTGACGTCATCATGGTGGAACGGCGGTCCAAAGGGCAGTGTCGATTTGCAACGAACCGGATTTCGACACCTCGGCGCCCAATGCAAGCGCGACGAAAGGCCGCTTGCTCGCTCCGGCAAATAGGGCTCCAACGGGTCTTCTCGAAAATCGCGCCTTCGAATCTTCGGCTGCAAGACGATGCCGACGGCTACTTGAGCGTGGGGCTCATTCGAGCGCGCAACGTCCGGTCCTTTTTGCTTGGCAGAGCCCCCGGTCGCACCGAAGGCTTCAGCCTATCGCGTCCCGTCCATTCGGCCCAAAGCGTAGGCCTCAAGCGCGACAGGCCTCTCGGCGAGCACGCGATGATCTTCACGCCAATGCATCATGGGCCAGTTTGAGCTGGCGAGATCCAATGCAAGGCAAAGGCCAATCCGTTTTCCTACAACTGCACTCCACGCGTGAGTGCGCCGTCGACGACAAGATTTGTGCCCGTGATGAAACTGGCCGCGCGGCTGGCGAGGAAGACCACGGCGTTGGCCATTTCCTGCGGCGTGCCCATCCGCCCTGTCGGATTGAGCGCCAGCGCAGTCTTGTAGAGTTCGGGATTGTTGTCCTTGATCATATTCCAGACGCCACCGTCGAAATAGGTATTGCCCGGCGAGACCGAGTTGGCGCGAATGCCCTTCCCCGCGAGCTGATTGGCGAGCCCCTTCGTATAGTGGATGATCGCCGCCTTGAAGGTGCCGTAGGGACCAGCGGCGAAATCGACCTCGCGACCGGAGACGCTCGATATGGTGACGATCGCGCCGGCAGCGCTTTTCTCCAGATAGGGCATGGCCGCATTCACGAGCCGAACCGTACCCATCATGTCGGTCGAAAACTCCTTCTCCCAGCTTTCGTCGTCCTGCCCAATGGCAAGCGCGCTGACATTGGCGACGACGACATCGATGCCGCCGAGCTTGGCCGCCATATCGTCGACCCAGGCTTTCAGCACCGCCGCGTCGGCGACGTCGACCGCCCCGCCGAAGGCCGCAACACCCTTGGCCTTGAGAGCAGCAACCGCGCTCTCGACTTCGGCCAGGTTACGTGAGCACACGCCGACATTGGCGCCTTCGGCGGCAAATGTCTCGGCAATCGCGCGGCCGATTCCCTTGGTGCTTCCCGTGACGAGAACCCTGGCGCCCTTAAGTCCCAGATCCATGGCCTGTTTCCTTTTCTTGTTTCAGTCGTTGTTCGCCGTTGCCTTGACCAATCCACGATAGCTGTGCGGTATTCGCATCGAAACCAGATCCTTCCGCCGCACCACGTTGGTCGGATAGACGCTGTCGAGATTGGTGGTGTCGACCCGCGCAGTAGCAACGCCCGCGCCGCCGGTCGCGATCGCCTCCCGACGCGGAAACGCGAATGTGTCGGGGCCGAAAACGCCGCTCAGCCCGGGATAGGAGCGTTCGGGATCGACGACGTTGGCAAAGGCGAAGAACAGGTTGTTTTCACCGGCGCGAACGCGGAAGTGGTGCCAGTGATGCGGATCCGGCCCCGTCGGAATTGGCTCGGGCTGCCCGACTTCGGTGCCGGCATGCGACGAACTGAAGCGACCCTTGATCGCAGCAGGACACGCGATGAGGTCGCAACCACGCAGCGCCAGAACCCGGCCTGCTTCCGGGAACGACGCGTCATGCCCGATCAACAACCCGATGCGGCCAATCGGCGTGTCCACGACGGTCCAGCCGTCACCCGCGGTGGCCCAGCCGCGCTCGTCGGCCGTAAGATGCGTCTTGCGATAGACCGAGACCTCTCCGTCGGGCGAAACCAGGCAGGCGCTGTTGTAGACGAGATCGCCGCTGCGTTCGGCGAAGCCGCAGACCAGATAGAGGTCGAGTTCTTCAGCGAGTTCGCCAAGAGCCTCAGTCGCCGGCCCCGGCACTGGTTGGGCCGATGCTGCGGGATCCGCTAATCCCGTCAACGCCAACTCCGGAAAGACCACCAGCTCGGCGCCATCGGCCGCGGCCTTGCGCGCGAGGGCTGCGATCTCCCCGAGATTTTGGCCGGCGTCATCGCCAGGTGAAAACTGCGCGACACATATTCGCGACGCCTTTCCGGGCGGCCAGGACTCGTGGCCATAAAGACCGAAGAAATCGCGCGGGTTCCAGCTGAACGTGTCGGTCAGCAGCTCTGGGTAGAGCTCCGGCCGTCGCTGCGCGAACACGGTTTCGCCGAGCACGCGGCGCACGCGGGCAGCGTCGAGATCGATCTCGGACAGCAGGACTCCATCGCCCCTATCAAGCACAGCCGTCACCTGCCCGTCCGGCGCAATCACGCAGCTGCCGCCGCTGAATTGCACGCCGCGTTCGAGCCCCCATCGATTGCTCTCAATGACGTAGCAGCCGTTCTCGAAGGCGCGACTGATCCAGTAAGGCGCGGGCGTCCGCTCTGCCAGCCAGTTGGAAATATGGCAGATGACGTCCGCGCCCCCGAGCGCCATCAGGCGCGCCGTTTCCACGAAATGGATGTCCATACAGATCAGCAGCGCGATCCGCCCGATCGGCGTCTTGAACACCTGGTTGTGCAGATCGCCCGCCGCCGCCCATTTCGGCTCCGAGATGTAGGGATGCGTCTTGCGGTGACGACCGACAACGCCGTCGGGGCCGATCAGGACGGCCGTGTTGAAGTAGATGCCGTCTTCATCGACCTCCGGCATGCCGACCACGATGTAACAGGCGTGCTTGCACGCCAGCGCCGCGAAACGGTTCGTGGTTGGCCCCGGGATCGTCTCGACAAAAGGCGCAACCTCGGCACGGTCGAACCAGCAATAACCGGTCGTCCCCATTTCCGGCGTGACGATCAGCTTGGCACCGGCAGCCGCCGCCTGCTCGCAGAGATCGAGCAGGCGCGCAATGTTGCGCTCCTTCTCGAACATCGTCGGCTCGAACTGGACGGCGGCGACTTTGTGTATGCGCGACATGGCCTTGCCGGTCCTCAAACGAGATAGGACTTCTTGATGGAGGCGCCGAGCGTATATTTGGGATCGACCATGTTGCCGACACGCATGCGTCCGGCCTGAGTTAGCAGCATGTAGGCGTCGATCTCGTCGAAGCCGTAGTCGGCCGCCATCCAGCGGCAGAGCTCGCGATAGGCGATGCGGGCGGCGTCCTCCATCGGTCGCGCCGAGCCAATGGTCATAATGAACTCCTTCGTCTCGAGCCGCGGCCACGCAATGGTCCAGCCCTTGATCAAGTCGATCTGAACCGTTGTCACGGTCGGATGTTCGATGGCGACCCCACAGAGCTCGCCATCGCCTTGTGCGGCATGGCAGTCGCCGAGATAAAGCAGCGCACCCTTGGTGTTGACCGGCAGGTAAATGACGGCACCGACACCGACGTCGGGAAGGTCCATGTTACCACCGTAATAGTCCGGAACCAGCGACGAGATCGCCTCAATCTCCGGCGAGGTACCGATGGTGCCTATGAAGGGCTCGTAGGGCAGCGTGATCTTGTCGTTCCACTTCGTTCCGGTCTTGGCATCGATCTCGAGCTTTTTAACGCGCTCAGGGAGCGCGGGATTGAGCAGCGCGGTCTGGGCAGTGCTGACCAGCCCTCCGAAGTCCGGCATGACCACGGTGGTGCCGCACGGCTGCGGTCCCCGTGGCACGATGCTTTCGATGTAAACGGCCAGCACGTCGCCTTTCTCGGCGCCATTGACGTGGATCGGTCCGTTCTGCGGATTGAGGAACGGAAAGTTGAGAATCTTGGACGGGCTGTCGGTCTCGTGCTTGATTGCGCCTTCGAACGCGTCATGCGTCTCGGCGGAGACGACGGCGCCCGGATCGACCGTCAGCACCGGCTTCACATAGGGGCCGTAGACATAGTGGTACTTGCCTTGCTCGGTTTCGGTGATCGTGTATTCCTTGCCGCGCTCGCCCTTGGCGACACCCTTGCGGGCCATAATCGAGTCGTTTTGCCAGGCCATTGCTGTTCTCCTTGGTTATAGGCGTCGCTCTCAAACCGCGAGGTGGCGGCGCATCTCAGCCTCATCGTCGAGCGCCGAGCGGTCGAGGCTTGCGACGATGCGGCCTTTGTCCATGACGTAGCAGCGCTGCGCCATGGCACGGATCATGTCGAGATTCTGCTCGACCAGGATGATGGTCACGCCAGTCCTACGGTTGAGCTCGACCATGTTGCGCGCGATATCCTGAACGATGTTGGGCTGGATGCCCTCCGACGGCTCGTCGAGCAGGATGAGATTGGGATCGGCAATCAAGACCCGCCCGATCGCGAGTTGCTGCTGCTGGCCGCCGGACATCGTGCCGGCACGCTGGGTCCAGCGCTCGGCGAGAATCGGAAACGCCTCGACGATCTTGCGCCGCCCTTCCTCGGGGATGCCGCTGCCCTTGATCGCGGCGCCGACCGCAACGTTCTCGCCGACAGTCAGCCGCGGGAACACGTCGCGCCCCTGCGGCACAAAACCCATGCCGAGGCGAGCCCGCTTGTGTGCCGGGAGAGATTCCACCGCCTTGCCGCGATAGACGATCGAGCCGCTCATCGCTGGCACCAGCCCGATCAGGCTCTTCATCAGCGTGGACTTTCCGACACCGTTGCGTCCGATGACAGCGACGATCTCGCCTTCCCGCACCTCGATCTCGAGGCCCTGCAGGACGGGCTTGCCGCCATAGCCGGCGCGCAGAGCCAGCGTCGAGAGGATCACTTCCTTACGCGGCATATCAAGCATGGGCCTGCCCCAGATAGATCGCCGCTACACGTTCGTCGGCCACGATCTCGTCGATCGAGCCCTGCGCAAAGACCTGACCGAGATGCAACACGGTCACGCGCTGCGCAACCTGGCGCACGAAGGCCATGTCGTGCTCGATCGCCAGCACAGTCATGCCATCGGCATTCAGCCGCTGCACCATCTCACCCGTCATGTGGGTTTCCTCCGGAGACATGCCGGCGGTCGGCTCGTCGAGCAACAGAAGGCTCGGTTTCAAGCTGATCGCCATGCCGATCTCGAGCCACTGCTTCTGGCCGTGGCTCAGATTGCCGGCGGTCTGCGCCTGCTCGCTCGCAAGTCCGAGGAAGGCGAGCAGTCTGTCGATCTCCGCTTCGAGCTCCCTACCGCGATGTCGGCTCTGCAAGGCGATCTCAAGGTTCTGGCGGACGGATAACCCCTTGAAGACACCAGGCACCTGGAACTTGACCGACAGTCCGCGGCGAATCCGCGCAAAGGACTTCAGCGACGTGATGTTTTCTCCCGCGAAGAGGACATCGCCGCTGCCGGGATGGTGCTCGCCGAGGATCAGGCGGAACAACGTACTCTTTCCGGCGCCGTTCGGGCCAATCAGGCAGTGGATCTCACCCGCCTCCAACGTGAGGTCAACGGCATTGGTGACGTGCAGGCCACCAAAATGCTTGTTCAGTTTACGAAGCTCGAGCAATGACATCAGCCGGCCCTTTGGGTGATGCGCGCGGCCAGTCGCCCGAACCAGTTCATCGTCCCGAGCACGAGACCGTTCGGGGCGATGAGGACGGTCAGCACCAGCAGCACACCCATGAAGACGAGCGCATACTGGCTGCCGTAGATCGTGAGCGCCTGGAATGCCGCCAGCACGACCAGCGTGCCGACTACGGTCGAGGTCAGGTCACTGCGGCCACCGACGGCAACCCAGATCAGCGGCAACGCCGCTGCCGTCATGCCCATGCTCGAAGGCGTGATATATTGTCCCCACGCCGTGTAGAGCACGCCCGATATCCCCGCTAGCACGGCGCCAATGACGAAAGTAATGAGCTGATACTTGCGAACATCGTAGCCGAGCATCTCGGCCCGTTCCGGGTTCTCGCGAATCGCGACGATCACATTGCCGAATGACGAGTTCATCAGGATGCGCAAGGCCAGATAGACGAAGACCAAAAGGCCAAGCACGAAATAATATAGCCCGACATCGGCGAATAGCACGATCGGCTCCCCCGGCCACGGGATGGTTAGAGGCGGCATCGCGCTCATGCCGTTGAAGCCGTTGAGCCGCGCACTACCAATGTGCCACTCCGGTCCCGCGGTCTGCGCCATGAAGCGCTCCAGCATCAGGGTCACGGCGAGCGTGACGATACCGAGGAATACGCCGGCGATGCGGCCGAAGAACATGAAATAGCCGAGCAAGGCCGCAAAGAGCGCCGCAATCGCGACCGCCGCCACCAGCGCCACCAATGTGAATCCATAGGCCGAACCGAAATTGAGGGTCAGGACGCCGTAACCATATCCCGCGATGCCGAAGAACGCGGTCTGACCGAAGGAGAGCGAGCCGCCATAGCCCCAGATCAGGCAGAGGCTGAGAGCGATGAACACCCAGACGAAGAAGTAGACGGTGTTGCCGACCGTGTAGCCGTCGCTGAACAGCGGATAGGCGACCGCGATCATCATCACGACGGCAAATAGGCTCCAGAAGGCCGGACCACGACCGACGGTCTGTGGGCCTTCGAGACGACAGAAGAAAGAGAGGAAACCGCTCACGACGCCATCACTCCGTCAGGTGCGTTCGCGCAGCACGAAGCCGGAGATGCCCTTCGGCAGCACCCGGACCACAATGATGACGGCGACCAAGAGACCGATCTGACCGAATAGCTGCCCTTGCCAGGACGTCATCCCCGACTTCACGATCGCGAGCAGGCCGCCGGCCGGCGCCGTGCCGAGGAACACGTCGGCGCCGCCGATTACCACGGTGACGAATGCCTCCATGATGAAGGTGGCGCCCATGGTGGGCACCAGCGTCATGGTCGGCGCATAGAGACCACCGGCGAGGCCGGCGAGCCCCGCCCCGCAGGCGAAGGTGAGGCTGTAGATCAAGCGGGTGTCGACTCCGAGCGCGGCGGCCATATGCGGGACCTGAATGGTGGCGCGCGCCAGCACGCCGAAGCGCGTCCAGTTGAACAGCGCGTAGAGCCCGGCCAGCACGCCGAGCGCGGCGCAGAACAGCACGATGCGATAGATCGAATAGGAATAGTCACCAACTTGAAAGCTGCCGAACGGCGTACCAACGCCGGCCATGGTCGATCCGACCATGATCAACGTGCCCTGCGTGGCGATCAGGCTGAGGCCCCAGGTCGCGACGATGGTGTCGAGCGGTCGGTCGTAGAGATGGCGGATGACCGCGAGTTCGACGAGGACGCCGACAAGCGCAGATACGACCGTGCCTGCCAGGATGCCCAGCGGCAGCGGCAAGCCCGCATGCACGGTCGCAGCCGTCACATACGCACCGCACATGATGAACTCGCCATGGGCGAGATTGATCACGCCCATCATGCCGAAGATCACCGCGAGCCCGCAGGCCGACAGCACCAGAAACGCAAAGGCGTCGCCGAATTGATAGAGCGCCGAAAACACGTGGGTCGCGATATCCATGAACCAACCAGTCTGGAGGAAGACGCGGCGTTACCGCCGCAGATGTCCGTGATCGCCCCGGCCCGCCGGCAACGCCAGGGCGTGCCCGGAGGGCCGGAGCGATCAGCCGCCGGGTCAGGGTTTCGGCGGCGGATTCGACGGCGTGTATTGGGCCATCGGATCTTTCTTTGTGAGATCGCAGCCGGCCTCACCCAACCAGTATGGCTTGATGTCCTCCCAGGTCTTCGGGAAGGAGATCGAATGATCGGCACCCACCTTGGCCAGATAGATCGTGTGCGACATATGCTGGCTCTTGGGGTCGATGCAGACCTTGCCCTCCGGCGCATCCATGCAGACATCTCCCATCGCGATCACTTTTCGGATGTCCTCACGCTTGGTCGATTTCGCCCGTTCCACCATCTGCTTGTAGAGATAGACGGCGAGATAGGAGTTTTCCGCCTCCTGGTTCACATACGGCTCGCTCGGGAACTTCGCCTTGAACTTGGCGTAGAACGCCTTGCTCTTGGGCGAGTCGATCTCCTCGATGTAGTTGGTGGTGACGTACATGTCCTTCAGGCTCGGCGGCTTGAAGCGCTTGTGCTCGTAGCCCTGCCCGACGTTGACGGAGGACGCCATCGGCAGGTTGACGTTGGCGGAAGCCGCCTGCTCGTAATAAGAGGCCTGTGCGGTGCCGACCAGCAGCGTGACCACGAAGTCGGGCTTGGCCTTCTGGATGTTCTGGATGCTCTGCGAGAATTGCGATACGCCGAGCGGGATGAATTCCTCGCCGGCCATCTTGCCGCCGTTCTCCTTGACGATCTTGCGCACCCACTCCGCCGAGATCTGGCCGAAATTGTAGTCGGCCGCTAGCGTGTAGACGTTCTTGCCGTACTTCTCCATCATATAGGGGATCAGCGTGGAGAACTGCTGCTCGGGCACCGCGCCGGTGACGACCATATGGCCGTCGCAGACGCCGCCTTCATACTGGTTGTTGTAGAAGGCGAAGCCGTTGAACTGGTCGACGATCGGCCGATAGGCCTCGCGCGAGGCCGAGGAGAAGCCCGCGAACACAACGTCGACCTTGTCGCGCTGGAGCACGCGCCGCATGAACTCCTGGTAGCGGGTGTTGTCAGATTGGGTGTCGTAAGGAACGAGCTCAAGCGGCCGGCCCATGATGCCGCCGGCCTTGTTGATTTCCTCGGCGGCGAGCTCGATGGCGTGGACCTTGCCGATGGTGGCCGCGGCGAAGTCGCCGGACTGATCCTCCAGCACGCCGAGTTTGATCGGGTTCTCGGCCGCTTGTACCAGGGTGGATCCGAGGACAAGCGTCCCCGTGAGGGCTGCGGCACGCAGCCCCCGCAATACAGACTTGCTCATTTCGCTTCTCCTAGATGGCTTGCTTGTTGCCGCCTTGCAGCATGATGCCGGTCGTGCGGCCGGTCGTGTCGGGCGGCTTCGCCCGCTTGCTTAGAAACTCTTCGCAATAGAGTTCCATGTTCTGCCGCGCGCGCATGCTTTCGCGACGGAGCTGGGAATAGGCACCATCCTCATCGAGGCTGTCCTGCTGCATCAGCAGGATGACGGCCCGGATCACCGCACGACGACCGCGACGGCGCTCCTCGAGATCCTGGAGGCGCTCGCTCATTTCGGCGCGCAGCAGGAACTGGTTGATGCCCATGAACAGGGATGTATAGACCGCGCCGCCATGCACCGGCTTGCGCAGGAACGAGGTCGCACCGAGATTGACGAGCGCCTTTAGCCGGCTCGGCGCCTCGACGCCAACGAGGCCGATCACCGGCGCCGGAGGCAGCCGCGAGGCCGGGTTGACCTCGATCGCTACCGCGCCTTCGAGATCACCGTCCACGAACAGGATGTCGCGGTCGGCCTGAAGGCTCGCAATCTCGATCTGGGCCCGGCCGTCGACGATCTCAGGATATTCGGTGGAGACGCCGAGCTTGGCGAGCGTCGTTTCGAGCGCACTCTCCCATCCGCCCCGCCTGACCACGACGATGGCGCGGCCGCCCTTGAAGTTTTGCAGCAGTCGGGAGCTCATGATTGCACCACCTTCAACAGCGGGGAGCGCATCGCGCTGGCGAAGCGCGGCGACGACTGGACGAGATAGGGATCCGGAGCGATCGGCTCGCGCGATTCCAGCAGCACTTCGAACTGCCCGCCGGCGGTCGAACGGCCGATCCGTGGCGTGAGCCAGGCGTGAAAGGTCTGTCGGTCGATGCGGACCTCGCCTTGCGGGGCGCGTAGCCGCTGGTCGGCGACGGCGGCACGCACGGTGCGGGCATCGTCGGTCCCGGCCTGCACCAGCGCCGCCGCGAGCAGCTTGACGGCGATGTAGGAGGATTCAGCGTCTGCCGACGAGACCGGTCCTTTCGGAAAGGACGTCGTATAGGCGCGAATGAACGCAGCATTTTCCGGAGAGTTTAACGAGGAGAAATAGACACTCGAGGACAGGTGCCCGTCGACCGCGTCCAGGCCGATTTCAGGCAATTCCGGTTCCGACAGCGTGCAGCTCGCGACCGGAATTTCGGCGGCCTGGTCGATGCCGCGGGCGCGGCAGGCGGCACGGAACGCTCGAAAGAAGGCATAGGCACTGGTGCCGATCAGATTGTTGAACACGAAGTCGGGTCGCTGATCGATGATGGCCGCGATGACCTGGTCGACCTCGGTATCGCCGACCGAGAGATAGCGCTCGGCGCGCACGGTGCCGCCGCGGGCGGTCAATGCCTCGCGAAAGATGCGGTTGTTCTCCCAGGCCCAGATGTAGTTGGAGCCCACACAGAAGGCGCGAGAGCCGACCCGGGATGCCAGGTAATCAACCAACGGCAGCACGTGCTGGTTCGGTGCAGCGCCGGTATAGATGACGTTATCGGAACTCTCGAAACCCTCGTAGTGAGACGGATACCATAGCAGTCCATCGAACTTCTCGAAGCACGGGATCACCTCTTTTCGGCTCGACGAGGTGTAGCAGCCAACCACGTGGCGAATGCCGGACCCCAGGAGTTCGAGACTCAGCGAACGATAACGAGCGAGGTCGCCCGAAGGATTGACCACGACCGGCTCCAACACGATGTCGCCACCGCCCGCATTGACCTCCTGGAAGGCCAACAATGCGCCATTGAGGATCGAGCGCGCGACGACGCTATAGGAGCCCGTCGTCGAGAACATCACGCCAATTCGATATCGCTTCTGCGCCATCACTCGATCCAAAACAAAAAAGCGCCCGTCGGCTGTGAAGCCGAGGGCGCCCTCGCCGCCAACCGAACACGCGATGAAAGCGTGGCGTTGGAAATGGTTGAACTCACCGCGTTGATGGGCCGTCTTGCCCTACGCTTGCACGATACGGTCGTTGAGATCGGATACTATGTCAAGCGCGTTGTTGCGGCGGAAATTGCCGCAATTCGTGCCGCACTGTAGCAAAACTGTGCAAGGTGGTTCAAGCGCTGGCCCGTTCGGGCGTCACTCTTGCGCAGTGACCATGTGCCACATCGTTTCTGCGGCTGGCCAATCTTCTCATCGACGGCGCGCGTCTCGGTGTGATCGACTTCGACGATTGCGGCCTCTCCTGGTTCTTCTACGACTTTGCGGCCGCCGTCAGCTTCATGGAGCACGACCCCGTGGTGGCTGAGCTCCAGGCATCATGGCTCGACGGGTATCGCGACATCGCGCCGGTTTCGCACGAAGATGAAGTCATGCTGTCCATTTTCGTGATGGAGTCTTGTGGCTCTGCAACTCCGGAGCGCCACGGCGCGGCGCTTCGCCGCGACGATGCGTTCCCGGAATGTCGCCGTCATCATAATTTCCGATATCCGCGAACGATATTTCGAATTTTACAAGCGTCTCCCGCAACGCAAAACTCCGTCTGTGATTGGCGGCGAGTGAGAAGGCGTTGAGATGACTTCCGGTGGCTTGGAGTTGAGCGCTCGCGACGTCAGCGTCCAATTCGAAGGCTTGAAAGCGCTGTCCAAAGTCGCGCTCACGGTTCCGCGGGGACGCATCACCGGACTGATCGGCCCCAACGGCGCTGGGAAGACGACACTTATCAACGTGCTGACGGGATTTCAGCCGGTCGGCACAGGGACCGTCGACCTGGAAGGCGAGATGCTCAACGGCATCCCGGCCCACAAGCTTCGACGCAAGGGCGTCGCGCGCACGTTTCAGTCCGGCCGACTTTTCCGCGACCTCCCGGTCGTGGACAATCTCGAGGTCACGGGCGTGGGTCTGGGCCAGACGCGGCGCGAGGCGATCGCGGAGGCCGAGCGCGTGATGGCCTGGGTTGGCATATCGCATCTCGGCAGCACGATCGCGGGCGCCCTGCCCTACACCGACGAGCGCCGCGTCGCCATCGGCCGCGCCATCATGTGCACGCCGCGCTATTTGCTGCTCGACGAACCCGCCGCCGGCATGTCCGAGCATGAAAGCCACGATCTGGCCGTCATCATCCGGCGGATCGCCGGCGAACTCGGCGTCGGCGTGCTGCTGATCGAGCACAACATCGGCCTCGTGCTCGAACTTTGCGAGCGCATCTTCGTGCTCGATTCCGGCGAGATCATCGAAGTCGGCGCGCCTGCGCAGATCCGCAACAGCGACGCGGTCCGGCACGCCTATATGGGCACGCAGCGTGACGAAGTGATTCCGGCGCTCGTGACCGAGATGGGGGCCGCATCATGACGCTGCTCGCCGTCGACGACATCACTGTCAGCTACGGACGCCTGACGGCGTTGCGCGGCGTCACGCTAGAGATCGCCGAGGGTGAGGTGCTGTTCGTAACAGGCCCCAATGGCGCAGGCAAATCGACGCTGCTGAACGCGATCGCCGGCGTCGTGCCGACGGGCTCGGGCGCCATCACCATGGACGGCGCGAAAGTGACGGGCGCCTCGCCGGAGGACATCGCCCGGCGGGGATTTTCGCTGGTGCCGGAAGGACGCAACGTCTTCGGCGCACTGAGCATCGAGGAAAATCTGAAGGTCGGCACAGGTATGCGGCGCGACAGGCACAAGATCGCCGGCGACCTCGAATCCGTCTACGCCGAATTCCCGATGCTGGCCGATCGTCGTCACACTGCGGCGGGCATGCTCTCCGGCGGCCAGCAGCAGATGCTTGTCATCGGTCGCGCGTTGATGACGGCTCCGCGCATCATGGCCATCGACGAGCCATCGCTCGGACTCGCGCCCAAGATCATCGATCAGGTCTACGAGATCCTGGTGCGGCTACGGGCGCAGCGCAAGCTGACGCTGCTGATCGTCGAGCAAAGCTCGACGCGCGCCATGATGACCGGTGGACGCATGATCCTGATTCGCGGCGGACGCATCGTCCTCGAGGGCGCCGCCGCCGACATGATCAAGGACGAGCGGCTGAAGCAGGCCTATTTCGGCTTCGGAGACCACTGAGCATGACGGCGGTTCTGCAGATCATCTTCGACGCACTGAGCCTCGGCAGTCTCTATGCTCTGGGCGCGCTGGGCATCGCGCTGATCTTCGGCGTCATGCGGCTCGTCAACTTCGCCCATGGCGACTTCATCGCCTTCTGCGTGTTCGCAATGCTGTGGCCATCGATCGATGCAACCGCGGTCGTTTTCGCCGGCATGCTGCCGTTTTATCTCCTAATTCCGCTGTTGCTGATGATCGGCGCGGCTCTTTCGATCCTGTCGGAGATCATCGTATTCCGCCGTTTCCGCAACACCAATCCGGCAACGATGATGATCGCGTCCTTCGCCCTCGGCTTCGTCATCCGCCACATCCTGCTGATGTTCTATTCGAGCCGTCCGAAGTCGATCACGCTGTGGCCAAGTCTCGGCCTCCCGGTCGACTTTCTCGGCGCCCACATCCCGATGCTGCAGGTCGTGACCATCGTCATTACGCTGGCAGCGCTCGCCGTGCTCGTGCTGTTCCTCAAGCGCACACGCTATGGCCTCGAAATGCGTGCCGCGGCCGAAAACTTCACCATGGCGCGCATGCTCGGCGTCCGCGCCAACGGCGTCATCCTGCTGGCCTTTGCCATCAGCGGCATGCTGGCTGCGGCGATCGGATTGATCCTGGCCACCATCTCCGGCACCGCCGACATCAACATGGGTGCCAACGTCATGCTGATCGCCTTCATCGCCACCGTGATCGGCGGCCTCGGCAGTGTACCCGGCGCCGTCGCCGGCGGCTTCATCATTGGCGCCGCCAGCGTCGTCTTCCAGGCAACATTGCCGCACGACGCACGCGTCTTTCGCGATGCCTTCGTCTATGGCGCGGTGATCGTCGTCCTGCTGGTGCGGCCGCAAGGCCTGTTTGCACCAAAATCCGCCAAGCAGAGGGTCTGATCGATGTCGAAGCGGCCGTCTGTCATCCGGCAAACGATGCTGACACCGATCATGCTGATCGTCGTGCTGCTCGTCATGGCGGCGCTGAGCTATCAGTTCGGCACCCGAGCGTTCAACCGGACGGCCGTCGAGATGTTCATCAACATCATGGTGGTCGTCGGCCTCTACGTGTTTGTCGGAAATTCGGGCCTGCTCTCGTTCGGGCACATCAGCTTCATGTGCCTCGGCGCCTACATGACCGCATGGCTCGCGATCCCGCCCGTGATGAAGTCGATCACACTCAAGGGACTGCCCGCGTGGCTGCTGCACACGCAACTGCCGATGTGGGTCGCCACACCCATTTCGGGCGTGTTCGCCGCCCTGTTCGCGCTCGTCGTTGGTCGCGTCATCATGCGCCTGTCGGGGATTGCCGCCTCAATCGCGACCTTCGGACTTCTCGGCGTCGTCAACAACGTCTATTCGAACTGGGATTCGGTCACGGGCGGACAGGGTTCGATCGTCGGCATACCGCCGACCATGAACGTATGGATCGGCTGGCTCGGTGCGGCTGTTGCGATCCTGATCGCCTATCTCTACGCGATTTCCCGCTCCGGGCTCGCGCTTCGCGCCACACGCGATGAGTCGGTCGCCGCCAGCGCCTCGGGCATCGACATTGTCCGCGAGCGGCTGATCGCATTCGTGGTCAGCGCCTTCATCATCGGCATAGCCGGTGCGCTCTACGCGCACTTCCTGAGCATCGTCAACCCCGGTGCCTTTTATCTGCGGACGACCTTCATCACCCTGTCGATGCTGGTCGTCGGCGGAATGTACAGCCTCAGCGGCGCCGT
This sequence comes from Bradyrhizobium sp. BR13661, assembly GCF_029892425.1. GTDB lineage: Bacteria > Pseudomonadota > Alphaproteobacteria > Rhizobiales > Xanthobacteraceae > Bradyrhizobium. The sequence continues at coordinate 42,570 of NZ_JARXWB010000027.1, read as the reverse complement.
CACCGGCGTCGTCACGATCTCGGTGCTGATCGAATTGTTCCGCAACCTCGAGAAGGGCATCAGCCTTGGCGCACTCAAGGTTGCGCTGCCGAACGGCGTCCAGGAGATCGCGATCGGCATCATCACCATCGTCATCCTGATGTACCTGCCGACCGGCCTCACCCGCAACCAGGAGTTCTCCTGGCGCGGATGGCCGATGCTGCGACGATGGTCACGCCCGGTGCGGACCGCGATGAAGGAACTGAACTGAATTTAACTGCACAGCTGGAGGAATGGTTATGCGTCTTGCGAGAATACTGAGCGTCCTGACTGGAGTGTCCGCACTCTGGTTCACACCTGCCAAAGCGGCCGACGAGATCGTCGTCGGATTTGCGACCGCGGCTTCGGGTTTCATGCAAGCCTATGACAAGCCGGCACAAGATGCGGCAATGATCCGCATCGACGAGATCAACAAGGCGGGAGGCTTGCTCGGCAAGAAGATCAAGGCCGTCTTTGCCGACACCAAGACCGACCAGGCCGAAGGCGCGAAGGCAGGTCTCGCGGTGCTCGATCAGGGCGCAGATCTCGTGGTCGTGTCCTGCGATTACGATTTCGGCGCGCCGGCGGCGCTCCAGGCGCAAGCGGCGGGCAAAGTCTCGTTCTTCCTCTGCGCCGAATCGATCAAGGCCGGCATCCCCGGCGTCGGCCCCTACTCGTTCTCCGCGTCGGTTCTGGCCGCCGTGCAGGGCGCGACCATGGCGGAATGGGCCTACAACAAGAAGAATGCCCGCAGCTTTTACCGGCTTCTCGACAGCTGGACCGTCTACAACAAGGGCATCTGCGATGGCTTCGACTGGATGATGCCGAAGCTCAAGGACGCGACGCTGGCCGGAAGCGATACGTTCAAGAATGACGACGCCTCGATCGCGTCCCAGATCACGCGCATCAAGAGCCTGCCGAAGGAGCCCGACGCCATCATGGTTTGCACGATGATGCCGGGTGCGGTCTCGGCCATCAAGCAGATCCGGGCTGCCGGCATCAAGTCGATGATCCTTAACGGCTCGGGCATGGACGGCAGCTACTGGCTGAACGCCGTTCCGGATCTGTCGAACTTTTACGTTCCAGTGCAGGGCTCGATCTACGGCGACGATCCCAATCCGAAGGTCGGCGAGTTCAACAAGAAGTACAAGGAAGTCACGGGCGGCGATCCGTCCAGCCAGTACGTCTATCCCGGCTATGTCCTGATCGACGTTTGGGCCAAGGCGGTCGAACGTGCCAAGACCACCGACGCCCCGGCTGTGGTCGCCGAGCTGGAAAAGATGAACAACGAGGCCACGCTGTTCGGGCCGCGTACCTTCAACAAGGACATCCACCATCAGAACCAGGGCCGTTACCTGATTATCGACACCGAGGGCGGCAAGCCGAAGATGGTCGATCAGTGGACCATCTCGGAGAAGATCCCGGTCGACTATCTGGTGTCGAAGTAAGCTGGCAATGCGCCGCCCGCGGTGCGTGTCGCACCTGCGGGCGGCCTTCCCCCTGGACTGAACGCAAGCCATTGAGAGGAAACAGGAGAATGGTCGTGATCAATTGCGACATGGGCGAGGCCTATGGCCTCTACAAGATGGGTGACGACAAGGCCCTGATGCCTCACATCGATGTCGCCAACGTGGCTTGCGGCTTCCATGCATCCGACTTCAATCACATGCGGAAAACGGTGCAGCTCGCCAAGCAATTCGGCGTCAAGGTGGGCGCCCATCCGTCACTGCCGGACTTGCAGGGCTTCGGACGGCGGGAGATGAAGATCGACCGCGAGGAATTGACGAACTGCCTGCTTTATCAGATCGGTGCGCTCAAGGCATTCCTGGATGCCGAAGGCCTACCGCTCAATCACATCAAGCCGCACGGTGCCCTCTACGGCATGGCCGCGCGCAGCGAGAACATCGCGGAGGCCGTCGCCGATGCCGCCGATGTCTACAAGGTGCCACTGCTCGGCATGAAGGGCACGCTGCATCAGATGGTCTACGAGCGGCGCGGCCACACCTTCGTCGCCGAATACTACGCCGACCTCGACTACAATGCCGACGGCAGCCTCATCATCACACGCGAGCATGAAGCCAAGGATCCGGCCGATGCGGCGTCGCGGTGCACGCGCGCGGTGAACGAAGGCAAGACCCGCTCGGTGGCAGGAAACGACGTCCTGGTCGGAGCCGACTCGATCTGCATCCACTCCGACACGCCCAATGCCGTCGCGATCGCACACGCGGTTCGCGAGGCCGTCCGCCCCTATCTCACCGCGCGATGAGAACTGCCGAAGAAACGTACAACCAGGAGGACCTCATGGCAACACAGCAGATATTCTCGCCCCTACCCGGCATATTCTATCGCAAGCCCGCACCCGACAAGCCGGACTACAAGTCGGACGGCGACACGATCACGGAGAACGACACGATCGGTCTCATCGAGGTGATGAAATCATTCAACGAGGTGAAGGCCGGCGCGTCGGGAAAGATCTTGCGCTTCCTGGCCGAGAATGAGGAAGCCATAATGGCGGGACAACCAATTGCCGAGATTGATGTTTGAGACCGCCAGACCAGCCATGACGATCCAAAAGCTCCTCATCGCCAATCGGGGCGAGATCGCCGTCCGTATCATTCGTGCGGCGTGCGAACTCGGCATCGCGACCGTGCAGGTCTACAGCAAGGCCGACAAGGATTCGCTTGCCGTGAAGCTCGCGGACGAGTCGATCGAGATCGGTCCGCCGCAAGCCTCCAAGTCCTATCTCAACCAGGCGACGATCCTCGCCGCCGCCAAGACGACCGGCGCCGACGCCATCCATCCCGGTTACGGCTTCCTGGCCGAGAACGCCGAGTTCGCGGCCGCCGTCGAGGCGACGGGACTGATCTTTGTCGGTCCGACGGCGCAATCGATCCGGCTGATGGGCGACAAGGTCGCGGCCCGGGAGGCTGCGGCCGCGGCCGGCGTGCCGACCGTTCCCGGCAGCGCCGGACGCCTGGAATCTGCCGACGCAGCGTTCGCGCTGGTCGAGAAGACCGGCTTTCCCGTGATGATCAAGGCCGCGGCCGGTGGTGGCGGACGCGGCATCCGCATCGCACGTTCCGCCGAGGAATTCCATCATCTGATGCCACAGGCACAGGCGGAGGCGCTCGCGGCCTTCGGCGATGGCGGGCTCTATGTCGAGAAGCTGATTGAAGGTGCGCGGCACATCGAGGTGCAGATCCTCGGCGATGGGCGCGACATCATCCATTGTTTCGAGCGCGAGTGCTCGCTGCAACGGCGCCGTCAGAAGGTCTGGGAAGAAGCCCCCTCGCCTTCGCTGACGCCGGCCGTTCGCGACAGACTGTGTTCGTCGGCCGTTGCGCTGGCCAAGGCCGTCGACTATCGCGGCGCCGGAACGCTGGAATATCTCTATGACGACCGCAGCCACGAGTTCTACTTCCTGGAGATGAACACGCGAATCCAGGTCGAACACCCCGTGACGGAGATGGTCACTGGCATCGACCTCGTGGGCGAGATGATCCGGATTGCCGGCGGCGAGCCGCTGCGCTTCCGCCAAGATCAGGTTCGCGTCCACGGTCATTCGATCGAAGTCCGCATCAACGCCGAGGATCCCGCGAAAGGCTTTCTCCCAAGCCCCGGCACAATCAGCGGCCTCAGCGTACCCGAAGGAGACGGCGTGCGCTTCGATAGCATGCTCTATCAGGGCTACACCGTACCGCCGTTCTACGACAGCCTGCTCGGCAAGCTGATCGTGCACGACAAGGACAGACCGAGTGCGATCCGGCGGCTCGAGCGTGCGCTTGCGGAGCTCAGCGTCGAGGGCCTGGCGACGACCAAGCCGCTGCATCAGGCGCTCGCGCGCGATCCCGACGTTCAGGCCGCGCGCTTTCATACAGCCTGGCTCGAACCATGGCTGGAAACCCATGCGGCGTCGCTCGGCACCACAGCGCCGTCACCGACCGCCAAGGTCGCGCAATGACCGCGAGAGAACCCGCCCCGTCAGCAACAGGAGGCCGCTAGTCATGCAAACTCGATTTTCCTACGGCGGCGATGAGCACATCTTCGCCGAGGTCGCTGAGGCCATGTCACTTGAGGCGTTCTTCAAAGGCCTCTTCATCACCAATGCGGTGCGCGAGGCCAAGATCAACGGCGTGACCGAGATCTGCCCGGCCAACGCGTCCTATCAGGTCAAGTTCGATCCGGATCAGATCAAGCCCGACGACCTGCTTGCAGAGCTGAAAAAGCTGGATTCCGCATCCGAGAAATCCGCTCCCGTCATCAAGACGCGGATCATCGAAATCCCCGTGCTCTACAATGACCCCTGGACGCACGAGACCTTGATGCGCTTCCGAGAGCGCCATCAGGACCCGAACGGCACCGATCTCGAATATGCCGCGCGCATCAACGGACTAGATGGTGTCGACGCCTTCATCAAAGCCCACTCAAGCGCGCCATGGTTCGTCTCGATGGTCGGTTTCGTCGCGGGCCTGCCGTTCCTCTACCAGATGGTGGAACGCCAGCGGCAGATCCAGGCGCCGAAATATCTGCGCCCGCGCACGGACACGCCAAAACTCACCGTCGGGCACGGCGGATGCTTCAGCTGCATCTATTCGGTACGCGGCGCCGGCGGCTACCAGATGTTCGGCATCACGCCGATGCCGATCTACGACCCCAACCAGAAGATCAGCTATCTGCGCGACTTCATGTGCCTGTTCAAGCCGGGCGACATCGTGAAGTGGAAGCCGATCGACCGAGCGGCCTATGACGCTGCCGTGGCCGATGTCGATGCCGGCCGTTTCGCGCCAATCATCCGCGACGTCTCGTTTTCGCTGACCGAGTTCAACCACGACATCGACGCCTATAATCGCAAGCTCGAGGGGGTTCTCCATGGCAATTAAAGTCTTGAAGCCCGGCCTTGCCACAACCGTGCAGGACTTGGGGCGTCCCGGCTACTATCACATCGGCATCCCGCTCTCCGGCGGCATGGATCGTCACGCCCTTGCCGCTGCAAACCTGCTCGTGGGCAACGAGGAAGGCGCTGCAGTCCTCGAGGCCGTGTTCATGGGGCCGGAGCTCGAGTTCACCGATGACGCCCTGGTCGCGATCACTGGCGCCGAGCTGCCGCCGAGGCTCGATGGCGAACCGCGCGAAACCTGGACGAGCTTCAAGGTGAAGCGCGGCCAGAAGCTCTCCTTCGATTTCCTCAAGCAGGGCGCGCGCGGCTATATTGCGATCGCTGGCGGCATCGACGTGCCGCTTGTCCTTGGCTCGCGTTCCACCTACGCGCTCGGCGCGCTGGGCGGCTTCAAGGGCCGAAAGCTCGAGGCCGGTGACGAACTTCCCATCGGCGGGGCCAGCGCATCCTTCAAGGATGGCCGCACAATCGCGAAGGATCTGCGCGGCCTGCCGGCGGGGATGCCGACGGAATTGCGCGTGATGCCCGGGCTCTACTGGCATCGCATCACCGAGACGGCCGGCGTTGGCTTTTTCGGCGACACCTGGAAGGTCGCACCGGAAGCTGATCGGATCGGTTACCGCTTCAAGGGTGGCAAGCCGCTCGAATTCGTGCCGCGCGAGCCCCCCTTCGGAGCAGGTTCGGATCCGTCCAACATCACCGATGCCTGCTACCCCTACGGATCGATCCAGGTTCCCGGGGGCACCGAGCCGATCGTGCTGCATCGTGACGCCGTCTCGGGCGGCGGCTATTTCATGGTCGGCACGGTCATCGCGGCGGACATGGATTTGATCGGCCAGCTCCAGCCCAACACTCCGGTGAAGTTCGTCAAGGTCGGAATGGAAGAGGCCCTTGCGGCGCGCAAGAGCCGGGCCGGGTTGCTGGGCAAGCTTCGCAGTGCTTTATTGGCGTAGGCGCTGAAGGGCCGTACAGTATCCGGCCGCCCCCGGGCGACCAAGCTCCGATACGGCGCTTGGTCGCTCTGACCGTCCGCTGCTCCACTATTGTGTTCCTCCAGGTACCCGCGCGCAGACTAGGCACGGGAGTTGCATTGAAATCCCTTACGCCCAAAAGCAGCGCTCAACCGATCGTGAGTTAGGTAAAATCAAAATATCGGATCGACCGTGATGTCCGTTTCTTTGAAACAAATCCGCTATTTCGTCGCCGCCGCTGAGACTGGGCGTATCAGCCAGGCAGCCATCGACCTGAATGTCTCGCAATCCGCGGTCACCGCCGCGATCCAGCAACTCGAAGCCATCGTCTGTGCCCGCCTGCTGGAGCGCACCCCGACCGGCGTGACCGTCACCATGGAGGGCAACCGGTTCCTGTCGCAAGGACGCCAGATCCTTGCGTCAGTCGCCGAAGCCGTCCACGGGACGCATATGTCCGCCGGTCCGCTGTTCGGAACGGTGCGCATCGGCGTCACCTATACCGTTTCCGGCTATTTTCTGCCGCGGCATCAGATGCGTTTCCAGGCGAGCTTTCCCGGGATCACGGTCGAGCTGTTCGAGATGCCGCGCGACGTGCTCGAACGCGCGGTCGTTGACGGTGCGCTCGATCTTGCCGTCATGCTGGTCTCGAACCTGCACAACAACGCCATGCTTGCGAGCGAGACGTTGTTGCGGTCGCCACGCCGGTTGTGGCTTTCTCCCGATCATCCACTGACACGTGCCGAGCGCGTCCATCTCGCTGAGATCGCGACCTACCCTTACGTCATGCTCACCGTCGACGAAGCCAAGCACACGTCGATGCGCTACTGGAACGCCTTGTCGCTCGAACCGCGAACGATCTTCCGCACCTCCTCCGTCGAAGCGGTCCGATCCATGGTCGCGGGCGGAATGGGCATCACCATCCTGTCCGATCTCGTCTACCGGCCCTGGTCGCTCGAGGGCCAGCGGATCGAGACTCGCGTCATCGAGAACGAAGTGCCCAGCATGGACGTCGGACTGGCCTGGCGCCGTGACACTGAATTTTCCGAGGCTGTGAAGGCGTATCGCGACTTCATGCGCTTTGCCGTGGCAGGCGTCGGTCCGGCACGTCCTCCTGTCGGCACCGACCACCGACAACGATCGGACGAGGCCATCGAAATCTGAGATATCGACGCCCGCTTATTTCGATTTGACGCCGTCAGGTCCTCCTCGCCAAGCTTCGGTCGATCACGGCGGCCGGCACGATGAACGAGCGCAAGGCCCGAACAGGCGAAGGCAGGGACGGAGTGCGGCATGCAGGCCACTTATGCGACCAGCGATGTTCCCTCGCAAAGTCGGCGGCACTTCTGGCAGGACGTTGTCTCGAAGACCTACTTCCCGCTCGATCTCGTCTTTCCCGGCGGTCGCGATTTCCACGCGAGCCTTGGCGCCTGGTCGATGGGTCCGCTCTCAGTATCCCGCAATGTCTCGAATGGCTTGCTCTACAGGCGCCGCGAACGGCACCTCGTCAACGAGCGTGAAGAATGTTTCCTCATCACGGTCCCGGAGCTCGCCGAAATCCGTTTCGAGCAGGACGGCAAGGATGTCCGGTGCCGGCCCGGCGCATTCGTGATCGAGAGAAGCCATCTGCCCTATGAATTCAGCCACGACGATCCGACGGCGCTCTGGGTGCTGAAGATCCCGAGCGCCGTCCTGCGCGCCCGGATATCCCGGCCCGAACGTCTTGCGACGTTGCAATTCGACGCCAGCCGCAGCGGAGGGGCACTTTTCGTCGACACGCTGCGGCTTGCCGGCGAACGCATCGCGGACATGGACGACGCGGCTCGTACCTTGATGGGCAAGCACCTCATCGAGCTCCTGGCGATGGTGATCGAGTCGGACGACCGCGTGCTGTTGGGCCATTCCTCGTCCGTTCGCAACGGCCACCTTCATCGCTGCGAGCAGTTCATTCGCACCCGCCTCGACGATATGCGGCTTACGCCGCAAATGGTCGCAGACGGCTGTGGCATCTCGCTCAGATATCTGCATCAGGTTTTTGAGGGGGAAGGCATCACCGTTTGCGCCTATATCCGGAACCAACGCCTTTCGATGTCCGACGCCATGTTGCGTGATCCCGCATGCCGCAAGAGCATCTCGGAAATCGCCTATCAATGGGGCTTCGGTGACCAGGCGCAGTTCAGCCGGAATTACCGCAGCCGATTCGGCTGCACCCCGAGCGAGGCTCGCGCTGCGGCGCGCACCGCCCTTCCCTGAAAGCTCCGGCGCGCCGGTGCGGTGGTCGTCGGTGCTCTCTCGCACAAATCTTCCTGCGCTTAGCGTCAAGAATTGTTGCCTCCGATCTGCATATGATTGGCGGTCGCAATTCGATGAGGAAGTCGCATGGTGCAGAACCTTCGTGTAGCCGTCGACGTCGGCGGCACCTTTACCGACGTCTGCATCATGGACGAAACAACCGGCCGCATCCGCATCGAGAAGACGGCCTCGACCCCAGATCCCATCGACGGGATCATGGGCGGTGTGTCCAAGGCTGGCGTCGATCTTGCCGATGTGGCGCTGTTCTCCCACGGCACCACCGTTGCGACCAACGCGCTGATCACGCGCCGCCTGCCGCGCACGGCCGTGGTCACAACCAAGGGATTTCGCGACGTCATCGAGATTCGGCGCGCCAATAAGGAAGACCTCTGGGATACGTACAAGGATGTCGTCAAACCTTACGTCCCGCGACGTGACCGCCTGACCGTCCCGGAACGCGTCGACGCCGGCGGTGTCGTGATCGAGCCGCTCGATGTCGAGGCCGCACGCGACGTCGCGCGCATTCTCAAGCGCCGCGGCGTTGCCGCGATAGCGGTCTGCTTCATGAACGCCTATCTCAACGGAGCGAACGAGCGCGCCATGCGCGACATCCTCGTCGAGGAAATGCCCGACATCCCCGTCTCGATTTCCTCGCAGGTACTCCCCGAAATCTTCGAGCACGAACGGTTCTCGACCACGGTCGCGAATGCCGTCGTCAGCCCCGTCGTGGTCAGTTACACGAGTCGGCTCGGCGAACGGCTTGCCGATGAGGGCTATACCCGCGATCTTCTGCTGCTGCACACCGGCGGCGGCGTCATGACGCCGGCCAGCGTCAAGGATTTTGCCGCGCGTCTGGCTGGTTCCGGAATCGCCGCCGGTGCCATCGCCAGCCGCTACATCGCCGGCCTCTGCGGCTTTCCCAACTCGATCGGCCTCGACATGGGGGGCACCTCGACCGACGTCTCGCTGGCCTATGAAGGGCAGTCGCGCATCACCAAGGACTGGCACATCGAGTTCGGCTATCCAATCCGCTTTGCGTCCATCGAGGTGCTCACCATCGGTGCTGGCGGTGGATCGCTGGCTTGGACCGACTCGGCCGGCTCGCTGCGCAACGGCCCACAATCGGCCGGGGCCTTTCCGGGCCCCGCCTGCTACAGCAATGGCAACACGCAGCCGACAAATACGGACGCCAACGTCACGCTGGGCCGACTCGGCACCAATCTTGCCGGCGGCAAAGTGAAGCTTGACCCCGCGCTGGCACGTCAGGCCGTCGAGGACGGCGTTGCAAAGCCGTTCGGCCTCGGATTGCACGAGGCTGCCGACGCGATCGTCAAGGTCGCCAACGCCAACATGTCGGACGCAGTGCGACTGATCTCGATCAGCCGTGGTTACGATCCGCGCGACTTCGCCCTGGTGGCCTTTGGCGGAGCCGGTGCACTGCACGGGGTCGATGTCGCACGCGAGCTGGCGATCCCGGTCGTGATCGTGCCGCCCAATCCCGGCGTGACCTCGGCACTTGGCTGTCTCCTGGTCGACATGCAGCACGATTTTTCACAGAGCTGCATGGTCGGCGCCGACGAGGCCGATGCCGCCGACATCGAGGCGCAGTTCGCGGCGCTTGAGGAGGACGCACTCACCCGGCTTACCCGCGAAGGCGTCGCGCCACAGGACATCGTGCTTCAGCGATCGATCGACATGATGTATCGCGGCCAATGGCGCTCGCTCGCGGTCCATGCGCCGAGCCCCATCGGCGCGATCGCCGACCTCGTCCAGAGCTTCCATTCCGAGCACCAGCGTGAGTACAATTTCCGCCGCGACAGCGCCCCGGTCAGTTTCTTCCGTCTCAATCTCAAGGCGGTGGGCGTCGTTCCCAAGGCGGAGTTCGCCATCCACGAACCGACCGGTGCGATCCCTGAGCCGGTTGGCCGCCGCAGGGTATGGTTCGAAGGCAACGGGTTGGACACGCCTGTCTACGAGCGCGACGACCTGCCCAGCGGCTTCTCCTTTCAAGGCCCTGCGATCATCGAGCAGGTCGACGCGACCACCGTCGTGCCGCCGGGCGCCAGTGCCGAGGTCGACAAATATCTCAACATCATCATCCGCGTGAAGGAATGAACCCATGGCCGGAGATCTCCCGCTCGACCCCGTGACCTTCGAGGTTCTCAAGAACTCCTTCATCACCAGTGTCGACCAGATGGGCGAGCAGGTGCTTCGGACCTGTTACTCCTTCGTCATCTACAATCGCGATTTCTCAAGTGCCCTGCATGACGCCCACGGCGAATGCGCCGCGCAGGGTAATCAGGACATTGCCGTCCATGTCGGCACGCTGCATTTCACCTGCAAGGACGTCATGCACTTTTTCGGCGACGATATGCATGAGGGTGACGTCTTCGCCATCAACGACCCTTATGCCGGCGGCACACACTTCCCGGATGTGCGCCTGATCCGGCCGATCTTCGCAGACGGCAAGATGATCGCCTTCAGCCAGTCGAACGGGCATTGGTCGGATGTTGGCGGCAGCGTGCCAGGATCGTTCGACGTCGCCGCACGCGAAATGTTCCGCGAGGGCCTGCGCATCACGCCGATCCGCCTGTTCGACAGAGGGCGCTTCTGCAAGGACGTTGCGCATCTGGTCGCCTCCAACACCCGCGATCCAACGTCGATCATCGGCGATATCCAGGCGCAGTCCCAGGCCACCCAGGTCTGCGAGCGCGAGATCCTGCGTCTCGTCAACAAATATGGTCGCGACACCGTCGAGACCGGCCTTGCTGCCGTGCAGGACTATGTCGAACGCTCGGTGCGGCAGCGCATCGCGGCGCTGCCCGATGGCGAATGGGAGACGGTCGACTTCATCGACCGCGATCCCGCCGGCGGCGAAGGCATGATCCCGATCCGTATCAAGCTGACGATCAAGGGCGACCGCGCCATCTACGACTTCACCGGCAGCCATCCGACCATCGGCTCGATCTACAATTCGGCCTTCGGCACGACCTTCTCAGCCGTCGCAGCCGGTATGAAAACTTTCTTCCCGGATCTCCCGCTCAATTCCGGATTCTACCGCTGCTTTGAAATCATCGCGCCGGAAGGCTCGATCATCGACGCTAAATGGCCGATCGCAGTCACCGGCTTCCTGATGCCGTTCGAGAAGATCATGAACTCGATCTACGAGATGTGGTCGAAGCTAATGCCGGAGCGCGCGCTCGCCTGCGCCTTCAATCTCGAATATCTGCTCACCGGCGGGCTCGACGCCCGCAGCCCGGACAAGCCCATCTTCATGTTCTACGACTGGCTCCCCGGCGGCTGGGGCGGACGTAACGGCAAGGACGGCAGCAATGTCACGACGGCTTGCTTCGGCACCGGCCTGATGTCGCAACCGGTCGAAGGTCAGGAGCGCGCCAATCCGATCCTGACCACGGAATGCGAAATCCTCAAGGACTCGCCTGGTCCCGGCAAATGGCGCGGCGGCGCCGGGGTCGTGAAGACCTCGCGCATGCTCCAGGCGGAGAAAACCGTGATTTCCTACATCTGCGACCGCGAGCGCGCCGTAGTGTGGGGCATCGAAGGCGGGTTACCATCCATGCCGCACGGCCTGACATTGACGCGTGCCGGCGGCCAGGCCGAAGAGCGGCTCGGCTCGATCTTCTCGGATGTCCCGATCGGCGAAGGCGATATCTTCTCGCGCCCGACAGCCGGCGGCGGGGGGTTCGGCGATCCGCTCGAGCGCGACCCGAAGCTCGTCGTTGAAGACATCAAGGACGACTATGTCTCGGTCGAGCGCGCCGCGAAGGATTACGGCGTTGTCGTGCGCACGGTTGACGCGGAGCTGTGCGAATACGAGGTCGACACGGCCGCGACCTCGGCGCTTCGTACAAAAATCAGGGCCGAGCGTGTCGCCAACGTGCGGCTCGATCCCGAGATTGTGGCAAAAAACTATCGCAGCGGTGCGATCAACGCCCTCGACGTGATCCGCCAGCATGCCGTGATCCTCGACTGGGGCACCGGCGCCCTGCTTCCAAAATCCACGAGCCAGTTCCGCGAGGTGTTCGAGCGACGCTCAGTGGCGAAATGGAGCACAGACTGATTGATCGAAGCTGGAGTTTCGACGCCATGGACACGCCCACCTCGAGATCGATCTATGTCGCCCCCTCGTTGGCGGCGGCGCTCGACGCGCTCGATGAAAGCGGCGCCGCAGCTGCGCCCTTCGCCGGCGGCACCTGGATCATGCGCGCCCCCATCCGGCACGAACCCCTCAAGTCGCGTTACGTCGCAATTGGAAGAATTGCGGAGCTCCACGCGATCAAGGTCGATGCCGATGGAGTCGAGATCGGTGCGGCGGTGACGCACGCCGCGCTGGCCGCGGCGCTGACGGAGTTTTCGGAATTCGATGTGCTGACGGCGGCGGCCAGCCGCTCCGCCAATCCGGCTATCCGCGGCATCGCAACCATCGGCGGCAACCTCGCAACGACGGCATTTGCAGCGGCTGATTGCGTGCCCGCGCTGCTCTGCCTCGATGCCGAAGTCGAAATCGCGAGCCGAGCCGGCCCGGAGCGAATCAGCCTGGAGCGGTTCCTGATGATGAGATCGACACTGGCGCCGGGGCGATTGCTTCACCGGATCATCGTGCCCCGGCGCGGTCGCAGGACGGTTCACGCCCGCCTGCCGCTGCGACAGGCCGGCGATTATCCGAGCGCCATCGTCAGTCTGGCCGTGAGCCTCGACGAAGCCGGTCACGTTCGGAGGGCGCGTGTCGCCGTCGGTTCAGTCGAGCCGGTGGCGCGCCGATGGGAGCGCCTTGAGGACGCTCTTGTCGGACATCCGCTCAATGCGGCGAAGGCTGCGGACGCGGCGGCCGGACTGGCCGACGAATTTACGGGTCGCGACAGTGCCGACGTGCCTGCCTGGTACCGGGTGCGCGTCCTGCCTGGCCTCGTCCGCCGTGCTGTCGCCGCGCTTGGCTCTTGAACCGTCGGGAATGAACATGGGCCTTAACCTGAGCGTCAACGGCGACCACCTCACCTCCACCGCCGATCCGGTCTCGCCTCTCGTCGACGTGCTGCGTGAGGAATTTCATCTGACAGGCGCAAAGCCGGTGTGTCGCGAGGGCTTTTGCGGCGCCTGCATGGTGTTGATCGACGGCGATCCCGCCCCGTCGTGCCTGATGCCGGCCGCGCTCGTCGAGGGCTGCGACATCCGTACCGTCGAGGGCCTTGCCGTTCATGGTGGATTGAACCCGATCCAGGCCGCACTCGAGGCCTGCGACGCGGTTCAATGCGGCATGTGCTTTCCCGGCATGGTGGTGAGCCTGACGCATCTCCTGACCACCCGCCCCGACGCCACGCGCGACGATATTCGCGCCGCTCTCACGGGCAACATTTGTCGTTGCACCGGATATGAGCGCATCATCGAGGCCGCACTGCTGGCGCTTGCGACGACATCACGGGAGAGGCCGAGTGTCTGACGCTTCCGCAACCATGAATTTTGGACGACGCGACGCGGCGGACAAGCTGCGCGGCCGCACACGCTACACCATCGATCGCTACCTGCCCGGCATGCTGCATGCGGCGATTTTGCGCGCCGGCGTGCCGTCAGGCCGGATCTTGCGCGTCGACACCGCCAAGGCTGCCCGCATGCCGGGTGTGCGCGCCGTCGTGACCGCTGCCGATGCACCCGGCATGATCGGAATCGGCATCGCCGACCACCCGCTCTTTGCCCGCGACGTGATCCGCTACGACGGCGAGCCGATCGCCGCGATCGCGGCGGACACGCTGATGCAGGCTCAGGCCGCGCTTGCGGCAGTTGACGTCGAGATTGAACCGCTGCCCGTGGTTCTCACCATGGCAGATGCGCTTGCCCCGGGCGCTCCGCTCGTGCATCCCGACTGGCGCAACTACGAGGTTCTGCTCGAAGGCGGTGCGCGCGGAGGCAACGTCGCCTGGGAGGCGACCGTCGTGCGCGGCGACGTCGATGCGGCTTTTGCCCGGCCCGATGTCGAGATCATCGAAAGCAGCTTCCGGGTCGGTCGCCAGAACCATGTCGCCTTCGAACCGCGCGCAGTGGTCGCAAGTTATGAAGACGGGCGCTTCCACATCGAGACATCCACCCAAGTGCCCTGGACCATCCGAAATGCAACCGCGCGCCTGCTGGGCGTGCCGGCCTCCCAGGTTCGCGTCACCGTGCCACCCGTCGGCGGCGGTTTCGGCCTCAAATTCGATCTCGCGATCGAGCCCTTTGCCGCCTTGCTCGCGCGGGCGAGTGGACGGCCGGTTCGGTTGATCAATTCGCGCGAGGAAGAGATGCTCACCTGCCTCTTTCGCGAAAACGCCGAAATCCGCATGCGGTCGGCGGTGACGCGCGATGGCGAGATCATCGGACGGGAAGCCGTCGTCCTGATGGATTGCGGCGCGTATGGTGGCGAACAGATTTTTCTCACCACGATGACCGCTCACACGCTCGGCGGAAACTATTCCCTTGGCGCGGTGCGGCTGGTCTCGCGCGCGGTTTACACCAATACCGCCCCGAACGGCGCTTTCCGCGCATGCAACGGCGTCTACAACACCTTTGCGCTCGAGCGGCACACCGATGAAATCGCCTGCAGGATCGGCATGGATCCCCTCGCCTTCCGCCGCCGCAACGTGCTCGGCGACGGCGACCTCGGCGCCACCGGCCAGGTGTTCCAAGGCGACGTGCTTGGCCCGATGCTCGACCGGATGGATACGATGCGCGATGCCGCCGCAAGGCCAGCGGCGCGTGCCGACGGCCGACTTCATGGGCGTGCGACCGTTGTCGGCACATGGTTCGTCTTTGTCGGGCCTTCAGCCGCGACCGTGAACATGAACGCCGACGGCACGGCAACGCTGGTGACATCGGGCGTCGAGATCGGATCAGGCTCCATGATGCAAGCCCTGCCTCAGATCGTGGCCGGCACGCTCGGCATCAAGCCTGACGACGTGATCGTCCGCGCAGCCGACACGGATGCCGCCGGCTACGATGTCGGCGTCGGAGGCGGGCGAACCACTGTCTCGCTCGGTGCAGCCAGCCTGTCAGCGGCGCATGAGGTGCGCACGAAGCTGCTGAAGGTCGCCTCCGTGATGATCGAGGCCGCGCCCGAGGATCTGGTCATGCGCTCCGGGCGAATTGAAATTGCCGGAGCGCCCGGCTCCGGCCGGCTGATCTCCGAGGTTGCGGCCCGCGCGCAGGCGCAGATCGGCCCGATCTCCGGCACCGGCGCCTTCACAGGAGCCGGTGTGCCTGCGATGCCCGGCTGCGTCGCCGGCCATTTCATCGACGCGATCGACATCCCCGTCTTCGCCGTCCATGATTGCGAGGTGGCCGTCGACACTGAGACAGGACACGTCGAGGTGTTGTGCTATCGCGTCGTCCAGGACGTTGGCCGCGCCCTGAACCCGCGTGCGATCTATGGCCAGATCCAGGGCGGCGTTGTGCAAGGATTGGGCTATGCGCTGCACGAGGAAGTAACGATCGGCAGCAATGGCCGCGTCCGCCAAAATGGCTTCGAAACCTACCGCGTGCCGCTTGCGCTTGATGTCGTGCCGGTCGAGATCAATCTGTACGAAGGTGCGCCGTCGGTCGGTCCGCTCGGGACGAAGGGGGCCGGCGAAGTTCCGATCCTGAATGTCGCAGCCGCCGTCGCTTGTGCCGTCGCCAACGCAACCGGCAAGCCGATCCAGGAGCTTCCACTAACTCCGCCGCGAGTGCTTGAGCTCCTCCTCGACCAAAAGCCAGCTCTCTCGCTGCCCCACATTGCCGAGGTTTGGACAGACAATCTGCTGCGCCCGCATGACGCTAGCGGGTCGAATTGAACGACCAAAGGCGACAAAAATGCGCGCGTAATCGACCTATGCCAGCGGACCTGCGCGTTCCCGTCCTACTTCAAAGGGCTTGCTTACTTTGGCTTTCGGAAGATTTTTCTTGATCTCCCGGTGCACACGTCGTGCACACGCCGCCTTCTAACCAGTTCAAAAACTTGAACTTTCGCTCCAATCCATCATGGGGGCGACGGAAAAGCGATAGTTCTGAAATTTCAAATAATTAGCCGTGCAAAGACGGCCTCCTGCTGGACCCGTTGGCCGTAACTCCTAGCGCTTCGTCACATCATCTACAAGGATGAGCTTCCGGAGCAATCGGTTCGATGATCAAAGCCAGCAAGTGTGAGCATCCTCGATCACTAATACTGCAAGCGAGAGCGGCGTCGTACTGCCTAAGCCTAGATCATCCAACACATCAACAGTAGGTGAACGGCCTGCTCGCATTGGACGAATCTGCTGCGCTTGTTCACCGTGCAACGAAGCTCCAAAGTTTGCCGCCGCCGCCCATCCCTGACCCGCCGGGGTCGACCGCGTTGCTCGGGGCGCTCGGCCAGCGGCGCGCCTCCTTTGACGGAGCGCAACGGTGTCTGGCTCCTCACGATTGAATGAATTGGCGATCAAGACGTGCGGCCTCCGGACAGCCAATAAGTGCCAGCGTCGTGTCGACCTCGGCCGCGAGTATTTCAAGCACGTGACTGGCCCCTTCCTCGCCCGCAGCGGCGAGCCCATAGAGGATGGCACGTCCCAACAACACCGCTTTGGCACCGAGCGCCAACGCCTTTGCCGCATCTGCTCCGCGGCGTATGCCGCCATCGACGAGGAGCGGCGGCATGGCGTTCTGGTTCGAGATTTCCGCTAATAAGTCTATGGGTGCAGGAACGTCCTCGATCTGCCTTCCGCCATGATTGGACAGAACGACGGCATCAATGCCAAGTTCGCGGCATCGACTTGCGTCGGCCGGAGTCACGATGCCCTTTACGATGAGGATACCCGGCCAGGCGTCGCGGAGCGCTTGAAGATCCTCCCAGCAGAAGCTGGCATCCATCTGCCGACGCATCAAGGCGGCTTGTGCGTTCACGTCGGTTGCGTTGGGGCTGGCAAAATTTGCGAGCTGGGGCAGCCCATGGCGGATCTGGCTGAGCGCCCACCTTGGATGAGTCACGGCGTCCAGAACCGATCGGGGAGTCTGGCGGAACGGAATCGCAAAGCCATTTCGCAGATCACGTTCCCTTTTGCCATTCACCGCAACATCAACGGTGAGGACCAGCACACGGTAACCCGCTTCTTTGGCTCTGCCGACAAGCTGCTGCGCCAGATCTCGCTGCACGACGTAAGCTGAAACCAAAGATCACCGCCCGCCCGCTCCGCGACATCCTCAATTGTCGCGTTTGATGCGGTCGAAAGTACAAACGGGATCCCTGCGCTGCGGGCAGCCCGGGCTAACGCTACATCGCCATCAGGCCACAGAGCGCCGTTCAGGCCCGTCGGTGCGACCACAAAGGGCGCTGGAAGCGTCCGTCCGAATAGAGATACGGACGAACTGCGCTGACTGACATCGACAAGCCGCCGAGGAGCAAAATTGATCGACGCAAAAGCTTTGAGATTTCGGTGCAAACCACGTTCGCTTTCGGCTCCCCCATCAAGATAGTCGAACACCATTCGTGGAAGCCGACGCCGAGCCTGGCTTCGATAGTCGTCTACGCTAACCGCGGTCACCGCAAGCCCTCAAGCCATACCGTTCTTATCATCAAGGCAACCCCACACGGTTCTCAGCAAGCACATCCGACCAGGCCGTCGAAGTCAGCTCGTCGAATTCGCTCGCCAACTATGACTGCCTTCGAGATCTGTATCAGTATCAGTAGACCGTTCAAGTCTCGGTGAAAGTGACCGCCGCGTTCTCGTCTTCGCTGAAGCTGACGCTCGTGCGACGCGGGCTGCGGTTGACCATGAGTCGGACGACGTCACCACGAGCGTAGTGCCCCGCGGGGTCGAAGGCCGTTTTGGCAATCGCAATCATTGACAGGTCTACGTCGGCATAGAGTATGCCTTCCTTGTCCTGCGGCAGATGCTCGCACATCGGCTGACCATCGGGACCGAAAATCATCGAATAGCCACCGCCTGGTTTTGCGCCCTCCGCGTTCAGCAAATCGGCCTTTTCCGGAGTATCGCAAAGCATGTCGAACATATCCTGACCGGTAATTGCCGTGGCATGCAGGACGAAGCAACCTCCCTCCAGCGCGTAGATCTGGCTGGCGGCAAGATTCACCTCATGCCCCAGCGCGTAGGCTTTGCCGCGATACAGCGTGAAAGATGGCCACGACGCCACGTGAATTTGCTCGTTCATCGAGTACATGGCGTATTTCGACAACGGCTGAATGTGCTCGGCACAGCACAGGGCTCCGAGGCGTCCGACGCTGCTTTCAACGACGCGGAAATCAGACCCATCTCCTTCACCAAATAGCGTACGTTCGACGTGGGTCGGCTTGAGCTTTCGACGCTTGAAGATGATCTTTCCCGCATCGCTGATGAAAACCTGACTTAGGTAGAGCGTTCCGCCGTCGATTTCGGAGAAGCCCATCACAACATTGATTTTCGCTTCGGCGGCGGCAGCACAGAGATCGAGGATTTCAGGTCCATCAGCGCGCAGCGAATTGGCGTGATAGCGGGGCACAAACTGCATTCCCCAAGCCGGCGTCCCGAGCCAAAGCCACCAAGGATAGCCGGGAATCCAGACCTCCGGGAACGCCAGCAGCTTCGCCCCTGCTGCACCAGCCTCTTTGATGAAACCAATCGCCTTGGCCACCGAGGCTCGCGCATCCATGAATACCGGCGCGGCCTGAACGACTGCGACTTTAAACTTCGTGTCCTGCATGCGATATCTCCGAGCCAAGTTTCAGGTTGTAAGGATTGACGCGAATAGGTCTGGATCACGCTCCGCCATGCGCCGGCGTATCCGGAACGGATCAAGGCGCCACTTTTCCGGAATGAGGGAAACCGCGCCGCCCGGAGCTGCCACCATGGTCAAGATTGCAAGCAGCCCGACCCCGATGAAGTACCAGGCGCCATAGCCAGCAAAGGTCTCGCGGAGCACGAAATAGACGATCGTGCCGACGATCGGGCCCTCCAGCGTTCCGATGCCCCCGAGAACGGCGATGAAGATTGCCGCCGCGGTCCAGTTCAGTGAGAACGACGCATCCGGTGTGACTTGAAGCGTATTCATATACGAAACAGCGCCGGCGAGCCCTGAGATGACGGCGCACAGCACCCAGAGCGCGATCTTGGCGCGGGCCACCGGAACCCCACTCGCCAAGGCGGCGGGTTCGGAGTCACGCACGCTCATCAACGCAAGCCCCAGCGAGCCGCGCAGCACTTGTCTGCTTGCGACCAGCGATCCGACACCGACGAACAGCGCCGCCCAGTAGACTCCCGCATTGCGCGTCCACCGATCGATGTCGCTCATCGCTTCCAGCGGCATGCCGCCTCCGGCGCCCAGCCATGGCGAATTCAAGGTCAGTATCCGCATCATCTCGGCAAGGACCCACGTGCCAACCGCGAAGTAAGCGCCGCTCAGACGGAACATTGGCCAGGCAGAAAGGGCCGCGAAGACGGCCGCGAAGACGGCTGCGGCAGGCAGCAGCAAAAACGGGTTGAGGTGCAGCTGGTTCGAGAGCGCGAAGAGTGAATAGGAGCCTACGCCGACAAAGACGTGCAAGCCGATGGCGACCAAGCCGCCGTAGCCTGCCAGCAGATTCCAGGCGAGTGCGACCGCAAAGAGCGTGAAGACTTCAACGAGCAGCCGCTGGACGGCGAACGTCGACACCCAGGGAATCGAAACTGCAATTCCAGCAACAATGAGGAGCCCCGCGCTGACGGAGATCCGCGCCAACGCCGTCCTGGAATTCGCGCGCGACATGGTGACGGTGGTCATGACGACGCCTTTCCAAACAAGCCCTGGGGACGAGCGAGCAACGCCACGAGGAACGCAAGGTGACCGAAGAAGGGACCGAGACCAGAGGCGATCTTCGCACCGAAAAGCTGTGCGACGCCGATCACCAGTCCGCCGAACAACGTGCCCCAGATATTGCCGAGCCCACCAAGCACCACCGCTTCGAACGAATAGAGTAGCCGTTCGGGCCCCGCCGTTGGGGAGAAGGGTGTCCTGAGGGCGTAGAGCACGGCTGCCACGCCGATCATTGAAAAGATGACCCCGGTCACGATCCCGAAGAGACGGCGATCATTCACACCCACCAGCCGTGCGGTGCCGGGGTCATCCGATACGGCCCGCGCCTGACGCCCGAAATGGGTGTGACCGACCAGCCAATGCGCTGCACCGAGCAGTGCGATGCTCGCGAGCGCAGAGACAAGGGGAAGAACTCCGATGGAAACGCCGAGCACGTTGAATCCGAGACCCGCGATATCCCCGGCCTGCAGGCTACGCGTATCCGCGGTGAAGATCTCCTGAAGGACGTTCTGCAGGACGATGGAGAGGCCGAACGTCAGAAGAAGCGGAGCCAGGGCATCTTTTCCGACGACACGGTTGAGCAGGATGATCTGAAGGATCCAACCGAGCGCGAACATCACCGGAATGACCACGAGCAACGCAGTAAAGGCACCGACGCCCGCTCCGCTCATGACGACACTGGTCAGATAGGCGCCGACGACGATCAGATCGCCATGGGCGATGTTGATCATGCGCATGACCCCGACGCTCAGACTGAGGCCAAGTCCGAACAGCGCATAGAGCGCCCCCAGCATCAACCCGTTCAACAACGTTTCCGCGGCGATCTGCATCATCAATCTCCGAAATACGCAGCCGACACGCGCGCGTAATCGGCCGTCTTCGAGATGCCTTCGAGCACGAATTTTCCCTTCAGCATGCAGTAGTACCTGGACGATTTGGAGAGCGCGCGGCGCACGTTCTGCTCGACAAGAACCACGGCCATGCCCTCCCCGATGACGGTGCCGAGCAGTTCGTAGACCGTCTCGACCGCCACAGGCGAAAGGCCGAGCGATATCTCGTCGCAGAGCAGGAAGTCGGGATTCGTGACGAGCGCCCGGCCGACCGCCGCCAGTTGCTGCTGACCGCCGGAAAGCGCCGTGGCGGGACGAGCACGCAATTGCTGGAGAGCCGGCAATTCCCTATAGAGACGATCTGGCGTCCATGGGCCTCGACGTCCATTTTTCGCGGCGAGGAGCAGATTCTCCTCGACGGTCAAGCTCGGAAACAGCCGGCGACCTTCCGGCACCAGCGCGATTCCACGACTCAGCTGATTGATCTCGGCGGAGCCGCCGACCGGCTTTCCGTCGAGCAGCACGCTCGGAGCGTTAACCGGGACAGAGCCGACGATGGCGCGAAGCAGCGTCGATTTTCCGGCGCCGTTCGCGCCAATCAGCGAAACGACCTCGCCGCGTTCGATCGCGAAATTGATGCCGAACAGGGCCTGAAACATGCCGTAGTTGGCATCCAGGTGCTCAGTGCGCAGCATGGGACGCCTGCTCATCGAGATCGGATCCGAGATATACGTCGCGAACTTCGCGACTGCTCATGACTGCGCCGGGCGCCCCGTCGCCGAGCAATCTTCCTTCCGACAGCACAAGCAGGCGATCGGCGGATGAGACCAGCGCATGGACCAGATGCTCGATCCAAATCACGGTCACGCCGGCACTATGGATCGCGGTGACGAGCTCGAGGAGCTCGCCGACTTCGGCATCCGTCAACCCACCCGCGACTTCGTCGAGCAACAGCAACCGGGGTTCGGTGGCCAGCGCCCGGGACAGTTCTAGCCGCTTGCGCTGGAGCAAGGTCAGGCGGCCGGCTGCCGTGTCGCCGAGACGCTCGAGGCCGCAACGAACGAGTGCTTCGCGTGCTTTCTGCTCAGCTGGTTTGCCGTGCAGAGCGGCGCCGAAGGTGGCCGCCACGAGCGCGTTCTCAAACACGGTCATGCCCTGGAACGGTTGGGGGATCTGGAATGTCCTGCCAACACCGGCGCGGCAGCGCGCATCGGCGCCAAGCGCGGTGACGTCTTCGCCATCGAGATAAACCGCTCCGAAATCGCAGCGCAGGTTGCCGGAGATCAGACCGAACAGAGTGGTCTTACCCGCTCCGTTCGGCCCAATGACGCCGACGAATTCGCCTGCCCGGACTTGAAGCGTCAGGCCGGGAATCACGACCATGTCGCGATAGCGCTTGCTGACGTCCCGCAGTTCGAGCAATGCAGTCATGGCCGTCAGCTCTTCAGAAGCTCGAGCTTGCGCTCGGCCTTGATTTCGGGCGCCATGCTGTTGCTCGTGATGTAGAGGTGCGGCTTGCCGCCGTCCTCGACATGCCACTGTCCTCCGACCACCCGGATCTTCGAGACGTTGGCGATTCCGCTGCCACCGAAGTCGAGACCTCCGATGACCGTATCGGTCTTTAGCTTGCGCAGGCTCTCGACGACCTTGCCCGGAGATTTCGGATCGCCGCTTGCCTTCAAGGCTTGAACGCCGGCCTCGAACAAGGCGTGCGCGACGCCGATCGGTTGCGTCCATCCCCGCTTCGTCGTTTCCTGGTAGGAGGCTGCAAGCTCGGCTGCAGTTTGCCCGGTCAGGCTCGAGCGGAACGGATAGCTCGGCAACCACCAGATTTCCGTCGACATGCCCTCCGCGCGCGGTCCGAGAGCCGCCACACCGCCCGGGAAGAGCAACGCCTTCGCGATGGTGCAAACCTTCGGCTTGAACCCCATTTGGGCAGATTGATTCAGGAAGGTTGCCCATTCCGGCGGATTGAACAGACCGGTGACGATCTCCACGCCTTCCTTCTTGAAGGCCTGGATGTGGGTCGAGAAGTCGTCCGCTCCGATCGGGAAGCGCCCGACATCGATGATCTTGTAGCCGGCCTTGGCGAAAGCGCCGGGCATGCCGAGCTTCGCGTCGCCCATGGCGTTGCCGGGAACGTCGTTCGAAAAGACGGAGCCGACCACCTTGTTCGTGCCCGCGTCCTTCCAGACGTCGAGGTAGACGGCGGCGATGTCCTCGATCCCCCAGAAGAAATGAAACACGTTCTTGAATCCCTTGGCCGGATCGCCCTTCATCGGGAACATCCACGCCTGCCACGGACCCATCGTCGAAATGCAGGGAACGCCGTTGAGTTCGCATTGCTGCGATACGGCCGGACCAATCGAGACCTGTGCAAGCATCAGGTCGATGTTCTCCTTGTTGATGAGCTCGGCGGCGAGATTGGACTGACGGTCCGGGCTGCTCTGATCGTCGCGCGCGATGATCTCGACCTCATATTTCGAGCCTCCCACCGTCAATCCGCCGGCGAGCGACTTTCTGACCTGATCGAGAATGAAATCGTCCGCCTCGGCAAACGGCGCGAATGGCCCGGTCTTCGGACTGATGTACCCGATGCGGATTTTCTTGTCGGCGGCAGCCCACGCGCGACCGGTCGAGCCGAGCGTCGCCCCCGCCGTCAACGCCGCTGCGGCCTTGAGAAAATCGCGTCGCGCGGGGTCGGCAATACCGGTCTCGGGGACAAGACTGGGGTTAATCTTCGAAACCATGAATGCTCTCCGATGCAAAGATGCTGACCGAATTGACGGGCCCACATTGGTCAGCTCTGTCGAAGGCGGCTTGGTTCGGACGGAACAGAAACTTGTCTGAGACGGCTGGACGAGTCCCCGCACCACCGCAAAGCAATCCGGGCCACCCCGGGGAATTGGCATATTTCGTGCTTGATCGGCTCCGAAATTGAGCAATAAACTTCATACTGGCGGATCATCCTGTCAGTGATCGACCGCCGAAGGGGCGCCCAAGACCCCCATCGTAACGGACCGAGGGGAATCAAGAGATGCTTCTGGAAGCCACAAAGGCTGCTTCGATGCGGCCGTGCTTCGCCTCGACGGCGAGCCTTCCACCGCGAGAGCGCTTCGACTATTGGCACGACGTGGTGAGCCGCAATCTCGTCGACCTTGATTACCGGCTGGTCGGCGACGGTCAGTTCGATGCGAGCTTCCACTCGACACCGATCAATGGTCTCGATCTGTGCCGCATCAAGGCTTCTCCCCATGTGGCTCAGCGAAGCGCCGAAGGCATCTCCCGCGCAGACCACTCGATGCTGGTCTTCAACTTCGTCGCGTCGGGCTCGTTGATTGCCGAGCAGGATGGGCGCTTGGCCTACCTCAAGGTCGGCGATGGAGCACTGTGTGACGCTACGAGACCCTATAAGCTTCAATCAAACGAAGCATTCGAGCTCGCCTCCGTTCGCCTGCCACGCGAGCAGTGCCTTGGAAGAATTCCGCACTTGCATCGCCTGTCCGCGTGCAACTTCAGCGAACGAGGAGAGCTGGCGCCGATGGTCTTCGGCTATCTCTCCCATCTCGTCGAGCGCGCGCCAAACCTGACCAGCCCTGCTGCAGGTCTCAAGATATCGCAGAACTTCAAGGATCTTCTCCTTGCCATGCTGGCGGAATTGGCCGAATCCCTTCCCCCTACACTGACGGAGTACCGGAGCCTGGCCCTGATGAGGGTCAAGGAGACGGTCGAGCGCAACGTTCACGATCCCGACCTGACACCGGCGACGATCGCAACCGAGCTCAAGCTGTCGGCACGATATATCAACCAGTTGCTCGAAGCCGAAGGCACCTCGTTGTCGCGCTACATATGGTCGAGGCGGCTCGATCGTTGCGCCGAACAGCTGAAGGATCCTGCTTTGCGCGCGCGCGGCGTGTCACAGATCGCGATGGACAACGGGTTCAACGATCTCAGCCATTTCAGCAAGGCCTTCCGGATCAAGTTCGGCGTGGCGCCGCGCGACTATCGGAATGGGCAGGCAACGCATTCCTAGAACGGGTCCGGCCAACATCGCCGGATGTGCAGTCAGCGTTTGCGGCTTCCTGCCGACGTCAGCCGCCTCAACTCGTCCAGCAGCTTCACTGCCGGAACGGCCAGCAGACCCCGCCGGCGGCGAAACGCCACCAGCCTCCGTCTCCCATCGACCCCGGCGATCGAAAGCGGAGCAATGAGGCCGGCACGCCGCTCGGGCTCGAACATCGGCTCAGCCATCCAGCTCAGAAACCCGGAATCGACGACGAGACTCTTGAGCACTGTGATCGAGCGCGTTCTGACGATCACGTCGGGCATGCCGAGGCCTTGTTCGGCGAACACACGTTCGACGTGCTGATGCGGACCGGTGGCGGGCGGCGGGATCGTCCACTTCTCGTGAAGCGTATCGGCGAGCATCAACTTCCGGCGTCGCCTGAGAGGGTGCCCGGACGATACGATCACGTGGCTCGTGTCCTCCCAGCAGCAATCTCGAATGGCAACGATTTCGTCCGTGTCCGGCGCATCCGCGCCCAAGGCGAGATCGATCTCGTGCTTCGACAAACTCGCTGCCAATAAGTCCCAGACGCCTTCAAAGACTTCGAAATGAAGCCCGGGCCATTTGGTCAAGGTACGCTCGATCGCGGGCGGCAGGATCGAACTCGCGATGCTCGCCACCGCCCCGACTCGAACGGTCCCCTTCGCCGCGCCGCGTAGCGCCTGAATTTCCTCGAGCGCCTGCGTCGCCTCGACATGCAGCGAAGTCGCGTGGGGTAAGAAGGCCCTTCCAATATCTGTCAGTTGCATGCCCTTGGAATGGCGCTCGAAGAGCTCCGCGCCGAGTTGCTGCTCCAGCCGTTTGATTGCCCGGCTCAGCGCGGGCTGTGTCATGTTCAACACGGCAGCCGCCCGACCAAGGCTCCCCGCCTTGACGATCGTGGTGAAGGTCGTCAGCTGTTCGATGCTCAGGGCCATAACCAAGTGTAATGGCTTTTCCGCTTTTTTTCAATTCTTTGCAACGGCGTCCCTCCCCTAGTGTCCGAACGACAAAAAACCGGGATGGGAACGATATGGCCACTGGGACGGATACGTTCGAGCAACGACGCGTGACCGCGCCGACCGTGCGCGATGCCGTCGTCAATCTGCTGCGTCGTCTCAAGATGACGTCCGTCTTCGCCAACCCAGGATCGACGGAATTGCCGTTATTCCGGCACTTCCCCGACGATTTCCGCTACGTCCTCGGACTCCAGGAGGCCGTGGTGGTCGGCATGGCCGACGGCTTTGCGCAGGCAACGCGCAACGCGGCCTTCGTCAACCTGCATTCGGCGGCCGGCGTCGGCAACGCGATGGGAAACATCTTCACCGCGTTCAAGAACCGGACGCCCCTCGTCATTACGGCTGGTCAGCAGGCCCGCTCCATCCTGCCTTTTGATCCGTTTCTTGCCTCCCGCGAGGCCACCGAGCTTCCGAAGCCCTATGTGAAATGGAGCATCGAACCGGCACGTGCCGAGGATGTGCCGCATGCCATCGCGCGCGCCTACTACATCGCGATGACGCAACCGTGCGGGCCCGTCCTGGTCTCGGTGCCGGTGGACGATTGGGATCGTCCGGCCGAGTATCTGCCAACACGCGTGGTCAGCCAGCAGGTCCGCCCCGATCCAGCCATTCTCGACCAGATCGGCAGCGCGCTCGATCGTTCGAAGCGGCCGGCCTTCGTCGTCGGAGCGGCCGCTGATCGCGACGGGGCCTTCAACGAGGTCCGGCAGCTCGCCGAAGCGCATAATGCGCGAGTCTTCACTGCGCCGATGTCCGGCCGCTGCAGCTTCCCCGAGGACCACCGATTGTTCGCCGGGTTCCTGCCGGCGATCCGCGAGAAGATCGTGCGCCTGCTCGACGGACACGATCTTGTCTTCGCGATCGGCGCGCCGGCGTTCTCGTATCATGTTGAGGGGTTCGGTCCGCATCTGCCAGATGGAGCCGAGCTCTTCCAGTTGACCGACGATCCCCAGACTGCCGCATGGACGCCGGAGGGAATGGCTGCGATCGGCAGCTTGCGGCTCGGCCTCCTGGATCTTCTTGCGCGTGCGACGCCACCGACACGCGCTACTCCTCCTGCCCGCACCATCGCGCGGCGAGTGGAGCCGACGGCGCCGCTCTCAACGGCCTTCGTGATGCAAACCATTGCGGACATGAAGCCCACCGCTGGGATCATCGTCGAGGAAGCGCCGGGCGCCAGGCCTGTGATGCAGGCGCACTTGCCCATCACGCAGAGCGAAGCCTTCTACACGATGGACAGCGGCGGCCTCGGTTACGGCATGCCGGCGGCTGTCGGCGTGGCCCTCGGAAAACCCGGCCGCCGTGTGATTGCCCTGATGGGCGATGGCTCAAGCCTCTACTCGATCCAGGCCATCTGGAGCGCCGCACAACTTCGTCTGCCCGTCACCTTCGTCATCCTCAAGAACGGACGCTACGCCGCGCTCCAGGACTTCGCGCCCGTGTTCGGCTTCAGTTCGCAAGAGCACGTCCAGGGCACCGACCTTCCCGGGCTCGATTTCGTCTCGATTGCGAGGGGCCTGGGCTGCTCTGCAGTCCATGTCGGGGGTGCCAAGAGCCTCCACGACGCTTTGGCCAAGGCATTTTCGTCCGAGCGACCAACACTTATCGAAGTCGAGGTCGAGGACAGAGACCTGCATAAATAAAACAGAACCGAGGGAGTAGATATGAACACGATTTCGATGTTGATCGGCGGCGAGCAACGAGCAGCCACCGGTAACGCCACGTTCGAGCGCCTCAATCCGCTCGATGGCCAGATTGCAACGCGAGCACCGGCAGCCACAGCGCACGATGCGATTGCAGCCGTGGAAGCAGCCGCAGGGGCCTTCCCGAGCTGGTCTGCCACAGGTCCCTCGGTGCGCCGTGCCCTTCTGACCAAGGCTGCGCACGCGCTGGAAGCCAAGGCCCCTGCATTCGCCGCGTCCATCGCTGCAGAGACGGGCGGCTCGGGGATCTGGGCCGGGTTCAACGTCCATCTCGCGGCCGGCATGCTGCTTGAAGCCGCGGCGATGACGACGCAGATCAGCGGCGAGATCATTCCCTCCGATGTGCCCGGCAGCTTCGCGATGGCGGTGCGGCAACCCGCAGGGGTGGTTCTGGGCATGGCGCCCTGGAATGCGCCTGTGATCCTTGGCGTGCGAGCGATCGCGCTGCCCCTGGCTTGCGGAAACACCGTCGTTCTGAAGGGGTCCGAGCTGTGCCCCGCGACACACGGGCTGATCGTCGAGGCGTTCAAGGAAGCCGGCTTCCCCAAGGGCGTCGTCAATTACGTGACCAACGCTCCGTTGGACGCAGGACCTGTTGTCGAAGCAATGATCGCGCATCCCGCGGTCCGCCGGGTCAATTTCACGGGATCGACGCGCGTCGGAAAGATCATCGCCGCCACATGCGCGAAGTATCTCAAGCCGGCAGTCCTCGAACTCGGAGGCAAGGCGCCACTCGTCGTTCTTGATGATGCCGACATCGACGCCGCCGTGAACGCAGCGGCATTTGGTGCCTTTGCGAATTCGGGGCAGATCTGCATGTCGACCGAACGAATCATTGTTGACGAGGCCATCGCCGACGAATTCGTGCGTCGCCTTGCCGACAAGGCGTCCAAGCTGCCGCTCGGCGATCCGAGAAAGGGACCTGTCGTTCTCGGCTCCGTCGTCGACATGACCACTGTCAAGCGCTGCAACGAACTCATCGATGACGCACTCGCGAAAGGCGCAAAGCTGCTTTGCGGCGGAAGGTCCGATTCCACGCTGATGCCGGCCACGCTGATCGACGGTGTCACATCCGATATGCGGATCTACAGCGAGGAGTCCTTCGGACCGATCAAGCCGATCGTTCGGGTCAAGGGCGAGGACGCTGCGATCGCCTGCGCAAACGACAATGCCTACGGCTTGTCGTCCGCCGTGTTCACCAGGGATACGTCGAGAGGCATGCGCGTCGCCTCACGCATTCAATCCGGGATCTGCCACATCAATGGCCCCACCGTGCATGACGAGGCTCAGATGCCGTTCGGAGGGGTCAAGGACAGCGGGTACGGACGATTTGGCGGCAAGTCTGGAATCGCCGAGTTCACAGACACCCGCTGGATGACCATTCAGACAAGCGAACGACATTACCCGTTCTGATCAGGCGCGAGCCCGATCTCAATCTCCAATGAAGTGACGTCGCCCCCTCAGCATTACAGGGGAGGCACGGCGAAGCTCGTCCTGGAAAGCCGATCGGACGTCACCCTGATCCGACACATCTATGCAAAACAAAAAGGAGGGAAGTTGTGACAGAGTCGTACCCCATGGGCCCCTTGTCCGCTCCGCATATCGCGGCAACCGGCTCCAATCCAACTCGCCTTCCCGGTGAGGTGAGCAGCCGCGGCAGCGCATATCCTTCCCTGGACATCGGGCAGCTCCTTGATAATGGTCCCTGGACCGTCCTGCAGAAAATGGTCGTCTTCATCGCCGCCCTGTCGATCATCATGGACGGGTTCGATGGACAGCTGATTGGCTTCGCCGTGCCCGTTCTGATCAAGGAGTGGGGCGTTACCCGTGGCGACTTTGCTCCCGCACTTGCGGCCGGGCTGGTCGGAATGGGAATAGGAAGCGCCTTCGCGGGCCTCCTCGCTGACCGGTTCGGACGACGTGGCGCCGTGATCGTCAGCGTGATGGTTTTCGGGCTGGCAACCTTCTGCATCGGCTTTGCAGCCAACCTCTGGCAGATTGGCACACTGCGATTTATTGCGGGACTCGGCATTGGCGGAGCCTTGCCGAGCTCCACCACCGTTGCGGCGGAATTCACACCCGAGCGTCGGCGGACGCTCGCCATTACCGCGACCATCGTCTGCGTCCCGCTTGGAGGCATGCTCGCCGGTCTGTTCGCCGGCCTGGTCCTGCCGACTCTCGGTTGGAGGGCCCTATTCTTTCTTGGCGGAGCTCTGGCCGTGCTCCTCGGATTCATTCTGTTGTTCATACTTCCGGAGACGCCCCGTTTTCTGACGCGCCGGCCCGCCCGTTGGGCCGAGCTGCGCCGGCTCGTCGGACGAATCTCGCGTCCGGTCGCAGCCGACATCGTCTTCACAGATTTAGGCGAGCAAAGAATTGAGAAGCGCGAGGGTTTTCCTGCATTGTTCGAGAAGGGCCGGGCCCGCGACACGATCGCGCTCTGGTGCGCCTTCTTTCTAAACCTGCTTGCCGTCTATAGCGCCTTCACATGGTTGCCGACGATGCTGACGTCCGAGGGGCTGGACGTCGCGATCGCAGGGTCCGGTTTGACGGCCTACAACTTCGGAGGCGTGCTCGGCGCTTTGACCTGCGCCATGGCCATCACCCGGTACGGCTCCCGCTGGCCGCTCCTGCTGTGCAGCTTCCTCGGCGCCGCCACCGCGCTTTACCTGACCCGCGTGAACATCGCACTGGAGGCGAGCATTCTGATAGCAGGGTTCGGTGTGCAGGGCTTCTTCGCCAATGCCGTGCAGTCGACCATGTATGCCGTGTGCGCCTACGTCTATCCCACCTCAGTCCGGGCCACGGGCACGGCCTCCGCCCTCGCCTTTGGCCGGCTTGGAGCCATCCTCAGTGCCTTTGCCGGTGCAACGGTGATCACGATCGGCGGAAAGGACGGCTATCTCCTGATGCTAGGCGTCGCCATGATCGGTCTTACCCTCGCGCTCGCTGTCGTTGGTCGCCACATCCCCGCGCGCAAAACATGACGAGAGGTCGTTACAGCCGCTCGACATATTCGGAACATTCCGGGAGGAACCCTCAATGCGAACCTCGTCTACTGGAATGCCAATTACGTTGAAATCAAACACGATGCCGATCTTGATCTGCTTGCAGCTATTGGAACTCCCTCGGCTCACGTCAGGTGACATCAAGACGTAGCTGCCGGCAGAGCTGATATCTTGACGCGCATAAGGGCACGAAATGGCCATCGGAGGCGTACCGATAGACATCATCCACCGCAAACAGACGCCATGGAATTTTCAACTCGCGTCCCTCTGCGGCGAGCAATAAGTCGTTGCTCTCGGCAGTGTCGGTCTGTCCAACCATCTCGCCTGCCCTGCTCACATTGGCTGAGGCGAGATTTTTCTTGATCTCCCGGTGCACACGTCGTGCACACGCCGCTCCCTAACCAATTGAAAAACTTAAACTCTCGCTCCAATCCATCATTGGAACGACTGTGCTTGCGCGGCTGAACTCCTGTTGGGGGTGGGGTTCAGAATTTTTTGAAGGCGAAACCCAGACCAACCGTTTTTTGTCGGTGCGTTCTCGCCCACGGAAATGTCCCCGATGTCCCCTTTGTCCCCTTGATGTCCCCCGTCGAATGTCCCCGCTCCAACTGAAGTCGTTGCTTTTTTGCACCCATCGTTCGCGAGAAATTCGCTATCTCGATTTAATTCTCATCAATAGATCAGAATGGCTCAATCACCCGCCGCACAGGACGCTCGTGAAGGACGCAAATTGGCGGTCCCATGCAGGAGAACAAAGTGGAAGAAATACTGGCTTACTTGCGAGAATCTTTGAGAGGCTTTCAAGAAGTTCCGGCGGACTCACCTTTCCTTCACGGCTACGAATATGCGCACGCAGTTTGGTTGGACAGGGTCCTGGGTTCGAGCCCCAGCGCGCTCACCACGAAGCTCTTGAAATTAAAGCCCATCTTTCCATTGGGATAAGCTAGAGGCCTGCCAGCCGACGACTCCTGCAATCGCAATCCGGAGGAGGATGCCCAGCACGAGGTTAGTCGTAACGGCATTGGACTGGCCTAGCAGCTGCGGCCGAGCCGGCGTTGTGTCGGGAACAGCTGTAATTGCCAGCGCCGGGCTGCCGCACCCCACATGCCCCCCGGCATGAACAACATAATCAGGATGGCGAGCGTACCGAGCACGACCAGATAGAGACTGCCATACTGGGCGAGATAGGTGACGAGCCCCCACAGCAGCAGCACGCCGACCATCGGGCCTTCGATGGTACGCACCCCGCCGATCACGACGATGAAGATGACATAGGCGGTCCAGTCGGTGACGCTGAAGGCCGCATCAGGCGAAATACGCGCCTTCTGCAAATAAACCACGGCGCCGACCATGCCGGTGGCGAACGCGACCACGATCCACAGCACGTAGCGAGTCCGCGCGGTGCGGACGCCGACGCTGCGCGCGGCCGCTGCGTTGTCACGGCTTGCGGCCAGCGCAAGACCGTGGTGCGAGCGCATGAAGCCGTAGATGCCGAGCGTGACCAGCACGGCGAGCAACAGCGCCAGCCAGTAAACCAGCACGTCACGCGCGGCCGCCGGGCGCAGGCCAAGCAGCGCCTGCACCGCCTTCAGCCCGACCATCTGCGACAGTTCGCTCGGCGAGATCGACATCCCGGTGCCGCCGCCGAGCGACTTGAACTGGGCGCAGATCAGCCGCAGCGCTTCGGCGGCGACCCAGCTGCCGATCGCGAAATATGGCCCGTCCAGCCGGAAGAGCAGCGGCCCGAGCACCGCCGCGACCACCGCCGCGAACAGTCCGGCCAGCGGGATCGCCGCGACCGGATCGAGCCCGGCCATCACGATGCCGGCAAACAGCGCATAGGCGCCGAGCCCGACAAACGCCTGCTGCCCGACCGATATCAGCCCGCCCCACCCGGCCAGCACGTTCCAGAGCTGTGCCAAGGTCAGCATGGTGAAGACGAAGATCAGATCCTGGATCAGGTTGCGCGAGGCGATCGCGGGCAGCGCGGCCAGCGCCACGATCAACGCGATGCCGGCCACGGCCGCAACGCGCGACAGCCGCGTGCCGACCCGAACCTGCCACACCGGCGCGTCCGCCGGGCGCTGCTCGCGGCTTGCCGGGATATGGATGCTTTCAACGCTCATGCCCGCCTCGCCGGGAACAGGCCGCGCGGCCGCACCATCAGCACAACAAGGAAGGCGAGATGGCCGGCCAGGATCTGCCATTCCGGATTGATCCGCCCTCCGATCGCCTGCGCCAACCCGAGCACGATGCCGCCCGCCAGCGTCCCCCACAGGCTGCCGAGCCCGCCGATGATCACGGCTTCGAACGCATAGAGTAGCCGCGCCGGTCCAATCGACGGATCGAAGCTGGCGCGGATACCGAGCACAACAGCGGCGATCACCGACACTGCGAGCGACAGTCCGACCGCGATGGCGTAGACATTGCGCTCGTTGATGCCCATCAACTGCGCGATCGCGGGATTATCCGCAGTGGCGCGGAAGGCGCGGCCGAGCGAGGTGCGATAGAAGATGAGCTGGAGCAGCGTGACGGCGGCAACCGCCGTTACCAGCGCGGTCAGCGGCGCCAGCCCGACGCTCAGGCCGGGGGCGAGCGCCACCGACGAGGATTCGAACGCGCCTGCCTGCAGACGGCGGCTGTCGGCGCCGTAGCCGAGCAGCAGTCCGTTCTGGATCACGATCGACAGGCCGAAGGTGACGAGCAGCGGCGGCAGGATGTCGTCGCCGAGCACCCGCTCTAGCACCAGCCGTTGCAGCACGAAGCCGAGCACGAACATCGTGATGACGACCAGCAGGGATGCGGCCGCAAGCGACAGACCGAACGCGGCGGTGGCGTTGAGCACCAGATAGGCGGCAAGCAGGATCAGATCGCCATGCGCCAGATTGACCAGGCGCATGATGCCGAAGATCAGCGACAGGCCAAGCGCGAACAGCGCATAGACGCCGCCGAGCAGCACGCCTTCGATGATGGTATCGAACCCGCTCATCGCTCCCTCATGCTCCGAAATAGGCCGCGCGGATGGTGTCCTGATCGACATCCCTTGGCCGTCCGCTCAGCGTCACTCGTCCCTCCTGCAAACAGTAGAAGCGATCCGAAGCGCGCAATGCGCGGGCGATGTCCTGCTCGACCAGCACGACGGCGGTACCGCCAGAGCGGATCTGCGGCAGCATGCGATAGATGTCCTCCACCACGATCGGCGCGAGGCCGAGGCTGATCTCGTCGCACAGCAGCACCGAGGGGTTGGACATCAGCGCGCGGCCGATCGCCACCATCTGCTGCTGCCCGCCCGACAGCGCGGTGACGGCGCCGCGCCGCCGCTCCTTCAGCACCGGGAACATGCGGTAGACCGCGGCGAGATCCCAAGGCGCGCTGCGTTTGCCGCCATATGCGCCAATCAAGAGGTTCTCCTCGACGCTGAGCGAGGGAAACAGCTGGCGACCCTCCGGCACCAGCGCGAGGCCGAGCCGGACGATGCTGGCGGCGGATATATCGCCGATCGCCCGCCCGCGCAGGCGGATCGCATCGGGGCGATTGCGGACGAGACCGGCCAGCGACTTCAGCATGGTGGACTTGCCGGCGCCGTTGGCGCCGATCACTGCGACCGCCTCGCCCTCGTTCAGCTCGAAGTCGATGCCGAACAGCGCCTGGAAGTCGCCGTAGAACGCATCGAGCGCCGTGACATTGAGCAGCGCGGTCATGCCGGCACGCCCATATAAATCGTCTCGACCTCGCGCGAGCGCATCACGTCGACTGGCGCGCCCTGGGCGACGATCTTGCCAAAGTTCAAGACGACCAGCCGCTGCACCACCGCGAGCAGCGCATGCACCACGTGCTCGATCCAGATGATGCCGACGCCTTCGGCATGGATGGTGCGGATGGTCTCGACCAGTTCGTGGCACTCGGCATCGGTGAGGCCGCCCGCGATCTCGTCGAGCAGCAGCGTGCGCGGCTTGGTGGCGAGTGCGCGGGCCAGCTCGAGCCGCTTGCGATCGAGCAGCGGCAGGCTGCCGGCAAGCCGGTTGGCCTTGGCTTCGAGGCCGGTGAGAGCAAGCATGCGGCCGCAATGCTGGACGGCGTCGGCCTCGGAGAGGCCGCCGCCGAACAAGGCGGCGACCGCGAGGTTCTCGAACACAGAAAGGTGGTCGAACGGTTGCGGAATCTGAAATGAGCGCCCGATGCCGGCGCGGCAGCGTGCTTCCGGAGAAAGGCCCGTGATGTCGACGCCATCGAGTGCGATGCGACCGGCGTCCGGCCGCAACAGCCCGGTGACGAGATTGAACAGCGTCGACTTGCCGGCGCCGTTCGGCCCGATCACGCCCAACGCCTCGCCGGACGCAAGCGTCAGCTCGATGGCATCGGCGACCACGATGGCGCCGAACCTTTTCGAGACGGAATGGAGTTCGAGCATGTTCGCTCTCAAAATGGTCTGAAGAGATGCGCGGACGTGCCGCGCATCTCCGATCAACAACGCCCGAAGCTGGCGCGCTAGCTCAGCGCCTGCATGTCGCCGCCGAGCGGAATCTGCGGCGCCAGCTTGTTGTCGGTGATCACCATGTCGTATTTGTCGCCGTTGAGCCGCCATTGCCCGCCGACCAGCGGCGTCTTGGCGATGTTCTTCGCGGCGAACGGCGGCACGGCGCTAGAGCCGAACTCGATCTGGCCCACGATCGTATCGAGCTTGGTGGCGCCGATCGCCTTCGCCAGCGCCGCGCCATCCGCTGGATCGCCGGAGCGCTTGATGGCGTCGATCGCGACCTCGAACAGCGAATGCACGAAGCCGATCGGCTGGGTCCATTGCTTGCCGGAAGCCTGCTCATATCGCTTGGCGAGATCGGCGGCGCTGACGCCGCTGAGGCTCGACTTGTAAGGATGGGTCGGCGTCCACCACACCTCCGTCGAGATGTTGTTGCCGCCCTTGCCGAGCGCCTGCACCGATGCGGGGAACAGCAACGCCTTGGCGACCGACACGACTTTCGGCTTGAGCCCTTTCTGTCGCGACTGGTTCCAGAACGTGGTGAAATCGGGCGGGATGATCACGCCGGTGATGATCTCGGCATCGGCGCCACGAAATGCCGCGATCTGCGAGCTGAAATCGTCGGTCAGGTTCTGGAAGCGGCCGGGGTCGGTGAGCTTGAAGCCCTGCTTGGCCAGCACCGGCGGGAAGCCGATCGTGGTGTCGCCCCAGGCGTTGCCGTCGGCATCGTTCGGAAACAGTGCGCCGACCG
Source organism: Bradyrhizobium sp. BR13661 (assembly GCF_029892425.1). Taxonomy (GTDB): domain Bacteria; phylum Pseudomonadota; class Alphaproteobacteria; order Rhizobiales; family Xanthobacteraceae; genus Bradyrhizobium. The sequence goes on along the minus strand of NZ_JARXWB010000027.1, from coordinate 6,775 downwards.
ATTTGTTGGTCGCGACCTGGCTCCACATGCTGGTGAAGACGCCGATCACGTCTTCCAGCCCCCAGAAGTAATGGAAAGTATAGTCGAACGGCTTCCAACTCTTGGGATCGCCGGGATTGGCCTGGCGGCCGATGAAGTTGGTCTGCCAAGGCGCGACGGAGGAGATGCATGGCACCTGCTCGAGCTCGCACTGCGTCGCCACAGGGTTGTTGGTCTCGGGCGTGGCGCCGACCACGATCAGGCTGACATTGTCGCGGGTGATTAGCTCCTTGGCGACCTCGGCGGCGCGGTTCGGATTCGACTGGCTGTCTTTTGTCACCACCTCGACCGGATAGGTCTGCGATCCGACCTTGACGCCGTCCTTGATGAACTTTCGGAATTCACCGAGCACAAAATCGTCGGCTTCGGCGAAGGCAGCGAGCGGTCCGCTCTTCGGCGAGACATAGCCGATCTTGATCGGCTTGTTGGCCGCGCGCACGGAAGGCGCGAACAACGTCGTACTGCCGGCAGCGGCGAGGCCACCGGCGATGCCCTGCAGCACGCGGCGGCGATCGAAAGATATGACGCTCAATTGATCCTTGCTCATTTTCCCCTCCTTGAGGCAGGCCGGTTGCATGCCGGCTGCCGTTTCATTTCGTTCTGAACACAATTGCCGGCGTCGCGCCGCATCACGCGGCGGCGACGGACTTCGCTTGCGCGCTGCGGCCGAGGATCTGGCCGAATACGTCGAGCAGCACCTCGGAGGCATTCGCCGCCGCCTCTTTGGCGCGCCAGGCGACGTACATATCGGGGCGCACCAAAACGCAGCCGTCCTCGTCCACCTCGCTCTGGCGATACCAGTCGGCGTAGATGTCGAGTGCGTCGCAGCCTTGCGGGCCGATGGTGACGACATCGACCGGCAGGCCGTAGGCCTTCTCGATTGCGGCAGCCGCCGCCTTCCAGCCATCACCCCCGATCCCGGTGAGCAGCGTGAAACGGCCCTTGCCGACAAGATCGAGCGTCGATTTGCGCTGGCCATGATGCTCGACCCAGACATGCGGCAGATGCGCGCCGGGCCAGGTGGTGGCCTGATAATAAAGTTCGTGATCGCGGCTGAAGGCCGGCATCGGCGTGCCGTCGGACACCACGGCGGTCGAGCCATAGCGCTGGTTCATCTCGACGCCGTGGCAGTTGAACTCGTAGCTCTTGTTGGCGATGGCCTCATAGAGCTTCTTGCGGCGCGCCTTGCCCTCGGCGGTCGGCGCCTTGCGCGCGGCGATCGCCTTGCGGGCCTCGGCTGGATCGGTCGAGGCGACCAGCCCCACCGCCTCGAAGATCGGCGGGAAGTCGCCGATGCTCTTGTTGGCGCGGGTCACGATCTGCTTGCCGACCGGCTGGCGCTCCGCCGAATAGCTCTCGAGCAGCGACGGTGCGGCATGGCCCTCGAGCACGAGCTTCAGCTTCCAGCACAGGTTGAAGGAATCCTGGATCGAGGTGTTGGAGCCGAGGCCGTTGGTCGGCGGATGGCGGTGCACGGCGTCGCCGACGCAGAACACACGGTCGGACGAATAGTGGCCGGCATACATCTCGTTCACGGTCCAGGTCGAGGTGGAGCGGACCTTGACCTCCAGCGTCTCGTCGCCGACGAGATTGCGCACGATCGAGATCGCCTCGTCATTGCTGAGCTTGCGCTCGCCCTGCTCGATGTCATAGCCCCAGATGATCAGCCATTCGTTCCATGGCCGCACCATGCGGATCAGGCCAGCACCGATGCCGCCGATCTCCGCGCCGGGTTGCAGCACCCAGTACAGCACGCTCGGCCGGTGCGCGACGTACTTGCTCAAGTCCGCCTGCACGATGATGTTCATGCTGCCGGCGCGGCCCATCTGACCCTCCATCGGCAGCCCGATCACCTCGGCAACCCGGCTGCGGCCGCCATCGGCGCCGATCAAATACTTCGCGCGGATCTGGTAGGTCTCGCCGGATAGCCGATCCTTCACCGTTGCCGTGACGCCGTCGGCATCCTGCACCAGGTCGACGAACTCGGTGTTGAAGCAGAGCGAAGTGCCGCGCTGGCCGGCGGCCTCGATCAGGATCGGCTCGAGCAAATTCTGCGGCAGGTCGCAAATCCGGGTCGGGCTGGCGAGATCGTAATCCGCCTTGCGCCAGGGATGATTGCCCCAGGAATAGAGCCGGCCGAACTCCTCGCCGGCGAGGCTTTCGCAGAACACGTTGTTGGCCATCAGATGCTGCGGCACCGCCTGCGCCACCGCCTTGTCCTCGAGGCCGAGATCGCGCAGCACCTCCATCGCGCGCTGGTTGGTGATGTGGGCGCGCGGCGTGTCAGCCAGCCAGCCATATTTCGTCACCAAGATGTGCTTGACGCCGTACATGCCGAGCAGCGCCGCCGCAGTCGCGCCGGCCGGGCCGCTGCCGACGACAAGCACGTCGGTCTCAACAGGTTTGCTGGTCATGTTCCTCTCCTTGGTCGTATTGTTGGCTGTGATCGTTATTCCGCGGCCATCATCGGCTTCGGCACCAGGCCGGCGCCGGACTTCATCTGGAAGTCGTAGGTCATCAGGTGCCACGGGCCGGAGACCCGCTCGCCGTTCGGCAGCGCTGCTTCGTTGCGCGGCTCGACGCGCGCGATGAGCTCGTCCTTGACGCCGAACACCACGTCGCTGCGCAGATATTGGTCGCCATCGAGGAATACGTGGGTGATCAGTGGCTCGTAGCCCTCGGCCTTGACCAGGAAGTGGACGTGCGCCGGCCGCATCGGATGGCGCTTCGTCGTCGTGATGAGATCGCCGACCGGGCCATCGGTCGGGATCGGATAGCTGCACGGCAGGATGGTTCGGAAGGAAATGCGGCCGTCGGCATCGGTGACGAAACGCGCGCGCAGCGACGGACCGTGGGTCGCGTAATCGGCCTTCTGCGAATCGTAGAAGCCGTCGTCGTCGGCATGCCAGACGTCGATCTCGGCACCGGCGAGCGGCTTGCCGGCGAGGTCGGTGACGCGGCTCTGCACGAACATCACCTCACCGTCGATGCCCTCGGAGATATTGGCACCGTGCGGCATGACGCGGTGCTCGCCGACATAGAACGGGCCAAGCACCGTGGTCTCGGTCGCGCCCTCGCGCTCGCGGTGATTGACGGCGTCGACCAGCATCGAGACGCCGAGCACGTCGGAGAGCAGGATGAACTCCTGACGCAGCAGCGTGCAGGTCTGGCCGGTGCGGGTCAGGAATTCGATCGCCTGATTCCATTCGGCGAAGGTGAGATCGGTGCGGCGTACCAGATCGTGCAGCGACTTGACCGTCTCCTCGACGAGGAACTTCAGCCGCTTGTTCGGCGTGTTGGCGAAGCTGCGGAGCACTTCGTCGGTGAGATCATGCTCGTTGAAATTGGCCATCGTGTCGTCCTTTGAGCTCGGATGTCAGTTCCGCGCAGGCGCGTCGCCACGCCAAGCCGCCGCGATCAGGTCTTGGATCGCGACACGCTCCACGGGTCTTGGATTGGCATAGGGGCTGCGCACGACCATCTCGGCGGCGCGCGCAATGCCGCCCTCGGGCATGCCGATGTCGGCCAGCCGGCGCGGCAGTGCGAGGCGGCGCGCGAGGTCGAACAGCCCTTGCGGCGCATCCGTCGCGCGCAAGGCCCGCGCAATTCGGGTCATCGCGTCGGGCGCAGCCGCAGCGTTGTAGGCGGCTGCATGCGGCAGAACGATCGCGTGGGTTTCGGCATGCGGCAGATCGAACATCCCGCCCAGCACGTGGCAGAGCTTGTGGTGCAGCGACATGCCGACCGCGCCGAGGCAGACGCCGCACAACCAGGCGCCATAGAGCGCATCGCGACGGGCGCTGGGATCGGCGGGCGCCACCACGATGCGCGGCAGCGCGCGGGCGAGCGCGGCGATGCCATCCTCCGCCATCAGCGAGGTCAGAGGATTGGCGTCGGGCGCATAAAGCGCCTCGACGGCGTGGGCGATCGCGTTGAGGCCGCTGGCGGCGGAGATGTGCGGCGGCAGGCTGACGGTGAGATCGACGTCGTAGATGACGGTGTCCGGCACCAGATCCTGGGACTGCTGCGTGGTCTTGATGCCGTTGGCGGTTTCGCCAAGGATCGGCGTCATCTCCGATCCGGCATAGGTGGTCGGGACAGCGATATGCGGCAGCCCGGTGCGCAGCGACAGCGCCTTTCCGAGCCCGACCGTCGAGCCGCCGCCGATCGCAACCAGCCCGTCGACGTCGCGGGATTCGACAATGCCAAGCGCCTCGTTAGTCACCTCGACTGGCGTATGCATGCGCGCGCCGGCATAGAGACCCGCGAGCCGGTCGCCGAGGCCCGCGCCGAGCCGGCGTCCGAGATCCTGTTGCGCATTGGTGGTGAGCACCAGCGCCCGCTTGATGCCAAGGCGCTCGCTCTCCTCGCCGAGCCGCGTCGAGGTGCCGGCGCCGAACACCACGCGATATCGCTGCGAGCAATAGAAAAAGGTGCCCAGGCTGGCATCACCGGTCGCCGCTACACGTGCGATGGATGCGCTTCCGGCATCCGGCATCGCCGTACTCATGGCATTTCTCCCAAGCCGGCGGACCGGCAGTCTCGTCTTGTTGGGAGAAAGCTAGCGGCGAGCGGCCGTGGCGGCCTGCACGAAACCGGAGAAAATCTGCACAAAACCGGAAAAATAATGCGTAGCAGCCGGGCCGCACCCGCGCCTGCCGCCGGGACTAGTGGCTACGCCGATATCGCCCCGGCGTCAGCCCGGTGAAGCGACGGAACATCCGCGTAAAGTGCTCCTGATGGGAGAAGCCGCAGGCCAGCGCGATGTCGGCGAGGCTCTGCGTCTCGTCGGCAAGCAATACCCTGGCGCGTTCGATGCGCAAATTGAGCACGTATTGATAGGGTGAGACGCCGCTGGTCGCCTTGAACAGGCGCACGAAGTATTCGGTGCTGCGACCGGACAGCTCCGCCAACTGGTCGAGCCGGACATCGGTATCGAGATTGGCATCGACGAATTCGCGGATTCGCGCCATCTGCTTGACGCTGAGCAGGTTTGGATGCTTGCCGGCCTCCACGCTCGGCTTGTGGAAATTGATCGCGACGAAGCGGTTGGCGATCGCCTGCGCGATCGGATCGACGAACAGCGACGAGGCCGGTAGACCGCCGGTGATGGTGTCGCCGATCGCAGCGGCCAGATGCTCGAGCACGGCATCCTGATCGCCGAGCATCGGCGCCAGCCCGCCGATGAAGCTCGAGCCTCCGTCGCGGCCCGCGAACAGGTCGGAGCGCAGATAGATGTGGGTGGATTCCAGTGCCTCGCGCAGCACCACGTTGCAGGCATGGCCTGCGGGCAAGAAGAACACGCCGCCGCGCGGGATGTGCCGGGCGACCGACTTGCCCTCCATCACGTAGGTGATGTCGACCGGGCCACCCCGATGCAACACCATCAGATTGTCTGACAGTGCGTGGAAGTGCCCGTCAAACGGCCGTTCACGCTGCACCGAAGCGTAGGCCGACGACCAGCCGAGCCCTTCGCTCGAGCCACGGAATTCGGCCTGGAAGCGGTCCAGGATCCCGTGCGTCTCCTGCACCCCAAAATTCGACGTCGCCTGCATCCGACAGACCAAGGGCTCGAGGCTTCGGTTGCTGCTGAGTGAAACCCAACGGCCCCCGATTTTCAATGCAATCGAAGCAAAGGGCCCGACGGAGACTTTGCTGCAGCGCGAAAGCAAGGCTGCTGTGCCTCGATCATTCCACATCGCATATTCCACGGTCTCCGGAAGAAACTCTGTCGTCTGCATGCTGCTGGAGGTCGGCTGCGCAACGCAGATGGTCAGCGCGATCGTCGGTATGTCCGAGCAGATGGTCGATCAGCCATAAAGGTTTCGAAATTCCGCCTCGCGCGCGGCGCGATCAAGCTGCTCGACGACGGCCAGACGGAGCGGCGCGTGCAGATTCAGAGCGCCGCCAAGAAGGCCGAACAGCGATTTGCAATCCCGTCGCTTTGGCGCCTGTTCGAGCTCTAAAACCGGTTGAGATTGTAAACTCTGCCCGCTGGAATCGTTGGAGAAAATGGCAAGAGCACCTTTCTTTTGATCACGGGGTCCTGGGTTCGAGCCCCAGCGCGCTCACCAAGCTAAATCAATGCCTTAAGCGAAATCAGCAGCTGAACAAAAACGGCCCGTGTGGGCTCGGATCAAGAGCCTCGTGAGGACACGCTCCCGCGTATCGAATGCGAGGCCCCGGTACCGGCCTCGGCCGAAATATGCCCCACTGCCTCAGGACACGTGAATCCTTCACGTGGTGGATTTCGCGTTTCTGTTGCCTGCGGTAAGATGCCCCCCGGGTAGCCACTCAGAGTCTGCTCTGGAGTGCATGATGCAGAACTTTGTAACCGGATGCACTGTGGTCGCTTTGGGCGTCATGGTGTTGCTTGCCTACTCCCAAAAGCACCATCAATGCTGGAACGGGAACGTGCTCGAAGACTTGCGCGAGCACGTGCTCACTCGTCAGCCTTGCGGATCCCTCAGTAGTCCCTCCATGTAGGGGCCGCCGCTCCACGGAGCTTTTCCACACCCGGGCGGTCCTTGGTTTTGAGCCCCAGCGCGCTCACCAAACACTGACCGCATTTTCGGGGGTTAAGCTTCTATACGAATAGCGAAGGCGAACAAAAAAGACGTGCTAGCTCGCGACTCCGATCAGCTAAAGCGGGATGGGGTTAGTCTGAATCGATTTGGGATTCCCAAATCAGCCTGTTTCTGATTCACCGTGCTGGCTGGATGGGAGGCCGGCATGG
>NZ_JARXWB010000026.1 GCF_029892425.1 Bradyrhizobium sp. BR13661 | reverse complement strand
CTGTCCGCGCCTTCAACGAAGCGTCCCATCCGTGTCCTCCATCAGGAAACGGAGGAATCGTAGCCGACTCGTGGCTTTTCACACAGCCAGGGTCAAAATGCGAAGAACTCAGGTTGAGCAAATCTGGTCCGCTCTGGCGCGATGAGCGGACCTCCGTTAGACGCAGCGCAACTTCGCAGATGGGCCAAAGACCGACATTCTAACCAAGGCACTTCGCATCACCAACCAAAGGGGCCACATGGAATGTTCAACGCAGCAGCAAAGCCTCTCAGAAGATCTCTGAAGGTCAGTTTGGCTCTTGTTCGCACAGTGGGGACGCTTGTTCTAAATGTGCTACTGGCCTCAGCATTGTTAGTTTGAGGTTCCGGTTCGTTGGACGCTTTGTCGGTCATTCCAACTCCTTCGACTGATCTCCGAAGATCGGCCATCCGGCCGATCTACTCTTGAGTGCCAGACGGTCACTCAAAAGACTGGCCGAGGCTGCGATAGGCCAATTTTGCGTCGGCTCACCAGAGGGGCTGACTATTCGGGCTCGTTGTAAAACGGGCCGTGTTTGCGCTTTTGCCGCCATCCAACGACGAATGGTGGAACAGCGAAGCATGCCAAGACCACGACTATCGCCAAGTTTCGTCCAACAAGGTGGTAGTGCAAAAGCACTTGAGCTGCACCCGCTCCTGCGAAGAAACCAAATCCCGATGCCGTGTACTGCGATGTATTCCAGTCAGGTCCTTTGTTGATTGGCAAGCTCATGGGAATGCTCGCTGGGCGGCCACTTTTCAGGGGGCAAACGTGCGCTGCAAACTATTAATACTCATTGAAGTTGCATGCCTGCTTTGGGTCAATCGCGACGGTTTAGCCCCGGTATGTAAGGTCCGGTCTACCAGCCGATATATCCACCGCCGTAGGATGCGGCAGCGATGGGCCAACAGCGGAAGTAGCTAGGGCTAACGGGAAGCGATCCATGGCGGTGGCATGGCGAGAGCAGCCAACTCGAAGAGCTGGGAAAGCGCATCCGATGTGGAATCAGCCCGCACGATTTCTGCCGCGATCTCGTCGCCAAAGGCCTTGCCTGACATGTCCACGAGCTTCGTTCCTGGTGTTGCGGTACGCCACGTGTCCCAGATTGATGTCTGTTGATTTGTCAGGGCGAGTAGGTCGCGATGAAGATTTACATTCAAGAACCAAAGACCCCTATCGTCGCCGTGCCCGAACTCATCCGCCAAGGCGCCACCATTCCTGACCAAAATCCAAGCTTGACCCGCAGTAAGGTAGACATCGTTGGGCAAGTCCGAGGGATTGAACGCAATACCTAGCTCGTGAGCCTGCATCTCATCCAGCTGAGCATCGACACGATACCAACGCTGCTCCCGCTCCGACCAGTACTCGCAAATCCAGTGATCCTGGTAGGGCGCGGCGCTGAAATAGTTTGCAAAGCCGCATCGGATTCGCGCGGGAATGGCCTGATGTCTCAACATGCTGCAAAGCAACAAGGAATAGTCCCGGCACGTTCCGAACGTCCGTTGATGTGGCGGGCGCGGTACATCCAAAGGCTCATTGAGGGTCGCTTGGATCAGTCGCAATCGATCAGACGCCGATTGCGTTTCTCTTGGTCGCGCCATAGTGGCGGGAATTTCGTACTTGTCTGCCAACGAAACGTGGACGATGAGCTGCGATACCAGCTTACGCAATGCCGACACGTCTGAAGGCAGATGATCATACAGACTCCCGAATGTGCCGGGCTCTGTCATGTGGTCGTGCGCAGTGTATCGCTCTCGAATCGTCGGCATATCGGTGGGGAGACCTTCATTGATCGAGCTCAATCTACGCAATCTCAAGTTGACGGTCTATTGGGATCTATCGGTCTCCTCCTAAAGCCGTGATGTCTGTTGTGGGTCAAAATCGGTCCTGTCTAGAAGTGGACACAACTACGTCTCCAATCGTCTGGAAGCGGACGCGGGATTGGAAGGGCCCCGGGCTGGAAAATGACCGGCCTCACTATTTGAGGAGGTCAACATGACCGATACCATCCCTGCCGTTTCGAAACACGTTCCTTGGAATAAGGGGAAGATCGTCGGCGCAAAGCCGCCGCTCCGCCCTAAGCACGTCTGGTCAATCCGAACAAAGCTCCAGGTCGAAGGCCGAGCGCGTGATCTGGCACTGTTCAACGTCGCGATCGACAGCAAGCTGCGCGGCTGCGATGTAGTCGCACTGAAAGTCGATGATGTCGCGCCGGGTGGGTATACGGCCGATCGCGCGATCGTCCGACAGAAGAAGACCGGTCGACCAGTCAAATTTGAATTAACGGAATCGACCCGTCAGGCCATCGATGACTATCTGCGGGTGACCGCGAAGAAGTCAGGCGAATATCTCTTCACCGGACGGCGGCGGGCCGGACACATAACGACCCGCCAATATGCCCGCCTTATGTCCCGCTGGATCGCTGATATCGGATTGGACCCGCACCTGTTCGGGACGCATTCGCTTCGCCGGACCAAGGCGACCTTAATCTATCGCCGAACCGGCAACCTGCGAGCTGTACAGCTCCTTTTGGGGCATACCAAGATCGAGAGTACCGTTCGATATCTCGGCATCGAGGTCGACGACGCCCTCGCGATAGCAGAACAAGTTGACGTCTGACTACGGGGGCAGAGCAGACGTGATCTGCGCTGCCCTCACAGACGGCTCCAGGCCAACAGGGGACATTGCAAGTTTGGTCTGATATGAAAGAGACCGTCAGTCGGCGGCCTTGCAGGGGGACGAAATGAAGGGGGTGCGAGAGATAACCGGGGTTGTCTATGCCTCGATAGAAATAGTTCATTCCGTTGTGATTGTTCTCGCATTTGGTGGGTTCAATATCTCGATCATGCATTACGCCGGGTATTTGGATATCGCCTCCTGGCTTGCATTTGCTGGCTTTGCCGCGGCTGCCTTTTGGCATGTTTCCTATAAATGGTTGCGGGTGATTGTCGCACTCCTAGTTTTTTATCTCTTGCCGATTGCTCTTGCGATTGTTTATGCCCGATTTAGTTACTTGCTTTCGACCGAATGGATTTTCAGATCGCTGCCGATGTTGTTGGTCATTGGCTATCTGATCAAGCTTACCATTGCCGGACTCATTTATCTTTGGAGCGTTCGCCGAGAGCGCGTCGCCTTTGGGGCCGCCAGCACCAGTCCGGCCGCCTAGACAGAGACTGCTCCGGGTCATTCGCGTCGATTTAGCCGCGCGTCAGCGATTTCCGGTTTACCCCTAACCGCCGACATTTGGACGAACGCCGGTTTTCGTCCGCTCACGCGTTTTCCGCTGGTACGGCGAGCTCGCCCTGCTCGAGCGCGACGTTGCCGCACGCACGGGCGATTTGCCGATCGACACTTGGCTGGCCGACCTCTCGCGCATCGAAGACGCCGTCGCGAGAATTCACACGCCGACGGGATTCGCGAGCGAAGCCTACATACTGCGCGAACACGTCGGCCTGGTACGCGACGCCATCATTGCGCGGAACAAAATGCCTGCCACAATCGAAGCAAAGCGCGGGTCCGGGCGATAGTCCAGCACGTACGCAGGACATCCCGTTCGTCCGATCGTGCCACGATGCCAACATACGCCTGTTTTGCCCGACGGATCAAGAAAGTTTCGTAAAATCCGCAGACATCAGGATCGTGTGGCCATTAGGCTATCGTTGTCAGCGACTTGGCTACTGTGCATGGGGTTGTTTTCGCGCTTTGCGTTGAGCAGCCACGCGCGGCGTTTCTCAGGTGTCAGTGACGCTTGAAATACTGCACGTCGCGCTCGTGCTTCTCGGCTGCCGCGCGGCTCTTGAACGTGCCGAGGTTGCGCCGCTTGCCGGTCTTGGGATTGACCTTGCGTGAGTAGAGCCGGTATTCGCCGGATGCGAGCTTGCGGATCATGCTTGCGCCTCCTGTTTGCTGCTTTCCAGGTCAACCCGCTTCGCGCGCGGTCCGTTCCGTCAGGGCTGTCCGTCACGGTTTGGCCTGCGGCGCGAACTGCTGATTGGCGAAGGGCTGCGGATCGGACGGAACCTTGATGACGACGAAGCTGCGTTTCATCGACCGGTGACAGGCGTTGCAGCCCTCCGTCAGATCACCCAGCGCCTTTGCGAATTTGCGGCCGTCCTTTGCCGCAATGGCGTCGGACGCCGCCTGCAACGACGGCTCGAGTGTCGTGACGTTGCTGACCGGAATGCCGGAATAGAGCAAGGCAGCCTCGACCAGACTCGCCTTGAGCTGGTTCAGCTCGAAGGCGGCGAGCTCCCAGTTCTGCGCCCGCGCGGCCAGCCAGAGCTTCTGATGTCGCGTCTGCGCGGCGCCCATGATGTCGCCGAGCCGCGGCACGTATTGATCCGCGGACGGTGATTTGAGGTCCTGCGCCGCCACGGTCGTGGCCACCGCCAGGCTGGCCAGCGCCAGCACCCACCCTCGAAGTATCATTGCAAGTCTCCAGTCTTTTTGAAGACCCAGTCTACGACGCGCCGCCCCCGAAGGGCTTGCGCCTGATCAAGGACCGCGAGCTAGAAGCACAACGTGGTGACGAGCCTGCCCTGCTTGTCCTTGATCGCATAGGGGCAGCGCAGCCGCTCCAGCGCCTTCTTGGCGTCCTCGTCACCGAGAGCCGCGGCACGCTCGTAATAGGCCTTGGCGGCGTCCTTGTCCTTCGGACCACCGCGGCCCTCCTGCGCGAAGGCGCCCATCCGCTCCAGCGCGCCGGGATGGTTTTGCGCGGCCGCCTTCTCGAACAGCGCGCGTGCCGCGACGTCGTCCTTCTCGCCGCCATCGCCGTTCGAGAGCATCAGGCCGAGCTGGTACTGCGCCTCCGCATTGGTCTCCGCGGCCTTGCCGAGCAGCGTGCGCGCCTGCGCGGGATCGGCAGGCCCCCCGCCACCGGCGCTGCCGAGCGCCGCGAGGTTGGAGACGCCGCGAGGGTTGCCGGCCTGCGCCGCCTTCTCGAACAGCTTTCGCGCCTGCGCCTCGTCCTTCGCAACGCCGGCGCCGGTGCCATAGGCGACGCCGAGTTCGACCATCGCCGCGCTCGACCCCTTGTCGGCGGCCTTGCGCCAGGCAGCGAGCGCGTCCGCCATCTGCCGGTTGGCCGCATAGGCGCGGCCGAGCGCATACATCGCCCGGCGCGACGATGCTGACGCCTGCTTGCAGAACTTGATGGCGGTCGTGACGTCGGCGGCAGCGATCTCAGACACGCCTTTCACGTCAGCCGGCTTGTCGGGGTCGCTGGGATCGGCGGCGACACGGTCGCACAGGACGAGATCGGCCGATTGCGCGTGAGCGGCGACGGGCGCCGCAAGAGCGAAGAGAGCTGCAAGGAGATAGACGCGCATAGGCGCCAAATTGCATCTCCGTCCCGGCGTTTTCAAGGCTCGAGTCCCGACTGGCGCAGCACGGGCACGACCTCGGATGAGGCCAGAAATCGCAACAGCCGGTCCGCGGCTGCGGCCTGCTTCGCATCCACCATGCGGCCCGCGGAGAACACGGCTGGCGTCTGCAGATCATGCGGCACCGGGCCGATCACCTCGATGCCTTCGACCTGCTTGAGCTCGCTGATCTGCTGCACGGCCAGATCAGCCTCGCCGCTGACGAGCCGTTCCGCCGTAAATCCCTGCTCGACGATGGTGGCCTTGGCGTTGATCTCATCTGCGATGCCCATGCGCGCGATCAGCCGGGCGAAGTACACGCCGCTCGCGCCGAGACGCGAATAGGCGACGGACCGCGCCGCGAGCAGCGTCCGGCGCAGCGCGGTTTCAGTGGCGATATCAGGATGCGGCTGCCCTGCCCGCACGGCAAGCCCGACATAGGAGCGCGCGAGGTCTGCCGCCGTGTCTGCGATCACGCGCCCCTCGGCGATCACCTCATCCAGCCCCTCGCGCGTGAGGATGACGAGATCGGCGGCCTCGCCGGCGCGCAGGCGCTTCAACAGCGCCAGCGTCGGTGCGAAGTCGGCATCGACGTGAATGCCGCTCGCCGCCTCGAACGCCGAAGACAGGCTGCGCATCGCGCCCATCAGGCCGAGCGTCGAGAGCATGCGAACTTTGTCCATGGGCGATGTCCCTGATAATCAGGCGCGATGCATCAGCTTGAGCGCGGCGGTCAGGCGCAGGCTGCGCTTGCCGGCCAGCGCCGTTGCTTCCAGCACCGCCTGATCGTCATCATAGCTGCCGGCGAAGCCGATGCCGACCTCGTGGCCGCCAAAGATCGGATCGTCCTTGGCCGGCGTGTGCTCCTGGTTGAGGATCTGCCCCTTCCAACGGCCGTTCGCGGCGGTGTAGCTGCCGAGATAATAGAACGCGGCATCGCCGCCGAGGATGCGACCCCGGTTGAGCAGCATCACGCCGGTCAGGCCGCCATCGACGCCATCGAGCATGCGCAGGTGAATGGAGTAAAGGCCGTTCGTGATGCCGGCCTCGCCGACGCTGCCCGCGATCGGCACCTCGTCCTCGGTGATCGGCGTCATCACCGACTGGAAGGGAACGCCGGGCAGCTCCTTCAGTTCGCCCTTGAAGCGATAGAGGTCTCCATCCGCCCAGCCCTTCGCGATCAGCGTCGCATCATCGGTGCCGGCCATGGCGCGGTAGTTCGGATCGGGATTGTGGCGAACGGTCTTGATGACGATGTCGACGCCGTCGGCGGTCTTCTCGTAGGTGCCGATATGGGCGAACGCCGAGTTGCCGCCGAGCATCTTGCCATTGCCGGCATGCATCACGCTTCGGCCGACATTGTCGCCAAGCTGAAACCGAACCTTGTAGAAGCCTTCAAACACCCGCCGTGTCCCCGGCTCCGCGCACATCCTGCGGCACTCTATCCCGGTTTCAGCCGGGATGGACAGGCTTCACGCCGGCATGGCCGCCAGACCCACAAAAAGCGCTGTCATCGGATAGCAAAAATCCGCCGGAGCTTGTCAGCTCCGGCGGAATGAAAGGCAACCCGGGCCAGCCCCCCAGCCCGGGCCGGGAGGATCTTAGGCGACCGCCTTCTTCTCGGTCGGCACCGAGGCGATCGTCTTCAGGATCTGCGAAGCGATCTGGTATGGGTCGCCTTGCGAGTTCGGACGACGGTCTTCCAGATAGCCCTTGTAGCCGTTGTTGACGAAGGAGTGGGGAACGCGGATCGACGCACCGCGATCGGCCACGCCGTAGCTGAACTTGTTCCACGGCGCGGTCTCGTGCTTGCCGGTCAGACGCTTGTCGTTGTCCGGGCCGTAGACGGCGATGTGGTCCATCAGGTTCTTGTCGAAAGCGGCCATGAGCGCTTCGAAGTACTCCTTGCCGCCGACCGTGCGCATGTACTCGGTCGAGAAGTTGGCGTGCATGCCGGAGCCGTTCCAGTCGGTGTCGCCGAGCGGCTTGCAGTGGAACTCGATGTCGACGCCGTACTTTTCGGTCAGGCGCAGCATCAAGTAGCGGGCCATCCACATTTCGTCAGCGGCCTTCTTGGAGCCCTTGCCGAAGATCTGGAATTCCCACTGGCCCTTCGCGACTTCCGCGTTGATGCCTTCGTGGTTGATACCGGCCGCGAGGCAGAGGTCGAGATGCTCTTCGACCATCTTGCGCGCGATGTCGCCGACGTTCGAATAGCCGACGCCGGTGTAGTACGGACCCTGCGGCGCCGGATAACCGGAAGCCGGGAAGCCGAGCGGACGGCCGTCCTTGTAGAAGAAATATTCCTGCTCGAAGCCGAACCACGCGCCCTCGTCGTCGAGGATGGTGGCGCGCTTGTTGGTCGAGTGCGGCGTCTTGCCATCGGGCATCATGACTTCGCACATCACCAGCACGCCGTTGGTGCGGGCGCCGTCCGGGAACACAGCGACCGGCTTCAGCACGCAATCGGAGCTGTGGCCTTCGGCCTGCTGGGTCGAGGAGCCGTCGAAGCCCCACAGCGGAAGCTGCTCGAGCGTCGGGAACGACGAAAATTCCTTGATCTGGGTTTTGCCGCGCAAGTTCGGAGTCGGCGTATATCCGTCGAGCCAAATGTACTCGAGCTTATACTTGGTCATTGAGCCTCTCTGTAGATGATGCGAAAGGTGGGGTTGAGAGCCCCGCACGTTTGTACCCGGCCATCATCGGCCGCCCCCCTACAAGCATTTTGCGTGCCAATAGGCCGCAATGCAGGACGTTTTCCACCGCCGGCAGCCGCCACCCGAGGGCGGAAATCGTCCCCACCGGCGTGCGTCATAGCGGCGCACCTTTCCGTGAAGCTGCGCTGCAAAAATTCCGCGGAAAACGCCTGATTCTGGAGCAGGCCATCTCCTGCCGGAGGTTACCGATCAAAGGCGCATCAACGTCCGGCAACTTTCGAAAAGCCGCCCGCCCCTGCCTAGCAACCTTTGGAATGGCCTAGGCGTTAGTCATCGGCACGGTGCCTTAGGGCGTGCAGACCGCCGTTTGCTCAAGAATTGGGCGGAAACTGATTTCCTTTTCAGCACTTTGCATTTCGGAGTGCGAGGCCGATATGGGAATTCCAGTAACCACATCAGAACGAGTCGGGCGCACCATGGAGGCCAAGGCGCTTCGAGTCAGGAGCATTTACAATGTTGAACAACGGACTAAGCCACGGATCTGCGAAGATCTATCAATTCCCTGTCGGGGGCCGCGCGGCTCTCGCGGGGCGGCGCTATGGCGAGACCCGCATTCCCGCCGATCACGCTTCGCTACCCGCGAATGCATCGGTCTGCAGCGATAGCTGGTACCACCAGGACGCAGTCGACGAAGCAAAGCCCAAATGGGAACGCTAATGCCAGTGTCAGGATTGAGACCGCCGCGCCCTCTCAAGCGCTCGACGGAAGTTTGAAAAAGGGTCGAAACAACGGAGTTTCGACCCTTTTTGATTCTGGCTGGACGTCTGTCTACAGCGCGGGCTTTTCGATCACTGTGCAAGCCGTGATCGGTCGTTTCAAATGCTTGACCGTGGTGGCTCCGCTCTTGTCGATCCTCAGTGTGATGCCCGCCCCCGAATAGCGCGTGCCCGAAACCGTCAGGCGCTTGGCAAGCGTCGCCGGCTGGCCGTCGATCTGGAGGAAGGCGCGAGTGTCCTGGTCATAAAACCCCACGATGAACTGCGTACCATCAGCGCAGCGATAGGTTCGGAACGTCTGTGCGTCGGCCTGCCGCGCGCCGGAAATTCCAGCCGACAGCATGATGATCCCCAAAAGAATGGCCTTGTGCCGGCCCATGATCGCCCCCTGTAATGGTCCGTCGGCAACATAACAAAAGCAGATCCAATGTCAGACTCCCCTGCCCGTCATCTCGCCCTGCAGGGCGCCAGCAATTTTCGCGACCTCGGCGGCTACGCCACCACAGACGGCCGCACGACGCAATGGCGCCACATCTTCCGCTCCAATCATCTCGGCCAGCTTACCGCCGGAGATATCGAGATGGTCCGCGCACTTGGCGTCAAGAGCGCGTTCGACTTCCGCGGCGTTGAGGAGCGCACGGGCGGCGTCTGCGTCGTGAACGAGATCACCGTGCATTCGCTGCCGATCGAACCGACGGTGGTGGCGTCGCTCCGCGCCGAGCTCGCCAGGGGCGCGCTAACCGGGCCGGTCGCGCTCGAGCTGATGCGCGAGTCCTATCGCAACTATGTCCGGCACAACACGCACAGCTTCCGCATGCTGTTCGGCCATCTGCTGGAGGACCGCGCCCCGCTCGTGATCCACTGCACCGCCGGCAAGGACCGCACCGGCTTTGCCAGCGCGCTGATCCTGCACGCGCTCGGCGTGCCCGATGACGTCATCGCGGAAGACTATCTGCTGACCAATCGCCACTACAAGCGCGACGTGTCGAGCGTCTCGGATCTGCCTGCCGACGTCCTGGACGCCATCGGCTCGGTCAACGCTTCCTATCTCGAAGCGGCTTTCCAAGCGATCGACAGTGAATATGGCGACATCGAAGCCTACTTGCGCGACGGGCTCAAGCTCGGCACAGCAGAACGAACTGCGCTGAAGGCGCGCTATCTGCAAGCATAGGCCGCAACGCCGGGAGAAGCGATGATGCAAGGCAAGGTTCTGGTCGTGACAGGGGCGCTTGGCGCGCTCGGGCGGGTCGTCGCGGAAATCGCCCAGTCACGCGGTGCCCGCATTGCTGCCATCGATCATGCGCCGTCGCAGGTGCCGGCGACGACCGAGCGCATCGAAATCGGCGGCGTGGACCTGTCCGACTCCGCGCAGGCAAAGGCGGCGATTGAAGCCGCCGTGAAGCATTTCGGCAGGCTGGATGCCTTGGTCAACATCGCCGGCGGCTTTGCCTTCGAGACCGTCGGCGACGGCGACATCAAGACGTGGCACCGCATGCATGCGCTGAACGTGCTGACGGCCCTCAACGCCTCGCACGCGGCCCTGCCGCATCTCGCCGCCTCGAAGGCGGGCCGCATCGTCAATATCGGCGCGATCGGCGCGCTCCAGGCCGGCGCTGGCATGGGGCCTTACGCGGCGTCAAAGGCAGCCGTACATCGCCTCACCGAGGCCCTGGCCAATGAATGGAAGGGCAAGGTCACCGTGAATGCGGTGCTGCCGTCGATCATCGACACCAAGGCCAACCGCGCCGACATGCCGACAGCGGACTTCGCCAAATGGGTGACACCGCAGGAGCTTGCCGAGGTGATCCTGTTCCTCGTCAGCGACGCCGCGAGCGGGGTGACAGGCGCGCTCATTCCGGTGAGCGGACGAGTGTGATCAATCCGGCACCAGCAGCCGCAGATTGCCCTTGAAGCGGATGCTCTGCTTGCCCGCGAGCGCAATGCCTTCGCCATAAGCGGTCTCGTCGGTATAGGTGCCGCTGAAGCCGATGGTCACGACCTTGCGGCCCCACACCGGTCGTTCGTCGAATGTGGGCGAATGCTCCTCGTTGGTCAGCTCGCCTTTCCACTTTCCGTCGGCGCAGGCGTAGCTGCCATAGGCGAAGAAAAACGAGTCGCCGCCGCGCATGGTGCCATCGCGCAGCACCATGACGCCCTGATTGCCGCCCTGGACGCTATCCAGGAACTCGATCCGGATGTGATAAAGCCCGTTCCTGATCGTCATATTCGCGAGCGCTCACCAGTTCCCCGCGCGTGGATATAGCTGGCTTCACCGCATCCGGGCAAATGCCGATCAGCCCTTGGTCCGATCCGGGCTAGACTGGCCACAGCTGATTCTCCGATCGGAAACTCGCCTTGGAAACCGCGCTCTATCTCCCCGTCAAACGATTCCTCGAAGGGCTCGGCTTCGACGTGAAGGGCGAGATCCGCGGCTGCGATCTCGTCGGCCTGAGCGCCGGCGATCCTCCGATCGTGGTGATCGGCGAGCTCAAGCTCGCCTTCAACCTCGAGCTGATCCTGCAGGCCGTCGATCGCGCGCCGGCAGGCGACGAGATCTGGATCGCGGCAAAAATTTCGGCACGAGGTAAGGGGCGCGAGAGC
The DNA here is from genome assembly GCF_029892425.1 of Bradyrhizobium sp. BR13661. GTDB lineage: Bacteria > Pseudomonadota > Alphaproteobacteria > Rhizobiales > Xanthobacteraceae > Bradyrhizobium. The sequence continues at coordinate 102,675 of NZ_JARXWB010000026.1, read as the reverse complement.
GACGCACGCTATCGCAATCTCTGCCGCCGCCTGGGCTTCGGTATGCTCGGGGTAACCGACAACGGCCAGGTCGAGGTGCTGGTGAAGCCGCCGACGACTGCTCCCCGCCGCGAGCCGAAGACGCGCTCGCGGCTGGTTGCCGAGCATCAACGTCGCCAGGGCGATCCCGTGCTCGGCGGCAGCACCCGCGCGCCGATCATGACGGCCTATCGGCAGCAGGCGCTGGCCTGCGCATCAGAGCTTGCCGCTGGCCCGCGGCGCGTACGCGAACTGCGCGAGCGCTGTCCCGATGCCGGCAAGATCTTGCTTAACAATGTGTATGGCTGGTTCGAGCGCGCCGACCGCGGAATCTACCGGCTGACCGAGGCCGGCCACGCCGCACTGAAGCGCTGGCCGCAGGCGCTGGTCAAAACAATCGCGCGCGAGGCATCCGTGCCCTAGTGGCATTCACTTTGGGGGAACTAGCATGATCGTGGTGACTGGCAGTGTGACGGTCCGGCCCGATACATTTGAGGAAGCTCGCCGCCTCAGCCTCGAACACGTCCATCGTTCGCGCCAGGAGCCCGGTTGTGTCTCCCATGCAGTGCACGTCGACTGTGAGAATCCGCTCAAGCTGGTGTTCTTCGAGCAATGGACCGACCGCGCGGCGCTCGCGACCCATTTTGCGGTACCCACGTCCGGTGAATTCGTGAGGAGCTTGCGCTCACTTGCCGCGGGACCAACGACCCTCGAACTTTACGACGCGACCAGGCTTGAGAAGCTTTGAGTGCATAGCTGAGATGCCACACCAATTTCATATTGCAATGCAACATCTCCGGCACTAGGTATCCCGGCATCAAAACGAGGCCGTTATGAGCGCAGACTGGAATACCAAATATGGCACGCGGCGCGTGCGCCACGATCCGCCCACCCTGGACGAGGCAATCTTCGCCGCCATCGGCATCACCGACGACCAGGATCAACAGGCCGAGATCGCCGCCGCTCTGATGGGCATGCCGCTCGAAATCGTTCAGGCCGAAGTGAAGAAGCAGGCCCGCACCAACAGCCGCATCACCGCGACGCGCGTGATTGCCGGCGAACAGGGCGCGCAGCGCTCCGTGGTGGTCGAGCGCCGCGTTGTCCGTCGCTTCGGCAATGACAAGCGCACGGGCACCTGAGCGCTCATCCCCTGCCCCAAAACAAAAGCGGACCGGTCTCGCCGGTCCGCTTTTTGATTCCAGGATCTTTGATTTCAGGCCTTTGATGTCAGGCCGCGCGATTGCCGTACATGCTGGAGATCAGCTTCCAGCAGGTCGAGTTGAAGCTGAGCAGCGCGCGGCCGACCTTGAACGGCGCGGCTGCGAGATCGGCAAGCTCGTCCTCGGGCGTCTTGGTCAGATCGATCGTGCCGGTGGATTCGCCGTGGCGGAATTGCAAGTGCGCGCCGAACTTCCTGGCGAGCGCACGCATCGCGTGGTTCTCCGCGCCCGTGGTGATGCGCAGGCTCTTGTAGCCCTTCCAGCGCGCCTCCGCGATCAGGCGGCTGAACAGCACGGTGCCGACGTTCTGACGGCGGGCGGAGGCTTCCACGCTGAAGGCGACTTCGGGCAGCGAATCGCCCTCCGGCGGATGCAGCTCGGCCGCCCCCCGGACCACACCGTCGACGATATAGGCGACAATGACGGTGCCATCATCCGCACAGCGGGCGGCGTAGCGCTCGATAAAACTGTCGTCGAGAAAACCGTTGAAGCGGTCGTGCCGGCTTTCGGCATCGAGCCTGAGCAGGTGATCGCGCAAAAGCGGCAACTCTTCCTGCTGGCTCAGGGTTCGCACATAGCCCGGAACGGACGTCGCGCGAGCGGTCTCTTCAAGTGTCACGTCAAAACTCCTCTTGGTGTCCCTCAAGGAGGCGTTCGAATCCCTAGGCCTCCAATATTGTGCGTCGCAGCAAATTTTTCAAGACGGAAACCTGCTCAAGTTTGAGGCAGCTGGAACGACTAATTCGTTAACAAAATCAAGGCCCCGTAGTCTTACAGGACCAGCTGCGTCTGGGTCACAACAGCGACCAGTTTGCCGTCCTCAGTCTCCAGCCGGGTGGTCCAGACCTGGGTCCGGCGCCCCCGGTGAACGGGCGTCGCGGTGGCGATCACGATGGTCCCCTCCTTGGCGCCGCCAATGAAGTTGGTCTTGCTCTCCAGCGTGGTCGTGCCCTTGGCATCTTCAGGCAAGTTGATCACGGTTGCGGCCGCGCCGACGGAATCGGCGAGTGCCATCACCGCGCCGCCATGGATGGTGTGATGCAGTGTGCACAGATCCGGCCGCACCGTCATCCGCGCCACCACGCGATCCTTCCCGGCCTCGACAAACTCGACGCCCTTGAGCTCGGCAAACGGCATCTTCATCGCTTTAAGCTTTTCGAGCGGCGTCATCGATCCCCTCCCAATTCGTTGTTGTCTCAGCGTGAATTGGTTCGCGCGGCAAAGCAATGACGTCCGAGGTAATGGCCGCCGTGACGTCGGCGCTCGCGCCGTGGAGAACGCGCGCCCTGCTCACGTCACCGCGTTGATGATCTGATACTCCGGCCGGCGCCACACCTCACCTGCGATCACCTCCTCGATGATCTCGGCCGCCCGCATGATCTCGCTCTCGCCGATGTAGAGCGGCGTGATCCCGAACCGCATGATGTCGGGCGCGCGAAAATCGCCGATGAGGCCGCGGGCGATCAGGGCCTGCATGGCAGCGTAGCCACCATCGAAGGCGAAAGAGGCTTGTGAGCCACGGCGCTCGTGCGCACGCGGGGTGACAAGCTTCAAAGACGGACAGCGGCGTTCGACTTCGGCGATCAGGAGATCGCCGAGCGCCAGCGAACGCGCGCGGACCTCCTTGATGTCGACCCGGTCCCAGATATCGAGCGAAGCCTCCAGCGCCGCCATCGCCAGCACCGGCGGCGTCCCGACGCGCATCCGTTCGACGCCGCCGGCAGCCGCATAGCCGAGCTCGAACGCAAAGGGTTTAGCGTGCCCCATCCATCCCGACAGCGCGGCGCGTGCACCATCTGCATGGCGCGGCGCGACGTAGAGGAAGGCCGGCGCGCCGGGGCCCGCATTGATATACTTGTAGGTACAGCCGGCGGCGAAATCGACGCCGCAGCCGGCGAGATCGACCGGCAGCGCGCCGGCCGAATGCGCGAGATCCCAAACGGTGACGATCCCAAGCGCATGCGCCTTTGCCGTCAGTTTCGCCATGTCGTGGCGGCGACCGGTACGGTAATCGACCTCGGTGATGTACAACACCGCGATCTCTTCCGACAGCGCAGCCTCGATCTCTTCCGGTGCCACCAGGCGCAGCTGATGTCCGCGTCCAAGCGTCGCGATCAGGCCTTCAGCCATGTAGAGATCGGTCGGAAAATTGCCGGTATCTGACAGCACGACCTTGCGCGATGCGCTCATGTCGAGCGCCGCGGCAAGTGCCTGATAAACTTTGAGCGACAGTGTATCGCCGACCATCACCGAGCCGGCTTCCGCGCCGATCAGTCGCGCGATGCGGTCGCCGACACGGCGCGGCTGGGCATACCAGCCCGCGGTGTTCCAGGCACGGATCAGCTCAACGCCCCACTCCGTGGTGATCACCCGATTGACGCGCTCGGCGACACCTCGCGGCAGCGCACCGAGCGAATTGCCGTCGAGATAGATCACGCCGTGAGGCAAATGGAACAGCGCTCTGGTGTCGTCGTAGACGCGAAGCCTGATCATGAACAATCTCTACAGAATGGTGCGGACGCGCCAGAGCTCGGGGAACAGCTCGACCTCCAGCATGCGCTTGAGATAGCTGACGCCGCCCGTGCCGCCGGTGCCGCGCTTGAAGCCGATGACGCGTTCGACCGTCGTGACGTGGTTGAACCGCCAACGCCGGAAATAATCCTCGAAATCGACCAGCTTCTCGGCGAGCTCGTACAACATCCAGTGCGTCTCCGGCGCCTCATAGACGATACGCCACGCCTGCAGCACGCCCTCGCTGAAGCTATGGGTCTCGCGGACATCGCGCGCCAGCACGGTCGCCGGCATCTTGAGCCCGTTGCGATCCGCCAATCGCAGCACCTCGTCATAGAGGCTCGGCGTCGCGAGCTCGGCTTCGAGCAGCCTGGTCGTTTCCAGATCGTGCGCGTGCGGCTTCAACATGGCGTGGTTGCGGTTGCCGAGCAGAAACTCGATCAGGCGGTACTGGCGCGACTGGAATCCAGAGGACTGGCCGAGCTGGGACCGGAAGCGGGTGTATTCGCTGGGCGTCATCGTGCGCAGCACATCCCAGGCGTTGTTGAGCTGCTCGAAGATGCGCGACATCCGCGCCAGCATCTTCATCGCCGGCGACACCTCGTCCCGGGCGATAGCGCGACGCGCGGCGCTGAGTTCGTGGATGGCAAGCCGCATCCACAGCTCGGTGGTCTGATGCTGGATGATGAACAGCATCTCGTCATGCGCTTCCGACAGCGGATGCTGCGCCCCAAGGATCGCATCCAGCGCGAGGTAATCGCCATAGGACATGCGCTGGGTGAAATCGGTCTCGGCACCTTCTTTTGCGGGATCGTAATCGCTGGACGTCATGACAAGCCCTCTCGATCGATCATCCCTGCGTCAGTCAGTCGAGCCCGATCAGGCGCGCGGTGATCGGCGACATTGGATCCTTCAGACCATCGATCACGGTGAAATGGTTCAGCCCGGGATCGACGACGAGGCGCGTCGGCACGTCGAATCCGGTCCAGACGTTGGCCAGCAGATCGGACTGGCGGATGAACTCAGGCCGTTCGCCGCCACCGACCCAGGCGGTCACGGGCGAATGCCCGCGCGGCAGATGCAGCGCAGCACTTTCGAGCATCGCCTCCTCTATGGTCATGCGCAGCGTCTCGTTCATCTTGGTCTTCAACAGCGGGCGCAGATCGTGCAGGCCGCTGATCGAGAGCGTGCCGGCGATGCGGTTGAAGACAGCAGGCTCGAGCCGGCTGTCGTCGCAGAGCATGCGCGTGACGAGATGACCGCCGGCGGAATGGCCGGCGAGCCGGATTGGACCGGCGACGAGCGAGGCCGCTTTCGCAATTGCCGCCGTGATCTCGGCGGTAATGTCGGAGATGCGCGCGGCCGGTGTCAGCGTGTAGCTCGGCAGGCAAACGGTCCAGCCGTGGTGCCGCGCGCCTTCGGCAAGATCGGTCCAGGTCGATTTGTCGAAGCGCATCCAGTAGCCGCCATGCACGAACACGACGAGGCCCTTGCTGTCGCCATCGGGCAGGATCAGGTCGAAACGCTGGCGCTCTCCGGACCCATAGGCGATATCGGGGCGAAAGCTTTTCAGCCCTGCCCGGTAAGCCGCGGCCCGCTCCGCCCACTGCGCCGGCATCTTGTCCGAGCCCGGGATATGGGCCGAATTGGCATAAGCATCATCCCAATCGCGCATCTTCTCTCCCTGGGACTCGTCTAGCGAACCAGGCGCCAGTCTGCCACCGCTCAAGGCGGCATCCTAGTCTTTCTTTTAAGCTTAAAGGATTTTGAGGAGCCCGCATTTCGGGCACCAGATCGGCAGGATATTGCCGCCAAGACGGATCTGGCAGTCAACGCCGTCATTGCGAGCGTAGCGAAGCAATCCAGAACCGTTCCGCGGCAATAGTCTGGATTGCTTCGTCGCAAGGGCTCCTCGAAATGACGGAGAGAGAGCGAGGCGGCTCGCTACGCCTTCTCCACCCCGCACCACTCCGCGATGAACAGCGCCATCGCCTTGGTGGTCTTCTTCAGCGAGTCCAGATCGATATATTCGTTGAAGCCGTGCATCTCGCCGCCTCTGGCGCCGAAGCACAGGCTGGGGATGCCGTGGTTGAGGCCGTAGAAGCGCGTGTCTGTCAGCGCGGTGAAGACGAGGTCTTCGACCGCGCCGCCATAAACCCTGTTGAAGGCCTTGCCGAATGCCGCTTCCGGCGCGGCAGAGTCGGTCAATTCATAGCCTTCCGACAGGAAGCCCGACCATTCGACCTCAGGCGGATTGTTGGCGAGGAAGCGGTGGTTGCGCGAGGCCGCCGCGACGCACGCCAGAATTTCCTTCTGGTGGTCCGCGATCGACCAGCCCGGCAACACGGCAATGCGGCAATCGACGTCGCACCAGGCCGGCACGCTGGACGCCCAATCGCCGCCCTTGATGATTCCAGGATTGAAGTTGATCGGGTGATTGAGCGCCTTGAAGTGGCGATCGGCCTTCGCCCGCTCGTTCCATTCGATCTCGAGCTTTTGCACCGCCTGGATCAGGTGATACGCCGCCATGATTGCGTTGGCGCCCGAGCCGGCATGCGCGACATGAACAGGATGGCCCTTCACCCTCAGGCGAAACCAGATCACACCGACCTGCGAGCGCACCATCTTGCCGCCGGTGGGCTCGGGGATGAAGCAGGCATCCGCGCGATAACCGCGCTGCAGCGTCGACAGTGCGCCGACGCCGGTGCTCTCCTCCTCGATCACCGACTGAAAGTGAATCCGCGCGGTCGGCTTGAGGCCGGCCGCCTTGATCGCATCCAGCGCATAGAGCGCACCAATCGTGCCCGACTTCATGTCGCAGGCGCCGCGGCCGAACATCTTGCCGTCCTTGATGACGGGCGAGAACGGCGGCGTGTCCCATAGTTCCAGCGGCCCCGCCGGCACGACATCGCAATGCCCCTGCAGGATCAGCGATTTGCCGGCCTCGGTGGTCGGGCGATAGGTACCGACGACGGTGCGCGCCTTGGAGAAATCATGCTCGATCGGGCCGAACCCGCGCAAATCTTTGAGATCGTCGACATTGATATGCCAGTCGTCGACCTCATAGCCGCGCGCGCGCAGGAGGTCGCCGATCATGTCCTGGCACGGTCCCTCCGCTCCGCGGGTCGAAGGGATCGCGACGAAATCACGGGTGGTCGCAAGCTGGGCTTCGAAGCCGGCATCGACGGCGTCAAGAATCCTCTGCTGCGTTTCGGCATTCATCAGGCAAACTCCGGGCATCCAACGGTCAAGGGTGCGCGCAAGCTAGCCGATTTCAGCCGTTCGGGTACTCCACAAAATATGCATCCCGCAATGCATCTTCGAGCAGTCGGCCTTCGGAATAGCCATTGAGTGTCGCAGGCCGGCTCACCCCATCGAGCAATCGAGGGCACGGCTCCGGCGCACCGAGCACGGTGCGGACGGGAATGCGCTCGGCATAAACAGGCAATTCGTAGTCCTCCTCGTCATCGGCGACGCCCTTGGCGCGGACCTTTGCCGAGGCCTCCTCGATCTCCATCGCAATGAACGAGGTCGCCTTGGTTTCTTGCGGATTGCTCGCCCGCAGGCTCGCCGTGCGATCCGGGAAGAAGCGATCCACCATCGCGACCACGGCTCGCTCCTTCTCCGCAGGGTCCGTGACGAGATAGGCGGTGCCGAACGCCATCACCGCGCGGTAGTCGGCCGAGTGGTTGAAGCCGCAGCGCGCCAGCACGAGGCTGTCGAGATGGGCCACCGTCAGGCAGACGCGCTCGCCTTTGGTCTGGTTGCGCAGCATGCGACTTGCGCTGGAGCCGTGCCAGTAGAGCTTCGTCCCTTCGCGCCAGAAGAAGGTCGGCGTGCAATAGGGCTGCCCGTCGATGACATAGGAGACGTGGCACATCATCGAGGAATCCAGGATGCGGTGAACGGTCGCGTGATCGTAGAAGCCGCGGTCGTGCCGGCGCTTGACCTGGTTGCGCGCCGACGTCGGATAGGAATTTTGGCTCTCGGTCTGGCTCACGGCCGCTCCTCATCGTGTCTGGAACTCGTCCAGCGCAGTTGTAGCGGCGCATTTGGTCTGCGATAGTGCCAATTCCATGCAAAAAATTCCGACCAATTCTCCAGCCAAAGCCGAGCTGCCGCTCGACCTGGCCGGCCCGCATATCACCGCCGGCGGCTCCTCGGCGCACCGGCTTTATCAGGCGCTGTGTGAGATGATCGTCGGCGGCCTCGTCAAATCAGGAGAGCCGCTGCCGCCGTCGCGCACGCTGGCCAGGCAGACCGGCTTTCGGCGCAATGCCGTCGTCACCGCCTATGAGCGCCTGATCGCCGACGGATTTGCGCAAGCGACCGTCGGCTCGGGCACGTTCGTGGCCGCGCGCATTCCCGCGCGCGCCGCAGCCGCGAAGAAACCGAAGGTCGTGGTCGAGGCCCCGCGGCAAGGCGCGCTCGCACTCGGCTGCACGCATATCGACGAGCGCGCGCTGCAGCGCTTTCGCGCGTTCGTCGGCCGGCGCATGCGCGCCTTCGGCAGCGAGCACCTGCATTACGGCGATCCGCGCGGCAGCCGCGAATTGCGCGTCGCGATCGCCGATCATCTGCTGTCGGCGCGGGGGCTCCGCTGCGACCCCGACCAGATCATGCTGACATCGGGAACGCTGCACACCCTGCGCATCGCTCTCGGCGCGATCCTGAAGGCCAACGATCAGGTCTGGTGCGAGGACCCCGGCTACCCCATCGCGCGCAGGACCATCGCGCAAAGCGGCTATCGCACGGTGCCCATCCCGGTCGACGCGCACGGCCTGCAAGTTTCGAAAGGACGCACCGCAGCGCCGTTCGCGCGCGCGGCTTACGTGACACCATCGCACCAGTTTCCGCTGGGCGTGCAGATGTCGATGCCGCGCCGACTCGCGCTGCTGGACTGGGCGAAGCAGGCCGGGGCTTTCGTGTTCGAAGACGATTACGACAGCGAGTTCCGCTATGACGGTGCGCCCTTGATGTCGCTCGCCGGCATCGATCAGCTCCAGCGCGTGATCTACATGGGCACGTTCGCCAAGACGCTGTTTCCGGGCCTGCGCATCGGCTATTGCGCCCTGCCCGAGCGCCTGATTGCGGACGTCACGGCCGCGCGCGCTGCGCTCGACCGTTTTCCTGGGACGCTGATGGAAGGCGCTGTCGCCGACATGCTCAATTCGGGCGCATTCGCAGCGAACCTGAAGCGCGTGCGAAAACTCTATCGCGAGGCGCGCGATGCGCTGGCCGAAACGCTCGAAGCGGCGTCGGATGGGGTGCTGTCAGTCCCGGTGCCGTCGCAGGGCCTGCACCTCGTCGCGCGGTTCGATCCGTCGATTGCCCCGGTGATCGCGACTGAGGCGAAGCAGGCGGCAAGCGCGGAAGGCTGGCTGCTCGCCGACACCTATGCGCGGGCGCGTCCACTCCCCGGCTTTGTGCTGGGATTTTCCGGGCACGCGGTTCCAGAGCTCGTCACCGCCGCCGAACGGCTTGCGCAGGAGGCGCGCGCCGCCTTGCGCAGCAAATCGGCGCGGCCGGGGTGACAAAGGTTCACTATCAAAATCGCCGGCCGCTCCGTAACATCGCGACATCGATTCCGGGATATCTCATCATGTCACTTGTCACGACGCTTGGCCGCGCAGCCCGCCTCTCGCTGCTGATTTCCACCACGCTTGCCTCGACGGCCTCCGCGACCACGGTCGGACGTGATCAGGATATCGTCGATCTGAAGCTCGGCCAGCGCGTGCTCGTGGATGACGGAACCTGCCCGGCTGGGCAGGTCAAGGAAGTGCGCGGTTCGAAGATGACGGACAAGGGCGTCGTGCGAACGTCATCCTGCGTAGCGCGATTTGGTCCCAAATCGAAATGAAGTCGAAGTGACGGCCTAAGACTTCGCCGGGTCGAACATGCATTGCAGGGTCGGCTTGGCGATCTTGGTGAAGGTCGCGCCGATCTCGCTTTGCTTTGCCGCCGGCACCCAATCGGTCTCGATCGTGGGCACTCCGGTCTCGCTGATGCCGCGCAGCAGCGCCTCGCGCAGGTCTCGGTCCTCGACCATGGCCGCGGCGTGATCGTGCAAGCAGCCGCAGACCTCTTCCGGATGCTCCCACCGCCCGAGCATGCGCGGCGCACATTGCCTCACGAACTCAGTGCGCGGATCGGGCAACCTACTCGTTGCACGCACCTGCGCCTCGACGGGGCTGATGGTCAGGAGGGAGAGGAACGCCGCGGCGCAGAGACGAAAATACATGGTGGCCTATGTCGGCTGATTGTCTGCTGCTGATCAGAAGCGCGCAGCCAGGACGATCTGCTGCGGCGCCGCAGTGGTGATCGGCGAGCCGCTGTACTGGAAGGTGCCAATGCCGGGCAGGCTACCGTCCGGGCTACCTGCGAACGAGGAACCGACGAGCACGAAACCGAAAGCAAGGATGAAGCTGAGCGCGCGCATGGACTTGTCTCCGAATTGCGTGGCCGGCAGTGCCGCCGTCGTTGTCAACCTGATAACCATCAGCGGTTTCTTCCGTGATGCGCCCAAAGCCCAAAATGGTTTCGTTCCCGGTGAGAATTGTTTCGTCGCCCGTGATGCGACGAAACAATTCCCGGAAAACATCAATCATTTCAGATGTGGCGCTTGACGGCTTGAACCTGCATGGCAGCGACCGTCCGCACAAGACGAAGCGACGCGGTCACATCGGCGACGTCCGCGCTTCACATGCATTTTACGGTTTTCTGCTGAAGAGAGCCCAAACGAAGGCCGGTCCCGGCGATGAACGAGGGAGATGAACCCAGGATTCGTTGGGCACGACCGAAGCCTTCGAAAACCAATGCCCATCAACCGGGCTCACACATTTGAGGAATGGCCATCATGATGGCGCAAGATCGCGCAACGGCGCGCGAGCCGGCCCAACAAACGGACCGCGCCGATCTCCCGACCGGTTCGGCCGGCCCCATGGCGCTGCAATCAGGCCGCGGCTATGAGGCTACGCCGCAAGCCTTCGTCCGGCTGAGCGGCTCGCACCTTGCGAAACCGCGCAGCCCCCGCGCTCACATCACTGAGTGAAGAAGTCAGCGCACTTCTGGACGTTCCCGTCCGCCGGTCCCCACGGCATGATCGGCACCGTCGAGGTCGAGTTCTTTGGCGATCCCTCGATCAACTTGTCCGAATAGACCATGTAGACCAGCACATTGCGCTTGGCGTCGCAGCCGCGCACGATCTGCATCTTCTTGAAGAAGAGCGAGCGGCGCTTGCGGAACATGTCGTCGCCCTGCTCCATCTTGTCCTTGAACTTGATCGGACCGATCTGGCGGCAGGCCAGCGAGATGTCCGAAACCTCCTCGGCAAGGCCGAGCCAGCCCTTGAAGCCACCCTTCTCGGGCACCGTGAAATGACAGGCGACGCCCTCGACCTCGGGGTCGTCGAGGCCATAGGTCGCGAGCTTGTCGTTCGGGCTCATCCATTTGAACACGGTGGAGCGGCGAAAGATCAGATCCGGTTCGTCGGCAGCCTGCGCGGACGCCGCGGGCATGGCCAATGCCAGAAGGAATAAAGCAAGGCCTTTCAAGCGGATGCCGGAAAGACCGGGGAAACGAGATGACATGAAGTTCTCCGGTAACAAGTCCCCACAATGTAGGCATGGGAGGTCCCGTCGGAAAGGTGACGGGCAGCGAGCGCGGCCGCCGTTTACCGCTCTGTGAGGCTTTTTTGCTACGGATTGGACAAAAGTAGCGGACGGCAGAACCGCCGCGCTGGTGAACGCGTATCCCCTCTGCGACACTAACGTCTGATTTGGATTATGGATTCGAGGATGAATAGCGTGAACGGGTCCCATTTTTCGACCGCGCCGGCACGACTGTGGCAGGTCGCGATCTTGGCGGCGGCGGGGGCAATCGGTACGACGGGCCACGCGGAAGCAGCATTCTATTACACACCGGATTATTCGGGCACGTCCTACTACTACCCGCAAGAGCGGCATCCCGAGCAACTGCGCCAGAAGCCGCAGAAGCGCGGCTCGGCCGCGAAGCAAAAAGACGAAGCACTCGTCGAGAAGGAGACCGGCGCAAAGCCGCAAGGTCCGCTCGTCATCGTCGTCTCGATCGAGCGGCAGAAGGTGACGATCTACGACTCCAACGGCGTGTTCGCGGAGTCGCCGGTGTCGACGGGCATGAAGGGCCACTCAACGCCGATGGGCGTGTTCAGCGTCATCCAGAAGCACAAATTCCACCACTCCAACATCTATAGCGGCGCACCGATGCCGTACATGCAGCGGATCACCTGGTCCGGTGTCGCGATGCATGCCGGCGTGCTTCCGGGCTATCCGGCCTCGCACGGCTGCATCCGCATGCCGATGGCGTTCGCGGTGAAGATGTGGAACTGGACGAAGATGGGCGCGCGCGTGATCGTGTCACCCGGCCAGATGACGCCGCAAAGCTTCTCGCATCCGATGCTCGCCTCGGTGCGCGTTCCGCCGCAGCCGGCAGCAAGCCTCGAGCCGACGACGAGCGTTGGCGACAAGGCAGACAAGGGTGCGCCCGACTCCAAGGTAGCCGACGCCAAGCCCGTCGAAACCAAATCGTTTGAGACGAAGACCGCGAGCGCTGACGGCGTGCTCGAGCTGCGCTCCACGGTCGGCCACGTCGTGATGTCGGATGTGACCACGGGCAATGCGCCGGTTCGCGAGGAAGCCGCCAAGACTGAGGCTAAGACTGAGGCCAAGACTGAGGCCAAAAGCGACACAAAATCCGCCGAGGCCTCGGAGCCGGCGAAGCAGCCTGACGACGCGGCAGCGAAGACCGACGAGGCGATCTCAGATGAGAAGCCAGCCGACAAGGTCGAGGCAGCGAAGTCGGAGCCTTCAGAAGCTCCGAAGGCCGACGCGCCGAAGACGGAAGTCGCTGCCGAGCCTGCCAAGGCCGAGCCTGCCAAGTCCGAGCCGGTCAAATCCGAGCCGGTCAAGGCTGAGGCTGCCGCGCCCGAGAAGAAGCCCGACGCACCTGTGACGGCAACGGCTCCCGCGCAAGCGCCATCGCCTGAGGCGAAGAAGGACCAGACCCGCGTCGCCGATCCCGCACCGTCCATCAAGCCGGATCTGCCGAAGCGGACCGGCCAGATCGCGGTGTTCATCAGCCGCAAGGATTCCAAGCTCTATGTGCGGCAGAACTTTGCGCCGCTGTTCGATGTGCCCGTGACGATCGCGGCAAGTGATCGGCCACTCGGCACCCATGTCTTCACGGCCGAAGTCGACAAGACCGATTCCAACGCACTGCATTGGTCGGTGGTGTCGCTGCCCGTCGCCGTCCGCGCCGCCGCGCGCGAGGACGACGGTCGTGTGACACGCCGCCAGCGCAACGCTGCAGTCATTCCGGTCGCTGCAAAGCCGGTCGTGACGCCGGACAGCCCCGCCGAGGCACTGGATCGCATCACGATCCCCGCCGACGTCATGGCGAAGATCAACGAGATGCTCACCACCGGTGGCTCGGTGATCGTCTCCGACCAGGGCATCAACCAGGGTGAGACCGGCGAAGGCACCGATTTCATCGTCCGTCTGTACTGAGCACGTCCTGTCTCGGATAACGCGGTGTTGAGCAGACCTCTCGCATCGCGGGCGTAGACTGCGTGCCGGATCACATCCGGGGGACGCCGCCATGTTGAACCGCCGAACCATGCTTGCCGCGATGCTGGCGACCACCGCCTCTGCAACGCGCGCACCGGCCGACAACGGCATGAGCCGGATCCCGGCCTATGCCTTCTCATTCGCCGCGCTATCCGGCGACGACATTCGCCTCGCCGCCTTCACCGGCAAGCCATTGCTGGTCGTGAATACCGCCTCGCTGTGCGGCTACACCCCGCAGTATGCGGGACTGCAGGAGCTCTGGAGCGAGTTTCGCGAGCGAGGGCTCACCGTGATCGGCGTGCCCTCCAACGATTTCGGTGGCCAGGAGCCGGGCGGCACCAGCGAGATCTCGGAAACCGCGCACCACCAATACGGCGTTACCTTCCCCATCGCCGCCAAGGCCATCGTAACAGGGCCTAAGGCGCATCCCTTCTACAAATGGGCCGCCGAGGCGCGGCCGAAGGAGGTTCCGAAGTGGAACTTCCACAAATACCTGGTCGGCCGCGACGGCTATATCGCCGAGGTCTTTCCATCCGCTGTGGAGCCCGCCGACACGCGCATCAAGACCGCGATTGCCCGGGCGTTGGCCGACACTTGACGGATCAGCCGTCACGCGGTTGGGCACAAATGTGGCGAAGCGCCAAACAGCCGTTGCAATGGCGATGGGCCACCATCTAGGCTAGGATGGTGAGGGGCAGGACAGGTTTTGCCGGAGGCAAAAAAGCCACGGCGGAACAACGGGATCAATCTCGAGGACAACACCATGCGTGTGGCGGCAAAACTGATTTTGGCAAGCGCGATCTCCGTTGCGCTGACAGGCGTGGCGTGGTCGCAGACCCCGGCTGCAAAACCGGCAGCCGCCACGCAGGCCGCACCGGCTGCTGCTCCGGCTGCCGCGGCGCCGGCAGCAGCCGCGGCGCAGCCGAGCGCCGCCTTCCCGCCGCCGCCGCAACAGGCGCCACAGCCGGCACGTGCCGCCTGCAACAATCCAAACGCGCTGGGCGTCGCCCGCACGGTGGAGATCGACACGACAGGCGGTCCCGGTTTCGGCTTCGAGCATTTCAAGGAGCTCGACTTCCTGCGCGACAAGGAGGTCGTCCTGACCTTCGACGACGGTCCATGGCCGCGCAACACGCCCGCCGTGCTGAAGGCGCTCGCCGATCAGTGCACCACCGGCATCTTCTTCTCGATCGGCAAGCATGCCACCTACGAGCCGGAGATCCTGAAACAGGTCTACGCGGCCGGTCACACCATCGGCAGCCACACCTGGTCGCATGCCAATCTCAACAACAAGAAGCTGACCGAAGCACAGCGCAAGGAAGAGATCGAGAAGGGCATCAGCGCCGTGAAATGGGCGCTCGGCGGAATCTCGCCTGCGGCGTTCTTCCGTTTCCCGGCGCTGCAACATCCGCCGGAGATGGTCACCTATCTCGGCAACCGTAACGTCGGGATCTTCTCCTGCGACATCGACTCCTTCGACTTCAAGGCCTCCAAGCCGGAGAAGGTGATCGAGGCCGTGATGAAGGGGCTCGACAAGAAGGGCAAAGGCATCATCTTGATGCACGATTTCCAGAAGCACACGGCGGAAGCCCTGCCCGAACTTCTGAATCGCCTCAAGGCCGGCGGCTACAAGGTGGTAGCGATGCGCGCCAAGGCGCCGGTCGCCTCGCTCCCCGAATACGACCAGGAGCTGATGAAGGACGTCAAGCTGCCGACGGTGAGCACGCGTCCGGTCAATTCCGTGGTGACGACCGTTTCCGAATAGACGTCGCTTGTCTCTCCATTTCGAAGGTTACGTCATCGTCTCGGCGGACGGCATGCTTGCCGACGCCGGCCGCGTCATGCCCGATAGCCTTAAGTTCGAAGGCGACAAGCTGTTCTTCGAGCAGGCGCTGGACCGCGCCGCGCTCGTCGTGCACGGCCGCAACTCGCATGAGCAGCAGCCGAACTCGCCCAAGCGCAAGCGGCTGATCACGACGCGCAAGATCAAGGCCCTCACCGTCGATCCGGAGATGCCGAACGCGACGTTGTGGAATCCCGATCATGCGAGCTTCGAGGAGGCCTGCGCCTTTGCCGATGTCGCTTCAGGGCGGGTCGCCGTTATTGGCGGCCCCGTCGTGTTCGAGATGTTCATGGATCGCTACGACACGTTCTGGCTGTCGGAAGCGCCACATGTGCAATTGCCCGGCGGCGAAGGCTGTTTCGTCGACGTGCCGAAGCGAACGCCGCACGAGGTGCTGGCGTCACACGGGATGAAGCCGGGCACGCCGTATTTGCTCGATGCGGCACATGACGTCACGGTCACGCCGTGGCGGCGGTCGAGCTAGCGCCTACACGTCCCCGTAGGCCGTCTCTGCCGAGCGCGTCGCGCGGCCATAGCCCATCACCATGAACAGCGCGCCGATAATCGCGAGATTCTTCAGAGCGTCGACCACCATCTTGGCATTCTCGGGCGCCGCCTGATTCCAGAAATCGTAGAACAGCACGGTCGACACCGCGACGTAGATCACCATCAGCATCGCGAAGAAGCGCGCGCCGAAATTCAGCGCGATCATCAGGCCTGCGATGATCTCGAGCCCGCCGATGGCGATCGCCAGAAGCTGCGGGGTCGTCATCGCGGTCGCCGCCTCGATCTGCTTGGCGTAGGGCACGATCACATCGGGCACTACGATCTTGCCGGCGATGAAATCGGCTGTCGCCTGGATGGCGACGAGCTTGGTCGCGCCCGTGTAGATGAACAGCACGGCGAACAGGATTCGTCCGAACGTCACGAACGCTGGCATGGATAGGCCTCTTGGCAAAGCACAAAGCACGGGACGCGCCGGCGGATTATGAAGAGTCCGTCTGCGGTTTTCAAACGGGGAAATGGAAAACTACCAGTTATTCAAAAGCGGTGGTGTTGCTGCCCCCTCTCCCCGTTCTTACGGTCGCTTGCGGGGAAAGGCGACGGCAGCGTCAGCCCTTACGTAAACAACGTCGGCTGCTGCCGGGCGGCGCGCTCCTGGGCTTCCACCACCGCAACCGCGGTCATGTTCAGAATGCCGCGCGCGGTCACTGACGGGGTAAGGATGTGGGCGGGCCGGGCCGGACCGATCAGGATCGGGCCGACGGGCAACGCATCGGCCAGCGACTTGATCATCTGATAGGCCACGTTGGCGGTATCTAGGCTCGGCATGATCATGATATTGGCCTCACCCTCCAGCTTGGAGTGCGGCAACACCATCTTGCGTGCAGCGGCCGAGAGCGCCGTATCGCCCTGCATCTCGCCGTCGGCCTCAATCTCCGGATGCTTCTCCTTCAGCAGCTGGGTCGCCCGCCGCATCTTGCGCGAGGAGTCGGTGTCGTAGCTGCCGAAATCGGAATGCGAGACGAACGCGATCTTGGGCTTGAGCGCGAAGCGCTGGACGTGGACCGCCGCGAGCGAGGCGATCTCGGCGAGCTCTTCCGCGCTCGGATTGGGCCGCACCTGCGTGTCGGCGATGAAGAAGGCGCCCTTGCTGGTGATCAGCAGCGCCAACGCGGCATAGTCGTTCACCCCGGGCGCGAAGCCGATGATCTCGCGGACATGCCGCAGATGATGCATGTAGCGGCCCTCGACGCCGCAAAGCATCGCATCCGCCTCCCCGCGCGTGACCGCGAGCGCCGCGATGACAGTGTTGTTGGTGCGCACCACCGTCCGTGCCGCATCCGGCGTCACGCCGCGGCGGCCGGCGACCTCGACATAGGACTGCACATAGGAGCGGTAGCGCGGATCGTCCTCGGGATTGACGAGGTCGAAATCCTTGCCGGCCCGGATCAGCAGGCCGAAGCGCTTGATGCGCGCCTCCACCACCGATGGGCGACCGACGAGGATCGGCCGCGCCAGCTTCTCCTCCAGCACCACCTGGGTGGCGCGCAGCACGCGCTCGTCCTCGCCCTCGGCGTAGATCACGCGCACCGGCTGGGTCTTGGCCTTGGCAAACATCGGCTTCATGACGAGGCCGGAGCGGAAGGCAAAGCGCTCGAGCAGCGCGGTGTATTCGTCGAAATTGGTGATGGGCCGCGTCGCAACGCCCGATTCCATCGCGGCCTTCGCCACCGCCGGCGCGATGCGCAGAATGAGCCTCGGATCAAACGGGCTCGGGATCAGCGAGCCCGGACCGAAGCCTTGCGTCTCGCCGGTATCAAAACCCTGCGCGACCGCGTCCGACGGCGCCTCGCGCGCGAGCTGCGCGATGGCCTCGACGGCGGCGTGCTTCATCTCCTCGTTGATGGCGCTGGCGCCGACGTCGAGCGCGCCGCGGAAGATGAAGGGGAAGCAGAGGACGTTGTTGACCTGGTTCGGATAGTCGGAGCGGCCGGTGCAGATCATCGCGTCGGGGCGCACTTTTCGCGCTTCTTCCGGCATGATCTCCGGCGTCGGATTGGCGAGCGCCATGATCAGCGGCTTCTCGCCCATCGCCTGAGCCATCTCCGGCTTGAGCACGCCCGGTGCCGAAAGTCCGATGAAGATGTCGGCACCTCCGATGACGTCGCCAAGCGTCCGCTTGTCGGTCTTCTGCGCATAGACCGCCTTCCAGCGGTCCATCGTGGTGTTGCGGCCTTCATGCACGAGGCCGTCGATGTCGCAGACCCAGATGTTCTTGCGCTGCGCGCCCATCGACACCAAAAGGTTGAGCGTGGCGAGCGCGGCGGCCCCTGCCCCCGACGCCACGATCTTGACCTCGGACAGCTTCTTGCCGTTCAGCTTCAGGCCGTTGGTGATGGCGGCAGCGACGATGATCGCTGTGCCGTGCTGGTCGTCATGGAAGACCGGGATCTTCATGCGCTCCTTCAGCTGCGCCTCGATCTCGAAGCATTCCGGTCCGCGAATGTCTTCCAGGTTGATGCCGCCGAAGGTCGGCTCCAGCGCCGCCACCGTCTCGACCACGCGCTCGATGGTGTCGGCGGCAATCTCGATGTCGAACACGTCGATGCCGGCAAATTTCTTGAACAGGACGGCCTTGCCCTCCATCACCGGCTTGGATGCCAGCGGGCCGATATTGCCGAGGCCGAGCACCGCGGTGCCGTTGGAGACCACGGCGACCAGATTGGCGCGGGTGGTCAGGGTCGCCGCCTCGGCCGGATTCTTGGCGATCTCGGTGCAGGCGGCAGCGACGCCCGGAGAATAGGCAAGCGCGAGGTCGCGCTGGTTGGCGAGCGGCTTGCTCGCCTGGATCTCGAGTTTTCCCGGGCGCGGCAGACGGTGATAGGCCAGCGCCGCCTGGTGGAGATCATCAGAATAGGACGACATGCGGTCTCTTGCCTCGCGTTACCGGCCTCAAAATGCAACATCCGGAGCGATCATCCAAGCGGACGTTATTTCCGGGTCGTGGAAACGGGATCAAGCACGGCCGAAGGCCCGGTGGCAACATCCGATTGCGGCCCCATCAACAGGGCGCACCTTCAAATATCTGACAGCACTAGCTTTCCCTGGACCGCGCGGCATTTCCCGAATATGGCAAGTTGCGCAGTGCACAACGAGCAACTGGAGCTGGGAATGAAGCGGATCCTGATCGGCCTGATCGCAGTTGCCGTGCTCGCCGCGGGCGGATGGTTCGGCTTCAATCTCTACGTCCGGCACCGCGTCACCAGCGAGGTCGAGGCGGCGTTCGAGCAGGTGCGCTCAGGGGGCGGCAAGGCGAGCCACGGCAGGATCGCGTTCGACCTCGCAACCCGGACGCTGACCATCGACGACATTGCCGTCGAGCGCGGCGCGCAGACCAGCGTCAAGATCGCCGGCATGAAGGCGGCCGGCGTTCGCCAGATCGACGACACCAGGGTCTCGGCCGAGAGCATCGAGCTGTCGGATACGGAGATCAAATACAGCAGCGTCATGGGCGAGACGAAGCTGAATGCCGTCTACAAGGTTCCACAGCTTTCGGTGCGCGACTTTGCCGGCGCGGTTCGCATTCAGGGTTCGCTGGCATCAGACTCGTTGATCGATCTGTACCGATTTGTTCTCGAACAATTCGTCGGCATCACCGCGTCCTCGGTTGTGGCTCCGACCATCAGCGCCTCCGTCAACCCCGACACTGGCAAATCGGCCAGCGGCGGTACCGAGATCACCTATTCCGGCGTGACGATGCTGAACATCAACCGCGGCAAAGTCGATGCCGCCAAGGTTGACCGCACCGTTCACGTCGTAAGCCTGCAACAGCCGGGCAAATCCGAAAAGCTTACTCTCGAGCTCTCGAACACGACCACCGACGATTTCGATGCAACGGCATTGGCCGCCGCCCTGGACCCCAAGAGGGTCAATGATGACAGCTATCACCGGATCTACAGGCAAATCTCGGCAGGGCCCTATGTGATGACCTCAGCGCAAGGGATGCGCGCACAGATCGACAGGTTCAGCATCAACGACATCGCCGTGCAACCCTCCAAGCTCCAGTTGATCGACATCCGGGCCTTGATGAAGGACCATTCGACGCCGCCGACGCCGACGGAGACACCGCAGGCGCTGGAGCAGTTCGCGGTGCTCTTCGAGGGCGTGCGTGTCGGCGAGGTCGGCGTCGGCAAAGTATCGGTCAGCACGCCGCAAGGGACCGCCAACCTCAACGCCATCAGATACGCAAATGGCGAGATTGCGCTGGAAGGCCTCGATGCGCCGTCGCCGCAAGGGCAAGTCAGGATGGAGCGCTTCGCATTGAAGTCCTTCAGCGTCCCGAGCCTGATGCGCTGGGCCGCGGACCTTGCGAAGAACGTCGGGCGGCCGCCCTCGCCGGATCAGATGCTCGGGCTGTTCGGCGTGCTCGCGGGCGCTGAGATCAAGGGCGTGACGGCGCCGTTCAAGAATACCAAGAAGCTGCTCACGATCGACACGTTGAGCCTCGACTGGGGACAGCTGGTCGGCTCGATCCCGACCAAGGCGCATGCGGTCGCCAAATTCGTCACGCCCACCGATCCATCCGAACCGAAGCAGCGCCCGTTGGTCGCGGCCGGCATCGACAAGCTCGCGATCGACTTCGATCTCGGTGCAGCCTGGACCGAGCCATCCAACGACTTTGCCCTGGCGCCCGCGACGCTCGACATCGGAGGCATCGCTAGAGCTCAAGCCCGCCTCGCGCTCGCCAACGTTCCTCGCGACGTGTTCTCGCTCGATCCGGCGCAGGTCATGGGCCAGGCCAAGCAGATCGATGCCGGCGCGATCGAGCTTTCTCTGCGCGACAACGGCGTCGTCGATCTGGTTGTGGCGCAGTTCGCGCGCACTCAGAACCTCAGTCGCGAGGCCGCGCGGGGGGCCATCGTCGAGATGATCCGGACGCAAGGCGAGCAGATCGCGGCCTCGAATGTCGATGCCAAGCCCGCCGTGGATGCGCTCGCAAGCTTCGTCGAGACCTCGGGACAAACGCTCACCATCAAGCTGACGCCGCTCGGCAACGTGCCGTTGCTTCAGCTCATGGGCGCCCTGAACAACGAGCCGGTCGTCGCGCTGGCGCAGTTCAGGATCGAGGCGTCGACGGGGCTGTAGGGAGGTCAGGAGCACACGCTCTCACCACGGTCATGGCCGGGCTTGTCCCGGCCATCCACGTCTTTTGTTGCGGCCCGGCCAAAAACGTGGATGGCCGGGACAAGCCCGGGCATGACGAATTCGTGGCCAGCTCCCCGCGCGCACGAAAATGCACGCCCCTCACTTCTGCGGCAGGTTCACCCGCACATGCAGCTCGCGGAGCTGCTTCGGCGTGGCTTCCGACGGTGCGCCCATCAGGAGGTCCATCGCCTGCTGGTTCATCGGGAACAGCGAGATCTCGCGCAGATTGGTGGTGCCGCAGAGCAGCATCACGATACGGTCGACGCCCGCGGCCATGCCGCCATGCGGCGGCGCGCCGTACTGGAATGCGCGGTACATGCCGCCGAAGCGATCGACCACTTCCTGCTCGCCGTAGCCCGCGATCTCGAACGCCTTCACCATCGCTTCCGGCACGTGGTTGCGGATGCCGCCCGAGGCAATCTCGTAGCCGTTGCAGGTGATGTCGTACTGGAACGCCTTGATGGTCAGCGGGTCCTGGCCCTTCAGCGCCTCGAGGCCGCCCTGCGGCATCGAGAACGGGTTGTGCGAGAAGTCGACCTTCTTGTCCTCCTCGTTGTACTCGTACATCGGGAAGTCGACGATCCAGGCGAGCTCGAACCGCTCCTTGTCGGTGAGGTTCAACTCGTCGCCGACCTTGTTGCGGGCCAACCCAGAGAACTTCCAGAACTTGTCGGGGTCGCCAGCGACGAAGAAGGCGGCGTCGCCCTCCTTCGTGCCGATCTGCGCGCGGATCGCAGCGGTGCGCTCAGGCCCGATGTTGTTCGCAAGGGGACCTGCGCCCTCGCCGCCCTCGCGCCACATGATGTAGCCGAGACCCGGCTGGCCTTCGCCCTGCGCCCAGGAGTTCATGCGATCGCAGAACGCGCGAGAGCCGCCGCCCGTCGCGGGGATTGCCCAGACCTGGTTCTTGGGATCTTCGAGCATGCGCGCGAACACCTTGAAGCCGGAGCCGCGGAAATGCTCGGAGACGTCCTGCATCTCGATGGGGTTGCGCAGATCAGGCTTGTCGCTGCCGTATTTGCGTAGCGCTTCGGCGAACGGAATACGGCGCCAGTTCTTGCTCACCGGTTTGCCCTTGGCGAACTCCTCGAACACGCCGGTGATGACGGGCTCCATCGCCGCAAAGACGTCTTCCTGAGTCACAAAACTCATCTCGACGTCGAGCTGGTAGAACTCGCCCGGCAGACGGTCGGCGCGCGGATCCTCGTCGCGGAAGCACGGCGCGATCTGGAAATAGCGGTCGAAGCCCGACATCATCAAGAGCTGCTTGTACTGCTGCGGCGCCTGCGGCAGTGCGTAGAATTTTCCCGGATGGATGCGCGACGGCACCAGGAAGTCGCGCGCGCCTTCCGGCGAGGACGCGGTCAGGATCGGCGTGTTGAACTCGAAGAAGCCCTGCCCCTCCATACGCCTGCGCATCGACTTGATGATCTCGACGCGGGTCATGATGTTCTGGTGCAGTTTTTCGCGACGCAGGTCCAGGAAGCGATATTTGAGCCTGATGTCCTCAGGATATTCCTGGTCGCCGAACACGGGCAGCGGCAGATCGCCGGCCGGGCCCAGCACCTCGATCTCGTTGACATAGATCTCGATCTTGCCGGTCGGCAGATCGTCATTGTCGGTGCCTTCGGGGCGACGGCGGACCTTGCCGTCCATCTTGACCACGAATTCCGAGCGCAGCTTCTCGGCCAGCGCGAACGCCGGCGAATCCGGGTCGACCACGCACTGGGTCAGGCCGTAATGGTCGCGCAAATCGATGAACAGCACGCCGCCATGGTCGCGAACGCGATGGACCCAGCCCGAGAGGCGGATGGTCTCGCCGATGTTGCTCTCGCGGAGCGCGCCGCATGTATGTGACCGGTAGCGATGCATGGTCGTCCCAAAATAATGTCTGAGGATCGAATCGGACGGCCTGAAACGACCGGTCCGACGTTGCGGCAGGGTTTACCTCGGGAGGACCGAAGCGGCAACCAAGGGAACGACCTGTTTTTGGGCTCCGAACGCCCATTTTTGGCCAATCCAGGCCCGAGCCTTTGCCATCAGGCGTTCGAAGCCTATCTTGAGGCCATGACAGTCCATTTCCCCTTCCAGAACTCGTATTCGGCGCTGCCGGACAGCTTCTTTGCCCGCGTCGCGCCGACCCCGGTTGCCGCGCCCCGGCTGATCAAGCTGAACCGGCCGCTGGCGATCCAGCTCGGGCTCGATCCTGACATGCTGGACACCCCTGAAGGCGCGGCGATCCTCGCCGGAAAGACGGTTCCCACCGGGGCCGATCCCATCGCCATGGCCTATGCCGGCCACCAGTTCGGGCATTTCGTGCCCCAGCTCGGCGACGGAAGGGCGATCCTGCTCGGCGAGGTCATCGACATCGACGGCATCCGCCGCGACATCCAGCTCAAGGGCTCGGGCCCCACCCCGTTCTCCCGCCGCGGCGACGGCCGCGCCGCGCTGGGGCCTGTGCTGCGTGAATACATCGTCAGCGAAGCCATGTACGCACTCGGCATTCCCACCACGCGCTCGCTCGCCGCCGTCATCACCGGCGAGCACGTCATCCGCGAGACAGCGCTGCCCGGCGCCGTGCTGACCCGCGTCGCATCGAGCCATATCCGCGTCGGCACCTTCCAGTTCTTCGCCGTCCGCCGCGACACCGACGCGATCCGCCGGCTCACCGATCACGTCATCGCCAGGCACTATCCCGACCTGCTTCAAGCCGAGCGGCCGTATCACGCGCTGCTCGCGGGCGTCGTCGCGCGCCAGGCCGAGCTCATCGCGCGCTGGCTGCTGGTCGGCTTCATCCACGGCGTGATGAACACCGACAACTCCTCCATATCAGGCGAGACCATCGATTACGGCCCCTGCGCCTTCATGGACGCCTACAACCCGTCGCAGGTGTTTTCCTCGATCGACGAGATGGGCCGCTACGCCTACGCCAACCAGCCGCGCATCGCGTTGTGGAATCTGACGCGCCTGGCCGAATGCCTGCTGCCGCTGTTCTCCGACGACCAGGAGAAGGCGGTCGCGGAAGCGCAAGACATTCTCGGCGCCTTCTCGGAGACGTTCAGCGCCGCCTATCAGGCCGGCCTGCGCAAGAAGATCGGCCTGTTCACGATGCGCGACGGCGACGAAGCCCTGATCCAGGACCTGCTCGACAGCATGGCGAAGAACCAGGCCGACTTCACGCTGACATTCCGCAAGCTCGGCGACGCCGCAAGCGATGACAGCGCCGATGTTCGCGCGCAATTCATGGAGCCCGCAGCCTTCGACGAATGGGCCGGCCGCTGGCGCGCCCGCATCGCGCTGGAGCCGCAGACCGCGGCCGAGCGGCAAGCGGCGATGCACGCCGTCAACCCAATCTTCATCCCCCGCAACCACCGCGTCGAGGCCGTGATCCAGGCCGCGGTGAACGATGACAACTACGCGCCGTTCGAGGAATTGGTGAAGGTGCTGGCGAGGCCCTACGAGGACCAGCCGGACTACGCCGCCTACGCCGATCCACCCCTGCCGGACCAGCGCGTGCTGCAGACGTTTTGCGGGACGTGATCTGGATTGTAAGATGACTCAGCTCTCTGCCCTCACAGATGAAGAGATCGAGGCAATAAAGGTACGCTGCGAGCAGGCCACAGCTGGTCCCTGGCAATCGTTCATCGAAAAACGCGATAGATTCAGCGGTTCGGACTTCGTCCAGACCGGAGGCGAAGACATCTACCTCACCGGCGCGACGCTCGCCGACCAGGAGTTCATCGCCCATGCGCGGCAGGACATTCCAAGACTCATCGCTGAGATTGAGCGGTTGCGCGCGATCGGACGTTAACGTAGCCAATCCCGCCTAAGAACTAGCTCCCTCCACACCCCGCCGGAAAACCAGCTCGATCGTGAGCCACAACGGCCCGATGAAGGGAATGAGCCCGATCAGTTGAAACCACCCTGAGCGC
Source organism: Bradyrhizobium sp. BR13661 (assembly GCF_029892425.1). Lineage (GTDB taxonomy): Bacteria > Pseudomonadota > Alphaproteobacteria > Rhizobiales > Xanthobacteraceae > Bradyrhizobium. The sequence goes on along the minus strand of NZ_JARXWB010000026.1, from coordinate 77,840 downwards.
CCCCGATCATGACAACGTTTGGCTCCGACGGCCCAACTGGGCCAGAGCGAGAGCAGCACGAGGGCTCCAAATGCCACGTTAAACTGAAGCGGCGGGACGAGAGCGATCACCGCAGCATGAGCGACAGCCAGCGGGATCAGGAAGCGAAAGACATAGTTGAACCGACTGACGCGTCCGCTGAATGAGAACAAGAAGCGCAGGATTTCCATTGCGCGCCCCTACTTCGTCGCTTTCTTCACGCCGCCGAACGAGGCCGCATCGAATTTCTGCGGGTCGACCGGATTATAGCGCGACCATTCCATGTCCGGCATGTTGCCGTAGCGCTCGGCCCACATCTTGTCGGTCCTCGTCGTGCCGGGCGCGACGGGGCGGATCTCGAAATGCAGCACCTTGTTCGGACCGATCTCGCCGATCGCGTCCCTGGCCCTGACGCTCACGCCCAGCGCAAGCGGCGCGCCGTTCGGGCCAACCACGCGGCCGAGTTGGACGTAACGGGTGTAGACCACGCCGCCATTGGGGTAGGTGTGCTTGAGCACGACATAGCGGCCGCAACCGCCGATCACTGGCAGGTCAGCCGGGGCCTGCTCGCTGTTCTCGATCTTGACGACGACGCCGTCCGCCATCGCTGGCACGGGATCGCCCACCTTGTCGACGCTGAAATCGACGCCGGGATGCTCGTCCTGGGTCCAGCATCCGCAGGACGTCATCGCCTTGTTCGGCGGCGGCGTATCGGCGCGCGGAGCGCTTTTGGGCGTCAGGAATTCGTTGACGAGAAGGCCCGGCCCTTCGGGCGCCGTGTAGACGTGGATCGCATAGAGCGACAGCTTGTCTCCGACGGGCACCTCCTGCGGGAGAAAGCCGTAGACCACGTCCTGAATGAAGACCTTGAGTTCGCGCCCTCGGGCGGAACGCACGGTGATGCAGTTGGTCGCCTGCAGGCCGTCAACATCCTGCCTGGGCATGCCGCTCATCAACAGGGATCGCTTGAGGCCTTCGCTCGCACACGGCCCGCCCAGAGAAGTCAGCGTCACATCGAGCTTCACAGGGGACATCGGATAGACGTCGAGGCCGGTGGCGGGCCGCCGCCTTGCCAGGAATTCGTCGAGATCGGTCTCCTTGTAGCGAGCAAAGTTGAATTCGGCGCGCACCGCATCGGGGACGGCGCAGAGGGCGATGAGCAGCAGGGAAGCAGCAAGCGAAGCCAGCTTGCGGACATGCGACGGCAACATTCAGAGGTCTCGTGATGCAAATTCGACCAGTGCCCCTAGCAAACCATGACGCCATCTTCGCGGCAAGGTAGATCGTCGAGCGCAACTCAATCACGAGAGGTCTTTGCCGGCGAAGCGCGCTCCGCTGAGGCATTCCAGCGTATGTCCACACCTTCGGCGCGCTTGCCGGAACCGCTGTCATCAAACTGATACACACGCGCTCTAACCGCCTGTCAGGGCCGTCTTGCCGGAGGCGCCCATCCTCCAAAATCCTGACAAGCGTGCCATGCCCTTCAAGTTCATCCACATCACCGACACGCATCTGGCGAACCCGGGGCTGAAGCTCTATGGTCTCGACCCGCGCGCGCGGCTGGATGCGGCGATCGCCGACATCAACAAGCACCAGGCCGATGCCGCCTTCGCGGTCGTGACCGGCGATCTCACCCATTGGGGCGAGGCTGAATCCTACGCCAATTTCGCCGACGCGATGTCCGCGTTGAAGATGCCGTACATCGCCATGGTCGGCAATCACGACAAGCGCGTGGCCTGCCTCGACGGCCTGAAGGCCGCGCCGCGCGATCCCAACGGCTTTGTCCAGGGCACCCGGACCACCGAGCACGGCCTGTTCGTATTCCTGGACACGCTGGACGAGACCAGCCATGCCGGCGAAATGTGCGCCAAGCGCTTCGACTGGCTGGCGAAGACGCTCGCCGCCGCGCCTGACGACCAGCCATTCGTCGTGTTCATGCATCATCCGCCGTTCCCGGTCGGCGTCCACGCGATGGACGAGATCGCGCTCAAGCAGAGCGCGGAGTTTGCCGAAGTGATCGCGCCCTATCGCGCGCGCATCCGCCATCTCTTCTTCGGCCATGTGCACCGGCCGATCTTCGGCAGCTACGGCAAGATCCCGTTCTCGACGCTGCGCGGCACCAACCACCAGGTCTGGTTCGAGCTCGATGCGAGCGCTCCGCATCTGGCGAGCCACGAGCCGCCGGCCTATGGCGTCGTGCTGATCGACGACGAAAACCTCGTCGTGCACAGCCACGACTTCCTCGACACCAGCCTGCGCTTCCCGTTCGAGCCGCCTGCGGGCGTGGACGGCCGCGACTATGCGCTCAAGTTCGCGGCACGGTGACATGAGCCTCGCTGACCCCGCGGCTCTCCCAGTCGCGGCTGCGGTGCCGCCGCGCCTGAACATCGTGACGCGGTTCACCACCCGCTTCAAAGCCTCGCTGCCCGCCTATCTGCTGCTGCTGCCCTCGCTGATCTTCCTCGCGCTGTTCACCTATGGCGCGATGGGACGCGTGCTGATCGATGCGCTCTACCAGCGCGCCACGCCGAAGGCGCCGCTGCGCTTCGTCGGCATCGACAACATCACCGCGGTGCTGGCGGACCCCGCCTTCACCGGCGCCGTCGTCAACAACCTCATCTATGCACTGGGCACCGCGATCCCGAGCATCGGCTTGGCGTTGTTGTTCGCGCTGGCGCTGGCGCGCACCAATGTCGTGACCAGCGCGCTGCGCGCCGCGCTGTTCCTGCCGGTGCTGATCCCGATGGTCGCAGCGTCCGCGCTGTTCCTGTTCATCTTCCTGCCCAATGTCGGCCTGCTCGACTATTACATCGGCCGCCTGCTGCCGGTGCTGCCGAACTGGCTCGGCGACCCCGACATCGCGCTTTACGCGATCATGATCATCACGATCTGGAAGAACGCCGGCTACTACATGCTGTTCTTCCTGGCTGGCCTCCAGGCTGTCCCGGACGACGTGATGGAAGCCGCGTATCTCGACGGCGCAGGTCCGTATCAGAGGCTGCGCTACATCATCCTGCCGGAGCTCAAGCCCACTTTCCTGTTCGTGATCGTGATCGCCACGCTGAACGCGGTGACGCAGGTCGACCACGTCTTCGTCCTGACCCAGGGCGGTCCGTCGAACTCCACGAATCTCGTGCTGTTCTACATTTACCAGCAGGCGGTCGAAAATTTCGACGTCGGCAAGGCCTCGGCCGCGACACTGCTGACGCTCGCAGCCCTGATGGCCCTCACCGCACTCTCCTTCCGCACCATGGCGAAGCGCGAGGGCGGGCCATGAAGCTGATCGACAAGCTCTACAAGGACGCCCCGCTCGCGACGCGCAACGAGATCACACCGAAGCTCGGCTTCCTGCTGACGATCCTGCTCGCGCTCGCCTGGCTGATCCCGTTCCTGTGGATGGGCGTGGCCACACTGCGCCCGGCCTCCGACGGCATTAATTTGATGGCCGAGCTGATGCCGAGCCTGAAACCCACGCTCGACAACATCAGGGATGCCTGGGAGATCGGCGACTTCCCGCGCTACCTCCTCAACACCACGATCATCTGCACCGGCATCCTCCTGGTGCAGTTCGTCACGATCACGCTCGCGGGCTTTGCCTTTGCGCGGCTCGACTTCGCCGGCAAGACGCCGATCTTCTATCTGTTCCTGATGCAGCTGATGCTGGTGCCGGTGCTGCTGATCGTGCCGAACCTGAGCCTGGTGGTCCAGCTCGGCCTCTACGACACGCTCGCCGGCGTCATGATGCCGTTCTTCGCCTCGGCCTTCGGCACCTTCCTGATGCGCCAGGCCTTCGAGGCCATTCCGACCGAGCTCGAGGACGCCGCGCTGATCGATGGCGCCAGCCTGATCCAGCGCATCCGCCATATCTACGTGCCGCTGTCGATCCCGAGCTTCTCGGCGTTTGCGATCATCTCCGTCACCAGCCACTGGAACGACTTCCTGTGGCCGCTGATGGTGATCAACTCGCCGGACAAGCGACCGCTCACGGTTGGCCTCTCCGTCTTCACCAAGACGGCCGAAGGCACGCAGGCCTGGGGCACCATCGCCGCCGGCACGCTGATGGTGATCGCGCCGCTGCTCATCACCTTCCTGATCTTCCAGAAGCGTTTCATCAGCTCTTTCGTCACCTCAGGCATCAAATAGGAGATTATCCGATGCTGTTCTCCCGCAGGCTCATGCTCGGCCTCGCCATGGCAGGCTCTTTTGCCAGCGCCCTCGCCGTCCCGGCAATGGCCGAAGGTCCGACCGAGATCGACTTGTTCTTCCCCGTGCCCGTCGACGGCAAGCTCGCCCGCGACATGGGCACGCTGATCAAGGAGTTCAACGAGACCCATCCCGACGTCAAGGCGACCGCGGTCTACACCGGCTCCTATGACGACACGCTGATCAAGACGCGCGCCTCGATCAAGGCCGGCAAGCCGCCGGCCGCCGTGATCATGTCGGCCAACTTCCTGCTCGACATGCAGATCGAGAACGAGCTGACCAATCTCGACGGCCTCATCGCCGCCGACGGCAGCACCAAGGAAAAGTTCTTGGGCCAGTTCTTCCCGGCGCTGCAGGGTAACGCGGTGATCGACCGCTCGGTCTACGGCGTGCCGTTCCACAATTCGACGCCGCTGCTCTACATCAACGCCGACAAGGCCAAGGAAGCCGGTCTCGATCCGAGCAAGCCGCCGCAGACCTGGGCCGAGCTCACCGACTGGGCCAAGAAGCTCACCAAGCGCGAGGGCGACAAGGTCACCCAATGGGGTATCGCGATCCCCTGCGCCTATGACTATTGCGGCTGGATGATGGAAACGCTCACCATGAGCAATGGCGGGCGCTACTACAACGAGGAGTTCGGCGGCGAGGTCTATTACGACACGCCTTCGATGCTCGGCGCGCTGACCTGGTGGAACGACCTCGTCAGCAAGCACAAGGTCCACCCGCCCGGCGCCACGCCCGGCCCTGCCGTCAGCACCTCCTTCATCTCGGGCAATGCCGCGATGATGATGCTGTCGACGGGCTCGCTCACTTACGTGCGTGAGAACGCCAAGTTCGCCTACAAGGTCGCGTTCATCCCGCGCAACGTCCGCAACGCCGTGCCGATCGGCGGCGCCTCGCTGATCATTCCGGCGGGCGTCGAAGCCGACAAGCAGAAGGCCGCCTGGACGCTGATCAAGTGGATGACCTCGCCCGAGAAGAGCGCCTGGTGGAGCCGCGCCACGGGTTACTTCGCGCCCAACATGGCCGCCTACAAGACGCCTGACATGGTCGAGTTCCTGAACAAGAACCCGGACGCCAAGACCGCCGTCGAGCAGCTCGACGTCGCAAAGCCGTGGTTCGCGACCTACAAAACCGTGCCGGTGCGCAAGAACCTCGAGGACGAGGTGATGCTGGTCCTCAACGGCAAGAAGCAGCCGAAGGAAGCCCTCGTCGCCGCCCAGAAGGCCGCCGACGAGACGCTGAAGCCGTACAACGCCGAGACCTCGCTGAAGCTGCCGTAAGGCTGGGTAGCTCCGAGCCACGAACGCGGTCTCTCAAGGGTGGGCAAAGGCGCGCAAGCGTCGTGCCCACCTTTTCTATTTGTTGAGCGATAGTGGCACACTTCCGCTTTCGCTCGTCGAGCAACGGCGGACCAAGCGGCTTTACCGACTCGACCGCTTTCGCGCCTGGATCAAGCGCCAGACCGTACGCGTCCTCAAGCCAGCGAGCGCGGGCACAAGCGGCAGAAGCAAGCTATCGCAACGCCAACCACTGTCACCCGGCGTCAGGCGCAAGCCGGTCAGTGATTGACGCTGACGATTCAGCAGCGCCGGGGCTGAAAGAAACAATTCACTTTGCTCGTCGGACCGCGCTGATTATCGTCAACTCTGAACTATCACATTGAAGCGAGTGCCCGAGAGATCATCGCTGGAGCTAATGAACTTGCGATGATCGTCACAGCAGATGGCAAAGCCCCCCGGATCGTCTCTCCCAAAGCGCTCAAAGCCGGTTGCTGCCACGGGCAGAGTGGAATCTCATTATGTTATTCAATTCGGTGCAATTCATTTTTGCCTTTCTTCCCATCGTATTGATCGGCTTTTTCTTTTTGGGATTGCTCGGATTGCGCCAGGCTGCCATCGGATGGGCTTTTTTGGCGTCGCTTGTTTTCTACGGATGGGACAATCCCTGGCGACTAGTGCCTCTCGTCCTCGCGTCTGCCACCTTCAACTTTTTCGTCGGACGCGAATTGGCTCGGTTCAACAGCAGGCGGCTGCTGTTTATTGGGGTCACTGGAAATCTTCTTTTGCTTGGCGTGTTCAAGTACACATCGTTTTTGCTTGGCAGTTTTGGATGGTTGACGGGACTCTCGGTCCCTCATGTGGACATTCCCCTGCCGATCGGCATCTCCTTCTACACGTTCACCCAAATCGCATTCCTGGTCGACGCGTATCGTAAGGTTGCGCGTGAGTATGAGCCGTTGAAGTACGGCCTATTTGTCACCTACTTCCCACATCTCATTGCGGGCCCCATTTTGCATCACAAGGAGATGATGCCGCAATTCAACAATCCGGAAGTCTTTCAACCGCGGTTGACCTCCCTTTTGCACGGCTTGGCCTGGTTGTCGGCGGGACTTTTCAAGAAGGTGATGCTTGCTGACAGCATTGCGACCTACGTTGAGGCGCCATTCAGAATGGCAACAGCGGGCTCGCCGGTGACCTTTGGCGATGCTTGGACCGGCGTCATCAGCTACGCTCTTCAGATCTATTTCGACTTCTCCGCGTATTCCGATATGGCAATCGGATTGGCGTTGATGATGGGCATCACCTTCCCGATCAACTTCAACTCGCCCTATAAGGCCGATTCGCTGATCGAATTCTGGCGGCGGTGGCATATGACGCTATCGCGCTTCTTGCGTGACTACCTCTACATCTCGCTTGGCGGAAACCGCAAAGGCCCGTTGCGACGTCACGTCAACCTAATGATCACGATGGTGCTTGGCGGGCTCTGGCATGGGGCGAGCTGGAATTTTGCCATTTGGGGCGCGATTCACGGCGTTGGACTTCTGCTCAACCACCTTTGGCGAGAGCTCCCGGAGCGGTTGCGGTCCACACTGCCGCGCCCGCTGAGTTGGGCTCTCACTCTTCTTCTCGTTGCCGTTGCGTGGGTGCCCTTCCGCGCCGAGACATTCGATTCAGCGCTTCTGCTCTGGAGGAGCATGCTCGGGCTGCATGGATTTGCCGGCCCCACCATCGCCAGTCTTCACACGATGATGGGCTGGATCGTGGCATTGTCTTCCATCGCCCTGTTCGCGCCCAACAGCCAGGAGATCTTCTCGCTTGATTGGCGAAATGGTTCTGCGACGTGGTTGAGGTGGCGACCAAGTGGACCTTGGGCGATTGCGGTTGGATGCCTGTTTGGCGTCGCTATTGCAGGTATGTTGACGAAGCCGACGGTGTTTCTGTATTTCCGGTTTTAGCCATGCCTGGCCGAAAAGCGTTACTCATCTATCTTGTCTTGTTCATAACGACCGGCGTGACCGCGGGGCTGACGTATCGACTCCTAGATTGGGGAATGGATGTCGCGGGCTGCAAGCTATATCGAGAGCCAAAAACCTTCCTGGCGTTTTGCCAATCCCCCCGCTACGGAGATTACGAACACGGTGCCTATTATTTGGACCTGGAGCCTGAGGCAGTCGAAGAACTCAAGAAAGCCAAAGTGCTTTTTCTGGGAAACAGCCGAGCCCAGTTCGGCTTCTCCACAGATGAGATAAGAAACTATTTCAACGAGCGTTCGATCCCCTTCTACATCATCGGATTTGCTTATGGAGAATCGAGCGGCTTCGCAACGAGATTGATCGAGAAGTACCATTTGAAGCCGAAGGTTCTGGTGATCGACACCGACCCGTTCTTCGACAACGAATTATCTGAGGTCGCGTTTCCTCTTGTCGATCAGTCCGGGTCCTTTCTGGGCCGCGCCCTGAGGCTGATCCGGACCAGATGGGATTACCTGACAAAAAGCTATTTCAACAGGTTGCAACCGAAAGCCTGTGACCTGCTCGCTATGCTCTGCTCCTCGCAGTTTAAGGTCATATATCGATCAGAGAAGGATGGCTCCTGGATTTGGCGCGACCTGTATCAACCACCTGAAGCCGGGCGCATCCCGAATGACGGATCCAAGCGGATGGTGCTGGGACGCGACCACGCCCTAGCATGGAAAGAAAATGCCCGGCGTTTTTTGGAGACGGCCGGTGCGCGGCCAGAATGCGTGGTCCTGACCCACGTTCCGAACTCGGTCCACGAAGCCAAGCCTTATACGCGCGAACTCAGCCATCTTCTGGGTACGCGGGCGGAATTGCCGGAATTAACCGGACTGGAAACGATCGACACCTCCCATCTGACCTGGTCAAGTGCCCAACGTTGGTCAGGGACATTCATACGCGGAATCGATTCTCTGATCACCGATTGCGTGTCTGCCGATGCTGTCCCGTAAAGCATCGGCTCAATGTGAGCCTTCAGCCTTCAGTTTGAACGGCCATTCAGCAGATCACCGTTCGGCTGCGTTATCCCCGGCGCGAGCATGGAATAATGCCACTGTTTTGCCCGACGCGTCAAACGATATTCGAAAAATACGAAATCTCGCAACTCTAAATCGCGACCGACTGACGGCAGGCTGATCGCGAAAACGAACCCGCGCCGCAGATGCCGCGATCCCTGCCCGTTTGCCGCCGATTTGCTCGACGCTGCAATGACCTGGCCGCGCGGACCTCGCACCGGCGAGCAATCGCGCGTCTACTGTGCATGGGGTTGTTTTTCATTTCTTGCCGGAGCGCGAGCCCGCAAGGGAAGCAACCGCCCCGCATCGCTCCGGGCTGGCCCCCCATTAACCCCCCGTCCACCATCCCGACCGGCCCGCCGCCGGTAACCATCGGAATTAACAGACCCTCAACGCCGCCCCGACAAATTGACCGATGTTTCTGGAGATTTCCGCCGTGGATTTGTTGGTTTTCGAGTTCTTAGGGTTGGCGCTGGTTGGCATGTGCCTGATCGTGGTGGCGCTGCCTTGCGCCCGGAAATCCTCCGGCCGGGTCCGCTACGAATAGGAATTTCGGCCCAGGGAAGCGATTCCGGGCGGATGCAAGGCTCGAATTCGCTTAGAGCCCCTTGACATCACAGCGCTTTCGGCAGAACGGCTGATATCAAGTGTCATGGGCCGTTCATGGATTTGATTACCACCACCGCTGACCTCGCGGCTGCCTGCAGCCGGCTGGCCAAGCATCCCGTTATTACCGTCGATACCGAGTTCCTGCGCGAGACCACCTACTACCCGCTGTTGTGCGTGGTGCAGATGGCGAGCCCCGAGGAAGCTGTTGTCATCGACACCCTGGCCAAGGGCATCGACCTCAAGCCGTTCTTCGAGCTGATGGCCAACGAGGCCGTGCTGAAGGTGTTTCACGCCGCGCGCCAGGACATCGAAATCATCTGGCACCAGGCCAACATCATCCCGCACCCGGTGTTCGACACCCAGGTCGCGGCCATGGTGCTCGGCTATGGCGACAGCATCGCCTATGACGCGCTGGTCGAGAAGGTGACCGGCCACCGCCCGGACAAGACCCATCGCTTCACCGACTGGTCGCGCCGGCCGCTGACCAAAGAGCAGATGCACTACGCGGTGTCCGACGTCACGCATTTGCGCGACGTGTTCGCCGCGCTCGACGCCGATCTGAAGAAGCGCCGCCGCAGCGAATGGGTCTCCATCGAGATGGAAATCCTGACCTCGCCCAAGACCTACGACTTCCACCCCGAGCGCGCCTGGGAGCGGCTGAAGACGCGGGTGCGCAAGCCGAAGGACCTCGCGGTGCTGATGGAGGTCGCGGCCTGGCGCGAGCAGGAAGCGCAGAGCCGCGACGTGCCGCGTGGCCGCGTGCTGCGGGACGAAGCCGTCAGCGACATCGCCACCCACGCGCCGAACACGCTGGAGAAGCTTGCGCATCTCCGCTCGGTGCCGAAGGGCTTTGAGAAGTCCAAATGGGGCGCGGATATCGTCGCCGCCGTCGAGCGCGGGCTGGCGCGGGATCTGTCGGCGCTGCCGAAGCTGGAGAAGCCGCGCAACAACAACAATGGCGCCGCGACCGTCGAGCTGTTGAAGGTGCTGCTGCGCATGACCGCCGAACGCCATGCGGTGGCGAGCAAGGTGATCGCGACCGTCGACGATCTCGAGGAGATCGCAGCCGATGACGAGGCCGACGTCCCGGCGCTCCGCGGCTGGCGCCGCGAGCTGTTCGGCGATGCCGCGCTGAAGCTCAAGCGCGGCGAGCTGGCGCTGGCGATCGAGAAGGGTCGCGTGATCGGGGTTCAGCGGGCTTAAAGCCCGCTGCCTGCCCCGCCGCCACTGCGAGCGAAGAGAGCCCCCTACGCCTGCGGCAGCTTCGCGACCTCAGGCTTCATGTCATCAAGCACGCCCGTAATCGCCGCGACCAGCTCGTCGACCTGAGCCTTAGTCACGATCAGCGGCGGGCAGATGGCGATGGCGTCGAGCATGTTGCGCGCGATCACGCCGCGCTCCTGCAGCATGCGGCTGGCCATGCCGCCGACCGCACCGGGCGTCGCGGCCGCAGTCTTGCGGCCCTTGTCGAGCACAAGCTCGAGCGCTGCGATCATGCCGACGCCGCGAACCTCGCCGACCAGCGGATGGCTGGTGAGTTCGCGCAAGCGGCCCTGCATGTAGCCGCCGAGCTCGGCGGCATGCGCGACGAGGCCACGCTCCTCGATGATCTTGAGGTTTTCCAGCGCGACTGCCGAGCCCACCGGATGACCGCCGGCGGTGAAGCCGTGGCCGAGCACGCCGATCTTGTTGCTCTCGTCCGCAATCGGCTCGAACATGCGGTCGTTCATGATGATCGCCGACAGCGGGAAATAGCTCGAGGTGATCTGCTTGGAGACCACCATCGCATCGGGCTTGATGCCGTAAGTTTCGCAGCCGAACATCTTGCCGGTGCGGCCGAACCCGCAGATCACCTCGTCGGCGATCAGCAGGATGTCGTATTTCTTCAGGACCGCCTGGATCTGGTCCCAATAGGTCGCCGGCGGCACGATGACGCCGCCCGCGCCCATGACCGGCTCGCCGAAGAAGGCCGCGATCGTGTCGGGTCCTTCCTTCTGGATCAACGCGTCGAGCTCCTCGGCCCGGCGCGTCGCGAACGCCTCCTCGGTCTCGCCGGGCGCGCCGTCCTTGTAGAAGTGCGGCGAGCCCGTGTGCAGGATGTTCGGCAGCGGCAGGTCGAACGAGCGATGATTGTTCGGCAAGCCAGTGAGGCTTGCGGATGCGATGGTGACGCCGTGATAGGCGCGCATGCGGCTGATGATCTTCTTTTTCTGGGGCTGGCCCAGCGAGTTCGAGCGATAGGCAATCAGCTTGAGGACGGTGTCGTTGGCTTCCGAGCCGGAATTGGTGAAGAACACCTTGCTCATCGGCACAGGCGCGAGCGCGACCAGCTTCTCGGCGAGGTCGATCGAGGGCCCATGCGACTTGGCCGAGAACGTGTGATAGAACGGCAGCGCCTGCATCTGCTTGTGCGCAGCCTCGACCAGCCGCTTCTCGTTGAAGCCGAGCCCGACGCTCCACAGACCCGCCATCGCCTCGAAATAGCGCTTGCCCGACGCGTCAAAGACGTAGGGCCCCTCGCCGCGCTCGATCACCAGAGGACCAGCCTGCTGATGCGCGCGGGCGTTGGTGTAGGCATGGAGCTGGTAGGCCACATCCCGGGCTTCTTGCGAATTGGGCAGCATGGACATTTGCGGGATCCCTTGAGTCATCACGTCGCCGGCGCGGCCAGCGTCGCCGTTCTATCATCGAGCTACTTGGCTATTGCGACGGGACCGAACTTGCAACGCTAATTCGTCGGCAACAAGCGCTCGGCAGCGTTGCACAAAGCCGCACACAAGATGGTGCTCAGGCCGCCCCGTTGTTATTCCCGTCCTGGTCGGCGGCGGCTTCCCTCACCTCGACCAGCGCCATCGAGAGCAAATAGACAGTCGTGGGCAAGCCGACCCTGCGCGCCGTCTCGACGGCGCGCGAGAGGTCGCTCGCCAGCTCCTTGAGTTCGTCCTCCCGAGACAATGTCTCACCCCGTCCATCCGCCGACCGCGTTTGCTCAGACCGCGATGGCGCCACTGGCCCTGATCAGTTCGGCGCTGGACCGAAGTGTAGCAAAATTGGCGATGACATTCATCACCGACGGCTTGTAGTCGGCCACGTCGCCCGTGGCCGGCTGCCGGCAGGCCACGGCATCGCCGACGACCTGGTAGCGATGGCTCCGGTGAAACCCATCGACGACAGTGGCGATAATGGTCTCGTCGAGGGAAAAGCCTGCCACCACGCAGCGCACATTGCGGATGCTCGACATATGGTCCGCAAACCGCGACGAGCTGTAGGCCGACGGCAACGGATGCTCGAACGTCATCTCGCCCGGCTGTGGCTTCGCCTCCGGGATCCAATCGGTCAACCTGGATGACGGATTGAACCAGGCTGCCTGCGCGATGCGCTTGAAATGCATCACCGGCCAGCGACGATTGCGCCACACCGCGAGCAGCTCCAGGCAGCGCATCATGGCGGCGTCGCCGTCGTGACACCCCCCGGCGGGCAGATATTCGACCTGGAGGTCCGCGCAGACCAGCACCAGCGGATCGTCGTTGACGGAGACCGGCATTTTCTTGCGCGGACCTGCACTCGTTTCAGCGGTCAGCGAGTGCGAGGTCCCGAAGCGGCGATGTCACCGCCCGCCCCGACGAGGCATCGAGCACGCCCGGACGGTCCCAGTCGCCCTCTGGACGGATGATCACGTAGGGATCGCTGTCCAGCGTGATGGCGTCCGGCCCCGGTTCGATCTCCAGCAGCATTTCCGTGTAGGAGAAATCCGAGAAGGTGATCTTGCGGTTATGGCCGAGCGGCTTGGCGCCGAAATGAGCCCAGAAATCGACCAGCCGATCCTGGGCCTGGCCATAGATCTTGCGGAACCCCTTGCGCTTCACGAAGTCGATGCTCGCCTGCACCAGCTTGAACGAGAGGCGCGAGCGCCGATATTGGTGACGCACCGCGAGCCGCTCCACCTTGGCGAAGTCGCCGAAGAAGCGCACGCGCAGACATCCCGCCGGCTCGTTGCCGATGTAGCCAATGAAATGTGCGGCAACCATGTCGTTGCCGTCGAACTCCTCGTCAAACGGGCAATCCTGCTCGGCAAGATAGACCGCCGAGCGAATCGCCGTGACCAGCATGAGGTCACTCGGATTGCGCGCAAGGCGGATGGTGATGGCGCGGGAGTCGGGCTTGGCGAGGGGAATCCTAGTGCCGTGCATCTGCGTAACTCCTTGCTTGGATGATCGCACCCGGCATGCGCATGGGCTGCCGATGCCATGGGCGCTCGTAGCACCAGAGGTCGGGCTGGAAGCTCGAAACGGGCACAAATCCCGTTGCCCTCATGATCTCGCGTCCGGCCACGGTTGACGGCTGCGCGTAGCAATCCGCGCCGCGAAATCTTATCTGCCGCAAATGAGCCGCAGCCTTGCCAAGACCGGCAATACCGCGGCCAGTCGTTGCGATCGCCCAGATGTAGATGGCTGCGACGTCATCATTGGCAGAAGCGAGATAGTGCCTCTCGGGCGCGGTCAGGCAGATATCGTCGAGCAGCAATGCATCATGCCCGCGCTCGTTGAGAAACAGGAAGGCCATGCCGCCGAGCAGATGGCCTTTCCGTGCGAAAGTCAGGATGCTCTCGGGATCGAAGGCGAGATAGTTCGCAAGCTCGGTTGCTCCGATCTGCACTCCCGGCACCAGCCGGTGCGCCATCTCCGAAAGCGCGGCGATTTCGGAAAATTGCGCGCAACGGACATCCACGTCGGGGCTCAGCGGCAAGGCGTCGAAATCATGCCTTGCGGCAAACGAGCCCCTTTCCATACTCATGTCGTCCCTCTACCATTCAGGAGTTTTGTACGCCGTTACGAGCAGAAGCTTAGCGGCTGGAGATCAGGAGTATGCAGCAAGTATTGCACCGGGGTGCTGCAATGATGCAGCACCATGAAGATCCGCTAAATGCGTCCTGGGACGATTTGAAGCTGTTTTTAGCTTGCGCAAAATTTAAAAGTTTTCGCAACGCGGCCGAGGAGCTCGGGCTCACCTCCACCACATTGATGCGCCGGATCGACCGGCTCGAGGAGAGTATCGGTTGCAAGCTTTTCCTGCGTGACCAGAGCGGGCTCACGCTCAGCGACGAAGGCACCGCGATGATTGCCGACGTCGCGCATATGGAGCGTCACGCCTTCAACGTCTTCCGTCGCGCATCGCGCACGTCCAGCGACACGACAGGCACGGTGCGCGTCGCGGTGACGGAAGGTCCCGGCAATTTCTGGATCCTGCCGCGGCTGATCGACTTCCAGAAAACCTATCGCAAGATCACCGTCGACCTGCGTTGCGCGATGGAGCAGGCCGACGTCGCACGGCTGGAATCCGACATCGCGATCCAGCTCGAGCCGCCGACCAATCCCGACCTCATCGTCGCCAAGCTCGGCCGGCTGCACATCTATCCGTTCGTCGCCAGGGACTATGCAAACCTCTACGGCGTGCCTGCCACGCTTGCCGAATTGCCGAACCATCGCATCGTCAAGCAGAGTGCGCCGCAGGTCGACGACAGCGCCTATGCGCGCATCCTGGGGCTCAAGTCGCTCGAAGGCATCGTCGGGATCAAGACCAACTCGTCCGTGGGCGTGCTCTATGCGGTCGAGCGCGGCGCCGGCATCGGCTTCCTGCCGACGGTATCGATCGCGCTCGGTGCGCCGCTTGTCGCCGTCGACCTCGGCGTCAGCCACCACGCCGATCTCTGGCTCACCTATCACAAGGAGTTCCGCGCCTCCGAGCGGCACAAGATCGTGGTCGACTGGCTGAAGAAGATCTTCGATCCCAAGACCTATCCCTGCTTCCGCGACGAATTCATCCATCCGAACGCGCTTGTGCCGATGATGACGGCCGCACGCGAGGGCTTTGGATTGTCCGGCTACGTTGCGGCGACGCCGACGTAAGTGGGCGTCACCACCGATATTCGAAACCGACCGTGCCCTGGTGCGAGGTCAGCTCGTTGCGGAACTTGCCGTCGTAATTGACGTAGAGCCGCGCGGTGTTGGTCAGGCTGAGCGACGCCGAGGCGCCGGCGTCCATGCCATAGCGGCTCTCGCCGATGCCGGGGACGATGATATTCTGGGCCCCCAGGCTGACCTGGACCGCGCCCAGATCCTGATAAAAATTGTCGACGAACTTGCCGTAGGCCGAGAGGTCCAGGATCTTCTGGTCGAAGATGAAATAGCGCCCGACCTCGGCGCCGATCATGACACGCGCGCGAGAGAGCGCGCTCGAGCCGACGTTGAGCGGATCGAGTCCGCCGGCCTCCTGGAATGAAGCGCTGGTGGCGCGCACATATTCGAGCGCCCCCTTGGGCACGATACGCATCTGGTCCTTGGTCCAGTAATAGCTGATCTCGGTCAGCGCGCCGTCGACCGTGGCGTGATAGCCCGCGACCGCCAGGCCAAAGCCGGTGTCACGGCTGGAATGCACCTTGCCGAAACCGTGCACCAGAGCGAAGGCCCAGGTCCAAGGTCCCTTGTCGACGGAGCCGTTGAAGCCGATCTGGGTCAGATCGAGCGTCGCCGATTGCAGCGCGAGTGGCACGTCGACGTCGGTATGGCTCTGATCGACCGAGAAACCGAGATTGACGTCAGGCACGATCCGCGCACCGAAGCCGGCAACGCCCCCGAAGGTCTTCCGCTTGTCGCCGACGAAGTCGCCCTGCGCATCGGTCCGGACCGAGATGCCATAGCCCTCGTACCAGGTGCGATAGCGGGGATCCTCTGCGCTCTCCGACGCGCCGCCGCCACCAGCGTTGGTGCGTGATGCCCGGTTTATGCCGCTCGAGGCCTGGTTGCCCAGCCGCTCGAGAAAATTCGAGCCGAGGTTGAGCGTGCCGTTGCCAGCCGATTGGTCGACGTTGGTCGATGTCGGGCTCGGGCTCGGGGTCGGGGTCGGCGACGGCCTGGGCCTCGGAGACGCAGCCGGCGTCGGGGTCTGCGCAAAGCCTGATGTCGCCGGCATCATCATGACGATTGCGAGTGTCATGGCAATCGCAGTCACGATCCGGTGGACGCGGTCCAGCCCGATGGTCTGCCGTATCCCGGTGGGCTGCGAGGCGCAGCGCATGACGACACATCCTGAAGAAAAAAGGCAGCCCGCAAAAATACACCACGCACAGCGAGCAAGTGCGACGATTTGTGCCGAACTGCCACAGAGGGTCAACCGTTTGACACGCTATCGCGCAGGCGATTGCGGCGGGCTGTGGTTCCAATGCCACAGGTCGCAAATAGCAGCGGAATATCTCCGGCCTGATCTTGAAATTCGTACGCGGCTTGCTACCGCGCGATTTTCGTGTTGGAATATCGTACACAATCGGAATTGGCCGCTCGGCTGTGCGTTTCGCGACAGACTCAAGACTCGAACAGACTTCCGGAAGCCCGTTTGTGACGTGGCGCGCGAAAAGCGGCCGCGTCTTTTTAGTATCTAGCGGAGGAGACTAACGATGCCACAAAAGGGCACCGTCAAATGGTTCAACCCGACCAAGGGTTATGGGTTCATCAAGCCGAACGGCAGCGATAAGGACGTGTTCGTCCACATCTCGGCCGTCGAGCGTGCCGGACTCTCGACCCTCAACGAGAACCAGGTGGTTGAATACGACCTCGTGGAGAACCGCGGCAAAGCGTCCGCGGAAAACCTCAAGGTCTCCTGATTTCTCTCAAAGCTCAGCGCGAGAGAACATGACGTTGGCCCCCGGCTCTGCCGGGGGATTTTGTTTGGGGGGAACGCTTGGCCGAGCAGTCCAACTATTACTCAGCCGCTAATGACACGAAATGGCGCGAACTGCGGGCCGCGATGCTCGACCTAGATAATGCTGTTCGTCCCAAGTTTCGGTGCAAGAGCTTGGAATGCTCCCAGGTCGACCAGTGGGATGGCGAATGGTTCTACCATTGGCTGGAAATCGGCTGGGACCGGATCGAATGGGTCGAATTGTCGGCAAAGGAGGCCTTACGGCGTGATGTCGTCCGAGCAATCCTGAAGCGCATCCGATTTGCAGGCGAGGAGACCGCCGAGGGTTTCCGCATCTATGGTTATCTTCGCAACGGTGAAGCCGCGGACTACCTTGAGTGAATCCTCGGCTTGGGCCTACGACAGCACCGGCGAGACCAGATAGTTCTCCAGGCTCCCGCTGCCCGCCGTCGTGCAGACGTCGCCCTCGATCTTGACCTTGCCGTTCGCAAGCAGGCTCAGCGCCGCGGGATAGATGCGGTGCTCGACTTCGAGGATGCGCTCCGACAGCGTCTCCGCCGTGTCGTGATCGCTGACCGGCACCGCGCCCTGCATCACGATCGGGCCCGCATCGGTCTCGGGGATCACGAAATGCACTGTCGCACCAGACAGTTTCACACCGGCGCGCAAAGCCTGGCCGTGCGGATCCAGGCCCGGGAATGACGGCAGCAGCGACGGGTGGATGTTGAGCATCCGCCCGTACCAAGCCCTCGCGAATTCCGCGGTGAACAGGCGCATGAAGCCGCCGAGACAGATCAGCTCGATGCCGTGCTGGTCGAGCGCGTCTTGCAGCACTTTCTCGAAGCCGGCGCGATCCTTGCCGAACGGCTTGCTTTCGATCACCAGCGTGGTCACGCCAGCCGCCTTGGCTCGTTCGAGCCCGAATGCGTCGGCCTTGTTCGAGATGACGAGCGAAATCTCCGCCGGGAAATCCGGCGCGGTGGCTGCCTTGATCAGCGCGGACATGTTGGAACCGCGGCCGGAGATCAGGATGGCGACGCGGCGCTTCATCACAGCGCCAGGTCGAGCTGGCCGTTATAGACAACGCGATGTTCGCCCTCGGCCGGTATCACGGTGCCAAGCTGCGCGACGGTCTCGCCGGCGTCGGTGAAGACCCGCGCGACCTCATCGACCTTGTCGGGCTCGACAATCGCAACCATGCCGATACCGCAGTTGAAGGTCCTGAGCATTTCGAGCTCGGCGATGCCGGCTTGCGCCGCCAACCATTTGAACACCGGCAAAACCGGCAGGCGCGCGAGGTCAATGCCGACGCCGAGATGATCAGGCAGCACGCGCGGAATGTTATCGGTGAAGCCGCCGCCGGTAATGTGGGCGAGGCCCTTCACCGCGCCGGTCTCGCGGATCGCGCGCAGGCACGATTTGACGTAGAGCCGCGTCGGCGTCAGCAGCGCGCCACCGAGTGTCATGACCGGCGCGAACGGCGCCTGCGCCTCAAAGCCGAGGCCGGACTGTTCCACGATCTTGCGCACCAGCGAGAAGCCGTTGGAATGCACCCCGGATGAGGCAAGGCCAATCACCGCGTCGCCCGCGGCGATGTCCTTGCGCGGCAGCAGCGTGCCACGCTCGGCGGCGCCGACGGCAAAGCCACCAAGGTCGTAGTCGCCGTCCTTATAGAGGCCGGGCATCTCGGCGGTCTCGCCGCCGATCAGGGCGCAGCCGGATTCCCGGCAACCTTCGGCAACGCCGGCGACGATCGAGGCGGTGGCCTCCGGATCAAGCTTGCCGCAGGCGAAATAGTCCAGGAAGAACAGCGGCTCGGCGCCCTGCACGACGAGGTCGTTGACGCTCATGGCAACGAGGTCGATGCCGATCCCGCCATGCAGGCCGGTCTCGATCGCGATCTTGACCTTGGTTCCGACGCCATCCGTGGCCGCAACCAGGACGGGGTCCTTGAAGCCGGCCGCCTTGAGGTCGAACAGCCCGCCAAAGCCGCCGATCTCGGCGTCTGCCCCGGGCCGTGCGGTGGCGCGCACCATCGGCTTGATCAGGTCGACCAGGCGGTTGCCGGCGTCGATATCAACGCCTGAATCGGCGTAAGTGAGGCCGTTTTTGCGGAGGGTCATGCCCGATTTCCAGTGGGTTTGCGGCTGGTTACGTCGAATTCCGGGGACGCGCAATGGCAAGCGTGGCGCGCCTGCCTATACTATGTAGATATCAACCGGTTCAGCCCCCAAAGGGCCGGGTTTCAAGGTCAGGCCGGGTGCCGGGAAGCGCCGCGTGAGTATTCCGAACATCATTACCCTGGGCCGCATCATGCTGGTCCCGATCATCGTCTGGGCCATCGTATCGAGCCAAATGGAGGTGGCGTTCGCCGTCTTCCTGATCGCAGGCATCAGCGACGCCGTCGACGGCTTCCTGGCCAAGCGCTTCAACATGACCAGCGAGCTCGGCGCCCTGCTCGATCCGCTGGCCGACAAGGCGCTGCTGGTGTCGATCTACCTGTCGCTCGGCATCTGGGGCGATATCCCGCGCTGGATCGTGATCCTGGTGGTCTCCCGCGACATCATGATCGTCACCGCGGTGATCGTGTCCTGGCTGTTCGACAAGCCGGTCAAGATGAGGCCCTCGAAGGTATCCAAGCTAAACACAGCGGCCCAGGTCGCCTATGCGGCGCTGGTGCTGGCCGCCCTCGCCTTCGGCTTCAAGCCGGCGCCCTATGATATAATTCTGATGGGCCTCGTCACCGTGTTCACCCTGTCTTCCGTGTCGCTCTACCTGGTCGAGTGGCTGCGGCACATGAGTACTATTGAAGCCAAGTAGCTGAAGCCAAGTTGCTGAAGCCAAGTTGCACGATCGAAGCCAAATGAACCGGGAGACGGCCCCGCAAAAGGCCAAGTCCCGATCGCATAACAAGTCTCGATCGAATAAATCGAATGTCTTCAGACAAGGCCGGCGCGCCGGCACGGAGCAAAGCAAGCGTGGCAGGCCGCGTTCACCCCCGACAATTGGCATTTTCGCTTCCGCATGCGGAGAGCCTCAGCCGGGACAATTTCCTGGAGGGCCCTGCCAATGCCGCCGGTCTCGCCCTGGTCGACGGCTGGCCGGAATGGCCGAACCGGATCATGTGGCTCGCCGGCCCCGAAGGCTCCGGCAAGAGCCATCTGGCCGCGATCTGGGCCGAGGAGGCCGGCGCCCGCTCGACCACCGCCAATGCGCTGACCGCAGCCGACGTCCCTGGCGCGCTCGCAACCGGCGCATTGGTGGTCGAGGATCTCAAGGCGGGCGATTTTGACGAGCGCGCCCTCTTCCACCTGATGAACCTCGCCCGCGAGGACGGGGCTTATGTGCTGTTCACCGGCCGCGAGGCGCCGGCTGCGATCGAGGTCGAACTCCGCGACCTGCGCTCGCGGCTTCGGACCATTCCCGTGATCTCGCTCGCCCAGCCGGACGACCAGCTGTTCCGCGGCCTGATCGTCAAGTTCTGCGCCGACCGCCAGCTCAACGTCGATGAAAGCGTGGTCAGCTACCTCGCAACCCGGCTGGAGCGCTCGTCAGCCGCCGCCCGCCGCGCGGTGGAGCAGCTCGACAGCGAGGCGCTGCGGCTCGGCCGCCCCGTTACCCGGGCGCTCGCCGCAGAGCTGCTTCGCGATGCCTGATCCTCACGCTCCGCTTGACGCGGGGCGGTGGTGGAACATGAATGTCATCGAAACGTCATCGCATTAACACATGCTCCGGCCGATTTTGCGCATAAGTCGCAAATTGGGGCGAACTGGATGGACCGACTTCTCATGGACTCCGTGCAAGCTGTTGAAAGTAAAGAGAAAGCCACAGAGACCGAGGGTCTGCCGGCGATCGCCTCGAGCCCCGAGCGATTCATCAATCGTGAGCTGTCCTGGCTGCACTTCAACCGCCGCGTCCTGGAGGAATCGGTCAACACCAACCATCCGGTGCTGGAGCGGGTGCGCTTCCTGTCGATTTCGGCAAATAACCTCGACGAGTTCTTCATGGTCCGCGTTGCCGGCATCAAGGCACAGGTGCGCGAGGGCATTGCCGAACGCGCGCCGGACGGCCTGACGCCCTCGGAGCAGCTCGCGTTGATCAACCGCACCGTCTCCCAGCTCGCCAGCGATCAGCAGGCGATCTGGGGCGATTTGCGTGGCACGCTCGCCGGCGTCGGCATCGTGCTGGTCGACGGCAAGGACGTCACCAAGGCGGAGCGGACCTGGCTCGAGGATTATTTCCTCAACAACGTGTTCCCGCTGCTGACGCCGTTGGCGATCGATCCGGCCCACCCCTTCCCGTTCATCCCGAGCCTCGGCTTCACCATCGCGCTTCAGCTCACGCGCGAGGCCGACGGCAAGCCGATGAATGCGCTGATCCGCATGCCCGGCAAGATCGATCGCTTCATCCGCCTGCCGGCCGAGGGCAAGGTCCGCCTGATCTCGCTGGAGCAAGCAACCGGCCTGTTCATCAACCGCCTGTTCCCCGGCTACAGTCTCCACGGCCAGGGCGCCTTCCGCATCATCCGCGACTCCGAGCTCGAAATCGAGGAAGAGGCCGAAGACCTCGTCCGCCTGTTCGAGACCGCGCTGAAGCGCCGCCGCCGCGGATCGGTGATCCGGCTCGAGATCGACGCCAAGATGCCGGAGCAGCTGCGCAGCTTCGTACAGCACGCGCTGTCGGCTGCCGACGACGAAGTCTTCCTGGTCGACGGCGTGCTTGCGATGAATGAGCTCTCGCAGCTTACCCGGCTCGACCGGCCCGACCTCGAATTCACCCCTTACGTGCCGCGCCATCCCGAGCGCGTGCGCGAGCATGGCGGGGATATCTTCGCCGCCATCAGGCAGAAAGACCTGATCGTCCATCACCCCTACGAATCCTTCGACGTGGTGGTGCAGTTCCTGCAACAGGCGGCGCGCGATCCCGACGTCGTCGCGATCAAGCAGACGCTCTACCGCACCTCCAACAACTCCCCGATCGTGCGCACGCTTGCCGAAGCGGCCGAGGCCGGCAAATCCGTCACCGCGCTGATCGAGCTGAAGGCGCGCTTCGACGAAGAAGCCAACATCCGCTGGGCGCGCGACCTCGAACGCGCCGGCGTGCAGGTCGTTTACGGCTTCCTCGAACTGAAGACACACGCAAAGCTCTCGATGGTGGTGCGCCGCGAGGGCGGCAGCCTCACTACCTACGTCCATACCGGCACCGGCAATTATCACCCGGTCACCGCGCGTATCTATACGGACCTCTCCTATTTCACCTCGGAGCCGACCATCGGCCGCGACGCCGCGCGTGTGTTCAACTTCATCACGGGCTATGCCGCACCGAGCGATCTGGAAAAGATGGCGGTGTCGCCGCTGACCTTGCGCAAGCGCATCATCGAGCACATCCAGGGCGAGACCGAGCACGCCCGTCACGGCAAGCCCGGCGCGGTCTGGATGAAGATGAATGCGCTTGTCGACCCCGATATCATCGATGCGCTCTATGAAGCGTCACAGGCTGGCGTACAGGTCGAGCTGGTGGTGCGCGGTATCTGCTGCCTCCGCCCCGGCATTCCCGGCCTGTCGGAGAACATCCGCGTCAAGTCGATCATCGGACGATTCCTGGAACACGGGCGAATCTACTGCTTCGGTATGGGCCAGGGCCTGCCGAGCGCGAAAGCGGCTGTGTATATCTCGTCGGCCGATATGATGCCGCGCAACCTCGACCGCCGTGTCGAAGTGCTGTGTCCGCTGCAAAATCCCACGGTGCATCAGCAGGTTCTCGAACAGATCATGGTCGCGAATCTCAAGGACAATGAGCAGAGCTGGCAATTGTTGCCGGACGGGTCCTCAACGCGTATGAAGGCCGCGAAAGGCGAGGAGCCTTTCAACGTGCACAACTACTTCATGACAAATCCGAGTCTGTCTGGCCGTGGAAAGTCGCTCAAGGAATCCTCGCCGCGCCGTCTCACGCGCCGAAACGAACGCCATCAGTCCTGACCGGAGATCCTTGCCGTGAAACGGCCGCGCAAGCGTGGCGCTAGCGTCGCGGTCATCGACATCGGCTCCAACTCCGTCCGTCTCGTCGTCTACGAGGCGCTGGCACGGAGCCTCATTCCGATCTTCAACGAGAAGACGCTGTGCGGCCTCGGGCGCGAGGTGCAGAGCACGGGCCTGCTCGCCCCTGACGCTGTCGACAAGGCTCTCACCTCGCTGAAGCGCTTTCGCGCGCTGTGCCGCGTGATGCAGGTCGGCCGCGTATTCGCGATTGCGACCGCCGCCTGCCGCGACGCCTCCAACGGCCCCGACTTCATCGCGAAAGCCGAGCGCATCTGCGCCGTGAAGATCGAGATCCTGTCCGGACCGCGCGAAGCAAAACTGTCGGCGCTCGGCGTGATCTCGGGCATTCACCGGCCCGACGGCATCGTCGGCGATCTCGGCGGCGGCTCGCTCGAACTGATCGACGTGCGCGGCAACAGCGTGCGCAGCGGCGTGACGCTGCCGCTCGGCGGCCTCGCGCTGCAGGACCTCGCGCATAAATCGCTCAAGCGCGCAGACCGCATCGTGCGCGAGGCGATCGACGCGGTTCCGCAGCTTGCCACCGGCCGCGGCCGCACCTTCTACGCGGTTGGCGGCACCTGGCGCGCGCTCGCACGCATTCACATCATCCAGAGCGGCTATCCGCTCCAGGTGATGCACGGCTATTCGATCCCCGCGGCCGAGGCGCTCGATTTTGCCCGCCGCCTGCGGCGCCTCGCCGCCGTCGACATGCTCGCCGACATCGAAGTCGTCGCCGACGCGCGGCGCCCGCTCCTCACCTATGCAGCGCTCGTGCTCGAGCACATCATTCGCGTCGCGCAGCCGAAGACCATCGTGTTCTCGACCTTCGGCGTGCGCGAAGGCCTGCTGCACGAGAAGCTGCCGGAGACCGAGCGCCACAAGGACGGGCTGATCTGCGCGGCCGAAGAGTTGAACCAGCTGCTCTCGCGCTCGGCCAAGCATGCACGCGAGCTGATGGCCTGGACCGATCGTCTCGCACGCGTGGTGAAGCTGCGCGAGACCGAGGAGGACCGCCGCCTGCGTCACACCGCCTGTCTGCTCTCGGATATCGGCTGGCGCGTCCACCCTGATCATCGCGGCGAGCAGACGCTGAGCCTCGTGGTCAACGCCAATTTCGGTGCGATCGACCACCGCGAGCGCGCCTTCGTCGGACTGTCGGTGTTCTATCGCTATGCGGGCTTGAGCGAAGAGAACCAGCCGCCGCTGACGATACAGGAATTGCTGACGCCGGCGCAGCTCGAACGTGCCCGCCTGCTCGGTGCGGCATTCCGTGTCGCGCATCTGATCTCGGCGGCGCGCCCGGGCGTCCTGCCTGCCACGCATTTCCGCAGCCGGGGGCGCAATCTGATGCTGGTGTTCGAGCACAGGCTCGGCGATCTCGTCGCCGACCGGGTCGGCAGCCGCTTCAAGCAGCTCGCCCGCCTGATCGGGCGTTCCGGCTCGATCGTGCGGCGCTAGAGCGTTTTCGAGCGAAGTGGATACCGGTTCGCGTGAAGGAAACGCGTCAAGACAAGAATCTAGAGCTTCGGTTCTGATTCGATCAGAAGCGAAGCTCTAGGAATTACTCCGCCGACGCCTTGGCGTGCTGCTCGGAGGCTTGGAGCGCGGCGGCAAGCATGCTGCGCCGGCGCCAGATCGAGCCGACCACCAGCACGACGACGACGCCAAGTGCCGCGCATACATATTCAGCACCAGCCCCGCCATGGGCGAATTGCGGCGGGATGTGCAGGCTGCCGAGCATCTTGTCCAGGGAGGCGCCGAACGGACCTTCGGAGATCGAATGCAGCTTCGGCTCTACCCCAGGATCGGTCGCGATCACCTCGCCGGCGATCCAGCCGAGCAGCGCCGCACCGGCCCAGACCAGGATCGGCAGCTTTGCGAGCAGCGCCATGATCAGCGCCGCGCCCGCAACGATCAGCGGCACCGAGATGGCAAGGCCGAGGACCAGCAGCGGCGCGCTGCCATTGGCGGCGGCAGCCACCGCGATGACGTTGTCCAGACTCATCACGATGTCGGCGACGACGACGATCTGGACCGCCTGCCACAGATGCGAGGCGGACTCGACGTCCCCCTCCTCGTTGTCAGGCACCACCAGCTTTGCCGCGATCACGATCAGCGCAAGGCCACCGACCAGCTTGAGGTACGGCAGAGCCATCAGGCTCGCGACGATGCCGGTGAAGATGATCCGCAGCAGCACCGCGGCGCCGGCGCCCAGCACCATCCCCCATAGCCGGTGCCGCGGCTTCAGGCCACGGCAGGCCAGCGCAATCACCAGCGCGTTGTCGCCGGACAAAAGGACGTTGATCCAGATGATCTTGCCGACCGCGATCCAGAAGGTCGGTTCGGCCATCTCATTGCGAAACTGGGTGAGGAATGCCCCGATCGTGGCGGGATCGAAGATCTGCCCAAGCCAGTTCACAATGTGTCCCCTGTCGACTTGACCTGTCGGCTATTAACCGACGATCTCGTTGCCCGAGAAGAACTGCGCGATCTCGATCGCGGCGGTCTCAGGAGCATCCGAACCATGAGCCGAGTTCTCGCCGATGGACTTGGCGTAGAGCTTGCGGATGGTGCCCTCGGCGGCCTTCGACGGGTCGGTCGCGCCCATGGCGTCGCGGTACTTGGCGATCGCGTTCTCGCCTTCCAGGACCTGGACCACGACCGGGCCCGAGGTCATGAACTCGACCAGTTCGCCGAAGAACGGACGGGCCTTGTGCACAGCATAGAAGGTCTCGGCCTGTTCCTTGGTCATGCGGATGCGCTTCTGCGCGACGATGCGCAGGCCCGCCTTCTCGATCACGGCGTTCACGGCGCCAGTCAGGTTACGGGCGGTGGCGTCGGGCTTGATGATCGAGAAAGTGCGTTCAATGGCCATGATCTTGTCCTTGAAGAGAAAAAGGGTGGTTCGGAGTTGCGGGGCTTATATCGGCGCCTTCGCGATCCGGCAAGCGAGGGCCGGATCGCCCCGAAGGGCGCTTCGCCGCAGGTTGGGGGGCGGATTCCAGCATGGATTACAACGATTTCACCCAGATGAACCCAATCTGAAGGGCTTGTCAGGGTTTGGTTCAGCCAGGCTGGCGTAACGTCAGCTCCATCGAAACCAAAGCCTTCCTCCGAGGCGGACCGTTTCGGCGGCCTTTCCATCGACGCGATAGCCCCGCGCCGGCAGTTTTGAGGAGATCATCATGTTGAGGAAACTTACGCTCGCTGCAGTCGCCGCGGTCGCCCTGGGTGCCGCGCTGGCCCCCACCTCGGCCTCCGCTCACTGGCATGGCGGCGGTTGGGGCTGGCACGGCGGTGGCGGCTGGCATCACGGCGGCTGGGGCTGGGGCGGACCGCGCTTCTACGCCGCTCCCGTCGCTTACGGTTACGGTTATGGCGGCTGCTATGTGCGCCGGCTGGTCCCGACCCCCTGGGGACCGCGCTGGCGGCTGGTCAACCGCTGCTACTGAGCGCGACAGCACATTCCTTGGTTACCCGAGGTACTGTTCCCCCCCCTGCAGTACCTTCCAAGAGAGGCCCCGGTGTTCCCCCCACCGGGGCCTTGCATTTGGGCAGACACGACAAATTCATACAATTTTTACTAGAATCCCGGCCGTTCCCAACGCCTGGCGAAACCATTCTGGGGGCCAATGACTTGGTACCGTGTCGTTACTTTGAACACACGGAACCTGCCAATGACTGGCCTTTTCGCCGATGACAGCGAACAGATCGACCGGCGCACCAGCCGCTCGATTTGCGATGCCGTGGGCGAACGGCTTCAGCAGAGCCTTCGTCCCGAGCCCCGGCTCCCGACGCATCTCGAGGAGCTGGTCAAGGAGCTGAGGAAGCTCGACCGCGACGGCAGCGCGCACTGACGCACGGTCACAGAAAAACGGGTTGCGTTTGGCTCCGGCTGCGGTGACAAGGCCGCATGCTCACCATCACCGACCTCACCATCCGCCTCGCCGGACGCCTTCTGATCGACAATAGCTCCGTGCAGATCACGCCCGGCTCGCGCGTCGGCATGGTCGGACGCAACGGCACCGGCAAATCGACGCTGTTCAAGGTGATCCGCGGCGAGCTTTCGGCCGAGCACGGCGCGGTGACGCTGCCGCCCCGCTGGCGCGTCGGCAGCCTGGCGCAGGAAGCGCCGAACGGGCCCGAAAGCCTGATCTCGGTCGTGCTCAAGGCCGATCTCGAGCGCGACGCGCTGCTTCACGAAGCTGAGAGCGCGACCGATCCGCACCGGATCGCGGAGATCCAGACCCGGCTCGTCGACATCGATGCGCACTCCGCGCCCGCGCGCGCGGCCGCGATCCTCTCCGGCCTCGGTTTCTCCGCCGCCGACCAGCTGCGCCCCTGTGCCGAATTTTCCGGCGGCTGGCGCATGCGCGTCGCGCTCGCCGCTACGCTCTTCGCGGCGCCCGATTTGTTGCTGCTTGACGAGCCCACCAACTATCTCGACCTCGAGGGCACGCTGTGGCTGGAGGACCACCTCGCGCATTATCCGCGCACGGTGATCGTGATCAGCCACGACCGCGACCTGCTGGAGAGCTCGGTCGACCAGATCCTGCACCTGGAGCGCGGCAAGCTCACGCTCTACAAGGGCACCTACTCCTCCTTCGAGGAGCAGCGTGCCGCGCGCGAGCTGCTCGATGCCAAAGCCGTCAAGCGGCAGGAGGCCGAGCGCGCCCGCCTGCAGGCCTTCGTCGATCGCTTCAAGGCCAAGGCGTCCAAGGCGCGCCAGGCCCAGTCCCGCGTGAAAATGCTGGAGCGGCTCAAGCCGATCACCGCGCTCGTCACCGAGGACGTGCGCGAGATCACCTTTCCGGCGCCGGAGAAACTGCTGTCGCCGCCGATCATCGCCGTCGACAATGCCTCCGTCGGCTACGATCCGGCAACGCCGGTGCTCAGCCGCGTGACGCTGCGCATCGACAATGACGACCGCATCGCGCTGTTAGGTGCCAACGGCAATGGCAAATCGACCCTCGTCAAGCTGCTCGCCGGACGCCTCGCGCCCTTCTCCGGCAAGGTCACGCGGGCCGACAAGCTGTCGATCGCCTATTTCGCGCAGCACCAGCTCGACGAGCTGAACGAGGACGCCTCCGCCTACGATCACGTCCGCAAGCTGATGGGCGATGCGCCCGAAGCGAAAGTGCGCGCCCGCGCCGGCGCGATCGGCTTTTCCGGCAAGGCGGCCGACACCAAGGCAGGCAAACTCTCGGGCGGCGAGAAGGCGCGGCTGCTGTTGGGGCTTGCGACCTTCTTCGGCCCGAACATGATCATCCTGGACGAGCCGACCAACCATCTCGACATCGACAGCCGCGCAGCACTGGCGGAAGCCATCAACGAGTTTCCCGGCGCGATCATCATGGTCTCGCATGACCGCTATCTGATCGAGGCCTGCGCCGACCAGCTCTGGATCGTCGCCGACCGCACCGTGACCAATTACGATGGCGACCTCGACGAGTACCGCCGCCTGGTGCTGTCCTCACGCAACGCCGAACCCGCCCCACGCGAGCGCAGCGCTCAAATCGAAAAGCCGCAGCGTCCGAAGTCGGACAATCGCGGCTCGCTCAAGAAGCGCATCGCGGAAGCTGAAAGCGAGATCGCGAGGGTCACCGACATCATCGCCAAGATCGACACCGCGCTGGCCCTCCCCGACATTTTCACACGGGATCCAAAGCAGGCCGCGCAACTGTCAAAGGCGCGAGCGAATGCGGCTGATGCACTGGCGCGCGCGGAGGAGCAATGGCTCGAGGCGAGCACGCAGTTCGACGAGGCGGCGGGCTGATTCAAGAACTGCAAAACAACCCCATGCACAGTAGCCGGGGCACCTCCGGCCGCGCGTCGGCCAAACGTCGCAGCCAATTGAAATAGCTTGAATAACTCGCCAAACCTATCGCTCACGCATGATGTCGTGCCGGTAGCGCTGCAGCGGCGACAGCAGATAGCTCAAGATGGTGCGCGAGCCGGTCCTGATCTCCGCGGTGACCGCCATTCCCGGGGTCAGGCCGACGATGCGGTCGTCCACCTTCATTTGCGTGCGATCGAGCGAGATGGTCGCGCTGTAGCTGAGCTCCTGCCCGTTGGGCTCGCTGGTATCGCGTTGCGTGCCCTGCGCGCGGTCGCCGCGCTCCGGCGGACGATCACGAATGATGGCATCCTGCGAGACGCTGACGACGCGGCCTTGCAGCAGGCCGTAGCGGGTGAAGTTGAAGGTATCGATCTTGATCGCGGCGCCCTGCCCGGCCTCGACGAAACCGATATCACGGTTGGAGATCATCGCCTCGATCTCGAGGTGCGTGTCCGACGGCACGATCACAAGCAGCGACTGCGCCGGCGTGACCACGCCGCCGACGGTGTGAACCGCAAGCTGCTGCACCACGCCGTCAACCGGTGACATCAGTCGCTGCAGACTCGTCTTCTGCTCCGCTTTGATCAGGTCCCGCGCAATGCCATTCGCTTTCTGCTCACTCTTGGCAAGTTCGTCGGACAGGCTCTTGCGATATTCCGCCGCCGCCTGGATGCGGGTCTCGCGGATCGCCGCGACGGCTGCCTCGGCCTCCTTCAAGTGGCTGCGCTGGACACCGAGCTCTTCCTGCTGCTCGATCTGGAGCTGAAGTGTCTCGAAATAGGTCAGCTTCGAGCCGATCTCCTTCTCCATCAACGTGCGGCGGATATCGACGCGCTGCTGGGTGACCGGGAGCAATGCATCCAGCTTGTGAATCGTCGCCGCGATCGTCTGATGCTCGGCCTCCTTCTGAGCTTCCTGGCCTGCAAGCGCCGCGAGCTTGGCGCGGTGCTCGCCGACCTGGCTGGTCAGAAGCTGCTGCTGCGTCGCGACCAGCAACGGATCGGCGTCCGCTGGCGGAATAAGCTTGGCTGCGTCATCTTCACGGGCGGCCAGCGCGGCGCGGAGGCGCGCGATGTTGAGCCGTTCGGCCATGAGGTCGTCGTGCAGATGATCGCGCTCGGCAGCATTCACGGTCGGATCGAGCTCGATCAGCACGTCGCCCGATTTGACCGCCTGCCCGTCTTGCACATGGATGGCGCGCACCACGCCGGTCTCGAACGGCTGCACCACCTTGCTGCGCCCGCTTGATACGACCTTGCCGGTCGCAGACGCCACGATGTCGATCGTGCCCCATGCGGACCAGGCGATCGCCGCACAGACCAGCGCCATCAGCGCAAACGCGATGGCGCGGCCGATCGGCGACGGCGGCGTTTCCGTGATTTCCAGCGCCGCTGGCAGAAAAGCGGCTTCTTCGGCCCGCCGGTTGTTCGCGCTCCTGAAGAGAACGACCGTCTCCTGCGGCTTACAGGCCGGCGCCGTGCTAGCCGACCTCATAGATGCCTCCCTGAAGGCGATGCAGCGAGGCATAGCGGCCGCCGTTCCTGATGAGCGCGTCGTGCGTGCCGTCCTCGACCAGACGTCCCCGCTCCAGCGTGAAGATACGGTCCGCGCCGCGCACGGTGGAGAGACGATGCGCGATGATCAGGACGGTGCGGCCCTTGGCGATGTCCTTCATGTTGTCGTGGATGATGCGCTCGCTCTCATAGTCGAGCGCGCTGGTGGCCTCGTCGAAGATCAGGATGCGGGGACTGGTCACCAGTGCGCGGGCGATCGCGACGCGCTGGCGCTGCCCGCCCGAGAGCGTCGAACCGCGCTCGCCGACCACGGTGTCGTAGCCTTCGGGTAGCTCCAGAATGAAATCATGCGCGCCGGCGAGCCTTGCCGCCTCCATGATGCGGTCCATCGGCAGGGTCGGATCGGCGAGCGCGATGTTGTCCCGCACCGAGCGATTGAACAGCATGTTCTCCTGTAGAACGACACCGATCTGCCGCCGCAGCCAGGACGGGTCGGTCATCACCAGATCCGTGCCGTCGATCAGCACGCGTCCGCCCTGCGGCACGTAGAGCCGTTGGACCAGTTTGGCAAAGGTGCTCTTGCCCGAGCCCGACGAACCGACGATGCCGACAGTTTGCCCCGCTGGAATATCGAACGAGACGTCATGCAGGATTTCCGGCCCGTCAAGCCGATAGCGGAACGCGACGTGCTCGAAGCGGATATTGCCGCGAAGCGGAGGCAGCCCTGCGCGGCCGGCGGAGTAAGCCGGCTCCGCAGCGCTGTTGAGAATGTCGCCCAGCCGGGCAATCGAGAGTCGCGCCTGGTGAAAATCCTGCCACACCTGCGCCAGCCGCAACACCGGCGCGGAGACGCGCCCCGCAAAGATGTTGAAGGCCACAAGCTCGCCCACGGTCAAGATGTCCCCGATGACGAGACGTGCGCCGACATAAAGGATGGCAGCGGTGACAACCTTGCTGACGAATTGCACGAGCTGACTCGCGGTGTTGCCGAGGCTGGTGACACCAAAGCTCGCGGAGACGTAAGCTGCGAGTTGCTCTTCCCAGCGGCGCTGCATCTGCGGTTCGACGGCCATCGCCTTCAGCGTCTCAATGCCGCTGACACTCTCGACCAGAAAAGCCTGGTTCTCGGCACCGCGGCGGAATTTCTCCTCCAGCCGGCGCCGGAACAGCGGCGTCGCCACCGCCGAGATCGCGATGTAGAGCGGGAACGAGGCCAGCACGATGCAGGTCATCAGCGGCGAATAGGCGACCATGACCGCCAGAAACACCGAGGTGAAGAACAGATCGATCAACAGCGTCAGGGACGATGAGGTGATGAAATTGCGGATGTTCTCGAGCTCGCGAACCCGCGCCACGGAATCGCCGACACGCCGGGCCTGAAACCAGGCCATCGGCAGCGCGAGCAGATGGTTGAACAGGCGCGCGCCCAGCTCGACATCGATGCGGTTGGTCGTGTGCGAGAACAGGTAATTGCGGAGAATCCCGAGCACTGTGTCGAACAGCGAGACGACGACCAGGCCGATGACGAGCACGTCGAGCGTGGATAGCGAGCGATGCACCAGGACCTTGTCGATCACGACCTGGAAGAACAGCGGCCAGCGCGAAGAGCTGCAGGAAGAACGAGGCGGCCACCACCTCGCCCAGCAGCCGCCGGTATTTGCCGATCGCACCGATGAACCAGGTGATGTCGAACCGGCGCCCGAGATCCGATAGCCCGGCGCGTCGGGTCATCAGGATCAACCCGCCGTCCCAGAGCGCGCACAGCTCGTCGCGCTCCATGAACACTGGCCGCTGCGCTTGCGGCGACTGCACCAGCACTTCATCAGAGGATGCTTTCGCGATGACCATAAAACTGCCGTCACGCAGCATCGCGATCGCCGGCAGCGGGCTGTCTGCGAGACGGCTCCACTGCGTCCGGTAGGTCCGGGCCTTCAGTCCGAGCGATCTGGCGCAGCGGACAATGTCCGCAGCGCCAAAGCTTGCCGCGCCCAGCCGATGCCTGAGCTGGTCGCGGTCGGCAGCCACGCCTTGCATGTGAAGCAAGGTCAGGAGCGCGTCGAGCCCCGTATCTGTCGAGACCGCATTCGTCGTCATGGGCATCCTCCAGACCGGAGCAGCGGATCAGGCGTGCTGCGGCGGAGCGAGCGTCTGGGTCTGCGCGGCATGGGGATCTGCCAGAGGCATCGCGCCATGGTTATCGCCAGCAGGAACGAAGCTCGCCGCCATGGCCTGGTTGAGCAGCATTGCTGCCGCCATCGCCGCGCCGTCCTGGATCAGGACGTTGTTGCCGGGGCCACCATCGAGGATGTCCTGACCAGGGCCGCCGATCAACACATCGTCGCCAGCGCCACCCGTCAACGTATCGTTGCCGGAGCCGCCAATCAGGACGTCATCACCGTTGCCGCCATTGGCGACGAGCTGAATGCCGCCCTGCAGGCCCGACGCGTTGATGACGTCGTCGCCATCGAGGCCGTTAATGACGAGCCTGTCGCCCGCGCCGGCATTGGTGATGTTGATGTCCTGGCCAAGGCCTGACACCGTGATGATGCCGTCGTGCTCGGTCACCGTGATGACGTCATTGCCGGCGCTTCCATTGATGGTCACGGTGTCAGCGGCGCCGTCATTGGCGCCGAGGTCAAGGTTGACCTGGTTCACGCCGGTGCCGGAGAGATCATTGACGGTGATGTTGTCCGCACCGCCCAGGGCATTGAAGTTGATATGCTCGATGCCGTTCAGGTCCATCGCGATGGAGGCAACGTCGCGGGTGAACAGCACCCGCCCACCATTGGCCGAGATGTTGACGTTCTCGCTGACGTTGGCACCGTTGAACTGCAGCGTATCGGTACCCTTGCCGCCTTCGACGGTGTCGCTGCCGTCGCCGGGGTTCCAGACGAAGGTGTCGTCACCAGCACCGAGATTGGCGACATCGTTGCCGTGGCCACCGTTCACGATGTCATTGCCGGCGCTGCCGGTGATGGTGTCGTTGCCATCACCGCCATTGATGTTGAGGCTGAGCGGCTGGCCGGCCTTGATCGCGGAGGCATCGATGACGTCGTTGCCGCCGCCGCCGTTGACGGCGAGCACGTCACCGGCGTCGGCGTGCGCGATCGTGACCTGCGCGGCGAGGCCGTTGACGACGATCGATCCACCTGAGGCCGTGACCTTGATGGTGTCATCGCCCGCGGTGCCGTTCACCGTCACGTGGTCCGCCGCACCGTCACCGCTCTGGCTGCCCGGGCCGGCGCCGAGGTCGATCGCGACCTGCGTGACATCCGTGCCGGTGAGGTCGCCGACATTGATGTTGTCGGCACCGCCCGCAGCCGCGATTTGCACGCGTTCGACACCATCGAGGTCCATGGTGACGGCGCCGACGTCACGGGTGAGAAGCGCGCGGCTTCCGTTCGCCGAGATCGACATGTTCTCGGCTACGTTGGAGCCGTTGAACACCAGCGTATCCGTTCCCGCCTGGCCTTCAACGACGTCGCTGCCGTCACCGGGGTTCCAAACATAGGTGTCATCGCCCGCGCCGAGGAAGGCGACATCGTTGCCGCGGCCGCCGGTAATCTTGTCGTTGCCGTCACCGCCGATCAGGGTGTCGTTGCCCTGGCTGCCGGTGATCGTGTCATTCCCCGTACCGCCGTCTAGGGTCAGTCCGATCACCGCAGCGAGCGCGGATGCATCGATGACGTCGTTGCCACCGAGCGCCTGGATGACCAGCCGGTCGTTGGCAGCCTCTGCATTCGCGATGGTCACGACTTCCGGCAGTCCCGTCACGGTGACGGTGGTGCCCACGGCCGTGACAGCGATGTGCTGATTGCCGTTGGTCCCGTTGACGGTCACCGTATCAGCTGCGCCATCGCCTTGCGTCCCGCCCGGGGCAGCTCCGAGATCGACGAGAACCTCCTTTACGCCGGTGCCGGTGAGATCGCCGACGGTAACGTTGTCGGCCCCTCCGCGGGCGTCGAACTCGATCTGCTCGATGCTGTTGAGGTCCATCGTGATGTTGGCAACGTCGCGGGTGAAGCGGACCCTGTTGCCATTGGTGGCAATGTTGATGTTTTCGGCGATGTTGGCGCCGTTGAAAACGAGCTTGTCGTTGCCGGATCCGCCTTCCACGGTGTCACTGCCGTCGCCGGGATTCCAGATGAAGGTGTCATCGCCGCTCCCGAGCTGGGCGACGTCGTTGCCGCGTCCGCCGCTGACGATGTCGTTGCCGGAGCCCCCGATCAGGAGATCATTTCCGTCGCCGCCGGTGATCCGGTCATTGCCGGCGCCGCCATCGAGCGTCAGCGAGATCAGGCTGCCGAGACCGTTGCCTGCGGTAATGACATCGTCACTGTCGCCGGCGTGCAGCACGAGATTCTCGGTCGTGCCGATATCGAGCGAGAATGGCGCGCCGTCGCCCGACCCGTCGAAACGCACACGGGTGCCGTTCGCGGTGATGGTGAAGGTCTCGGCGGCATTGCTGCCGTTGATCTGCGCCGTGTCGTTGCCGTCGCCACCTTCGAAGACATTACTGCCGCCGCCGGGATTCCAGATCATGAGATCGTCGCCGGCCTCGCCGAACAACTGGTTGTTGCCGCTGCCGCCGTCGAGCACGTCGTTACCCGCGCCGCCGAACAGCAGATCGTTGCCGCCGCCGCCCTTGATGACATCGTCGCCAGCCTGTCCGAATAGCAGATCATTTCCCGAGCCGCCGGTGATCCTGTCATTGCCGTCGCCGCCGAAGATGTTCACCGCGGGCATTGGGCCGTGGCTTTCGTTGACGGTGATCGTGTCGTTGCCGCTCTGACCGAAGATGTCGATCTCGTTGGTGTTGGCAATTGTGGGATCGCCACCGATCGTCTTCACGTGCCCGTTATTGACAAGGATGCGGCCGGACTTGTCGCGCCCAATCACGAGGCCGTTATTGGCGCTGTCGCCGAAAATCGTGAGCTGCCCGGTAATCGGGGAAAAAACGGAGGTGGTGGACATCCAAATATCCTTCGATCGATCTAGCCCCTCCTTTCGAGGCATAGCAGGCGCAAACATCACATTCTTGAAGCGGAGCTTGAGATGCGCGTGATTATTCTGGAGATTCTCTCTAGATTTGCTGCGGGCCGGCTTTGGACATCACTGGATGTGATGGCGCGCACATTGGGGAGGCGCGGCCCGCCCCTCAAGGCGCGAACGCAATATGACGAAGCTTTGGAGAGTTATCGCCCCGTGAAGCTCAGCGAACGCCTGTGATCGAAGCGGTTCGACTCGCTGCCGCGCAACGCGCCCACGCGAATAGATATGCGTTGAGAGTCGGCATCTGCAAATATCTGTCGAAGCACAGCGGCCCCGATGGCTCGAGGCGAGCGCGCAATTCGACAAAGCCGCGGGGTAAATTCACAGTCGGCACGATAGCGCTTTAGGCGTGCAAAGAGGGCCACCCGGCCCTCTTTGCTTATTGCTGTTGTGCGTCAGCGCACCTTCGGCACGTCCTGCTCCTTGCGCGGGATCACAATGTTTCCGCGCGGTGGCGGGGTGACCCCGATGTGCGGTGGCACCACACCGATATGCGGTGGCACCACGCCGATGTTCGGTGGCGGTGTGACGCCGATATGCGGCGGTGGCGGCGTAATGCCGATATGCGGCGGCGGCGTGATGCCGACATGCGGGGGTGGCACCACAACGCCCTTCGGCGGAGGCACCACGACAGGCGGCACCGTGACGGTCGGCGGCGCCACGTGTGGCAGCGGCGCGGTCCCCACGCAGGCACGGCGGTTCGCGTCCGGATGCTGGCCGGGCGGGCAGCAGACGCCGTCGAGCGTCGCCTGGCTCGCCAGACAGCAGCCGCCGCCGGACAGTTGGACGTAGCCCGGGAAGCAGCCGGATGCAGGCTGGCTGCCGCTGACACACTTCTGGCCGTCGAAGGTCTGTCCTGTCGGGCAGAAGCAGGCCGGCGCGGCCCCGGCGGCGGCGATACCAGGCGACGACGGACAGCACTGGCCGTTGGCCTTCTGCACCGTATTGCTTGGGCAGGGCGGCTGCTGCATGCAGGCGCCGGTCAGCGGGCTTGCGACCGTTCCGGCCGGACAAGCCTGACAGCTACCGTCAGCTTGCGGCTTGGTGCCGGACGGGCAGCAGATGCCGGTGTTGCTGATCTGCTGTTGCGGACAGGACGGCAACCAGCCGTACTGGCCGCAGGTCCCGTCGGGTTGCGGTGTCTGGCCGGCCGGACAGCAGATGCCCTTCGACGTCAGCTGGCCGATCGGGCAAACCTGCTGCTGGCCGCCGCAGCTGCCGTCGGGTTGCGGGAACTGGCCCTGCGGACAGCACTGGCCCGACGAGGTCAATTGCTGCGGCGGACATTGCTGCAGCTTGCTCGGACCGCAACTGCCGTCGGGTTGCGGTTTCTCGTTCGCGGGGCAGCACTTGCCGGTCGAGCTCAATTGCTGCGGCGGGCAGAAGTTCTGGAGCGTGCCGCACTGGCCGTTGGGCAGCGGGATCTGGCCCTGCGGGCAGCATTGGCCGGTCGACGTGATTTGCTGCGGCGGACAGCTCAGCTGCAGCGGCGGGCCGCAGATGCCGAAGGCGTTCGGCACCATGCCGTTCGGGCAGCACTGCGTGACCGGGAACGCGAGCGAGGTGCCCGAGCACAGCTCGTGACACTGGCCATCGAGTCCGATCTGCTCAATGCCGCCGTTGGGCCCGGGTTGCGGACACATCTTCTGCTGCGGCGTCGCATCGCAAGTGTAGTCGGTCCACAAGTCCTGGCCGTCGTGCTTGGCCGGGATGAGGGTGTAGCCGGCCGGGCACTGCGCGCCGGGCGGCTTGGCACACATTCCGTCGATAGCATTGGGAGGAACGGGCGTGCCGTTCGCGCAGGTCAGGTTGTTGGGATCGATATTGTTGGGATCGGCCGGCGCGTTGAGGCCCAAATAGCAGAGCTGAACAGAAGCCGGATCGGTAGCGCCGTTGGCGCAGACCGAAGCGCACTGGCCACCCGGTCCCGGCACTTGCATGTACGGGCAACATTGGAGGCCGGTTTGCTGCGTGGTGCCGGGCGGGCAGCTGCAGGGCTGGCCGGGCAAGCAGGTGCATCCGTGCGGTCCGGGCCAAGGACAGAACGGTCCGGCCGGCGGCAGCGGCAGGCCGATGCCAAAGCCCGGGAACCAAGGCCGCCACGCCGGCGGCAAGTGCAGCGTCAACCGCTCGCAGCTGCGCGGAATCGCGATGTCGCCGATCTGACCGCGCGCGGCCGGATCGTCGAAGCGGTCGTCCTTGTCGATGAAATAGCTCGACCATGGTGGCACGTTGGCGGGCGCGACGAGCTCGATGTCGTTGCCCTGCACGCCGTTGACGTTGGCCGGGCCGCCGAGCGAAAGCCGCAGCGTGGTCGCAACGTCGTTGGCGACGCGCAGACGCTCGCCGCTCGACCACAAGAAGCCGCCGCAGCTTGCGCGGTCGATCGCGCCGTCTGTCGTGTAGCGATAACCGATCGCGATGCCGCCATTGCCGTTGGTCATCTGCGCGGGGAATCCGATCGCATAATGATCAGGCTGGGCCTGCCAATACGGACCGCCGGGATTGCCGGTCGAGACCGGGCCGTAACGCAACACGCGCGAGACGCCCTCTTGCGCCAGCGCGATCATGGCGTAGTCGCCGGTCGGCGACGCGCGCTCGGCGAGCAACATGTGGCCGCGCGCGTCGAACACGATCTTGGAGATTTCGGTCGGCGCCAGGCTGGGCGGCACCGTCACCTCGATCCGCGGATCCTTGCCGAAGCTGCCGCCGGCAATCGACACCGACCATACCTGGAGGCCTTCGGCGACGGCATAATAGAGGCGGCCGTCATGCACCGCCAACCCGAACACGAGCCGCGACGCCGGGGCATAGCGCCAGGTCGACGGATTCTCGGTCGAGAAGGCAGGCGCAGTGATGTCGAGCCGGAATGCCGGATTGTAGGGCACCGGCTGCGCGCCGGCCGCGGGGCGGCCCTGCGCGCCATGATCGAAGCGGCCGCGCTCCGTTCCGTCGAGGCCGAATTGATGGATCATGCCGGTGGCGCGATCGGCGACGAACAGCGATTGCGATGCGGCGTCGAAGGCAAGGCCGCCGAGCGCCGGACCGGGATTGGCAGTGCCGTTGAGTGCGACATTGGCAAACAACTGCGCCTGCCCGCTCGTGCCGTCGATGCGCCAGATCGAGCCGGGACCGCCGGGCGCCGGACCGAACAGGCCGGACATGAAGAAGGCATTGGGCGCGCCCTGCTTGACGCGATCGGGCAGACCATCGCCGTCCTTGTCCGGCACCACGATCGGCAGGCCGTAGGCCGATGTCGCCGCGACATAGACGTTTGGCGGACTGGCATTATCGAGCGCGACGCCGAACACCTGGCCGACCTGCGCCGCAGTAACCGCAAACGGCTTCGGCGCGGTCACCACTTGCGCCTGCGGCGGCCCGCCCATGCTCTGCAGATCGATCACGCGCAACGAC
Source organism: Bradyrhizobium sp. BR13661 (assembly GCF_029892425.1). Taxonomy (GTDB): domain Bacteria; phylum Pseudomonadota; class Alphaproteobacteria; order Rhizobiales; family Xanthobacteraceae; genus Bradyrhizobium. The sequence continues at coordinate 39,144 of NZ_JARXWB010000026.1, read as the reverse complement.
ACGCCGTTGGGATCGATGTAAGTTTTATCGAGCGGATCGACGCCGGGCGCCACCACCACCGGTGGCGTCACACCGGAGAAGCCGGTCAGCGCCGCGTTGCCGTCGGCCACCACTTGCGCAATCGCCGGCGCTGCGGGTGCAAGCGAGAGCCCCAGCAGGACGAGGAACGCCGACATGCTTCGTTGCATGAGAGTGGGTATTGCGCGCTTGCGAGCCGGATGAACCAGATCCGATGACACGGTAGGACGCACTGTGCCGACGGGTTGCTCTAGCGTTGAACGATGTCCGACCGCAAATCGCATGGCTGCCTCCATGGTACGAGCGCGCAACGATAGCGAGCGCACCGAGGCTTTGATTTGATCCAGCGCAAGAGGCAGGCGCGATCAAATCGATACGGCGATTTCGTCGTATGTGAATCTAACCGAATAAAATCGCTCCGGATTTGACGATGGCGTCGCGCCGATCGATGCAACGCCGCACAAACTTCACAATTGGATATACAATCCATGATTGTACTTCCAATTCCTTCGTCTTTCTCCACGGCCTCGACCACGCGGCCGCGAGTTCGCGCGGCCTCATGCGCAGTCCCCAACGATCTGAATGCCGTCAACGTAACCGTTCAAGCGAGGCGTTCGATAGAGTCCCGCTGCGCGCCAATGGGAAACGTAAAGGGGCCGCAGAATTTGCTGCGCCACGTCGCGCATCGTGCAGCTCCGTGCTACGAAGCAGGCACTGACCTTTTCGGCCAAAGTATTTTCAATAGATGATTTTGAGGGAGATTCCAGATGTCGTCACCCGAACCGATCAAATTCACCGACGGCGCAGCTTACGAGCGTTTCATGGCGCCCTGGAGCCGCTCGGCCGGGACGCTATTCCTCGACTGGCTGGCACCTCGCCCGGGACTGGCCTGGGCGGATATCGGCGCCGGCAACGGTGCGTTCACCGAGCTCCTTCTTGCGAAATCCGCCCCGTCGTCCGTTTCCGCGATCGATCCGTCCGACGCGCAGATTGCGACTGCGCGCCAAAAGTTCGCGGCAAAGCCGGTCGAGCTCTCGATTGGCGATGCGATGGCCCTTCCCTACGACTCCAACCGCTTCGATGCCGCTGTGATGGCGCTCGTGCTGTTCTTCGTGCCCGATGCGCGCAAGGGTGCTTCGGAAATGGTCCGCGTCACCAAGCCCGGCGGCATGGTCGCGTCCTACACCTGGGACATCATGCGGGGCGGAACGCCGACGCAGCCGCTGTGGGAAGAACTGGATGCGCTCGGCGTTCCCGCAGCACGGCCGCCGAGCGCGGACATCTCGCGTTTCGAGATGCTCAAAGCGCTTTGGGCGGATCTCGGGCTGCGCGAGATCGAAACCCGCGAGCTGGTCGTCGAGCGAACCTTCACTGACTTCGACGACTATTGGCTATCGATGGTAGTGAGCAGCCCGAGCGGCGTCGTGGGCAAGCTCTCGGAAGCCCAGGCCGCGGAACTCAAAGGCCGGCTGCGGGCGCGACTGCCAGCGAGCGTGTCCGGAGCGATCACGGTTCACGCCTCGGCCACCGCGATCAAGGGGCGCAAGGCCGCGTGATGGCCAGCACGAGCGGATGCTGCTGATCGCGTTGATCGGCGCAACTGGAGGGCCGACGGCGCGTTACGTCGCCGCCTTCTTCTTCGCCTTCGGCTTCACCGGCTTCGCAGCGACCGGTGCCTCGGGCGTACCCTCGATCGCGGACAGACGCCCCGAGGTAAACGTGTAGATGCCCGCGCGCGGACCCGTCGTCCATGTCACCACTGCGACGCGGCGGCCAGCGGCATCGCTGGAGAGATTGACGGTCGAGGGCGCGCCGATGCCGCGCACCACGTCGCATTCGGTGTGACCGAGCGCGACCGTGCCGCCCACGGGCGCCGGTGCCGTGGTCGACGCGTTGGCGTCGGCAGGTCCTGATGGCGGTGCCATGCCGGGGCAAGCGCCGTCGGCGCTGACGAGATCCTCAGCTCCGACAGGCTTGTCGGGGGTCAGCGGCGGCGACTCGATCGAGATGTTCTTGATGAAGAAGCGGCTCGGCTTGTTGAACCACTCGGCGTCCTTGGCAGATGCCAGCATATTGGTTGCGCCCGAGCAGCCCGCAAGCAGCGGCGCGACGGCAGCCAACGCAACTATGAGCGACTTTGGAAGCTTTTGATGTCGCACGATAAACCAAATTCCCCACGTCAAGGAGTAGCTCCAAGCGCCTGTCCCAACATCACTTTGCGGCACGAAGGTGGCCGAAACCAGTCTGCCCGCGAAAGTCCAAATTATCATTAATCGCGACAGGCCGCTAATTCCGCCGCTGCCACCGGCCACGTTCATCGGCCTGCCAATAGGTGACCTCAAATCCGCGCGTCTTGCAATCCGTCCAGGTGCTGCGGGCCGCCGCGAGGGCATCCGGATCGTCGCCGTTGAACAGCAGCACCATCCGCTCATAGGCCTGCGCGTCGTCGGGCATTGCGGCATTGTCCACCAGGAATCGAACGTTGGCGCCGTTCGGATTGTCCGGCTCGATCGCCAGCACGATCGGCTGATCGGCCACATCGCCCACCCGCCATGTCGCGTGCGGCAGGAAGGAATCGTCGCGATAGGTCCATAAATGCGCGTCCAGCGCATCGGCGCGCTCCGGCGACGTCGACTGCACCACGACCCGCCAGCCGCGCTCGAGCGATTTCTCGAGAAGCGGCGGCAAGACGTTCTCAACCGTCATGTTTTGCAGATGGTAGAACAGAACCTCAGTCATCTCATGTCATTTGCGCTCGTAGTGATCCGCCACCAGGCGATCCAGCAGCCGGACGCCGTAGCCGCTTGCCCAGCTCTGGTTGATGTCGGTCTTGGGCGCGCCCATCGCGGTGCCGGCGATATCGAGATGAGCCCAGGGCGTGCCGTCGACGAAGCGCTGCAGGAACTGCGCCGCCGTGATCGAGCCGCCGTGGCGGCCGCCGGTATTCTTCATGTCGGCGAACTGGGAATCGATCAGCTTGTCGTATTCGGGGCCGAGCGGCAGGCGCCAGACCTTCTCGCCGCTCTCGATGCCGGCCGCGAGCAAGCGCTGGGCGAGCTCGTCGTTGTTCGAGAACATGCCGGCATGATCGGTGCCGAGCGCGACCACGATGGCGCCGGTGAGCGTCGCCAGATCCACCATGAATTTCGGCTTGGTCTTCTTGGCCACATACCAGAGCACGTCGGCCAGCACGAGACGGCCCTCGGCGTCGGTGTTGATGATCTCGATGGTCTGGCCCGACATCGAGGTCACGATGTCGCCAGGCCGCTGCGCGTTGCCATCAGGCATGTTCTCGACGAGGCCGATGGCGCCGACCACATTGACCTTGGCTTTGCGCGCCGCGAGCGCGTGCATGAGGCCGACGACGCAGGCCGCACCGCCCATGTCACCCTTCATGTCCTCCATGCTGCCGGCCGGCTTGATCGAAATGCCGCCGGTATCGAAGCAGACGCCCTTGCCGACAAAGGCGACCGGCGCATCACCCTTCTTGCCGCCGTCCCAGCGCATGATCACGGTGCGGCTCGGCCGCGCCGAGCCCTGGCCGACGCCGAGCAACGCGCCCATGCCGAGCTTCTGCATCGCCTTGACGTCCAGCACCTCGATCTTGACGCCGAGCTTGCGCAGCTGACTGGCGCGGCGCGCGAACTCCTCGGGATACAGCACGTTCGGCGGCTCATTGACGAGGTCGCGCGCGATGATGACGCCGTCGACGACCGCACCGGCTGCGGCAAATGCTTTCTTCGCCGCGGCCACGTCGTCGACCGCCAGCGAGACATCGGCGCGTAGCGCGCCCTCCTCGCCGTCCTTCTTCTTGGTCTTGTAGCGGTCGAACTTGTAGCCGCGCAGCCGCAGGCCCGAGGCGATCGCAACCGCCTGCTCGGTGCTCATGGCGCCCTCGGGCAGTTCCGCCACGATGCTCATGGATGCGGAACCCGCCTTGAGCTTGCCGGCCGCGATGCCGCCGAATTTGAGGAAGTCATTGCCCTTCAGGCCTGACACCTTCCCGGTCCCGATCACGATCAAGCGCTCGGCCTTCAGACCTTCGGGAGCCAGGATGTCCAGGGCCGCGCCATTTTTACCTTTGAAAGCGGCGGCGGCCGCCGCCCGCTTCACGAGCTCAGCTGCCCCACCCAACGTCTTTGATGTCGCCGGGCCAACCTTCAGAGCGTCGTCACAGAACACGACCAGAATGCCACGGGCGGCGGTAGCTAACGGGACGAAGCCGACCTTGATGGCATCGGACATGGGTAACTCCTTAAAAACATGAGGCTTTTTGCCTATCAACTGATGCGGCCGGGGCCCGAGCTGAACGGCGATTCACTCGTCTCTCTCCCACTATGGGCGAGAAGCGCGGTCGATGCCAAGCACGCCCGTGGCCGGGACGCCACATCGAGGGAAATATTAACCATATAAAGAGGGTGCCATGGGTCGGCCATTTTGTTGACGGATCAAAGGGATGGTAGTGAGAGAGTGAGCCTCCGGATGAGGTGATTGGCCGGCCTTGGGGATCCCTGTCTGGGGATTGGTCGGACAGCCCGAATTCCGGTGCGCGTTGGGGACTTGGTGGGATTCGTGCGGTAGCGCATGGGGTCAATCGACAGGTATATTTTCCGCACGACGCTGGCGTCGTTTGCGCTCGTCCTGGTCAGCCTCACCGGCGTGATCTGGATTACGCAGGCGTTGCGCGGCATCGACCTGATGACAAGCCAGGGTCAGACCATCATGACCTTCCTCGGCATCACCAGCCTCGTCATCCCGGCGCTGGTGCTGATCATCTCGCCGATCGCGCTGATGATCGCGATCTCGCACACGCTGAACAAGCTCGCGACCGATTCCGAGATCATCGTGATGAATGCCGCCGGCTTCTCGCCGTTCCGGCTGTTCTATCCGTTCTTCTACGCGACCTGCGTGGTGGCACTGCTGGTCGCCTTCATCGCCGCCTATCTCGCGCCCGACGGCATGCGGCGGATCAAGCAATGGGACGCCGAGATCACCGCCGACGTGCTCACCAACATCCTGCAGCCCGGCCGCTTCGCCCAACTCGACAAGAATCTCACGATCCGGATCCGCGAGCGGCTGCCCGGCGGCCTGCTCGCCGGCATCTTCATCGACGACCGCCGCGATCCGAACGAGCGCGTCTCGATCGTCGCCGAGCACGGCGATGTCGTGAAGAACGAGAACGGAACGTTCCTGGTGCTGAGGGACGGCAATCTGGAGCGTTTCGAAGTCGGCAAGCGGGATCCTGCGCTGGTGACATTCGCCAGCAACGCCTTCGACATGTCGAAGTTCGGCAACCAGGGCCATGACGTCACCCTCGGCATTCGCGAACGCTATCTGTGGGAGCTGTTCTCGCCGTCCGAGGACGATCCCGTTTACAAGCAGATCCCCGGCCAGTTCCGTTCGGCTTTGCATGACAGCCTGCTGGCGCCGATCTATCCCTTCGCCTTCGCCGTGCTGACCTTCGCCTTCCTCGGCGCCCCCCGCACCACGCGCCAGAGCCGCAATTTCTCGATCGGCTCCTCGATCCTCGCCGTATTCGGCCTGCGCATGGCGGGCTTTGCCTGCTCGGTCATGGCGGTGAAATCGCCGGGCGCGGTGCTCGTTCAATACGTGATGGTGTTAGGTGCCATCGGCGTCGGGCTGTGGATGATCATCGGCGGCATCGTGGTCGAGCCGCCGCCCGGCCTGATGGAGGCCATCAACAAATCGAACGCGCGTATCGCGCGGCTGTTCGGACGGCCGGCCGTCGCATGAGCATGCTCACCAACACGCTCGGGCGCTATTTCGCCGGCCGCTTCGTGGTCGCCGCACTCGGCGTGTTCGCAAGCATTTTCCTGCTGCTGGTGCTCGTCGACTACATCGAGATGGTGCGCAAGACCTCGGGGCTCGCATCCGCCTCCGCGATCATGGTGGCCGAGACGTCGCTGTTCAGGGTGCCGCAGCTGCTGGAAAAGCTGACGCCGTTCTGCATGCTGATCGGCGCCATGATCTGCTACCTCGACCTCTCTCGCCGGCTCGAGCTCGTGGTCGCTCGCGCCGCCGGCATCTCGGCCTGGCAAATCGTGGCGCCGGCGCTCGGCAGCGCGCTGCTGATCGGCGTGATCGCCACCGTCGCCTACAATCCGACGTCGGCGAACCTGCGTGAGCTCTCCAAGCGCATGGAAGCCGAGCTGTTCGGCTCGGCGCCCGGTGGCGGCATCCAGGATGCCTCCGGCTTCTGGCTCAACCAGGTCACCAGCGACGGCCAGACCATCATCAACGCGGCGCGCAGCGAGCAGCAGGGTGTGCGGCTGACCGGCCTCACGCTGTTCCGGTTTGACACACAGCAGCATTTCAAGGAGCGGGTCGAGGCGCGCGAGGCGACGCTCGAATCCGGTCATTGGCTGTTCAAGGGCGTGCGCCGCTACACACTCGACTCGCCCCCGGTCGATCAGGCCAGCCTTGAGATTCCGACGACGCTGACCGAGGCGCAGGTCAGGAACAGCTTTTCCACACCCGAGACTGTGTCCTTTTGGCAACTACCGGGCTACATCAGCTCATCCGAGAGCTCAGGGTTCGCGACAGCCGGATATCGACTCCAGTATCACAAGCTGCTGGCACAGCCGTTTTTGCTCGCCGCCATGGTGATGCTCGCGGCCTCCGTGTCGCTGCGCTTCTTCCGGATGGGCGGCGTACAGAAGATGGTTTTGAGTGGCGTGGGCGCAGGCTTTCTGCTCTACGTTTTGTCGAAAGTGACTGAAGACTTGAGCAAGGCTGAGTTGATGCATCCGATCGCTGCGGCGTGGTTGCCCGTGGTGGTGGGCGGCCTCACCGGATTCTTGGCCTTGCTGTATCAGGAGGACGGTTAGTGACTGCCGTCCGCAGAGGACCCGTGTCTGGATTGGCGTTGCGCACCCTCGTGCGCGCGAACGGATACGGCTTGTCTGTGCGCAGGCTCCTGCTCGCCCTCGTCGCGACCGTATCGCTCGCCGGAATGATGGATCTTGCCACGGTGGCGCCGGCCGCTGCGCAGAGCTTCACCTACAATCCGCTGCCGCCGCGTCCGAAGCCGCCGAAGGCCGCCAATGACGGGCAGATGCTCGTGCAGGCGACCGAGGTCGATTACGACTACAACAATTCGCGCGTCTCGGCGGTCGGCAACGTTCAGCTGTTCTACAACGGCACCAGCGTCGAGGCCGACAGGGTCATCTACGACCAGAAGACCAAGCGGCTGCATGCCGAGGGCAACATCCGCATGACGGATACCGACGGCAAGATCACCTATGCCGAGATCCTGGATCTCTCCGACGACTACCGCGACGGCTTCGTCGATTCGCTGCGCGTGGACACCGCCGACCAGACCCGCATGGCCGCGACCCGCTCCGACCGCTCGAACGGCAACTACACGGTGTTCGAGAACGGCGTCTACACGGCCTGCGCGCCATGTAAGGACGATCCGAAGAAGCCACCGCTCTGGCAGGTCAAGGGTGCCCGCATCATCCACGACCAGCAGGAGAAGATGCTGTATTTCGAGACGGCGCAGCTCGAATTCTTCGGCGTGCCGATCGCCTACATGCCCTATTTCTCGACACCCGACCCGACCGTGAAGCGCAAGACCGGCTTCCTGATGCCGGGCTTCACGTCGAACTCGCCGTTCGGCTACGGCGTCGAAGTTCCGTTCTACTGGGCGATCGCGCCCGACATGGACGCAACCTTCAATCCGCGCATCACCTCCAGGCAGGGCGTGCTGTTCCAGGGCGAGTTCCGGCAGCGCCTGCTGGACGGCGCGTATCAGATCCGAGTCTACGGCATCGACCAGCTCAACCCCGGCGCGCTCGCCGGCCAACCCGGCGACCGTCAGTTCCGCGGCGCCGTCGACACCAAGGGTCAGTTCGCGCTGAACGACAAGTGGGTCTGGGGCTGGGACGGCGTCGTCATGTCCGACTACTACTTCTTCTCGGACTATCGCTTGTCGCAATACCGCGATCCGCTGGGCTCGTTCCTGTACCTGCCGACCGACGCGTTGTCGCAGCTGTATCTGACCGGCGTCGGCAATCGCAGCTTCTTCGATGCGCGGACGATGTACTGGCTGAGCTACTCGGGCAACCAGCAGCAGGTCCCGGTCGTCTATCCCGTGATCGATTACTCGAACGTGCTCAACTATCCGGTCTTCGGCGGCGAGTTCTCCTACAAGACCAACTTCGTCAATCTGACGCGTAACGACGCGGTGTTCGACCCGATCACGACGGCGGCCAACACCAACGGCCTGTGCACGACGACCTCGGCCGATCCGCTCGCGCGCACGCCCACGCAGTGCCTGCTGCGCGGCTTCCCCGGCACCTACACCCGACTGACGGCGGAGGCGCAGTGGCGCAAGTCCTTCACCGATCCGTTCGGTGAGATCTGGACGCCGTTCGCGATCCTGCGCGCCGACGCGATCAACTCCGACGTCTCCAACCAGCCAGGCGTGTCGAACTACCTGCCCGTCGGCAACACCCAGGCGTTCCGCCTGATGCCGACCGTCGGCCTCGAATACCGCTATCCCTTCATCAACATTCAGCCCTGGGGCTCGACCACGGTCGAGCCGATCGCGCAGGTCATCATTCGCCCGAACGAAACCTATGCCGGCAAGCTTCCGAACGAGGATGCGCAGAGCATGGTGTTCGACGCCTCGAACCTGTTCAGCGTCGACAAGTTCTCCGGCTATGACCGCGTCGAAGGCGGCGGCCGCGCCAATGTCGGCGTGCAGTCGACCACGCAGTTCGACAGGGGCGGCGCCGTCAAGGTCCTGTTCGGCCAGTCCTACCAGCTGTTCGGCATGAACTCCTTCGCGGTGCAGGACTCCATCAATACCGGCATCAATTCCGGCCTCGACAAGCCGCGCTCGGACTACGTGGCGAGCGCCAGCTACTCGCCCAACAGCACCTACACGTTCAGTGCCCGCTCCCGCATGGACGAGCAGACCTGGAACATCCAGCGCTTCGAGGCGGAAGGCCGCGCCAACTTCAATCGCTGGTCGGTCAGCATGATGTACGGCAATTACGCGCCGCAACCGGAACTCGGCTATCTGACCCGCCGCGCGGGCATCCTGACCTCGGGCTCGATCAAGGTCGCGACCAACTGGGTGGTGACGGGCTCGGCGCGCTGGGACCTCGAGGCCAACAAGATCAACCAATATGTGCTCGGCGCCGGCTATGTCGACGATTGCTTCGTGCTGGCGGCGAACTACGTGACTTCCTACAGCTATTCCGCCGGCACCGCGCCGCCCGTGCTGAGCCATGCGTTCATGTTCCAGATCGGCTTGCGCACGCTGGCGACCTCGACGGGAAGCAGCAGTTCCGGCATCCAGTAAACCCGTCCAAAATGCCGGCCGCCTGTTCCCGATCGCAGGATCATCTCGGCTGACATGCGAGCGACAACGATGACGACCTCAATGCCCGCCTTTCGCCTTCTTCTCGTCCTGGGGACCGTGCTGGGCGCTACGCTGACCCTCGCCGGCACGCCGGCGCGGGCACAGAACATCGTCGTCATGGTCAACGGCGATCCCATCACCGATTTCGACATCGAGCAGCGCTCCAAGCTCGAGCAGCTGACGACGCAGAAGACGCCGAGCCGTCAGGACGTCATCAACACGCTGATCGACGACAAGATCAAGCTGAAGGAAGGCAAGAAATACGGTGTCGATCCCGGCGTTTCCGACGTCAACCAGTCCTACGACGGCATGGCGCAGCGCATGCGCATCTCGCCGGAGATGCTGACCAAGTCACTTGAGGTCAAGGGCGTGCGCCCGGAAACCCTCAAGAACCGCATGAAGTCCGAGATGGTCTGGACCAGTCTCGTGCGCGGCCGTTTCAAGGAGAAGCTGATCGTCGGCGAAAAGGAAGTCGCCGACAAGGTGCGGGAGGGCGGCACCGAGAAGCTCCAGATCGAGGGCACCGAATACAAGATGCAGCCGATCGTGCTGATTGTGCCACGCGGCTCGTCTGCGGCGTTCCAGGAGACGCGGATGAAGGAAGCAGAGCAATATCGCGCGCGCGTCGCCAGCTGCGAGGAAGCCAGTTCGCTGTTCCTGTCGACCCCGAACGCCACCGTCCGCGAGAGTGTCACCAAGACGACCTCGGACCTTCCGGAGGCGCTGCGCAAGGTGCTCGACGACACCCCGATCGGTCATATGACCGCGCCCGAGGTGACCAAGGCGGGGATCGAGATGGTGGTGCTGTGCTCGCGCAAGCCGACCACGATCGACACGCCGAAGAAGCGCGAGATTCAGCAGAAGATGTATGTGGAGAAGTACGAGAAGGCCCAGAAGGCCTATCTCGACGAGCTCCGCAAAGCGGCGATGATCGAATATCGCAACCGCTGATGGCCGCTCCCGCAAAGCCCCTCGCACTCACGCTCGGAGAGCCCGCCGGCATCGGCCCCGACATCGCCATCGCAGCCTGGCTCAGGCGCCGCGAGCTGGGCCTTCCCGCTTTCTATTTGCTTGGCGACGAAGCGCTCATCGCACAGCGCGCCAGCACGCTCGGCGCCGGGATCAGCATCGCTGCAGTGAGCCCGGGCGAGGCCGCAAATTCCTTTGCCGAGGCCCTGCCCGTGGTTGCGACCGGAGAGCGTGCCACCGCCGGGCCCGGCAAGCCCGACGTATCGAGCGCTCCGGCCGCGCTCGCCTCGATCCGCCAGGCGGTCGCAGACGTTCGTGAGGGGCGCGCCAGCGCCGTCGTCACCAACCCGATTGCCAAGAGCGTGCTCTACCGTGCCGGCTTCCGCCATCCCGGCCACACCGAATTCCTCGCCGAGCTCGCAGGCATCGACGGCCACGTGCCGCAGCCCGTGATGATGCTGTGGTCACCGCGGCTTGCCGTGGTGCCGGTGACCATCCACGTGTCCCTGCGCGATGCGCTGACCCAGCTCACGAGCGACCTCATCGTCTCGACCGTGCGCATCGTTGCGGCCGAGCTCAAATCCCGTTTCGGCATTGCGCGGCCGCGCATCGCAATTTCCGGTCTCAATCCGCATGCCGGCGAGGACGGCTCGCTCGGTCATGAAGAGCAGACCGTGATCACGCCGGCGCTCAAGGTCCTGCGCAACGACGGCATCGACGCCAGGGGACCGCTGCCCGCCGACACCATGTTCCACGAAGCCGCGCGCAACACCTATGACTGCGCGGTATGCATGTATCACGACCAGGCGCTGATCCCGATCAAGACGGTCGCTTTCGACGATGCCGTCAACGTCACGCTCGGCCTGCCCTTCATCCGCACCTCGCCCGATCACGGCACCGCCTTCGATATCGCAGGGACCGGGAAGGCGAACCCGGCGAGCCTGATCGCGGCGCTCAAGCTTGCCAGCCGCATGGCGGCTGTAAATACCTGATGAGCGCGATCGACGACCTCCCGCCGCTTCGCGAGGTCATCCGCCAGCACGCCTTGTCGGCCCGCAAATCGCTCGGCCAGAATTTTCTGCTCGACCTCAATCTCACCGCGCGCATCGCCCGCGCGGCCGCGCCGCTCGACCAAAGCACCATCGTCGAGATCGGCCCCGGTCCGGGCGGACTGACGCGCGCACTGCTTGCACTCGGTGCCAGGCGCGTCATCGCCATCGAGCATGACGAGCGGGCCATTCCCGCCCTGCAGGATATTTCCGCGCGCTATCCTGATCGACTCGAGATCGTGCATGGCGATGCCATGACCTTCGACCCGCGCCCGCTGCTCGCTGGCGAGCGCGCGAAGATCGTCGCCAACCTGCCCTACAACATCGCGACCCAGCTTCTGATCAACTGGCTGACCATCGAGCCCTGGCCGCCCTGGTACGACATGATGGTGCTGATGTTTCAACGCGAGGTCGGCGAGCGCATCGTCGCGCACGAGGACGAGGAGGCCTATGGCCGTCTCGGAGTGCTCGCCAACTGGCGCTGCGAGACGAAAATCCTGTTCGATATTGCGCCGTCCGCTTTCGTGCCGCCGCCGAAGGTCACCTCTTCGGTCGTGCGCCTCACACCTCGCACCGAGCCGCTGCCCTGCGATCGCAAAATGCTCGAGCAGGTCGCCGCCGCAGCGTTCGGGCAGCGCCGCAAAATGCTGCGGCAGAGCCTGAAATCGCTGGGTGTCGATCCCGCTCGGCTCGCGCAAGCCGCCGGCGTCGATGCGACGCGGCGTGCGGAGACGATCCCCATCGCAGGCTTTGTTGCCATGGCGCGTGAATTGGCCGATATACGCAGCGAGGCTGAGTAACAAGAATTTCGGAGGAAGGAATATGGCGTTGATGCGTCGGCAGTCGCTGGTCAAGTTCGATGCACCGTTGTGCGAGACCATCGTCGATACGCCCAAGCCGCAAGGTGCCGAGGTGCTGGTGCGCATCGAGCGCTGCGGCCTCTGCCATTCCGACCTGCACATCCAGGACGGCTATGCCGATCTCGGCGGCGGCAAGAAGCTGGACACGACGCGCGGCATGACGCTGCCCTTCACGCTCGGCCACGAGATCGCCGGCGTCGTCGACGAAGTCGGCCCCGACGTGCCGGCGAGCCTGGTCGGTTCGAAGAAGGCGGTATTCCCCTGGATCGGCTGCGGCCAGTGCCGTGACTGCAAGAACGGCGACGAGAACCTCTGCGCCAGGCAGCGCTTCCTCGGCGTCTCCATCGACGGCGGCTTCGCCACCCATGTGCTGGTGCCCGACGCGAAATATCTGCTCGATTACGATCCCCTGCCCGTCAACCAGGCCGCGACGCTGATGTGCTCGGGCGTCACCGCCTATGGCGCGCTCAAGCGCCTGGTCGACCGTCCGCGCCAGCGCAATCTCTTGCTGGTCGGCCTCGGCGGCGTCGGCATGATGGGCCTGTCGTTCGCGCAAGCCATGTTCAAGCAGCCGATCACGGTCGCCGATCTCAGCCCGGCCGCGCGCGAGACCGCGCTGAAGAACGGCGCTTCAGTCGCCTACGATCCGTCCGAGCCCGACGTGATCAAGCGCATTCTGAAGGAGACCGACGGCGGCTTCGACGAGGTCGTCGACTTCGCCGGCAATGAGAAGTCGATGGCGTTCGCGGTGGCCGTCGCCGCCCGTGGCGGCAAGGTCGTCGTCTCCGGCCTGATGGGTGGCCAGTTCACGCTGCCGATGGTGCAATGGGTCTACAAGCGCCTCACCGTCGAGGGCTTCATGGTCGGCACGCTCGCGGAGGCGCACGAGTTGATGGCGCTCGCCCGCGCCGGCAAGATCAAGCCGACGCCGATGCGCGAAGAGCCGATGGGCGACGTCCAGAAATGGATCGACGAATTGCGCGCCGGCAAGGTGGTCGGCCGCATCGTGCTCAAGAACTGAGTTTCGGCTGGCGGCGGGGTGCACGTCTCGCCGCCGCACACGGAACGGCTGCGGCCGCACCGCGTTGGCAGCGCATGTCCATTCGCTGTACGGTCGAGAGCGCATTCTTCATTGCCTGGAGCTTCCTCGAGAAGACCGGCGAGCTCGGGCCGCCTGACAGCTCGGCAAACGTCATTCTCGATGCGATCGAAGCGCAGCTCAGAACCGGCGAGCGCCGGCCGCTGATGCTCGCCAACCGAGCGATCGAGGCGTACCGGCGCGCGAACCGACTGGCGGCGGCGCGCGAGGCTCGCCTCGGATAGTGGCCGCAGGCCATCCCAGTGTACCTGTGTTCACTGTTGAACAGAGCGGGGCGTTCCGTTTTCGAAACATCCGGTGTTCTCCGGTGAAGAACAGAGTTCGAAGCGTGGCGGACAGGCAACACGGCGGGCGAAGCACTGACTGACGGCGAGGTCTCCGCGCAGATCCCTTCGATCCCAAAATTGGAACACAGCGAAACGTCTGCGCGTTGAAACCAGGAGGGGGATGGAAGAGAGGAGACACGAGCTTGGTCAATCTCGGCAAATGGTACGATCCAATCTCCGAGCGCTGGATCGCACCGCGTGAACTCCGCTCTGTAGCTCCCTCACCCCATGCCAGCGAGAACCACGTGCTCGAGACGCGGAGGTCCATCGAGATCCAGCGCATCTGGCGCCTGCTGGTCGATTGCTGCGCAAGCAAGTGATGCCCCGGCGCGCGCCCCGGAAGCCGCCTTATTGACCGCGACACTCTCGCTCATCGTCGGCTGCGCACGGCCACTCACCTTCGTCATTGCGCGCGCAGCGAAGCAATGACGGCATGCCGAGAGCGTCGTATCCCGTCGGGCAAAACACCCCGTCAATCCCACCTCGCAAAAATATTCCACTTTACCGAATTTCGGATTTATGTCATTCACTCTCCATCCCGGCCCTTGCCAAAGGGGCGCTTCGCGATCGTCACGAGATGCGGGCCGGTGTTGCGGTGGACGCGGTAGCGCCGGCGCGGAGTGCTGATGACAGGGCGGGCAACCGTGAATCATCCGCAACGCGGCACGACACGGCGCGGTCACAGCGGGTTCGTCGACCGTCCGGGGCGAGCACACGCGAGCCTCGGGTGATCAGGCGAGACCGTCCGCGGACGGAGAAGTCGTGTGGTCCTGACGCCCGGAGCCTGTGCGTCAAGCCTTGCGGTGATGTGGCGGCCCGACCGGGCACGCGCATCAGTCATCTGTAAGGCGACGGGGGCAATAGTGCATCGCTCCCCGGGGAGAGCACGAAGGACACCGTTAAAACCATCCGCGCAGGGAAGGCCGGGCGACCGGCATCACCTGTGATCCACCCCGTGTGCACGTCTGTAGCGCACGGATCTCGGGTGCCGCCGGCGCCCGGCCTTCCCTGCGCCCTTTGGCCTCCATCGGGCGATGAACGATACCAAGGCCCGGACAAACTTGCCGCGGGATCGCACAACCATGCCCTCTTCCCCGCTGCGCCACGCACAGGGATACCGACCAGAATGTCGCGCCGCTTTTCGCCAATCCGCCGGGCTGGTAGATTGGCGCCATTGCTTTGGGGAAGTTTGATGCGCGCGAGGATTTTCAATCGCGTCACGATGCTGGCAGCGCTGGTCGCCGCCATGCTCACCGTCGCGAATACACCGGCATCGGCCGAAAAGCGCATCGCGCTGGTTGTGGGCAATTCCGCCTACAAGAACATCACGCCGCTCGACAATCCCTCCAAGGACGCGACGCTGATGGCCGAGACGCTCGGCTCGCTCGGCTTCACGCTGGTCGGCGGCCACGCCCAGCTCGATCTCGACAAGGCCGCGATGGACATCGCGGTGCAGAGCTTTGGCAAGCAGGTGCAGGGCGCCGACGTCGCGCTGTTCTATTATGCCGGTCACGGCGTGCAGGTCGCCGGCTCCAACTATCTCGTGCCTGTCGGCGCCAATCCGACCCGCGAGGCCGATGTCGATTTCCAGATGACCGACGTCAATCTGGTGCTGCGCCAGATGCAGGGATCCGGCACGCGGCTCAACCTCGTCATCCTCGATGCCTGCCGCAACAACCCCTTCGGCTCGCGCGGCCTGCGCTCGTCCGACGGAGGCCTTGCGCAGATGCGCGCGCCCGAGGGCACGTTGATCTCCTACGCGACACAACCCGGCAACGTCGCGCAAGACGGCAGTGATGGCCACAGCCCCTACACCAAGGCACTGGCCGCGACGATCCGCACCGCCGGCCTCGACGTGTTCCAGACCTTCAACCAGGTTGGCCTTGCCGTAAAGCGCGCCACGTCAGGCGCGCAGCAGCCCTGGGTATCCTCGTCGCCGATCGACGGCACCTTCTATTTCGTGCCGCCGACGCAAGTTGCGCCGCCGCAGGTCGCGGCGATGCAGCCGGATCCGTTGCCGTCGGAGCGCCTCCGCGCCGATCCCGACCGCGTTCCGTTGCGCGATGCCGCGCTGCTCAGCGAATTGAACGAGCGGCTCTACGAGCTCAATTTCGATCCTGATACGCCCGACGGACTGACCCGCGCGATCACCAAACTGCAGCAGCGGATTTCCATGGCGCCGACCGGTGAGGCGACCGAAGGCCTGCTGCTGCGGATGCGCAAGATGGAAGACCTGAAGCCGTGGGGCTCGATCGTCTACGGGCCGGACAGCAATAAATGGGGCATCTCGTGGAACCACGCCTCGCGGCGCGCAGCGGTGGCGGATGCGCGCGGCAATTGCGCCGGCGCGAAATGTCCGATCGAGCTCTCCTTCTACGGCAAGAGCTGCGGCGCGTTCGCGATCTCGGACAAATCCTGGTCGCTGGTCCAGCGCGAGGGCGTGCAGCGCGCCAAGGACGCAGCGCTTGACGATTGCGCCAAGGCTGGCAAAGCTTGCCGCATTATCGGAGCCGTCTGCGCCGACGGCTCCGGCCGCTGATTTTTTTCTTGATGATGGATTTCTGGCTCATGTCGAACACCGCAAACCGTACGTTTGGTCTCGCCGCGCTCCTCCTCGCGCTCAGCGCTCCATCCGCCTTCGCGCAATCCGGAAGCGCGGGCGGTTCGATCGGCAATGACGAAAAATCGCTGTCCGGCTCGCGCTCGGATCGTTCGGCGGAACCGACACCGTCGGCCCCCAGAAGCAAGCCGGCGCCAGACGAACAACGCTCATCGTCGCGCCGCAGCGGCGGTGGTAGCGGCAGCAGTAGCGGAGGCAATTTCGATGGCGCCTGGGCCGTGACCAGTGTCGGCTGCGGCGGCTCGTCGAGCGGCGCAACCGTCGTGACCTCGGGCCGTGTGATCGGCGACGGCGTCAGCGGGACGGTCAGCTCGAACGGCTCGGTGCACACGTTCGGCCAGGCCGGGAATGGCATCACCTATACCGGCGCCGGCCGCCTGTCCGGACGCAGCGGGTCCGGCACGTTCCGCAGCTCCGACGGTTGCTCGGGAACCTGGACCGCGAGCAAGCAATAGCGCGCCGGCAAAAAGCCTGAATTCGCGGTGGAACGAACGCCGCGCAGGCCCGATTCAAGCCACATCCTCTCCGGATTTGCGGCTCATTGCCACCTAACTCTTTGTTGAGAAAGGGAAGGTAACGAGTTGCGTCATGCGTAATCGGGAGACCAGGATGGGCAACCGCACCGCAAAGTTCATATCCGCGTTGATCGGCAGTATCATCGCCGGCGTCCCCTTGGCCGCCGTCTCGCAGAACGCGCCGACTGCACCCAGTGCTGCAAGCACGGCGAATGCCGCGAGCGACTGTCTCGCTTCGCCGAAAGGCACGGCGCCGCAGGGCCAGCACTGGTTCTATCGATTGGAGCGCGCGACCAAGCGGCAATGCTGGTACCTGCGCGCCGAAGGCAGCAAGGCCACGCAGAGCGCACAGCAGGCGAGCGTCGACACAACGCCGAGCGCAGCTTCGTCAGCACCGCAATCCGTGCAGAACGCGCGTGCCGAATACGTCGCGCCGCAGAGCAGCCCGACGGCGAGCGCACCCGCGCCGGCCGCCGCCGCGACGCAGCAGGCGCCTGGCGCCACCGCCGACAGCAACGCGCAACAGCCCGCGGTCGCCACGCGCTGGCCCGACGCAGCCGCCGCGCCCGCACCGCGGCCATCACCCGCAACGACGACCGCGCCTGCAACGGCCTCCGCGCAGCCGGCCGCATCCCTTGCCCCGGTGACGCTGGCCGCGGCCGAAATTCCCGCCGACAAGCCGACCGGCTCGCTCCAGACATTGCTGCTCGTGATCGGCGGAGCACTGGCGCTGGCCGGCCTCATTGCCAGCGTGATCTACCGCTTCGCGGGCTCGCGCGTGCGCGTCCAGACGGCCGATCGCCGCCCGACCTGGGACAACAGGCAGGATCACGACGACAACCGCGCGCCGTGGCTCGATGCAGTCCCTGCGCGCGCAGAACGGCCGCGTCCGGTCGACTTCGACGCCATGCGTCCGCAAGTCTCGCAAGTCCAACAGGTCTCGCAAGTCGCGGCATTTACCGACGAGATCCGCAGGATCGCTGCACAAGCGCCCGCCGCTCGCGTCGCGGCAGTCGAACCTGACGAGGCACAGATCAACTTGTTCGAGGATGAGTTCGAGGCGGATGAATTCGAGGACGATGAATTCAAGGACGACGAATTCGAGGACGATGAATTCGAGATCCCGGCGCCCGCGCCCCAGCTCGCGGCCGATGACATCCCCCAGGACGAGCCGATCGCGCACGTCGACGAGGCCCGCGACGACGAGGCTCGCGACGAGGACGCCGTCGACATCGACATCATCACGGCGATGCTGGAGCGGCTGGCAACCGAAGGGCCGCGGCTGTCGCAGCCTAGCCTTGAAGCTGACCTTGCAGA
This sequence comes from Bradyrhizobium sp. BR13661, assembly GCF_029892425.1. Classification (GTDB taxonomy): domain Bacteria; phylum Pseudomonadota; class Alphaproteobacteria; order Rhizobiales; family Xanthobacteraceae; genus Bradyrhizobium. The sequence goes on along the minus strand of NZ_JARXWB010000026.1, from coordinate 20,980 downwards.
CCCCGCACGAAGCTCACGAGGCCAATCCGCCGCTCGCGCTTGAGGCGTTCAGCCTTCAGGATCGACTGCACCTCGGCGAAGGCGTCATCAATATTGTGGTTGATGACGATGTAGTCGTACTCGGCCCAGTGGCTCATCTCGTGGCTGGCGCGGCTCATCCGCTTGCGGATCACCTCGTCGGAATCCTGCGCCCGCGAATGCAGCCGCTTCTCGAGATCGGCCGCTGAGGGCGGCAGGATGAAGACGCGGACGACGTCGGCGCTCGCCTTCTGGTGCAGTTGCTGCGTGCCCTGCCAGTCGATGTCGAACAGCACGTCCTGCCCGGCCGACAGTGCCACCTCCACCGGCGCACGCGGCGTCCCGTAAAGATTGTCGAACACGGTGGCCCATTCGAGCAGTTCACCCTGTTCCACCATCGTTTCGAACTTGGGCTTGCTGACGAAGAAATAATCGCGCCCCTCGACTTCTCCCGGCCGCATCTGACGCGTGGTCGCCGACACTGACATCTTCAGGCCAGGCTCCCGCTCGAGCAACAAACGCGACAGCGTCGTCTTGCCCGCGCCCGATGGCGAGGACAGCACGAACATCAGCCCGCGCCGCTCGACACCGTCAGTTCCGTGACCGCCTGCCGTCATCGATCACTCCAGATTCTGGACCTGTTCGCGGAATTGCTCGACCACGTTCTTCATGGCAAGCCCGGTATTGGTCAGCTCGATGTCGTTCGACTTCGAGCAGCAGGTGTTGACCTCGCGGTGAAACTCCTGCGCCAGGAAATCGAGCTTGCGGCCGATCGGGCCGCCCTTGCCGATCAGCTCGCGCGCCTGCGCGATGTGCGAGGCGATGCGGTCGAGCTCCTCGCGGATATCGGCCTTGGTGGCAATCAGGATGGCCTCCTGCATCAGGCGCTCGGAATCGAAGCGATCTGACGTGTCGAGCAGAGCCGCGATCTGCTCGGCGAGCCTGGCCTTGATCGCCTCCGGCTTGCGGCCCGGCGCGGCCTCCGCCTTCGTCGCGAGCTGCTCGATCTCGTCGACACGCTGGGTCAGGATCTGGCCCAGCGAAGTCCCCTCGCGCCTGCGCATCGCCACGAGCTCGTCGAGCGCCTTGTCGAAGGCGTCGGCGGCAGCTGCGCGAGCGGCCTTGTCCTCCTCCTCGTCGCCCTCGGGCTCGGCGACCTCAATGACGCCCTTGATCGCCAAAAGGCCGTCGACGCTCGGCGCGACCGCGTCGACCTTGCCGGCGATGACGGAGGCCGCCTTCAGCACGGCGTTGAGCACGTCCTCATTGACGCGGACGCTGGCGGCCGCATTGGCGCGCTTGACGTTGAGATTGGCGTAGACGGTGCCGCGCGACAAAAGCTCGCCGGCGCGCTTCTTGGCGTGGGCCTCGAGCTCGTCGAACCCCTGCGGCAGCCGCACCCTGAGGTCAAAGCCCTTGGCGTTGACGGACTTCAATTCCCATTCGAACGTATACGGCCCGCTTGCGCCGTGGCTTCGGGCAAAGCCGGTCATGGACGACAGCGCCATCAGGTCAAATTCTCCGACAAACAGGGGATTCGCGAGGCCATCAGGCCACGCGAATCTTAAGACTATTTTGCAGGAAAGTGGAATCCGCAAAGTCCCGTAGCAGGTCTGCGCGGGACTAGCGCTGGACTTGGCCCAGGGATTTTGGCCCAGGGATTTTTGCCTAGCGCTGGACCACCGGGGGCGACGGCTGTACCGCGCCCTGGCGGGCAGGTGCGGCCGGGTTGGCGGGCCGCGCCGGCGGCTTCTTCTGCTGGGTCGGCTTGGGCGGCGTGGTCGCTGTCGGTGCCGTATCGGCCGCCGCGGGCGCGGCGGCCGGCGCCTGGGCGTCGTCGGCGGGCTCGACCGTGTCGTTCTGAATCTGCTTCTCCATCGCCCGCAGCTTGGCGACGTTCTTCTGGTGCGCGTCGTAGGTCTCGGTGAAGGCGTGCCCACCGGAGCCGTCGGCGACGAAAAAGAGATCGCGGGTGCGGGCCGGGTTGGCGGCGGCCTCCAGCGAAGCGCGGCCGGGATTGGCGATCGGGCCCGGCGGCAGGCCCTCGATCACATAGGTGTTGTAGGGCGAAGGCTGCGTGATCTCGCTGCGCTTGATCGGACGTCCCAGCGTGCCCTTGCCGCCGACCAGGCCGTAGATGATGGTTGGGTCCGACTGCAGCTTGATCTTCTGCTTGAGGCGATTGACGAACACGGCGGCCACGCGGCTGCGCTCGTCGGGCTTGCCGGTCTCCTTCTCAACGATCGATGCGAGCGTGACCAGCTGCTCGGGCGTCTTGACTGGAAGATCCTGGCTGCGGCGATCCCAGATCTCCGCGAGCACGCGCTTATGCGCCTGCTGCATGCGCTGGATCACCTGGTCGCGCGGGGTCCCGCGCGGAAACTTGTAGGTCTCGGGCAATAGCGTGCCCTCGCGCGGCAATTCGCGCACGCTGCCGGTGAAGATGTCGTTGTCGCTCAATCGCGCCACGATCTGCTCGGAGGTCAGGCCTTCGGGAATCGTGACGGCATGCTGGACCACCTTGCCCTCGACGATGGTGGCGATGACGTCGCGCAAGGAGGCGTTCTTCTGGAACGAATACTCACCCGGCTTCAGGTCCGAGCTCGCCTTCAGCGCGGCCACGGCGCCGATGAACACCCAGGGATTGACGTCGGTCACGCCTTCCCGGTTCAGCGTCTCGGCGATGTCGCGCTTGCCGGCGCGCTGCGGGATGTTGACGATCTTGTCGTCCTTCAGCGGCCCGGGCGACTCGAGCACCTGCCGGCCGTAATAATAGGCCGCGCCGGCACCGATCAGGCCGATCAAGAGCAATGTGATGATGGCGTTGCCAACCACGACGAAGGGGTTGCGCGCCCGCTCCGAACGCCTCGGCGGCGGCGGGACCTGCTCGGGCTCGAGCGCTGCCCGCGGACTCCGGGGCGAAATGGGCGGCCTTTCACTCATCGAAGCAACCTGAATCCTGCCGGTTCAATCGCAGCCTGACAATCGCTTGCCGAGCCAAATGCACACGCCCACAGACATGACTATCGCCGAATACGGCAAAACGGTGGATTCGTCGCAAACACAAACTATTGGGCCAGACGCCGGACGATCACCGACGCATTGGTACCGCCGAAACCGAAAGAATTCGACAACGCGACGTTCACGTCACGCTTCTTCGCCTTATGCGGCACGAGATCGATCGCGGTCTCGACCGACGGATTGTCCAGATTGATGGTCGGCGGGACGATGTTATCGCGAATCGCGAGGATCGCGAAGATCGCCTCGATTGCGCCGGCCGCGCCGAGCAGATGGCCGGTCGACGATTTGGTCGAGGACATCGCGACCTTGGATGCGGCATTGCCGAGCAGCCGCTCCACCGCGCCAAGCTCGATCTCGTCGCCGAGCGGCGTCGAGGTGCCGTGCGCGTTGATGTAGTCGAGATCGGATGCGGTCAAGCCGGCGCGCTTGAGCGCGGCCGTCATGCTGCGGAATCCGCCATCGCCATCGGGCGACGGCGACGTGATGTGATAGGCATCACCCGACAGACCGTAGCCGATCACCTCTGCATAGATCCTGGCGCCGCGGCGCTGGGCGTGCTCGAGCTCTTCCAGGACGAGGACGCCGGCGCCCTCGCCCATCACGAAACCGTCGCGATCCTTGTCGTAGGGACGCGAGGCCTTCTCGGGCGTCTCGTTGAAGTCGGTCGAAAGTGCGCGCGCGGCGTTGAAGCCGGCAATACCGATGCGGCTGATCGGCGACTCCGCACCGCCGGCGACCATCACGTCGGCATCGCCGAGCGCGATCAGGCGGGCGGCATCACCGACCGCATGGGCACCGGTGGAGCAGGCCGTGACCACAGAATGGTTCGGCCCCTTCAGCCCGTGCTTGATCGACACGTAGCCGGAGGCGAGATTGATCAGCCGGCCCGGAATGAAGAACGGCGATACCTTACGGGGCCCTCGCTCCTTCAGCAGGATCGCGGTGTCGGCGATGCCGTTGAGGCCGCCGATGCCCGAGCCGATCATGGTGCCGGTCGCGCATTTGTCCTCTTCGGTCTCGGGATGCCAGTTGGCGTCGTCGAGCGCCTGGCCGGCTGCGGCCATGCCGAAGATGATGAAGTCGTCGACCTTGCGCTGGTCTTTCGGCTCCATCCACTTGTCGGCATTGAATGTGTCGTTGCTGCCGTCGCCGCGCACGACCGTGCAGGCATATTTGGTCTGCAGATCGGAGACGTCGAAGCTCTCGATCCTGCGCGCACCGCTTTCGCCGTTGAGGATGCGTTTCCAGGTCGGCTCGACGCCGCAGCCGAGCGGCGACACCATGCCGAGACCAGTGACGACAACCCGCCTCATATCCGAAAACTCCGCATCGAAAGATTCACGGCCAATAACAAGAAACCGGCTGACCGCTGGAAAGCGGCCCGTCCGGTTTCAACGTTGTCCCCGCGAAAATGAAGAGCCTTAGCTCTTCGCGTTCTTCTCGAGAAACTTCGTGGCGTCGCCGACCGTGAGAATCGTCTCGGCGGCGTCGTCCGGAATCTCGCACCCGAATTCTTCTTCGAACGCCATCACCAGCTCGACGGTGTCCAGACTGTCGGCGCCGAGGTCATCGATGAAGCTCGCTGCGTCGACAACCTTCTCGGGTTCAACACCAAGGTGTTCGACCACGATCTTCTTAACCCGCTCGCCAATGTCACTCATTGCATAACCTCGTGTTGTTCCCTGTAGACCCGACCCCCCGGGACGATACGAGCCGTCGTGGTCGTTGACTGCCTTCGCTTACGAACTTTGATGTGGTCCCACCCTAACCGATGCAGGACCGGGCGAACGACGGCCAAGGCTCCGCATGGCCAATATACAGGGTTTCAAAAACCTGCAATGGCGTTCTTTGCCCATCCGTTGAAGGTCCGGTTATCATACTTCAATTGGCTTGACTACACGCCTCAATTCGCTCCGGAAACGGCCGTTTGCCGCTACCTGCCCCCGCCCATGTGGGCAGTGCGAAACCGCGCGTCAGATCATGGCCATGCCGCCGTTAACGTGGATGGTTTGGCCGGTGACGTAGGCTGCTTCGTTCGAACTCAGGTAAACCGCCGCTGCCGCGATATCCTCGGGCGTACCCAGGCGGGCTGCCGGAACCTTGGCCAGAATCGTCTCGCGCTGCTTGTCGTTGAGCGCATCGGTCATCGGCGTCTTGATGAAGCCGGGCGCGATGCAATTGGCGGTGACGCCGCGCTTGGCATATTCGGCGCCCAGCGTCTTGATCATGCCGATCAGGCCGGCCTTCGAGGCGGTGTAGTTGCCCTGTCCGGGATTGCCGGTCACGCCGACGATCGACGTGATCGCAATGATGCGGCCAAAGCGCTTGCGCATCATCAATTTGGTGGCGGCACGTGCCAGGCGGAACGTGGCGGTCAGGTTGACGTTGATGACCTCGTCCCAATCCTCGTCGCGAAGCTGAACGAACAGATTGTCCCGCGTGATGCCGGCATTGGCGATGAGAATATCCACCTGACCCATCGCGGCTTCCGCAGCCGGCACCAGCGCCTCGACCTCGTCGGCCTTGGAGAGATTGCAGGGCAGCACATGGGCGCGCTCGCCGAGCTTGCCGGCCAGCTCATCCAGCACTTCCTTGCGCGTCCCTGAGATCGCAACGGTTGCGCCCTGGGCGTGCAGCGCCTGCGCGATCGCGCCGCCGATACCGCCGGTCGCACCGGTGACGAGCGCCTTTTTGCCAGTCAGATCGAACATCGAAAACTCCTCCAAAGCACGATCCGGAAAAGTCTGCAGCGGTTTTCCGGAAAGATCGTGCGTAAACTCTAGGCCTGCTTCGCAGCAGCCAATGCATCCTTGGCGGCGGCAATATCGTTCGGTCCGTTGACCGCGACGCCGACGGCACCGTCCGCGATGCGCTTGACGAGACCCGTCAGCACCTTGCCCGCGCCGATCTCGAAGAAACGGGTGACGCCCTGCCCCGCCATATAGGCAACCGACTCGCGCCAGCGCACCGTGCCGGTGACCTGCTCGACCAGCCGGCGGCGGATTTCGTCGGGATCGGTGATGGCACTTGCAAGCACGTTCGAGACCAGCGGCGCAGCCGGCGCCTTGATCGTGACCTTGGACAGCGCCTCGGCCATGGCGTCGGCCGCGGGCTGCATCAACTGGCAATGGAACGGTGCGGAGACCGGCAGCAACATCGCGCGCTTGGCGCCCTTGGTCTTGGCGATCTCGACCGCGCGATCGACCGCGGCCTTGTCGCCCGAGACGACCACCTGGCCGCCGCCATTGTCGTTGGCGGCCTGACAGACCTGACCCTGTGCCGCCTCCCGGGCGACCTCCAAGGCGGCATCGTAATCGAGGCCAAGCAGCGCGGCCATGGCGCCGGCGCCGACCGGCACGGCTTTTTGCATTGCGAGACCGCGCGTGCGAAGCAGCCGCGCGGTATCCGAGATGGTGAGGCTACCGGCCGCAGCCAGCGCCGAATATTCGCCGAGCGAGTGGCCGGCGACGAAGGCCGCATCCCGCCCCACGGAAAATCCGACTTCCTCTTCAAGCACGCGCAGGGTCGCGACCGAGACCGCCATCAGGGCTGGCTGGGCGTTCTCGGTGAGCTGAAGGGTTTCGGCCGGGCCATCCCAGATGATCGCCGTCAACTTCTCCCCAAGCGCGGCATCGACCTCATCGAATACGGCACGCGCCGCCGCAAAGGCGTCGGCCAGGGCCTTGCCCATGCCAACCGCCTGGGATCCCTGCCCCGGAAATGTGAATGCTGCCGTCATCGGCGCTCCCTGGATCAAATGGAGCCGTGTGCTGCGAGAACCCGGCAGCCGATGACGCTCGGCCCGAGCCTTGGTTCCCGACCATGCTCCGAAAGGGGCCGTAGACACTGTCCGGGGCCGGACTGTCAAGCCAAGATGGAAAGCCGGGCCGGCGTTCAACTGGGGATGCGGCCCCTCAAAACCCGCCGGCCTTCTGATCCGCTCCGACTTCGGCACCGGCCCGCGCGCGCCGCACATTGCTAACCAACTGACCTGGCCGGTCATCGCTGTCAGGTTTGGCGGTCGCAAGCCGCAGCACCGCGGCGTAGTTCGGCTGCACCTCCATGCGGCCGGCATGCCGGCTCTCGCTGAGCAGGCGATGCACCTTCGGCAGATTGTAGCAAGGCACGTAGAACAGCAGGTGATGCTCGAGGTGGTAGTTCACGTAGTATGGCGCGATGAACAGCCGCTCGAGGAAATTGGCGTGCGTGGTGCGCGTATTGCGCAAGGGATCGCTGCTGTCGGGGACGACGGCATGCTCGGCGATGTTGCGGATGCGGGTGATCACCATCATCCAGGTCAGCAGCGGCACCAGCCATAGCAGCGGATAGGCCCACCACACGCCGGCCGCGGCAAGGCCGGCGAACATCGCGGCGTTGACAATGCATTGCGGGCCGAGCTTGTCCCAGAAATGCGCGGCGCGCTGGCGCCACGGCCAATCCTTAGGGCCAAGCGCATTGAGCAATTGCGCCTTGCGCTGCTGGTAGCCGGTCTGCCCGGTGATGTCGCGGATGAATTTGCGGCGGTAGCTTAGTTTGGTGATCGGAAACGGCGCCGACAGCACCAGATCAGGATCGTCCTCCTGCTGGGTGCGTGCGTGATGCTGGAGGTGATAGCGGCGATAGCTGCGCGTCTCGGCAAACAAAGGATAGGCGCAGAGCCATTGGCTCAGCGCCAGATTGGTTTTCTCGTCGGCGGACAGGCAGCCATGGGCGCCGTCATGCATCAGGATTGCAAGCCCGAGTTGACGCGAGCCGATGATGGCGACAGCAAGAACATAGGTGATGGGGTTGGGCCACCACGCGACCAGCGCGATCGCACCAATGATCAGCGCCCAGGCATGGGCGATCATCGCGACGCCCTTCCAGGTTACGCGCTGGCGCACATCGGCGAGTTGATCGTCGGTCAGGAAATCGCGGGCACGCATGCGAAGTGCGGTCATGGCCCTACCCTTGCTCGTTTGAATCCGTTGATCCGTCACGCGCGTCGACAAGACGCAGCCGCGCCGTGTCGCCGGTCGATTTCGCCTGCTCGCCAAGCACGCGCAGCATCTCGGCGCAGAGCACTTCGGGCGAGCGGCCCATCGCGTAACCCTCCAGGATGACCCCGATCGCAACGGCCCAGAACCGCCGCGAGCTTTCGTCGGGTGCGCGCAGCGAGCGCCAGCCGTGGCGTGCCACCTGGCCCGCATAGGCGCGCGCCCCCTCCGAGTGCAGGCGCTCGATGGTGCGCTCGACCAGCGGCGCCAGATCCTGTCGCCGCCGCGTCAGCGTCAGTGCCTCAGCGAAGAAGGCGATCGAATCGCTCGCGGTCACGGTCTCGGCCAGCGCGTGGGTGTAGTCCCGCGGCGTGCGCGCCTTCAGCGCGGCCTGCTCGGTAGCGCGGGCCAGATATAGCAGCTCGCGGCAGGCGCATTCGACGAACAGCGCCTCCTTGGTGCGGAAGTAATAGGTGATCTGGCTCGGAAACGCGTCCGCAGCGGCGGCGATGTCGGTGATCGCGGTGCCTGACAACCCCCGCTCGCGAAACAGCGGGCTCGCCGCATCCAGCAGCAGGGAGCGCATCTTGCGGCCGGCCGAGCGTGTCGCCCGCACAGCATGCTTGGGGTCGCCCGCCTCAAGCGGCTCCTGGGCCGGCTTGTTCGCCATTGGGGTCCTCTCCCTGATTTATTTGTATGACGTACAAACAAATAGATCAAGCCCGATGTGGTATGTGAGGACCGGTTCCGTCGCCCACCGGGACCATCCGGGCCGAAAACTCGGCCTGCAACCTTGCCAAGCCGTCCAAAATCCGTATAACGCGCGCATCCGCAGACCCCGGCCGGGAGCTGAACGGACGGTCTCAGCAAATCCTCAGTGATTTTGGTGTGGCAGGGCCAGTCGGCCCGTCGTCCCGTGTTTCCGCCTTCTGAGCTTAATCCCAGAGTCCTTTCCGAAGGTCTCTTAAGGGCTTGACGCCGGGCAATGCGCCAACACGGGAAAGGACGACAATGGCTCTCTATGAGCATGTTTTTCTCGCGCGCCAGGACGCGAGCACGCAGCAGGTCGAAGAGCTGACTGCGCAGATGACCGGCATCGTCGAGGGTCTCGGCGGCAAGGTCACCAAGACCGAGAATTGGGGCGTTCGCTCCCTCACCTACCGCATGAACAAGAACCGCAAGGCGCACTTCGTGCTGCTCAACATCGACGCGCCCTCCGCGGCGATCGCCGAGATCGAGCGCCAGGAGCGCATCAGCGAAGACGTGATCCGCTATCTCAGCGTGCGCGTCGAGGAGCTCGAGGAAGGCCCGTCCGCGATGATGCGCAAGGCCGACCGCGATCGCGAGCGTGACGACCGTGGCGGTGGATTCCGCGATCGTGAAGGCGGCGGCTTCCGTGGCGACCGCGAAGGCGGTTTCCGTGGCGGCGATCGCGACGGTGGCGGCTTCCGCGGTGATCGCGGCCCACGCCGTCCGCGCGACGAAGCTGAAACGACGGATGGGGAGTAAGAACAATGGCTGAAGCTGGTGCACGCCGCCCGTTTTTCCGTCGCCGCAAGAGCTGCCCGTTCACGGGAGCCAATGCGCCGAAGATCGACTACAAGGACTCCAAGCTCTTGATGCGTTACGTCTCCGAGCGCGGCAAGATCGTGCCGAGCCGCATCACCGCCGTGTCCGCGAAGAAGCAGCGTGAGCTCGCCCGCGCCATTAAGCGCGCGCGGTTCCTGGGCCTCTTGCCCTACGTCATTCGCTAAGACGAATTCCGACCGGCGGCGATCCACGTCGCCGGTCGCGACTTTTTCGAACTCATAAGGCTTCCGGGTCATCCGGTCGCCGATGGTTGGGGCAAAGCGCCTCTAACCGCTCGAAGGGAGCGGGACAGCTGATGATGGTATTTGGACTGATAGCCCTGATCGCCGGCGCTGCGTCGGCCCTGATGTTCGCCTCGATCGTGTCGGGCGCGCTGATCTCGCTCGTCCTGTTCTATCTCGCACCACTGCCGCTGATGGTCGCCGCGATCGGCTGGGGGCCACTCTACGCTAGCCTGGGCGGTATCTTCGCCGCGATCGGCCTCGGCGCCATTTTTGGCCTGCCCTACTGCATCGCTTTTGCCGTCACCGTCGCACTGCCGGCCTGGTGGTTGGGCCACCTTGTCTTGCTCGGTCGGCACGTTGCGAGCGTGACGCCTGCCGCAGCCATCGCAACGCCAGCCGAACCCGACATCGAATGGTATCCGGTCGGCCGCATCCTGTTGTGGATCGCAGGCTTCGCCATGCTGACCACATTCGCCGCCCTCCTCACGCTCGGTAGCGACGCAGAGACCATCACAAGCACGCTCAAGCGTGGCCTGATGCGCATCCTCCGCGCCACCGATCCGCAGGCCTCCGGTGAGGCCGACCAGTTTATCGACGCGCTGATCCGCATCGCCCCGGCTGCCGCTGCCATCGTCTCGATGATGACGCTCACGCTCAACCTTTGGCTCAGCGCCAAAGTGACGGCGACATCAGGCCGGCTGCGCCGCCCCTGGCCGGATTTGAAGACGGCCGAATTGCCGGCGATGACGCTCGCGGTGCTCTGCATCGCGGTCGCCTTCTGCTTCACCGGCGGCCTGTTCGCGATCGTCGCGCAGATCGCCACGGCGGCATTGATGATGGCCTACGCGCTGACCGGCTTTGCCGTGCTGCACACACTGACGCTCGCGCTGAAGAGCCGCACCTTCTGGCTCGGTTCAACCTATGCCGTCGTCGTCGTGTTCGGCTGGCCGGTGATCGCGATGGTGATCCTTGGGCTTGCGGATGCCGTGTTCGGCTTCCGCGAGCGCTTCCTGCGCAACCGGCAACCGCCGCCATTGCCGACCTCTTGAGTTCAACCCGAAACCTAAAAACCCTGACCACTTCAAAGGAGAACGAATATGGAAGTCATTTTGCTGGAACGCGTCAGCAAGCTCGGCCAGATGGGCGAAGTCGTGAAGGTTCGCGACGGCTATGCCCGCAATTTCCTGCTCAAGCGCGGCAAGGCGCTGCGCGCCACTGCCGACAACAAGGCCAAGTACGACGGCATGAAGGCCGATCTCGAAGCCCGCAACCTTGCCTCAAAGGGCGAGGCCTCCAAGGTCGCCGAGAAGATCGCGGGCAAGAACATCATCGTGCTCCGCCAGGCGTCCGAAGCCGGCCAGCTGTTCGGCTCGGTCACGGTGCGTGATGTGATTGTCGCCTTCGAGGCCGACGGCGTCTCGCTCTCCCGTCCGCAGGTGCAGCTCGACGCGCCGATCAAGACCATCGGCAAGCACTCGATCACCGTCGCCGTCCACCCCGAAGTCGAGGTCGAGGTTTCCGTGACGGTTGCGCGCAGCCAGGACGAGGCCGAGCGCATCAACCGCGGCGAGGACATCTCCACCCGCAACGAGGACCGCGACGCGGCCGCCGAGGCGATTGCCGCCGCCGGCGAGTTCTTCGATCCGGAAGCCCAGCACGACGAGGTCGAGCCGGCTCCGGCAGCAGAAGAGAAGTAAGACAGTCAGTTCGTCATTCCGGGATGGTCCAAAGGACCAGAACCCGGAATCTCGAGATTCCGGGTTCTCGCTTCGCGAGCCCCGGAATGACGGCCGTAGGAATAAGCCCGGCTGCCTCAGGCAGCCGGGCTTTTCGTTTTTGCAGCGACATCCTCGCTCAGCATGGCGATCGAGGCGAGCGCCGTCGCGGTATGCTTCTCGACGCCATCGCTGACGCAGAACACGTCGGCCGCGACCACCGAGACCTGGCGCCCCGGCTTGATCACCCTCGCCCGGCAGATCAACCTGTCGCCGACCGCCGGCGACAACAGATTGAGCTTGTATTCCGCCGTCAGCGCCGGCTGCCCGCGCGAGGTCGCCGCCGCAATGGTGGTGGCGTTGTCGACCAGGAAGGCCGTCACGCCGCCATGGAAGAAGCCGTGCTGCTGCAACAGCTCCGGCCGCCGCTCGACCGCAATCGTGCAGGTGCCTCGCGATATCTCCGAAAGCTCGGCGCCGACGAGGTTCATGAAGCCCTGCCGGCCGACATTGGCGTGGATGCGTTCGGCAATCGGAATGAATTCGGGATCGGCCTCGTTGCTCATGCCCCTGCTCCCTGCTTGTTGTTGACGCGCCCGGCCGGCACCAGCGCGCGGATGGCACAGGCCACCAGCGTAACGACCTCGCCACGCGGATCCGCCCGATCGCGTCCGGAGAGAAAGGCGCGGCAGAAGATCTGCGCGGGGCCGATCAACTGGCTGACGAACATCACGGCCGGCATTGGCAAGAGCTCGCCGCGCGCCACCAATGGCGCACGCCAGCGTTCGAGACCTTCGGCGAGCCGCGCGTTCTGCACGCGCTGGGCGTCGCGGATGTCCTCCCCCCACTCGTTGCGTGAGATCTCGAAGAGATAGCGCGCCTCGCGGCGGCTCAGCACGACCCAGTCGAGATGGGCGCGGATCAGGCGATCGATACCCTGCTCTGCATCCGGCATCGGGTCGAGCGCGGCAAGCATCGCGGCGTGATAGTGCCGCAGCACCTCCAGGAACAGCGCGCCGGCGAGCTCCAGTTTGGACCCGAACACATGAAAGAAGCTGCCATTGGAGGCCCGCGCCCTGGCACGGATCGCGGCCACCGTCGCGCCCTCGAAGCCCGCGCGGTCGAACACCGCGAGCCCCGCAGCCAACAGATCATCACGCACGCCAGATGACATCAGCACTCTCCTAGAGCAGTACTCTAGAGCAATGCTCTAATCGCGGTCAAGACGGCGAAGGCCGCGGTGAGCGCGGCCTTCGTAAATCAATGAGACGAGTTGCTTATCGCGAGATCGGCGGGGCCGGCGGACCGGAGGACTCCGCGGGTGCCGGCGACGGAGCCGCCGCTGGCGCTGTCGGCGCAGGCTCTGCCGGCTTGGCTGCCGGCTCGGCGCTGGGCGCGGGCTCCGCCGGCTTGGAGACAGCTGCTTCCACGGGCTTGGGCGGAGCCGGTTCGGCCGGCTTGGCGGCCGCCGGCGCGGCGGGTGTCACCTGCGGCACCGGATCGGGGCGCAAAGCCGGCGTCTCGCTGGTGCTCGGCTCGACCTTGGCGCTCTCGGGCTTGGCTTCCGCAGGCTTCTCCGCCGGCTTGGCGCTGTCGGGCTTGGACTCGGAATCGACCTTGGCGCTCTCGCTCTTTGATTCAGTCTTGGGCTCGGCCTTGGAATCGACCTTCGGCGCGGCTGCGTCATCCGTCTCCGGCTTGCTCCGCTTGCTCATGCGCTTGCCTTTGCGGCCCTCGGGCGGTTGTTCGGTGGCGGCCTCAGGCTTGGCGCCTTCCTTCGCGCCCTCTTCGCTCGGTCGCGCCGCGCGCTTCTGACGGCCCTCGGGCGCCGGGGTGGCACCACCCTCACCTTCCGGCTTGGCGGCTTCCTGCCGCTGGCGGCGCCCTTGATGCTCGGGCGACGGCCCCGAATTCGTGTTGGCGTCCTTCTCCTTGGCGCCGTCCTTCTTGTCCTTGCCACCATCCTTGGACTGGTAGCGAGCGTCGGTGGCGCCGTTGGAGACGAGGTAGGAGGCCAGTACGCCGGCCATGTCGGAGCTGGTGGTGTAGTGCTGACGCAGGAAGCCCGGCAGCGAGCCCGGTGCGACCGTCTTCAGCAGCCCGCGCGGGCTCTTGTGGCAGGCGTTGCAGGTCTGCGCGAAGATCTGGGATGGGGCCTTGCCGGCCTCGAGATTCGTCGCCTGCGCCAGAACGGCATCGGAGGCACCGAAGCCGATCAGAAACAGCACCGTGGCGAGGCTGAGCGCTCGGCTCGACATTCCATCATCTCCATTGAAATTCGACAGATGCGGCCGGCATCGGCGCGGCGGCGGTCACCTTTTAGCCGATTGCGCTGCGAATGGAAGCGCACTGATCAAGCATGTGAACACGCGATTTTCGGATATCGGGTTTGAACACAACGCATTAGCGGGGCGGGAATAACCCCCCTAGATTTACATGCGAACGCATTGGAACCAATGTATCCTTCCAGACGTCGGTGTGACGGCCGGGTAGGTGCATCTTTTCGGGCTCGCTCGAGAGGCTGGTGTCTATGGACCGCTTGTTGCGTAAGTTCCTGTCTCAGTTCATCCGCCGTGGGTCCATGACCGTGACCACCGCGGGAGGAACGAAGTTCACCCTCGGTGACGGCTCCGGCGAGCCCGTTGAAGTGCGCTTCGTCACGGCCGACGCTCAACGAAGGGTCCTCATCAATCCCGAGCTCGGGCTTGGCGAGGCCTACATGAACGGTGAGTTCGTCGTCGAGCGCGGCACCATCGCGGATGCCATCGCGGTCCTGCTCGATCAAGCCGAGCTGTTGCCGCACTGGGCCAAGCCATGGTGGCATCTGCGCTATTTCGTCCGGCACCTGAGACAGTTCAATCCGCGGGCGCGCTCGCGCAGTAACGTCGCGCATCACTACGATCTCGATGCGCGGCTCTATTCGCTGTTCCTCGACGCCGACAAGCAATATAGCTGCGCCTATTTCGAGACGCCGGACGCCACGCTCGACGACGCGCAGCTCGCCAAGAAGCGCCACGTCACCGCAAAGCTGCTGGCGAGGCGCGGCCAGCGCGTGCTCGACATCGGCTCAGGCTGGGGCGGGCTCGGCCTCTACCTCGCCGAGATCGCAGGCGCCGACGTCACCGGCGTGACGCTGTCGACGGAGCAGTTGCAGGTCGCAAATGCGCGCGCCGCCGAAAAAGGCCTGGCCGGCTCGGCGCGCTTCCTGCTCCAGGACTATCGCGACATCGAGGGGCCATTCGACCGTATCGTGTCGGTCGGCATGTTCGAGCACGTCGGAGCCAGGTCGTACGGCACCTATTTCCGGCGCTGCGCCGAGCTGCTCAGCGACGACGGCATCATGCTGCTGCACTCGATCGGCCGCTCGCAGGGGCCGGATTCGACCAATCCCTGGATCGCCAAATACATCTTTCCAGGCGGATACATTCCGTCACTCTCGGAAGTCTTTCCGGCGATCGAGGACGCCGGCCTGCTCGTCTGCGACGTCGAAATCCTGCGCCTGCACTACGCCGAGACGCTGAAGGCCTGGCGGGAACGCTTCATGGCAAGGCGCGAAGAAGCCGTGCAGCTCTATGACGAGCGCTTCGCGCTGATGTGGGAATTCTACCTCGCCGCCTGCGAGATGACGTTCCGCAAGCAGGGCATGATGAACTTCCAGATCCAGCTGACCAAGCGCCAGGGCGTTGTCCCCATGACCCGCGACTATATCGCGCACGAGGAAGCCCGGCTGCGCGCCCTCGAGGGCGGCGCCAGGCCGAGGCTGAAGCTGGCTGGTGAATAGATCCTAGTGGCGCGAGGTCGATAACGGGGACGAGCGGTAAGACATTGCTAACGCCAGTTGCGCCGTCAGGTCCACGATGACCTCCGGTGCGACCGCCTGACGCCGGATTTCGGGCCGTTCGGCGTCCTGCATGGCCGCGATCAGCCCGGACAGCCACAGCCGGCTGCCTGCTTCGCTTCGCCAGACCTGGAGCTGCCGTTCTGGCCACATGGCTCGCCTCGTCTCCCTCTGGTCGGGGGCATGAGGGTAATCCCCGACCCGCCCGCCTGTTCCCTGTCCTGCCCCCGAAAGAATCCGGGGACATGTGATCTGGTTCACATTCCTCTCGACGGCGCTGCCTTAGACCGTCGCCATGAGCAAGAAGACCCAAACCTCATTCGACGTGCAGGACGACCTCCGCACCGATTACGCCCTGATCGCCACCGGCGTCGGCGCGGCCCTGGTTGCGCTGGTCTACCTCCTGCTGGTTTGAACCCGCACCGGGCGCCAGCGCGCCAATTCGCGCGCCTTTAAATACGTCTGCAGCTCGATTCATTAGGTTCACGGTTTCAGGATTTTTCCGTGGCGCAATCGCGGCCACTTCCGTGCCTGACCTGAGTCCCGCAAAAATCCGTCAAGCGCGGCGCATGCCGCGGCCGCTAATCATCCACCGCTTTTAAGATCGGTTGATAGTGACGAAGTTTTAGCTTCCGCTTTGGCTTGCGGCGGCGCTTTATCCCGGCCCCGCATCTGCCAAGAAGAATTGCTAAGTACGTCGGACCATGGCCCTGACTGATTCGAACGTCCTCAAGCTCGCGCCCGAGCCCGGAACTCCCGCGTATCGCAGCGCACCGCACAATATCGAGGCGGAACAGAGCCTTTTGGGCGCGATCCTGGTCAACAACGACGCCTTCTATCGTGTCTCCGACTTCCTGGAGCCGAAGCATTATTTCGAGCCGTTGCACCAGACCATCTTCGAGACCGCCGGCAGCCTGATCCGGATGGGCAAGATTGCCACGCCCGTGACGCTGAAGACGTTCCTGCCCGCCGACACCGACGTCGGCGGCATGACCATCGGCCAATATCTGGCGCGGCTCGCGGCCGAAGCGACCACCATCATCAACGCCCAGGACTACGGCCGCACCATCTACGATCTTGCGCTGCGGCGCGATCTGATCGGCATCGGCGAGGACATGGTCAATGTCGCCTATGACGCCCCGGTCGATTTCGCACCGCGGGCGCAGATCGAGGACGCCGAGCGCCGGCTCTACGAGCTCGCTGAGTCCGGCCGCTATGACGGCGGCTTCCAGAAGTTCTCGCAGGCGTTGGCGGTGGCGGTCGATCTCGCGGCCAAGGCCTTCCAGCGCGACGGAAAGCTGTCCGGCATCTCGACGGGCCTGCGCGACCTCGACACCAAGATGGGCGGCCTGCAGCATTCCGACCTCATCATCGTGGCGGGGCGTCCCGGCATGGGCAAGACGTCGCTGGCGACCAACATCGCCTACAACGTCGCGCAAGCCTATGTCGGCGAGCTCCAGGCCGACGGCACCATGAAGGCCGCCAATGGCGGCGTCATCGGCTTCTTCTCCTGCGAAATGTCGGCCGACCAGCTTGCCACGCGTATCGTCGCCGAGCGCACCGGCATCCCCTCCTCCCACATCCGCCGCGGCGGCATCTCGGAAGCGGATTTCGAGAAGATCCGCCAGGTGTCGATCGAGCTGCAATCGCTGCCGTTCTATGTCGACGCGACCGGTGGTCTGTCGATCGCACAGCTGATGGCGCGCGCGCGCCGGCTGAAGCGGCAGAAGGGCCTCGATCTCCTGGTCATCGACTACATCCAATTGCTGTCAGGCTCGGGCAAGCGCGCCAGCGACAGCCGGGTGCAGGAAATCACCGAGATCACCACCAGCCTGAAAGCGCTGGCCAAGGAGCTCAACGTCCCCATCATCGCGCTGTCGCAGTTGTCGCGTCAGGTCGAATCCCGCGACGACAAGCGGCCGCAGCTCTCGGACCTGCGTGAATCCGGTTCGATCGAGCAGGACGCCGACGTCGTGCTGTTCGTGTTCCGCGAGGAATATTACCTCGCCATGAAGGAGCCGCGCCCCGGCACCGAGGAGCATGCCAAATGGCAGGCCGACATGGAACGCACGGTCGGCCGGGCCGAAGTCATCATCGGCAAGCAGCGCCATGGTCCGACCGGCACTGTCGAATTGCAGTTCGATGCCTCGGTGACCCGCTTCGGTGACCTCTCGCATGACGGGCAATTGCCGGATCGTGGCGGCGACTACTAGGTCCTTTGTAAAGTTCCCCGGGTTGAACCAGCCCTGCCTCTTGCGTAAAACGACGCCATGACAATGGCGTCCGACACGAACATGATCCCGCAATCCGGCCTTCTCTCCGCGGAGGCCAATCAGGCTGCCGCGCTCGCTGCCTATGGCGGCGTGCTCACCGTCGATCTCGACGCTATCATCGCCAACTGGCGCAAGCTCGAGAAGACGGCGGTGCCGGCCGAATGCTCGGCGGTGATCAAGGCCGACGCGTATGGCTGCGGCACGGCCCAGGTCGCGCAAGCGCTGAACAAAGCCGGCTGCAAGACCTTCTTCGTCGCCACCATCGAGGAGGCCCGCACCGCGCGCGCAGCGGTGCCAGACGCCGCGATCTACGTGCTCGGCGGCTATTTCCAGAACACCGGCGAGCACTACGCCAGGATCAATTGCCGCCCCGTGATCGGCGATCTCAACGAGCTCGCCGAATGGGACGTGTTCTGCCGCCGCACCGGCTGGTCCGGCGGCGCCGCCATCCACATCGACACCGGCATGAACCGGCTCGGGCTGACGCTATCGGAAGCGCAGGCCATCATCCCCCGCATCAATGCCGGCGATCACGGCATCACGCTGGTGATGAGCCATCTGGTCTCGGCCGAGCAGCTCAACAGCCCAGTCAACGCAAAACAGCTCGCAGCCTTCCGCGCCATCGCCAGCGAATTCTCCGGGGTGCCCGCGGCGCTCGCCAATTCCTCAGGCATCTTCCTCGGCGCGCCGTTCCAGTTCGACCTGGTGCGGCCGGGCGCGGCGCTCTACGGCGTCAATCCGACGCCGGAGGCCGACAATCCGATGCAACCGGTCGTGGACCTCAAGGCGCGCATCGTGCAGACCCGTTCGATCGAGCGCGGCGAGACCGTCGGTTATGGCGGTACCTGGTCCGCGCGACGGCCGACCAAGCTTGCGATCATCGCGGTCGGCTATGCCGACGGCTATTTCCGCGCCGCCAGCTCCAATGACGGCACCCGCGGCGCCGAAGTGATCGTGGCCGGCAAGCGCTGCCCGGTCGCAGGCCGCGTCTCGATGGACCTGATCGCGATCGACATCACCGATCTGCCGCCGAACGCGGCGCGTCGCGGCCATATGGTGACACTGCTCGGCGAGGGCATCACCGTCGACGAGCTCGCCCATCATTTCGGCACGATCGGCTATGAGGTGCTGACCAGCCTCGGCCGCCGTTACGCCCGCGTCTACAAGGGCGGCAACGCGGTCGAGCCGCTGACGAAGCCGGAGCCCGCGAAGGCGGCCGAACAGCCGCTCTCACCGCCGCCGCTCGAGCAGCAGGCTGCTCCGCCGCCGCTACCGTCCTAGTCAATGCTCTCGTGCCCCGGACGCAGCGCAATGCGCCCCTGGCGATGCGAAGCATCGTCCAGTGCAGCGCACTGTGTCGCCTTCTGGGTCCCGGCTCGCGCTACGCGCGTCCGGGACACGAGACTTACTTCTTCTTCCTGCTGTCCAGCGCCGCCTTGCAGGTCGTGCTGAGCTGATCGCGCTTGCCGTTCAGGCAGGCCACGATGCCGCCGCCTGGCGCAATACCGGCGCAGAATTTGTCGTAGTCCGCCTTGCAGGCGCCGCGCGCATCGGCCGATTGTGCAGAAGTGGCCCCGGAGAGTGCGACGACGAACGCGATAG
Source organism: Bradyrhizobium sp. BR13661 (assembly GCF_029892425.1). Lineage (GTDB taxonomy): Bacteria > Pseudomonadota > Alphaproteobacteria > Rhizobiales > Xanthobacteraceae > Bradyrhizobium. The sequence goes on along the minus strand of NZ_JARXWB010000026.1, from coordinate 1,723 downwards.
CGGCTAAGCTCAACTTGGACATTGGATCTCCGGTGACGAAAGGCAGGAGCCGGTAGCTCTACATGAAGATTGCGACATTCAACATCAACAACATCAACCGCCGGCTGCCCAATCTGCTCGCATGGATGCGGGCGGCGAAGCCTGATGTCGTTGCGCTTCAGGAGTTGAAGGCAAGTGATGGCGAATTTCCGGCCGCCGCGATCGAAAAAGCCGGCTACGGCGCGGTCTGGCGTGGACAAAAGACCTGGAACGGCGTCGCCATCCTCGCCCGCAACGCCGAGCCCATTCTCACCCGCGACCGCCTCCCCGGAAAACCTGAAGATCACGAAGCCCGCTACATCGAGGCAGCCGTGCGCGGCATCATCGTCACCAGCATCTATCTGCCCAACGGCAATCCGCAGCCGGGGCCGAAATTCGACTACAAGCTCGACTGGTTCGCGCGGCTGAAGCGCCACGCCAGGACCTTCATCAAGCAGGATCTGCCCGTCGTGCTCGCCGGCGACTACAATGTCGCGCCCGATAAGATCGACATCTATCCGACGCGCTCATGGGACAAGGATGCACTGATCCAGCCGAAGAGCCGCGCGGCCTTCGCCGCGCTCGTCGAACAAGGCTGGTGCGATGCGATCCGCGAGCTGCACGGAGACAAGCGCATCTACACATTCTGGGATTACAAGCGAAACCGCTGGCCGCGCGATGCGGGCCTCAGGCTCGATCATCTGCTGCTGAGCCCTGCCCTCATCTCACGCCTGGCAAAGGCCGGCGTCGACAAGAAGGTACGCGGCGAAGACGGCGCGAGCGATCATGCGCCGGCGTGGGTGGTGCTGAAATAAGCATGGGGTCGCGCGCGGAATCTAGCTCGCGGACAGGCGCTTGGCGTTCGCGGCCACGTGCTCGCGATAGCGCCGAACGACCTCTGCCGGCGTTGCGCCAGAAAGCAGGATCGCAAATGCTTCGAAAGCGGCAGCGAACTTCTCGCTGACCATCAGCACGGCCTCCTGCCCGGCGGCTTCGTCGCCATGGCTGAGCTTCTCGCAGCGGAGGCGAACCACTTCGCTCGCTTCAACCGCGAGCATCGCGCCGGCGTACCAGGGAAAGCCGTTATCGGATCCGCTGAGAACCGCATGACGGTCGAGCGCGGAGAAGGAATGGTGATCGGGCATCGCGCACCTCAAATTCTTTGAGCGAACGCTCCAATCAATACGCTTCAAATTCTAAGGATCAGGCCGGGGAACCGGTCGGATTGGCGGTGGGCGCGACACCGGCCGTTAACCAACGCGGCCACGAGATCTTGCGTTGCCTGACGGGCAAAACACGCCACCAATTGATCGATACCGGCCGGCAAAAATATTCCGCTTTACCGAAATTCGGAAACGGCGTATGTGTCGCGGCAACCCGGCCCATGGAAGAGGGGCGTATCGCGATCGTCACGAACGCGGGCCGGGCGGCGGTGGACGCAGGTCACGTCGGCGCGATCAGGTTTTGCAGGGCGGGCAACCGTGAGCAGGACGTCGCGCAAACGACCGGTGTGATCAGCGTACGGCAAAATCGTGTGGTCCTGGCGCCCGGAGCCTGTGCGCCAAGCTTTGTGGTGATGTGCGATGTCCAACCGGGCGTGCACATCAGTGATCTGCAAGGCGACGGGGGCAATAGTGCATCGCTCCCCGGGGAGATCACGACATAAGCCGTCAACCCACTGCGCAGGGAAGGCCGGATGTTTCGG
>NZ_JARXWB010000025.1 GCF_029892425.1 Bradyrhizobium sp. BR13661 | reverse complement strand
GCGTACCGCACTAACAGGCCGAACACATGGCTGCTCCGACCAAGCTGCAAAGTGAAGATTCTCCTTGCCAACCAGGAGCCGTCCACACATGGCCCATCGCTGCCCATCCCACGGCCGAGGATATGTCGGCTGTCAGGGTAGACCGGGCCTAACTTAAACCGGGCCACACCGTCGCGATTGCCGCTCGACGGACGTGAGGCCCCCATGATGCAATCGCCGCAACCACCCGGCGCGGACGTCACAGTTGATGTTGCTTCCGGTCGATCATGGCTCAAGCCGGGACCCACTATCGCACGCAGCATTTGATCTTCATCAAGGGAGATCGATGGTGCAATGTCATTCTGTTAATTGACGAGCCACGCTTCGCCGGCGTCCGAAACAGGGGCGGCGAGTTGAGGTGAAGAAACATGCTCAAGCACACCGCCGCAGCCGCAGCCATCGTAGCTTTCACGCTCTCGCCCGCCCTGGTGCAATTGCCCGCGCCGGACTTCTGGGCCGGGCCGCTCTTCGCGCGGGAGGCCTCCGCCAAGGACCTCGGTCGCAACGCCAAGCTTGCCGATGCCGCTTCGATTAACGAGGATCTGATCGATGCCGCCCTGGGCGGCAAGGCGGACAAAGTAGCTGAAAAGGTGGCGGCGATGCGCAAGGCGCTCCCGATGCTGCGTCCGTTGCTCGACGCCGCGACTTTCGACGCGCTCGCCCGCGAGCTGACTGCCATGGAGCAGGCGATGGCCGGAAAAGACCTGCCTGCGACCGCGCTTGCATCTGTCGAAGCCTATCGCGTCATCGAAGCTGCGACCGATCCTGCGCAGCGTCCCTCGCCCATCGAGGTCGCGATGCTGGACTATTCGGGGTTCAAGCTGAGTATCCTGGCGGCGGGGCCGACCGCAGAATGGGCGGCCATCGGAGCCACAGCGAAGGACTCCGACAGCAATTGGTCTGCGCTGGCAAAAAACGTCAGCGACTCCGGCATCCGCGATCTGGCTGCAGCAATCCAGGATGGGTTGAGAAGCGCCGTGGCGCGCAAGGACATCGAGGGCGTGAAATTCGCCGCGAAACTTCAGCTCGGCATTGTCGATGTTCTTGAGGGGTACTTCAAGCGCGCCAAGAGTCGATAAGCAGAAGCGGCGGCGTTTCTCCGCTACCCGGATTGCGTCGCCGTCCAGTCTTGCATGAGATTGAGGATCGCTTTCGGCCAAATGTCAGCGGTTCTTTCTCGGCCGTTTCTGTCGCGTGGGCCTAGCTGTTCCGCGACAGCTCCTTCTCATGGTCAGCCTCTTCGAGCGCATGAAGAGCCGACCTCTCCGCCAGCAGTCGAGTTTCGATGTAGCTTCGCTCAACATCCGAAAGGTGCGTGCTGAGCAGGCGATGATATCGGTCGATGTTTCTACCGTGAGCTTTTGCAAGTGCGTAACCAACGACCATCATATTCTGCCTCCTCCGTCATCCTTTTGAGCATGGAACAGTGAGGAACGCTCCCGGTCGTTGATGAAGCTCAAGCTGGGCGATTTTCATCTGAACGACGTACCGCCTGATCCGAACCGCGGAGTCACATCGATGACTTGATGCAGAATGAACAATAAGCGCCCGGCATCATCCACAACCGGACTGTTGAGGGGCTGCCAGTGCCGCTCGACGAAATCACCACGCGCATCTCGAACGTCGTAGCGTTGAATGTCCATGGCGTGAGGACGCCCGGTCTCGGCAACAGTAGCAAGGGAGGAATAGAGCTGCGCGACCCCATTAGCCACCGGATCGTCGGGATTGTCTGGAAAGACATCGAACATCCGCTCCCCTCCAACGCGCGAAATGTCGATCATGGTGGCTGCCGTGTAGAGCTGATTTGCGTCGACGATGTGCAAACCGGGCCGCGGGTCGATAAGTAGCGATGGCGTCGATGCCTGCTCAAACTCTCGTTGAAAAACGCCGGCATGTTTCGCAGGCGAGGCTGGGAAATGATGCTGTCTTGCTGTCCAATCGCTACGGAAAGCACCGTGGGCAGTAGCTTCGATCGCAGCCAATTTGCGCTTCGCATCGAGAAGCAGCGAACGAATGATCTGCCTCTTTGCCTGGCTCGCCTCTTCCGAGAGAAGCCGCTCAAAAAGCGCGATGTTCTGCTGCTCGATGAAACGCTGCATGGGTTCGCTCCGAAGGACGCGGCCGCTTCAGACGCAATCTCTCCTCTGGAATAAGAACCTCCATTGCTGTTGGAACAACAAGAAAAGCGCTAGCTACCAGATTACCTCCGCCGGGGAGTCCCGCCATTGCGACAAAGGCCGCCGCCCCCAACGGCGGCCTTTTCGTACCTTCACGCCGACGTGAAAAGAATAAATTTCCTTAACGCTCGGACTGGCTGCATTATAAATCATGGAGGGCTTGGATTGGGGATCCAATGCACCGATTTGTCGCCCAAGCCAACGTGGATCACTTTATCGGCCATCTGACCGGCAGTGATCTGACGCCTGACAAACGCACCAGCATTACCAAGCTCCTGATCGCCGAGTTGGATAAGCTCGCCCATGATCTGGAACATCTTGAATTTGCCGAGAAAAGAGCAGCAGAGGGCCGCACCAGGGTGAACCAAGTCAGGGATATGCGCGATGGTCACCCCTTCGGCACACCCCAGCGCGAGCAAGCCGAGCGGCTGCTCGTAAACTGCGAAAACTTGCAGACAGTGCTTGAAGATTTTTGCCATCGCCTGCGCGCGAAGATCAACTCGCCGGGCGGAACAATTTCAACAGGTCCCCGACGAAACCTGATATGCTGATTTTATCACCGGCCGAGGCTCAGTCCGTAGGCGTCGGTGGCTGAGAGACCAACCGCGCTCCCGCCTGCATAAGAGGGAGCGTGCGCCATGTGGAAATCCACGGCGACGGCACCGTTTGACCGCAATTTGCAACTGGCGGTCATCGACACCGGCGGACAGGTCCATGCGCTGGTCTTCCCGTGTCGCCGCGTGCTTCGGGGCTGGGTCAATTCACAGAACGGTTCGCCCGTGTACGTGTTTCCAACGCATTGGCGCGAATGGGACGGCCGTATCGAGGAAGCACCGATTGGCGAGCCAGAGCTGGAGCGGTTAGCCATTGTCCAGGAGTACGCGGACGATCAGCGAGCGATCATCAAGAAGGATGGTCTCGACTAGCTCCGATTGCGCGCTCCGATTGAGCTCCTGGCCCTTTTCGAAAGGGTCCTGACGCGCACCTCGAGTCGACGCTCTAAAGCGCGATGAGATTGGGTTGAATCGTCATCGCGCTTTAGCTCTTTGTTTGAGCATGATCTTTCCGGAAAACCGCTTCACACTTTTCCGGATCATGCTCTAGCGCCCAGGCCGCACCACCTCCGTCAGCATCGGAAAATGCTTGTTGCCGCCTGCGAACGGCGGAAACTTCACGAAATCCGCGCGCATGTGCTTGATCACGTCGGAGCCGAGCGCTTGCGCGAGAGCCTGCGGGCTGTCGAACACCAGCTTGTTGCGCTGCATGTGTTCGACGCGCTGCGACGGGAGGCGATCGACCCAATCGATGCGGGTGTAGATCTCGATCTGGCGGACGTCCGGGAAGGTCCGCATGATCGACGGGTGATGCTCCAGATAGTGCAGGTTCCAGGCGTTCATGTCCTCGGCCGGGCCGGGATAGTGGACGAGGTAGCTGCACGTATCTGTCGTTCCCGCCGGATGCTCGGCGACATCGACGGGAAACGCGCGTGTCAGCATCACCTGATGCGTGACGTCGAGTCCGGTCAGGCCGGCTAGTCCGGCGCCTGTCGCAAGGCTGGCAAGGATGCCGCCATCGTTCATCGCGGCCTCGCAGGCGAACAGGTCGGGAAACCGCAGTTGAAGCGCAAACACGGGGCCGGAGCCGTCGGCCTTGTAGGGATGGTCGACCGACTGTTCGAGCGGCGTGAACAGCATGGCCTCGGTCACGTCGGGGATCGATCCGACCAGCTTCGCCACGGCGTCAACTTCATCAGGATGAACCCGCCGTTCGCCTGCGGAATCCGAGAATGTCATGAACAGCGAGATCATGCCGGCGTCGCCTCTGCGCCCTCGCCCGCGCTCACATGCGACGTGAGCGCGGCTCTGACGTCATCGGGCCATGGGATCGCATGATGATCGACCAGCGAGGTCGCCGCAAGGATCTGGCGCGCGCGCCAACGCGGGCCGTTCGCGCCTGATACGACATGCTCCAGATGGAGCGACGATCCGCCGACCTTGATGATGCGCAGGTCGAATGTCAGGAGATCGCCGAACATCGACGGCCGGGAGAAGTCGCAAGCAAGGTGCACCGTCGGCGTGCCAATCTTCCTGATGGTGATCAGCTCCGGCCATGGAAAACCGATTCCGGCCCAGAAGTCCTCGACGACACTGTTGAGGATGTTCAGATAGGACGGAAAGTACGCGATGCCCGAGGGATCACAGTCTCCGAACCTGAGCTCGCGGTCGAACGAGAAGACCGTCATCAGATCGCAACGACGGGATGGCGGAGGACACCAACGCCGTCGACCCCGGCCTCGACCACGTCGCCTGGCCACAACCATTCCTGCGGGCTCATGCCGGCGCCGACGCCATCAGGCGTTCCTGTCGCGATGATGTCGCCCGGCTCGAGCGTCATGCCCGACGAAATGTCCGAGATCAGAACAGGAATGTCGAAGATCATGTATTTGGTGTTGGAGTCCTGCTTCATGACGCCGTTCTTGGTCAGCCACAGCCGCAAATCATGCGGGTTGGGGATCTCGTCCGCAGTGACGATGCAAGGGCCGAACGGCGCATAGGTGTCCATGCCCTTGGAGAAGATCCACTGCCCGGCGCGGCGGTTGTCGCGCGCGGAAATGTCGATCATCACGGAATAGCCGAACACGTGATCCATCGCGTTGTCGGTGGAGATGCGCGTTGCGGTCTTGCCGATGATGACGGCGAGCTCGACCTCCCAGTCGAGCTGCTGCGTCATCTTCGCATTGTGCTGGATCGCACCGCCCGGGCCAACAATCGAGGTCGGCGGCTTGGAGAAGACAACCGGCTGCGTCGGCAGGTCCTTGCTGGTGTCGAGGCTCTCTGCGGATTCCGCGACATGGGCGCGGTAGTTCAGCCCGATGCCGAAGACGTTTTTTCGCGGGCGCGGGATCGGCGCCAGCAACTTCACGTCCTCGACCGCGACCGCCGAGCCGGCCGGGAATCGGCCATTGGCGTCCTCCAGTGCATCGCGGAGCGCCGGCAGCAGAGTCACGCTGTTGTCGATGAACGACAGCATGTCATCAGGCCATGTCACGCCGCTGGACGCACCGAGATGCTCGACATCGACGACCAGTCCGTTGACGATGGCTCCAAGACGGGCCCCGCTGGAGCCCAAGGTGTAAGTGACGAGACGCATGAAAGATTTTATCCGGCTGTTCTGGTTGAATACTGCAAGGCGATGTCAGGCTGCGACCGATTGGTAACCGCCATTGTCGCCATAGGCCTCTTCCCGATAGAGCCCGAGACCTTCGATCACAGGCAGATCGTTGAAGCAGAACAGGCAGGCATCCTCGCTGTCAGATGCATTGCCGTGCTCGTGCCAGGCCCAGGAGGGAACGCAGAAGATGTCGCGCTCCTCCCAGTCGAGCCGCTTGCCGCCGACGATCGAATAGCCGCGCCCCTTGGCGACCTGATAGATGAAGCTGCCGGTGTGGCGATGCGATTTTGTCTTTTCGCCGGGCCGCAGCAGCTGCATGCTGGCGCCGATGGTTTGCATCACGTGGCCGCCGGTGATCGGATTGACGTAGTTCATGAGAGTGCCGTCATAAGGCGAGCCGTCCGTCGCCGCGGCGTATTTCTGCAAGGACTCGTAAGTCGGCTCCCACTCATATTTGAACATGGGGGAATAGCCCTTCGACCATTTCGAGCCGGCCGGCCGAAGACCGGGATTGCCCCAGGTCTTGGTCATGTCGTCGACGGGATAGAATGACGCCTCCTGCTGGAGCTTCGGATGCACGACGAAGAAATTGGCTTCCAGCGCATTGACCAGCGGGATGTCGAGGCCGTCCTGCCAGATGCAGACCGAGCCGCTGCCCTCGACGCCGTGCTCGTGCCAGGTGCCGTTCGGCGTCAGCACGAAATCCCGCGCGCCGAGCGTCATCTTGTGACCGTCGACGATGGTGTAAGCGCCCGCGCCCTCCATGATGAAGCGCAGCGCCGAGGCCGAGTGGGCATGGGCGGTGGCGACCTCGCCGGGATGCATCACCTGCAATCCCGAATAGAGCCAGCCGACCGCGGCCGACACGTCGCGGCGCCCGGGATTGTTGAGGTAGATCACCCGCCGCCCCGCCTTCTCCGGCGACACCAGCTCGACCGAGCGCAGGACATGCTCGCGCAGATCCTTGTAGCGCCACAGCACGGGAACGGAGGCCGACTGCGGCGCCCACGGCTCGATCTTGTTGGCAACCGTCCAGAGCGCGCCGGCTTCGTACTTCTCGAGATCCTTGTAATAGGCCTTGAGCTCGGGCGTGTCCTCGACATTGGCCCGGCCGATCACGTTCTCGCGCATGCTGTCCTCCAAGTCCTGTCTTACGACGCCGCTCTATCGACGCGCCCAATCATTACTCCGATCTCAGCGGGATCGGCGTGAAGCCCTGCTCTGCGGCATCGCCCTCGCCGCCTGCGAGGCCCAGCGGCGCCAGGGGGCGTCGATTGACCCGCAAATCAAAGACATCAAAACGATTGTAGTGCCCGACGATATCATGCATCTGCTTCGGCTGGATGCAGCGCTCGAGGTCGATGTCGGCATAGACGATGCCTTCGTCGTCGATCAGGGCGTCGCCGACCACGCGGCCATCCGGCCCGATGACGCCGGAGAAGGCGCTCGATTTCCGCTGCAAACGCGCGCGTGCGTCGGGAACGACGGTCTCCATCGCCGCGATGATCTCCTCCGACACGGTCGAGCAGGAGACGATGGTAAAGATCTTGCCTTCGAAGGAATGAGCAATCGCGCGCAGCTTGATCGCCTCCGCCATGTCGTAATCAGGCGGCGCGACGGGAAGCGAGATGTAGCTGGCGACATGCACGAGCTCACCCTGGCCGAGCAGCGCAAAGCGCGCGAGCGTGTTGGTGTTCTCGCCGCAGGCAAGGCCGCCGAGACGCCCGATCTCGGTATCATAGACGCGCAGGCTCGATCCGTCACCGCCGGTCCAGGTCAGCTTCTCGGCCCAGGTCGGCACCAGCTTGCGGTGCTTGCCGAGCAACGCGCCATCAGGCCCGATGAAGACGAGCGTATTGTAGATCGCGCCGAGCGAGACCGGGCTACGCTCGTTGACGCCGAGGACAACGTAACAGCCAGCATCGCGCGCGGCCTTCCTGACCACATCGACTTCCGGACCCGGCACGAGCACCGACGCTTTCGCGAGCTTCTCGAACCACGCGCTGCCGGTGACGGGATCGGTGATCCAGTTCCAGTAGGGATAGCCGGGCACGAACACTTCGGGGAACGCGACGAGTTTCGCGCCATTGGCCGCTGCCTCACGCACCAGTGAGGCAGCCTTGTCGGCGGTCGCGCTCGCATTGAGATAGACTGGTGAAGCCTGGACGGCGGCGGCTTTAAAGCGCGGCAGCTTCAGCATCGGCCCACCCCTGTCGGCTCGCTCATGACCGCCTTGCCGAAAGAGACAATCCGCCGGCGTGATCGCATGGCGCGCGTTGACTTACTTCACATGTAAACGTATGCTATCGCATATTTCTGGAGGGTGCAATGGCGGAACGTTCCTTTGCTCGCGAAGTCGAGGATCTCCGGCTCGGCGACGGCGATATTTTCCGCGGCGAAGGCATCCTCGCCATCACCAAGGCGCTGCTGCAATCCGGCGTCGCCTATGTCGGCGGCTACCAGGGCTCGCCGATCTCGCATCTGATGGACGTGCTTGCCGACGCCAAGGACGTGCTCGACGATCTCGGCGTGGTGTTCCAGAGCTCCGCCAACGAAGCGGCTGCGGCGGCGATGCTGTCGGCCTCCGTGATGTATCCGCTGCGCGGCGCAGTGGCGTGGAAATCGACCGTCGGCACCAACGTCGCCTCCGACGCGCTCGCCAATCTCGCCTCGGGCGGCGTCACCGGCGGCACCATGATCATCGTCGGCGAGGATTATGGCGAGGGATCCTCGATCATGCAGGAGCGCACGCATGCGTTTGCGATGAAGTCGCAGATCTGGCTGCTCGATCCCCGTCCCGATCACGAATGCATCGTCAATCTGATCGAGAGGGGTTTTGAGCTCTCCGAATTCTCGAACACGCCTGTGATGCTGGAGGTGCGCGTCCGCGCCTGCCACATGCACGGCAGCTTTTCCTGCAAGGACAACGTCAAGCCTGTTCACACCATCAAGGACGCGCTCAACAATCCCAAGCGCGACGTCAACCGCATCGTGCTGCCGCCGGCGGCCTATGAGCACGAGCAGGAGAAGATCAAGACGCGGATGCCCGCGGCCATCGGCTTTGTCAGGGACAACAAGCTCAATGAATGGATGGGGCCGACGCAGGGCAAGGTCGGCATCATCATGCAGGGCGGCATGTACAACAACGTCATCCGCGCGCTGCAATATCTCGGGCTGTCGGATGCCTACGGCAATACGCAAGTGGCGCTCTACGTCATGAACGTCACCTACCCCGTGATCGACACCGAGGTCGCCGAGTTCTGCGCCGGCAAGGACGCCGTGCTTGTTGTCGAAGAGGGGCAGCCGGAATATCTGGAGCAGGCGATCAACACCGTGCTGCGCCGCAGGGACATCCAGGCGCGCGTCCATGGCAAGGACGTGCTGCCGATGGGCGGCGACTACACCGCGCAGGTGCTGCTCGGTGGCGTCAGGGAGTTCCTGGAGAAGACCGAGCCGCGGCTGCTCGGCAACCGGCCGCCGGCGCCTGATGCCGCGCCCGTCCTCAATCACCCCGCGGTCGAGAAGCTGAAGCAGGTGGTGCCGGCGCGCCCGCCCGGGCTCTGCACCGGCTGCCCGGAGCGGCCGATCTTTGCCGCGATGAAGCTGGTCGAGGAAGAGCTCGGCCAGCACCACGTCTCCGCAGACATCGGTTGTCACCTGTTCTCGATCCTGCCGCCCTTCAATATCGGCGCGACGACGATGGGCTTCGGCCTCGGCCCGGCCTCGACCTCGGCTTTCAATGTCAAGGCCGACAAGCGCTCGATCGCTGTGATGGGCGACGGCGGCTTCTGGCACAACGGCCTGACCAGCGGCATCGGCAACGCCGTGTTCAACAAGCACGACGGCGTCTTCGTCATCGTCGACAACTACTACACCTCGGCGACCGGCGGCCAGGACATCCTGTCCTCGCGCGCGATCAACAAGCGGCGCGATACCAACAATTCAATCGTCAAGGCCGTGAAGGGCATCGGCGGCCAATGGGTACGCCAGCTCGACCGCACCTATGACGTCGGCAAGATGCGCGACACGCTGAAGGAGGCGCTGACCACCAAGGAGGAAGGCCCGAAGGTCATCGTCGCCTCCTCCGAATGCATGCTGAACAAGCAGCGCCGCGTGAAGCCGCAAGTGAACAAGGCGATCAAGGACGGGCAACGCATCGTCAAGGAGCGCTTTGGCGTCGACGAGGACGTCTGCACCGGCGACCATGCCTGCATCCGGCTCTCCGGCTGCCCGTCGCTGTCGGTGAAGCAGCTCGACGATCCCCTGCGCGATGATCCCGTTGCTGCGATCGACAATTCCTGCGTCGGCTGCGGCAATTGCGGCGAGGTCTCCGAGGCCGCAGTGCTCTGCCCCTCGTTCTACCGCGCCGACGTGATCCACAATCCGACCGGCTGGGACAAGTTCAAATCCAAGGTTGCGATGAGTGTCATCGGCTGGCTGCAGCGGCGGCGCGACCGTCGTCGTCCGGCACTCGAGGCCATAGTATGAGAACCTGGGCATGAGAGACGAGACGGTACGGCTGGCGCTGCCCGCGAGCGGCGAAGCGACCGAGCGGCCGATCTCGATTGCGATCGTCGCGATGGGCGGCCAGGGCGGCGGCGTCTTGACCGACTGGATCGTGCAGCTCGCCGAGAACCATGGCTGGGTCGCGCAGTCGACTTCGGTGCCCGGCGTCGCCCAGCGCACGGGCGCCACGATCTACTACATCGAGGCGATGCCGCCGGCGGGCGGCCGCAAGCCGATCCTGTCGCTGATGCCGACGCCTGGCGACGTCGACGTGGTGATAGCAGCCGAATTCATGGAGGCCGGCCGGTCGATCCTGCGCGGCCTGGTGACGCCTGACCGTACCACGCTGATCGCCTCAAACCACCGCTCGTTTGCGATCGGCGAGAAGATCGCGCCGGGCAACGGCATCGCCGACGGCGGCGCCGTCACCGGTGCCATCGGGATTGCCGCAAAGAACGAGATCATCTTCGACCTGAACGCGCTGGCGATCGCGCATGGCAGCGTCATCTCGGCGGCGATGTTCGGCGCGCTCGCGGCGGCCGACGTGCTGCCGTTCAGCCGCGACAGCTATCTCGACGTGATCCGCGCCGGCGGCAAAGGCGCGAAGGCGAGCATCGAGACGTTCGGGGCCGCCTTCGACCGGGTCAAGTCCGGCGTTGCCGACATTGCAGCACCAGCGCAAGCCAGACAGGCCGTCCCCTCTCCCGCAACGCCTGATCCGGATCTCGCCGGCCTCGTCGCAAGATTGAATCAGGAACTGCCCGAACCAGCGCTCGCCATGGCGCGCGCGGGCTTGCGGAAGGTGGTCGACTTCCAGGACGTCGCCTATGGCGGCGAATATCTCGACATCCTCAGGACGTTGCACGCGGCCGACCGCAATGCCGGCGGTGGCGCCCGGACCTATGCCTTCACGGAGGCCGCGGCAAAATATTTGGCCAACGCCATGACCTATGACGATGTCATCCGCGTCGCCGACCTCAAGACACGCGCCGGCCGCCGCGCACGCATCGAGAGCGAGCTCGAGATGTCGGACGGACAGGTGCTCCAGACCACCGAGTTCATGCATCCCCGCATGGAGGAGGTCATGGGCATGCTGCCCGCAAACTTCGGCCGCTGGCTTGGCGCGCAGCCGCGCCTGCTCGGCTGGCTCGATCGGCGCGTCAACCGGGGGCGCCGGGTGCGGACCTACTCGCTGCCCTGGTTCCTTGCGCTCTATGCCGTGGGCGGGATGCGCGGCCTGCGCCGCCGCTCGCTGCGTCACGCCATCGAGACGGCTCACAGGGACGGATGGCTCAAGGCCGCAACCGACGCTGTCGGCACCAATTACCAGCTCGGCGTCGAGATCCTGCAATGCCGACGCTTGGTGAAAGGCTATTCCGATACCCACAGCCGGGGGCTGTCGAAATTCGACAGGACACTGGCCGCGATCAAGCTGGTGGGGCGACGCGATGATGCCGCCGACTGGGCGCGCCGACTGCGGGAGGCCGCGCTGAAGGACAGCGCCGGCAAGGCGCTCGACGGCGTGATCCAGACCATCAGGACTTTTGCATGATTCCATCGCAGCCGGCGCAGGATTGGATTGCCGTGCGCCCCCGAGGGCGTCAGGATCAATCTTGACGACGATTCTCAAGTTGCTAATCGGAGCGAAAGATCCGCGATAACCCCTCCAATTGACGAGACATTTTGTCCTCGATGGTCATGCAATGCCGGCAGCACTCAAAGAGAACATCGTTCCCGTCCCTGGGCAGATCGAAACCCGGCTCTGGCTGCAATTGCTGTCGCTGCATGGCGAGCTGTTCGCCTCGCTCAATGCGATGCTGAACTCCGAGTTCGGCCTGTCGCTCGCAAAATTCGACGTGCTGGCCCAGCTCGATCGTTACCGGGACGGCCTCGCGCTCGGGCAATTGTCGCAAAACCTGAAAGTCACCGGCGGCAATGTCTCCGGCCTGGTGCAGCGTCTTCTCGCCGACGACCTCATCAGCCGGGAAATGTCGAGCGAGGACCGGCGGTCCTTCATCGTGCGCCTGACGCCGAAGGGCGAAGCGCTGTTCAGGAAGGCGGCCGACACCCACAAGAAGCATCTCGGCAAACGGTTCGAGCACGTTTCGGCCCGGGAGCTGGACGGTGCGCTGTCCGTGCTGAAATCGCTTTCTTCAAAACTTCATACCGAGAGCAAGAAGCAAAGTCGCAAGAGATAATGGCCAGAGAATCCAAGAGCCGATGGAAGTCAGGTCCGCCGAGGACCAGGGACCAGCTGCAAACCTACATCCCGTATCTGTTCAACCGGCTCGCCAATCGCTGGAACCTCGACCAGAACCGCGATCTCAGCGAGCACGGCATCAACAATGTCGTGTTCCGGACGTTGTCGGTGCTGTTCATCTACAAGACCCTGACGGTCAACGAGATCGCCGTTCTCGCGGTGACCGAGCAGTCGACGGCGAGCCGCATGGTCGAATCCATGGTGTCGTCGGGCCTCGTGAAGCGTGAGATCGCCGAGGAAGACCAACGCCGTCGCGTCGTGGGACTAACGCCTGAAGGCGAGGCCCTGCTGCGCAAGATCTGGCCGATCATGGCTAACAATTACGACAAGCTGATCGAAGGCATTGAGCCTGACGACATCGAGGTCTGCGCGCGCGTGCTGGCCAAGATGGTCGAGAATATCCGGCAAAACCAGATCTGATGATTTAAGGGCCGAGGCCGACGAGGCTGGTGCCACCGCAGACGTAGAGCACCTGCCCGGTCACGAAGTCCGAGCGTTCGTCGAGGAAGAATTCGATCGCGTGAGCCACGTCCTCGCGCGAGCCGAGCCGCCCGACCGGAACGTTGCGCGCCATCCGCTCCTGCTGCTCGGAGCCCTTCGGGATGATGCCCCAGAAATTGTCGGTCAGGATCGGGCCCGGCGCGACCACGTTCACGGTGATGCCACCGGAGGCGAGCTCCAGCGCCCAGGTGCGCGCCATGCCATGCACGCCGGCCTTGGTCGCCGAATAAGCCGAACGCGTCGCCGCCCCCATCGCGGCGCGCGAAGAGACGAAGACGATGCGCCCGAAGCGGCGCGAACGCATTCCCTCCAGCGCCGCCTGGGTCAGCAGCATCGGCGCGCCCAGGTGCAGCTGCGCCAGCATCAGAATGTCTTCCGGCTTCGCATCGGGCAGCAGGTTCGGCAGGATGACACCCGCATTGTGCACGAGGCGATCGACTGCATGATCGCGGCAGATTTCCTCTGCGATCGCGCGTGTCTCTTCGATATTGGAGAGATCAGCGCGATAGGCCGCGAGCAGATCATGCGTCCAGGTGGGCTTCTCCAGCCCGACCGAGACCACGCGTTGTCCGCTCTCGACGAGCCTTTTCGCCAGCGCCTCGCCGATTCCGGAATTGCCGCCGGTGATGAGCGTCGTGCGGATCTGGGCCATGGTCAAACTTGCCGCTTCTTGAGGTCACGCAGATCGAAAAACGCACCGTCATGCATCAACTTGCCAACAAAATCCTTCAGGCCGCCACGCTGGATCTTCTCGGTCGCGGTCAGCGGCAGGCTGTCGACGAAAGAGATCCAGCCCGGCGCCTTGTAATACGCCATCTGCTCCAGGCTCCAGCGCACGATGTCCTCGGCGAGCGCGCGGTCAGCACCGCCTTGTTCCGCGATGATGACCGCCGCAACCTCGTCACCGCGCACCTGGTCGGGCGTTGCCGCAACCGCGGCTTGCCGGATGGCGGGATGGCGGTTGAGGACGGACTCGACCTCGACCGCGGCAATGTTCTCGCCGGACCGGCGGATCACGTTCTTCTTGCGATCGACGAAATGGAGATCGCCGTCAGCATCGCGCGACACGATATCCCCGGTGTGGAGCCAGCCACCGTCCCACGCCTCGGCGGTGGCCTCCGGATTCTTCAGGTACTCCCGGAAGAAGCCGTAGCGCGGATCCGCGCCCGCCCGCCGCACCAGCAGCTCGCCCGGCGTCCCGACCGGCGCATCATGGCCGCTGTCATCGACGATGCGAACGTCAACCTCCGGTGCCGGGCGACCAAAACAGCTGGTGCCGATCTTGCGTGGCTCGACGTTGGCGGCGATGACGCCGCCGCTGCCCGTCTCGGTCATCGCCCAGGCCTCCAGCAGCGGGAAGCCGAAACGCTCTTCGAATGGCGCATGCAGGAGCTTGTCGACGCCGGCGCCGAAGCCGAAGCGCACGGTGTGCGCCTTGTCCTGCTCCGATGCGGGCGCGCTCATCAGCATCGACGGCATCACGCCGAGATAATGCAGGCAGGTGGCGCGGCTGTCGCGCACCGACGCCCACCAGGTGCGCGGATGGAAGCGATCAAGCATGGTCAGGCTGCCGCCGACCGACAGCATGGCCATCAGCGACACGGCCATCGCGTTCATGTGAAACAGCGGCAGCGGCGTGATCATGCGCTCGCCGTCATTCTTGAGATCAATCAATCCGCCGACGTCGCGATACCAGTTTCCGGAATGCAGGAAATAGGTGTTGGTGAGCACGCAGCCCTTGGGCTGCCCGGTTGTCCCGGATGTATAGAGCAGCGCGCATTCGCTCGCCTCGCCTCCCACGGTCGAAGGCCGCGCACCGCCGAAGGGCGCGGGAACCTCGTCCTGATCCGTCACGACCGAGATCGGCCGGCCGGCCTGACGCGCCGCCAGTTCCACCTCATCACGTCGTTCCGCGAGGACAAAGACCGCGTTCATCTCGGAATGCGAGATAATGTATTCGAGCTCGCTCAGCCGCAGGTCCGGATTGATCGGCACCACGGAGACGCCGAGCGCGTTGAGCGCGAACCATAGCTCGACGAACACCGGCCTGTTCTGGAGCAGCAGCCCGACCCGGTGGCCTTCGCCATAGCCGCGGCGCGCGAAAGCCGCTCGCCAGTGCTCCACACGATCAAGCATGGCGCGATAGGAAATCTCGCCCCCCGCGATGCCGTAGATGTCGGCCGTCTCCGGCAACACGTTGAAGAAACCGGCCTCGCCTCGGCGCAGCGCAGTTTCACGAAAGCGGGCATAGACTGTAGCGGTCAAGGCATACTCACATGAAGAGTTGAATGTTTCCGAACGGCGCGTCGAAATTGACGAGATCGACCCGCTTGAGCTTGATCTTCAGGGTATCGCCCATCTCGACGAACTCATGCGACGCCCATCCCGAATATCGCTCCAGCAGATCGCCGCGCGTCTCGGTATAGATATAGGACGTCCGCGCCTTGAAGACGCCCGCAGCGGGATCGCACGCCACGATCTGCGGCGCCTGCAGCAGATGATGGCAGCGGCTCTTCGGCTTCTGGCTGAAGGTCCGCTCGCCGGCCAGGCGCTCGACCCGCACCTTGAGCAGCAGCATATCCTCGTACATCAACGACGGCTGCAGCACCGGATCCTGCTGCTGCCATTCCAGCGGCATCCAGTAGCGCCCTTCAGGGTGAAACAGATCGAGCCATTGCTGCCATTGCATCGTGTCGAGAAGCTCGGCCTCCCGATAGACCAGGTCGGTGATCGTCTTTTCGGTGATCATTCGGCGGCCTCGACGCGCTTGTCCATATCCATGGTCATGAATTTCGCCCAAGCATGAAACTGGTTCCGCATCTGCCGCTCAGAGGTGCCATTGATCACCGCGGTCACGTCCTGCTCTTCATGGCTGTCGTAGAGCCTGCGCAGATTGACCCATTGATTGCCGTTGGATTTCAGCCCTTCCTGCGCCCGCTCGTACATTTCCAGATCGTCGTGGCCCACGATCGAGGTCGGCGCGTTAATGAAACGGTTGTACATCAGCGCGCGCTCGTAGAGCTTGTCGGGCGCGCCGACCAGGCGATAGACCCAGCTCTCAACCAGTGTCCTGTCGACCGCGATCGGGATGAAGTTGCGCAGGATCTGGACGGCACCTTTCACCATGATGTTCGGAAAATACACGGTGTTGTGCCTGACCTCGCCGAGGATCTCGTGTGCGCGCGCATCGCCGTAGGCCGCGACCATCTGGTCGAGATAGCCCGGGACATCAGAGTAGTTCGAATGGATGGAGTTGGCGACGCCGGTGTGGCCGTGGCCGTTCGGCCAGATCCTGATGCCGCTCTGCTCGTAGAACTCGTAGGGGCTCATGAAGGGACCGTAGAGCTGCACCGCCATCGGCGTCTCCGTGGAATCGCCCTGCTCGCGCTTCCAGACCTTGACCGCGGTGCCGGCCGAACTCTCATGCGCGACCATCGGATGGCAGGTGTCGGTCTGGTTTTCGACCAGCATCTTCCAGTTGCAGGTGTGCATGTAACGGATCGGCGTGGCCTGGACTGCGAGCTTGCCCTCCGGCGAGCGATCGACCATGTTGTCGATGGTCGAGAGGCTCTCGCCGAAATAGTCCTCGAAGGAGACGCCGTCCTCGTTCAGGCGGGCGAAGATGAAATCGCGATAAATCACGACGTTCCTGACTTTCGACAGCCCCCCATTTGCCTGGGTGTCGCCAAAGCCGGTGCCCTCGTAGCCCTTCTTCAGCGGGATCGCGAGCAGTGCGCCGTCGGTCTTGAAGGACCAGGCGTGATAAGGGCAGCGGAAGAACTTTCCGGTGTTGCCGCAGGGCTCGGACGCGATCTTCACACCCTTGTGCGGACAGCGATTGTAGAACACATGGATGGAGCCATCGGTATGGCGGCTCGCCAGCACTGGTTGCCGGCCGATATTGGCGGTGATGAAATCGCCGGGCTTCGACAATTGGCTCGCATGCCCGACATAGACCCAGCTGTTCGGGAACAGATGCTCCATCTCGAGCTCGAAGATCTCAGGATCGACATAGACGTCGCGATGCACTTCGGCGTCGCGCACCAGTGCCACAATCGCGTGGGCATTCCGTCCGTATTTCGCCATGGCGAGCCTCGTCTCCCTCATAGATCCAGCACCAGACGCGCCGATTTGGCGCGTGACACGCAGATCTGCATGACTTTGTTGGACGCCTTCTCGTCGTCGCTGAGGATGACGTCGCGATGGTCAGGCACCCCTTCGAGCACGCCGCACTGGCAGATGCCGCAATCGCCGCGCTGGCAGTCGTAGAGCACGTCGAGCCCCGCCGCTTCCAGCGCCTGGATGATGGTCTGACCGGCTGCAACGCTGACGATCTGCCCCGACGATTTGAGTTCGACCTCGAACGGCCGGTCGGGCGAACCTGGCTGCTCCGCCTTGAAGAGCTCGTAGTGCATGCGCTCGGTCGGGATGCTGGCACGCGCGGCCGCCCTCACCGCTTCGATCATGCCCGCCGGACCGCAGACATAGATATGGCAGTTCGCGGCTGCGTCTCCGAGCGCCGTTGCGATGTCCAGACGCGACTCGTCGCTGTCATAGTGAATGGACAGTTCTCTCGTGCAAATCTCCTGGAGATGCGGCAGAAACGCCAACAGTCCTTGCGCGCGGCCGGCGTAGTGCAGGCGAAACGGAGTTGCGCGGGCGGTGAGCTCCGCCGCCATCGACAGGATCGGCGTGATGCCGATGCCGCCGGCAAACAGCAGCGCGGGCGCCGCGTTCTCATGCAGATGAAAATTGTTGACCGGCGCACTTGCCTTGACGACATCGCCGACCTTCAGCGCGTGCATGAACTGCGAGCCGCCGGTCGAAGCCTCTTCGCGCAGCACCCCGAGCGCCAGGGCGCCCCCGGGCAGGCCCGGCAGAGCCATCAGCGAGTACGGCCGGTCGCCTCCATCGGGAAGCGCCACGCGCACATGTGCGCCGGCCTGCCATCGCGGCACGACCCCGTCCTCCACGTCGAACACAAGGCTCCGTATGAACGGCGTCTCCGCGGCACACGATCTGACCTTGAGCTTGAGCGGATGGGCGTCCATTCAGGCATCTCACGAATTATATGAATTTGCATATTTTTAGACATGTAATAATTGCCTGTCAATCGTCCGTACGGAGACAGGCCCCTATTGCCGGTCCGAGGCCCGCCAAATTGGTGCCGGAAGGTTAGCGCCGGCCCAACTCCCGACGGCCCGCGCCTGCGTAGAGGTCGATGACACAGGAACGACCGCCGTATGCGCCGTCACTGGAGGGATCTGGCAGGCTTAAGCCAGAGCCAATCCGCCGTTGAATTCAGCATCCCGAGATTGCCTGTTGCTCGCATACCATCACTCCACGCATGCGAAATTCGCGGCAGACTCTGGATCACCTTCGCCTTTGTATTTGGCGTGTTTGGGGTAGGGGCAGAGTGGACGGGTGCGGCCGGGAAACCCGGGACCGCTCGCGATAACCAGATCGGGCGCCTTGCCTTGCTCCACCCAGTTCACAATCGCGCCGAGAAGGTCGAAGCGCTCCAGCGTTGCTCCGCTGCGGCAGTGCCCCATCCCCGGCACCGCAAAAAATCGGCTCGAGGTTGTCCTCACCTGCTCCAGGCCGCCGGAATCCCTCGCCATACGCTCATAGTAGTCCAGGGTGTCCAAAGGAGAAAACCAAGGATCGCTCCATCCGTGATAGAATAACAGTTTGCCACCGCGCCCGAAGAAGCTCGTGAGATTTGTCCAGTATGCCGTGTTCGTCAGGCGCTCCATTCCGCTTGCATCGACGGCATCTTCAAGCTGATCAAGATTGATGCTTTCCCGGTAGGGCGGTCCAACCGGACTACGTCCGCCGGTCACCAGAATACCGGGAATGGAAACACCCTCCGCAGCGACGCCGGCATCCCATGGAAAGGGAGGATAGACTTGGTTTCCACGGGCGTTCTTAGGGCCAGAGAACGCTTTTTTCAACGCGCTCACCTTGACCGGAGAGAGGCAGGAATCATGCTTGTCACTGGTGCAGGCCAGCACGGCGGGATCGAACCGGCACGCATTGCGATCAAATATCATTCCGTCCTTGATGCCATCCTTGCCATCGCAGGTGTCCAGTATGGCATCCGTGATCAGCTTCCTCTCATCGACCGAGAATGCCTCGGACGGAGCCGGCTTTCCGGATGCATCCTTAGGCGCGATTTCGGTAAAGGCGGCATTGGCCCAGGCGAGGCCGAGATTGGAGCGACCTGTACGCATGGCCGGATCGCCGGAAACAATGCCATCAAACTCTTGCGGATAGCGCTGGGAGGCCAGCATGCCCTCACGACCGCCTGTCGAGCAGCCGATAAAATACGAATGACTTGCTGATTGGCCGTAATAGAGACCGACGATCGCCTTTGCGGCTGAAGTGACCTTTCCCACGGACGCATTGGCGAAGTTCAGCGCGGCTTCCTGATCCTTCATGAACGACGCATCGAACTCGGCAGCTTGATGTCCGCTGTCCGTCGTGACCACAGCGAAGCCGCGAGCAAGCGCGGGCACGTCTCCCGCCGCCTGCGCTCCGATCGGCGGGCGTACCGTGCCGTTCAAACCACCTCCGCCTTGAAAAAGAAATCGTCCATTCCAACGATCCGGCAGGGCGATTGCAAAACCGATCGCATAAGGCTTGCCGTCCACGCCGACGCGCTCATCGATCGTGCCGTTCACGAGGCAATTCGACGGGAGTGCAACAGCCACCGTATCGGGATAGCGCGGCAGCGGGCGCACCGTTCCAGGGGGCGCTTCCGGCACGTGGAGAGCCTTGGTGATAATGGTGGTATCCTGAATTTTCAGGCCGGCCAGAGCCGAACATTCGCGCGCCGGAGCGATCGAAGGCGACGCGATATCAGTTGTCTGGGCGATTGCTGACGAGACCGCAGCAACATAAATCGCAGCTGAAACCGCAGGCATCAGCAAGGATGTCGTTCTGGACACGTGTAGCTCTCCTGGATGGCAATCAGTCATCGCATTGTCGAACGACCACTGGATGTGTCAACCCGCCGGCGTCGCACCGGCGGCATCTAGAGTGGTTCAATTTGCACATGGAGAAGCGCGGCACGGCCTCCGTCGACTGCCGCAAGACAGTTCTTGATGGCCGCGTCAAGTTCACCCGGGTCGGCTACATCTTCGCCATAGGCGCCGAATGCGCGAGCGATGTCGGCGAAGCTTCGTTTCTCACCCTGCCCATAATTCGCAAGCCGTGACTGAAAGGAATCACTGCGTTGCGCCTCACCGTTTGGATAGACGCGCTGGACCGAAGCTTTAACGGCCTGCCACCCGCCGTTGTCGACCACAACAGTGAAGATTGGCAGCTTGTACCGCTGGGAAACTGCGAAGACGGAATCCGGCGAAGAAAAATGGAGCGCGCCGTCTCCGATGACCTGTATCACGCGTCTATCAGGCTCCGCCAGCTTGAGACCAAGCGCCATGCCGCCGCTGAACCCGAGACCACCGCCGGCTAACCCCACGTAGGTACCAGGAACGGTTCGTCGAAGTTGCTGCTGCAGCAATTGGGCGTTCCGAATAGCCTCGTTGACGACCACGTCGTTTGGCGAGATCAGAGCGGCAAGGCGCGCGAACAGGTAAGCCGGATTGATCTCTCCGTGCCTGCCCGGCTCCGCCGCAGCGGCTTTCCTCTTCGCTTCGGCTATCTCGCGGACGGTCCTCCAAGAAGCAATTCGCGCTTCAACCCTGGATCTGAAGCCATTGCTCGCGCGCGCTTCGACGATTTCCAGCACCTGTTGCAACACCGTGGCGCAGTCGCCCGCTACACGCAGGTCGGTCGCAAAGCCCCACATCGGGAGATCGGATTTCAGGGGGTCGACATCAACCTGAATCCAACGCAGCGATGAAGCGACGGGCAGAGCTTGGGGGATAAAGGGAACGTCGACATCGAGCATCAAGCCGAGATCAGCATCCGCAATCACCGGCGCCAAGTCGAATCCGGCAAAACAGGGTGAGTCCCGAGAAATGTTCATGTCGATCGCGTTGAACTCGACCACGCGTATGCCGCAGATTCTCGCAAGGCGATCGAGCACGGCAACAGCTTCCGGCTTGCGACCCAGATAAGCCGTAACAGCAATGGGATTTTCCGCGGCCATCAATTCTTCAGCGATCTGGATCGCGCGGTTTGTCTCTATGCCGCCCGCGCGCACGGCGCCGTAGCGCGCCGGCGGATAGGATCGCACGGCCGCCTCATCCCAGCACTCGGCCAGCGTTTCCCGCGGCAGCGTCATGTACACCGGCCCTGCAGGATCACTCTGCATGAAGGCGGCTCCCCGCGAAAGCGCCTCCTTGACTACGACGCCCGACGGTAGCGAATATTCCCACTTTACGTAGGGCCGTACGATGCTCGCGGGATCGAAGCTGTCCTGGATAAAATGGACATAGGTATCGCGCGACCCCAGCAATTCACCATGCAGGGTAAATGGCGCCCGACCGGCAAACAGCATCACCGGGAGACGATAACGGAAGGCGTTCTGCACAGCCATGCTGGCGTTCGCGGTTCCGGCATCGACGTGAACGAAGACTGCTTGACCGCGCCCGGTTGCGAGCGCGTAGCCTGCGGCCATATGAACGGCGACCACTTCGTGTGGACACAGCACAACCCGGGAATGTTGCCGCCCCTCGCGGTCCCAGCGCGCGATCTCTTCGATGAGCGATACATGATCGGTGCCGAGATTCGCGAAGATATAATCGACGCCGATGTCCAACAACCCCTCAAGAAAATAGTGTGCAGCGCTATATTTGGTCATCTGTTGTTCTTCATCCGCGCCGGGACTTCCGATTCCGGGATTTCCACCTTGCAAGTCGCCTGAATTTTGGACGGCCAAATCCGCGCTCCAGGCAAGATTAACGACCGAAGCCTCAGATCGCAGCCTGGGTTGCCTGCCCTACCACGTGACGAGGAGGCCACAGATAAGTGCTCCCGGAAGCGATGTCCCGGTGCGCCGCCAGGTGAATGTTGAAATGACACCGATGATGGCGAGAAGCGGGATGAACTGGATGGCGATGATCGTCGATAGCGGCACGACGGGCGATGTCGGAACGGGATTGATCAGTTTTCCACCCAGCCACATCGCAAGGTATTGGCCACCGACCAGGATGATGAAACCCAGCGAAAGCGACAGGATGATCGTGGCATAGTGAGTGAAATGCGCGAGAAGCGCGCCGACGATAATGATCGCGGCACCGATGACGGCCAGCTTCGCCCTCTTGTACATGTATTTCCCCTCACCTGGAGCCCAGCCATCTTGTCGCGTTGCGGATTCGACGATTCACTCCGCAACCGTATTCATCTCACTTGCGAGGTTTTTCCGGCCCTGTTCCGGCTCGGAGATCGCGCCGCGCAGGCGGTCCAGCAATCGCCGGATCTCGCGCGGAACATCATTGCCGCGCCAGGCAATGTGCGAATCCGGGCGCACCATCAGGAGCGCCTCAGGAAAATCGTATCCTGCCTCAGCCCGATCGACGTCGAGGAGCGTCAAGGGGACGCCCGAACGCGCGGCTGCGTCCACCAGCGGTGCAGCATCGATGGTCCGATCGAATCGCACCAGCGTATAGGCGGGACCGAGCGCATCGAGCAGCGAGCGTCCATCGGCCAGCCAGACGTGCGGCGCGCGGGCGCCAGGCACGGTCGAGGCTGTGAAGCTGCCCATGCTGTAGGGCGGTGGCGCCGCTCCGTCATAGGCAATGATCGGCGACCGGTCGTAGTAATAGCCGAAGTTCAGGCCGGCGCAGCAATATTGCTGGACGTTGAGATCGTAGGCGGCCTGGCCGATCTTGCTGCGCGCGGCATCACCGGCGGGCCCTTCCATCTCGACCTCGGGCGGCACAGCGCGCCGCTGCCCCATGACGGCAAGAGCGTGGTTCATCGCGAAATGCGAGACCTGCTCGGTGATCGGCTGGCGCTCGGCCTCGTAGGCGTCGAGCAGCGCGGGGCTCGCCCATCCCTGCAGCACGCCCGCAAGGATCCAGCAGAGGTCGACGGCGTCGGCAATGCCGGCGTTCATGCCGTAGCCGGCATAGGGAATCCACAGATGGGCTGCATCGCCGCAAATGAATGCACGGCCGTCCCGGAAGCGATCGGCCACCAGGCGCCGCCCGACCCAATCCTCCTTGCTGATGATGTCATATTGAAAGCGATCGTCGACGCCGAGAATGGTGCGCAGCGCCCAGTCGCGATCGACGCTGTCAAACTCGAGCTCTTCCGGCGCGAGATGGTTGTGGATCAGCCAGTTGTCGCGGCCGTCGATCGAGACCGTCGTGCCGCAGCGGCGCGGATTGAGCGACATGGTCATCCAGGCGGGCTTCTGGGTGATCAGATCCTTCAGCGCGGGAGCGTGGATATAGGTGGACTGCACGCGCTGCACGACGTCGGTGCCGGCGAGGCGCGAGCCGATCAGCCTGCGCACGGTCGACCGGCCGCCGTCGCAGCCGATCAGATAGTCGGCAGCGATGGTGATATTCCGGTCATTGTCGAGGTCCAGCGCCCGCGCGACAACGCCGTCTGCGCCCTGCTCGAAATGCTCGACCTGAACGCGATTGAGAATCCTGATTCCCGACCGGGCCTCGGCGGCCGCAAACAGGATCGGCTCGAGATAGATCTGGTTGATCCGGTGCGGCGGCTCGGGAGTGGGCCAATCGGTATCCGGGCCGCCGGTCGCGGTGTAGCGATCCGCGCGACAGGGAATGGGGATCCGCGTCAGCTCGCGACCGACGACGGCGGTGCGATAGGCGCAGTCATTCGGAAAGTCGGCCGGCAATCCGCCTTCCCGCACCTCGCGCACGATGCCGAGGCGGCGGAACACCTCCATCGAGCGCGCAGAGACGTGGTTGCATTTGACGTTCGGTGGCTCGCCCGCCGGGCGGATTTCGGCGACGACGACGTCGATACCGCGGGAGGCGAGATCCATGGCGGCGGTCAAGCCGACTGGCCCCGCGCCGACGATCAGGACCTGGGTCTGGATGTTTTTCATGTCATGTTCTCTGGCGTTTTCGCGAGCTGGCTCAGGCTCGCTCGGGCACCGAAAGCTCGTCATGCTGTGCCTGGC
This sequence comes from Bradyrhizobium sp. BR13661, assembly GCF_029892425.1. GTDB lineage: Bacteria > Pseudomonadota > Alphaproteobacteria > Rhizobiales > Xanthobacteraceae > Bradyrhizobium. The sequence continues at coordinate 103,496 of NZ_JARXWB010000025.1, read as the reverse complement.
CGCTGACCGCGCCGCCGCGGCGCATGCCGACGAAGGCAAGACCAAGGATCACCAGCGCGGAGCAAAGCTGCGGCACCGCGCTGGTCTGGAACAGAGACGGGATGCTCCAGTGCGCCGCGAGCATCAGTCCGCCGACGGTCACGCCGAGAATCGAACCGAAACGGCCGATGCCGAGCGCCCAACCGATTCCGGTGGCGCGGATGTAGGTCGGATAGAGGCGCGCCGCGTATGCGTTGCAACCGATCTGGCCGCCGATGACCGCGACGCCCGCGATGAAGACCGCCGGCACCAGGATCGGCAGCACGGCTCCGGCAAATCCGATGGTAACGATCGAGACGAAGCCGGCGACGTAGGTCAGAAACAGGACGCGATGGAAGCCGAGCCGCTCGATGAGCAATCCGAGCGCGACCGTGCCGACCATTCCACCGAGCTGGAACGCGATCCCGACGGCGATCGCAGCCTCGACGTCGAGGCCGACGCCATGCGTCAGCGTCGGCAGCCAGCTGTTGAGGAAATAGATGTCGAGCATGTTCATGAAGAACATGATCCACAAGAGCAATGTCGGGACGAGCCGCCGGTTGGTGAAGAGCTGCGGCAACAGGAATCCCTTGCCGCTTTCCTCGATGACGGCGAAGCGTGCGGCATCCGCGAACTTCGCCGACGGGTCGATCTGCCCCAGGAGTGAGCGGACGCGGCCGTTGTTGCGCTCGTCGAGCGCCAGTAGCGACAGCGATTCCGGGAGCCATACAATCAGGACCGGGCAGAGAAGGAGCGGAAGGACGCCACCGATCACGAAGATGGCCTGCCAGCCGTAAGCCGAAATCAGCTTGGCCGCGACCGAACCGCCGATCGCCGATCCCAGCGATACCGTCATGAACATCAGCATGATCAGCAGCGTCCGGCGTCGCTGCGGTGAATACTCGCCGGTCAGTGCGATCGCATTCGGCAGGACGCCACCAAGACCGAGGCCGGTCAGGAAGCGCAGGACCACCAGGTCGGGAACACTTCCGGCCCTGCTGGTGGCCAGCGACCCCAGCGCAAATACGATCACGCCCGCAATCACCAGCCACTTCCGCCCGAAATAGTCGGCCAGGGCGCCGAACAGCAGCGAACCGATCATCACGCCGAACAACGAGGCGCCGAATACAGGACCAAGCGCGCCGGGTGCCAGATGTAGGTCCTTACTGAGCGCCGGCGCGACGAAGCCGAGCGCCTGGGCATCGAAGCCGTCTAACCCGATGACGAGGGCACACAAACAGATCACTCGGACCTGGAAGGCCGAAAGTGGACGGTCGTCGATGTAACGGCCAATGTTGATCGTCTGCGCCAAATCTCCCTCCCCTGCGTTTCGTATTATCCGACGACACTCGCCGCTTGGGCGGCGATGCCGGTGAGAATTATCTTGCACACCTCAAGTCTTTCGATTAGCCACAAAATTCTCATAAATTCACGAGGTCAGCTTATGAATCCGACCATGCGGCAGCTCGAGGCGCTGGTCCTGGTCTATCGCCTCGGCAGCATCACGAAGGCGGCGGCCGAGCTGCGCGTCACGCAGTCGGCGATCAGCCTCCTCATCCGGCAGATCGAGGAGAAGTTCCAACTCAAGCTGTTCGACCGGACGACGCGCACACTGCACCCGACGGCTGCGTGCAGGGAAGCAATCCCCGCGGCGGAGCGCATCCTGTCGGGCGCACGAGGACTCGCGCAGCATATGCGCGACCTCGTCGAGGTGAGGTCCGGGCGGATCGCCCTTGCAGTCTCCGCTGGTGTAGCCTCGGCCCTGCTCCCGCGCATCCTGGCCAGATTTCGGTCCCGCTCTCCCGAGGTAAAGATTGATCTGTTCGATATCGCTCCTGACGAACTGCTGCCGTTCGTCATGGCCGGCCACGCCGAGTTCGGAATCGGCAGCTTCGAAGACGATGGCACGTCGGAGGCGCGGATCGAAACACTGATGCAAAGCCCGCTTTCGGCGATCGGCATCAAGAACGGCCGGTTCGAGAAGCGTCGGCGCCTGACCTGGGACGAGCTCACCGCCTCCGACCTGATCGTCATGCGCCGCGGAACGCGAATCCGTACCCAGATCGACGAGGCCTTGGCGCTGACGGGCCAGGAGCTCAAGCCGGCCCTCGAAGTCTCGCTCATTACGACGGCCCTGGCATTGACCGCCGAGGGTGCCGGAATCAGCATTCTGCCAGCGCACATGCTACCCAAGGCGCAGTTTCCAACCCTTGCAGCCGTTCCACTGAGCCAGCCGATGGTCAAACGGCATGTTTCGCTGTTGAGCCGGGCCGATTTTACACTCTCGCCCGCAGCGGAACAGTTCGCCGAGATCGCCAGGCGCGCCTTGTCGACGAAATAGCGACCTGAGCGCCTGACGATTCATCCCGATCACATCGCGCTTTAAGCCTTCACCGAGCCAGCGGTCAGACCGGCCACGTAGTGCTCCACGAAGAAGGAGTAGATCAGAGCGACCGGCAACGAGCCGAGCAAGGCAGCCGCCATCAGCTGGCCCCAATAGAACACGTCACCGCGTATGAGTTCGGCGATTGCCCCCACCGGCACCGTGCGCACATCGGTCTTGGTGAGGAAGATCAGGGCGTAGAGAAATTCATTCTGCGAAAGGGTGAAGGCGAAGATGCCCGCCGAGATGAAGCCGGGAACGCAGAGCGGCAGAACGACCCGCGTCATAGTCTGAAACCGGTTCGCGCCGTCGATCCTTGCAGCCTCCTCGAGCTCCCGCGGCACGGTCTTGAAGTAGCCGATCAGCAGCCAGGCGCAGAACGGGATCAGCATCGTCGGGTATGTGAGGATCAGCGAAGTTAGGGTGTTTGAGAGACCAAGACTGTTGATGATGTCGGCGAGCGGGATGAACAGGAAGGGCTGCGGCACGAGATAGGTCGCCGCTACGGTTGCGGCGATCAATCCGGCGCCCGCAAAGCGCATTCGCGCCAGCGGATAGGCCAGCATAATGCCCAGCACCAGCGAGATCGCGGTCGAGGCGACCGCGACCACGGTCGTGTTCCAGGTCCAGGTGAGAAAGCTGGTTTCTGTCAAGAGATCGACATAGTGCTTGAGTGTCGGGTGATACACCATCAGCGGCATGATGCGCGTGTTGTAGAGCTCGGCATTCGGTTTCAGCGAGGTCACCGCCATCCAGTAGAACGGCGCAAGCCCGGTCACCAGAAAGAAGCCGAGTGGCAGCCACAGCCGCAAGGCGCGCCAACGCCATCCACGACGCTCGATCATTCGTGGCTCCGCATGTAGGTCGTCAGGCCGATGATCAGGAGACCCAGGATCGGCAGCATGGCGAGCGCCACCGAAGCGCCGCGGCCGAGCTGGCCGCCGCTCATGGCGATGTCGAATGCGTAGGTCGCAAACAGCTGCGTCGCATTCGCAGGCCCCCCGTGGGTCAGGACATAAACCAGTTGAAAGTCGGCGAAAGTGAAAATGACCGAGAATACGGTGACGATCAGAATCACCGGCTTCAGAAGCGGCAGCGTGATGTGCCAAAAGCGCGTCCAGCTGCCGGCGCCGTCGATGGCCGCGGCTTCATGGAGATCTTGCGGTATCGTCTGCAGTCCGGCGAGAAGCGTGATACCGTAGAACGGCAATCCGCGCCAGGTATTGATCATGATGATCGAGGCCATCGCCAGCGCTGGATTGCCGAGCCAGGACGGACCACGGCTGGCGAGGCCCATATGCACCAGCATCCAATTGACGACGCTGAACGCAGGATCGAGCATCCACATCCAGGCCACCGTGCTCAACACCGTCGGCACTATGAACGGAAGCAGCAGCGCGGCCCGGACGAAGTTCTTCATCCGGAAGTTCTGGTTGATGACCAAAGCAAGCGCCAACCCGCCGACCATTTTCAGCAGCGTGGCAACGCCAGTATAGATGAACGTATTTCGCGCCACCTGCCAGAAGACGGGATCGCGGGCATCCTCAATGAAGTTGCCAAGGCCGACGAAGGTCCCCGGTTGGGCCACCGGTCGATTCTCCAGGCTCAGCCAAATGCCATAAATGAAGGGGTAACCGACCAGCGCGAAGAGAAAAAGCAGCGGCAGCGCCATCATGAACCAACTGAACACGGCTTCACGGTCGAGCCATCGCGCGACTGCGCGTCGGAGCGGCAGCGACCGAGGATGAACGACCCGTTCCGATGTGATCGTTGCCATCAGGTCTGACTGTAGATCTGCTTGAGCTGAGCGACCGCGTTGGCGATGACCTCCTTCGTCGAAGCGCCTGCGCAAGCCTTGGCGAACATGTCGATCACCACATATTTTGCGATCACCTCGGACTGGGCGCGGCTCACGGGAGCGGGCCATCCCGGCAGATGCGCCGTCGCAAGCGCGTCTCGGAAAGGCAGATTGCGTGGTTCGACGTTCCACATCGGCGCGTCGTCATAGCCGTGCAGGAATGGCTGGTAGTACGTATCGGCGGACGCATACCAAGCGCCAAGCTGCGGCTTTTCGCAGAGCCACCGCAAGAAAGCCTTCGCCGCCTCGTGATCGGGCGTGTGGCTCAAGATGGAATGGCTCCAGGAATTAAGCGTGTGGAAGCGCCCTTTCGGGCCTTGTGGATTCTGCGCTTGTCCGGTGACCTTGGCGATGTCGGGGAAATCGCGCTTGGCGACCCACAGGATGCTCTCGGCGTTGTTGGTGCAGGAGATCTGCTCGCTGAGCCAGGCCTTGTTGTTGTTGACGTCGGTCCACCCGAGCACGTCCTCCAGCATGGTTTGCTGGAAGAATTTGCGGGCGAAGTCCACGGCGCGCGCGGTTTCGTCGGAGTCCAGCACGATTGTTTTGCCGTCGGGCTCGACCTCGTGGCCGCCGTACGACCACAGCAGCGGATAGAGCCAGCCGTGATTGTCGCCAAAGCCGTGACCGAGTTCGAAGCCGAACGGGTGTCCCTTCGCCTTGAGCTTGGTGCCGGCTTCCAAGAGCTCGTCCCAGGTGTCTGGAAACTTGTCGAAGCCCACCTCCTTGAACCAGTCCATGCGCCAGTTCATCAGTTGACCGACATTGCCGAAGGGAATGGCTTTCCACTTGCCGTTGACGACACAGGCCTCCTTGGCTGGCTCGTACCAGCCGCCCTGGTCTTTGCCGACGCTCTCGGCGATATCGCTCACGTCAATGTATTTCTCGCCGTACAGGAAGGGCCAGTTGAAGAAGTTGAGCGTCAGGTCAGCGCCACTCCCGGTTTCCGCGATCGTGGTGACGCGGGTCTGAAGGCTGCCAACGCTTGCGAGCTCATAATTGACTTTCACGCCGGTGAGTTTCTCGTAGGCAGGGGCGAGGGTATTCTGGAAATAGCCGTCGAAGGTCTTGATGAAGGAGCTTTCGTGGATCAGAGTCAGACTCTTGGCCGCAGCGTGGCCGCGCGGCGCCCCGATCAGCGACGCCGCAGCCCCGGCGGCAGCTGCCTTCAGAACCTGGCGACGTGAAGTGAACGTGGCTCTTCCGGAAAGCACCATCGCATCCTCCCAATGTCCCGCATCCGCCGGCGAACGCCCGGTCTTGTTTTCTTCGATCCTTGGGCGTCTCAGCGCAAACTATTGCAGGTTCCAATTTGCTGGATTAGCCCTAATTTTGTGATGCATTTATGAGTTTTCCTTAGGAATCGATACCGCTGAGATGAGACTGACCGACCCTGATTCCTGCTCGCGAGCTGGCTAGGCATATTAGACCCTGCACGGGTATGCCCGGCCTGCGCAACGCACGCGCTCTCTATCCGCCAACGCTTTGCAGAGGTCGCCCATAGCTTCCCCGAAGGACCGCCGAGCAGGCGGAGAGAGTGGGAGTCAAACCCACGGTCTTCGATCATCCCACTTCGAACAATTGACGAGATCGATCACGCCGACCGACAGGTTACCGAGCAGCTTGCGCACGAGGGAGTCGACGGATTGCAGCTCTGAACGACGAGTGGACGGAGTTCAGCTCGCGCCAGGATTGGTAGGGGCTCCCTACCAAGTCCAGCCGGATGTAATGGGCTGCCTCCGGTCAGCTTCAGGGGAGCTAACTTCGTGCATGATTGCCGTCAGCGGCCTATGCTGCCGGCAGCACAAAAGAAAAGGTCGCGCCACCTTCCGGGTCGTTGGCGGCAACGAGCTCGCCGCCGTGCTCGCGCACGATGCCATAGCTGATCCACAGGCCGAGCCCCGTACCCTCGCCGACCCGCTTAGTGGTAAAGAACGGTTCGAAGATATGGCTGATGTGATCCTTGTCGATTCCCGGACCGTTGTCCGAAATCCGGAACAAGATTTCGTTGCCCTCGCGTGCAGCCGAGACGACCAACCGGGGCAATTCGGTGCCTCGCATCGCGTCGATCGCATTCTCCACGAGATTGACGATGACCTGATGTAGTTGGCTCTCGTTGCCGGAGATCCAGAGCTCCGGTTCGAGCTCCATCTGCAGGTCGATGCGCACCTGCTTGGTGCGGACGGCCCACAGCACAGCGGTGTTGATCAACCGCTCGATATTGACGCGCTCGACCTCGCCGAGTTTGCTGAACGAGAGCCGGCGCAGGTTTTTGACGATCTCGCTTATGCGGACCGCACCCTCCATGGTGCCCTCGATCAGCGGACCGAAATCCTCGAGAACATCGTCGATGCGCAGGCTCTTCTTCAACGCCACGAGGTCGACCGCCCGGCTCTTGCCGTGAACCGCGTCGAGATAGGCGACGATGGCAGCGCGGTAACGTATCAGGGTGTGGATGTTGCCGTAGACGAAGCTGATCGGATTGTTCAGCTCGTGCGCGACGCCGGCGACGAGTCGGCCGAGGCTCGCCATCTTCTCCTGCTCGACAAGTTGCCGCTGCGCACGCTGCAATTCATGATGCGCCTTGTGCAGCGCCTCATAGGCACGGCGCAGCTCGCCGATCGGCCGGCCAGTAAGAACCACACCGATGAAACGGCCACGATGATCCTGGCGCGGGGAGCTGTTGATCGCGAACAGATCGGTGCTGCCGCCATCCGTCGAGAATCTCAATTCGCCATCGACGACGTCGGGCGTGCCGCGCGGCTTCAGGAGCGGTACGAGCTTGGCAGCGTCGGCAGCATCGATAACGTCGGCGATGTTCTTACCCACCACGTCCTGGACGCTTCGGCCAAGCGCATGCTGGAACGCGGAATTGACCTGTTGCACCAGACCCCTGGCGTCGCAGACAACGAGGATGTCCGAGACGGACTCGATGACGTTGGTGACAAAGGCCTGGGCCTCCTCCAGCTCCGCGTTCTTGTGCTCGAGGTCGACTTCGTAGCGCAACAGGTCCGAATAGACCTCGTCCATCTTGCGGATGACTTCGATCCAGGCGCCTTCGCGCTCGCGATCGAACTCGATCGCTCCGCTGCTGGTGACCAGCTTGAGAAGCGAGTCCGGCTCGCTCGCTTCAGGAGAGTGCGTCGCCTTTGGCATTTTTTCTCAGATCATACCTGGACAGCTTGTTCCTGAGTCCCACCCGTGACAGACCCAGCTCGCTGGCGACACGGCTGATATTTCCGTCGTACCTCTCCAGGCAATTCATGATAACCGACTTCTCGAGATCCTCCACTTTATCTTTCAAGGAGGCCGATCCATTCAACTTGCCGTGCACCGGGATCGGCGCGGATCGCTTCCCGTTGCGCCGCCCCAAGAGCGGCGGGGCTCGCAGCTCATCCTGATCGGCAAGGACCGCCATGCGCTGGATCTCGTTCTGGAGCTCGCGCACGTTGCCGGGCCAGTGATATTTCGCGAATTCATCCAGTGCCGAACGCGCGAAGCGCAGGTTCGGCCGGTTGAACGAGATCTTGACCGCCGACAGCACACCCTCGGCGATCAGCGAGATATCCATCGGACGCTCACGCAGCGCTGGCATGTGCACCGGGAATGCAGCGAGGCGATAGTAAAGATCGCGCCGAAAGCGGCCGGCTTCGACCTCGGCCTCCAGGTCGCGATTGGTTGCCGCAACCACACGCACGTCGACCTTGCGCACGCGCTGTGCACCGAGCGGCCGGATCTCGCTCTCCTGCAGCACCCGCAGGAGCTTGACCTGGAACGCCGGCGAAGTCTCACCGATCTCGTCGAGGAAAATCGTGCCGCCATCGGCGACCTCGAACAGGCCAATGCGATCCTGATAGGCGCCGGTAAAGGCGCCCTTCTTGCAACCGAACAGCTCGCTCTCCAGGAGCTCGTCCGGCAGTGCGCCGCAGTTCTCGACCACGAACGCATTGCTGGCCCGCGCCGAGCCGTAGTGGATGGCGCGCGCCAAAAGCTCCTTGCCGGTGCCGGACTCGCCAGTGATCAGAACCGAGATATCGTAGTCGGCGGCGCGCCTGCCGAGTTCGATCACGTTGTGCATTGGGCTCTCCGCCGAATGCACGATACGGTCGAAGTCGTAGAGCTGCTTGGCCGCGCCGCGCTTGACCGAGACCACCTTCTTGATATGCTCCGAGATCGCCTTGACATCGACGCCGGCGGTTTCGGTCTCCTTCTGCAACCGATAGAGCTGGACTGCCTCCTTGACGGTCTCGACGAGCTGGTCCGGCTGCCAGGGCTTGGTGATGTACTGGTAGATGCCGGCCTCGTTCAGACCGGCGATGATGTCCTCGGAGTCCGAATAGCCCGAGATGATCATCCGTACCGGATCCGGCCAGAGCTCGCGGACGCGCTTGAGGAAGCTCACGCCGGACTCATGCGGCATCCGCTGGTCGCACAGGATCGCGTGGACGATCTCGCCCTCCAGCAGCTTCTCCGCATCGGTCGCATTGCCGACGCAGAGCACCTCGAAATCCTCCCTGAGCACGCGCCGCAGCGCTTCCTGCGAGCGGACTTCGTCGTCGACGACGAGGATGGTTCCCTGAATGCTCACGATGGCACCGCCATGCCGATTGGCCGGTCCGGTGCACGCCGGGACCGATGGCTCGCGATGGTCAGCGGCGTGCGCGATTTCGGCACCTTGTGAATGAAGTTGTAGCGCGCGACGTGATAGCTCGGATCGAAACCGTAGAAATTCAATTTCATCCGCCGCAACTCCTCGTCGCGATAAGCCTGCAAGGGCTTCTCGGCCTCATCAGTCGCACGCCGCTTTTGCTTGTCGGCGAGGCGAATGGCGAAGTCGGCATGCAACGCCATGGCGGCGCCGCGCATTACAAGGCTCGCGTCTGCGAGCTCCCCGTCCGACAGCACCCGATCGACGATGCCGAGACGTCGTGCCTCCGCCACGCCAATTGGGAGGCGGCATTGCGTGATCCGTCCAGCGTTCGCAGCTCCCGACCGCCGAGGTAACAGGTAGCTCCAATATTCCGAGCCGTAGAGATTGCCCATGTCCTTATAATGCGGATTGAGGACGATCTGGTCGCTTGCCCAGACCTCGTCGGCGGCGAGACTGAGGAACACTCCCCCCGCGCCAGCGTTGCCGCGCATGACCGAGACGACCAGACGATCGGTGGTTTGGATGATCGCGCGGGCGAGATCGTCGATCGCATTGATGTTGCGCCAGGACTCATCCGCAGCGCTTTCGGCCGCCTCGATCTCGGCAAGATGAATGCCGTTGGACCAATAGTCCTGGCCGCCCGTCAGCAGCAGCACCCTGGTTGGGCGCGTCAGCGCGGCGCGATAGGCGCCGAGCAGAGATTCGCAGTCGCCGGTGCTCATGGCGCCGTTGTAGAACGAGAACGCGAGCTCGCCCACCTCGCCATACTCGCGATATCGTATCGGGGTGTAGCCGCAACCGGGCCTGTGCGGCAGCTGCGCCGCCTCCTCCGCGAAGATTTTTGCCGCCGGCCGTTTCAGACTCTTCGGCGCAAGCCGCCTGACATGGCCGATCCAGACCGCGCCATCGATCGTGGCCCGCGCCAGCGCGCCATCGCATTGTGCGACGACGGTTCCGGGCACGCCGGAGATGCCGCGCGCTTCATGCGCGTCAAACAGCCTGACGTCCTGGAAGAACAGGCTGTCGGCGAGTCCCGGCATGCCGTCGGCGCTGCGGATCTTGCGCAGGATGGTCGCAGTGGTGTCGTGCTGCCAGTCGATCGTCCGATCCGCCTGGCGGCACGGTCCACGCGTGCGAATGCGCGGGTCGTCCGCACGCAGCGGCTGTGGAGCAGCGGTTGTGGCTTCGATCGCCGCGACGGCTTCGAGCACCGCCTCGACGGCACACGATGTCACCTCGTTGCGGTAGATGCTGGACTTCGCGGCGGGCCGCATCGGAAAGGTGCGAAACGCCCAGACCGGACCGGCATCGAACTCACCATCCGCCTGCAGCACCGTGACGCCCCACTCGCGTGCATCTTCGAGAATCGCCCAGTCGAGCGCAGCCGGACCACGGTCACCGGGCGGCCCGGGATGAACGATCAGGCAACGCACGCTGCGCCAGATATCGTCTGGAATCGCTCGCTTCAGGAACGGCGCGATCACCAGATCCGGCCGATAGAGCGCCACGCTCTCGCGCGTGACATCGGCATGGATGTCGAGCTCGACCGAGACATGGTGGCCTCGCTCCCTAAGCTCGACGTGGAGCCGCTGCGTCAGGCTGTTGAAGGAATGCGACAGGAGCAGAATGCGCATCGTGGGCCTCAGCAGATACGGGGCAGTTGCTCGCCCGACAACCAATCGACAATTCGGCCGCCGCCAAAGCTCGTTGCCATCTGCACGAAATGATGATCGTCGGCAACGGCCTCACCGATGTCGGCAGCCTCGCGGCCAAGCGGGTGCGCCCGCATCGCGGCCAGCACCGCACCGGCAGCCTCCGGCGCGACGATCGCGACCAGCTTGCCCTCGTTGGCGACGTGGAGCGGATCAAGTCCAAGCAGCTCGCACGCCGCCGCGACGCCAGGCTTGACCGGGATCGCCTCCTCGATGAGATGGAAACCGAGGCTGGACTGCTGGGCGATCTCGTTCAGCGTAGCCGCGAGTCCGCCGCGGGTAGGATCGCGCATCAGGCGGATGCTGCGACCACCGGCTTCGACCATGTTCGCGACGAGACTGTTCAATGACGCAGAATCCGAGACGATCTCGGTCTCGAAGGCGAGGTTCTGCCGCTTCGACATGATAGCTACGCCGTGATCGCCGAGCGTGCCCGAGATCAGGACGCGATCGCCGACACGCGCGTTTTCGGCCGAGAGCTCGAGCCCGTCAGGCACGACCCCGACGCCGGCGGTCGAGATGAACAGGCCATCGGCCTTACCGCGCTCGACCACCTTGGTGTCGCCGGTGATGATGTGGACGCCGGCCATGCGCGCCGCTTCCCCCATCGACTCCGCGATTATCTTGAGGTCGGCGAACCGAAAGCCCTCCTCGATGATGAAGCTCGCCGAGAGATAGAGCGGCCGCGCTCCGGCCATGGCGATATCGTTGACGGTGCCGTGCACCGCGAGCGAGCCGATATTGCCGCCGGGAAAGAACAGCGGCGAGACTACATAGCCGTCGGTCGTCATCACCATGCGCCCGGCGCCGACGTCGAAAGCCGACTGGTCGTTGCCGCGCGCCAGCCATTCGTTGCCGAAAGCCTCGTGGAACAGGCCCGAGATCAACTGCGCCATGGCCCGGCCGCCCGAGCCGTGGGACAGGTCGACGCAGCCGTTTCTGATGTCGAGCTTGCGCTGGTAGGCCTTCATGACGCCTGCCTCAATTGGCGGTCGCGGAAGCGACCGTAAGTCCAATGCGCCGCGCAGGCGCCTTCGGAGGAGACCATGCACGACCCCATCGGCGTCTCCGGCGTGCAGACCGTCCCGAACAGCTTGCAGTCGACCGGATTCTTGACGCCGCGCAGGATGGCGCCGCATTCGCAGGCGGGATTGTCGTCGACGCGCAGCTCGCTCATGTCGAAGCGGATTTCGGCGTCGTATTTCGCATAGGCGCGCTTGAGCTTCAGCCCGCTATAGGGCACCTGGCCGAGCCCGCGCCATTCGAACTGGTCGCGCAGCTCGAAAATGTCGGACACTTCCTCCTTGGCGCGCAGATTGCCGTCGCGGTTCACGGCGCGGCTATACTGGTTCTCGACCTCGTGCCTGTGCTCGTTGACCTGGCGCACCAGCATCAGGATCGCCTGCATCATGTCGAGCGGCTCGAAGCCCGCGATCACCACCGGCTTGCCGAACTCCTCGGCAAAGAACTCGTAAGGGGCGGTGCCGATGATGGTGGAGACATGCGCCGGCCCGACGAAGCCGTCGATCTCGACCCGGCCGATGTTGCGAATATCAGGACTCTCTAGGATGTTCTGCATCGCCGGCGGCGTCAGCACGTGGTTGCAGAACACCGTGAAGTTCTGGAGTTTCCTCTTCTCCGCCAGCCGGATCATGACAGCCGTCGGCGGCGTCGTGGTCTCGAAGCCGATGGCGAAGAACACGATCTCGCGGGCGGGATTGTCCTCGGCGATCCTGACAGCGTCGATGGTGGAATAGACCATGCGGATGTCGGCGCCACGCGCCTTTGCTTTCAGGAGCGAGCCGCCCTGCGAGCCGGGAACCCGCATCAGGTCGCCATAGATGCACAAGATGACCTCGGGCCGCATCGAAAGCGCAATCGCCATGTCGATCCGGCCGGCCGGCAGCACGCAGACCGGACAGCCTGGCCCGTGGATCATACGTACGTTCTTCGGCAGCATGTCCTCGAGGCCGTAACGCGAGATCGCATGCGTGTGACCGCCACAGAATTCCATCAGGCGATAGGGTCTTTGCGGATCGGCCTCCGTGCGGATCACCCTCGCAAGCCCGAGCGCGATTTCCTTGTCGCGAAACTCGTCGGCATATTTCATGACACGGCTCCCTGTCCCTCGGCGCTGAGCTCGCGCAGCACCTCGAGCGTCCGCTTCGCCTCCTCCGGATCGATCTTGGTCAGGGCGTAGCCGACATGGATGATCACATAGTCGCCGACGGCGAGATCCTCGATCAGGGCGACGGAGATCTCCTTGGAGACGCCGTCAATCGAGACAGTCGCCATCTCGTCGGGCAGGAGCTTGGTGACCTCAGCCGGTATCGCAAGACACATCAGGCAATTCCTTCCAGGCCGGACTGTTCGAGTTGGAGCGCGGCGATCCAGGCCTGCCCGAGGCTGAGACCGCCGTCATTGGGCGGCAATTGCCGCGGCTGCAATGGCGTGAGCCCGGCGGCAATGCAGCCGCGCACGATCCCGGAACTGAGGATCGCATTAAGGAAGCAGCCACCACTCAGTGTGACGGTCGTGATGCCAGACGCCCGCGCCGCGCGCGCGATCCAGTCGACGCAGGCGGCAGCCAGCGTGCCATGGAACAGCTCGGCGCCATCGACCGGATCGCCCGTCTCGGCTGCAAGGCGCGCGAGCAGCGGAAAGAGCGACAGCACGCCGTGCTCGACCGTCCAGCCGTCGTTCATGACGCGCGGCGTGCGAACGCGCGCTTCCAGCTTCATCGCGGCTTCGCCCTCGTAACCTTGCACTGGGCAAAGATCGAGCAGCCCCGCTGCGGCATCGAACAGGCGGCCGGCGCTCGTCGTCACCGGCATGCCCGGCTGCTCCAGCATGGCGGCGAGGGACGCGGCCTGCGGCTGCGCGGCAAACCGGGTTGCGATCGTATCAGCCTGATGCAGTTCATGCAGCACGCCGGCAGCCATGCGCCACGGCTCGCGCGCGGCGCGATCGCCGCCTGGCATCTTCATCGGCGCGAGATGACCGAGCCGCCGGAACTGCGCGCCCTCGCACAGCAGGAGTTCGCCGCCCCAAATGCCGCCGTCGCTGCCCTGGCCGAAGCCGTCGAGCACGAGCGCCAACGCCGCTCCCGTGATGCCATGTTCCGCCATCACGGCAGCCGCATGGGCGTGATGGTGCTGGACCGCAGCCAACCTCTTTCCGCTCGCCTCGGCAAAACGGGTCGATCCCATGTTCGGATGTCGGTCATGAGCCACGACAACCGGCTCGACATCCAGCGTCGAGAGCAGGTGCTTGATAGTCTCCTCGAAGAAGCGGATGCCTTCGGCGGTGTCGAGGTCACCAATGTGCTGAGAGACGAAGGCCTCGTTGCCGCGCGTGACCGTCACCGTCGATTTCAGCGCACCGCCGACGGCGAGGATCGGCGGCACCGACCGCGCGAGGCGAACCGGCTCGGGCACGTAGCCGCGGGCACGGCGGATCATTTGCGTCTGGCCGGCAAAGACTGCGGCCACGGAATCGTCGGCGCGGGTGACGATGTCGCGGTCATGGGAGACGATGAGGTCGGCGATGCCGGCCAGCATTCGTTCCGCCTGGCGATTGTCGGTCAGAAGTGGCGCGCCGCCGGGATTGGCGCTGGTGGCGACAATCACCCAGCGTCCATCGGTCCGCGGATGGGCCGATTCCAGCGCTTCGAAGATCAGGTGATGGAGCGGGGCGACCGGCAGCATGACGCCGAGGCGCGACAATTCAGGTGCGATCGAGGGCGCGAGCCGATGGCGCGACGTCATCAGTACGATCGGCCGCGGCGACGTTTCGAACAACGCGAGCTCGGCGGCATCGGCGTCCGCGATGTCGGCAACCGTGTCCCGCGACCCGACCATCACCGCAAAGGGCTTCTGGTCGCGCTGCTTGCGCTGCCGCAGCCGTCGTATGACCGCCTCGTCGCGGGCATCGCAGATGAGCTGATAGCCGCCGAGCCCCTTGATCGCGACGATCCCGCCAGCGGCAATCACCGCGGCGATGTCCGCGACCCCATGGCTGAGCTTTGGGCCGCATTGCGGGCAGGCGATCGCCTCGGCATGGAAACGGCGGCTCCTGGGATCAGCGTAGTCGCCCGCGCAGGCCCCGCACATCGCAAAGCGCTTCATCGCCGTGGTCTGGCGATCGTAGGGCAGCCGCTCGGCGATCGTGTAGCGCGGGCCGCAATGGGTGCAGTTGACGAAGGGGTAATGATAGAAACGGCTGGCCGGATCGAACAGTTCGCTCAGGCATTCCGGGCAGGTCGCGGCATCGGCGACGATGCGCGTCGACACCCGTCCCTGCTCGCTGGTGCAGATGCAGAACTCTTCGCTCGCCACCGCGCCGACCGGTTGCACCGAGATCTCGTCGATCCTGGCGAGCGGTGGCGTTTCCAGCGGCAGCGCCATGACGAAGTCGGAGGCGCGATCGCCCTCCACCTCGATGACGACGCCGTGGGGATCGTTGGCGACGAAGCCGCCGAGGCGATAGCGGGTGGCGAGGCCATAGACATAGGGGCGAAAACCAACGCCCTGCACCGCGCCGCGCACGTGCAGGCGCAGTCGCCGTCCATCCCGTGCCGTGGCTTCGCCGCCCATTGTCACTCCGCTGCCGTCATCGCGTTGGACGCCGTCGCCGCCATCCGCTTGCGGATCCAGGCGAAGAACGCCTCAAAGCCCTCGCCGGTGCGCGCCGACACCGTCAGCACCTCGATGTTCGGGTTGACCCGCCGCGCATATTCGACCGTCTTCGCCAGATCGAAATCGAGCACGGGCGCAAGATCGATCTTGTTGATCAGCATCAGGGACGAGGCTGCGAACATGTCGGGGTACTTCAGCGGCTTGTCCTCGCCCTCGGTGGTCGAGAACACCACGATCTTGCAGGCTTCGCCGAGATCGAACGCTGCCGGGCAGACCAGATTGCCAACATTCTCGATGAAGAGCAGGCCGCCGTTCAACCACGGCAGCCGGTCATAGGCCTCGCCGACCATCGCGGCATCGAGGTGACAGCCCTTGCCGGTGTTGACCTGGATCGCCGACACGCCGGTCGCGCGAATCCGCTCAGCATCGTTGGAAGTCTGCTGGTCGCCTTCGATCACGCCGATCGGGCAACTGGACTTCAACTCCGACACGGCTCGGACCAGCAGCGAGGTCTTGCCAGCGCCGGGGCTCGACACCAGGTTGAAGGCGAGCACCCCATCGGCGGCAAAGCGGGCGCGGTTGTCGGCTGCAAGCCTGTCGTTCTTGCCGAGGATGTCGCGCTCGACCTGGATGATGCGGTCGCTGCTCATGCCGGCGATGCTCTGCCCCGCCGGATTGGCGCTGCAGTCGAGCAATCCGGCATCGCCGGAGGCGCGATCATCGGCGTGGTGATGGTGGTGGTCGTGCTGGTGATCATGGGCATGCCCGTGATCGTGCCCATGACCGTGATGGTGGTGGTGATAGTTCCCGCCGTGACCATGGCCGTGATCATGATGATGATCATGCGCATGTTCGATCGATGCCTTGCCGTCGCCGCAGCCGCAGACCGTACACATCAGTCGACCTCCAGTTCCCTGACCCGCATCTCTTCACCGCCCGTCACCTGCAATTGATAGCCGCCGCAGGACGGGCACGGCTCGTAGCGCTGCTTGATCTCGACGCTCTCCGAGCAGGCCATGCACCAGGCCGTGCCGGGCGTCTCGACGATCTCGAGCTTTGCTCCTTGCGCGATGGTTCGCGCGGCGACGGCCTCGAAGCAGAATTTCAACGCCTCCGGCGCGACGTGGCTGAGCGCGCCGATCTCGAGGCAGACGACCTTGACCTTGGCGAAGGCGCGCTTGCGCGCTTCCTCCTCCACGATTCCGATGATGCCTTCGCACAGCGCCATCTCATGCATGGCCGACCTCGCAAAAGCCGAGGCTGAAGCCGACGCAGGGATCGAACGAGCCGACCAGCGCGCGAACCGCATCCTGCCCCTGCCGGCCGGCAGCGAGCGTCGCGCCCTTGAGGCTCCGGACCAACGGCCCGCGGGCATGAAAATTCCACTCTGTCGGTGCGAGGAACTCGAAGCTGACGATGCGGTCTTCGTCGTCGAGCACGACAGCGTGGTAGAGCCGGCCGCGCGCGCATTCGACTGCGGCTGCGCCCTTGCCCGCGCCAAGCCGATAGCTCGCGACGACGCCGTCCTCGAGATCGGTGACGCCGTGATCGAGCCAGGCGCAGAGCCGCCCGACCTCGACAATACGTGCCTTCAGACGCGCGGCGGGGTCGCCCGATGACGAGGACAGTTCCTTCCCGCGCATGCTGCGCGCCCAGACGCCGGTTTCCGGAATCCGGCCACAGAGATCGGGCGCATCGGAATAAGCTGCGCCGTCCGCCAGCAGACGCGCGACGATCTCGATATCGTCCGCCGAGGTCAGGAACGATGGCTCGACGACCGGCGGTGCCACGAGCTTACCACCGCATCCCGCAACGGATGCACCCAGCGCACTTCCCGGCTCAAAGGCCGGAGCTTCGCGCGATATCCCCAGCGCACCGAGCGCGGTCTTGATCTGCGCGACCGCTTCGCGGTGCAAAGCCTCGGGGACGGCCTCGTCCACGCCTCCGAGGAGCGCGCTCGCCTGCATGACGGCACGTACCGCAGCAGCGCTGATGCCGTCGAGCGCAGCCCGTCCAACGAACAGACCACGCAGCAATTCCGTCAGCCGTTCGCCGATCACCGCAGTGATGCGGCTCCGCAACTTCGCGGGCGTCGGCTCGTGCCCTTGCGCAGCTTCCATCGCCGACAGGTACGCAACCTGATGGGCGCCCGAGCACAGCGAAAACAGCCGCGGCAGCACCGGGAGCAGCGATGCCGCCGGCTTGCCGGCAAACAGGCGCGTCAGCGGCGGCCGGCTGCGCGGCTTGATGGCAACGTCGGCGATGGTGGCGCCGGCGAGCCACACCGTAATGTCAATTTCATTACGGAACGAAAGGCTCATCCGCGCCGCTCCGTCAGGGCGCCCCGCAGGAAGTTGCGCCGATCGATCGGAGGTGTCGGAGGCTCGCGACGGCGAAGCGCCTCCTCGCTGTCGGCTGCCAGCATCAGCTCGGCCAGCGCGGCTTCAGCCGTCGCCCGCACGGCTTCAATGTCTGCGAACTCGGACATCGGCGAGAACAGCGAACAACTCGCGATCTGGCCGATCGGAGCGACCTCGCTCACGACGAACTCGATCTCGCCCGTCGGGAAACGCAAGCGCTGTGTCGCGCCCGCCTGCGCCACCACGCTCGCCGGCATCACCACGTTCATGAACCATGGCGTCACCATGATGCCGACGATGGTGCCGTTGAAGCGGCGGAAACCGATCGCTTCAACGCCGAGTGCGTCGTTGTAGATCGGAAGATCGCGCATCGCGCGCTCACCGATCTCCCGATAGCTTTCGGCCAGAAGCTCGCCCCATGCCGCGGCATCGGCGTCATCGATCAGGGCTGGCGCGCTTGCGGTCACGATTCGACTGCCATGAATTTGGATTTCGGGGCGTCGCAATTCGGGCAGTGCCAATCTTCCGGCAGCGCCGCGAACGGCGTTCCCGGCGCGATCTGCGCGACCTCGTCGCCATCGGCCGGATCATAGACGGTCCAGCAGATGCCGCATTCCAGTCGCGTAACCTCAGTGACGTCCTGGCGCACGCCAAAATTCTCGAAGGCGCTCATTTGAAGTAGGCCTCGATGATTTCCTGTAGCCGCTCAGCGGAATCCTCAAAGTCCTCGTCCGCGGCAAGCGCGACCGTCGGCACGCCGCCGACTTCCAGCGTGTCGAGGATGATGGTGTCCATGGCGTTGAAGAACTGCACCGACCAGACATTGCGGATGCCGGTAGAGAGCACACGGCAGGTGCCGTAACCGCGTGACACGAGCTGGATCGGTCCGTTTCCGATCGTGTCCTGCAGGAAGCTCATGTCGACAGGGCTCATCGGCAGCAGCGTGAAATTGATGATCTGCGATCGGATTCCAGGCCGAAAGGCCTGCGCCCGTTCGCGGATTTCCGCGAGCACCGGCAGCACGTTCATGGCGCCCTCCGGCACCTGTCCGATCTCGAAATCGGCGGCGGTCAGGTCGGCCGCCGCGCGCCTGACGATCTCGGGAATTGCCCCGATCTCGAGATATTCGTGGCTCGCGTCGGTCTCGAGCCGCACGCGCCAGATTCCCGCCAGCACCGATTCCTGGATCTGGGCCAGCGATCCGTCCGGCAGCGCGACGACGCCGCCGACCTCGCCTTCGCCGAGCACGTCGGCGACGAGCTTGCTCTCGAGCTCATTGAGATTGCCGAGCCGGAACAGTTGCGACGGCGCGTCCGCCTTCTGGCCCGCGATGGCGTCGGCGACATCAGAGAGTAGCGCGACCGCCTTCGGGCAGCTCTTGGCGAGCTCGGCGCTGTCGAGCGTCGCGAGCCTTGCGAGCGCACCGGCCGCCGTCAGGCTGCCGCTCGACGCGTTGAGACTCTCCTCGCCGATCGGAAACACGCTGACCGGTTGCTCGGCGCCTTCGGGCGCATCCCAGAATCCGACTTTCATAGCTCAACACCTCGTGCGCGATGCTGGGGAACGATGGTGACGGCGACCCCTGCACTTTGCCCGCGCGGACGATCGATCAGTTTCGTGATGCGGTCGACATAGACAGACCAGTCCTGGATTTTTGCGATCAGTCCCAGCGTCTCGCCCCTGGCAACGAAGATCAGCGTCGGCTGCACGCGGACGCCAAAGCGCTGGCCGAGTGCACTCTCGTCGCCGCGCGCGATGATCGCTCCACGCAGCCGGCCGCCGAATGCGGCGATCAGTTCCGGCAGCACCACGGCGACATCGATCGCCTCCGGAAAGCGGTTGGGATCGCCCGCCGACAGCAGCACCGCGACCGCACCGGCCACATCAGCCGCGCCGAGAAATTGATCGACCGTCGCGGCGTCGACCTCATTGAGGCCGTGCCGCGCCAGATCATGCTTCCCCACCTGGAATTCCATCAGACCTCCCCTGACAAGCTTATGAATTTGCTCGGAATAGGGGTTAGCAAGCTACGTGCCAGGACAAGCTAATGACTTTCCGGATTTATCTCCTTGACTTAGATCATGTATTTTCGAGCGCGCGAGACGACGCACGCGCCAATGATAGGATACTTTCCACTTTTGATGAAAGGTAACTTTGCAGATAGAAAGATCGCTTCCAGCGCTATTCGGACCGCAGATGCGCCGGCAGTTGCGGCTCGCGGTCGATCAAATCGGCGAAGAAGCGGTCGCAATCCTCGCCGTCGAGTGCCGCACCAAGACCGTCGATCGCGGCGCCGATCAGGCGCGCCTCTTCTTCATCGAGGAGCCGGATCGCGCTGTCGATATAGACCAGCACGTGGGCGCCGACCGGCGGGTTGGAGAGCAGAAGCATGGAGACGCGACGTTGCTCGCCGCGAAATTCGCACAGCGCCGACATGCCGTCAGTCTCGACAATTTTCATCGGCAGGCCAAGGCACATCGCGCTTTCTCCGGCAGGCTACGGCGGTCAGGCCGGCCGCATCTCGTAACTGACGTGATCGATGTCATTGGCGAGCAGTCGCTCGGTGTCAGCCAATGGCGCGCTGCGTCGCGTCACCTCGACGCCCCACCCGGCCAGGATCTCGCAGGCGAGGTCGATCGCGGGCGCGATCTGGTCGCGCACCGGAGGCGTCAACGGTCCGCCCCAGTCTTCCAGGTCGAGCGGCTGGCAGCCGATCAGCACAAGATGTTTTGGGCAACGGCCGAGCAAATCGGCGGCGCTGATGACTTCCTGAAAACCAGTCTGGTGCAGGCTCATCTTCTTGGCGCCGGTGAATCGCGGCACCTCGTCGTCGCGCACGAGCTTCAGCCGGCCGGGCTCGAGCCCATAGTCGATGGCATCGAACACAATGAGGCGGTCAGCCTCCTCCAGATAGTTGACGAGGTAGAGCCCCTGCGTGCCGCCGTCGAGGATGGTGACGTTGTCAGGCACGGCGTAGCGGCGGTGGAATTCCTCCACCGCGCGCACACCAAAGCCTTCGTCGGCCCACAGGATGTTGCCGATGCCGAGCACCAGGATGCGGTCGTCTTGCGGGGATGTCGGCATCGGTCTTCTTCCCGTTTCAGTCGCGGAATTGCCGCTCGCCCGAGATCATCGAGGAGATGATGCTCTGGCGCGACATGATGTCTTCGCGGACCGCGGCGTAGATGTGCACCATCGTGAACACGACCAGCGCCCACATGCCGAGGTGATGCCAAGTATGAACGTCCTGGCTGTTCGGCCAGATCGCAAACACCCAGCCGAACAGCTTGTGCTGCCAGCTATCGATGCCCTGACCTTCCGAATAAAGCGCAAAGCCGGTGATGATCATGAAGGCCACGAACAGCGTGAAGCCCGTGAACATCGCGGTCTGCGCCAGCGGGTTGTGGCCGACATACATCTTCGGCTCGCGCTCCAGGAAGGCGTACCAGCGGATCTCGTGCAGCACTTCCTTCCAGAACTGCTTGCGGTGAACCGGGATATAAAAGATCTGCCGGGAGTGGTGGTTGCCGACGAAGGCCCACAGGATGCGCGTGAGGAAGAATACCGCGAGCACCTGTCCCGCGGCGAAATGGGCAAAGCGGATGTAGCCCATCACGAAATTGTCGGACGCCTCGCCCGCGACCGTCGGCAGCGGCGTTCCGATCAGATAGCCCGTCACCATTAGCACGATGATCGAGAACGCATTCACCCAGTGGCAGATCCGCACCGGCGCTTCGTAGACGTAGACGGTGGGACGCCCCACCACACGTTCTCCGGAAGCGTCGGCCGCTGCGATCGCCGAGAGATCGGGCTTGGCGCCCGAGGCGGGAGCAACTGCATCCATCATGATCGCCTCCTACCTGACCTTGACCTTGGCGAGTTCCTGGCCGTCGGGGCTCATGACATGCGTCGAGCAGGCCAGGCACGGATCGAAAGAATGGATCGTGCGCAGGATCTCCAACGGCTGCTCGGGATTGGCCATCGGCGTATTCATCAGCGACGCCTCGAAGGCGCCGATGTTGCCCTTGGGATCCCTGGGCGAGCCGTTCCAGGTCGTCGGCACCACGCACTGGTAATTGTCGATCTTGGTGTCCTTGATCTTGATCCAGTGCGCGAGCGCGCCGCGCGGCGCTTCGGTGAAGCCGACGCCCTTGGCCTCCTTCGGCCAGCTTTCCGGCTTCCACTTGTCGACATTGGCGGTGGAACTGTCGCCGGCCTTGATGTTGGCGATGAGCTTGTCCTGGAAGTAGCGCATCTGCCGTCCGGCCCAGACGGATTCGAGCGCGCGCGCCGCGGTCCGGCCGAGCGTCGAGAACAGCGCCGACGTCGGCAGATTCAGGTCCCGAAGGAACTTGTCGACGGGGTCCTTGAACTCCGCCTTGTTCTGCGCGTAGCCGACGACCCAGCGCGCCAGTGGACCGACCTCCATCGCGTGTCCCTTCCAGCGTGGCGCCTTGATCCAGGAGTACTTGCCGCCTTCATCGAGCTGTTCGATCGACGTCTTGGTGCCCTTCGCATTCGGCCCCAGCACGTAGTTCGGCTCGGTGACGCCGTCCCAGGGATGCAGGCCCTTGGTCTCATCAGGGTATTTGTACCAGGAGTGAACCACGAACTCCTGGATCTCGTCGGGGTTGGTATGGTCGACCGGAAACACCTCGGACAGATTGCCGTTGATGATGGCGCCGCGCGGCAGCTTCAGGTTCTTGGCGGAATAGTCGTTGGCATGTTCGGGCACGTCACCATAGGCAAGCACGCTCTTGCCCGAGAGGCCTCCGCCATAGAGCCAATCCTTGTAGAACGAGCCGATCGCCGCCACGTCGGGCAGATAGACCTGCTCGTTAAACTCGATCAGCCGGTCGATGATCGACGAGATCAGGTTCAGGCGTTCCATGTTGATGGCGCCGACGGCGCCGGTGCCGTCGATGTTGATCGGGCAAGGCACGCCGCCGACGAGCCAGTTCGGATGCGGGTTCTTGCCACCGAAGATGGTATGGACCTTGACGATGTCCTTCTGGAAATCGAGCGCTTCCAGATAATGCGCCACCGCCATCAGATTAGCTTCGGGCGGCAGCTTGTAGGCTTTGCTGCCCCAATAGCCATTCTTGAACGGACCGAGCTGCCCGGACTCGACGAACTTTTTCAGCCGGGTCTGCAGATCCTTGAAATAGCCGGGCGACGACAGCGGCCAGCTCGAAATCGACTGCGCCAGCGTCGAGGTCGCCCGCGGGTCGGCCGACAGCGCCGAGACGACGTCGACCCAGTCCAGCGCATGGAGGTGATAGAAGTGGACGATGTGGTCATGCACCTGCAGGGCCAGCTGCATCAGGTTGCGGATCGAATTGGCGTTCTCCGGGATAGTGATCCCGAGCGCATTCTCGACCGCCCGCACCGACGTCAGAGCATGAGTGCCGGTGCAGACGCCGCAGATCCGCTCGGTGAACGCCCAGGCGTCACGTGGGTCGCGGTTCTTCAGGATAACCTCGATGCCGCGCCACATCGTGCCGGTGGAGACCGCGTTGCGGATCACGTTGTCGGCGTCGACATTGACCTCGACCCGCATGTGTCCCTCGATGCGGGTCACGGGATCGACGACGATGCGCTTGCCGGAATTGTCGAGATTGAAGCCGTTGGGAGTCTGGATACCCATGGTTGTCCTGCCCTGATGTGTCTTTGCGATCAGCTGTTGTGGTCGGCGTCTTCACGCTTGCTCGCGAGCCGCTTCACCGCGGTCACGGCCGCGTGCGCGGCCACCGCGGCGCCGACGGCGCCCGCCGCCACCATGCCGATCTGATCGGCGTTCTTCTCGATGCCGAACTGCTTGATGTTGGTGAGACGATCGTAGAACGAGCCCTTGTCCCAGAAGCCGTCCTCCGAGCAGCCGATGCAGCCGTGACCCGACTGGATCGGGAAGGATACGCCGCCGTTCCAGCGCACGGTCGAGCAGGCGTTGTAGGTGGTCGGGCCCTTGCAGCCCATCTTGTAGAGGCAATAGCCCTTGCGGGCGGCTTCGTCGTCCCACTCCTCGACGAACTGGCCGGCGTCGAAATGCGGCCGGCGGTAGCATTTGTCATGAATGCGCTGCGAGTAGAACATCTTCGGCCGGCCCTGACGGTCGAGCTCGGGCAATTTGCCGAAGGTGGTGATGAAGGTGACGACGCCGGTCATCACCTCGGCGATCGGGGGGCATCCCGGCACCTTGATAATCGGCTTGTTGGTAATGACCTTGTCGATCGGGGTGGCCTGCGTCGGATTAGGCTTTGCCGCCTGCACGCAGCCCCAGGACGCGCAAGCACCCCAAGCGATGACCGCCATCGCGTCCTCGGCCATCATCTTCAGCTTCTCGACGAACGGCTTGCCGCCGTCGATGCAGAACATGCCGCCCTCGTTCAGCGGCGGATTGCCTTCCACCGCGAGGATGTACTGGCCCTTGTGCTTGGCGCGAGTCTCTTCGAGGATCGCCTCAGCCTGATGACCGGCGGCCGCCATGATGGTGTCGTCGTAGTCGAGCGAGATCATCGACAGCACGGCGTCCTTGACCAGCGGATGCGCGGACCGAATGAAGCTTTCCGAACAGCAAGTGCATTCGAGGCCGTGCATCCAGATCACGGGCACACGAGGCTTGGTCTCGAGTGCGTTGGCGATGCGACTTGCCGCCAGCGGTCCGAGCCCGAGGCTCGTCGCGGTCAGGCTGCAGAATTTGTGAAAGCTTCGACGCGTGATGCCTTGCCGCCTGATCACGCTGTAAAACGTTTCCGTCGCCGCGCCCATGAATCCTCCCCGTCTTCGGCTTTGACTTTTCAGTGACGCCTAGGACAGCAAGAAGCAGGCCAACAGCCTGGAGTGATTCAAAAGTGGAGAGATTCCAAAACGTTGAGTGCTTGAATCGCTCTCATGAGCGGTACGTGAGGGCGCCAAGAATACGAAAAGCGGAAACAATTCGATTTGCAGGCGGCAACGAAGTTTCCGGTCAATGCGCGGTGCACACCATGCAGGGATCGAACGAGCGCACGATGTGCTGAATCGCAACCGAGCGCGGGCCGGCATCGCCGACATCGGTGCCGACCAGCGCCTGCTCCAGCGGGCCGCCAACGCCGAAGGAATCGCGCGGCGAGAAATTCCAGGTGGTTGGTGCGATGATCTGGTAGCGCGCGATCCTGCCGTCGCGAACGGCCATCCAGTGTCCGAGGCTGCCGCGCGCGGCCTCGACCAGCCCGACATAGCTGCCGTCGGGAAGCTCGCGCGAGTTGTGGCAGAACGGTTCCGACAGGCGCAGCGCGCGCGTCCACTGCTCCATGGCCAGCGCGATGCGCGCGGTCTCTATCAGGCGCGCGATCACGCGGCTGCGCACATTGGTGCCGTCGCGCGCAACCAGATCGGTGATCAGCGCCTGACCGGCGACCGTCTGACGCGCGATCGCGCCGACTTCGATCGGCTGGCCCGACAGCCGCGGCGCCTTGCACCAGCTGTAGGCGGTGGCCTTGTCAGGATCGGGGACCGTGCTGCTATGGGCCGGATCAGCGGATGTGTCCCGCATCCAGGCGTGCGAAACGTCCTCGGTGATCTGTGTCAGCGGCAGCGGTTCGACCATCGCGCGCGGGCCGAACAGACCGCGCGGAAACAACGTGCCGTCGACGCCACGATAGGCGCCATAGCTCATCAACAGGCCGGTGCCTCGGCCGAGCCCGGTCAATGCCAGACTGTCGGCAAGCCGCAGGAAATGCGCAAAATCACCACCGCGGCCGTCGCGCCAATTGTCGAGCTCGTCAGCGGTCGCGATCGCCAGCACGTTCTCCAGCGAATCCGCGAACACGACACGTTCGAGGAAGCCTCGAAACGACGTCGCGATCGACAGCAGGCGGACGCGCTCGCCAAGATCGATGGCGCGCGTCGTGCCGCCGGGCTGGAACGCCAAGCTATGCGGCCATTTTCCAGCGATGATGCCCATGGTTTCCAACAGGCGCGCCCGCGCGGGCAAGGCCTCGCGCGCTGCTGTGCCTGTCGTAGCAGCAAAGCGCTCGCGCGTTTCCTGGTGCCAGCCATGCGCGGCATAGGCTTCGCGGGCGAAGTCCGGCATGAAGAAGATGTAGAAATGGGTCAGATGGTCGGCTGCATTCTCCGCGGCATGGGCGATATTCGTGGCGAGCAGACCGTTTGCCGCCACTTCGATCGACTTGGCATCGCGCAGGGCCGCCGCGGCGGCAACCGACTGCGAGACCGAACAGATGCCGCAGATTCGAGGCGCCAGCGCCAGCGCATCGAGCGGCGGCCTTCCTTCGAGGATCTGCTCGAAGCCGCGGTAGAGCGGCGCCGTCACTTCGGCGCGAACGACCCGGCCGCTCTCGACGTCGAGGCGGACTTCCAGATCGCCTTCAACGCGGTTGAACGGACCGATCGTGATCCGCGTCATGGCTTGCCCTTGGTCGTCGCGCGTCCCGGCGGTACGACCACGTGATCAGCTGTCGCGTTCAGCCGCACGCGACGCGGCGTCGCCGACTTCGACAGGGCGGCGAGCGCGACGAACCAGGCCTTTGGCATGTCGGTCGGAAGCCCGACAGGAATGCCTGCAAGCTTGGCGGTCTCCAGAAAATTCTGCGTGCCCTCGAAGCCTGGCGAGGTGCAGGCGATGCAAGCATAGCCGCCCTTGGTGCAGGAACCACCGCCGTTCCAGGAGCGCTGGTTACAGTCGCCGACCGCCTGCGTCGCCTTGCAGCCAAGATGCTCCATCAGGCAGCCGCGCTCCGACATCGTCTCCGCGCTGGCCTTGAACTCGTAGAACTCGTTGCGCGAGCAGCCGTGATGGGCAAGGTGATTGGCGACGAATTTCGGCCGTCCATAGGCATCGAGGTCGGTGGCGGCAATATCCTTGGTAGTCAGTGCCAGGATGGTTTCCATCATCCAGCCCGGATGCGGCGCGCACCCCGCGATGTTGATCACCGGCAAGCCGAGCCGTGATCGGAAGCTGGCGCCCAGGGCGCCACCGCTGTCGGCCCCTTCGAACTGCAGGCCGACGGCATCGGTCGGGTTCGATCCGGCAGCGGGCACGCCGCCATAGGCGGCGCAGCTTCCGACCGCGATGACATAATCGGCGAGCGGCGAGAGATCGAGCATCCAGCGATAGACCGAACGGTTGGTACCCGCGAGCATGTTAAAGCGGCCGGTGTCGTTCGGACCCCGGGCGACGGAACCTTCCAGCAAGAGCAAGTCGAGCCGCACCTTGCCTTCGAGCACGGATTGAAGCACCTCGACCGCCTCGTCGCCGGTCTCCTCGCTGACCGACGGATGCCACAGCAGGTTGATGCCGAACTGCCTGAGCTCGTCGAACCAGCCGGAAGCGCCGCTTTCCAGGATCGACATGGTGCAGCCGCCGCAGCTTGCGCCCTGCAGCCAAAGCACGTTGGTCCCATCCGATCGGCTCATGGCTCCTCCCTCAGCCCTCAAGCATCAGCCGCTCCTAGCACATGAGCAAGGCCCTGGCTTGAGGGAATTCAATGATGCCCGGCGGACGTCCCGCCGTCGTGCTTCAAATGCCGTTGGCGAATCCGGTGCGTGACGATCCAGGTGACGCCAATGGCCACCGGCACGAACAGCGCGGTCGCCAGCGATGGCTCGACATGCACGCCGCCGTCATGCGCGCCCTTGGCGAGATAGCCGAACAAGCTGACGACATAATAGCCGATCGCCGCCACCGACAGACCCTCGACCGTACTCTGCAACCGCAATTGCAGCTTGGTACGCTCGTTCATCGAGCGCAATAGGTCGCGGTTCTGCTCCTCCAATTCGACATCGACGCGGGTGCGCAGGAGGTCGGCGGCGCGCGCAAGCTTGATCGACAGATTGGCCTGGCGATCCTCCAGGGCAGCGCAGGTCCGCATCGCCGGCGCCATCCGGCGGGCGAGAAACGACGACCAGGTCGGATAGCCCGCGATCTCGCCGCCTTCGATCACCGCAAGGCGTGCCTGCACGATGTCATAATAGGCCCGGCTGGCGCCGAACCGGAACAGGCTGCCGGCGCCGCCGCGCTCGAGCGAGGCGGCGAGCGCGGTTAGCTCGGTCAGAAGATGATTGTTGAGCTTGAGGTCCGCCGCACCCTGCATTTCCTCGAGTACCTCGACCAGTCGATGCCCGATGCGATCGACCGACGGGGCAAGCTCGAGCGCGGCCGGCAGTCCGAGCAACGCCAGCGTGCGATAGGTTTCGATCTCCAGCACGCGCTGTACCAGCGCACCCAGACGGCCCGGCGACAGGCCGTCGTTGCAGACCAGGAGACGCACAAAGCCCTGCTCGTCGACGCGGAAGTCGGAAGCGACGACGGCTGGGCCACTCCGGACAGTTGCGATGGCGAGGCTGCCCTTCTCGAACAGCTGCTCGGCGCGCTCGACCGCGGCCGATGTCTGCTCGACCTCGAGCTTCAGCGCGACCAGCAATTGCCCGGCCTGCGGCAGCGCGCCGATCAGCGCGGCAAGCTCCTTGTCCACCGCCCCAAATGAACGGGAAGAGCCCTCACGGCTCGATATCCAGGTGAACGTCGTGAACTCGGAATGCTGCTCCCAGCGCAGCATGATGGCACCGATCGTCATCTGATGGTGTTTTGCCGAGGGCTCCGGCGCGGGCAGTCCATGCGCCGCGCAAAACTCGACAAAGCTTTGCCGGTCGGCGGCAGCGGCATCGCCCTGGCTGAGAAACGCAAAGCGCAACACGCCGAGCGGAGCGGTCAGCCGCGTGAACGGGCGGGCATGCACCTCACCCAACACCGCGCCGCGCTGCGGATGCAGCCGAAAGCCTAAGAGATCAGAACCAGGGTTCATCGGCAAATCCTCGGCTTTTGGCTGCATCACACTCCGCTCCTAGAATGTCCCGGCCACGGTCACGCGAAACGTCAGCGGCTCGACCGGGTGCAGCACGTAATCCTTCACGCCGTTCTGGCACACTGCGGTCGGCGCCGCGGCCGAGGCGCAGAGATTATAGAGCGAGTCAGTCTTCAACAGAGAACCATAGGCGTAGGTGATCTGGTTTGCCCTGATGTCGAAGAGATTGAGCACGTCGAGCTGGATGCGCCAGCCATTGTCGGCGCGATAGCCGAGGCGGCCGTTGAAGATGCTGATTGCGGACGATCGGAACGCGTTGTCTTCCGTCAGCGGGCTTGAAGCGAGATAGCGCCAGCGCAAGGCCCCGAACCAGCCGGTCTTCTCGCCGAGCGTGAGGCCGGCGGATGCCACCATCGGCGGTGCGTTCGGAATGTAGTTGCCGGGCGCGTTGCCGATCTGCGCCTCTGGATAGCCGGCGAGCGAGGCGTAGGCCGTCGCCTGGTCGCTGTCATATCCACGAAAGCGTGCATGGGTCATCGCAAGATCGGCATCGATGTCGATCCAGGAGCGTGGCCGGTAATGGTTGGTCCATTCGAAACCGTAGCGGCGGCTGGCGCGCGTGGCTTCGGTGTCGCCGGCGTCGCCCGAAAACAGGATCTCGGAATCCTGGTCGAGGATGAAGAGACTGAGCGACGAGTCGAGGTCGGGAACGATCCTGCTGCGAACGCCGACCTCCGCGCCCCGCGTCCGCACCAGCAGCGGCGACGGCGAGAGCTTTGTCGCGGGATCGCTCGGGTCTTCGGTCGTGGTCGCGCCGCGCGCATCGTTTGAATGCATGCCATATCCGGCGCCAAAAAAGAATTCGGTCTGGCTGAACGGGCCCAGCACCAAGCGGAATTTCGGGCTGCCGAGCGCTGCATCGACATGTCCGGAATTGCTGGCATTGAACAGCGAGGTGACGTCGGCGGCGTAATAATCGCCGCGCCAGCCGATGGTGGTCCGCAGCCAGTCGGTCCAGCGCACCGTGTTTTCGGCATAGACGCCGACACTACCCTCGCCGACCTTGTCGCTGCGGACATTGGAGAGGAAGCCGCGCTGGAACGTGCTGGAGAGCGCGAGGTCGATCGCGTCATAGCGCGATTGCAGGCCGAAGGTCGTCTGCATCGGCAGGCCAGCGAACGAGCCGTTCAGCGTCCGCGAGATGTTGGCACCTAGCATCAGGCGGTCGTCATGCTGGTGAAACTGGTCACCGAGCACGGGATCGGTGAGGAAGTAGGTGAAGTTGTTGAAGAGATCGAGCCGGCTGTTCACGACATAGGCATTCGCCTTCCAGGAGCCGAGATCGTCGCTCTGCGCCACGCGGCCTGAGAGCGCGAAGCGGTTGGTGTTGCCGCCGTCGGTCGGATCCTCGGAGCCGAAGCGGTCCAGGAAACCGCCCGCGATCGCACGCTGCGGCACCTGGTCGGTCGAATTCCACTTGTTGGCATAAGCCATGCCGGTGACGGAGACGCCGTCGGTCGCGGTGCCCTGACTGTAGCGCACGAGGCCATTGAGCTTGCGCACATTGTCCGGACTGTCCCACGGGCCGTTGTAAGTGCCGATCTCACCGGCCACGAGCAAAGAACCGTCACCGAGCTTGGCAGAATTCATGCCGAGCAGGCGGCGGTAACCGAAACCGCCGACCGTCACCTGCGCAAGGCCCTTTTCGGTGCGGTCGATCAAGCCGATATGCACGCTGCCGACCGAGGCGAAATCGCCCTCGTCGGCAAAGTACGGCCCCTTGCGCACGTCCATCGCGGAAATGGTTTCCGGGATCAGCCAGTTGAGATCGGCATAGCCCTGGCCGTGCGCGTGGGTGCGCATGTTGACGGGGACGTCATCGACGGTGATCGCGAGATCGGTGCCGTGGTCGAGATTGTAGCCGCGCAGAAAATACTGGTTGGCTTTGCCTTCGCCGGAATGCTGGGTGACGATCAGTCCCGGCACCGCTTCGAGCACCTCGCCCGGCCGGATGAAAGGCCGCGCGTTGAGCGCCTCGCCGGAGACAGTGAGCTCGCTCGCCATGCTCGGCGCGCCCTTCGCGCCGGACGCGACGCCGCCCGCTTCCGCTGCTCGCGCGGCCGGATACACAAGAATTCGGCGAGCAGCAGGGCCTGATGTGGCCGCGCGAAACGACGTCGGCGGCTTCTTGCGCGGACGCGACGTCCCGCCGCCCGTAACCTGTACAGGCGGCAGTTCGTGGGTGGTTCTGTCCTGCGCGATAGCACCGCCATCGTCCGCGAGCAGCGCGACGGCCGCAAGCATCGTCAGCGCACCCCAGCGATGGCCGAGCTCAAGCCGGCTCGGTCGCATCGGCACATTCCAACGCATCGAGCACGGCGCGGCGATGGCCATCCGAAGCCACGCGGCGATACAGCATGACCGAGACGAGCCAGGCGATCACGAACAGTGCGATCACGGCGAAGCCGACATTTGCAAGCGACCCGTTCAGCGCATCGACCATCGCCCACACACCTCCGGAACGGCCGAGGCGGTCGCTGATCAGGCCGAGCGCCTCGATGCCGCCGATGAGCAGCGCCACCGCGACGGACGCGCCGGTGATGGTGAGGTTGTACCAGAGCTTGCGCATGGGATCGACGAAGGCCCAGCGATAGGCGCTGACCATCAGCGCAGAATCCGCGGTATCCACCAACGCCATGCCGGCCGCGAACAGCGCGGGAAACACCAGCACATGCGCGAACGATACGCCGCGCGCGGCTTCGGTCGCGGAGATGCTGAGCAAGCCGATCTCTGTCGCGGTATCGAAGCCGAGCCCGAACAGGACGCCGAGCGGATACATGTGCCATGGCTTCGTCACCAGGCGGAACATCGGACCGAGCAGGCGCGCCAGGAATCCGCGATGGACGAGCAACGCATCGAGGCCTTCGGCGTCATGAACGCCCTGCTCGCGCACCTTTCGAAACGTCCGCCACAGGCCGGCGAAGATGGCGAGATTGATCGCCGCGATCACCAACAGGAACATCGCCGACACCGACGTGCCGATCAGCCCGCCGATATCCTTGAGCAAGCTGTCACCGCCAAGGCTCACCACGCCCAGCGCCAGCAACATGGTCGCGACCACGACCACGGTGGAATGGCCGAGCGCAAAATAGAGGCCGACGCTCCGCGGCGCACCGCCTGCCTGCATCAGCTTGCGCACGACATTGTCGATCGCGGCGATGTGGTCGGCATCGACGGCATGGCGGAGGCCGAACACCCAGGCGAGCAGCGCAGTCGCCATCACCGCGGGCCGATCGGCGAACAGCGCGAAGGCCCAGGCCCACGCAGCTACGTTAGCGGCGATGAGCCCGCCGAACAGAACGGCGGGGCCGGCATCGAACGTACGCCGAGACCGCATCCTCCCGCGATGCCCCTTAGCCAAGACCAGCACTCCCCAAGTATGATATTTTTATAGAAACATCACACCCGGAGCAACATTTGGGCCAGATCGTAATGGCGCTGCGGGGCGTCTTCCATCTCAGCGCAAGTCTCTGCCTTTAGAGGCAAATTGGTCTTTACGGTCCTCTTCAGACTCGGGGTTATGATGCGCGGTTGTGGAAACCAACTAACCAAGATCGCAAACATAGTTTGACTGCCGTCGCGCGCCACCGCCCAGGCGAGGCGCTTCGTCGGTTCGGACCGCTTACGAGGTTCGGGATTTTCCAGAGAGGGAATGCGCGCCTTCGCTTCGAGATTTCCGGCCTCGTCGCTTCTTGCTCTTTTCGTCTTCGAGATGAGAGAGAATAAGATAGGATCCCTCCCGCAAGTCCCGCACGATCAGCTCGCCGGCTTCGCTGGGCGATTGTCGTTCGAGGGCATCAATGACGAGGAGGTGAGGATGGAGCTCGATGTGAGCTCGCTGCACCAATGGGTACTGATGGTTGATGAACGGCCCGATCAGAAGCCATAGGTTCTCGATCACCCTGACAAGAGTCGCGTTTTGACTGCATCGATAGATGAGGAAATGAAACGCCTGATTTACTGCCAGTGCGTCTTTCCACCTCCCTTCACGTTCGGCCTCGACGAAGCGGCGGTGCAGATCGCGCAGCGATGCGATTTCATCCTTAGTTATGTGCACAGCAGCCAACTCGCTCGCCAAACGCTCCAAAGGCGCTCTGGTTTCCCGAATTTCGATGTATTCACGCACGCTCAACACCGGGACTCGAGCTTGATGCCCGAGCTTTAGCTCCAAGGCTCCTTCACGCACCAATTGCATCACGGCTTCGCGGACCGGCGTCGGCGAGATGTCGGAGGTTGCCGCGATCCCGCGGATGTTCAGACGCGCGCCGGGCTCATACATGCCCATCATCAATTCGAGACGCAGTTGCGCGTAGATGCGCTCCGACAGGCTGTCCCGTGCGACCTGGTCCGCAGCCTCGGGCTCGATCACATCCGCGCTCATTCTCGATCCCATTTCCTCAAGGCGAACATCTGCGGCTATGGCTCCTCAAAAGGCAAGCCGGCGCCCGCGTCATTAGCATTTGGCATATCAAAAACGCCATATTTCGCAATATTTCGCCAATTGGTAGACAAATCTACATTTTTGATATATCAAAACTCAGATTTATGAACCACATCGAGATCCACGAGTGGGGCTTTTTCGGTGACTATCAGCTTCGAGACACTCATCGATTTTGATCTTGCGATCGGTGAAAGCCCGGTGTGGGACACCACCCGAAACGTCCTCTGGTTCGTCGACATCGTGTCACCGTCGATTCACTGGCTCGACCCAAACACCAGAAGATCGGCCGCATACGCCATGCCATCTGCGGTCGGCAGTCTTGCTTTCGCTCAGGATGGACGCCTTATCGCCGCTCTGAGGAGTGGGATCCACCTGTTCGATCCTTCGAGGGAGACGCTCGATTTCCTCGTTCACCCTGAGCCTGACCGTACGACGAACCGCCTGAACGACGGGAGGATCGGCCCGGACGGGTGCTTTTGGGTTGGCAGCATGCACGACGCCATCCCACGCGCGGCCTCCGGAGCCCTCTACCGAATTACCCCGACCGGCTCCTGCGAACGTGTCATTGATGGCCTCAAGGTATCGAATGGACTGGCTTGGAGTCCCGATGCCCGAACCATGTATCACGCCGATAGTCGCGCGAGCAGTAACTCGGGCGAGATCCGCGCGTTCGACTTCGACGCTCGATCTGGGCGTCTCGGACGGGCCAAGTCGTTCGCGGTTCTCACCGAGAGGGACGGACTTCCGGACGGTGCAGCCGTTGACGTGAATGGCCTGTACTGGAGTGCCGGCGTGACAGCGGGTTGCATCAACAGGTTCTCACCCGACGGCGTGCTCGTCGACAGCATAGCTTTGCCGGTGTCCGCGCCCACGATGCCTTGCTTCGGCGGACCTGACGGAAAAACCGTCTTCGTAACCTCGCTCGCGACCGACCGTTCGGGGAGAGCAGAGAGCGGGACAGTGATTGCCTTTCGGACAGATACTACGGGCATTTCCGAGGGGGTCTTCGGAAATATGCGGGACGACGCCGACTCTTGCGCGACTGAGGCGCGCTTCGCACGAGAGGCAGAGCAATGAACAAGTCAAAAAGAGGGATCACCCAGGCCGGTCTGGCGCCCTGGGAAAAGGGCGTTCCGCCAACCTCCGAGAACATCTTGCTCGACGATGTGCCCAAGCGGAGCTGGGAGATTCTGAGAGAAGACCTCCCCTTACCCGTGGCCGTCATCAGAGAAACGGCGCTCCGGCACAACAGCGCCTGGATGAAGCGGTTCTTGAGCGCTCAGAATGTCCGGTTCGCTCCTCACGGCAAAACGACGATGGCGCCCGATCTGTTCGATCTCCAAATTGCGGACGGTGCGTGGGCGATTACTCTATCAACGACGCATCAAATCAGGGTCGCAAGAGCGTTCGGCCACAGCAGGATATTCCTGGCAAACCAGCTTGTCGGGCGCGCTGCCATCGAATTCGCTCTCTCGGAAATCCGCAACGATCCGGATTTCGAGTTCTACTGCCTTGTCGACGACGCCGAGAATGCCAAATCCATCGCGCGACAAGCATCGATGATGCGATTGCCGCGAGCGGTGAATGTGCTGGTCGAGCTGGGTTATCCGGGCGGACGCACTGGGTGTCGCTCCGTCGCTCAAGCTTTGGATCTCGCCCGCGTGGTTGCGGCAACTGCCGGACTTAGTTTGGCGGGAATCGAAGGCTTCGAGGGCCTGCTCAATTCGCCTCAGCCAGCCGAGGCGGCTGCCAAGGTCGAAGCGTTTCTCGACTGCATGATCGATCTCGCGGAGCGGTGCGCAGCGGAGCATCTGTTCTCAGTGGACGAGCCGATTTTAAGCGCAGGCGGATCATCCTATTTCGACATCGTGGCGGCCAAACTCAAGCAAGCCCGTCTCGGTCGGTCACATCACGTGGTTCTGAGATCCGGATGCTACATCACGCACGACGCCATCATGTACACGCGCGCATTCGAGCGGCTTCGCGAGCGCAGCCCCACCATCGTCGGGAACGACGAGGGCCTCCGCCCGGCACTCGAAGTCTGGAGCTACGTCCAGTCGCGTCCCGAGCCACAGAAGGCGATCCTTGGATTGGGCAAACGCGACATCTCCCATGATGAGCCACCGGTTGCGCTGAGCTGGTTTCGACCGAATAACGGGATGGCGGGACCTCTGCCGATCCCTCCAGGACACTCAGTCACGGGACTGAATGATCAGCATTGCCACATGACGTTACCAGCGAGTTCGCAGCTCAGAGTGGGAGACATGGTGGCGCTTGGTATCTCTCACCCTTGTTTGACATTCGACAAGTGGAGGATCGTACACGTGGTCGACGATGATTATCGGATCACGCGGTCCATGAGGACCTATTTTTGAGGAACAGCAACCGCCAGCACCGCACGAGTTGCGACTAACCGCCCTGCTATATCAAAATTCAGGAATTTACGGAGCGCACGACATGGTCACTCGCAGAACCCTCCTCAAAGGCGCAGGCGCATCGATCCTGCCGTCGTTCAGTCCCGCAGTGAGTCGAGCACAGAGCCGACAGGTCGTGAAATTCATCCCCCAGTCGGACTTGGCTCTACTGGACCCGGTCCAAAGCCCAGCCCTGGTGAGCCGCAACCACGGCCTGATGGTCTTTGACACCCTGTACGGGATGGACGCATCGTTCACTATCCAGCCACAGATGGTTGCCGGACATCTCGTGGAGGATGACGGCCGACGCTGGACCATCAACCTGCGCGACGGCCTGATTTTTCACGACGGCACTCCGGTTCTCGCAAAGGATGTAGTGGCGAGTATCGAGCGCTGGTGGCGCCTTGATGTCTTGGGCAAGCAGCTCGCCGCTATCACAGATGAACTGACAGCCCCCACCGATAAGGTTATCCGCTTTCGGCTGAAGCAACCGTTTCCGTCGTTGCCCTTTGCGCTCGGCAAGCCATCAAGGTGTTGCTTCATTATGCCCGAGCGTCTCGCCCAGACGGACCCCGCAAAGCAAGTAGCTGAAATCATCGGAAGTGGTCCCTTCCGCTTCCGAGCCGACGAGCGCCTGGCCGGCACGCGCGCCGTGTATGAGCGGTTCGCAGGCTATGTCCCCCGGCAAGAGGCCCCAGGCTTCACCGCAGGAGCGAAGAACGTTCACATCGATCGCGTCGAGTGGCACACCTTGCCCGATGCGTCCACTGCCGCGGCAGCTCTTCGGGTCGGCGAGATGGATTGGTGGGAGCAGCCTACTGCCGATCTTCTACCTCAGCTCAAGTCATTGCGCGGCGTGACCGTCGACGTAAAAGACAAGGCTGGTTATCTTGCACTCTTGCAGTTCAACCACCTGCAGCCGCCGTTCAACAATCCGGCCATTCGCCGCGCATTCCTCGCCGCCGTCAATCAAGCCGATTACATGACTGCTGTAATAGGCGAGGACCATAGCCTCTGGAAGGACGACGTCGGCTTCTTCTTACCGGGTTCGCCCTCGGCCAGCGATGTCGGCCTCGATGTCCTCAAGCAGCCACGCAGCATCGAGAAGGTCAAGAAGGAGCTACATGCGGCCGGGTACAACGGCGAGAAGGTCGTATTTCTGGTCCCCACCGATATCCCATCTCTGAATGCGATGAGCGAAATCGCCGCGGACATGTTCCGGCGCAGCGGCGTCAATCTGGACTATCAAGCGCTGGACTGGGGAACGGTGCTACCCCGCCTCAACTCGCAGCAGCCCGTCGACCACGGCGGCTGGAGCGTCTGGTGCAATTATACTTCCGGTATCTTGGGGCTTAACCCGATCAGTCACACCTTCCTGAGAGGCATCGGCGCCAACGGCTTCTCGGGCGCCGGCTGGCCGACCAGCGTTGCTCTGGAAGGCTACCGTGACGCCTTCATGAACACAGCCGATATCGCCGAGCAGAAAAAGATTATCGACTCGATGCAAAGACAGGCCTTTGAGGATGTGCCGTACATTCCGCTGGGGTTTTACTACCAACCGACCGCCTATCGCTCAAATCTGACCGGTATGGTCGACGGCATGCCGGTCTTCTGGAATTTGAAGAAGGGCTGATTGTCGTATGAACGCCGAAGATCTTTGTTTCGCATCCGCCGCTGAATTAACGCGTTTCTACCAATCGCGAGCGCTGTCCCCGGTAGAGCTCGTGCGAACCATTCTCGAACGCATTGAGCGTATGGAGCCACGTCTAAATGCCTTTGCCCGGTTGACCCCGGAGATGGCTCTAGACCAAGCACGAGAAGCTGAACGGGCTCTCATGAGAGGGGAAGGGTCCGGTCCCCTGCACGGGATTCCGGTCACGATCAAGGACCACGAAGCAATCGCCGGACTACCGACGGAGTTCGGCAGCTTCACAAGCAAGGGCAAAACGCCGGACTTCACCACGCCGATGGTCGCACGGCTGCGGGATGCGGGGGCGATCATCCTGGGCAAAACCACAACGCCGGAGTTTGGTTGGAAAGGGGTCAGCGAAGGGCCGTTGACCGGGACCACACATAACCCATGGAAGCACGGCTACAATGCCGGGGCCTCTTCGTCGGGCGCGGGCGTCGGGGCGGCTGCGGGGTATGGGCCGCTTCACCAGGGCGGAGACGGCGCCGGCTCGATCCGCATGCCTGCGCACTTCTGTGGCGTATTTGGGCTGAAACCGACGTATGGGCGCGTTCCAATCTATCCACCCTCCGCCGGCGACAACACCCTCCACTTGGGGCCAATCACGCGCAGCGTCGCTGACGCGAGTCTGATGCTGAAGGTGATGGCTGGACCTCATCCATGGGATCAGACAAGCTTGGAGTCCCTCCCGGCGGATTATCCCGGCCGACTGCATGACACTTCTCCTCGGCCCCTGCGCATCGCTTTCAGTCCTGATCTCGGTCACGCGCGGGTCGACCGGGAGGTCGCCGAACTAGTTTCTGCGGCCGTGAAGGTCTTCGAAGCCGAATTGGGTCTCACGGTCGAGGAAATCACGCCTGCCTGGGGCCCGCATGGTCCAGAACTCGCTCGCTTCTTCTGGCCGGCACATTTTGCCGCCCGTCATGCATCGCTCCTGCCCGAGTGGGAAGCAAAGATGGATCCGGGGTTCGTGACTTGTATCCGCGCCGGCATGACCTACACCCTTGCTGAGTATCAGAGCATGCGGCTGAAGAAGTACGCCTATGCGGTCGACATACACCGCTTCTTCGAGAATTGGGACTTCCTCATCACACCCTCCGTGTCCGTCGCCGCATTTCCGGCGGATCGACTGCAGCCCGCTCACTGGCCGCAACACCCCTGGGACTGGTTGAGCTGGGCGGAGTTCTCATACCCATTCAACTTGTCGGGCAATCCGGCTGCCTCAATCCCTTGCGGATTCACATCAGAGGGCCTTCCTGTCGGGCTGCAGATCGTCGGACGGCGTTTCGATGATCTCGGCGTCTTGCAGCTGTCATCTCGGTTCGAGACGACGCGACCTTGGGCGCAACATCGCCCCCCTCACCCCACGCAACATTAAAGGACTAGACATGATCAACTGGGCTTTCGTCACGGGGGGCGCTGGAGATATCGGCAGCGCCATTTGTCAAACTCTCGCGCGCGATGGGTTCGGCATTGTCTGCGTCGATCTAGATGAAGAGCGAGCGGAAACAATTTGCTCCAACATCCGCATCGAAGGTGGTCAGGCCGTTTCGTTCAAAGTAGACGCGACCGATCCTGCTTCGGTTTCCGCCGCAGCAGCCGCGGCAATGAAGCTCGGGAACATCACGGCTCTCGTAAACACGGTCGGCCGAGCGAAGGGAGCTTCGATCTTCACGATGGACTATGCCACCTGGCGTGAAGACATCGCTGCCAATCTCGACTCTGCATTTCTTTGCATTCAGGCTTTCCGAGATCAGCTGATTGCGCAGCAAGGAAGCATAGTGAGCATCGCAACCGTCAACGGACTCGGGGTTTACGGCTTCCCGGGCTACAGCGCCGGAAAGGCGGCGTTGATCCATCTGACAAAATGCCTGGCCGTCGAACTTGGGCCGCATGGCGTCCGAGTGAACACTGTTGCGCCAGGTACTGTCCGAACCCGCGCCTGGAACGCACGCCTCGAAGCCAACCCAAGCGTATTCGACGAGCTGCAAGCGCTCTGCCCGCTGCCCCGAATTTCAGTTCCTGCGAACGTTGCCGACGCGGTTGCGTTTCTCGTCTCCGAGAAGGCATCAATGATCACCGGCCAGACCATCGCAGTAGACGGCGGACTATCGACGGGTATTCCGGCTGCCGGTCGCGCAGTGACGCAATTGTCCCATCGGCGTTGAACGTACCGGTCGATGATCGGCCAAAGCTGTTGTCATCGGACGAGGCGTCCGCCTCGTTCGGGCGGGTGATTTCGAAAGCGGGACGCCGGACCTCAAGCGCCCGGCCGCGCGAACCGAGCGGCTGGCCGTCGATGGCAGCAGGATGGGATTCGGTGGCTGGCCACGGCATCGCCGCGGCGGACGGCGTGATCAGGAAGTCGTACTGCGCGAACAACGCATCGAATGACCGGCGCAAGGCCGCGACCTGGTCGAGTGCATTGAGATAAACCGAGAAGGATCAGAAGCGGATGATGGGCGAGATCGACAAGCTGCTCGGCGACGCCGACGGCAAGCTCGACGTCAAGGACTACGAGCGCACGGTGGCGACCCTGATGTCGGGCGGTTCCGATCCCGTCATCACCAAGAAGCCCGAAGGCGCCTACAGCTTCGCCATCATCGAGGCGATGAAGAAGTGATCCGAGGAGGAGGACGGGGCGCGTCCCGTCCTCCTCTTCACTGCGCCAGCTCGGCTGGGGTCCGATGATGAGCGAGACCGCTCATTTCGTGAAGGACTTGATCGGCCCTGATGGCAGCGTTTCGATGGTCGCGAAAGAGAGCACCGATGCGGCCGCGCATTCGGCGGACCATGACACGCACACGCGTACCAACGCCTTTCGCATCCATCACGCGGCGCGCGGCGCCGATGGCCATTTTGCAAAGCCGGACGAGATGATCTCGACAGCAGACGAACCCGGCCATCAGGAGTTATGCGAGCGCGAGCAGCGGCTGTTCCTGAGTGCTGTTCGTGGCGAGGTTGACCTGTCCGAGCATCACGAGGACGCGATCAACTCGCTCCGCATCATCTTTGCCGCCGATGAGAGCGTTCGTAGCGGGGAAGTCATCCGCTGGTAGATCCGCTCGATCGAAATTCGAGGCGAGTTAAAGGCGGCGCGGTCACGTCATCCGAACCCAGGAGCTTCTGGATGCCGCGGATCTCACCGCAGCATCGATGAACTTCACGCCTGCAAGCCCATCTTCAACGGTCGGGAAGATGACCTCGGGATCCGGCTTTTCACCGGCGATTGCCGCCCGGA
The DNA here is from genome assembly GCF_029892425.1 of Bradyrhizobium sp. BR13661. Lineage (GTDB taxonomy): Bacteria > Pseudomonadota > Alphaproteobacteria > Rhizobiales > Xanthobacteraceae > Bradyrhizobium. The sequence goes on along the minus strand of NZ_JARXWB010000025.1, from coordinate 63,226 downwards.
TAGCGCGCGCTGCCTCGGCATAGATTGTTGCGAAACCTTCCAGGTAGCCCTCGGGGTGGCCCGAGGGGACGCGCGTGGCGCGGCTCGCCTCGCCCAACGCGCCGGCTCCGCCACGGGTCAGCAGCTGCTTGGGCTGGCCGTAGGGCGTGAACCACAGATGGTTCGGATTCTCCTGCGCCCATTCGAGACCGCCTTTGCTGCCGTAGACGCGCAGCGTGAGGCCGTTCTCATTGCCGACGGCAACCTGGCTCGCCCACAGCATACCCTTGGCGCCGCCCTTCCACTTGAGAAGGATCTGGACGTCATCATCGAGACGTCGCCCCTCGACAAACGTCGACAGCTGGGCGAGCAGTTCGTCGAGCTCAAGCCCGGTGACGAAGCAGGCAAGATTGTAAGCGTGAGTGCCGATGTCACCGATACATCCGCCGGCGCCGGACCGGGCTGGATCCGTCCGCCACGCCGCCTGCTTCTGACCGCTGACCTCCAATCGCTCCGTCAACCAATCCTGCAGATATTCGGCCTGAACCAACCGGATTTCGCCAAGGTCGCCGTTTGCGATCATGGCCCGAGCCTGCCGGACCATGGGGTATCCCGTGTAATTGTGCGTCACCACGAAAACCCTGCCCGTCTTTTTGGCCAGGGCCACCAGCTCCTCGGCCTCGGCGACGGTCGTCGTGAGGGGCTTGTCGCAGATCACATGAATGCCGGCTTCCAGGAAGACTTTCGCGACCGGGCTGTGCATGTGATTGGGCGTCACGATCGACACCGCCTCGATGCCGTACGCACGCGCAGCTTCCGCCTTCGCCATCTCCTCGAACGATCCGTAGGCACGGTCGTCGGCGATGCCGAGCTCCTTTGCGGAGGCCTTGGCGCGAACCGGATCGGATGCCAGCGCACCGGCAACCAGCTCGAACTGGTCGTCGATGCGGGCGGCAATGCGGTGGACAGCGCCGATGAAAGCCCCCTGACCGCCGCCGACCATGCCGAGCCGGATGCGACGATGACCGCCAGTTTCATTGCTTGCTTCGATAGCCATAACGTTCCTCCCGCTCAGGAGATGCCGAGCATCTTGCGGTTCGCTGCATCGTCGGTGCCGGAGCCTGCGAAATCGTCGAAGGCTTTCTCGGTGACCCGTATGATATGGCTTTTGATGAATTCGGCACCCTCGCGCGCACCTTGCTCAGGATGCTTCAGCGCGCATTCCCATTCGAGCACGGCCCAGCTGTCGTAATCGTATTGCGTGAGCTTCGAGAAGATTGCGCCGAAATCGACTTGGCCATCGCCGAGCGAGCGGAAGCGACCGGCACGGTCGACCCAGCTCTGGAACCCGCCATAGACACCCTGCCGGCCCGTCGGGTTGAACTCCGCGTCCTTGACGTGGAACGCCTTGATGCGCTCGTGATAGATGTCGATGTAGTCGAGATAGTCGAGCTGCTGCAAAACGAAGTGCGACGGATCGTAAAGGAGATTCGCGCGCTTGTGGTTGTTCACCCGCTCCAGGAACATCTCGTAGGAGATGCCGTCGTGAAGGTCCTCGCCTGGATGAATCTCGTAGGCGAGATCGACACCGTGCTCGTCGGCGTGATCAAGGATTGGCCGCCAACGCTTTGCGAGCTCGTCGAACGCTGCCTCGACGAGGCCCGCCGGACGTTGCGGCCATGGATAGATGTAAGGCCAGGCAAGCGCGCCGGAGAAGGTTGCGTGAGCATTGAGCCCGAGCCGCCTGGAGGCCAAGATCGCACGCTTGACCTGGTCGACGGCCCATTCGGTTCGGGCCTTGGCGTTGCCACGCACTTCCGGAGCGGCAAAGCCGTCGAATGCGGCGTCATAGGCCGGGTGAACCGCAACGAGCTGACCTTGGAGATGGGTCGAGAGTTCGGTGATCGCAAGCCCGTGGTGCGCCGCGATCCCTTTCACCTCATCGGCATAGTCCTGCGATTCCGACGCCCTCTTGAGGTCGAAGAGCCGCTCATCCCAAGTCGGGATCTGAACCCCGATGTAGCCGAGCGAGGCGGCCCATCCGCAGATCTCCTCAAAGGAGTTGAATGGCGCCGTGTCGGCCGCGAACTGAGCCAGGAATATCGCAGGTCCCTTGATCATCTTCATCGAATGCTTCCTTGTACCGTGGTCTCTCCAGCAGCAAGCGCCCACAAAGTTCGATACTCCACCAAAGCTCATCTTCCCTTGGTCGTTCCAGGGACAGGACGCGCACGTCCCTCCGATGGCGAGATTGGCAGGCGCGTCCCGGGATTGCGCGCCTCAAAACGTCTCCCCGGCCCACAACGACATTGCATCGACGTCGGACAGTGGCGCTGGCCTCTCGACGCGCGAGCGCACTGCGATCTCTCCGCCTTCGACGCCGGCCTTGAGGATCGCATGCATCACCTCCAGCGCATGGCTCGCCAGCGCGCCGGAGGAGCGATGTGGCGTGCTGCGCATCACTGCACTTGCGAGTTCGGCGACGCCCAGGCAACGATAGTTGGCCTGATCAGGCATGTGATCTGCCCAATTCGGCGAACGCCAGTTGGGCTTGCCAAACGGCCGGTCGTCGGCAGGAACCGAAATCCAGTCGCCCCCCTTCTCGGTGTATTGCACCGCTCCGCCGAAGAAGTTGGGGTCAGGGACCCGCAGGGAGCCCTCGGTGCCATATAGCTCGATCGGCGGATGTCCATGCTTCCAGACGTCCCAACTCATCGCAAAGATGATGTCGGCGCCTGACTCGAAATGCAGCAGCGACATGACCGTCGTTGGGGTTTCAACCGCGATGGTCCTGCCGTTCATCGGTCCCTTCGAGGTCACGAGTCGCGAGGTGAAGCCGGAGCTCGCACGCCCTTGCACCCGTGCGACCGGCCCCAACAGGTTGATCAGGGCCGCAAGGTAATAGGGTCCCATGTCGAGGATCGGCCCGCCGCCACGCTTGAAGAAGAAGGTCGGATCGGGGTGCCAGTGCTCCATGCCATGCGACATCAGAAAGCAGGTGCCGTAGAGCACTCTGCCGATCCGGCCCGTATCGACAAACTCGCGTGCAATCCGTCCGCCGCCGCCAAGAAACGTATCCGGCGCGCAGCCGATCTTCAGGCCGCGACGGGTCGCTTCCGCGACCAAGGTCGCTGCGTCGTCGGCCTCGACGGTGAACGGCTTCTCGCCGAACACGTTTTTGCCAGCGGTCAACGCAGCATGGCTGATCGCAAAATGTGCGTCCGGCGTGGTCAGGTTCACGACGATCTGGATGTCCGGGTGCGCCAATAGCGCGTCAATCGATAGTGCCTCGATCCCGAACTGCGCCGCCTGGGCTTGCGCGGCTTCAGACCGAAGATCGGCGCAGGCGACGAGCCTGAGATCGCGGAACTTCGGCATGTTGCGCATGTAGATCGTCGAGATGTTGCCGCATCCGACGATGCCGACTCCAAGCTTGTTCATGCTTCCCTCCCCGTTACGTCCAGGCGGTCACGGTCTCGCGCGCCCGGCGCGCGAATCGGGCGACATCGTTCGGCTTGTCGTGCTCGGCGACGAACAGAGAGACCCCGGCCTCCTCCATCGCCGCGCGCAGCGCCGGCCAGTCCATGATACCGTGCCCGGGGTCGGCCCATCCGTCCTCGTCGACGCACTGTCCCGATGGCGCAAGATCCTTGATGTGACACGCGACCAGGCGCCGTGCATGCTTCCTGATCTCGGCGACCGGATCCCCGCCGCCGCGCACGATCCAGGCGAGATCGGCCTCCCAGACGAGATTGGGGGCCTCCTCGAACAGGCATTCGAGATAGGTCTTGCCGCTATCGCTGCGGCCATATTCCCAGTGATGGTTGTGCCAGCCGAATTTAAGCCCCTCACCGGTCGCCACCTTTCCGATCTCGGCAAGCTCGCGCCCGATACCGCGCCATTCCTTTTCTCCGCCCTCGCGCTCACCCAATGGTGGGGCCGGCGCAAAGATGGTCTCGATGCCGAGTCCCTTGCACATCTTGGCTGTGCCGACTGCATCCTCGCGCAACCGGTCCAGGCCAACATGGGCGCTCGGCGCAGTCATCCCGTGGGTATCGAGGAGTCTCTTGAGCGTCTCGGGATCGTTGAACAGTCCGCCCCAGGGCTCCACCTTCGTGTAGCCGAGGCTGGATAGCAGCGCGAATTGTCCCTCGAGCGGAGTGATGGAGCGGGCAGAATAGAGCTGGATGGAAAATCGTTCGATCGGCTTGGTCATGTCTCGCTTTCTGCTGGATGGAGGATCTAGAGGCGCTGTCCGCTCGTCTCATCGAACAGCGACAGGGCATCGGCGAGAAATCGGACTGATAGCGTGTCTCCCACACGCACTTGCGCGTCGGCATCATGGCGAAGAGAGAATGCGGTGCCGTCGGCAAGGCGACACCAGATCAGCGTGTCGGCGCCCATCGGCTCGATCATCTCGATGCGCGCGGACGCTGCGGACGGGTCGCTGGACTCAGTCAACTCGACATGCTCGGGCCGGATGCCGAGTACCGCCGGCGCCTCGGTCGGCTGGCCGCGGAAGGCATAGCCGCTCAAGCTCAGCCGGTTTGCGCCTGCGATGAACGCCACCTCGCTGCCGCGTGCGAGCCGTCCGGGAATGAAGTTCATTGCGGGGGAGCCGACGAAAGAAGCGACGAAGCGGTTGACGGGCTCGCGATAGATCTTCTTCGGCGTGTCGAGCTGCTGGATCACACCACCCTGCATCACCGCGATGCGATCCGCCAGCGTCAGCGCCTCGATCTGATCGTGCGTCACGTAGATCATCGTGGCGCCCAACCGCGCGTGCAGCCGCTTGATCTCGACCCTGAGCTCTGCGCGCAACTGAGCGTCAAGGTTGGAGAGCGGCTCGTCGAACAAATAGACGCCGGCATGGCGCACCAGCGCCCGTCCGATCGCGACGCGCTGCCGCTGCCCGCCGGACAACTCGCCGGGACGGCGGTCGAGGAGATTGGTGAGCCGCAGCATCTGCGCGGCCTCTCCGACTCGGCGCTCGATCTCGTCGCGCGGTGTGCCCGCGACCGTCAGCCCAAACGACATGTTTCGGCGCACGCTCATGCGCGGATAGAGCGCGTAGCTCTGGAAAACCATCGCGATGCCGCGGTCCTTCGGTTCTGCCCATGTGACATCGCGGCCACCGATATGGATCTCGCCACCCTTGGCCTCGATCAGCCCGGCGATCGCGTTCAGCAAGGTCGACTTGCCGCAGCCGGAGGGCCCGAGCAGCACGAGGAATTCGGACTCACCGACATGCAGATTGAGATTCTCCAGCACTTTCAGGCCGCCAAAGCCGATCTGCAGGTCTCTGATATCGACGTCCGATTTCTGCATGATGCGTCAGCCTTTCACGGCGCCCGCGGCGATGCCGCGCACGAACCAGCGGCCGGAGCCGAAATAGACGGCGAGCGGCAGCAGCGCAGTCAGCAACGTCGCAGCCATGTCGACGTTGTAGGCGCGCTCGCCTTGCGTCGAATTGACGATGTTGTTGAGCTGTACCGTCATCGGCAGATTATCGCGGCCGGCGAAGACGAGCCCGAGGATGAAATCGTTCCAGATTCCCGTGGTCTGCAAGATCACCGCGACCACGATCATGGGGGTCGCCATCGGCATCATGATCCGCGCGTAGATCTGGTAGAAGCCGGCACCGTCCACACGGGCCGCCTTGAACAACTCGACTGGCAGCGACGCGAAGTAATTGCGGAACAGCAGTGTCATGGTGGGAAGGCCGAAGATCGTGTGGATGATCACGATGGTCGAGAGCGACTGCCCGAGCCCGGTGAAGGAGAACACGCGAACCAGGGGATAGATGAACACCTGATAGGGAATGAATGCGACCACCATCATCGCGCCGAACAAAATGTTGGCGCCGCGCACCCGCCACAGCGACAGCGCGTAACCGGTAAGCGAGCCGACAAGGATGGAGATGACGACAGACGGGACCAGGATGCGCAGCGAATTGAGGAAGCCGACCTTGATGCCCTGGCAGGTCAGCCCGGTGCAGGCCGAGGTCCAGGCCTTGACCCATGCATCGATGCTGGGAGCTGCCGGCAAGGCCAACAGATTGCCCTGCCGGATCTCTGCCATCGGCTTCAGCGAGGTGACCACCATGACATAGAGCGGCAGCAGGAAGTAGAGCGCGGTAATGAAGATGAAGGCGTAAAGGCCCCAGCGCGCCGGGGTCATGCGCTTGCTCCGCCGTGTGGCGGGCAAAGGCTGCGCCGCTCGGGTCATGGCCACTGAGGTCATCGCACCTCTCCCTTGCGCGTACGCCAGTAGAGATAGGGCACGACCACCGCGATCACCGTGATCAGCATGGTGGTGGCCGCCGCCGTCGCCAGCCCGATATTGGCCCGTTCGAACAGATGGTCCATGACGAATTTGGCAGGCACCTCCGAGGCGATGCCGGGCCCGCCGTTGGTCATGGCCACCGAGAGATCGTAGAGGCGCACCACGCCCGTCGAGAGCAGCACCGTGGCGGTTGCAAAGCTCGCACCCATCATCGGAATGATGATGGACACATAGACCCGCCATTTCGGCAGGCCGTCGACCCGCGCGGCCTTCCAGATCTCCTCGTCGACGCCGCGCAAGCCGGCGAGCATGATGGCCATCACCAGCCCCGAAGCCTGCCAGACGCCCGCAATGACAAGGCAATAGATTGCAGTCTCAGGCCGTACGATCCAGTCGAAGGTCGCGCCTTCGAAGCCCCAACTGCGCAAGACATGCTGGATGCCGAGCGTCGGGTTGAGCAGCCATTGCCAGACCAGACCCGTGACGACGAATGACATCGAATAGGGATAGAGAAAGATCGACCGAATCGTGTCCTCGGCACGCACCCGCTGATCGATCGCGACCGCCAGCAGGAAGCCGATCATAAGCGCGAGCGAAACGAACAGCACACCGTAGATGACGATGTTGTGGACCGACGTGATCCAGCGGTCGTTGCCGAGCAACAGCTGATATTGCCGCAAGCCGACGAAATTGCTGTTCGGCAGCATGCGCGAGTTGGTCAGCGACATCCACACGGTCCAACTGGTGGCGCCGAGATAGACGACGACCATCACCAACAACGCCGGCAACAGCGCGGAGATCGCGGAAAGTCGGGAGTTCAGTGAAAGACGCATCGCATCGCCGGATTGGAGAGAGGTCGACGGGCAGGAAACGCGGCCGACAGTTCGTCGGCCGCGTTCTCATGATGCGTCACTCCTGTGACTTCAGCACCGCAACGATCTTGGCGGAGAATTCATCGGCGCTCATATTGGTGTTCCAATATTGCGAGATGGCATCCTGCAACGCGCCGGTCAGCGCCGGCGGCGCCAGCATGTCGCCGGATGGCATTTGCTGGGCTTTGTCCGCGACATAGCGCATACCCTTTTGGGCGCAGGCGTCGAGTGCGGACGTATCGACATCGCTGCGCACGGGGATCGAGCCCTTCTTCAGCGCGAACTGGATCTGGGTCTCGGGCGTCAGCATCAGTCTCGCCAGGGTCATCTGCGCCTTGGTGGTGGATGGGTCCTTCGCCTTCGGGAACACGAACACGTCGCCACCCATCACATAACCGCCGCTGCCATTGGACAACACCGTGCAGCCATAGTCCTTGTCGGCGACCTTGCCCGCCGCGACGAATTCGCCCTTGGCCCAGTCGCCCATGATCTGCATTCCGGCCTTACCCTGGATGACGAGGTTGGTCGCGTCATTCCAGTTGCGGCCGGGCGCGCCGGCATCGACATAGTCCTTGAGCTTCTTGTAGGTGACGGCGACCGCCTTGAACTCGGCGCTCCCCGCCAGCGACGCGTCGCGCTTGCCGAGGATGCCGGTCCACATCTGTGCGCCACCGACGCCGATCATGACCGAGTTGAACAGGTTCTGCTCCCAGTTCTTCTGGCCCGAGAACGCGAGCGGGATCACCTTGCCCTCGGCCTTGAGCTTGTCGAGGATTGCGAGAGCATCCGTCCAGGACTTCGGCTCCGCGGCGCCGACGGAGGCGAGCACGGCCTTGTTGTACCAGAGCCAGTTCTGACCGTGGATGTTGATCGGCACCGCGTACATCTTGCCGTTGCGGGTCGCCGCGGCGATGATTGCGGCGGGCATCACGCTTTTCCAGTTGCCTTCAGTGGCGACCGCATCGACATCGGCAAGCAGATCGCCTTCCACCAGTTCGTCGAATTGCTTACCGGTGTTGAGCTGCATTGCGGTCGGAGGGTTGCCGGCAACAGTGCGGCTGATCGCGGCATTTCGCGCATTGGCAGCACCGGCCACCGCGCTATCGATCCATGTACCGCCCGCCTTGGTGAATTGATCGGCAAACACTTTCACTGCGGCGGCCTCGCCGCCGGAGGTCCACCAGTGGATGACCTCCGCCTTCATCTCGTCTGCGGAGACCGGTACCGAAGCCCAAGCCGTGGCGACAATCGCCACCGATGCGAACAGCGCGCGTTTCATCATTCCCTCCCGGATCTGCCTTTTGCAGGCCTGTGTATTCAGCTTGCGGCCCTTATGGGCTCGTTGCGGCTTTACTCGCCGGATGTAATCGATTACATTTTCATCGTAGCAGAACTCCAAAATTTTGCAAGTGCCGTTCTGACAGTGAGGTTGCGAGCTCGATATGGCCAAGCGAACCCGGGCGACACGCCCAAAGGCGGTCAAGATTTCCGATGTCGCGCGGCTGGCAGGAGTTTCGGTTGCAACCGTCAGCCGGACGCTGGCGCGCCCCGATGTCGTGATTGAGGAAACCCGGACACGCGTGCTCGCTGCCGTGCGCGATACCGGCTATACCCCGAACATTTCCGCAAGGAACCTGCGCGTCCGCAAGACCATGGTCGTGCTGGTGGCCGTGCCTGATATCGCCAATCCGTTCTTCGCTGAGGTGCTGCAGGGCATCGACGACACGTTGTCGGCCGCCGGCTACGGACTCATCATTGCCAATCTGGCCGGTCCGCCGGAGAAGGAGGCGCGCTACGTCGACCTCGTCTGCGCCGGCCAGGCCGATGGCGTGCTGCTCCTGTGCGGCCACATGATGCGTAGTCCCAACCGCGACTTGCGCGATGCGCGCGTGCCGTTGGTCGCAGCTTGCGAGTACATCCCTCACGAAACTTTCCCGCAGGTCACAATCGACAATGTCGGCACTGCGCGCGAGGCGGTTGGACACCTCATCCAGCTGGGCCACACAAGCATCGCCTATCTGTCGGGACCCAAGTCCAACATTCTCGAGCAGCAGCGTCTCGAAGGTTACCGGCAAGCCTTGCGCGAGGCGGGGATTGCGGCTGATACGGGCTTGATCCTGCCTGGCGATTTCACCTTCCGCACCGGCGTCGAGGCCGGCCGGGCGCTGTTGGCGCTCGAGCCTGCGGCGCGTCCGACCGCGCTGTTTGCGGCGAACGACGAAATGGCGATCGGCCTGATTAAGACCGTGCACACGGCAGGCCTCCAGATCCCGGACGATCTCTCTGTCGTCGGCTTCGACGGCATTGCCTATGCCGACTATTGCGAACCGACCTTGACGACCATCGTCCAGCCCCGCCGCAGTCTCGGAGCCACTGCTGCAGCCGAACTGATCGCGTTGATGACGACAGGCACAGCGGAACTGCGCAAGGACATCAAGCTTCCCGCCAAGCTGATGCTGCGCGACAGCACGCGCCCGCCCCGGAAGAGCGCCGGCCATTCATTTCGGGACTTGAGGTCGGGTTAGGACCTGCGGCGTTACGGCAGATTGTCGCGCAGGAAAATGTCGATCCGGATACGCTCCTGATCTGGGCTGATCGGCTCTTCCATGCAATGCGCCAGCAGCACCCGCGCCGCCGACCGTGCCTCATGGCCCGGATCCTGGTTGATGATGGCATCGAGCGTGCCGCGGACCAGAAAACGCCGCGTGTACTGGGTCAGTTCGTGGGTGATCCAGACCACCTCTCGCGCGCGGCCGGACGCCTCGAGCGCATCGGCGATGCCACGGTTTCCGGCGCCGCAGCAATAGATGCCGCGCAGATCAGCATGACGCTCGATCAGCGTGGCGGTGAGCTCCCGCGTGCGTTCGCTGTCGTCGCGTCCCTCGATGACCGGGAGCGCGCGCAGGTTCGGATACTCGCTCGACAAGATCTGATGGAAGCCGAATTGGCGCTCGGTATGGTCGCGCAGCGACAACGATCCCGCGATCACCGCGACCGTTCCCTCTCGTCCGCCAAGGAAACGCCCCATCAGCGTTGCGGCGGTTCGCCCGGCTGCCGGATTATCGATACCGACATAGTGCAGGCGGCGCGAGCTCGGCGCGTCCGACACAAGGGTCACCACGGCGACCCCGCGCGCGGTGAGCTCGTCGATCGCAGCGCGCACCCTGGGATGGTCGAGCGCAATGACTGCGACACCCTGGTAGGCCGGCGACAAATCCTCGAGCGCGCTTGCCAGCACATCCGGATCGAACACGTCGACATGGTGGATGTCGATGAAGCCGCGCTGGCCGGCGAGCCAGTCTGCGGTGCGCTGGACCTGCTCGGTCAGGTTGGTCATGAAGCTGTTGCTGCCGGAGGGCAGCACGAATGCGAAGCGGAAATTGTGCCCGCGAGCGAGCCGTGCGGCCGCAACGTCCGCGCGATAGCCGAGCTTGGCCACCGCAGCCTCGACACGCGCGACAGTCTTGGCGCGCACGCCCTCGCGCCGGTTGACGACGCGATCGACGGTGGCGAGCGAAACGCCCGCCGCGCGCGCGACGTCCTCCAGCGTGGCGCGAACCGCCGGCTGCGTCGCGCCAGACGTCATTCGCGCGCTGCCCACAGCATGCCGCGGGTCATCAACGTCCGGATCTCCGGCACATCGAGCTCGTAGGCACGGTGGCCGAGCGAGGAATAGAACACCCTGCCCGCGCCATAGCGCTTCTTCCAGACCACCGGCATCACCACCCCATCGATCCACGATGCGTGCTCGCCGGTAAAGGTCGTCGTCGCCAACACCTCGATGGCGGGATCGATATGCATGTAATATTGCTCGGAACGATGCTCGAAACTCCTCAGACCCTTCATGATGGGATCGTCAGGCTTGGTCACGTCGACCTTGTAATCGATGATGTTGCCGGGATGCGCAACCCACTGCCCGCCGCACATGAACTGGTAGTCCACAGAATCGCGGAACGCATCGCACATGCCGCCATGATGGCCGGCGAGCCCGACACCACCACGCACCGCCGCACAAAGATTGAGCGCGTCGGCCTTCTCGATCTTCGACATGGTGTAGATCGGGATAATCAAGGAGAGATCGTGGATCCTGGGATCGCCGAATGCTTCGGTCGTCGTTTCGATCCGGACTTCAAAGCCTTCCGCTTTCAGCCAGCCGCGGATCATCGAGGCACAGAGATCGGGATCGTGCCCCGGCCAGCCGCCCCATACAATCAATGCCTTGCGCATGCTCATTCCCTCAGTCGATTTGTCCGGTTTCACGTCCGGCCGGCAGCATCGCCGGCCGCTCGACGCGGTTTTCGATCTTGACGCGCCGCCCCTCGTCGGCGGAGATCTGGAATGCCTCCATCACCTCCAGCACGTGGAAAGCGAGCGCGCCGCTGGCGCGGTGCGGCCGGTTGTTCAGGATCGCGGAAGCCATATCCGCGACGCCGATGGAACGGAACTCGCCTTCGACATGGCCATGCGTCAACGGCACCGTTTCCCATTCGCCGCCGGTCTTGGCGACCTGCACCTCGCCGCCGAAGCGGTTCGGATCCGGCACCAGCATGCTGCCCTTGTCGCCATAGATCTCAATCGGCGCATGACGGTGCTTCGGCACATCGAAGCTCATCGTGATCGAGACCACTGCCCCGCTCTCGAATTCGAGCGTCCCGGCGACGTGGGTGGAAACCTCGACGGGGATAAGAGTGCCGTTCATCGGCTGGCTCGTAACCAGACGCTCTGATTTCGGGCGCGCGGTCGAGCCCATCACGCTGGCGACTGGCCCCAACAGCTGCACGAGATCGGTGATGTAGTACGGGCCCATGTCCAGCATCGGCCCACCGCCGCGCAGGTAGTAGAAGCCGGGCGCCGGATGCCAGCGCTCGTGGCCAGGACAGCCGAAGAACGCGCTGCCCGCCACAGGCGTGCCGATGGCCCCATCGTCGATCAATTTGCGCGCGGTCTGGTGCCCGCCGCCGAGGAACGTGTCGGGCGCGCAACCGACGCGAAGACCCTTCTGCGCGGCGAGATCCATCACCTTGCGGGCTTCCGCGACGTTGATACCGAGCGGCTTCTCGGAATGGACGTGCTTGCCGGCGTTCAGCACCGCGAGGCTGACGTCGGTATGGGCGAGCGGCACGGTGAGATTGACGACGATATCGACGTCGTCGCGCTTGAGCAGCTGGTCGACCCGCATCGCCGGCAGCCCGAACGCGGCGCCCTGCCGCTCCGCGACATCGCTGCGCATGTCGGCCAATGCCCTCACTTCCATGACCGGAAAACGTTGCGCTGCCTTGATGTAAGCGGTGCTGATCACACCACAGCCGATGATTCCGACGCCGACTTTTCTCATTTTTGTCTCCGTGAAGTCTTGCTTATCCCTTGACCGCACCTGCCGTGAGGCCGGCGACGATGTGTTTCTGTGCGAGCAGGAACAGAATGATCGTCGGCAGAATGGTCAGGGTGATGAAGGCCAGGATCAGGTGCCATTCGGACGAATATTCGCCCTGGTAAACCATGATGCCGAGGGGCCAGGGATAGAGCGCATCGGTGTTGAGCATCACCAGCGGCAACAGATAGGCGTTCCAGCTGTTGACGAAGGTGATGGTGCCCACCGTTGCCAGGATCGGCCGCGACAATGGCAGCGTCACATAGCGGAAGAATTTGATATAGCTGCAGCCATCGACCAGCGCCGCCTCGAGCAGCTCGTGGGGAATGTCCTTGAAGAAGCGCCGCAGCAGCAGCACGCTCATGGCAAGGCTGAACGCCACCTGCGGCAACGCGACGCCGAAATACGTGTCGAGCAGCCCGAGATCGCGCACCTTGATGAACAGCGGCAGCACGGCAGTCGCCGCCGGAAACAGCAGGCCAAGCGTCAGATAGCTCAGCAGCATCGATGAGCCGAAGAACCTGACATGGGCGAAAGTGAACGCCGCCATCGAGGCGACGATCAGGGTCAAGGTCACCGTGAGCGTCGAGATGATCAATGAATTGCGCAGGAGCTGCCAGTAGCGACCGGAAAACAGGATATCGGCATAATTCTGCCACTCCCAGTGCCGCGGCAGGCCGAACGGATTGACGCGCAGTTCGCCGAGCGACTTGAAGCCGCCGAGCAGGGTTGCGAGCAGCGGCACCAGCACGAAGATGGCGACCACAGCGAGGAACGCCGCCTTGAACAGCACGGCGGGATCGAACGGCGCGCGGGTCACGTCGGCATCATTCATCGCGCATGAACCATCGCTTGTAGGTGAACGCAAAGGTCACGCAGATCGCGAACAGGATGACGCCGATGGCGCTGCCATAGCCAACCCGCATCCGCGAAATGCCGTTGTTATAGAGGAAGCTCACCATTGTGTTGGAGGAATCCGCCGGCCCCCCGCGCGTCAGCGGCATGACGAGGTCGAACAGCTGGAGTGAGCCCACAATGGCGAAGAACACGGAAAGCCGGATCGTCGGATAGAGCAAGGGAATGACGACATGACGCAGGGATTGCGAGCGCGTCGCGCCGTCGATCCGCGCCGCCTCGACCAGGCTCTTGTCGAGGCTCTGGAGCGCCGCGATGAACAGCATCATGTGGAAGCCAAAATACTTCCAGACGATCACAATCAGCACCGCGAGCATCGCCGTGTCGGTCGAGGCCAGGAGGTGCGGCGGCTCGGCGCCGAAGGTGCGCCAAATCGAGGCGACGAGGCCGTAGTCACCGTCGTAAACGAAGCTGAAAATCAACCCGGTCGCGATCTCGGCCAGGATATAGGGCATGAAGAACAGCATGCGCAGCGCCACCGCGCCGCGAAACTTCTCGGCCAGCATCAAGGCCAGTGTCAGCGCGAGCGGCAGCTGGACCGCGAGCGAGACCGCGACGATCAGCCCATTGTTGCGCAGCGCCAGCCAGAAGGCGCGCGTTTCCAGCACGAAACGATAATTGTCGAAGCCGATCCAGTGGGTCGGCGTGCCGAAGCCGTTCCAGTTGAAGCCCGAGTACCAGGCCGCCTCGCCGATCGGCAGCACCACGAACAACGTGAACAGCAGCAGTGCCGGCGGCAGGAACAGGATCAGCACGGTGAAGCGGCCGTCCCAGCTGGGGCCGCGGCTCGCGACCTGCGCGGCCGCCTCACCGGCAACGCTGATCGGCGAGGTGATCGCCATCCGTCGCGCCACCGTCAATTGCCCTGCTTGAATGCCGCTTCGATGGCTTTCGCAGCGTCCTGCGGGCTCATGCTGCCGCCGGCGATCTCAGCCGTGACGTCGTTGACGACGCGGCCGACCGAGGGCCCGAGGCTCTGGTCATAGAAGTTCTGATGGTAGTTGGACTTCGCCAGATTGGCCGCAATCTGCTTCATGAAGTCGCTGTTGAGGCCGGCCTCGCCGCCCTTGACGACGGGAACGATGAAGTTCCCGGCAGCGAGCCGTGCCTGCACGTCCTTGGAGATAAAGAACTTGAGGAAGTCGGTGGCTTCCTTGGGCGCCCCCTTGGTGATCAGCCAGCCGGTGATGCCGCCGAGCGTGTCTGACGGCTCACCCTTGCCGCCGGGTACGACCGGAAAATCGAACCAGCCAAGCTTGTCGTCACTGAGACCGACCTTGTCGGCGGCTAGCGCGCGCTGGGTGTGATAGAAGGACGAGATGGCCAGGATCATCGCGGCCTTTCCGTCACCGAAATAGCCGACCGCCTGCGGGTTCTTGAAGCCGAGGAAGCCGTTCTGGAACGGCTGCAGATCGACGAGCTGCTTGAACAGCTCGCCGGATTTCTGAAAAGTTTCGCCGGCGAAGCCGCCATTCTCACCCTTCAGTGCTGCATCGAAAGCCGGCTTGCCGCCGATGCGCACCGCGAGATGCGTCCAGTAGAAGTGCAGCGGCCATTTGTCCGCGCCGCCAACCACAATCGGCGTAACACCCGCGGCCTTCAGCGTTTTCACCGCCCCGAGCAGATCGTCCCATGTCTTGATCTTGCTTGCATCGACATTACCCTTGGCCATCAAATCCTTGTTGTAGAGGAAGCCGACCTGCGACAGCGAGATCGGAAGTCCAAAGACGCGGCCGTTCTGGGAGAAGGCGGCGAGTGCCGCGGGTGCGATCGTGTCGCTGTAGCCGCCGCTCTTCACAGAATCGGTGATGTCTTCCAGCACGCCGGCTTCGATCTGCGTCTTCAGCACACCGCCGGACCAGCTATAGATGATGTGCGGCCGATCCTTCGATTGCAGGATGGTCGGCAGCTTGGCCTTGTAGGCCTCGTTCTCGAGGAACTGCATCTCGATCTTCACACCGGGATGCGAGGCCTCATAGCTGCGGGCGACCTCCTCCCAGATCTTCACCTGGGCCGGATTGACCTCGATGTGGAGCCATTTGACGGTCGTGTCGGCCGTCGCGGAATTCGCCCAAAACAGGCATGCGGCAGCGGCGAGTCCCAGCTTGGCGAGCAGCCTCATCACATCCTCCCGATCGAGTCTTGTTCTTTGGCCGCAATGGTGCCTTCAATTTTTGAGGTACGCAACTAAAATTCTGACCTATGCACCTCACGGCGGGAATGGCTAAGGTTCGCAAAAGAGTCGGAGCGGCCTTCGCCGCCCCCAAAAACTGAGAGGTGCCCATGGCCGCCATCTATTCCGACCTCGCCGGCAAGGTCGTCCTGGTCACCGGAGGCGCAGCGGGAATTGGCGCTGCGATCGTGCGGCACTTCGCGGAGCAAAAATCCAAGGTCGTGTTCTTCGACATCAAGGTCGACGAGGGCGAGCGCCTGGCACGCGAGCTATCCGATCGAGGTTTGTCAGCGCATTTCCAGCGCGTCGACCTGACCGACATCCCTGCGCTGCGCGCTGGCGTCGCTAACGCGCGCAAGGCGCACGGCGCGATCAACATCCTGATCAACAACGCTGCGCATGACGAACGGCACAAGACCGAGGAGATGACGCCCGAATATTGGGACGACCGCATCGCGGTGAATTTGAAGCACCAGTTCTTTGCCTCGCAGGCTGTGCTGCCGGACATGAAGGCCGCCAAGGCCGGTGCCATCATCAATTTCGGCTCGGTGTCGTGGATCGCAGGACAAGGCGGCATGGCCGCCTACACCGCCAGTAAATCAGGCGTGATCGGGCTGACGCGCTCGCTCGCCCGTGACTATGGCCCCTACAACATCCGCGTGAACGCGATCGCACCGGGATGGATCATGACCGAGCGGCAGCTCGAAAAATGGATGACGCCGGCCGGCGAGGCCGAACTGCAGCAGCGACAATGCCTGAAGCGCCGCCTCGTGCCGGACGAGGTCGCGAAATTCACTGTCTTCCTCGCCTCCGACGAAGCTTCCGCCTGCACCGCCCAGCACTACATTGTCGACGGCGGCTGGGTCTGAGACACCCTTAACGACGTTCAGTCAGGCGCGGCTGCCTGAAAGATACGCCCCCAACGGGCAAGAACCCTGGTGTCGCTGCCTGCAAGGCCGACTGTCCGCCACAGCGTGACGGCGACGGAATCAAGCACAGCGATGTCCAATTCCTGCTCGAGAGAAGCCGCGACGGTCGCGCCGTCGAGGTTGGTGCAGAGGATGACAACCGCGTCGGCCCCCTCGGCTGCGACCGCGCGGATCATGTCCGCGATCGTTGGGGGCGAGACCTCGCCGAAGGAGAAATTGTCGCGCAGGCCGAGGTGGCGCTCCGCATGCAGTGCGATCCCCTCCTCCGCCCAGACATCGCCGATCCGCCGCTGCACGTCATCCGTATAGGGCGAGACGAGGCCGACGCGTCTGGCACCAAGCGTCCGGGCGGCGTCGATAGAGGCGAGCGTCGAGGTGGTCGCTGGCACGCCGGTACGCGCCGTGATCGCTTGGCAAAGGCCTCTGTCGCTGTTGATGCCGAGCCAGCTTGCGGAGGTGCCGTTCCAGGCGATGGCGTCCACCTTGGCGTCGGCCAGCAGGTCCGCTGCCGGCAGCATCACCGAGGCATCGAACTGGCCGAGCGCCGCGGCATCGAGCGCGATCTCGGTCACGCGGAAGCGCGAGAAATGCGCGGTAATACCATCGACACCATGCAGCATGGCACTGGTGACGGGCTCCAAGACCGAATTGGACGACGGCGTGATCATGCCGAGACGTTTGCGCATCACTCTACCCTACGACGCCTGCGCAAGGCGCGTCGATTCCTCCCGGATCAGGGACAGGATGCGCCGCTTTGCATCATTGAATTCAGGGCTGGTGATGTCGCGCGGCCGCGGCAGATCGAAATTGACGGCCTCGCGGATCCGGCCCGGCCGCTTGGTCATCACCACGATCTTGTTGCCGAGCACGAGCGCCTCGTCGACACTGTGAGTGACGAACACAATGGTGCAGCGGCGCTTCTGCCAGATCGCGACCAGCTCTTCCTGCATTTCGAGCTTGGTTTGGGCATCCAACGCCGCGAATGGTTCGTCCATCAGGATCACGCTCGGGTTCATCAGGAGCGCGCGGGCGATCCCGACGCGCTGGTTCATGCCGCCGGACATTTCCGAGGGATGATGATGCTCGAAGCCGCGCAGGCCCACGAGATCGATGAACTCCATCGCGCGGTCGTAGCGCTCAGCCTTGGTGACGCCCTTGAGCTTGAGGTGGAAGGCGACATTGTCGATCGCGGTCAACCACGGCATCAGCGTCGGCTGCTGAAATACGACACCGCGGTCCGAGCCCGGGCGTTCCACCTGCTTGCCATCGACCAGTGTACGCCCCGACGTCGCCTCCTCGAAGCCGGCAATGATGTTCAGGAGTGTCGACTTGCCGCAGCCGGACGGACCAAGCAGGCAGACGAAGTCGTTGGCCTCTATGTCGAGATTGATGTTGTCCAGCGTGAGCAGGTCGCGGCCACGCCGCTTGTCGGCAAACACCTTGACGATGTTGCGAAGCTCGATTGCCGCCATCAGCTCCCCCTGCCCTGCACGGTGGTCGTCTTCTGCCAGCGCAAGGTGCGCGCCATGATCGCCTTGAGGCCGAGGTCGGAGAGATAGCCGAGCAGCCCGATCGAGATCATCGCGGCCAACACGATGTCGTAGCGCAGGAAGTAATAAGAATCCCACAAGACGTAACCGAGGCCGCTCTTCACAGCCACCATCTCGGCCGTCACCGTCAGCATCCAGGCCGATCCGACCGCGATGCGCAAGCCGGCGAAGATCGAAGGTAGGGCGGCTGGCAGCACGATATCGGTCAACATCTGCCGCTCGCTTGCGCCCATCATCGCGCCAGCGCGCACGAGATTGTGGTCCACGGTCTTGACGCCATGAATGCTGTTCATCAACACCGGAAAGAAGGCGCCAAGGAAGACCAGGAAGATCGCCGGCTTGTCGGCGATACCGAACCAGATGATCGCGAGCGGAATCCAGGACACCGGCGGGATCGGGCGCAACATCTGAAGTGTCGGCTCCAGCGTCTTTTCGAACAGGCGCGACCAGCCGATGGCGACGCCAGCGAGGATGCCGAGCACGCTTGCCAGCGCAAAGCCGCCGAACACGCGAAGCGCGCTGGCGAGCGCATCGCGCAGCCAGTGGCCGGAATAGGTCTGCGTGGTCTCGTCGAAGCCGAACACCCAATCGCCGAGGGCATGCAGCACCGCGCTCGGTGCGGGCAACAGCGCCGGCGGCAGAATGCCGCTGCGGGCAAAGGCCTCCCAGCCCGCGATCAGCAACGCGGGCACGATGAGGCGCTCGAGCCCCTGGAACGCCCGCGTCAGCCGAAACGCCGACTTCGCTGGAGCAGTGTCAGTAACCGAGGTCATTCTTGGCTTTTCCGGTGGCCTGTTCCAGGAACGAATAATCCATGTTCTTCTCAGCCTCAGCAGAGACGTCTTTCGAGATGTATTTGAGGTCTCGCATCATCGCGGCGATCGCGAGCGTCTGCGACCGATGGATCGCCGGATCGGGCGAGGCGTTCTTCAGCGCTTCGGTCGCCACCGTCTTGTCGAGGCCGGTGAGCTTGTTGATGACGTCGATCCACAGCCCCTTGTCGGCGATCAGCTTGTTGTCGAGTTCGACAACGGCGCCGACGATACCCTGAACACCGGCGCGCTGGCTGGCGATCACGTCGGACCGGGTGACGATCAGGTTGGTCAGATTTCCAGCCGCCTGGTCATACGGCAGCACAAAATGCTTGCCGGCGCCCGCGAGCCGGATCTGCGAGGCGAACGGCTCGACCGAGCAGATCATATCGACCTCGCCGCGCTGGAGCGCGGCGAGGTGGTCCGACGGATTGGGAATGTTGATGAACTGGATGTCCTTGTTGGGATCGACGCCCTGCTTGAGGAATGCGCCGCGCATGTGAATGTCCTGCGCATTGCCGCGAGAGGCGGCGACCTTCAGCGGCTGGCCGTCGCCCTTCGCCTTCGCAACAGTCGTCTTGAACGTGGCCCAGTCATCGGGCGGCAGGTTCAGCTTGGCGGAGGACAGACATTCGGAGCCGCCGTTGATCTGGCCGGAGACGGCAACGACGTCAAAGCCCTTGTCGAGCGCGGTGATGTAGTGGAGGTAGGTGACCTGCGCGACATCGATGCTCTTCGACACCAGCGCAGTTAGCACGTCATTGCCCGAGTTGAAGCCGGTGGCTTCGACCTCGACGCCCTTTGCCATGCCAGGGATGAGCGACATCGGCAGGCAGTGCGCGCATTTGGCGTAACCGAGCTTGATCTTCGCGGTCTGCGCAGAGGCGAGATCGATTCCACCGAGCATCGCCGCCATCACCATTAGGCCCAGTCGCAAACTCGTCCGCATTGCTCACTCCGTTTCGAAGGCGCGTGATCTCGCGCGTCTTGCGAGATCATCCGTCGAGCTTCGCGGCAGCGCAATCCGGTTTTTGCATGCTGCATACAATTTGCTCGTTGTGCCATTGTTTTCAGCTATATGCGTCGGTATTTTGGGCAAGCCATCGAGCCGGAAACGGCTAAGATCAACGCAAGAAGTGAGGCACGCGTGCAGCCAAAATCGGAAGCGCCGAAGGGACGAAAGTCGCCCAAACTCAAGCGGATGGGCCTGCATGAGCGCGCTGCGGCGCGGATGCGGACGATGATCATTCGCGGCGAGCTGCCGCCGGGATCGCAAACCCAGGAGACCAAGCTGTCGAAGGCGCTCGGCGTTTCGCGCACGCCATTGCGTGAGGCGATGAAGGTGCTCGCCGCCGAAGGATTGATCGAACTGCGGCCAAATCGCAGCCCGCGCATCGCCGGCATTGCGATCGAGGGGATCTCCGAATTGTTCGAAGCGCTCGCCGGCATCGAGCGGCTTGCGGCCGAACTCGCCGCGGAGCGCGCCACCGAACGCGATCTTGCCCGCCTGCGCGCGCTTCAGACCCGGATGGAAGGTCACCACCGCAACGGCAAGCTCGACGAATACTTCGCCATCAACGGCGAGATCCATAGCGCCATCGTCCGCATGGCCCGCAACACACCGCTTCGCGAGGCGCACGAGACGCTAATCTCCCGCGCCGAACGCGCACGTTACCTGGCGCTGGGCGCCGACAAGCGCTGGAGCAACTCGGTCGACGAGCACGCCAACATTCTCGCCGCGCTCGAAGCGCGCAACAGCGAGGCCGCAGGACGCCTGCTCGGCGCCCATGTCCGCCAGACCGGCACCGCGCTGCTCGGTGTCCTCGCCCCAAGACCCAAGCTGACGGCAGCGTAACCATGAAGCTGCTGCTGCTCAACCCCAACACCAGCACCGCGGTTACCGACCTGATGACCGGCGTCGGACTGCGCGCGGCCGCGCCCGGCACCGAGATCGTCCCCTGCACCGCGACGCGCGGCGTGCCCTATATTTCCACGCGCACCGAGGCACAGATCGGCGGCGCCATCGCGCTGGAACTGCTGGCCGAGCAGCACGGGAAGGTCGATGCCGCGATCATCGCCGCCTTTGGCGATCCCGGCCTGTTCGCCGCGCGCGAGACCTTTGACATTCCCGTCATCGGCCTTGCCGAAGCTGCGATGCTGACCGCCTGCATGGCCGGGCGCCGTTTTGCCATCGTCACCTTCGCGCAAGCGCTTGGCCCCTGGTACGAGGAGTGCGTCCGCGATCACGGCCTGCGGGAGCGCTGTGCCGGTATCCGCATGCTCGACACGCCGTTCGAGGCAATCTCCGAGGTCGGCACCGAGAAGGAGGATGTGCTCGTCGAGCTTGCCCGGCGCGCGATCATCGAGGATGAGGCCGACGTCCTGATTTTTGCGGGTGCGCCGCTCTCCGGTCTTGCCGAACGCGTCGCTGACCGGATCCCGGTCCCTGTGGTCGATCAGGTCGTCGCTGCCGTGAAGCAGGCCGAGGCGCTGGTGGCGCTACGCCTGCGCAAGGCAACCGCGGGTACATTCCGCCGACCCGCAGCCAAGCCGACGATCGGCCTTGCCGGGGCGCTCGCCGCCCGGCTCGAACATCGCGACAGCTAGGGGAGCTTTGGCCGGCGATGCGAGATGCCCAATCCAATTTCGATCGCGTGGGCGGCAGTTCAGGGCACGGGACTTGCTTTCGGTATCGCCAGATCAGGAGGCAACATCATGGTTGAAGCGCAAGGCGGACGCTCGCTCGTCGTCGACGCAATCACCCATCGTTATCCTAGTGGCGCGCTCGCGGTCGAGAACATCAATCTCGACATCAAGGGCGGCGAGATCATCGCCCTGCTCGGCCCTTCCGGCTGCGGCAAGACGACACTGCTGCGCATCATCGCCGGCTTCATCGCCCAGAGCCAGGGACGAATCATCATCGGCGACGACATCGTCGATGCGCTGCCACCGAACAAGCGCGCCGTCGGCATCGTGTTTCAGAACTACGCGCTGTTTCCGCATCTGTCGATCAGCGAGAACGTCTCTTACGGCCTCGCTGCCCGTGGCATCGACCGGGTGACGCGCCAGCGCGAGGCACAGCGCTTGCTGGAGCTGGTTCAATTACCTGCCATGGCCGAGCGGCTGCCGCGGCAGCTCTCGGGCGGCCAACAGCAGCGCGTCGCGCTTGCCCGTGCGCTGGCGATCAAGCCCTCGATCCTGCTGCTCGACGAACCCTTTGCCGCGCTCGACAAGAATTTGCGGCTCGATATGCAGATCGAGGTCAAGCGGTTGCAGCGCGTCTCCGGCATCACCACGCTGATCGTGACCCACGACCAGGAGGAAGCGCTGTCGATGGCCGACCGCGTCGCCGTGCTGAGCCATGGCAAGCTCGAGCAGTTCGGCTCGCCCTCCGACGTCTACGACCGGCCGCAGACCTTGTTCGTGAACACGTTTGTCGGCTCGACCAACCGCATGCCGGGCGTTGTGGTCGCAGCCGACAGGGCCGAAGCGAAGGTTCGCCTCGATGCCGGCGCCGAGATCATCGCGCGGCCCGCGGGCGGCGCCCTCAGCGAAGGCGGCCGTGTCACCGTCTGCATCCGCCCCGAGCATCTTCAATTCGTCGGCGACGGGACCGGCTTTGCCGGCGTCGTCGGCATGTCGCTGCCGCTGGGCGCGACCGTCGTGCATGAGGTGACGACCGCCGACGGCTCCGGCGTCAAGATCTCACAGGCGCGCATCGGCGAAACGCGCGCGCTGGAAAATGGTGCCGCGGTGCGCCTCGCGCCGCTCGCGCCGTCACTCGCCAACGCCTTTCCCGCAACACTTTAGATCCAGTCCATTGTCCACACGGAGTTCGACATGATCATTAACCGCCGAAGCCTGATGACGACCGCACTCACCCTTGGTGCCATGAAAGCGTTTCCGGGCTTAAGCTACGCCCAGGCCCGCCCGCTCGTGTTTGCGACCTTCACCGGAAGCTGGGAGGAGGCGCACAAGGCCGTGCTGGTGCCGGCATTTCGCAAAGCCAATGCGGACGCAGCGATCGTGCTCGACCCGATGCTATCGGTCGACCAGATTGCGAAGGTGAACGCCGCCAAGGCCAATCCGCCGATCGACGTCATGCTGCACGATCCCGGCCCGGCCCTTGTCGCGATCGGCCAGGATCTCGCCGAACCCTATCCGGTCGACAAGAGCGTCTACTATAAGGACCTGATCGCGGAGGCGCAGGAGCCGATGGGCCCTGCCCCGTTCTTCCAGGTCGTCGGCCTCACCTACAATCCCGAAGCCATCAAGACGCCGCCGACCTCCTGGGCTGACCTTTGGAAGCCGGAGTTCAAGGGCCGCGTCGGCATCACCAACCTCAACTCCACGCTCGGCACCGGCTGGCTGGTCGAGATCGCGAAGATGCGCGGCGGATCGGAAGCCAATGTCGATCCCGCCTTCAAGGCGCTTGAAGAGCTGAAACCCAATCTCGCCGCGGTCGCCGCCAATCCCGGCGCGCTCGCGACCTTGTTCCAGCAAGGCCAGATCGACATCTCGCCCGGCAATTTCAACGCGATCCAGATCCTGAAAGCGCGTGGCGTGCCGGTGGAGTTCGTGGCGCCGAAGGAAGGCGCCATCGCCTTCAAGACCACAATTCACATCGTCAAGAACTCGCCGAACCGCGAGCTCGCCTTCAAGCTGATCGAGGCATCGCTGAGCCCGGAAGTGCAGACCACGCTGATGAACCCGCCCTATTTGATCGTGCCGACCAATTCCAAGGTGGCGATGGGCGGAGAGATCGCGCGCGTGCTGGCCAAGGACACCGCGGAGCTGAAGCAGAAATTCGTGTTCCAGGACTGGAAGAAGATCAACGAGCAGCGCTCGGCCTGGATCGAGCGCTTCAACCGCGAGATCAAGATCTAAGCGATGGGCGCGGCACCGGCAACGCGGGACGTCACCTCCTACGGGATGGGATTGGCAGCGCCGCTGGCGCTGTTCTTCCTGGTCTTCTTCGTGGCGCCGCTGCTGCAATTACTCTGGCTCTCGCTCCACAACGACACGGCCGCGCTCCATTGGGGGCTCGGCCAGTACATTCACTTCCTCACCGATCCCTTCAGCCTCGGCGTGCTCGGCTCGACGCTATTGCTGGGAGCCGAAGTAACGGCCGTCTGCCTTGTGCTCGGCTTTCCCATCGCCTGGCTCTACCAGCGGGTTGGACCACGGCTGCAAACTGTCATTATCCTGATCGTGCTGCTGCCGCTCCTGACTAGCGTCGTGGTGCGCACCTTCGCCTGGATCGTCATTTTGGGACGCCAGGGCATCATCAACGCGACACTGCAATCCCTCGGGATCATCAATACGCCGCTCAAGCTGCTCTACACCCAGTTCGGGGTGGTGATCGCTCTGGCACAGGTGCAAATGCCGCTGATGACGCTGCCGTTGATCACCGCGCTCGGCCGCATCGATCCCAATCTCGACGATGCTTCCTGCTCGCTCGGAGCCGGAAGCTGGCGCACCTTCTTCAGGATCGTGCTGCCGCTGTCGCTGCCTGGCGTGATCGCGGGATGCACGCTGACCTATGCTGCTGCCATCACGGCCTTCATCACCCAATCGCTGGTCGGCGGCGGCCAGATGCTGTTCATGCCGATGTATCTCTACCAGCAGGCCTCGACGCTGCAAAACTGGCCGTTCGCGGCGGCGATCTCGATCATCTTCCTGCTTGCCGTGCTCGCAGTCGTCTCCGTCTTCACCACGCTCGGCCGCCTGTCGCGCGGCTATGGAGGCGCGTGATGAGCGGGCGCAAGCGCACTCTCGAAGCGATCAGCTTCGAGTTCGTCATGACGGTCATCGCGATCATCGCGCTGATCATCATCATTGCACCGTCGCTGGTTGTGCTGATCGTCTCCTTCACCAGCGGCTTCTCGCTGAGATTCCCCCCGCCCGGCTATTCGCTGCGCTGGTACGCCGAGCTCTGGGATGCCTGGCAGCTGCACTTCGCGGCCAAGAACAGCCTGATCGTCGCGCTGTGGGCGACGGGCCTTTCTGTCCTGTTCGGCGTTGCGGCCGCACTCGCGATCTCACGATCACAGAAGCTGTCGGCCCGGCTGCTCGATTCCCTCTTCATGTCGCCGCTAGTGCTACCGGCGCTAGCGTTCGGTCTGGCTGCGCTGATGCTGTTCTCGCTGGTCGGGCTACCGGTGTCGCCGCTGACGCTGGTGATCGGCCACACCGTGGTCTGCGTACCCTATGTCGTACGCAACACGGTGGCGGCGCTGGCCCAGCTGGAGCCGACGCTCCTGGAAAGCTCGGCGGTACTCGGCGCGAGCCGGCTCTATACATTTCGCCGCATCGTGCTGCCGCTGATCCGGCCCGGCATCATTGCCGGGGCCTTCATTGCCTTCATGTCGTCCTTCGACAACGTACCGGTCTCGCTATTCCTGCGCGATGCCGCAACCGACATGCTGCCGATCCGGATGTGGCAGGACCTCGAGGGCAAACTCGACGTCACCATCGCCGCGCTGTCGAGCGTGCTGATCATTGCGACGGTCGTGCTGGTTGCGGTCATGGAACGCATCACAGGCCTGTCGCGGCGACTGACGAACTGATCAGGCGCCGCGGAACAGCGAATAGCCCCAGCGCGTGAACTTTAGCGGCAGATGAAAATGCTCGTCGATATTGTGGATGCGGAAGCGGAACGGCGTGACGGTCAGAAAGCCGTTGCTGTCGCCGAAGAACTCGCCGAGATGAAACAGAACCTCGTACTCGCCCGCCGTCACGTCCGCGCCTTGCGCGACGGGATGGTCAAGCACGCCATTAGCGCCGAGCCGTCCGTCGGCAATGCGCCGCGAGTCCGGGTCGATCCGCCAGATCTCGACGCGCAGCCCCTGCGCCGGGTGTCCGCTCGCCACATCGACCGCGTGAATGGAAATACCGCCTGCCACCGTGTTCCTCCTGTGAGCGCTGCGCCATTATACACGCAAACACGGCCGTTCGGTCTGGGGAGGCCATGACAAAGCGGAAAAATGGTGCGCGCGAGATCGCGGCCGATGTCGGCACCGGACGGACCAGCGCTGTCGAGACCGCGCAGGCCGCACTCGCGCGCATTGAGGATGCAAGAGCCCTTAATGCGGTCGTCACGATTGATCCCGCACGCACGTTTGCCGATGCTGCTGCTGTCGACAATCGCGTACGTGGCGGCGAGATCATGCCGCTGGCCGGCGTGCCCATCGTCGTGAAGGACAATATCTGGGTCGGTGGCTGGCGCGTGACCCAGGGCTCGCGCTTGTTCGCCGATTTCATCGCCCCGCAAGACGCGATAGCGATCGCGCGGCTGCGGCAGGCTGGCGCGGTCGTTGTCGGCATCGGCGCCTCATCCGAGTTCGCCAGCAAGGGCGTCACCACCTCGCAGCTCTACGGGCCGACACGACATCCGCAAAATCCCACGCTGACGCCCGGCGGCTCGTCGGGCGGACCAGCGGTTGCCGTCGCGGCCGGCCTCGTCCCGCTCGCGATCGGCACCGACGCCGGTGGCTCGAGCCGCAGGCCGCCCGCTCATGTCGGGGTCGTCGGCTTCAAGCCGTCTTACGGCGCGATCCCCTATGGTCCCGGTTTTGCCGAACCCTTCTTCGGTCTCTCTGTCATCGCGCCGATTGCCGCGGACGTCACCGATATCACGCTGGCATTTGAGACCATGGCCGGCGTCGATCCGCGTGATCCGGATTCCGCTGACGTCGCGGGCGCCGCCAACGATCTCGGCGACCTGCGCATCGCGTTCTCTCCACGTCTCGGGCTCAACGTCGAAGTGGACGAGGTCGTCGCGAATGGGCTCACGTCCGTCATTGCGCGTCTCGCAGCTGGAGGCTTGCGTATCGCACAACGCGACCCCGTCTGGCCCGCGGGCGCGACGGAAGACGCCATCATGCCGCTTCAACACGCGGGCCTTGCTGCGCTCTATGGCGATGCTTTTCGCAGGGATCCGGCCGTCTTCGATCCTGACATTGCCAGGCAGATCGAACGCGGGCTCGCTTGGTCGGGCACCGACGTTCGTGGTGCGCTGGTTGCAAGCGCGACGATCGCTCACGCGTTTGCGGCCTTCTTCACTGAAATCGACCTGCTGCTGACCCCGACGGTGCCCTGCGTCGCGTGGCCGCTCACTCAGCTCGGGCCAGACATGATCGGCGGTCGGCCAGCGAGCCCCCGTGGGCACGCCGTGTTCACGCCGTTCGTCAATCACGCCCGCCTGCCGGCGATCTCGATTCCTTGCGGTCACGATGCGGTCGGACTGCCTTTCGGCCTGCAACTGATCGCCCGACGCGGACAGGATCGAACATTGTTGCGCGCCGCGCAGCAGATCGAGGCGATGTTGCGATCCGGGTAAGCCCAGCTCCCATTCCGCGCGCGCTTCAACTCTCCCGCGACGATCGCGCCTATTGCACCGCGGAACGATTTGCGACGCAACATTCAAAATGAGACTGCCTGTTAAGCGGCACACGGCCGCGACGCGTGCGCTGCATCCGAGTTCGGTTAGCTTTCATCCCAAGACGCCGTCGTTCTTGCAAAAGCGCCGCATCGTGCGGCGGACGCGCGAGGCTGCGGTGAAAAACAGCGACAAGGACGACCCAGGGAGGAGAGCAATGTTGAAAGGCAGTCTAGGACTGATCGCGTTGAGCAGCCTGTTATTGTCGGGCACCGCCTTCGCGCAGGAGAAGATCAAGGTCGGCGTCACCGCGACGCTCGAAGGCACCTACACCGTGCTCGGCGAGGATGGCATCCGCGGCCATCAGACCGCGCTCAATGTGCTCGGCAAGAAGGTCGGCGACAAGGAACTCGAATTCATCATCGCATCGACCGACGCGACACCTGATTCTGCCGTCCGCGCCGTGCGAAAGCTGATCGAGCAGGACAAGGTACAGATCCTGCTGTCGCCGCTGTCCGGCGACGAGGGCATCGCGGTCAAGAACTTTGCCAAGACCCATCCGGAGCTGACCTTCATCAACGCAGCCTCCGGCGCGCAGGAAACGACCTATGTCGATCCGGCCCCGAACTTCTTCCGCTACAACATGGACGGCGCGCAGTGGCAGGTGGGCCTCGGCAAATACGCCTATGAGGAGAAGAAGTATCGCAAGATCGCGACCGTCGGAGAGGACTACTCCTTCATCTATACCCAGGTGTTCGGCCTCGTGCTCGAATTCTGCGGTGCCGGCGGACAGGTCACCAACCGGCAATGGGTGCCACTCGGCACCAAGGACTTCGCCTCGGTGATCGCTGCCCTGCCCGACGATGTCGACGCGATCTATCTCGGCCTTGGCGGCGCGGATGCCGTCAACTTCCTCAACCAGTACCAGCAGGCCGGCGGCAAGGCGCATCTGATGGGCGGCTCGATCATGATCGACCAGACCATCCTGTCGTCCAAGGGCAATGCCAAGAACGCGCTGGTCGGCACGCTGGCCGCGAGTGGCCAGGCCGACACCTGGGAGGACCCGGGTTGGCAGAAGTTCGTGAAGGACTATCAGGATGCTTTCCCGCCGGCCAAGCGCTTCCCGAGCCCCTCGTTGCTCGCCACCAATTATTACGGCTCGACCATGGCGCTGATCCTGGCGCTGCGACAGGTCAACGGCGATCTCAGCGACAACCAGTCCAAGTACAAGGCCGCGCTGGCGAAGATCGAGCTCGATGCACCCAACGGCAAGATCAAGCTCGACGCCAACCGCCAGGCGATCGGCACCAACTTCGTCACCGAAGTCGTCGACGATGGCAAGGGCGCGCTGTTCTCGAAGGTCGTGAAGGTGATCCCGAACGTCAACCAGACGCTGGGTTACGACCCTGCGGTGTTCGCCAAGATCGGTTTGCCAAGCCGTACAGTACCGGAATGTAAGAAGTACTGACGTAGTCGCATCAGCGACGTGATGACTGACCGGGGAGAGAATTGCAAAGGCGCGACACGTGCGCCCTTGCATTCTCTCCTCGGTTGTTGAACGCTACAAAAAAGACAAAAGCTACTGGGAGGGAAGGCATGAGCCGGGCGCTCGCCGTCTTCCACGGCCGCTTCGGCCGGGCGACGGTCTATCAGTTGAACCGCCCCTTCAATATCCACGCGCATCGCGAAGGTCATTTGATCTTCCATGTCGGCGGGCGTTCGGCATGCATCGACGTCAACGATGGACGTTACGAGCTCACCGAAGGCTCCGTGGTCGCGGTCAATCCATGGGAGCCGCATAATTTCCTCCCCTCAGATCTCGATGTCGGTGCCGTTTTCTTCGTACTCTATGTCAATGCGGAATGGTTTGCGCCCGATGCACCCGGTGCCGACCGCCTGCGCTTCGGCCGTACCCAATTCGCACGGTCGATTGCGCTGGACAAGCACATCAGGCACGCGGCCGCCCTCGTGTGCGGCGCACCTTCGCTCAAGAGCCTTGATGCCGAGCTGAGGCGACTGATCGACATCTGCTACGACGAAAGCTGGCAGCAGGCGGAGACTGCGCGCGATCCACGCGCGAATGGCTCGGTCACCGATTTTCGTGTTCGCAAGTGCATCAAGATGATGTCGGAGAGCCCGGGCGCGGAGATCGAGCTCGATACCATCGCGCGCGAGTCCGGCTTGTCGCGACCGCATTTCTACCGGCTGTTCCGCACCCAGACCGGTGTCACGCCTCATCTCTATCTCAACACCCTGATGATGGAACAGGCTCTGGAAGCATTGGTGGCGAGCGAGGCACCGATTGCCGATATCGGCTTCGATCTCGGCTTCTCCTCGCAGAGCGGTTTCACCCGTTTCTTCGCCGCCAATGTCGGTATGGCGCCGACCGATTATCGCCGCGCGGCCAAGGTTTTGCGCGGCTGACACGCGCGCGAAAAGATACTGACGATCAAGTGCTCCCCTCGCCGTCCCACTAGGATGGACGGAACGCGATCCCGGCAAGAGGATCGCATGTCCGGGGAGGACGCAAATCCATGGCGAGGTACGCAGCCCGCACGGGGCTGTCTGACCTGCATCCGAAGCATGATGGCGACCGCCGCAAGCGGAGCGAGGTGACGCCATGACCCGCTTTGTCGAACGCCACCCTGCATGGGCGCTGATCGTCATCATCGCGGTCGCAGTGGCGCTGTGGCTGATCTTCGCGGTGTGGCCGGCCGGCCTCGAAGACGCGATCGGCCGCAAGCGGGTTTTCCTCAACGCGCTGTTCAACGGCATCACGCTCGGCGGCCTCTATTTCCTCGTCGCCAGCGGCTTCACGCTGATCTTCGGCCTGATGCGCAACGTCAACCTGGCGCACGGCTCGCTCTATCTGTTCGGCGGTTATGTCGGCTACGCCATCAGCGCTTCGACCGGCTCATGGATCCTTTCGTTCATCGTCGCCTTCATCCTGACGGCGCTGGTCGGCGTGTTACTCCAGGTTCTCGTCTTCCGCCGGATGGAGGGCCAGGATCTGCGCCAGACCATGGTGACGATCGGGCTTTCGATCGTGTTCGCCGATCTCATGCTGTGGGCCTGCGGCGGCGACTTCTACCAGATTCAGACCCCTAACTGGCTGATCGGGCCGATCGAGCTGCCGCTGATCACCGCGGTGAAATCCTCGGGCGAACCGGTTTACCTGCGCTATCCGCTGGTGCGGCTCGTGATCTTCGTGGCCTCCTTGATCATCGGCATCGCGATGTGGCTCGCTCTCAACCGCACCCGGATCGGCATGATCATCCGCGCCGGTGTCGACGACCGTGACATCCTCGCTGCAACCGGCGTGCGCATCCAGATCGTCTTCGTGCTCGTCTTCGCACTCGGCGCCGGACTTGCCGGCATCGCCGGCGTGGTCGGCGGCACATTCCAGTCGCTCTCGCCCGGCGAGGACATCCGCTTCCTGCTCGCCTCCCTCGTCGTCGTGATCGTCGGCGGCATGGGCTCGATCCCCGGAGCCGCGCTTGGCGCGCTGATCATCGGCCTCGCCGAGCAGCTCGGCTCAGTCTACATCCCGACCTACGCCATCGTCGTGACATTCCTGATCATGGTGCTCGTGCTGGCGCTTCGGCCGCAGGGCCTGCTGGCGAGGCGCTGACATGTCCGTCACCCACGATGCGCGCATTCAGGTCCGTGGCCCCGCCTCTGCCATGCAACGGCAGGCTGCACGCGGCTGGCCCGACCTCAACAATCCCGCAGCCTGGATCGTGGCGATCATCCTGCTGATCATGCCGCTGATCGCCAATGGCTTCTTCCTGATCGAGATCTTTGCGACCACGCTGATGCTCGGCACCATCGCGCTCAGCCTGATGTTTCTGGCCGGCTATGGCGGCATGGTCAGCCTGATGCAGCTCACCATCGCGGGCTTTGCCGCCTACATGGTCGCGGTGTTCGGGGCCAGCGACAACGCCAATATCAGCCTGGGCTGGCCGTGGTGGCTCGCCACCCCGATGGCGCTCGTGCTCGCAACGATCTTCGGCACGCTTGGCGGCGCGCTCGCGGTCCGCACCGAGGGCATCTACACCATCATGATCACGCTGGCGATCGGCGCGGCCTTCTACTACTTCACCAATCAGAACTGGGCGATCTTCAACGGTCACACCGGGATCAACAACGTTGCCACCCCGCACTTCTTGGGCGTCAACTGGCGGGCGGATATTCCGTTCTACTACGTCGTACTCGCGGTCGCCGCGCTCTGCTATTTTGCAGTGGACTACATCGCCCGCGCGCCGTTTGGTCTCGCGTTGCAGGGCGTGCGCGATAATCCACGCCGTATGGCCGCGCTCGGCTTCAACGTCAACGCCCACCGCGTTGCGGCCTATGCGGTCGCGTCGTTCATTGCGGGCCTCGCCGGCGTGCTCCAGGTCTGGAACTATCGCCAGATCTCGCCGGGCTCGGTCAGCGTCGGCGCCTGCATCGACATTCTCATCATCGCCATTGTCGGTGGCATCACCCGCCCAATCGGTCCCTATATCGGCGCATTGGTCTTCGTCCTCCTGCGCACCTTTGCGCTCGACTTCCTGGTCAAGATCGGGCTCGACGGCAACCGCTTCAGGCTGCTGATCGGCCTCGGCTTCCTCGCCATCGTGTTCTGGTCGTCGGACGGCGTGATCGGCCTGTGGCAGCGCTGGCGGCGGGGCCAGCGTCCACAGTCGGATCGCTCGGGCGGAGGGCGCGGCCATGGATAGTGTCGCCCAGCGCCTCTCCGCCGTCGGCGCCGGCGCAGCCCTCGAGCTGCGCGGCGTCACGCGGCTGTTCGGCGCGCTGGCGGCGCTGACCGACGTCACCATTACGGTGCGCCCCGGCGAACGTCGCGCGGTGCTCGGCTCCAACGGCGCCGGCAAGACCACGCTGTTCAACTGCATCACCGGCGATTTTCCTCCGACATCAGGTACGATCCGCTTCTTCGGCGAGGACGTCACGCATTTCCCGCCCTATGAGCGCATCCGCCGCGGTCTCAGGCGG
Organism: Bradyrhizobium sp. BR13661; assembly: GCF_029892425.1. GTDB lineage: Bacteria > Pseudomonadota > Alphaproteobacteria > Rhizobiales > Xanthobacteraceae > Bradyrhizobium. The sequence continues at coordinate 30,962 of NZ_JARXWB010000025.1, read as the reverse complement.
ACCTACCAGATCTCGGCGCTGTTTCCCGGCCTCACCGTGCAGGACAATGTCTACCTCGCCTGTTGCGGCGTCTCGCGCGGGCGCTTCTCGTTCCTGCGTCCCGGGCAGAACGATGCGCTGATGCACGCCGCCGATGGCCTGGTGCAGGCCGTGCATCTGACGGCCGTGAGGGATCAGCGCGTCGCCGAGCTCGCCCACGGTCAGCAGCGCCAGCTCGAGATCGCGCTGGCGCTGGCCGGTGCTCCCCGCTTCGTGCTGTTCGACGAGCCGGCCGCAGGTCTGTCGCCGACCGAGCGCGCCGAGCTGGTCGAGATCCTGACTTCGCTGCCCGCGCATATCGGCTACATCATCATCGAGCACGACATGGACGTGGCGCTGCGCGTCGTCGAGAGCGTGACGATGATGCACAATGGCCGCATCTTCAAGGAAGGCTTGCCGGAAGAGATCCAGTCCGACCCCGAGGTGCAGGAGCTTTATCTGGGAGGCGGCCATGAGTGAGAGCCGCCGCTCAGCCGCCGCTCTCGAGGTCCGCGGCCTCGATGTCTATTATGGCCATTCGCATGCGCTTCAGGGCGTCGACCTCACACTCGATTCCGGCGTGTTCTCTGTCGTCGGCCGCAACGGCATGGGCAAGACCACGCTGTGCAAGGCCATCATGGGCCTGGTGCCGGTCAGCGGCGGCTCGATCCGCGTCCGCGGCGAGGACATCACGCGCCGCCCGCCGGCGCACATCGCACGGCTTGGCGTCGGCTATGTTCCCCAGGGCCGCCGTCTGTGGCGCTCGCTCAGCGTCGATGAGCATTTGCGGCTGGCCAGCAGCATGCGGCGAGGAGCCTGGACCGTCGAGCGCATCTACGACACCTTTCCGCGGCTTGCCGAACGCAAGGACCATGGCGGCGGTCAACTCTCCGGCGGCGAACAGCAGATGCTCGCGATCTCTCGCGCGCTGCTGACCAATCCGCAGTTGCTGATCATGGACGAGCCGACCGAGGGGCTTGCGCCCGTCATCGTCGCGCAGGTCGAGGAGATGCTGCTGCAGCTCGGCGAGGACGGCGACATGTCCGTGCTGGTGATCGAGCAGAACATCGGCGTCGCCACAGCGATCTCGCGCAACGTCGCGATCATGGTCAACGGCCGCATCAACCGCATCATCGACTCAGCGCGCCTGTCCGCCGACCGTGAGCTCCAGCAGCGGCTGCTCGGCGTCGGAATGCATGCCGAGCTGGAGCCCGACATCGACGTTCCGGCGGCCGGCGGTGAAGCAAAACCCGTTCCCCAGCCTACACGCACCAGCGGCCCTATCCGGATCTACATCTCGAACCCCACCCTGCCGACGCGCTGGTCCCAGCCGGTTCCGATTGGCCGCATCGAGGCCGCCGCGCGCACGCTATCGACGCAGGTTTCGCGCCTCGACGAGACCGCGCGGCGGAAGCGTGAGCCGGTGACGGCGCAGACGTCAGGGCCGCCGGTGGTGCTGGTCGTCGGTACGCTCGACACCAAGGGCACCGAGCTACGTTTCATCCGCGACATCATTGGCGAGAGCGGACTGCGCACGCGACTGGTCGATGTCTCCACCAGCGGCAAGCACGCGACTTGCGACGTCTCCGCGCAGGAGATTGCCCTGAACCACGGCCGCGGCGGCTCGGCCGTGTTCGGTCCGGATCGCGGTGCTGCCGTTACCGCGATGGCGGACGCATTCGCCAATTGGATCAAGCGCCAGGGCAATGTCGCCGGTGTGATCTCGGCCGGCGGCTCCGGCGCGGCGTCGCTGGTCGCCCCCGGGATGCGCACCCTCCCGGTCGGCGTGCCGAAGCTGATCATCTCCTCGGTCGCCTCCGGCGATGTTGCGCCCTATGTGGGCCCCGCCGACATCACCATGATGTATTCGGTCACCGACGTGCAGGGCCTCAACTCGATCTCGCGCGCGGTACTGTCGAACGGCGCCAATGCGATCGCCGGCATGGTCAAGGCCCGGCTCGTCCAGCGGGAGACCAAGGAGCGCGCCGCGAGCACCGGCCTGCCGTCAGTCGGCATCACCATGTTCGGCGTCACCACGCAGGCGGTGCAGAAGATTGCCGCCGATCTGCGCGACGACTTCGAATGCCTGGTCTTTCACGCCACCGGCGTCGGCGGACGATCGATGGAGAAGCTGATCGATTCCGGCCAGCTCGCGGGCGTCATCGATCTCACAACGACCGAGATCTGCGACCTCCTGATGGGTGGAGTGTTTCCAGCCACGGAGGACCGTTTCGGCGCAGTCATTCGCACCCGCCTGCCCTATATCGGCTCGGTCGGTGCGCTCGACATGGTCAATTTCGGCGCCCCCGACACCATCCCCGAACGCTACCGCGGCCGCAAATTCCACGTTCACAATCCGCAGGTGACGCTGATGCGCACCACCGCGGAAGAAAACGAGCGCATGGGCCGCTGGATCGGCGAACGGCTCAACCAGATGGATGGGCCGGTGCGCTTCTTCCTGCCCGAGGGCGGCGTCTCAGCGCTGGATGCGCGCGGCCAGCCGTTCTGGGACCCAGAGGCCGACGCCGCCTTGTTCCGCGCGCTGGAGCGCACGGTGCGTGCGACGGGCAACCGCGAGCTCATTCGCGTCAAGCACAACATCAACGATCCCGAATTCGCCTCGACCATCGTCAGCGCGTTCCGAACGTTGTTCGGCCGTGCGGGGGCGCGCCGGAGAGCAGCGAGGTGACCGATGGCCCGGTTTGAACGCGCAGCACTTCTGAAGCGGTTTCGCGAAATGGCGAAGCGCGGCGAGCCGATCGTCGGCGCCGGTGCCGGCACTGGCCTTTCCGCCAAATGCGAAGAGGCCGGCGGTGTCGACCTCATCGTGATCTACAATTCCGGCCGCTATCGCATGGCCGGCCGCGGCTCGCTCGCCGGACTCATGCCCTACGGCGATGCCAACGCGATCGTGGTGGAGATGGCCGGCGAAGTGCTGCCGGTCGTAAGCAAGACGCCGGTGCTCGCCGGGGTCAACGGCACCGATCCGTTCCGCGACATGGACGTATTCCTCGACCAGATCAAGGCCCTCGGCTTCGCCGGCGTGCAGAACTTTCCGACCGTCGGCCTGATCGACGGCATCTTCCGCGCGAACCTTGAAGAGACCGGCATGTCCTACGCGCTGGAGATCGACATGATTGCGAAGGCACGTGAGAAGGATTTGCTGACCACGCCCTACGTCTTCAGCGAGAAGGAAGCGGCCGCGATGGCGATTGCCGGCGCCGACATCATCGTCTGCCATCTCGGGCTCACCACCGGCGGCACGATCGGCGCCCAGACGGCACCAAAACTGAAGGACTGTCCGGCGCGCATCGACACGTGGGCATCGGCTGCACTCAGCGTCAATCCGGACATTCTGGTGCTCGCCCATGGCGGTCCGATCGCGGATCCCGCTGATGCCGATTTCATCATGAAGAACACCCGCTGCTGCCACGGCTTCTACGGCGCCTCCTCGATGGAGCGGCTGCCGGTGGAGCGGGCTTTGACGGAACAGGTACGCCAATTCAAGGCGATCAGCGCGCGCTGACGCCTGCGAGATTGAGGGAGGGAAACATGTCAGGGATCCTGGTCGGCGAGCTCATCCTCTGGCTGATCGTCGCTGTTATCGTGATCGTGGTGGGCGTCTACATCGTCAACTGGCTCTATCACCGCTCCTCCAAAGAAGTGTCGTTCGTCCGGACCGGTTTCCTCGGTGAACGCGTGGTGATCAACGGCGGCGCCTTCGTGCTCCCCTTCATCCACGACTACACGTCGGTCAATATGAACGTGCTTCCGATGGGGATCGTGCGTTCGCGCCAGGACGCGGTCATTACCCGCGACCGCATGCGCGTCGACATCGAGGCCGACTTCTATGTGCGCGTGCAGCCGACCCGCGAGGCCGTCTCGATCGCCGCGGCGACCCTGGGCCGCCGCACCATGGAGCCGGAACAACTGCACGCGCTGCTGGCCGGCAAGTTCATCTCGGCGATCCGCTCGGTCGCCTCCGAAATGACCATGGAGGAGATGCATGAGCGCCGCGGCGACTATGTCGCGCGCGTCAAGACCAATGCCGCCGAGGCACTCGCTCAGAACGGCCTTGAGCTCGAGTCCGTCGCGATCACTGATCTCGACCAGACCGACCTCGAATTTTTCAACCCCTCGAACCGCTTCGACGCCGAAGGCTTGACCCGGCTGATGGAAGACATCGAGGCAAGACGCAAGCTGCGCAACGACATCGAGCAGGACTCGATGATCAAGATCCGCACCCGCAATCTGGAGGCCGAGCGGCAGGCGCTCGAAATCGAGCGCGAGAGCGAGACGGCGCGGCTGGAGCAGGAGCGCGACATTGAGATGCGCCGCGCGCTGCAGCGCACGGAAGTCGCCCGCGAACGTGCATTGCGCGAGACCGAGGCCGAACAGGCGCAGATCTCGGCACGCGAAGCGATCGAGCGCTCCCGGATCGCCAATGAGCAGGCGATTGCCGAGGCCCGTATCGCCTCCGAGCGTGAGACCCGCCAGAAGGAAATCGAGCGCACTCGCACCATCGAGGAAAAGGAGCTGCTGGCGCGGGAGGAGATCGAGAAGACCCGGATCGCCAACCAACGTTCAATCGACACGACCCGGATTGCCTCCGAACGCGATGTCCGCCAGCGCGAGATCGAACGGATGCGCACCGTCGAGGAAGCCGAGATCGCGGCCCGCGAGGCGATCGAGAAGGCCCGGATCCAGCAGGACCGCGTCGTCACCGACGCCCGCATCGCCAATGAAGAGGAGACGCGCCGCCGCGAGATCGAGCGCACACGTGCCGTCGACGAAGCCGAGATCTCTGCCCGCGAAGCCACCGAGAAGGCCCGCATCGCACAGACCTTGATCGTCAACGTCGAACGCATCTCCTCAGATGAACGCACCCGCGCGCTGGAGATCCAGCAGGTTCGCACCATTCAGGAGGCCGAAATCGAGGCGCAGCGCGCGGTCGAGGCTGCCCGCATCGCCCGCGAGCGGACGCTCGCCGCCGAACGGATCGCTGCCGAACAGAACACGCGGCAACTCGAGATCGAGCGAAACCAGATACTTGAAGTCGCGGGCATCGCCGCGCGCGAGACCACCGAGGCCTCGCGCATTGCCCAGGAAGAGCGCGTCCGCTCGCTGGAGATCGCGCGCAACCGCGCCGTCGAGGAGGCCGATATCGCCTCCCGCGAGGCGATCGGGGCGGCCCGCATCGCGCAGGAGAAGGCGGTTGCAGCCGAGCGCATCCAGGCCGAGCGCGACACGCGTTCGCTCGAGATCGAACGCACCGGCATTCTGGAGGCTGCCGAGCTGAAGCGCCGTGACGCCATCGAGCGCCAGCGCATCACCGTCGATCTCGCGCTGGAAGCCGAGCGGATCAACTCGTCCAAGAAGCGCGAGGTGCTCAATATCGAGCAGAAGAAGGCGATCGAGATCGCGGATGAAGACCGTGTGATCGCCCTCTCCGCCAAGAAGTCCGAACGGATCGATGCCGACCGCCAGGTCCGGCAGGCCGAGATCGTCGCCCGCAAGGAGGTCGAGACCACCGACGTGTCGCGCGAGCAGGCGCTGGAGGCCGCGCGCCTCGAACGCCGGCGGGCGATCGAGCAGCTCGAAGTCGCCCGCGTCCAGTCACTCCAGGAGGCCGAGATCGCCTCCCGCGAGGAGGTCGAGCGCGCGCGCATCGCCTCCGACCGCGGCCTCGATGAGGCGCGTGTCGGCCGCGAGCGTGAGCTGCGCAAGCTCGAGGTCAATCGCGAGAAGGAGGTCGAGACGGTTCTGATGGAGAAGGCGATCGCCATCCATCAGAAGTCGCTGGAGGAGTCCGCTGCCAAGGCGATGGCCGAGGAAGCGCGGATGCGGGCTACCGAAGCAACCGAGCGCGTCATCACCGCGCGCGAGAGCGAAATTGCAAAACGCCGCAAGACGGTCGAAGTGCTGCTCGCGGAGAAGCAGGCGGAGGAAACGCGGATCGCCGCGGACGCCGAACGTGTGCGTGCGGCCGTCGAGGCTGAAGCGCAGCGGATGCTCAACGAAGCCGAGAACGTGCTGACGGACCAGGCGCGCTATTCGCTGTTCCGCCGCAAGCTGCTCGACAAGATCGAGGGCATCGTCCGCGAGAGCGTCAAGCCGATGGAGAAGATCGAGGGCATCCGCATCCTCCAGGTCGACGGCCTCAACGGCAATGGCCATGGCGGCAATGGTGGCCGTAGCGCCACCGACGAGGTGATCGACTCGGCGCTGCGCTACCGCGTCCAGGCGCCGCTGATCGACTCCATCCTGTCGGACATCGGCGTCGAGGGCGGCAGCCTCGCCAAGATGCCGGGCCTGATCCGCGAGGCCCGCGACATGCAGGGCATCAAGGAATCCGCGCGTAAGAGCGGCGGTGGCGACAAGCCGGCGGCGTCCCCGCCCACGGCCGAGGGCGGCGGCGAACCGCCGGTCGAGCGCGGTCCGCGGAAGAAGAGCTGAGGTCTGAGCCATGCCCCGCGTCTACGTCTCCACCGTCGTCAATGCGCGCAACGATCGCGTCTGGGCGCGCGTGCGCGACTTCAACGGCTTGCCGAACTGGCACCCCGCGATCGCCGAAAGCCGTATCGAGGGGGGCGAACCCTCCGACAAGATCGGCTGCGTGAGGGACTTTCGCCTGCGCAACGGCGATCGCATCCGGGAAAAGCTGCTCGGCCTCTCCGACTACGACATGTTCTGCACCTATTCGATTCTGGAATCCCCGATGGGCGTCGAGAACTACGTCGCGACCTTGCGGCTGACGCCCGTCACCGACGGCGACCAGACCTTTGTGGAATGGACCGCCGAGTTCGATTGCGCGCCGGAACGCGAGGCCGAACTCGTCGGCAATATCGGCGGCGGCGTGTTCCAGGGCGGGTTCGACGCGCTGAAGCGCGTGTTTGGAGGCTGAGATCCGTGCCGCATATCGTCAAAAGCACCATCCTGGACGCGCCGACCGATGCGGCGTGGGCCATGCTGCGCGATTTCAACGGGCATGACCGCTGGCATCCCGCGGTTGCGACCTCCTCGATCGAGCGCGCGCATTCCTCTGACAAGATCGGTTGCATCAGGCGGTTCAAGCTGAAGGACGGTGCAGAGCTACGCGAGCAATTACTGGCGCTGTCGGACCTCGAACAGAGCTTCAGCTACTGCCTGCTCGATACTCCCATCCCGATGTTTAACTACGTCGCCCACGTCCGCCTGCTACCGGTCACCGACGGCGATCGCACCTTCTGGCACTGGGAGTCACGCTTCACGACCAAGCCCGAAGACCGCGACCGCATCACCCATATGGTCGCGGAAGATATTTATCAGGCCGGGTTCGAAGCAATCCGCCGACGTCTCAAGGAGCCTGCATAGATGGCCGTGACAGTGAAGACCTTTGCGAGCGCGAGCGAGGCGGCTAGTGCGCTGTCCTCGGACCGAAGCGCGCGCTATCTCGGCGGCGGCACGCTGGTGATGCGGGCGCTGAACGAGGGCGACGTGTCAATCTCGACCGTGGTCCGCGCGCAGGATCAGGCGCTGGCTAGGATTGACGCATCCGGCCCACGTGTGACGCTCGGCGCCGGCGTCACCTTCGCGCGCGTCCTCGCCGAGCGGGACCTCGGCTTCCTGCACGCCCCTGCCCGCTCGATTGGCGGTCCCGCCGTGCGCAACATGGGCACAGTCGGCGGCAATCTCTTCGCTCCTAGCCCCTATGGCGATTTCACCGTCGCGCTGCTGGCGCTCGATGCGACCGTCGCCGTGCAGGGCGGCTTCGGCGCACGCGACATCCCAATCGAGGAGTTCTTGCAGGCACGCGACCGACAGGCGGGGACATTGGTCCTGTCAATCTCGTGCATCCGCCCGGCCAGCGCCGAGGCGTTCCGCTATCGCAAGATAGCCCGCATCAAACCGAAGGGCGGCTCGGTCATCACGCTTGCCGCGCATCTGCCGATCTCTGGTGGCCGGATCGCGGGCGCCCGGATTGCGCTGGGCTCAATGGCGCCGACGCAGATCCGCGCTCGCGCCGCCGAGCGTGCGCTGGAGGGCCGCTCACTGGATTCCGCGACCATCGCGGCCGCCGCATCGGCCGCAACTGAAGGAACATCGCCATCCGACAATGCACTCGGCAGCGCCTGGTATCGCCGCGAGATCGTCGGCGTTCACCTGCGCCGCCTGCTGTCAGGACAGGAATAGACCGCATGTCCAAAATACCCCTGCAATTTCGTCACAACGGCCGCGACGTCGCGATCTTCGTCGATGGCGGCACAAATTTGCTGGTCGCGCTGCGCGAGCTGATCGGCGACATGACGCCCAAATTCGGCTGCGGCCAGGGCGGCTGCGGCACCTGCAGCGTGCTCGTTGACGGCGAGCTGCATCTCTCCTGCCTCACGTTGGCGGAAACGGTCGCGGGCCGCTCCATCGAGACGCTCGACGGCATGAAGCAAGGTCCGAACCTGCATCCGCTCCAGCGCGCCTTCGCCGACAATTTTGCCGCCCAATGCGGCTATTGCACGCCGGGCATGCTGATGGCCGCAAAGGCCCTGCTCGACCGTAATCCGTCGCCGAGCCGCAATGAGGTCATCGAGGCCATCTCCGGCAACATATGCCGCTGCACCGGCTACGAGCCGATCATCAATGCCATCCTCGCCGCCGCCGGCGGCCGGGTCAGTGCGTAAGGGAACGCGACGATGCTGGAATTACGCAAAGATATCTTCGCAGACGAGCGTGACGATAATCTGAAGGAGATCGGCAAGGGCACGCAGCGCCAGGACATGCTCGGCCATGTCACCGGCACGTCGAGCTATTTTGGCGATCACAAGCTGCAGGGCATGCTGCATCTGAAGGTCGTTCGCTCGACGCAGGCGCACGCTAGAATTCGTCGCATCGACACTGCCGAGGCAGAGCGTTCGGCCGGCGTGCGCCGGATCATCCGCGGTGCCGATGTGCCCGTGAATCTCAACACGCTTCTGAGCCTGATCAATTTCGGCAAGGACGACGAGCCGTCGCTAGCGGTCGACAAGGTTCGCTACAAGGGCGAGCCGATCGTCGCCATCGTCGCCGACAGCGAGCGTGAGGCCTTTGAGGCGATCGTCAAGGTCAAGGTCGACTACGAGCCGCTGCCGGCCGTGTTCGACGTCGAGGACGCGCTGAAACCGGGCGCGCCCGTGGTCAACGAGACCTACCCGAAGAACACCTTCACCTATCACGAGACCTACGACCACCAGAGGCTGCGCTTCGGCGACGCCGATGCGGCGCTGGCGACCGCCGATCACGTGCTCGAGCAGCGCTACCAGATGTCGCCGATCGAGCACGCGCCGACCGAGACCAATGGCGCCATCGCGGCGCCAGACACCAACGGCCGCTACGTGGTCTACACCTCGACCCAGGCGCTGTTCTTCTCGGTCGACACCTGCGCCAAGATCCTGGACGTACCGTCCAACACCTTCCACTTCATCGGCGGCACCGTCGGTGGCGGCTTTGGCGGCAAGGTGGATACCCTGACCGAGCCGCTCGCCATCCTCGGTGCCATGCTGACCGGAAAGCCCGTGCGTTACGTGTTCGGGCGCGAGGAGGAGATGCAATACGGTCCGCCGCGCGGCGCCGAACGCATCTACATCAAGGACGGCGTGATGCGCGACGGTCGCGTCGTCGCGCGCAAGATCCGGGCCTATTTCGACAGCGGCGCCTATACGCGGCTCTCCAGCTACGCCGCCGTCAAATGCGCCGCGCATCTGCCGGGCCCCTACACTATTCCGAACGTCTATGGCGACGTCTATTGCGTCTTCACCAACCGCACGCCGGCGACCGCCATGCGCGGCTTCGGCGTCACCGCGATGGATTTTGCCATCGAGTGCCAGATGGACAAGCTGGCGAACCTCGTGAACATGGACCCGATGGAGTTCCGGATCCTCAACGCCTACCGCGACGGCGACATGAAGGCGCACCGGCGTGAGGCCAAGAACACGGCCCTGATCGAATGCGTCCAGGTCGCGGCGGAGAAGGCGAAGTGGCCGCTCCGCGAGGAGTTCAAGCGCGCCTCTTCGCGCAAGGACGGCGGCGGCAGCCGCGCCATCATCCCTCCGACCCCGGCGGACTCGCGCGCAAGGCCAAATGCGCCTGTCCAGCAGCGCACCAGCTATGACCGGCTGCCGCCCACCGTCACGCGTGAACCACCACGCGATCTACCGCCGCCCGCTCCCCCGCCGCCCTCACCGCGGCCGGCCGCACCCTCGCATGGCGCGACCCGGTTCTCCTCCGTCTTCGGCACCAGGAGGCGCTAGATGACCCGGCATCGCGGACGCGGCATCGCGTCGATCAACTATCCCATCGGCATGAATCTCGGCGGCGATCCCAGCCAGGCGCTGGTGCATTCCAATCCGAGCGGCAAGTTCACCGTGGCACTGTCGTCGATCGATCTCGGCCAGGGCATGAAGTCGGTGACGCGGCAGATCTGCGCGGAGACGCTCGGCGTGCCGGTCGAGGACGTCTATGTCGACACCGCGGATTCCGACACCGGCCCGCACTGCATGGGCTCGTTCGCCTCGCGCGGAACGCATCGCGTCGGCAATGCGGTGATGGCAGCGGCGCGCGAGGCGCGTGGCGTGATGATGGAGGCCGCCGCGGAGGAGCTGGAGGTCAATGCTGCCGATCTCGAGACCGACGGGCGCGGCAACATCCACGTCAAGGGCGCGCCGCACCGCTCGATCTCGACCAAGGATGTCGCGATTGCTGCGCAATTCAAGCAGGGCAAGACCATCTCCGGTCGCGGCATCTTCCTGGTGCCGCTCTCGGAAGTGAATCCGGAGACCGGCGAGATGTCGCCCGCGACCTGCTACGCGCACGCCTGCCTTGTTGCCGAGGTCGATGTCGACGACGAGACCGGCGAGGTCGCGATGGTGCGAATGGACTCCGCCTACGAGCTTGGTCGCGCGCTTAATCCGCGCCTGGTCGAGCAACAACTCGTCGGCGGCGCCTGGATGGGCGTCAGCCACGCGCTCTACGAGACCCCGGAGCCTTATTATCCCGAGCCTGTGCACGGTCCCCGCGACTTCGTCGAGTATTTGATGCCCGGGCCCGGCGATATCTGTCCGCATGACATCGCCGTCCTGGAGCGCCCCGCCCCCGACGGTCCGTTCGGCGCCAAGGGTCCCGGCGAGATGTGCGCCAACCCAGTGCTGCCAGCTGTGGCGAACGCGATCTTCAACGCTGTCGGCGTCCGCATCGACGATTTGCCGATCACGCCCGAAAAAGTGCTGCGCGCGATCAAGGCCCAGGGCGGTGCCCGGCCGCAGGCGCGGCGCTAGAGGCTTTACTTCATGACGGTCCGCAGCAACATCGTCGGTATCGACAGCCCGGAGGCGCTGGAGAGAGCGCTACGCGCGGCCTATTACCTTGCCGACGAGGGTCTTGCGACGGCTGCGTATCTCGGTCTCGCGCTTGGCAAGCCGCTGCTGCTCGAGGGCGCGCCAGGTGTGGGCAAGACTGAAGCCGCAAAAGCCATCGCCGCGGTGCTCGGCCGCCGCCTGATCCGCCTGCAATGCTACGAGGGGATCGACGCCTCCGCGGCGCTCTACGAGTGGAACTATCCGCGTCAGATGCTCGCAATCCGCCAGGCTGGCGATGAAAGCATCGACATCTATGGCGAAACGTTCTTGATCGAGCGTCCCATGCTGGCGGCACTTCGTGCGCCGGACTCGACCGTGCTGCTGATCGACGAAGTCGATCGCGCCGACCAGGAATTCGAGGCGTTCCTGCTCGAATTCCTCTCCGACTTCCAGATCTCGATCCCCGAGCGCGGCACGGTGCGCGCGGCCGAGCGGCCCGTCGTCGTCTTGACGTCGAACCGGACGCGCGACCTGCACGAAGCCCTGCGCCGACGCTGCGTCTATCACTGGATAGACTATCCGACCGAGGAGCGCGAGGCACGCATCATCATGCTGCGAGCCTCCAGCGTCGCCGAAGCGACAGCCCGCGCTGTCGTCGCCGCCGTCGGCAGGCTCCGGCGCGAGCCGCTGAGCAAGGCGCCCGGCGTCGCCGAGGCCGTCGACTGGGCCGAAGCCGCGACGCTCCTCAACAAGGGCGGTGCGCGCTGGCCGGATGCGTTCAAGCGCTCGATCGGCGTGGCGCTGAAGGACGAGGAGGATTTACACTTCATCTCGCCCCGGCTCGACGCGATGCTGGCGGAGGTGACCGCATGAGCACCGACATGCAGCTCCCGCGTGCCGCCCGCGTCTTCGTCTCCTTCGTTGCGCTCCTGCGCGCGAACAACTTTGCGGTCGCCCCGGAGCAGACCACCGCGTTCCTGACTGCAATCGAGCTGCTCGGCCCGCGCGACATCAGGGATATCAGGCAGGCCGCACTGGCGACCCTCGGCCCTCCGCCCGAGCGTCGTGTGACCTTCGACCGGCTGTTCGATCTTCACTTCCGGGGCAGCGAGGCGATCGAGCACGCCGACGACGGCGAGGACGACGAGACCGTCCGGCTCAAGGAAGAAGGCCGCGGTGATGAGGAGCCGCTGCTCTCCGACGAGACCAGCGAATCCGGCCTGACTGCGACCCGTACCGAGGCGCTTGTCGAGCGCCACTTCGCTCAACTCTCAACGACCGAGGCGTTGCGGCGCCTGGCACGCGAAGCACCACGGCGCCTGCCGCGACGGCGTGGCCACCGCCGTATTCGCGTCCGCCGCGGTCCTTTCGCCGACCTCCGCCGCACCTTGCGCGACTCCGTCCGCAGCGACGGCGAAATTCTGCGGCTCGGGCACATGAAGCGCCGCCAGCGTCCGCGAAAATTCCTGCTGTTGATCGACGTCTCCGGCTCGATGAAGACCCGCACCGAAGAGAACATGAAGCTGGCGCATGCGCTGGTGCAGGCCGCACCCAATGTCGAAGTCTTCACCTTCGGCACGCGGCTGACCCGCGTCACCCGCGCGCTGCGACTGAAACGCCGCGAACAGGCGTTGAGCGCGGCCGCCCATCTCGTCAGCGACTGGGACGGCGGCACCCGCATCGGAGAAGCGCTGCAGGCCTTTCTCGCGGTGCCGCGCTTCGGCGGCTACGCACGGGGTGCGGCCGTGGTCGTGGTCTCGGACGGGCTGGAGCGCGGCGCGCCCGATGCACTTCGCGATGCCGTCGCGAAACTATCGCGGCGGGCCTGGCGCGTGAGCTGGCTGACGCCGCTTGCAACCAGCCCAGGCTTCCGCCCGCAGACCGAGGCGCTCGTCGCCATCGAACGCTTCGTCGACGATCTCGTCGACGGCGGATCCACCGGATCCATCGTCGCGCATGTACTGGCGTTGGGACGAAGGAGATTTGCGTGACCGACATTGTCGACGGGCATCACCACATCTGGCGGCAGGCCGACCTGCCCTGGCTGGTCGGCCCGATGCAGCCGCGCATCTTCGGACCCTACGAGGCCATCCGCCGCGACTATCCAATCCAGGAATATCTCGACGACCTCAAGGGCGCGGGCGTTACCCGCTCGGTTTATGTTCAAACCAACTGGGCCAACGACCGCTTCGAGGATGAAGCCGCCTGGGTGCAGCAGACCGCCGACGAACACGGCTGGCCGCACGCGATCGTCGCCTACGCCAATTTCGCCGTAGACGATGTGCGCCCCCAGCTCGACCGCCTGAAGCGCTATCCGCTTGTGCGCGGCGTGCGCATGCAGCTGCACTGGCACAAAAACCCGCTTTATCGCTTCGCGTCCAAGCCGGATCTCTGCATCGATCCCCTGGTCCGACGCAACGTCGCGCGTCTCGCCGACTACGGCTGGACGTTCGATTTACAGGTCTTCACACCGCAGATGCCGGATGCGGCGCAGCTTGTGGAATCGTGCCCGAAGGTAACCTTCATCCTGCAGCACGCGGGCATGCTCGAAGACCTTTCGCCGGCAGGCCGCGCGGCCTGGCGCGCCGGGATGGCCCGGCTCGCGTCATGCCCGAACGTGGTCTCAAAGCTATCCGGGCTCGGCACCTTCATTCACCGAAATGATCCGGCGCATATCGCCTCCGTCGTTACCGACACCGTCGCGATTTTCGGCGCCGAACGCTGTCTGTTCGGCTCCAATTTCCCGATCGAGAAATTGTGGACCAGCTACCGAGAGCTCGTCGACGCGTTTCGCGCGGCCACGGCGCCGCTGAGCGCTGCACAACGTGACGCGATCTTCAAAGACACCGCAACGCGCGTCTATCGGCTTTGATAGGCAAGAAAGAACAACGGGAGGGAAACGAATGGCGCTGGAGATCAAGATCCTGGACTATGGCGATATCGAGCTGGAATCGAGCTTTCTGGTGCTCGGCCGCGATTGCGGCCGTACCCGCCGTGTCCTCACCCTCGGCTTTCTGATCCTCGGCGGCAAATATCCTGTTGTGGTCGACACCGGCTATCGATCCAACCAGATCATGGAAACGCTGGGCATGCGCGGCCTGCAGTATCATGAGAACATGATCGAGAACCAGCTTGCTCGCCACGGCGTGCGCATGGGCGACGTCCGCTTCGTCTGCCACACCCATCTGCACATCGACCACGCCGGCAAGGACGATCTGTTTCCCATGAACACGACCGTCGTCCTGAACCGCAAGGAGCTGGAATACTCCGTCTCCGGCCTGATGCATCCACAATATCCGGCGCCTGACATCAAGCACCTGATCGACCGCCTCCACACCAAGAGCGCGCTGCGCTTCCTTGACCTCGAGATCACCGGCCCGATCGAACTGATGCCCGGCGTCTATTGCGATGCCGCCAATGCCCACACCGAGGGCTCGATGAACATCATCGTCGAGACCGCTGACGGCATCGCCACCATCTGCGGCGATGTGATCTACGATTTCAACGACCAGATCGTGACCCCCTTCAACGAGATCCACGATTGGGAACCGCGCACCACCGGTAACCACGGCACCAGCAAGCGCGCGGAGAAGGCCGCGATCAAGAAGCTGCTCAGCAATTCGCGCTATCTGCTGCCGGTGCACGATCGCCCCGCCAAGATCGAAGGCGGCAATGTGGTCGGCCGACTGCACGATCAAGTCCCTGGTCCCATCGTACAGTCGCTGCCCGCGCGCAACTGGTTCCCAGCCTGAGAATGAGTGAGGACCGACCGATGACCCATGTCACCTTGCGCTCCGAATTCGAGACCTTGATCGACCCTTACGCGCCGGTCGCGCAGGTCGGCACGGGCTTTGAGTTCACGGAAGGCCCGATCTGGCATCCGGTCGATCATTACCTGCTGTTCTCGGACATGCCGGGCGACGTGCGGCGGCGCTGGGATGCGCGGCGCGGCGTCGCCGAGGTCAAGCGCCCGTCGAACAAATGCAACGGCATGACCTATGATGCCGAGCTCAATCTGATCGTCTGCGAACACGCCACCTCGTCGCTGATCCGCGAGCGACCGGACGGCCGTCGCGAGGTGCTGGCCTCGCATTTCGCGGGACAGGAGCTCAACAGCCCCAACGATGTCTGCGTGCACTCGTCGGGTGCGATCTATTTCTCCGATCCCTGGTATGGGCGCATGCCGGTCTACGGCGTGGAGCGGCCGCGCCAGCTCGGTTTCCAGGGGGTCTACCGCGTGGTGCCCGGCGGCGAGCCGAAGCTCGTGGTCGATCGCAACCTGTTCGACCAGCCGAACGGACTTTGCTTCTCGCCCGACGAAAAGCTGCTCTATGTCAACGACACCGTGCAGGCGCTGATCCGCGTGTTCGACGTCAGCGCAGACGGCACGCTATCGAACGCGCGTACGTTCGCGAGCGGCATCCGCTCCGAACTCGAGGCGGGTGTACCCGACGGCATGAAGTGCGATCAGCATGGCAATGTCTGGGTCACCGCGCCCGGCGGCGTCTGGGTGTATTCCCCTCGCGGCGAGCTGCTCGGAAAGGTTCGCGTGCCCGAGCTCGTTGCCAACCTCGCCTGGGGCGGACCGGATTTCCGCACGCTCTATCTGACCTCCACGCATTCGGTCTATGCCATCCCGACCAGGACCGGACCACGCCACGAGCCTTATATGAGCGGCGGGCGCAGCAGCGGCGGCGCCACGAGCACAGGTCCCAGCCCTGCGGCTGCGGCACCGATTCTCGCTGATGGCGAAATGCGCCTTGATCCCAACCGCTGCGCCATGATCATCCAGGATCTGCAGAATGACGTGATCATGGACGGTGGCGCTTTTGCGGAGTCTGGCGCGCCTGGGCACGCGAAGCAGCAACACGTGATCGAGAACGTTCGGCGGCTCGCCGAGACTGCGCGTGCCCGAGGTGTGGTCATCATCCATGTCTGGTTCGTCGTCGAGCCGGGCGCACCCGGCGTGACGCTGAACGCGCCGCTGTTCGAAGGTCTTGTCGACAGTAAGGCGATGGTGCGCGGCAGCTGGGGCGCAGCGCCGGTGCCCGGCCTCGAACCACGCCCCGGCGATTTCATCGTCGAGAAGATGCGGATGAGTGCATGGGAAGGCACGCGGCTGGAGACCATTCTCAAGGCGACCGGCCGCGACATGATCATCAACACCGGCGCGTGGACCAACATGTCGGTCGAGCACACCGCGCGCACCGGCGCCGACAAGGGCTATTACATGATCGTGCCGGAGGACTGCTGCTCGACCATGAATGCCGACTGGCACTCGGCTTCGATCAATTTTGCCATGCAGAACGTCGCCGTCGTGACCCGGGCCGATGCCGTCATCAGAGCGGTGGGATGAACGGTGGCAAAGCTTTTGCACCTCTCCTGCTCGCCGCGAGCCGACTCCGAGTCGAGCGCCGGCGCGCGCATCTTCCTTGACGGCTTTCGCCAGGCCCGCCCCGATTGGGACATCGATGTCGTTGATCTCTGGCGCGAGCGCATGCCGGAATTTTCAGGTCCCATCGTCGAGGCCAAATACGCGCGGATGAAGGCGCAGGCCTTCGACGATGCGCAACGCAACAGCTTTGCCGAGGCCGAGCGAATGGCGTTGCGATTTTCACTGGCCGATCGCGTCCTGATCTCGACACCGATGTGGAATTTCGGCATCCCCTACAAGCTGAAGCAGTGGTTCGACATCATCATCCAGCCCGGCCTGACGTTCCGATTCGATCCCGCGCAGGGCTACCTGCCTTTGCTGAAGGACCGGCCGACCCTCGTCATCCTCGCTTCAGGCAGCGACTTTGCCACCGGCATGAACCGCGGCCGCATCGACATGGCAACGCCTTACTTGCGGGAGGCGCTCCGCTTCATCGGCGTCAGCGACATCAGCTTCGTGCCGATCGGCCCAACGGCAGGCCCGGCCGAACCGATCCGCGCCGCGCGCGAGAGCGCATATCGACGACTCCAGCAGATGGCTGCGCGGTTCTGATCTGCTCCGGCACTCACAGCGAGTTGAGCCCGATCGACCTGATCACGGGAGCAAGGCTCGCCGTCGTAGCATCGACGA
Source organism: Bradyrhizobium sp. BR13661 (assembly GCF_029892425.1). Lineage (GTDB taxonomy): Bacteria > Pseudomonadota > Alphaproteobacteria > Rhizobiales > Xanthobacteraceae > Bradyrhizobium. The sequence goes on along the minus strand of NZ_JARXWB010000025.1, from coordinate 13,577 downwards.
TCCGCTGAAACTTGTCCGGGCTGGAATCGCCGTCCGGCTCCATGCCCTGAGAGCGATAGGCCGCCTGGAGTGCAGGATCGGCCATCGCCATCCGTGTCGCCTGCGCAATCCGGTCGATGATCGCATCGTCGGTCATCCTATGCGCGAACAGGCCGAACCATCCCTCATACCGAAGATCCGGCATGCCCGATTCGATGGCGGTCGGGATCTCCGGCGCACCGCTCAAGCGACGCTCGGTCGTGACCGCAAGCAACCTGATCTTGCCGGCGTGGCTCAGTTGCTGCAATTGAACCGACATGACAGCAACGACGAGAGATATCTGGCCGCCGACGACGTCATTGACTGCCTGCGAGCTCCCTCGATAGGGGACGTGGACCATGTCGAGTCCGCCCGCCTGCTGCTTGAACAATTCGCCGACAAGATGATTGCCCGTGCCGATACCTGGCGTCCCATAGGACAGCTTGCCGGGGTTGGCCCTCGCGTACGCAATCAAGTCTTGCAGATTGGTCACTGGCAGCGAGGGACTGACAGCGAAGACGAGCGCACTGTTGATCAGGCGATAGATCGCCCGGAAATCACCGACGGCATAGGCCGGATTTGGCGTCGTCAGCGGGACGATGACCTGCGTGCTGCCATTTCCCAGCAGCAGCGAATAGCCGTCGGGCTTCTCGCGTGCGACCACCGCCGTTCCGATCGCGCCGCCTGCACCGCTGATATTCTCGACAAAGCTCGGACCGAGCTGCGATGACATTCGCTCGACCCATGGACGTCCGATCTGATCGCCTGGGCCGCCGGCCGCGTACGGGATCACCAGTCGGATCGGGCGCGATGGATAGTCGGCAGCGCTTCCACTGCGTGGGATTCCGGCAAGCGCAGCAGCAAACGTAGCCACATTGACGAATTCTCGCCGCGAGAGGGAAGGCATGTCCTGTTCCGAACGTCGTAAGCTCTTGATCAGTGGCGGGACCGGCTCCCCAATCTCCATACGCAACAGTATGAGGCGATCGTCAATGGCGGGGCCGCCGATGCGTGGCATGCCTGCTGCGCGGGACTGGAAGCGGCCCTGACACGTCCGATCGGCATCACCGTAACCTGTTCATTGGAAATAGATATTTTCGACCGCACACAGTCGGCCGAGTGGCCGCGAGTGGGCGCCCGCAGCCACCGTTGATCCTTTCGTCCAGTTTACTGTACGCTTCGTTCTGATAGACAAAGTCAAACAATTTTGACTCCCCCCGAGGGGGCAATGGCGCGTGCCAGACAGCATCAACCAAGACTCGGCCATTTCTTTTGGGCCATTCCGACTGTTTCCGAAGTCTCGCCTCCTGGAGAAGGACGGCGCGCATCTTCACGTCGGAGGCCGCGCTCTCGATATCCTGATCTTCCTGGCTGAGCGGCCCGGCGAAGTCGTCGACAAGCGCGAGTTGGTCAAACGCGTCTGGGCCGACGTGAATGTGGATGATGGCAGCCTCCGCTTCCACATCGCAGCACTGCGCAAGGCACTCGGCGACACCGGCAAGTCAGCGCGCTATGTCGTCAACGTTCCCGGGCGCGGCTATTGCTTCGTCGCATCTCTCGCCCAGGTTGCTCCCGCGCTTCCCACTCCTCCGACTGACATCCCTGTGCCCCACTCCCTTCCCTCTCCGCTGGCGCGGGTGATCGGGCGAGACGAGGTCATCGACAAGATTTCGACCGGGCTCGCGTTGCATCGTTTCGTCACAGTGGTCGGCCCCGGCGGAATCGGCAAGACGGCAGTGGCCGTAACCGTGGGCCATCGCCGGCTCGCCCATTTCGACGGACATGTGTTCTTTGTCGACTTCGGACCGGTGAGAAAGCCTGAGCTCGCCGCAATCACCATCGCCTCGACGCTCGGGCTGTCTATCAATGCGGAAGATCCCGTCCCGGCCCTGCTGACCCATCTTCAAGCGAAACCGACGCTGCTGATCTTCGACAGCTGCGAGCACGTGCTCGAGACCCTTGCACCGCTGGTCGAACACCTGGTCCGGGAGGTACCGCGACTACATGTGCTGGCAACCAGCCGCGAATCCTTTCGAAGCGAGGGCGAGCGGATCTTTCGACTGTTTCCGCTGGATTGTCCGCCCCGTCGCGATGACCTCGCCGTGGCCGATGTTCTCACCTACCCCGCGGCCCAGCTCTTCATCGAGCGTATCGCGCAGAGCTCGGGATCGTTTCAGCTCAGCGCAGAGGAAGCACCGCTGGTAGCGGACATATGTCGCCGCCTCGACGGCATCGCACTTGCGATCGAGCTCGCGGCAGGACGCGTCAATGCCTACGGCATCGCCGGCACGGCGTCCCTTCTCGACAGCCGCTTCTCACTGCAATGGCGCGGACGACGCACGGCCATTCCGCGACACCAGACGCTCAGCGCCGCCCTCGACTGGAGCTACGACCTTCTTCCCGCCTCCGAGAGCGCCATCTTGCGGAGATTGTCGGTGTTCGTCGGCCCGTTCACGCCGGAGGCTGCTGCCGCCGTCGCCTCGGGCGACGGCCTCAGTGCCGCCACAACCATGGAAGCGATCGACAATCTCGTCACGAAGTCGCTGATCGCACCGTCAGGCGCACGATCGCTGCGTTATCGCCTGCTGGACACCACCCGAACCTACGCGCTCGGCAAACTGACCGAGGCCGGCGAAACGACGCGAATCGCGCAACGCCACGCAGAATATTTTCGCGACTTGTTTGAGCGCGCCGAGGCCGAGACCTCCGCTCCATTGGCGGACTGGCTTGGCACCTACGGCGCGGAGCTGGACAATCTGCGCGCCGCGCTAGACTGGGCGTTCTCTCAGGATGGCGACGCGCAGCTCGGCATCACGCTGACGGCGGTGGCGGTCACGCTCTGGATCCGGCTATCGTTGTTCGCCGAATGCCGCGAACGCGCCAGGGCAGCGCTTGCCGCACTGGGAGACGATGGCAACGAGCGCGTGCGCATGCAGCTCCTGGCAGCACTCGGCTGGTCGCTGATGTATGGCGAAGGACGAGCTCGCGAGGCCCGCCCGATCCTCGAGGCGACGCTTGAACTGGCCGAGAAGCTGGACGACAAGGATTTCCGCCTGCGGGCTCTCTGGGGCTTGTCCATCGATCAGTTCAACAACGGGGCGTTTGGCAAGGCGCGCACGCTTGCCGACCGTTTCGCCGAAGCCGCGGCCAATTCACCTGACAAGACCGACCTCATGCTGGCGGACCGGCTCACGGCCGTCGTGCTGCATTATCTCGGGGACCAACGCGAAGCGCGCGTCCGGATCGATCGGGTCAACGCCTCGCTGCATGTGCTGGCCGAGAAGCCCAAGATCTTCCCGCTCGATCTGCGGATATCGACGCAGTACTTCCGCGCTCGCATCCTGTGGCTGCAGGGTCATGCCGATCAGGCCCTGGCGCTTGCCGAACAGAACATTCATGAGGGCCGAGCCAACGGCCATGCGCTGACCTTCTGCAGCGTTCTGGGGCAAGCCGCCTGTCCGATTACCTTCCTGGCCGGCGACTACGAGGCCGCCGAGCGCCACGGGACCGAGTTGCTCGAGCACACCGATCGCCACGCTATCAGGCTCTGGGGCCTGTGGGCGCGCGCTTTCAACGCGCTTGTCATCACCAGACGTGCGAACATCGAGACAGGTCTGCCGCTGCTGCGCGACGAGATCAATCGCGCCGGCGATGCACGCTTCCTGCCGCGTTTTCTTCCCCTTCTTGGCGAGCTCGCGGCCTGTTTTGGACAGGCCAACCAGGTCCATCACGGCTTCGACACGATCGAGAGCGCGTTGGCACGTTGTAACGACAGGCAGGAACGCTGGTATCTGCCGGAGCTGCTCCGCATCAAGGGCGAGCTGATGCTCAGGGAATCGCCGCAGTCGGAAGCCGCCGACACCTGCTTTCGCGAAGCGATGGAGCTGGCAACGCAACAAGGCGCGGACTTCTGGCAGCTGCGCTGCGCGATCAGCATCGCTCGGCTCAGGGTCAGGCAAGATCAGGGTGCCGAGGCGCTCGCTATCCTTGAGAAGGCATGCAGCGCGATGACCGAAGGATCTGGTATCGCCGATATGCGGATCGCGCGCGATCTGATCACGCAACTGCGGGCTTAACTCGAGGGCCCTCGGCCAGATCTAGCCTCCCACAGCTGTCGCGCGTCGCGGCAGCTTCCAGTCCGGCCGAATGAAATGACAGGTGTAGCCGTCAGGGTATCGTTCGAGATAGTCCTGATGCTCCGGCTCCGCTTCCCAGAATTCGCCGACGGGGGCAACTTCCGTCACCACTCTGCCGGGCCACAGACCTGAGGCTTCGACATCGGCAATAGTATCTTCGGCAATGCGCTTCTGCTCGTCCGACGTGTAGAAGATAGCCGAGCGGTAGCTCGTGCCCAGATCATTGCCCTGGCGATTGAGCGTCGTCGGATCGTGAATCTGGAAGAAGAACTCCAGCATGGTGCGGAAGCTGGTCTTCGCCGGGTCAAAGATGATCTCGATCGCTTCAGCATGACCGTCGTGATTGCGATAGGTGGCGTTCTTCACTCGACCGCCGGTGTAGCCGACACGCGTCGAGATCACACCTGGCTGCTTGCGGATGAGATCCTGCATGCCCCAGAAGCAGCCTCCAGCCAAAACCGCGCGCTCTGTCGTCATCTGTCAGCTCCCAATATGCCAGGGATGTCCATCCGGTTCCCAATCTTTTGCGAGAGACCCGGATGGCCAATCTATTCGAAGGCCTGCGACTAGACCAGCTTGGCGTCGAGGCTGATTTCGGCGTTGAGGACCTTGGACACCGGGCAGTTCTTCTCGGCCTCGCCGGCGATGCGAGCGAAGCCGGCATCGTCCAGATTGGGCACCTTGGCGCGCAGGGTGAGCGCGGACTTGCTGATCTTGAAACCCTTGCCTTCCGGTTCGAGCGAGACCGCGGCCTCGGTCGACAATTCGGTCGGCGTGAACCCGGCAAGCTGGAGGCCGAATGCCAGCGCCATGGTGAAGCAGCCGGCATGAGCCGCCGCGATCAATTCCTCGGGATTGGTGCCCTTCTCGTTCTCGAAGCGGGTCTTGAACGAATAGGGCGTCGCCGCGAGCACGCCGGATTCGCTCGACAGATGACCGGTGCCGTCGCGGCCAGTGCCCTGCCATACTGCTGTTGCCTTGCGGATCATCTCGTTTCTCCCTACCAAATGAGCACTTGCCTCAGATCGATTGACGCAGCGAGCGGAACGCGGTGCGCATTTCCATGCAGAACAGCGCCGGCTGCTCCCAGGCCGCGAAGTGGCCGCCCTTGTCGAGGCGATTGTAGTGGATCAGCTTCGGATAGGCCTTCTCGGTCCAGCTGCGCGGGGCCGCATAGATCTCGTCCGGGAAGACGCTGACGGCGACCGGGATCTGCACGTGCTTGGGTTCGAAGAATACGAGCTTGTTCTCCCAGTACAGGCGCGCCGAAGACACCGCCGTATTGGTGAGCCAATAGAGCGTGATGTTGTCGACGACATCATCGCGCGACAGTCCTTCGGTCTTGCCGTCGAAGGCCCGTGCAATCATCGCAGCGCTGCGCGCGTCGTGATCCAGCATCCAGGAGGCAAGGCCCGCCGGCGAATCCACGAGGCCATAGAGGGTCTGCGGCCGGTTCGCCATCTCGATCGCGTAGCCGAGGCCATGCTCGTAGAAATCGTCGAGTTGATCGTAGGCATGGCTCTCGTCTGCAGAGAGGCCGGACGGCTTCGACCCGCCAGGCTGAAGCGCCTTGGCGATGTCATCGGGGACCGTTGCGGGCATGTTGGTGTGAATACCGAGCAATCCGGGCGGCGCCAGCAGCGCCATTTGTTCCGTAATCGCGTTGCCCCAATCGCCGCCCTGCGCGACGTAACGTTTGTAGCCGAGCCGATTCATGAGCACGATCCAGGCCCGTGCAACACGCTGCGGATCCCAGCCAAGAGCCGTCGGCTTGCCGGAGAAGCCGTAGCCAGGAAGCGAGGGGATCACGAGGTCGAATGCATCTGCCGCTGTTGCGCCGTGCGCAGTCGGATCTGCCAGCGGACCAACGATCTTCATTTGCTCGATGATCGAGCCGGGCCAGCCATGCGTGACAATCATCGGCAGCGCGTTGTCATGCCTGGACCGCACGTGGATGAAGTGAATGTCGACACCGTCGATCTCGGTAACGAATTGCGGCAGCGCATTCAACCGCGCCTCCAACTTGCGCCAGTCGTAATCAGCCTGCCAATAGCGCACGAGCTGTTGAAGCGTCGTGAGCTGCACGCCCTGCGACTGATCGGCGACGATCTCGCGATCCGGCCACCGTGTCGCCGCAAGGCGTCGGCGCAGGTCGAGCAGATCCTCCTCGGGGACGCTGACGTGAAATGGGCGGACTTCGCCGCTCGCGGCGGCCTTGACCGGACTTGCCGGAAACAGGCTCGCCGTGCCTGCGGCAACAGCCACCATTGCGGCTTGGCCCAACAGTTGGCGGCGATCCGGGTTGATGATGTCGGCTCGCATCTGCGTTGTCATTTCGCATCTCCCTAGCTCTGTGACGTTGACCGAAATTCGAAACCGACAGATCGGCTCGTCCTGAATGTAGATTGCCTCAGTCACCGGCCATTGGCTCGTTATGGATTGTTAGGGCGCGTTAGCCGTTGCGATGCTGACCGGCCTGCTCGCGGATGATGTAGTCGGCGTACCAGTCCGGCCAATTCTCGTCGTGTCCGCCGGCCCGCTTCTCGTGCTCGCCGTGCGCCGCTGCCGCGCGTCGCAATGCGCCTGCAAGTTCGCTCGACGAGGTGAACATGGTGTCGGTCGCCTCGATACGACCCGGCAGCCGCGTGGTGATTTCCTGAAGCAGCCAGCCATTGCCGTCGGGATCGCTGAAGGACGCAAACGAGCTGTAGCTGCCGCGTTTGGGATCAGCGCCGCTGAGCCTGATACGGCCAAACAGATAAGTTTCGTCCGTGCCGGCGTGAACGTCGCCGCCGCCATGGAAGGGTTCGCTGACCGTGACGCCGCGCGCGAGCAGATCCTGCCGTGCAGCATCGAGGTCGGATACGACAAGATAGAGGCCTTGGGCTGAACCAGGCGCAGCTGACGTCACGTTCTTGCCGAAAATCACCGAACAGGCCGAGCCCGGCGGCGTGAACTGGATGACGCGCCAGCCATCGGCAGAGGCGAAATCGGCGTCCAGTCTCCAGCCGAGGCTCGCATAGAACACTTTGGCGCGGTCCACATCCGATACTGGAATGACTATGACTTCGAGCTTGAGATCGGCTCGATGCGATCTCGGCGCTGTTGTTCCGACATCGTGCTTCGTCTCGATGATGGTCATGTCGAACTCCCCGAGTTGAGCTGCAGGTTCGAGAGTGAAGCCGCTGTTTAAGCCGACCCAAGCGGCATCGCGATGGTCACGCATGTGCCGCCATGCCCGGCTTCGCCGTGCATCCGGGCACCGATGCTGCGCGCCAAGCCTTCCAGGATGCGGCTGCCGGCGCCCTGAAGGGGTCCGGTTGCACCGATGCCATTGTCGGCGACGGCGCAGAACCAGCCGCCCTCACGGTTGGCGACCTCGATGCGGATCAACGCGCCGTTCTTGTCTGGAAAGGCGTGTTTGGCTGCATTCGTGACCAGCTCCGTCAGCATCAAAGCAAGCCGGTGACACTGCCATGCCGGTAGCTCGCCGCTTTCGATAGAAGCTTCGCAGCGAACACCGGCGGGCTCTAACACCGCTTCAGAGAGCGCGCCGCAAAGGCCTTCGAAGAACGCTTCGACGGAGATCGTCGCCAAATCGTCATTGTCGGACAAGAGCTGATACAGCCTGCCGAAGGCGACGATGCGCCGCTCCAGCCGCTCCACCGCACCCGACATGTTCCTGCCTCCGGCGCGCGTGAAGTCACGGCGGACTGACGCACCCAGCAGCGTCAGCGTGTTCTTCATGCGGTGGTGAGACTCACGCAGCACGAGCTCCCAGTCACGCGAGAGATCGTCAAGACTGGCGACGAAATGCGATCGAGCGTCGCTGTCGGTCGGCCGAGAGCTGATATCGGGCATCATAGCCTCCCCCGTTGGAATGGGCCTAGCTCGAACGCCATAGTGATGCAGACCCGCGGCTCGCGCTCGTTAGACGTTGCAAGATTCTGTTATGATTGGATGGCAGGTGATCCCTATGACGTGATCCGCCGCGTCCGCATTGAACCGTGCTGCCGGACACTCACGCTCTCCACTTAAGCTGTTCGCGTTTAAACAAAATTCGCGGCGTTTCGGCCCTACTGGATCGGCCCGATCGCATGCCTGTTGCTCGATTTCGCCGCTTTCGGCCGATTTACTCAACGTCTCTTTCTGCTAGACCAAATATACACAACACCACACTTCCTTTCGCTGGAACCACGGCGCGTGCCCGACCCACACGACCAGGACTCGGCCATTTCCTTCGGGGCTTTCCGGCTGTTCCCCCGATCACGACTTCTTGAGAAAGATGGTGCCCCGCTTCATCTCGGCGGGCGCGCGCTCGACATTCTGATCTTTCTCGCCGAGCGTGCCGGCGAAGTCGTTGACAAGCGGGAATTGCTCAAGCGGATCTGGGCCGACGTGAATGTCGATGAAGGCAGCCTCCGGTTCCACATCACGAGCTTGCGCAAGGCGCTGGGCGAGGCTGGCGAAGGCTCGCGCTACATCGTCAACGTGCCTGGTCGCGGCTATTGCTTCACGGCGCCACTGCTGCGCACCGCGCCTGCGGAGAGCCGGCCGGGGGAGACTGTTTCGCCGCGCATCTTGCCCGCTCCGCTCGCGAAGATGATTGGCAGGGACGATGCCGTGGACAAGATCGTGGCCGAACTGTCCGAGCACCGGTTCGTCACCATCGTCGGCCCCGGCGGCATCGGCAAAACCTCGGTCGCGCTCGCCGTGGCGCACGGCCAGCGTGCGGGCTTCGAGGGCCAGACCTACTTCGTCGATTTTGGCGCGTTGACGGACGCGCAGCTCATTCCCGGCACGATTGCCGCGGCCCTTGGCCTGACGGTCAATTCCGGAGACCCGATCCCGGGGCTGCTGCAGTCGCTGCGCGGCCGCCGGACGCTGCTCGTCCTCGACAGTTGCGAACACATCATCGATGCGCTCGCTCCGCTCGCAGAGCGCATCGTGCGGGAAGCCCCCGAGCTGTATGTTCTTGCCACCAGCCGCGAATCCTTTCGCGCCGAAGGCGAGCGGGTGCACCGGCTGTTTCCGCTGGATTGTCCGCCGCAACGCGACGGGCTCAGCATGGCCGAAATCCTCGCCTATCCGGCAAGCCAGCTTTTCGTCGAGCGGATTGCCGAAAGCCTGAGCGAATTCGAACTCAGCGAAGAGGACGCGCCGCTCGTCGCGGATATCTGCCGGCGCCTGGATGGCATAGCACTTGCGATCGAGCTGGCCGCCGGACGGGTGAATGCCTACGGGATCGCCGGCACCGCCTCGCTGCTCGACAGCCGTTTCTCGCTGCAGTGGCGGGGACGTCGGACCGCTATTCCCCGGCACCAGACGCTGAGTGCGGCGCTGAGCTGGAGCTACGACCTGCTGCCCGAGGCCGAGAGCGCGACATTGCGCGCTCTGTCGATCTTCGTCGGGCCATTCACGCTGGAAGCTGCGCTCGCAGTCGCTGCAAGTCAGGGCATCGACGAGGCCGAGGCGGTCGAAGCCATCTCGAATCTGCTGTCGAAATCCCTGATTGCGACGTCGCCCGCGGAACGTCGGCTGCGATACCGCCTGCTCGACACGACCCGCGCGTTCATCGCAGACAAGCTCGTCGAGAGCGGCGAGGCGGCTCGTGTCGCGCGCGCCCATGCCGAATATTTCCGTGATTTCCTGCACGAAATCTCCGTGAAATCGACGGGCCTGCAGAGTGCCGGCGGCTTCCTGCCCTATGCCGATCATCTGCCCAATGTGCGGGCCGCGCTGACGTGGAGCTTCTCGGAGAACGGCGACCGCACGGTCGCCGTCGACCTCGCGGCGTCGGCCGCGCAGTTCTTCCTCGAGCTGACTTTGCTGACGGAGTGCCATAGCTGGACCCGGCAGGCGCTCGCCGCTGCGGACAGCATCGACGGCCACAAGGAAATGACGCTGCAGGCAGCCCTTGGCGTCTCCGTGATGTTCACGCAAGGCAATACCGATGGCGTCCGCGCGGCATTCACGCGCAGCCTGCAGCTGGCCGAGGCGCTCGACGACCTGCACTGGCAGCTCTGGCTGCTCCGCGGGCTCCACATCTTCCTCACCCGGGTCGGAGATTTTCACGGCGCGCTCGGCACCGGCGAACGAGGCCAGGCCGTCGCCAGGAAACTGAACGACCCGACCAGCACGCTGAACGTCGAGTGGATGCTGGGTGTGGCCCATCATCTGATCGGCAACCAGGACAAGGCCGTCCAGCTCTGCGAGAGCGCGATGGTGGACAATCCGGGTTCGCAGCGGTTGAATATCGGCCATCTCGGCTATGACGACCGCATTGTCGCGCTGGTCGCCTTGGCGCGCGGGCTCTGGCTCAGCGGCCGGCCTGATCGTGCCATCGAGGCGGCCAGGTACACGGTGCGTCAGGCCGAACAGCTCGAGCAACCGCTGACGCTTGGCATATCGCTGATCTGGACCATCTATGTGTTTCTGTGGGTCGGCGACTGGGCCAGCGCCGAGAGCCTGATCGAGCGACTGATCGACCACTCCGCGCGACACTTCCTTGGCCCCTATCACGCCGTCGGCATCGGTCAGAAGGGCGAGCTGATGCTCCGCCGCGGCGATATCACCGGCGGCATCGAGCATCTTCGCCGCAGCCAGGCGACCTTGTACGCCACGCGGCACCGGATCATGACGACGGTGTTTGCAACGGCGCTCGCGGAGGGGCTGGCAGCCCGGAACGAGGCTGATGAGGCGTTGCGCACGATCGACGAGGCCATCGGTCAGATCGGCGATCACGGCGAATCGTTCGATATGCCGGAAATGCTCCGGGTCAAGGCGGACATCCTGGCGCAATCCGCCAGGGCAACCGAGGCCGAGGCGCTTCTCCTGCAATCGCTTGCCCAGTCGCGCCGGCAATGCGCGCGCGGCTGGGAGCTGCGGGGAGCGACGAGCCTCGCCCGCCTCTGGCAACGCTCGGGGCGACGAGGCGACGCGCAGGCCCTGCTGACACCGATCGTCGCGCAATATCAGGAAGGCCTGTCGAGCCGCGACATGGTCACCGCCAGGGAATTCCTGGGCGCCTTGAATTAGAAGTATCTTCAACGGGATACCGCCAGATCAGGCTCTTGCAACTCCTAACAACTTCTAACACGCCAAGCCGCCCGCGCCCCGCCATGGTGATCCCAATTCGTGGTGGATTCAGTGAGACATGGCACTTCTTGACGATGCGATCGACGCCTGCGGGGGCCTGGCCCGCTGGAACAGCTTGAGCCGGTTCACTCTGCATCTGTCCGTCGGCGGTAGCCTGTTTTCCGATGCCGGACATGCCCGCGAATTCAAGGACGTCACCGCGGAGGGATCGACACGCACACAATCGGTCCGCTTCACCGGAATCACCGGCGGCGAGCAGTCCGGCGCGTTTGCCCCGGACGCGATCACGATCGAAAGCCTTGACGGACAGGTGCTGCGGACCTGGCGCAACCCGAGCCTGGCCTTTCCCAGCAACGGCGCGCATGCGCTGGCGGACGAACTGCACCTGGTCTGCTTCTGCGGCGTCCAGATCTGGAACTATCTCACGACCCCGTTTCTCCTTGCCCGTCCTGATGTCGTGGTCGAGGAGTTGCCACCGTGGCAGGAGAACAAAGAAACCTGGCGGCGCCTTCGCGCGCAGTTCCCGCCTGGCCTGATCAGCCTCGCGTCCGAGCAGGTCTTTTACTTCGACGACAGCGCCCTGCAGCGGCGGACCGATCATGATCTCCTGGGCGCGCGCGTCGCGCACTATTCATGGGCCCACGAGAAGTTCAGCGGCATCGTCGTTCCAACTCTGCGGCGTACGCTGACGTTGCAGCCCGACGGGATTGCCATTGCGAGGCCCGTGCTGATCGACGTCGAGATCTTCGACGCCGTCTTCGAGTGATGCCAAATTGCTGAAACTTGGCTGAATTCCCGCGACAGCGCGCCGCACCCGAGCCCACATAATCTAACAGATCCTCATTACCCCTAACGGGCTTCCAGGCCTGCTCACGACTATCCTGCCAGCATACCGAGGATGCGAGTCCGCCGGTCACGACGAACGATCGTGAAGCTCAGAGGGAATAAGCGATGCTGATCGAATTGCAGAGGGACGACACCCGGATCAATCTTCACGCCGCTCCGGGGGATCGCGAAACACCTCACGCTGCAAGAGCAATCGCGCGAGAAAGCCACTGGCGCGAGACTGCCTGCAGTCCGCTGGCCGCGCTGGATCACATCTCGATCTCGCGGTGGGACGATTTGCGGGAAACGTCGCGGCATCAGGCGACGACGCCGCCCGATCGATATTTCGTCGGCATCGCATTGAAGACGACGCGCGTCACCTTGGCGCGGGAAAGTCGGATCATCTTTGACGGCACCATGCCGTCGGGTACGCTGTATGTCAGCGCACCGTCGAAGCAGATGAGCGCCCGGTTCCAGGCGCCCTGCGCCTTCCTGCACCTCCTTATATCGTCGGACCAATTCCCGACCGGATGGTCGCACGACGCGGCCGAAGGCCTCGACGACCTCGTGCTGCTGCGCGATCCACTCACCGCGGGACTGGCCAAGGCGCTCGCCGAGCAGGGCGACGCTGCGGGTCACCAATTTGCACATTGCATCGGCCAGATCCTCGCGATGCATCTCGCCCGCCCCGAAGCGCCGCGCCCCAAGGTCAATGCCTTGCCAAAATGGCGCCTGCGGCGCGTCGAACAACATATCGCCACTCATTTCGAACGCGGCATCAGCCTGTCCGAGCTCGCCGGCGTCGCCGGCCTTTCGAGAATGCATTTCGCCGCGCAGTTTCGTGCCGCGACCGGATATCGACCTCGCGAATACCTGCTCAATCATCGTATCGCGCACGCCAAGTCGCTGCTGACGACGACCCCGCGGCCTCTGGCCGAGATCGCGCTTGCCGTCGGGTTCAGCACCCAGGCGCATTTCTCGACCGTGTTCAAGCGCATCAGCGGCCAGACGCCGGCGCGATGGCGCGCCGGAGCCAGGAACGAGCGGTCCGATGTTGAAGCGCTGCCGCGCCGCCGCCCCTCCTGGGATGGCGACCACTTTGCGGACAAGGCCGCATGACAACGGTCTTGACGTTGGTTTTGGCGTAAGCGCACGCCGCTTGCGCCGGCTCGCGCCCCTCCTCCCGGGCCACCGAGCCTCTAGGGCCGCCCTGTACCCCCCGCAGGACGGCCCTTTTTTTGCCGCCGAATTCAGTCTGTGCGAGCCGATGCGATGAGAGGCTCGCGCCCGCTGCTTCCGCGCCGGCATCGCTCTTTCGGATCGCATTTTGAATCGCAGACACATCTTCTCGTCCTCGCGGCGCAATTCGCCCGAGCTTTGCTTGAACTCGCTACCCTCTTGTCCAAGAGGGCGCAGGGAAGACCGGGTGCCGACCTCGCACCCGCGGTCCGCTGCGCGAAGATGTAGCGCAGGAAGAACCGCACAGCAGCATACAGGTGG
>NZ_JARXWB010000024.1 GCF_029892425.1 Bradyrhizobium sp. BR13661 | reverse complement strand
CGCGCCCACCGCAGCCTCGATGGCTGGCTACAGACCGGAGGCGATCGACCCGCACCCCGCAGGGGCCGGCACGCAGTAGAGGGCAGCCAAGCCACAACTTTCTTGATTTCCGCGAGGAATGGACGCGCAGCGGCCAGGGGAAGAAAGTCGTGGCCGGATGTTGCGGGGATAAGAGCGAGGCGGAGCAAAGCGACGACGGCCTTCGGTCAGACATGCCAAATCGAGGACGCCGTGGGCGAGACTGATGAAACGGCCGGGTGACACGACAGCGACCTTCGGGGCCAGGGCGACGGACGCGCATTTAACCAACAGCGGACACCTCACAACGTTTCAAGCCCCGCTGGTCGAGACCTCGACTGAAAATGAACGACCGCGCCGCTTCTCCATCAGGCGTCAGGGCGCGGCCTATCAAACGAGACTGCGGATGGGAGCGACGTTCGCTCGATAGAGCGACGACCCGTTAGCGCCGGAACGCGCCCCCGAAGGAAGTTTCGGTAAGGCCGCGTATCGGGTCACGACATTTACGGGAGGAGAACCCCGGCGAGAACCGCAAGGGCGAGGCCGGTTCACGGCACGCACGGGGATGGATGCCCCGCGCTGGCCGCGAGCGGCGCTGATCAGATTCTCGCGAATGTCGCCCCGCCGATACGATGCAGACAGGAAAGGGCAATACATTCGGCGATGTCAGCGAGGCGAGGTGATCGTAAACGACGGTCGGCCTTCAGCCGGTGTCTGCGAAGACCGCATAGTCTGGCATCGGATCGATGATGCCGTGCGCGGCCATAGGAGCGAGGGTTGTGGACTGGACGATCGCCACGCTGTCTGCTCATCATGCAGCCTCCCCGACCTCGAACGCCTTCGGTTGAAGGCCGTGCAGATAGGCAACAGCGCGTTGCGCATGCGCGGCCGCCGCGAAGATGAAGCGCTTCTCGTTTGACATGACCTCCATCCAGGACGCGAGGTAGCTCGCGTGATCCGGGCGCGGTTCGAGTTCGGGCACGATGCCGAGGTCCGCGCACAGGAAGCAACTCCCGAGTTCCGCGATCAGTTCCTCGCGCGCGCGCTCGCTACGGTCCTTGCCGTAGCGGCTGAGGTCGCGGTTGACACGGTGGGAAGGAGCGGTCCAGTGAACGGTTTCATGCGCTCGGACGGCGACATACGACTCCGCGTCGCGAAAACTTTCGAGCGGTGGCATCTGGATGTGATCGGAGGAGGGCGCATAAAACGCCATTATGCCGCCATGTCGGACGACAGCGCCGGTGTTAGCGAAGAACGCGTCGGCGTGCGCGTTGCGCTCGATCGGCGTCGAGACCGTCGCCGGCCGACCGTAATAGTGCTCAGGCAGGCCATCGATCTGATCGACGCAGAAGACGGTATAGGCCTTGAGGAACGGGACATCGCGCTCGACCTCATCGCCATTGCCGTCCGTCTCGGTCTTTGTGAACCGACTGGCGTAAACCACAACGCTGCCCGTCTCGCCTTTGCGGACGTGGCCGCCCAGTTCGGCCGCCTGTTTGAAGGTCATCCATGTCGGCGAGGTGAAGCCGCGCGCGACCGCCTCGGACCACAACAGGATGACGTTCACACCGCTATAGGGTTGGCCGTTGTAGCGGAGCGGCCGAGTGATGCGGCCAGCGGTATCGGCGACCGTCCAGGGCTGCGTCCATGGACGAACGCCGCGCTCGAGATCGGCGACAATGCGATCGGTGATGCGCGCGTAGATGTCCGCGCGAGATTTTTCCTCTTTTCGGCTCATGATCATGACCTCCGTTGGAGGCCGCGCCCATCGCGGCCCCGTCACGGGGTCCGCCCGCGCAGGACTGGGAGGTCCGCGCACCCGGATCGGTGCGGATCGCAGAACCAGGATTTTGTTGGGAGGGCCGCAACGCAGTGGAGGACGGCGGAGCCGTTGCGGGGACAAACCAGCCGAAGCAGGACCATCACCCGGGACGGGGCCGCGATGGGTGTCGGCTGGTCTTCTCTTTTCTATTGGTTTTCAGATTGCAGCGCCGCCGCCGCGCGTGACATGCGAAAAGGCCGGCCCGCGAGGACCGGCCTTTTCGTCGGGAGTGAAAAGGGCGGGGCCATGCCCCGCCCGAATGGCTAGCCGAAAGACTCCATCTGAAGTTTGGCGGCCTTGCGACCGACGGTCTCGCCGGCGTGCTCGATCTGCCGTTCGAACGGCTTCCAGGTTTCGCCAACGATCTGCTCGTAGGCGGTGACGGCGCCCTCGGCCGCCATGCGGAGCGCGTGGGCCTGGAGGGCCATGTCGGCCGCGAATTCTCGTTTGCGCTGCGCGGCGCTGTCAAAACCAACGGGACCGTCGAGATCTTCGTCGCGGCTGTCGTTGGCAAGCTTGGCGGTCGCGTCACGCGCTTCGGTCACTGCGCGGGAGTAGAACTGGCCGGCGCCGTGGGCCGATCCGACATAGGCGCCGACGATGCGCTGCAGGTGGATTTGCATGGCGCGCTCGCTCAAGCCGTCTTTCAGCGCTTGGGCGGTCTCAATGATGAGCCGTTCGTGGAGGTCACAGATGCCGTCGCTGTCGAGCGTAGCAAGGCCGAAGCTCTCGGAGATGCGGTTGGCCTGCGCGGCGTCGGGACAGGCGAGCCGGACCATCTCGAGCGTGGTGCCGCGGCGGAGCGGAACGACGGCAGCAGATGAGCGAGGAGAACGGGCGGTCTTTGACATGGTGAGGTCCTTTCTCGGTTTCGCCGGGAGAGGCGATCGGCCCGTGCCGGCGCCCCCTCGGGTGCGGTCGCCAAGAACCGGCGCAAGCGGACCGCTTCAAGGGGCGTGGACCGTCAAGGCGAGCATGGTCGGGGTGCGGACAAGCGGGGCCGCAGGCCCTGCGCAGGACGCGGCCTGGCCATGACGAGACGGCGGGCGACGATCGACTGCGACTTGCCCTTGAAGCGGGCCGTCGACGGTTCAGACCGCAGCAAACCCGAGGGGGCGCCGGCACGGGTTGACGCCAAAAGAATGAAGGCCGAGATGACCTGCATCCATGACCAGCCCGGTTTACTGGCGTTCGTCGTGCTCTTCCTCTACCTGCCGCGGCGCGCGAATTGCCCACCTGCACGCCATCTTCGCAGGCTCTGCTCTGGGAGCGCCGGTGGCAGTACGCGGAGAACGGATAGTCGGAGCTCAAGGGTCACTCGGAGAGCCTGGCTTGCGCTGCAGAAGCGCTGGCCGATGAGCCCGCGACATGATTAGCCGTCAATCGTCATGGTGCAGGCTGTTGGTTCCCGATCTCCGAGCGCAGGCTCGATCCCGTGGCGCCGCCGGAACGCCGCAAGCGCGCTCTCTTGCCGCGTGAGCTTGCGAGTCAACGCGTCGATCTCGGCGCGCCGCGTGAGGGCAAGCGCCGCTATATTTTCGCGGAAAGCCCGTTCGTCCGCGCGTGTCCATCTTGAGGTACCACCGCCGGACTGCCGGCGCTTGGTGCAGGACGTGATCGTCATGCGCTCGGCGCGAGCTTCGATCTGCCGTTCAATGATGCCGAGATGACGGCTTGTCTCGAGAAGTGCATTTTCCATGCGCAGGAGTAAGGCCGATTGAGGCGTGAGCGACATCAGAATGCCCTCCATGGCCAGTGGGGAAACGCTGTCCTGTCGGGCGCATACTCGTCGAGGAGCGGGGGACCTGCGCGATCGATGACGGAATGTCGTCGCCCGCGATCGCCCAGTCGATCGAGACCGAATCTGTCCCGGCGGATGTGCGCATCCCGTCCGTGAGGACGCCATGCAGCGCCTCGGCGACATGGCCCTGCAGGTGCGGTGATGAATTGAGCGTTCATGGATGCCTCCTGACTTTTGAGGGCGAAGAAAGGGATGTGTCAGGCGCACGCACCGATAAGCGGACCGCGCACTTCCAGGCGTCGGCGCCCGTGAAATGACGTCGTAGGCGTGGGTGCCAGACGACGAGGCGCGGAATGCCGCGGTCCTCGCCGGCTGTCGCGCGCCATCCGAAGGCGAGGGCGATGAGTTGCCAGGGCATATCGCACCTCACCGATTCCAGCCGATGAAGCTCGACGGACCGTCGTAGAGACGGTGGCGAGCCCCATCAATCACGAAGCCAAAGCGGCCGACGTGATATTCGTCGGACGGAACGAGGTAGCGGCGCTGCTCGGGGGCGGCTCGATCGCCGCCGAGCGTGGCGACGCATTCGGTCATGCCGGCGTGCTGATCGCACCGGATCGCCGAAATCACGATCCAGTCGGATGCGTGATCACGTTCAAAGGCGCGACGATCCTTCTCGTGAGATTCACCGGGCTTGAGGCGCTTTCCTTGGATCGCTTCCCAGGCGTCCGGGTGCCAATCGCGGATGGTCCGATCCGCGCAGCGCCGCTCATAGTCCGTGAACAGCTCCGGAAAGGCCTGCGCCACGGCCGCCCAGGCGCAATCTTCCTCATACCAGCCGCCGCGCGTGCGAAGGCCGGGATGGACCTTCGCGTTATGCTCAGCATCGAGATGGAAGCCGCCATGGCTTGCCGTCGAATAACAGATGACTCCGTCGGCATAGATGGCATGCTGGGAAGTGCCCCATGGAGTCGACGCGCGCGAGGAGACTTCGCGTCGCGCCAAGGCCGTGCGCTGGCGCTGGTGCTCGGCGTTTTCCGCAACACGCGCTCGGAAAGCGGTCTCGTCTTCGACATCACCGCCGTGACCGTAGAAGTCCGAGCGCTTCCATTCTTCCATCGGGCCGCGAAGACGCCAGGCCGACGCCAGGAAGAACCGGCCATCCGAGCCGGGCAACAAGGCAAACGCACGGTCGCCGACCTCGGCCACGAGCAGGCCTTCATGGGTGCGTGCGAACGTGCCCCCCGCCGGAGCACGAGTTCGGTTGTTCGTCGAAGTAGAATCGGCGAACGTGCTCATGCAGCCCTCCCATCGATCGCAGCCGCGGCGACCTCGTCCGTCGTGACGTCTTCCAGCACGGCACCGGGATAGCGGTGCGCCGCGAGCCATGCTTCCGCCGCGGTGCAGTCGGCGGCGAGATAGAGCAGCTCGGCCGCCTCGCCCTCGCGGTCGAGAACACGAACCGAGCCAGGCTTCGGAGGTTCGGTCACGATGAACTTGAGGGCGCAGTTGACCGAGAAGGTCTTGTAGACCCTGAGAACCACGACGCCGGCGCTGCCGAAATCGCCCTGATGCAGCGTGATGCCGGCGAGTAGAAAACAGCTCGGCATATCGCGAGACGGAGTTTTCTTGACCAGTCTCCCGCCGCTGTTGTTGTTTTCCCATGCGGCAAGCTTGCGCTTGAACCGTGCGGGTGGCCTCGGTGTGCCGTCTGAATAGCGAACGATCGAGCCGAGTGGAGCAGACACGTAGATGTGTTGTGCGGACATGATGTCCTCCTGTGGGGTTTGCGAACGAAAGCCGCCGACTCGGGGGAGCCGGCGGCGGGGATTGATCGGATGGAAGGTGAGGTGCGGGTCGCTATTCCGCCGCTTCAGCGTATCCGTCCGCCGGCGGCACGTCCTCGGCCTCGTTGGACTCGTTCAACGCGTCAGCTCCGGACTCCTCGTCGTCTTCGGCGCGGCCGTGTTTGTCGGCCCAAGCGGCGACCTTCTCGGGCGCGGGAGCGAACACCGCGGCCGGATGCACGAACCGGATTTCGGCGTAGTGCTGAACCAGCGCTTCGCGCGTGTCCTTGACCCGTTGGCGCGGAAGCACCGGCGTGTCCTTACACACTGCCTCGATCGCGGTGCGTGACAGGCACGACAGAAAGTCGTCCGTAGCCATGTTCGGCAAGAACGTATCTGCGCCGATAGCGTCACCCGCGATGTGCGCCGCGACGCCGCTGTCCGAGCGATTCTCCCGGCACGACAGCACGTCGATCAGGGTCGCACGCGCGACCTGTTGCAGGGTGTCGCGATCGAAGGCGAGTTTGCCGTCCTCCCCGATCAGTCGCGCGGCGTGTCGGCTAATCTGGGCATAGCCGTCGGCGTTACCGGAGGCGATGGAGACGTTCTGGCCGGCGAACGCCAGCACGAGCAACCCGAGGAGCGTGTCATCCTCGATCGGCGCCCGGGCGAGGGCTTCATGAAGGGCGTCGGTGCGCAGGTCACCAATCATCTCCATGCCCTTGCGCGTCACGTCGGGCCGCGCCTTCGCCGTGGTTTCGATGTCGTCGGCTGCGGCCTCTTCTGTCTCGCCGGCTTTGCCCTTCGCCTTCTTCACCTGCGGCATGCGATAAGCGACGGACTGAATCTGGCCGTCGCGATCGAGATACCAGCCGGTGCAGTCGGACTTCCCCGGCTTGCCCCAGACCCGCTCGGATTTGGCCGGCAGCTTGGGCTGGCCCCACTCGTTCACCTCGATCACCGTGCCGCGCTTCGGCAGATGATTGGTCATCCACTCGTTCTGCGCGCCGAGGAAGGCCTCCACGGCGGTCGTGTAGCGGCTGTCCTCATCGGCCGGCGCGAACAGGTCCTCTACCCATGTGATGCCATAGGCCGTGGCAAGCTCGTCATCGAAGCTCGCGTGGCGGGCATACATGCGCGTTTTGGTGAGCGCGCGGGCGACGTCGTTCCAGGAGACCTGCGGATCGGCCTTCCGCGGCTTGTATTTCTTCCAGACCTCACTCTGCTCGTCGATCGACGCCGCGGCGATGACGCGGAGCTGCGGCTCGCCGGGCATGTCGCCCTTCGCCATCTGGTCAAGCATCGCCGGGAGTACATTCGCGAGCAGCCTGAGCTTGCGGACCTGGCGCGCGGGCAAGGCGAGCGCCAGCGCGATCGACTCCTCGGTCCAGCCGAGCGCCACCAGACGCTCGATCGAGCGCCAGAGGTCGACGGGGTTGAGCGGCTCACGCGCGACGTTTTCGACGAGGGCGCGCATCGCGTCGTGATCTCCGTCGGGGTTCGCGACGAGAACACGGATTTCGGCAAGGTCAGCGGCGATCGCCTGCGCGACGCGACGATGCCCGAAGTGAATCACGTAGCCGTTGCCACCATCGCACTCCGGCAAAATGACGGGCGGCTGCACGATGCCGACGGCCTTGATCGATGCCAGCAGCAACGCATCGGCCTGCAGCGAAGATTTCGAGCGGCGCATCTGATCGGGATTCTCCTTCAGCGCGCGCGGATCGACCATCATCAGTTCCATGGGATGCTCTCCATTTTCAGGGGTTGTGGACCACCCGTTCGGGGTCCTCTCGTCTTCTTCTCGAAGACATCCCTTCGGCCCGCAGGGCGGGCGGAGCGGCGCAACTGCCGCCGAGCATCCCTGCCCGGCAGGCGCGAGCGGGGCGCGAAGCGCCTTGCGAGCGCGCCGCGGCCGGGATCGCGAGACGGTCGGTTGAGCGCCAGCGGCGGCGCTCCGGCTGCTCTGCGAGCAGGTTTCCTGCTCACGCAGCTCTTCGGTTTTCCCCTCCCTTCGTCTGCGCCGCTTCATCGCTGCTGGCCGCGAGATCCGCCTCAACATCCGCAAGCTGCGCGCGCTTGAGATTGAGCTCGGCGGCGAAGGCGTAGGCTTCGCCGACTCGGCCGCGATAGGAGGCAAGGCGCCGCTCGGCTTCGGCAAGACGCCGACGATGGTTCTCCTGCTCACCCCCGAAATTCGTCAGCGGGTGCTCGAGCCGAGCGACTGCGCCGAGCGGCGTCACGGTCATCGGGAGCTCGATCTCGAACTGGGCGCCGGTTCGCTGCAGCATGGTCACGTAGTGATAGCCATCTCGGCCGATACGCTCGCCCTCGAACGTGACGTCGAAGCCGCCGATCGAGGCGATCACCACGCCGTCTTCGTGTTGAAGCTGAACGAGGGTGAGGATCTCCTGCATCAAGGCGCGACCAGCGAGCTTGCGCTCGTCGAAGCGCGTCCCTTTGACGGCCATCGTGAAGGCGTCGCCACCAGTCGGAACGAGACGGGTGATATCCTCAGCAATATCGCCGATGCGGCGCGTCGAGATCTCGATCTCGCGCTCGGCGTCGCGAATTTGCCGCCGGATCGCATGCTGATCGTCGATATGCGCCGCGTGCAGGCGTTCGAGGCGGGCGATCTCGGCCTCAAGTCCCGCCTTCTGCATGAGGCGTGGATCGCCGGACGCGATCGCCTTGGCCATGGCAAACTGGTTGGCCTGGCCTTCGCCCAGGTCCGCGAGGCGCCGCACGCTCGTATCGCCTGACAGCGCGGCGGCGATGAAACGGGCTTTGCGCTCATTGTTTTGCCACATGGTGGCATCGAGGCTGCCAAGCGTGGCATAGGCGAAGATTTCGACTTCGTCATGCTGGTTGCCCTGGCGCACAATACGGCCCTCGCGCTGCTCGATCTGCGAGGGGAGCCACGGCACGTCGAGATGGTGGAGCGCCTTGAGGCGAAGTTGAACGTTAACTCCGGTGCCCATCGTATCGCTCGATCCAAGAAGAATGCGGACCTTGCCGGCATTGAAATCATTAAAGAGACGCTGCTTGGCCTCGGACTTCCTGTGGTCCTGCATGTAGGCGATCTCGGAAGGCGGCACGCCGAGACGCACGAGTTCATCGCGAATCCAGCGGTACGCAGAAAAACCGCGGCTGGCCTCGACGCTGATGGTGCCGAGATCAGAGAAAATGAGCTGGCCGGCGCCGGTTTTGTCGAAGGCCCTGCCGTCCTTCCGCAGATAGGTCACATTGCTGGTCTCTTGCCAGATGCGAAAAGCATTGGCGATGAGGGCGTTGAGCTTGTTGCCCGCTTCGTTCACCTGTCCGGTAACGACGAGGCGCAGGTCGATCGCGGCGTGGCGGCCGTCGGTGATGACGGACAGGAGGATATCGTCGCCTGGTTCCGGCGCGCGGTCCCGCTCCTCGATGGCCTTGATGCGGTCGTCAAGCAGGCGTTGATAGGCCTTGAAGGCGGCTGTCGCCTCGGCCGTGATAATCTGCCGTTTGCCGCAGGCGATCGCGGGCACTTTGACGTAGTCCTTCAGATCGTCGGGCAACACGACATCCGCGAAGGAACGGAACATCGCGATCAGCTCGGGGACGTTGACGAACTGCGCGAAACGCGTGACGGGGCGGTATTTGCCGGAGGGCTGCAATTCAAGCTCGGTCGAGGTGTCGCCGAAGGTCGAGGCCCAGGCATCGAATTCGTGCAGGCCGCGCTCCGCAAGTGCGGCGTGATCCATCAGCCGCTGCACGGTGAACATTTCGCCAAGCGTATTGGTGATCGGGGTGCCCGAGGCCAGGACCAGTGCCCGCCCTGGATTCTTCACATCGAGGAAGCGGGACTTCACATAGAGGTCCCAGGCGCGCTGCGAGCCGTTCGGGTCGACGCCGCGCAAGCTGGTCATATTGGTGGCGAAGGACAGTTTTCTGAACTCCTGCGCCTCATCGACGATGATCTGGTCGATTCCGATTTCGGCGACCGTCAACAAATCGTCCTTGCGCGAGGCCAGCGATTCGAGACGTTCCTGATGACCCTCCTTCATCCGCTCGATGCGCTTGCGCGACAGGCGGTCCTGGCTGTCGACCTTGCCGAGGAGCTCTTCATAGGCCTCCAACTCGTCCTGGATCATCTGCGCCTCAAAGGCGGACGGGACGGGAATGAACTTGAAGGCGCTGTGGGTGATGACGATCGCGTCCCAGCTCGCCGTGGCGGCGCGGCTGAGGAAGCGATGGCGCTTCTCCTTCACGAAATTGGTTTCATCCGCCACGAGGATGCGGGCGTTCGGATACAGGGCGAGAAATTCCCGCGCCGCCTGCGCCAGGCAGTGGCCGGGTACGACGAGCATCGCCTTGTTGACGAGGCCGAGGCGGCGCTGCTCCATGACCGCAGCCGCGATGGACAGCGTCTTGCCGGCGCCGACGGCGTGGGCGACATAGGTGCTTCCCGAAGCGATGATCCGCCAGATCGCCCGCTTCTGGTGCCCATATAGAGAAAAGGCGCCAGAGGCGCCCGGGAGCTGCAGATGATCCCCGTTGAAATGTCGGGGCACGATGTTGTTGAAGGTGTCGTTATAGAGCCGGGCCAACCGATCGGTTCGGTCCGGATCGGACCAGATCCATGACTGAAACGCCGACTTGATCTTGGCGAGTTTGTCTTTCGCTGCCTCCGTCTCGACGGTGTTGAGCACGCGCCGCTCGCTGTCGCCGTCCTTGACCGTGTCGAAGATCTGCGGGATCGACGAGTTGAGCGCGTCTGACAGAAGAAGTCCGGCGTGGCGACGATGGGTGCCCCAGTCGGTGGTGCCGGCGGCGCTCCATTCGAGCTGGCGCGCATTCACGGTCCAGCAGGCGAGCTCGGACGTGTGGTGGATGGTGATGTCGGCATCCATCGTCTCCTTCACGAAGGCGATGATGTCGGCGGCCGGGATCCAGGGGGCACCAAGCCGCGCCGTGATGTCGGATGGACGAAGGTCGGCCGGCTGGACGCGCCCGAGCGCCTCGACGTTACGCGCATAGGCCGGGTCGAGGGCCGCGGCGGCTTCCGCTGTGGCGAGCTTCGAGCGGACCGCACCGGAGAGATAGCCGTCGGCGGTGTGCCACGCGCCGGTCGCGGGATCGCGGAAGATGGCGTCGCCGAGTTCACCGATCACGTCGTCGACGCCGCGGTGCAAAAGCTCCGCGATGTGATCGGGATCGACCGTGCCCCGCTCGTTCAGCACGACGGCGAGCGCGTCGGCGGCAGAGGCGATGACAGGCGCCGGTGGCGGCGCAATCACGCGCTCAGTGAAGATCGGCCCGGGTCTCGCCGTGTTCGTCTCGAGGTCATAGTCTTCGATCGAAGCGACGAGCCAGCAATCCGGGTCATCCGCGAACGGAGCCAGATTGGGCCGGCGGTGCGTCTCGCGCACTTCACCGGTCTCCTCGTCTTCCAGGGACGATACGACCGTGGTGTTGATCGGCCCGAAGTCGCGGACGAAAGAGCTCCAGGCGATGCGCAACCGGACCTGCGCCTGCTTCCACGGATGGTCGGTCTCCTGGCACTTCAAGATCTCGCGCACGGCGTCGCGGATCGGGATCAGCTTGCGAATGATCCGCGCGTGCTTGGCGAAGACGCCGTCGGCATTCCTGCCCTTCTTCACAGGAATGATGACGGTTGTGCCGTCGACCATCTGCATCAAGGCCATGTTCCTGCCGACGAAATAACTTCCTTCACGGATGCTGACGCCGGCGGCGGTTGCGACAACCGTCTGCGTCTCGTCAGCATCGAAGCCGGTTGTCTCCGGGTCGCCGTCGTAGATGGCATCCGGAAGATGGAGGATGGTGGCGGTAAGCGCGTCTTCGAGCACGACCGTCGGGCGCGGTACGCAAGTGTACGTCTCACCGTAGGGGCCAGACGCGAGTGCATGCTCACCGAGCACCATATTCGGATGTTCCGCGAAATGGCGGTTCACCCGGATAGCGCCCTCATGCTCCGTTGCGGGATGGATTTCGGCGTGATCGAGCCAGGCGTCGGCGCCGGGAGCATCGCCATCGCGGCGCTTTCGGAAGAAGAGGATATCGACGCCAACGTCGGTGCCGGCGTCGGCGCGGAAGCTGCCCTCGGGCAGCCGGACGGCACCGACAAGATCGGCCGTTCCGGCGATGTGCTCGCGCGCGGACGCGTCCGCTTTGTCCATCGTGCCATGCGATGTGACGAAAGCGGCGAGACCTCCGGGCTTCAGCCGGTCGATCGCCTTGACGATGAAATAATCGTGCAGCCGAAGGCCGAGGGACCGGAACACCCGGTCGCTGCGCACCGTGCGATCGGAAAACGGCGGATTGCCGATCGCGAGATCAAAGTGCTGGGGGAGTTCGGTTCGTGCGAAGTCCTGGTTGATGATGTTGGCGCGAGGATGCAGCAAGGCTGCGATGCGCGCGGTGACCGGATCGAGCTCGACGCCGGTGAGATAGCACGCCGCGCGTAGTTTCTCGGGCATCAGCGCCGAAAACAGGCCCGTGCCGATACCAGGCTCGAGCACACGTCCGCCACGAAAGCCGAGCCGCGTCACGCCGGCCCAGACCGCGCGCACAATGTATTCGGGCGTGAAATGGGCGTACTGGGTGCAGCGGGCGAGCGAGGCGTAGTCCCCCGCGCCGACCGCCGATTCCAGCCCCGCGCCGATCTCCTCCCAACCGTGGCGGAAATCATCGTCGCCCGGGCGCCTGAAAACGCCATTGGCGAGTTCGGATGCGCCGAAGCCGGTGAAGCGAATGAGCTGCGCCTGTTCGGCGGCGGTGGCGGGACGCTGATCGCCTTCGATCACGGCCGCAAGGCGGATGGCGGAGAGATTGTCGCGCGCCCGATCGCGCCAAGATCTGGCAAGGCCCCGCGTTCCAGCGAGGTAGAACGTCTCGCCCCTAGCTCGGCTGGTGGGTCGATCAGCGGACGGTTCTATACGCGCGACCGCCGGAGGGTGCGGCGCATCACCGTCGTCGCCGTCCGTTTCAAGGGTGGATGGAAAGGCCGTGACGCCAAGGTCGAGCCCCGAAGAGAGCGACGTGTTGCCGAAGAGATCAAGCGTAAACGGATCGTGTTGCGCCATGAAAGGCTCCTGTCGAACGGGCGCACGCGAACGTCCCGCCGGCAGCAGGCCCGGCAGGCGACGCGATTGCGTGAAGGTGAGGGGTGAAGGATCGGCTCTGAGCGGACGTCAGAGCCGGAACGTGCGGACGAGATGCTTATGCCTGGCCTGGCAGGCCAGCATTTCGGAATAAAAGCGCTTGCGCGCCTGCTTCAGCGCCGGATCATGGCGGTGTTGTTTTGCGATCCGCGATCGCGCAGCGCGCACGACGGCACGCCAAGGGGCGTGAACGTAAACTCCGAGGCGGGAGTAGGTCGCTTCCATGGACGGACCCCCTCTCGCTCACGCTGCGACCGGCTGTGGCAAATGACGCAGCTGCACGGGGAGCTTGGCGGATACTTCGTCGTCCGTGAGGTCGTCGAGCAGTTTCAGGACGGTGCCTCGATCACCGCCATAGACCAGAACGGTTCGCTTGCCGCGCATAGCGGCAGGCCAGCGCTCGCCTGCATAGCCGCGATAATCGTCATGCGTGCACGACCAGATGTGCTCAAGCCGTTCTTCGCGGGTCATGGCGCGCACCGGCCGCGTCTCGCGATCGACGATCGCGGCCTTCATGCGATCGGGCGAGCCGCGATCGGAAAGGTCGCAATAACCGTGAAACCACCGGGTGCAGCCATCGATTGAGAGCGCGAAGAAGACACTGGTGACGCTGCCGGTCATATATTCGCTGAGCGCGAACATGTCACCGCGCATGAACAGCGGCGGCAGGATGTCGAGCATATACTCGTAGTCGCACTCGGCGATCTCGAACCACTCGCCGGCGAACAGATCGCCCGCATCGCCGTCGGCCAAGGCGGGTGCGCCGCGATGACGGTTGAACATGTGGTGCATCTCGTGGCGCGACGCGACGCCTTCGAAAATCTTGCGGATTGCGGATGAGGTGTGCATGAGCGGCTCCTGGCCTGTTGCGGCTGAAGCGCGGGCGATCCGCCTGATCCCCTCATCACTTCAGTCCTTCGTCACACCTCTCGGGCGGCCGCCTCTCCGGTCCGACGGGTCAAGGGCCGCGGAACGCGGGCGAAGCTTCACCCTTGACGCGCCGGCCGGGCATGCGGCAGCGGGGTTTTTTGTCCTTTCTCCCATTCTCTCTTCCCTCCTTCACGCGCGGGACCGGACAAGACAGTGGTTGTGCGCTCACGCCGCCACCTTGACGCGCCGCCACCAAGCGATCCGCTCATCGCGCGTCGCATTGGCGAGCCGCAGCAGCAGATCGCCGTGACACGGTCGCGGCGCGCACCAGCAGACGAGATCGCGCCCCCGCAACTCGTCCAGTGCGCGCAAGAGCTGATGCTGATCCGCAAGCCAGCGCTCGTATTTTGCTATCACTGCTGAGCGATCGCCGTCGGGACCGATCCGGAACGGATTGCCCCACTTGCTGCCGCGCCCGATATAGACCGCGCCCGCGGGCACGCCTGCGTGATGCTTGTTGAGAACCCTGCACATCGACAGCGCCTTTCGATCTCCGTTGCGGTGGACGCTTCGCAGGACGGGTTCAACGAGGGTCACCGATCGCGTGTCGCGATGGGAAACGGCTTGCCCGTTGACTGGAGAGCCGCCGCGTCCAGCACGTCCGCGACCGATACGGAGATCGCCATGCGCGATTCGGCAGGGTTTGCAGATACGACAAGCGCGCTCGCTGCGCCGTCAGGCGGAGCGCGCATGAGCCTCGTCAGTCCGGGTCGCGGGAGCCGGCGAGTATTGCCTCCGCCTTGGCAATCGCCGGCTGCGCGCGCTCGAGCCGGAAGGCGCGGTCGAGTTGCTCGGTGTCGCTTTGGCTCGCGAGAACCTTGACGAGGCCGAGCAGCACCTCAAGGTGCAACGCGATGCGCTGCGGCGTCTCGACATAGTGAGCGGGAATCGGCTGTGCGGCTCCGGTGTAGGCGGCATTCTCGCCAGACCAGATGCCCGTCACATAGGTCTCGCCGGCGGACTCGTAGTCGCGTTTTTCGTCAGACCATTCGTCGTCGTCGACAGCGAGGCGACAAGCCTCTTCCATCGTCGCGGCCTCGTAGGTCTGCTGGCGATAGACCGGCAGGCGATAGGTCGTCTCAATCGTGAAAGAAGGCATGGTTGGCCCTTCCCTTTGGGTGTTGCAAACACCCTCGGGCGGCCGCATCTGCGGTCCGGCGGGTCAAGGGCCGCGGAACGCGGGCGCAGCTTCCCTTGACGCGCCGGGCGGGCATGCGGCACGGACCTATGCCTACCCTTGGCGTCCTCCTTCGCCCCCGCTGTTGCCCGCCTCACGCGGCGCAAAGGTCTTCGTTCCAATCGTCGGCGCGCGGCCGGGATCGTGCAAAACGGGATCCGGTTTCCTCCGCGATCGACCGAATTCGCCCGGCATACACCTCGCCCTGCCGATTGTTATCGGTCGCGGCCACCAGCAGCACGTTGGCGCGCCCAGCCAAGGCCCGGATTGCGTCCTCCGTCGCCGGAGCCCATCCGCCTCCCGTGCTGACGTAGAGCGTGTCATCACGCAGTTTTTCGAGCGCAGCTAGGCTCATGGCGTCGACCGCCGCTTCGGTCACGCAGACGCGTGCGCAATCGGAAGCACCGAGGCGAAACAGCTCCTTGGCGCCGCCGGTCGCAAAGCCGCGCCAGCTCGGGCCGCGCTCTTCCCAGCCGGTGACGGTGTCGCGGGAATCTGTGTGCGCCGCCCACATGCTGCCATGCGGACCCTCCCGAAGCCGGCCATGGGCAACAATACCGGCGATGATGCGATCGGGGATGTGCCGTTCGTCGGTCAGATAACGCCAGGTCGGGGAGCCGGGCCGAGGCACAAAGCGATGTCGCCAACGGACCGCGATCGAGCCAATCGCCTTCGGCTTGGCAGGACGTTGCCAGACCGGTGCGCTCGGGATGAAGCCGACGACATCAGCGACACGATCGCACGCGTCGGTGAAGCCGGCGGCACCGAGGTGCTCGGCGAGCGAAAACACGTCCCCTTTTGCGGTCGACAGCGGATCAAACCAGCCGCGGCCGTCATGGATGACAATCACGATCTTGCTGTCGCGTCGATATTTGATCGCGCGGCGGGTGCTTTCCTTGATGTCGACTTTCCAGCCTTCTTTTTCGAGCAGGGCCGCGCAGCCGACCTTTTCGCGCAACCCTTCGATTTCTCTTTTGTTCATCTTCCTTCACCGGACTCGCGCAGGCAAGTCCGCCCTCTCTTGCGTTGGTCTTTCTTGCTCCTAGCCTTGCGGAACGTTCCTGACCGGCCGCGAAGCCTGCCGAATGCAAGGGCGCGCTGACCAACGGTCAATTGCCGCATCTGGTGCGCGGCGAAGCCTCCCTTGCAGCCGGCAAGGCGCCAGCGGCAGCCGGTCACCCGGCTCAATGAGCCGGGGTCCACGGGTCGTATTCATGAAGGATGGCGTCCTGTTCGCCGTCGTATTCGCTGGAGACCATGACGCCGAATTCGTTCTCAGCTTGGAAAAGGATGACCGGCACCAGCAGCGTGCGGGCCAAGTCGAATGCATGGTGCTGAGCGAGCGTGAGATTGTGCGACATTGAAAGGCTCCCGTCTTGCGGCGGGGACCATCCCCGCTCGACAGGCGCCGAAGTGTTCGGGGGCGGCTGCGGTCACCTCGCAGGCGAAGCCGAAGAGGTCGCACGCTTGCGTAGCGAACCCCTTGCGGGTTGATCGTGGAAGGCCGCGCTTGAACCAAGGAAAGCCCATTCGAGAGCGGGGTGGTCCTTCTCCGGAAGTGGGTGTGCCGAACTGTACATCTCCCGCCGGTGAGTCCATGCCGGCGACATCGAAACCGAGAAACAATGTGATCCTTCTTCCTTGAATAAGCGAAGAATGCGGTACGATGGGCGCGAACTAGCTCAGATCAGGTTGACGGTACGCCGACGGCGCGGTGACCGTAGAGCTGACTTGATATTGCTCGACCCGATGGCTTGTGACCGACCAAGCAACGTGTGGAAGGAGCGACCAGAGTCGGGGCTTAATCCGATCGGCGCGGCAAGCGGTTGTCTTCGACCAGGTCGAAGAAGCGAGTGAATTCCCCTTGAAACGTCATCGCCACTGTTCCTGTCGGACCGTGCCGCTGCTTTGCGATGATGACTTCCGCCTGGCCGCGCGCGTCCCTCATCTCGGATTCCCAAGTGAGATGCTCGTCGGTGCCGGGCTTCGGCTCTTTGTTCTTGAGATAATACTCTTCGCGATAGACGAACAAGACGACGTCGGCGTCTTGTTCAATCGAGCCTGACTCGCGCAGATCGGAGAGTTGCGGGCGCTTTTCGTCGCGGTTTTCGACCCCGCGCGAGAGCTGGGACAGCGCAACGACCGGGACGTTGAGTTCCTTGGCCAGCGCTTTCAGACCCGTCGTGATCTCCGTGATTTCCTGAACGCGATTCTGCGTCGCGCGCTGCGATCTGCCCTGCATGAGCTGAATATAATCGACGACAATGAGGTGCAGGCCTCGCTGTCGTTTCAGACGGCGCGCGCGGGCCGCGACCTGGGCAATGGAGAGCGCGCCTGTCTGGTCGATGAAGAGGGGCAGCCGTCGCATTTTCTGGCGGCAGTCGAGGAGTCTGCCGAAATCGGTCTCGCCAATGTCGCCACGCCTGATGCTCGAGGAGGGGACTTCCGCCTGTTCGGAGAGCACGCGCGTGGCAAGCTGTTCCGACGACATTTCCAGTGAGAAGAAGGCGACGATGCCCCCGGCGACGGGCCGTGGCGAGCCGTCGACCTGTTCTGTCGCGTCGTAGGCGCTTGCGACGTTGAACGCTATATTCGTGGCAAGTGACGTCTTCCCCATGCCTGGTCTGCCGGCGATGATGATGAGGTCCGTTGGTTGAAGACCGCCCATTTTGGCATCAAGATCCTTGAGGCCAGTAGCAAGCCCCGAGAGCCTGCCATCGGACTGGTAAGCTTGCGCGGCCCTGTCAATGGCGTTGTCCAGCGCGGTCTCAAACGTCTCGAAGCCGCCGCCATAGCGTCCCGTTTCGGCGATTTCGTATAGAAGCTGTTCGGCATGCTGGATCTGATCTTGCGGAGCGCAATCGACGGCCGCGTCAAAGGCGTCATTGAGCATGTCCTCGGCGATCTTGATCAACTCGCGTCGTACCGCGAGGTCGTAGACGGTTCGGCCGTAATCGGCGGCGTTGATGACGGTCGTCGCTTCCGCAGCCAGGCGGGCGAGATACTGCGCAGCCGATAGTCCGGCAATATCGAGCGCTGCTGGAAGGAACGTCTTAAGGGTAATTGGATTGGCAATTTTGTTTGAGCGGATCAGCTCGCTAATCACCTCAAAGATGCCACCGTGCAGAGGCTCGAAGAAATGATTAGCCTTCAGGAAATCGGCAACGCGATGAAAGGCGTCGTTGTTGATCAGCATGGCGCCGAGCAGCGCTTGCTCAGCTTCGATGTTGTGCGGTGGCTCGCGATAGTGTGGAGCTTCCAACGGTTTCAGTTTGAATGCTGCTTCTGACACGTTTGTCCATCCGCCGAGCCAATGTTGAAGTGCAGGACCTACTACCATGCAGGGGACGGGCAACGAATCGCCCTCCCGTGGAGAAGTGTAGCGCCAACGGAGGTAAAACCAATCGATTCGCACCCTTCCAGATC
Organism: Bradyrhizobium sp. BR13661; assembly: GCF_029892425.1. Classification (GTDB taxonomy): domain Bacteria; phylum Pseudomonadota; class Alphaproteobacteria; order Rhizobiales; family Xanthobacteraceae; genus Bradyrhizobium. Next base: position 113,231 of record NZ_JARXWB010000024.1, on the reverse strand, counting down.
AGGGCAGCCTTCGCGGCTATTGGGTCAAGCACCCGCTCGCGTCAGGGATGGCCGCCCGCGAGGGGGAAGACCCGCATGCGGGGCTTCAGCGCAGCCGCCGGCCCGGCCCCCGAGGGGGACGCCCAATTGCTCTCTCGACGAACCCGCAAACACTGATAATGGGGGCATGTGCACAATTGTGAGCGGCACATCCTGTGGGCAAAATCGATGCAGGCGCCGGAGATCGGCCAATGACCCAGACCTACGCATCGCTTACGGCAATAACCCCTGACGAATCGCAAGCGCAACGGCGTGGGGAAGGGACAATGCGGCAAGATTTCGCCGCGCGTTGTCGAGATGGAACTTCACACCCCGCGGTGTGACGTCGAGAAGTGATGCAATGTCTTGCATCGTTTTACCCTGAGATATCCATGCAAGGCACTGCCGTTCCCGCTGCGTCAGCGCGGTCCCCGTCTGATCGGTCAACGAGGCTCGGCCCATCCTGGCGCTCACATGCGCATGGTAGGTAAGGCCGATCATTTGCAGGAGATCCTGGGAGGTCTCAACAAAACGGTCGAGTCCAAGGCTCCGGTCATCTACCGCCAGCGTAAACGCTGCGGATTGTCCGTTGCCGCCGGGAATCCGAACCGTCAAACCTGTCCTGATCTTGAAACTGAGCGCATCGTCAAACAGACGGCGTTCTCGGGCGGATTTCGCAGATCGCGCAGCTCGTCCGTCCCATTGAAACACTCGGCATGGGGTGAGGGGCTTCTGCAGAACAGGATCGATCTCATCGTATTGTTCATCGAAGTAGTGATCGGTCCAGCTCTTCGGATAGGACGAGATCAGATTGCGGGCATCCGAATGGCGCCCGAAATAAGCAAACCACCGGAATCCCAATGCATGCGCGGTCCGCTCCGCCACGCGACGGAAATCATCTTCGGTGCGCGCAGTGTGAAGACAATCGACAAATTCATGGCAGGCCCTTTGGACATCTTTCATGGCGCCTCTCAATCAAGTTTATATCTATTCTAACGCGACAGGACGCGACTACGTCGAAACTCGCGCCCTGCGTGTGCGCCGTCTACGGCGACCTTACGGCGGCTTTGGGGCAGGCCGGTGTTCCCCACACCCCTGTCGAAACTGACAGCTTCAAGCGGTGACCGCTCCTGATTTCGTGGATCTCGAACCTGTGATTCGCAGCTGGAGATCAAGAATGAATGTCATCGCACTCACGCGTCCTGCGCTTTTGAGGAATTCCGCACTGGCGCTCGGGATGCACGGTCTGCGACGGCGCGTCTTTCAAGACCGGTTGGAATGGGAAGTTTCGGTGTCGGATGGACTTGAGGTCGATCAATACGACGTGCTGTCGCCGACCTATCTGTTGGGTATTGATAGGCGGGACGTTGTCGGTTGTGTCCGCCTGCTGCCGACCACCGGGCGCAATATGCTGGCGGATACGTTTCCGGTCTTGCTGGACGGCCGGGCTGCGCCAACAAACCCCAGAATTTGGGAAAGCTCACGTTTCTGCGTCGATACACAGAATGTGGCGGCCACGGCCGAGAATGGCTTGAGGGAAGCAACGTTCCTGCTGTTTGCGGCGATGATTGAATGGGGTCAGCAAAACGACCTTCAGGCGATCGCGACCGTCACTGATCTGCGAATGGAGCGAATCCTGCGCCGGGCCGGGTGGCGCCTCGATCGCCTTGGTGAACCTCGTCAGATCGGAGCCACCAAAGCCGTCGCCGGTCTGTTGCCGGTAACCGATGATGCTCTCGCAGCAATCCGGACGGCAGGCAATATTTCCAAACCAGTCATCGAAACTCCGGCGTCTTTCGCTTTCGCTGCCTAAGCGCAAGCGTCGATTTTATTCCTGATCGGAGGCTGAAGTGGATCCCGCCGCATTCGCTACCCTTGTTGAACGATGTGCATCGCCTGCCATGGCCGCGCCTTTGACCGCGATCGTACAACAAGCGAGTTCGTTCGAGCCCTTCCTGATCACCCTCGGCGAGCGCAAGCCGATCCGCCTTCAGGCGACCGACCGAAATGAGGCGATCCAGCTTGCGACGGAAGCGGCGGCGACGGGCAAGCCCGTTCGAATTGGCCTTGGTCAACTCGATCGCGAAGAGATGAAGCTGGCAGGTCTCACGATAGCCACGACGTTCGACGCTTGCCAACATGTGGCAGGCCTCGGCCGATTGTTTCAGGTCCGATTTCAAACGGCGATTGAGGACAGAGGCGGTTCTCACAAAGCGGCATTCGACGCTATCAAGAGCTTTGCGATGAAGGACAAGCCCACCATGCCCCAGGTAGGGTCACGCGCGCCCTCGCAACCTCCTGCCGACGAACCCGCTGCGAACTTATCCTCCAGTACCGATCTCGCCAGGGAGCGCCCAAGCTGGGACGTCTATCGCGCAGGTCTCGGCATGTCAGCCTTTGTGTATGGGCGGTGACTCGTTTGCTCAATCTCCAACCACACGTTCGAGCCGGCCTGGTCCGGCCGCAACACTCCTAGGAACTCTTCACATGCCCTCTCGTCTCAAGAAATCCGCCGCACTTCTTTGCATCGGTCTCGTTGTCAGCATCGGACTGGCCGAACCGGCGCTGGCGCAGACCGCGAATATCGAAGGCGTGCTGCAGAACATCGTTACCATGTTGACCGGCAACGTCGCGCGGCTGCTGGCGACACTGGCGGTCATCATCGTCGGCATCGCCTGGATGTTTGGTTATCTCGATCTGCGCAAGGCCGCCTACGTCGTGCTTGGCGTCGCCATTACGTTCGGCGCCTCCGAGGTAGTCTCGACCTTGACCGGGGGTCGATGAAGATGGTGGTCACCCATGACTGAGCCCATGCGTCTCACCGAGGACACTTTATTCCTCGCCTGCACGCGTCCGGCCATGATCGCCGGCGTCACGATGGAGGCGATGGCGCTGAACGTGATGTTCTCCTGCATCCTGTTCCTGGTGGCCGGGAGCATTTTGTACGGCCTGGTCGCGCTTCCGATCCACGGCCTCTGTCGGATTATCTGCCGGCACGATCCCAACATGTTCCGGATTTTGCTCGCCTGGATCGAGACCCGGGGCCGCACGCGCAACGCCCTGTTCTGGGGCGGATCGTCCTGCACGCCGCTGAAGCTGGTTCGGCGTTATCGAGCGAGGGATTTTGGTTATGCGTAACGCAGCGGCGAAAGCTCGCGAGATCGAGTCCGATATCTATTTGCCGTTCGCCCGGCACGTGACCGATACAGTGATTAGCCTCTCGACCCGCGCCTTGATCACGGTGATCCGGATCGACGGCATCTCATTTGAGACGGCTGAGGCGGTCGATCTGAATGATCTTCATGCCAAACTCAACCTCACGCTACGCAATATCGCCGACGACCGGCTGGCGCTATGGTCTTATCTGGTTCGTCGCCAGACATCGGATTACCCGAGCGGCACCTTCAGCTCGACATTTTCGGCCGCGCTGGATGCGCAATATCGCGAGCGGCTTCGGAGCGAAGCGCTGTTTCGCAACGACCTCTACCTCACGCTGGTATGGCATCCCGGCCGCGCGACGACGGACGCGGCGGCAGCGTTCTTCAAGCGGCTCGGTCGTGCCAGCCGGCGTTCCGTCGAGGTTGACAGCGAAGCCTTGAAACGGCTCGACGATGCCAAGCGCGACGTGGTAGCGGCACTCGAGCGTTACGATGCTCGTGTCGTCGGCTTGGTCGATCGCGACGGCATCGTGTTTTCAGAACCAATGGAACTGCTCCACGCCGTCACCTCCGGCGAGTGGATGCCAATGCCATTGCCGCAAGGACCGATCGGGCCGGCGCTCTACTCGAATCGCATCATCTTCGGCCGAGAAGCCCTCGAAATACGCAGCGCTGGCGGATCACGCTTCGCGGGCATGTTCGGGATCAAGGAATATCCGGCGTCCACCCGGCCGGGTCTGCTGAACGCACTACTCTCAGCTCCCTTTGAACTCATCCTTACACAATCTTTTGCCTTTCTGTCGAAGGCCGACGCCAAGACGGTTCTGACGCGCAAGCAGAACCAGCTCGTCTCGGCTCAGGATCCTGCGGCCTCGCAGATCGACGAACTCTCGGACGCGCTTGACGATCTCGAATCCAATCGATTTGCCCTCGGTGATCATCACCTCTCGCTGCTCCTGTCAGCTGATACGGCTTCGCAGTTGCAGGGGCACATGAGCGTGGCGCGTCGCGCGCTGGCGGACGCGGGCGCCGTGGTCGCGCGCGAAGATCTTGGGCTTGAGGCAGCCTATTGGGCGCAGCTTCCTGGACTATTCAAATACCGGGCCCGCGCCGGCGCGATCAGCTCCCGCAATTTCGCAGCATTCTCCCCGTTCCACACCTATCCCGTCGGAAAGCCAGACGGCAATCATTGGGGACCGGCGGTTGCGATGCTCAAGACCGCTTCCGGTTCGCCGTTCTACTTTTCATTTCATCACGGCGACCTCGGCAATACCTTCATCTGCGGCCCGTCGGGATCAGGTAAAACCGTTGTTCAGAATTTCCTGCTGTCGCAGGCCGAGCGGCTCGGCGCAACTTATGTGTTCTTCGACAAAGACCGCGGCGCCGAGATTTTCATCCGTGCTGCCGGCGGCACTTATCTGACGCTCCGCAACGGCGTCCCAACCGGCTGTGCGCCGCTCAAGGCGCTGGAGCTTACTCCGGCGAACCTCTCCTTTCTGGGCGAACTGGTCCGAAAGCTGGTCACACCCGACAACCGCCCGCTGACCGTCGCCGAGGAGGAGCGGATCGATTCCGGGTTGCGCGCGCTTAACCAGCTCCGGCAGGAGGAGCGTTCGTTCGGCGCATTGCGCGCCTTTCTCGGTCAACAGGATCGCGAGGGGATTGGTGCCCGGCTCGAGCGATGGTGCCGCGGCGCTCCCTACGGCTGGGTGCTCGATGGCGACCAGGACGCCATCGGCCTCGACGCCCGTTCCATCGGCTTCGACATGACCGATCTGCTCGATCACCCGACCGTCCGGACACCGCTGATGATGTACTTGTTCCACAGGGTCGAACGTCTGATCGACGGCCGGCGCTTGATCATCGACATCGACGAATTCTGGAAGGCGCTGGGAGACGAGGCGTTTCGAGATCTCGCCAACAACAAGCTCAAAACCATCCGGAAACAGAACGGTGTCATGGTGTTCGGTACCCAATCCCCCCGGGATGCGCTGGCCTCCCCAATCGCACACACCATTGTCGAACAATGCCCTACCCAGATTTTCCTGCCGAATGCGCGGGGAACGCGATCCGACTATGTCGACGGCTTCCACCTCACGGACACCGAGTTCCGCCTGATCAGGGAAGAACTCGCGCCCGAAAGCCGCCGCTTCCTCGTCAAACAGGGTCACAACTCGGTGGTGGCGGAACTGGATCTCGGCGGATTCGACGACGCGCTCGCCGTGTTGTCGGGACGGACGGAAACAGTCGAACTGCTCGATCGCATTCGGCAGGAGGTCGGCGACGATCCGGCCCAATGGCTGCCGGTATTTCACGCAGAGCGGGGGAAAGTTCGATGATGCATCAGCGCATGTCGGTGATGTTCGCGTCCGTGTCAGTCGTGAGTCTCCTGATGGCATCACCTGCAGGAGCTGAGATTGTGTTCGATCCTAACGTCTTTGCGCGGCAATTTGAGCAACTGACGGAACTGAAGAAGCAAGTCGATACGCTGACATCGCAGCTCAAGGTGGCGCAGGATCAGTTGAACCAGGCCAAGCAGCTCTATGACAGCTTCAACAAGCTGACCAATACCAACGACATTGGCGCACTATTGAACACACCGCAGTTTCGTAAAGTTCTGCCGCAACAGTTTTCCGATATCGAAAAGCTGGTGGCGGGGCAGGGCAGCGGCAACTTCGCAAACTCAATCAATCAGTATCTCTCGCAAAACCGCGCATATGCGGGCAACAGCGGCAATTCATATTACCAGAGCGAGCTCGACCGGATTGCCCGGCAGACCGGCGCCAAGCACTCCATGGGCCAGGCAGTCTACGACACCGCTTCGCAGCGTATCGATGCACTCGAAGAACTGAGAACTCGCATCAGCTCGGCGACCGACGTCAAGGAGATCTTGGATCTGTCGGCGCGACTGCAGGCCGAACAGGCGCTCCTGCAGAATGACGTGCTGCGGATGCAGGGTCTGGCGATGATCCAGCAGGCTCGCGTGGACATGGATGGACAGCGGGAGCGGGAGAAACAGCGACAACTGGTCGATGAGATCAAGGCAGCCCTACAATGAGAAAGACGACTTTTATTCTACTGTTGCTCGCCGCGACAATCAGCCTCACGGGCTGCAACGAGGCCGACACCAGTCATCCACCGAAAACAGTCGGTTGGTTTTTCGAACATCGCGACGAGCTTGCGGTGGCTCTCAAGGCGTGCCGCGACAACCCGGGAGAACTCGCAAAGACGCCAAATTGCGTCAACGCCAATGAAGCCCGCAACAAGGTCACCGTCCAAGAAATGAAAGACGCCCTGAAATAAGGATCGCCGCGATGGCCGTTAACGTCTTCGACAGCTTCTTGAAAGAGTTCGAGCAACCGATCACGGCATTCGTGTCGACCTCGGTATCGAATCTCGCTTCCTACATCGATGGTCCGCTGCGCGCCGCCGTGATGCTCTACGTCATCCTTTACGGTTTCGCGGTGATGCGGGGCGCGATTTCTGAGCCAATCATGGAGTTTGCCTGGCGCGCAATGCGGATCGTGGTTGTGGTGCTGTTAGCGACGAACTCGAGCACGTTCCAACAGTACGTAACGGGATTGTTCTTCGACTCTTTGCCGAAGGAGATCGGCAATGCTTTGGCGGGGTCTGGACTGAATACCAGTTCCGGCGCTCCGTTCGATCAGCTTCTGTCCAAAGGGATTGACGTTGCTAACAAGATCTACGACCAGGCCGGCCTGACCAACATCGCACCCGCACTGATTGCTGCCATTCTCCTGGTCTTTGTGGCCGTCGGTTCGTTCCTGCAATTCGCCATTCTGCTCTACGCCAAAGTGGGTCTCGGGGTCGTGATCGCGCTCGGCCCGGTATTCATTGCGCTGGGACTATTTGAGGCGACCCGCCCGTTTACAGAGGCCTGGCTCCGACAGGTCGCGAACTTCGTGATCCTATTGGTGCTGGTGGTCGCCCTCGTCGGGCTGATGTTAACCACCGTCAGCGGCTTCATCGACAGGTTTGCGGCAAACGCCGGAACAGCCGGCGAGATGGTGGTGGCTGCGGTCGCTATCAGTGCGGTGCTCGGTCTCTCCGGTTACATCGCGCTGCAGCTGCCGGTCATCGCTGGCGGTCTCGCCGGGGGTGGCGCGTCACTCGCAAGCCGGCTGGTGACGAGCCCGCTAATCGCCAATACCACGGCCGCAGCCGGCGGCGCCTATGCCGGCGCGCGCGGGGCGGCCAGTCGCGGTCTCGCGGCCATGCGGGCCAGCCGTCAGGGCGGCAGCATGCGGCGCACTCGATCGCAGGGGGCACCGGCCGCCTAGACGACCAAACGACATCGCCGGCATCCGACCAGGGAAATCAGGGGCATAAGAAGAATGTGGTACCGACTCTCAATTGTGTGTGTGATCGGGATGCAGCTTGGAGGCTGCGCGATCTGGTCCAAGGCACCACCCTCATGTGACGGTCTGGCCCGGCGGCCGCTCAATCGTTCGTTGTGGGACTGGGAAACCGGCACGCCTTTGGCCACGCCTGAGCCGCCTATCCCGCCATCCGCACCGATCATGCGCAAAGGCGATGCCAGCTCTAGTCCGCCTTCGACTTCAGCCGTCATGAGTTTCGCGCCAAGCCGCTTTGCCGACGCCAGCGCTTCTTATCGCCCCTGCGGCAAGGAGACATGAGATGGTTCGTCAGGATGATCTGAAAACCTATTTCGAGAATGCACGGCGATGGGAGCAGGATCTGTTGTTGTCCGCCCATCGCTCGCGGCGAGTAGCCTGGGTGATCGCAGCGGGTGCTTGTGCGCTGGCGGTCGCCTCTGTCGGCGCGGTCGCAGCGCTTGCACCGCTGAAAACCGTGGAGCCGTTCGTCATCCGGGTCGATAATGCCACCGGCATCGTCGAGACGGTCTCCGCGCTCAATTCCACATCGTCTCGATACGACGAGGCCGTCACCAAGTATTTCCTCGGGCGTTATGTTCGGGCGCGAGAGGGCTATAGCTACCCAGAGGCCGAAACCAACTTTCGCACCATATCGCTACTGTCGGGGCAGGGCGAACAGGCCCGTTTCGCGGCCTGGTATCGCGGCTCCAATCCCGAAAGCCCGCAGGTCGTGCAAGGCCGTTTCGGCATCGCCACGGTGCGCATCAAGGCGATTTCGCTGCTGGCCGACAACGTGGCGTCTGTTCGTTTCATGAAAGAGAGCCGCAAAGGTGAGGAAACTCGCGTGACCCATTGGGTCTCGACCCTGACGTTTTCTTATGCCAACGCGCCGATGTCATCCGCCGATCGCCTCGTCAACCCGCTCGGCTTTCTGGTTTCGGAATATCGCGCCGATCCGGAGGTCGTGCCATGAAACGTCTTGCTCTTTTGCTGATATTGGCACTCGGCATTACCGGTCGCGTTGAAGCCCTGCAGCAGCCGTCTCCGGGGCAACGCGATGCACGGGTGCGCACGGTAAACTACGACCCGGCCAACGTGGTTCGCCTAAACGGCGTGATTCGGGCCTCGACCCAGGTCGTATTCGCGGATGATGAGGAGGTGGCGCATGTCGCGATCGGCGACGCGGTCGCATGGGAAGTTGCCCCCGCGGGTTCGATCCTGTTCCTTAAACCGCGGGAAAGGCATTCGCCGACCAATCTGCAGGTCGTGACCACCCGCCCCGATGGGCGCAAGCGCTCGTATCAGTTCGAGTTGTCGATCGCCGAGACGACGCTGGCTGACAGCTACTTCGTGGTTCGCTTCGCCTATCCCGGGGACGATATCGAACGCCGGCGCATCGACGCCGCAGCCCGCGGCGCCGAGCGCGAAGGCGCCCTGATCGAGCAAACTTTCGACCTGCATCACGCCTATGGGGCGCGCAACTGGCGGTTTTCGGCGCAGGGCTCGATCGATCTCGAGCCGGAAGCCGTATTCGACGATGGCAAAGAGACCACATTCCGTTTTGCGGGCAACCGCGAAATTCCGGCGATCTACCTGATCAACTCGGACGGTTCTGAAAGTTTGGTACCCAAGGACGTTCGCGGCGAGCTCGTGGTCGTTCATGCCACCGCAAAAGAGTTCCGATTGCGCAAGGGGGACAACGTGCTCTGCATCTTCAACGAGGCCTTTGACGCGGTCGGTGTCAATCCAGGCACCAACACCACGAGCCCCTCGATCGAGCGGCGGGCGAAGAAGTCACCTTCATCCCCAAAGCCACGATAGGCGGCGCGATATGACCGAGCTTCAAAACGAGACGCTGCCCGATGACCGTGGCATTACTCCCGTGGGAACAGCAGACAAGGGTCGAACGGCGATGCTCAAACGCTGCTTCGGCGCGCTGGCGCTAACCGCGTTTGCGTTCCTGATCATCTGGGGGACCTGGAAAGGCGACAAGCCCGTCAGCGATTCCGCCCGCAAGCTCATGATCCGGCAGGCTGCGGCGTTCGAACCCGTCAAGGAAGCGCCGGCGGTGCCGACCATCACGGCGTCCATCCCGGTCGCGCCGGTCGCGGCCACGTCAACAGCACCTGTGCCCGCACCGGACCAAATGCTGGAGAGTGCGCGGCGCGCGCCAGTATTGGCCTATAATCGGCCGATTTCATCGGGACATGCCGCCCGCGACGGCGCTACCGGAAGCGTCGCAATCGATCCCTACGGTTTTGGGCGAGGGGAACCGCGCAACGACCTTGCCGACAAGCTCAAGCCCACGCCGATCGAGGGGGTGCGCGCGGCACGGCTTCCAAATCGCAACCTGCTGGTCACACAGGGAACGTCGATCCCGTGCGTGCTGGAGACGGCGATGTCGTCGGACGTGGCGGGCTTCGTCTCGTGCGTCGTTATGCGAGACGTCATGTCGGATTCCGGCAACGTCGTGCTGATGGAAAAGGGCACCCAAGTGGTCGGCGAATATCGCGGCAATGTGAGGCGCGGCTCAAAACGCATGTTCGTGTTGTGGACCCGCGCCAAGACCCCGACTGGGGTGATCGCAGCTCTGGCCTCGCCCGCAACCGACGCGCTGGGCCGCGCCGGGTTCGACGGCGACCTCGACACCCATTTCTGGGAGCGGTTCGGTTCTGCACTGCTGCTGTCGATCGTCAGCGACGCATCCTCGATAGGGCGCCAGCAACTGCAGGACAGCTCAATCCAAGTCAACAATACGACGGGCGCCACCAACACCGCCGCCAGCATTGCCGTCGAGCAGTCCATCAACATCCCGCCGACGCTGAACAAGAACCAAGGCGAACTGGTCAATATCTTTGTCGCCCGCGACGTCGATTTCTCCTCCGTCTATCAATTGCGGCGGATCGAGAGCCGCACGCAGATCTTGGACCGCACCGTCCCCGGGGTCATCGTGGCCCCGGCTGTGGTAACAAAATGAGCGAGGTCACATCGATCGAACGCGATGGCGGCCGCCTCGTACTGGCGCGCTATCTTGAGCCGTTGGCGCCATATCTGGCGGATGACACCCTGACCGAAATCGTCGTCAACCGACCCGGCGAGATTTTCGTGGAAGGACCTGGCGGCTGGACCCGGCATGAAGCACCAGCACTCACCCATGCTTACCTTATGCATCTCGCGACCGCTGCCGCCGGCCATACGCGGCAGGACATCGGTCCGGAACACCCGGTGGTCTCGACCAGCTTGATCGGCGAAGAGCGCTGCCAGATCGTGGTGCCGCCAGCGGTGCCGGCCGGCATGGTCAGTCTCACGATCCGCAAGCCGTCGGTGTTGACAATGACACTGGACGCCTTTGAGCGAACAAAACTGTTCGATGAGGTCCGCGCCGCCAGTGACGACCTCACGGCCGACGAGCATCGCTTGCTCGCCCTGAAAGAAGCCGGTGCCTGGCGCGAGTTTCTAGAGCTTGCGGTCTCAACTCGTCGCAACATCATCATTTCCGGGGCGACTGGTTCGGGAAAGACTACGCTGTCGAAGGCATTGATCGCGGCGATCCCGGCGCATGAACGTCTGATTGCCATCGAGGACACCGCCGAGCTTGTCATCCCGCATCAAAATTGTGTGCGGCTGCTCTACGCCAAGGACGGGCAGGGTCTTGCGAAAGTCGGACCGCGCGAACTGCTGGGATCCTGCCTGCGGATGCGGCCCGACCGGATCCTGTTGCAGGAGCTGCGCGATGGGACCGCCTTCTTCTACCTGAGGAACGTGAATTCCGGACATCCGGGGTCGATCACGACGGTTCATGCCGACAGTGCCCGGCTCGCCTTCGAACAACTCACCTTATTGGTCAAGGAAAGCGCGGAGGGACGCGATCTGCATCGCGACGATATCCGCTCGCTGCTGCTGCTGCTGGTCGACGTCGTGGTCCAGATGCAAAAGCGCGATGGCCGCTACCGCATCACGGAAATCTATTATGACCCCGTTCGCAAACGCGACCACATCAGCTAAGGCGGCGTTCGGCAGCGCGCTCGCGCTTGCAGCCAGCGCGTTGTTCCTACTGGTCGCCTCCAACGTTCTGCTGCTCGGGTTGCGGCTGCATGACGGCGGATTCCACTGGTTGGAGATCGCCACGGGATGGCCGCGTTACGGCGCCGACCCGCGATTCGACCGCTGGCTGACGTTGGCAACGCTCGCCGGCGTCGTTGTGGTGTTCGGAATGCTCGGCGCTATCCTCCGTGAACGCCCGCTCCCTCTTCATGGCAGCGCGCGCTTTGCCTCAGAGCGGGAGATCAAGGCCGCGGGCTTGCGTTCCGCTGAAGGCATCCTGCTCGGACGCAAGGACGGTGCGCTGCTATGTTTCGGCGGCTCCGAACACGTCCTGGTTTACGCACCGACCCGCGCTGGCAAGGGCGTCGGCTATGTCATTCCGAACCTGCTCAATTGGCCGGATTCGGTTGTTGTGCTGGATGTGAAGAAGGAGAACTGGGATCGCTCAGCGGGATTCCGGGCGGCCCATGGTCAGGAGGTCCATCTGTTCGATCCGCTTGAGGAAAACGGTCGCACCGCTCGCTACAATCCTCTCGGTTATGTGCGCAGCGATCCGGCGGATCTCTATGACGATCTGCAGCGCATCGCTGTGATGTTGTTTCCGGCCGAAAGCCGCGGCGATCCGTTCTGGTTCGAGGCGGCTCGCTCGGCCTTCGTTGCAATCGGCGGCTATGTCGCGGAAACGCCGGGCTTGCCATTGACGATCGGCGAAATCCTGCACCAGCTGTCCGCGGCTCCCGACCTCAAGACGCATTTTGAGAAGATCATCGCCGTTCGCAAGTCCGGACCTTCGCCACTGTCGCGACACTGCATAACAGCCTTGAACGACTTCCTCGCCGCTTCCGAAAACACCATGAACTCGGTGCGCAAGACCGTCACCGCAAGGCTCGGTCTGTGGCTGAACCATCGCATCGATGCAGCCACATCTACCAACGATTTCGATTTGCGCCTCTTGCGGCAACGGCCGATGTCGATCTATCTCGGCGTGACGCCCGACAATCTCGACCGCATGGCGCCGCTTCTGAATCTGCTTTTTCAGCAGGTGGTCGATCTTAATACCCGCGAGCTGCCGGAACAGAACCCCAAACTCACTCGCAAGGTTTTGCTGCTGCTCGACGAATTTCCAGCGCTGGGCAATGTCAATGTGCTGGCGAAATCGGTCGCGTTCATCGCCGGATACGGCATCCGCCTGCTCACCGTGGTTCAGAGCCCGGCGCAGCTACGCGCAATCTATGGACTCGATGCGGCCCGCAACTTCATGACCAACCATGCCGTCGAGGTAGTGTTCGCGCCGAAGGAACAGGAGATCGCTAATGAGCTTTCGGAGCGCATCGGTTATGACACCGTGAAAGCGCGCAGCCGCAGCGGTCCAAAGGGACTTGCGATGCGCTCGACCAGCGAGACGATCTCAGAGCATCGTCGCGCGCTCATGCTTCCTCAAGAGCTCAAACTGCTCGCAAAATCCAAGGCCTTCATCCTCGGCACCGGCATTCCGCCCATCATTGCCGACAAGATTGTATACTACGAAGACAAGGCGTTCCTCACACGTCTACTACCGGCACCCGTCCCGGAGATGCCCAAGGGCCGTTCGAATGCGCTGCTTGACGCCGAAATCAAGGAGCTTCGCTCCGAGGTCGCCGAACTGCGCGCGGTATTTCGCACGCGGCCGATGACCGACGAGGAAGTGGCGGACCCCTCCACAATTCCCGCAAATGCCAGTTTCGATTTCGGCGATGTGGATGTGGATCTTGAAGGGCTGTCCGAGGACGACATGAAAGCCTGGACCTTGAATTACATCGACGCTCAGGCCCTCCCACTGGCGCGACGGCCAAGCCGGAAGCAGAATGGACGGCAACATGAACGGCACGCTTGACGGCGGCGAGGACTTTAGCCTCAAACGGCAGGATCGCGCCGGTCGCGATCCCAATGCAGACAAATCAGGCGAGGGTCGGGCGACGACGTCGGACAAATCACCCTCCGCGATGGTCGGTGGCGATGCGCTGCCCGATCGTATCCGGCGCAAATATTATGTGGTGACCAATGAGCCCGGAAAAGATCGGCCAGCCGGCGAGGCGCGGCTTTATGCCGACGAGCGCGGCGAGTATCTCGCTTTCAAGGTCACCGACGACCGCCTGGTCACGCGTCTGGCGGCGGCCGAAGTGATCCGCGACATGGTCAGCGTGGCGCAACATCGGCAATGGGATTCTCTCCAGGTCCGCGGCTCCGTGGAATTCCGGCGCGAGGCCTGGCTTGAAGCCGGCGCGCGCGGACTAGAGGTTCAGGGTTATCAGCCAACTGAGCTTGACCGACAGACCCTTGCTGATCGGCGAGAAGTCTGGGACCGGGCCCATTCGGGCACCCCGGAAGTCGAGGCTCGTTGGGCTTCCGATAAAGGAGAGCGCGCGGATAAGTTTGACTACGACAAGGGCATATCCGGACGCCTGATCGAGGTCGGTCAGGCACCTTACCGCAATCGTACCGATGCCGAAGCGACCACTTATGTTGCTCTCGAGCTCGACAATGGCCGCCAGCATCAAGTGTGGGGCGTGGGTCTTGAAAAGGCGACGGCCGACAGCAACGCGAAGCCCGGTGATCGCGTTCACGTGCGCCGGGACGGTGTCGAGCGCGTCACAAAAGAGATCAGGGTGATCGACGCCACCAGTGGGCATGCACATATCGAACAGCGTCAGATGCCGCGCAATCGTTGGCAGGTGACTGCTGAGAAATTTCGCGCGGCAGATCGGCAGACAGCCGCCCGTGAACCCGATCTGGTGACGGCGCAGTCGCAAATGGTTATCATCGAGAAAGCCTTGGAGCGCGCGTTTCCCAAGGATTTACGCGCGCGTCACAGCATCATGGAAGCGGCGAGGGAACGGATCGCACACCATCTTGGGCAAGGACACTCATTCGGCCGAGCAACCGTCATGGAACCAGCTCAGGACCGTCATCGATCGGAAGGCGATAAAGGTGATGCTCTGCAAGCCCGGAACGGCGAGCGCGTGAGAATTCAGCAACGAGAACGCTGATCGCGCCGACTTCTCCGTACTAATTGTTTCAGGTCTTACTCACTGCGTGAAATCCCAGGTTCAAATCCTGTCCCCGCTCGCGACACTCCCGCAGCGAAAGCTGCGGGAGTGTCGCGTTTCCGAGTCTTTCCAATGACTTGCGCTTCGATCCAGCCAAGGATCGTGCCCAATTCGCCGTGTAAGGTGGCGTCGATTTCGCCGCGGTTCGGGCCAGGGCGCAGCGTAATTTTCTCAACCAGCCCCCGGATTGCTTCCGCTGCCTCACCACGATCCTCGGGGTTGTTGAGCGCCTCCGCCAGTCGCTCGACCTTCATCCGATAGACACACGACACGTTCGGATGGATGTCCGGAATATCTGCCGGCACCTGCGCTAGAGTTTCCTTCAGCACGTCCTCGCGGGCCTCCAATTCGCGCATGCGATCGGTCATGCCGCGCGTGTGGCCGCCTCCTTCAATCACACTCAGCATTTGCTTCAAGGTGCGCTGGATCTTCGCCAACTCCGAGCGGTGACCCTCGCCACTAGCGCGGCGTTCGCGGTTAAGCCCGTTCGTCTCCTCCGCGTAAGCGCGTATTGCCTCAGCTGCCATCTGCGGCGCCATCATCCGGTCCTGGAGCCGGCGAGCACGCGCTGCTCAAGGTCAGCCTGTGCGATCGTGCGGCTGTTCGTGCAGGAGCCGTTGGTAACACGGGCCGCACAGGCATAGCGGTCCTGGCCGCGCAGCGAGTAGGGGCCGCCGCAAACGCCGCAATAGATCAACCCGGAAAACAGCGACTTCGGTCGGTGCAAGCCGTTCAGCCGGTTCGACTGTGCCTCACGCACCGTCTCGATGACATTGACATATTTGTCGGCGATCTCGCTCTGACGCGCTTTCACCGCCTGCCAGAGTTTATCGTCGATAATCCTGAGTTCCAGAACCTCGGTGACGATCCACTCCGATTTTGATGATGCCGGTGCCGCGCTTTACGTGTCCGCGGATCATGTATTCAACCATGTGAACTTATGTGGCCGGCCGGCGCCGATGTCGGCCACGCCGATCAGCCGCACAGGTTCGCCGCCAATCAGGTTCTGCGATGGACCCGGCCGACGCGCTGCTCTATCAGGCACAGCAGGACAGCTTGGCGACATCCTTAGTGAAGGTCTGCGCGGCAAGCTTCAATCCCTCGACTGTCGTGAGATAGGGGAAGATCGTCTCGGCGAGTTGCTCGACCGTCAGGCCGCATTTGATCGCGAGCACCGCGGTCTGAATGCTATCTGCTCCCTCGGGCGCAAGGATGTGCGCACCAAGAAGCCGTCCGCTACTTGCCTCGGCGACCAGTTTGATCAGGCCGCGGGTGTCGCGCGCGGCCAGCGCGCGGGGAACATACTTCAGATCGAGAGTAGAGGTCTTTACCTTTAAGCCTCGAGCGCCGGCTTCGGCTTCCGTCAAGCCAACGCTGGCAACTTGCGGATCGGTGAACACCACTGCCGGCATGGCGGTCGCATCGTAGGGTTTCCTGTTGCCGTTGAGTGCGTTCTCCGCCGCGATCCTGGCGCCGTAAGCCGCCATGTAGACAAATTGATCGCGCCCGGTGACGTCGCCGGCGGCATAGACGCCAAGCTTTGAGGTGCGCATGCGGTCATCGACGTTGATACCGCCGTTCGAAAGAAGTTCGACACCGCTTTCCGCAAGCCCGAGGTCGTCGGTGTTGGGCCGGCGTCCGGTCGTGATGAGGACACGCTCGGCCGTGATCGTCTCGGCGCGGCCATGGGCTGAAACCAAAAGCGCGATGCCCATCGGCGCTTGTTGGATCTCCCGGTATGAGAGCCCCTCGCGAACGGCGATGCCTTCCTCGGTGAAATATTTGGTCAGTGCGGTGCTGATTTCCGGCTCCGCATCCGGCAACAAACGGCGGCGTACCGCGATCGTCACCTTGACGCCGGCGCGGGCGAACATCTGGCCGAGCTCGCAGCCGATGTAACCGCCGCCGATCACCAGCAGGGACTTCGGCAGTTTCTCGAGTTCTAGGGCCGTCGTGCTCGTCAGATACGGCACATTTTCGATCCCCGGGATCGATGGCATCGCCGCAGCGGCGCCGGTCGCGATGATGACCTTGCCTACCTTGATCGGCTCACCGTTCACCATCACGCCGTCGTTTGTCAACCGGGCCCGGCCTTCCCGATAAGCGACCGTGTTGTAGCTCGGCAGCAGATCGAAATACTTCGCCTGCCGCAACGACGACACCAATTCATCCTTCTGCCGCACGACCGCGGCCCAGTCCGCGATTCCGCCATCCGTCCGGATGCCGGCAAAGCGCGATGCGGTTTCCGCGTGATGAACTGCCTCGACTGCACGGATCATGGTTTTCGACGGGACGCAGCCTACATTGACGCAGGTGCCCCCGATCATCCCGTGCCCGACGAGCGCAACATTGGCGCCAAGCTCCGCTGCGGCAATTGCGGCCGAGAAGCCGGCCGAGCCAGCGCCGATGACGGCAAGATCATATCCGCCATTCGCTTTCGGCGCGTCGGAAGCGCAACAGTCACCAACGGTCATCGTGAAACTCCTGATACTGAATTAGATCGGAGAAAGCCGCGTTCGCCGACGGACGGCGCTCCACCTTATTTGGAATCGTTTGGCTCGCCAGCCGAGCGCCCGCTGTCGGAAGCGTCCTTTACTTTTTGGCGAGCCAAACGGGGTTTTCAGTTCTTGACGTGTGCGGGGTAGCCGGCGTTCGTGGCCGCTGCGATCAGCGTAGGAACATCGGCGGTCGCATCGTCGAAGGTGACGGTCGCGACGGCGCTCGCGTTCGCGTTGGCTTCCTTGACCTGGACCGCTGTGACGCCCTTTACCCGCGACAGCGTCTTCTTGACGATCGGCGCGCAGAGTTCGCAGGTGGCGTTATCGACATTGAGGACAACAGTCTTTTCAGCGGCCTGAGCGACGAGCGGCGATAGCGCCATGGCGAGGGCAGCGGCGGCGATCCTGATACGAATCATGATCTCTCTCCTTTTGGATTCTGGATTGGGCAACAGACTAAAGAAATAACGGTGCGATTTTTGGAAAGCCGAGTGCCACGATCACCAGAACGGTGGCGACCCAAAGGCCGATCTTGGCCGTACGTCCGGAACGCGGCTTGGCGCAGTAGGAATCTTCGGCACAGTCCACCTTGGGCTTGCGATAGACGAGGTAGAACCCGTAACCGAGGAAGGCGAAGGTAACCACGGCGAAAATCGGCTGATAGGGTTCAAGCGCGGTCAGGTTGCTGATCCAGGCTCCGCTGATTCCGAGCGTGAAAAGAGCAAATGGTACCACGCAGCACGATGCCGCGCCCAGCGCCGCCAAAATTCCGCCAACAGAGGCCAGCCGGGCCGTCCGGGTCGACGAATCCCCCCGATCGGCCTCACGCGAGGAGGGCGTTGCGCCAGTGAAGTTTTGTTGCACTATTTTGTCCATGTGCTGCGCCCTCCGTGACGCCTTGTAGTGTTATGGGGCCTGTAGCAAGTACAGGTTCAAGCGGAACTTTCGGAACCGCCAACACGGTTTTGTGAGGCGGCGCCTCAAGGAAATTGCGCTTGAACCCTACTCGACGGACTACTACGGCATATTCATTGGCCTACAGCATCCTCTGCGTCTTCATCAATGCCAGTTCAGCGGCGTGTCAGGCGCTCAAGTCGACATCGGGGTACCGCACCGGGTTTCTTTGCCGAGCAAAGATCTGCGCTTCCGGAAGCGTTACATGTGCTTCCTGCCGGGCTTGCGACCAGGCCGTGAATGTCCGTTCGTCCTTGAACAGGTTGACGTGGTCGCAGAACGCGCTTCGGAGATTGACGCAGCAAGCGTCGCTATCCGGCGCGACGATCGACATCACGCAGCCGGATGGCGGCGTCGAGCGCAACTGGCCGGGTGCCAGCTCGACGGTAAGTTGGGTCCCGGATCCGGGGCAGTGCGTGACCAAGGTCGCCGGCTTGCCGAGAATTTCCGGAAGAAAAAGCGCGTCAAAAGCGCACCAGGTATAGAGCCCGGCGTCTTCCGTGTGGAAGCGATGGTGCGTCGGAACGAGGCTCAGGCCTCCAAATGCAATGACCTGTCCATGTTCATCGAATCCAAAGTTTGTCGGCGGGAATTCGAGCAGAAGCTGGTCGATGCGTTCCGTTGGAAGGTCGCACCCGATGCCGAGTTGCTCGCGCGTCACCGGCACGCCGCAACCAAGCAATCTGAAGAGCTCGACACTCAGTCTCTGCAGTTCCGGAGTATTCTCTGTCAGAACGCGCCGCCTCAAGTAAACGTCGAACGCTTGGCGGCCGGCGTTCGGATCCAAAGCGCGCGATGCGGGCTTCGTGTTATTGGGGGCTCCCTGCGAAGCGCTCTTCATCACGTGATTTACTTCCTATGTTTCGTCAGTGCCGTAGATGGTTTTCGGCAAGCTCGGAAGAGCGTAGTGGCTGTAGGTAATACAGGCTCAAGGGCGAATTTCGTGGCGATGGCACTTTTCCGCGAAACGCTCGCCGCAGCGAGCGATGCCGCAAAGGACCCTCCGGTCCGACTTCGCGCGCAGCCCGGGGTGGGTTGTCCTTGCCAATGGCGGGTGTCGGCGCTATCTGACCTGTAGTCATTACAGGTTCGAGGCGGATACTATGTGGAGCAAGACGACAAACCGGGACGAATTCCTGACTCGCGGTGCACTGGCTGCCCAGACCGGCTGCAACATCGAAACGATCCGGTACTACGAGCAGATCGGCATCCTACCGGCGCCGCCTCGCAGTCAAGGCGGGCATCGCCTCTACGGGCAAGCTCTCGTCAGACGCTTGCATTTCGTCCTCCGAAGCCGCGATCTGGGTTTCACTCTCGAAGAAATCCGGGAATTGCTCAGAATGGTGGATGGCGACAATTACACGTGCAGGCAGATTGAAGCGTTGGCACTCGAGCACGTGCAGGCGATCCGCCGAAAGATGGCGGATCTCAAGAAACTCAAAGTCGTGCTCGAGACGATGGCTTCTCAGTGCGGGGGCGGGAAAATACCCAAGTGTCCCATCATCGACGCGTTGTTCGATGCGCGCGCGCCGATACGTTGGGCAAGGTAGTTCGGGCACTTCGGCGCGCGTCTCTTCAGCGTTTTGAAGGCGATCTATTCCCGGCAGGCAGACGCGCGTGACGTTCCGGAGATGGCTCCTGCGATCGTGAACGCAAGCCTCTTGAACGTGTAGGTACTACAGGGTGCACTTTGTTTCTGAACGGCCACAGGAGTGGACCGGCCCGGAGAGGCGTGGCACCATGAACGAACGCACCATAGGTGCAATTGCCCGCATGCTCGCGGTGCTGTGCTGCGGCGGGCCTGTTCTCGTCAGCGCCGCTGGGCGCGGCCGGGACCGCGGGGCTCCTGTCGTGGCTTTTCAAGTCCCTCTATTTCGCAATCCCGGGCAGTATTCATCGCTCTCGGGCTAGTCGGCGTCTTGTTGATGACCATGCGGTTGTGCGAGTAGATCGTGATGACCATCACGATACTCATCACGACGACATTCACCACGACACTCGCCACGGTGATCGCCATGACGACCGCCACGATTAGAGCCGGTTCTGGTCGGAACTGGGTTGAAGAGTAATTTTGAGAGCCGGAAGGGAACTTCGGATTTCACCTTCCGGCTCTGAGGGTGCAGGAGAAACCAGCAAGGCGCGGGGGCTATCGCCGAAAGTTGGTGACGGTGGGAATCGGAAAGGCGGCATATCGTGGGGGTGCTTGACGCCTCCACTTCTCCACCGAAGGAGCGATATGCCGTGCCACAGGATAACGTTATCAAGCTGATTCAGCCAGGATTCTTCGACGATCAACTCACCGGAATCTTACGCAACGGAGCCCGTGCGCTGCTTGCCAAGGCGGTCGAGGCCGAGGTCGCGGACTTCCTCGACAAGCATGCAGATTTGAAGACCGGGGACGGCCAGCAGCGGGTGGTCCGCCACGGTCATCTGCCGGAGCGCGAAGTGATGACCGGTATCGGTCCGGTCGCCGTCCGCCAGCCGCGTGTGCGTGACCGCGAAGCCGCCGCCGCCGATCCAGGGCGCATCCGGTTCTCGCCGTCGATCCTGCCGCCCTACATGCGCCGGTCGAAGTCGATCGAGACGCTGCTGCCGATCCTTTATCTGAAGGGTATAGCGTTGGCGGCACTGCTCGGCAATGATGCTGCCGGGTTGTCGGCATCGGCCATCGGCCGCCTGAAGGACGGCTGGTTCGACGAACACGCCGCTTGGCAGAAGCGCGATCTGTCGGCGAAGCGCTACGTTTACATCTGGGCGGATGGCATCCATCTCGAAGCACGCCTGGAGGACGAAAAGCAGTGCATCCTCGTGCTGATCGGCGCGACGCCGGAAGGCCGCAAGGAACTGGTCGGCTTCACCGATGGCGCCCGCGAGAGCGCGCACGACTGGCGCGATCTGCTGCTCGATCTGAAGCGGCGCGGGCTCGACGTGCCCCCGCGGCTCGTCATCGCCGATGGCGCCCTCGGGTTCTGGAAGGCTGCCGGTGAGGTCTGGCCGAAAACGCGCGAGCAGCGCGGCTGGGTGCACAAGACCGCGAACGTGCTCGCCAAGTTGCCGAAGAGCCAGCAGCCGAAAGCCAAACGCGCGTTGCAGGAGGTCTGGATGGCCGAAACCAAGGCCGCCGCCGAACTGGCGTTCGAGGCATTCATCGAGAGCTACGCGTTGAAATACGACAAGGCGGCCGACTGCCTGAGCAAGGATCGAGATACGCTACTGGCATTCTACGACTTCCCGGCCGAGCATTGGAAACACTTACGGACCACCAACCCCATTGAAAGCACCTTCGCCACCGTGCGCCACCGCATGATCCGATCGAAGGGCTGTCTATCCAACAGGACCGCGCTCACGATGGTCTTCAAACTGATCGAGGGCGCCCAAAAAAGCTGGCGCCGTCTCGACGGTCATAACCAGTTGCCAAAACTCGTTCTCGGTGTGACATTCAACAACGGGATCGAGGTCATCGCAAAGCCGATTGATCGTCAGCCCGCAACCGCCGCCGCCTGACCGGCCCCGGCCGTCACCAAGATTTGGCGATAGCTCCAAGGCGCGAGTAGTTTAGGGGCTAAAATTACAGCAGCGATCAGTTCGTCTTCTCGTCATAAATTCCGATGCGTCAGCGGTTTTATATAATAAGGGCGCGCCATTTGGCGCGCCCGATGGAATTCCGAGAGCAAGTGAATCACATTTTCATCTTGGAATGGTCCATGCCCTTCATGCCCTTCATTTTCTTCGCGTCGCTTTTGGCCTTCTTTTGCTTAATCTGGACAACTTCGGCTCCGGCGTTTGTCATGCCAGGTTGACTTCCGACCGGAAGGGCAACAGCCGCAGCGGCAGAACTGACGAAGGCGAACGCTATAACGAGCAACACCCTGTTCATATTCATCTCCGAGTTAATGATGATCACGTGAACCAATGCGAGACGTGTGAGGGAGTTCCCTCCATGCGAAGCGAACCGCCTGAGGGAACTTATTTCGGAGTGGCGGCTTTCCTCTCTACGATTACAAAGAGGGGAGGATCCTATGTCTCGTTTTCCGCTCATAGGCGCTGCGGCGCTGTTAACTATTGCGGTATGCGCTCCCGCCTCGGCTCTTCCTTTGGCGAAGATGACCACCGCTGCGCTGCCCGAACCGCTCGTGGAAAATGTTCACCTCATTTGCGACAGGTACGGGCGGTGCTACAATTCCCGACGGTATGTTCAGCGGCGCTACTACGTGCAGCCCGGCTATTCTAGTTATGCCTACGGTCCGGGATACGGTTATGGCTACGGTCCCGGCATCAGCTTCGGTTTCGGCGGCGGTTTCGGCCATCATCACCATCACTGGTGAGCGGGGTCTTATGTCCGGCGACGGTGCACACTTTCGTGGCTGCGCGCAGCAGCGCCGTCACCGTGCCTGATCGGCCTGACGATAATGGCACCGATCCTGGACGATAGCCCCACGAAGGGGCTATTCGCGCAGCGAGTTATGAATGGCTGTTGCTGCGGCAGCAGCGTGTCCCATTGCGACGCTGATTTGGTCGACACCCTTCGCGACGTCTCCCGCAACGAAAAAGTTCGCGACCGTGCTTCGCTGGTGCTCGTCGGCAACCACGCAGTGATTATCGAGAGCCGCTCCCAGTGCGCCCGCTAGAGATGATCGCGGGGCACAGCCTAAAGCCGAGTAGAGGGTATCGAACGCAAGCGTACCGTGACGGTTCATGGTGAGCCCAACGATCTTGCCCTCATCGATTTCGACTTGCGTGACCGCCTCTTCGACGGCCTTGATGCCGGCGGCATGCATTTTTTGCCGCTGCGCGCTATCGAGCCTTAGCGGCTCGCCCAGCGAGAACAGCGTGATGTCGGCCGTGTAGGTCCTCAGGAAAAGCGCTTCACCGAGACCGGTTTCGCCATGGCCGATGACCGCAATTTTGTGGTCGATCACTTCGTATCCGTCACAAATTCCGCAGTGGCGGATGAGGCCTTTCTGAACCGCATCGAAGAGGTTAGGAAGCGCCGGCTCCTTGTCGATCACGCCTGTGGCGAGCAGGACGGTTTGTGCACTGACTTGTGTGCCTTCGAGTGTTGCTTCAAACGTTCCGTCCGGCAAGTGCTCAAGTTCGGATACGGTGCCTGAAACGATACGCGCTCCATATTTCACGGCTTGCGAGCGCATACGGCCCACCAGTTCGCTGCCGGTTACTCCTTCCGGAAAGCCGGCATGATTATGTGATTTCGGAATCCAAAGGGCCCGGCTGGCACCGGCGTCCGCGACGACGAAATTGCGCCGAAAACGGCCCAGATATATTGCAGCGGTAAGGCCGGCAGGGCCACCGCCGATTACCAGGCAGTCGAGTTTGGTTGTCATCGTCGAACCTTTTCTACTGCATCAATGTCGAAAGACCCGTCACGGGTGTTCCTCTGCCCCGACGCGCCCTGGATTGCGAAATTGGCACAGCCGTCTGGGCCAGGTCCGAGATATTTCGCTTCGTACGGACCGGCCCCGACAATGAGGTCGGAAAGGAGAATGCAGCGTCATCGCGCTCCCCGCACTGCGGGGCAATTCAGCACTCTTTCAGCTATATCCGAACCGCTCGCAGCCGCAGCGCGTTGCCGACAACGCTCACGGACGAGAGCGCCATTGCGGCAGCGGCAATGACCGGGGAGAGCAGCAATCCGAACGTCGGATACAGGATGCCCGCCGCGATCGGAATTCCCGCCGCGTTATAGATGAAAGCAAAGAACAGGTTCTGCCGGATGTTGCTCATCGTCGCCTGAGAAAGACGCCGGGCGCGGACGATGCCGCCTAAGTCGCCCTTCAGCAGGGTGACGCCGGCGCTCTCCATCGCGACATCCGTTCCGGTACCCATGGCGATTCCCACGTCCGCCGCCGCGAGGGCAGGGGCGTCGTTGACGCCATCCCCCGCCATCGCGACGACGCGGCCTTCCTGCTGGAGCTTGCTGACGACGGCGCTCTTCTGATCCGGAAGCACCTCCGCCTCGACGTCTGGAATGCCGAGCCGCCGCGCGATCGCGCTTGCCGTCGTACGGTTATCGCCGGTCAGCATGATGACCTTGATGCCTTCGGCGGCCAGCAACTTCAGTGCATCCGGCGTCGACGCCTTGACCGGGTCGGCGATTGCCAGAATGCCGGCGAGTCTGCCGTCGACCGCGACGTTGATGACCGTCGCGCCGTCGCCTCGCAGCTTTTCCGCCTGCGTCTCCAACAGTTGCGTTTTAATGCCCGCGGATTTCAGAAAATTGGAGTTGCCGAGCAGGACCGACCTGCCGCCGACCTTACCCGTAACTCCCTTGCCGGTCGGGGAATCGAACTCCTGGACATCGGCGAGAGCCAGATTCCGTTCTTTCGCCGCCCGGACAATCGCGTCGGCGAGCGGATGTTCGCTGGACCGTTCGACGCTCGCCGCAAGCTTCAGAATTTCCGCTTCGTCGAATCCCTGCGCAGGGATGATGTCGACCACCTTCGGCTTGCCTTCGGTCAGCGTTCCCGTCTTGTCGACGACCAGCGTATCGACTTTTTCCATCCGTTCGAGCGCTTCCGCATTCTTGATCAGGACGCCGGCCTGGGCTCCGCGTCCGACGCCGACCATGATCGACATCGGCGTCGCAAGTCCGAGGGCGCAAGGGCAGGCAATGATCAGGACGCTCACGGCCGCAACCAGTCCGAACGCGAGCCGCGGCTCCGGGCCGAACAGCGCCCAGGCGCCGAAGGCGACGAGAGCCGCCGCAATCACGGCCGGCACGAACCAGCCGGCGACCTGGTCGGCGAGACGCTGGATGGGAGCGCGGGAACGCTGCGCCTGCGCCACCATCTGCACGATCTGGGAAAGAAGGGTATCACGGCCGACCTTCTCGGCCCGCATCACGAACCCGCCCGATTGATTCAGGGTGCCGGCGATCACCTTGGCGCCGCTCTCCTTGGAGACCGGCATGGACTCGCCGGTCACCAGCGACTCGTCGAGGGACGAGCGGCCTTCGATGATGACGCCGTCCACCGGGACCTTTTCCCCGGGCCGGACCCGCAGCTTGTCGCCGACGTTCAGGCCGTCCATCGGGACCTCTCGGTCCGCCCCGTTCTCGTCGACGAGGCGGGCGGTCTTGGGCGCCAGATCCAGCAGGGCCTTGATCGCGCCGGAGGTGGCCTCGCGGGCTCGAAGCTCCAGCACCTGGCCGAGCAGGACCAGAACGGTAATCACCGCAGCGGCCTCGAAATAGACCGCCACCGCGCCGCCGTGGCTTCGGAATGCGGACGGGAAGATGCCCGGCGCTACGGTGGCGACGACGCTGTAGGCAAAGGCGACGCCCACGCCCATCGCAATCAGGGTGAACATGTTCAGGTTTCGGGTGACCAGCGACTGCCAGCCGCGCACGAAGAACGGCCATCCGGCCCAGAGAACGACCGGCGTGGCGAAGACGAGTTGGATCCAGTTCGAGGGGTTTTGGTCGATCCAGCCGTGGCTGCCGACCAGATGGCCGCCCATCTCGAGTACAATGACCGGCAGCGCCAGCGCGAGCCCCACCCAGAAGCGCCAGGTCATGTCGGCCAGTTCGGGGTTGGGTTGGTCGTCGAGGCTGACCAGTTCGGGCTCCAGCGCCATCCCGCAGATCGGGCAGCTTCCGGGTCTGATCTGACGGATCTGCGGATGCATGGGGCAGGTGTAGACCGTGCCCTCCGGGACGTCGGCGTGCTGCGGCGCTGCGTTCGCCTTATCGAGGTATCGCTCCGGAGCGGCGGCGAACGTAGTTTGGCAGCCGGCCGAGCAGAAATGGTAGGTGACGCCCCTGAAGTCGAAGCGATGCTTGCTGGTTGCGGGATCGACGGTCATGCCGCAGACCGGGTCTACGACGCCGGCTCTGCCCGCAGCGTGATGATTATGGTCGTGCGCGTCTCCGCCCCCGCAGCACCCGCTCTTCTTGACCGGCGTTTCAGGACCGGCGGCGACCGCCTTTGACGAGCATCCGCATCCGCCTCGGGACATCGCCTTCTGTTCGCTGGCCATTTCGAGCTCCTTGCCTACTTGCAACCCATACCGTGTAGGGGTATATAAGACCCATGCGGAAAGACATCAAGGTATCCTGTCAGAAACGCCTCGGCCGGATCGAGGGCCAGGTGCGCGGCCTCTCCAAAATGGTGGACGAGGAGCGCTACTGCATCGATATCGTCACGCAGATTTCGGCGGTCCGTGCCGCGCTGCGACGGGTCGAGGAGGAAGTCCTGAGGGACCACGTCTCCCACTGCGTCGAACACGCCATCGCGAGCGGCGACAAAACAGACCAGAGGAAGAAGATCGCCGAATTAATGGCGGTCATCGGCCGGGCTGACCGATGAGCGACACCAAAAGTTCCATCTTGGCGGCCGCGATCTTCGCCGCTATGCTCCCGAGTGTTGGTGCGAAAAGGCGTTGATGTCTGCATGGTCGTCCGGTTGACCAGAACGAAGCGAACAAGGGCAGGGTGGCTGGTAGCCCTAGCCTATCTGCTTTGCGTACTGGCGCCGACGATCTCCTACGCGCTGCCCGGCGTCCACGCGCCCGCGCCGTGCCTGACGGACGAGAACCACGTTCCCGGAATGGTTCATGTCCATTCCGAGCCGCAACATTTGCACGACGACGGCCAGATCCATGATCATGCCGCTGCGCCGGCACATTCCGGCGGCGGTGACCATTCGATGTCGGTGGCATCGGATTCGAAGTCGGCTCCCGAAAAAGCTCCGCATAAATCCGGCGGGGAGTGCTGCGGGCTGATGTGCGTGACCGCTCTTCCGGCGAAGGTCGTCGACATCGTGACGCCTTCCGCTCCGACGGCGCTTTGCGAAGTCGAAGGTTACCTGAACGTCGCCGACAAGGCTCCCCCCCGGCACTATCGCCCCCCCATTTCCTGACCTGATCGAAGCTACGCGGTGCCGTGCCTGTCGAGGGCTCGCGCGCCTGTGGTCCATCGTCAGTTCAGGAAAAGATAATGTTTGCGCAGCTTGGGGCGATTCTCGCCGCCGTCCGGTCGGTGGTGAAGAGGATATTAGGCAATAGATTTCGGGCAATCGTGGGGATGACCGCCGCGACGTGGTCGCTCGGGGGATGCATTCCGACCGTTCCGCTCGTCGGTGCGGATCCGGCCGACCCGAACGTGCCGGTCGCCGGCGTCAGCTACCGCTCCGGCATCGCGCCCTACACAAGCATGCGGCCGACCGCGCCATCCGGCTGGAAAGAACAGAACCAGCGCGTAACTCCCACGCCCAAATCCGAGCAGTAGGAGGACGCCATGACAGAAACACTTTTCATCCGACTGCGACGCGCGACGGGCGCCACCGGGGCCAGAACGGCGTTATCGTCGCTGTCAGCCGCGCTGCTGCTCTCGGGTTGCGCAACGTTCTCTCCGGACGGCGGCATGACGGCGGTGGCCGACATCGCCGGCGGCACCATCAAGAAGGACGTGATCTCGATCCGGACCGCCGACGATGTCGTGGTCGCGAACGATGCGGTCAAGCGGCTGCTGCGCCGGACCCTGAACGTCGAAACCGCGGTCCAGGTCGCGCTCCTCAGCAACCGGGGCCTTCAGGCGGCCTACAACGAACTGGCGCTGGCGGAAGCGGACCTCGTCCAGGAGAGCCTGCCGCCCAATCCCACGTTCTCGATTTCGCGAATATCGGGCAACGGAGCCGTCGAGATCGAACGGCAGGTCGTCGGCGACATTCTGGCGCTCGCCACCCTGCCGTTCCGCTCGGAAATCGCACGTCAACGTTTCCGGCAGGCGCAGTTGCGGGCCGCCCTCGAGACGCTGCGGCTCGCCGCGGAAGTCAGACGGTCCTATTACCGCGCGGTCGCCGCCAACGAACTCATCGGACTTCTCGCGGACGCCAAATCCACCGCGGAATCCACGGCCCAACTAGCCCTCAAACTCGGCCAGACCGGATCGCTCAACAAGCTCGACCAGGCGCGCGAGCAGGTGTTCTATGCCGAGACCACGGCCGAACTCGGATCGATACGCCAGGAGGCGGCGAGCTCGCGGGAACGCCTCGCGCGTCTGATGGGGCTTTGGGGAAGCGACCTGGCCTTCCGGATTCCCGGCACGTTGCCGGCGTTGCCCCGGCATCCCTCGGCGCTCCCGTTGATCGAGGTCGATGCGGTCAGCCACCGCATCGACCTGCAGATCGCGCGGATCGAACTCGACGCCCTCGCGAAATCTCTCAATCTAACGGAAGCGAGCCGGTTCGTGACGCTCCTCGATGTGGCGGGGATCGACCGCAAGACGCGCGATCCCGAAAGTGCGCCCTTCCGCGAACGCGGCTTCGACATCCAGTTCCAGATTCCGATCTTCGACGGCGGCGAGGTGCGGGTCCGGCAGGCTGCCGAGACCTACAATAAGTCGTTCAACCGCCTGACCGAAAAGGCGATCAACGTACGTTCTGAGGCAAGGGACGCCTACCGCGTCTACAGGTCGACCTACGAAATCGCCGGCCAGTACCAGCGTGAAGTGCTGCCGCTGCGCAAGATCATCACCGAAGAGATGCAGCTACGCTTCTCGAGCATGCAGATCGACGTTTTCGCGCTGCTGACCGAGGCGCGCCAGCGCATCGCATCGCTGCGCGCCGGAATCGAGGCCAAGCGAGACTTCTGGTTCGCCCAGTCCGACCTTCAGACGGTCGTCAACGGCGGCGGCTCCGGAGAGTCCCAGAACCAACCCCGTCAGACCACCACCGCCCAGGCCGGCGGGGGCGGCGGCCATTAAGGAGACAATCATGCTATCGCGTAGAGGATTCATCGGAACGGCCGCGCTGATAAGCGCGAGCGCAGTGAGCGGCCGGGTGCAGGCGGCCAACATTCCGGAAGCGCCCTCCATGGAAAAGGCGGTAATGCAGCCGCCGCTGCATCCGACGTCCGGTCCGGACTATCGGCCGGTCGTGACGTTGAACGGATGGTCGCTGCCGTGGCGGATGAACGGGGACTGGAAGGAATTCCATCTCGTCGCCGAACCGGTCGTGCGCGAGTTCGCTGAGGGCATGAAGGCCTACTTGTGGGGATACAACGGGCAATCGCCCGGTCCGACCATCGAGGCGGTCGAAGGCGACAAGGTCCGGATCTTCGTCACCAACAAGCTGCCCGAGCATACCACCGTGCACTGGCACGGCATGATCGTACCGAACGGCATGGACGGGGTGGGCGGCCTCAACCAGCCTCACATCAAACCCGGCAAGACCTTCGTCTACGAATTCCAGATCAAGACGAGCGGGACGTTCATGTACCACCCGCACTCGGACGAGATGGTGCAGATGGCGATGGGCATGATGGGCATGTTCATTGTCCACCCCCGGGACCAGACCTTCCGGCCGGTCGACCGCGACTTCGTCTTCATCATGAGCACGTATCTCATCGATCCCGGCACCTATCTGCCGAAGGTCAACGAGATGACCGACTTCAACATGTGGACTTGGAACAGCCGCGTGTTTCCCGGCATCGATCCGCTGCCCGTCCGCCTCGGGGACAAGGTGCGCGTGCGCATCGGAAATCTCACGATGACCAACCATCCGATCCATCTCCACGGGCACAGCTTCGCGGTGACCTGCACAGACGGAGGCTGGGTGCCAGAAAGCGCGCAGTTGCCGGAGACGACGACCGACGTTCCCGTCGGAGCGGTCCGCGCCTTCGACGTGCTCGCTGACAATCCCGGCGACTGGGCGTTCCACTGCCACAAGTCGCACCACACCATGAACTCGATGGGGCACGACATGCGCAACATGATCGGTGTGTCGAAGAAGGATCTCGCCAAGGCTGTCGGCAAGCTTGCTCCGGACGCGATGGTGATGGGTTCGACAGGAATGGCCATGGGCGAGATGGAGATGCCGATGCCGGACAACACGCTCATGATGATGTCGGGCTCCGGCCAGTTCGGCCCCATCGAAATGGGCGGCATGTTCTCCGTCATGAAGATCCGGGAAGGAATGGCCCGCGACGATTACAAGGACCCGGGTCCCTACAAAAATCCGCAAGGCACGGTCGCATACGAAGTCGATGCGCCCGCCTCAGCGGCTCCCCGCCAGAACGGCGGCAAGGAGGAAGGCGGGACGACGCAAATGAAGGGCATGAAAGGAATGAAAGGCATGAAGGGCATGTGATCCGGACGCCTTTTCGAACTCAACATCAGACAGGAGAAGACTAATGAAGACCATCAATCAAGCCGTCGCTTCGGCAATCGCGGGTTTACTGCTGGCAGGCGGTACCGCCGTTTGGGCGGGCGAGGGTCCGGCCGGACATAGCCACAGCCACGACGAGACGTTCTCCGCGGGCGAGCCCGGCGATGCCAAGAAGCCCGCCCGGATCGTTCAGGTGACCATGGGCGAGATGGACGGGAAGATGATGTTCATGCCCGCAAAACTGGAGATCAAGACGGGCGAGCAGGTCAAGTTCATGCTCCGCAACAACGGTGAACTCGACCATGAATTCATCCTGGCGACGACCGCCGAAAATCTCAAGCATGCGGAGGCCATGAAGAAGAACCCCGACATGGAGCACGACGACCCGAACGGCAAGCGGCTTGCCCCCAAGAAGACCGACGAGATCGTCTGGAAGTTCAGCAAGCCCGGAGAGTTCGAATATTCGTGCCTGATCCCGGGTCATCGCGAAGCCGGCATGGTCGGTACGATCGTCGTCAAGTGATCCCGACAAAACCAAGGAAAACATCATGAAGAACAAACTTGCAGCAGCAGTTTTCGCCGTCGTTTTGGCAACAATTTCGACCGCGGCGTTCGCCCAGAACGCCATGGTCAACGGCGAGGTGAAGAAGATCGACGAGACCGCCGGCAAGATCACGTTGAAGCACGGCCCCATCAAGAATCTCGATATGGACGAAGACGGCATGACCATGGTCTTCCGGGTGCAGGACCCGGGGATGCTCAAGCACGTCAAGGTCGGCGACAAGGTCCAGTTCGAAGCCGAACGGGCGACCGCCGGCATCACGATCACGAAGATGCAGAAGGGCAAGTAACCCCGGAACGGCCGGTGCCGCCGCGCTGCGTGAGCCGGCGGCACCGGGTCGAGAAGCGGACCTTGGAGGGAATGGATGGAGGCATCGTTGCGCCAGGCTGACGGAGTTGCGTCCGAACGACCGCTCGCTTTCGATCGCAAGAGCGGAAGGCTGAGCGGCGCCGGCGTGATCGACCGCGTTGCGGTGCTGGCCCTTCAGGCCGGATCCGTCATCACGCGACCTTACGGACATCGCGGCTACAGGCACGGTTGCAAGGCGGTCGCGACTGTCGTTGCCGATCGCGACATCATCGTCCGGTTGAACGAGGATGCCGACTTCGCCATCCCGTTCTGCGACGGATACTGGAGCAGAATGCTTAATCCGAGATACGATTATGAAGAGGAGATCGAAGCCTTCTTAAGGTGCGCGGCAGACCTCAGGTACTCCTTCGTCGACTGCGGGGCGAACTTCGGTTACTGGTCCGTGCTGGCGTCCAGCCGGCCTTTCGGCAGGCAGCCCACGCTCGCCATCGAAGCGTCTCCGGAAAACGCGAAACGGCTTGGCGCGAACGCGCTCCTGAACGGCGACCGTTTCCGATGGCTCAACGCCGCGGTCGGTGGACAGGCGGCCGGTTTTGTGAGGATCACGGGCGCAAGGCATGAAGCCTTGGAGACCCTCAGGCTGACCGAAAACGAGCCGGACGCCGTAACTGTCGTTTCGCTGGACAGCCTGGTTGCGGGCGGGCTCGTCGATGCATCGCTTCCGGTGGTGGTCAAGCTCGATGTGGAAGGCGTGGAAATCGAAGCGCTGACCGGCGCGGAACGGCTGATGCACCGCGATTGCGTGGTCATCTGTGAGGAGCACGGATCCGACACGACGCATGGCATCACGCGTCACCTCCTCGAAGAGATGTCGCTCAGAGTATTTGTGTTCGATCCCAGGGCGTGCCGGTTCAACCGTCTCGACGGAATCAAGCGGCTGGATTCGATCAAGAGGCATCCGTGGGTCGGCTACAATGTCTTCGCTACCTCCAGCGCATTGTGGGAAGAGCGACTGCTCGCTGCGACGTGGAGGTACCGATGATCGGTTCGACCCAGCTCGCATCGCCGCCGCAGCACGACAGGCTTAGCAAATACCCAGGCTGTCCGGAAAGTGCTTTTCCGCCCGCCGCGGCGACATGCCGTTGCCTGAAATTGCAGGAGGTCTGCCGCGCACGTCGGCCATGAATTCACTCTTATGGAAGATGCTCAGTCCGGCGAGGTCCTGTCGACAACGCGTGCTCGCGCTTGTGCAAACGCTCGTCGCCAAAGCCGGAAATGTCGTCGCCACATCCGCGGAACAACAATTTGTGCCGGCCGTTTGCGAATGTGTTTTCAAACAATGGAGAATGAGATGTCACGAAACATCCTGAAGATTTCGGCCGCGTCTGTCGCGGTGCTGTTTGCGCTATCGATGCCTTCGTACGCCGACGACGCCGGTCCGGCCTACACAAAGTCCATGGAAAAAATGAATGCCGACATGAAGAAGGGAATGGATCCCGACCCTACGAAGGCGTGGGCGAAGATGATGGTCGCTCACCATCAGGGCGCGATCGAGATGTCGCAGACGGTGCTGAAGGAGACTAAAGACCCGATGATCCGCGAAATGGCCGAGAAGACGGTCAAGGATCAGACCAAAGAGCAGACCATGCTCAAGGACTGGATCGGCAAGCACGGCGGCTGAACAGCCTGAACACCTGACCGCGAGGACTCCATGATCGCACTTCCCTACGATTATTTTCTGATCGCATGGTTCGTCCTCGCGGCGGGCTCTACGGCCTACGTCGCGTTCGACCAGTTCAACGGCAATCCCGAGCCGACGGTGATGAAGTGGGGTTTCATCCTGGTCACCCTCTACATGGGCCCGTTCGGATTGCTGCTCTACGTGCTCGCGGACAAGGAGCCCCGTCCAGGGGAGCATGAGCACTTCACATCGCCCCTCTGGAAGCAGGGCGTCGGGAGCACTATTCACTGCGTTGCGGGGGATGCCACCGGCATCATTCTGGCGGCGACCGTGACGGCACTGCTGGGCCTCCCGATGTGGATCGACCTTATCGTCGAATACATTGCCGGTTTCTCGTTCGGTCTGTTCATTTTCCAGTCCCTCTTCATGAAGAAGATGATGGGCGGCACCTATTGGGAAAATGTCCGCAAGAGCTTCATGCCGGAATTCATCAGCATGAACGCGATGATGGCGGGAATGGCGCCGACGATGAGCCTGCTGATGATGGGCCGCGACATGCGCGCCATGGATCCGCTCGAATTCGTCTTCTGGGGCGTGATGTCTCTCGGTGTCATGGTCGGATTCACGACGGCCTATCCGTTCAACGTCTGGATGGTGAAGAAGAAGGTCAAGCACGGCCTGATGACCGAACGGCCGGAGGCAGCCGGCCAACAACGCGACATGTCCGGAATGAAGTCCGAGACGGGTCAAATGTCGGATGAGCAGATGAGCCACATGGAGGGACATGGGGGACAACAGAAAGCAAAAAAGTCGGGCGACCGCGAAGCGTCCCCTGGCGGGGGCCATCAGATGGGCGGCGACGCGACGACTCCACAGTTGGCGGCGCTCGCCGGCGTGACGTCGTTCCTTCTGATCTCCGGAATGGTGATACCGGGGTTTTCCGTCAACCTCGGTCTCAGCGCCCGCGACGTCGACGGCTCCATCATGCCGCCGGGGATGATCAACACCTTCGATCTGCCCGGCGAGGCTATGAAGGACATGGCCGCCGTGAAGCCGCGTCAAGTCGCTTACGTGGCGGCGCCCGACGCGAGGGGCGACAAGGTCCTTGCGCCGCGCATCGAGAACGGGGTCAAGGTCTTCGACATCAAGGCCGAGATCATCCGATGGAACATCCTTCCGGACGTGGCGGTCGAGGCCTACGCGTACAATCGTCAGGTCCCGGGACCGCGGCTGCAGGTGACGGAGGGGGATCATGTCCGCATCAACTTCCGTAATGCGCTTCCAGAAAGCACCACGGTTCATTGGCACGGACTGATCGTCCCGAATGAGATGGACGGGCCGGCCAACGTCACCCAAGACCCGGTGCCGCCGGGCGGCTCCTACACCTACGAATTCGACGTGGGCCAGAGCGGCACGTACTTCTACCACAGCCACGATCATCCGGACCGCCAGCAGGCGCTCGGGCTCTACGGGGCGCTGCTGATCGCGCCGAAGGACCCCTCGGCCGAGGTGAAGGCCGACCTCGATTACGCGATCCAGCTACAGGAGTGGCTGAAGCGCGAATGGCTGACCTATCCGGCGATGCTGATGGAAGGGGCGCTTCCGAACTACTTCACGATCAACGGCAAGGCATACCCCTCGACCGACACGGTCGCCATGAAGGTCGGACAGACCATCAAACTTCGCTTCATCGGGACGAACAACAACTTCGTGCATCCCATGCATGTGCACGGCGGACCGTTCGAAGTCGTAGCCGTGGACGGGGTGAACCTCAAGGAAAGCGCGCGATACCAGGCGGACACAGTCAACGTCGGTCCCGGGCAGCGCTACGACGTGGTCTGGACGGCACGAAAGTCGGGCAAATGGCTGGTGCACTGCCACATCCCGCATCACACAGCCAACAACAACGTTGAGCAGCACGGCGGCGGCGGCCTGATGCTTGTCCTCAACGTCCAGTAGGCCAACGGAAAACAAAGGAGAGAATGAGATGAAGACGAGCAAGGAGATGCAGGCGTGCATCGACGAATGCCTGCGCTGCTACCAGATGTGTCTCGGGACGGCGATGACCCACTGCCTGGAGTCCGGCGGGAAGCACGTCGAACCGAAGCACATCAGACTGATGATGGCGTGTGCCGAGATATGCCGAACTGCGGCGCACTTCATGCTTCTCAATTCGCCTCACCATGCGCACGTCTGCGAGGAGTGCGCCGAGATCTGCACCGAATGCGCCAAGGACTGCGAGCGCGTCGGCGGGATGGACGACTGCGTGACGGCATGTACGCGTTGTGCCGAAAGTTGCCGGGCGATGGCAGGCTAATCGATGCCGTCTTTGCAGCCGGTCAGAATATCGCGGCCTGACGAACCGTCGACGACAGTGGCTTCGTCGGAGCCAGCATCGTCGGACAATATCAAGAGTTCGATGCCAGCTTCCAAGGCCGTTTCGCCGCGAGGGCGGGATCTGCGTCTCGACCTGTTTCGCGGTCTGGCAAACTGGGCGATATTTCTCGACCATATCCCCAACAACTCGATCGCTTGGCTGACGACGAGAAACTACGGTTTCAGCGACGCCGCCGACATCTTCGTCTTCATCTCCGGGTACACGGCGGCGTTCGTGTACGCTCGAAGGATATCCGCACAAGGAATGCTCGCCGGAACGGCTCTGCTGATGCGGCGCGTTTGGCAGCTATACGTCGCCCACGTCCTGCTGTTCGTCTTCTACGCCGCGGCGATCGGCTACGTGGCACAGCGCTACGGGCATTCGCACCTTCTCGACGAATTCAATGTCGCCGGCCTCATCGAGCAGCCGGTCGCCACGCTTACGCAAGGGTTGATGCTGAAGTTCAAGCCGCTGAACCTGGATGTCCTTCCTCTCTACATCGTTCTGATGGCCGGTTTCCCGCCGCTGCTGATCGTCATGATGCGGTGGCCGAATGCGGCGTTGGCGGCTTCGATCTCGGTCTACCTGTCTGCACGTCTATTCGGTTGGAATTTCTCGGCATATCCTTCCGGCGACTGGTACTTCAATCCGTTCACCTGGCAGCTTCTGTTCACGCTGGGTGCGTGGGCGGCCCTGGGCGGTCGCGCGCGTATGCAGGTACTGGCGCGGTCCCGTGCCGTCCTTGCAGCGAGCATCGCTTTCGTCGTCTTTGCCGCTGTCGTGACGCTCGCTGACCGTTTCGAGACGACAGCGTTTCTGCCGACCGGCATGCTCGAATGGTTCGTCCCGAACGACAAGACGAACCTCGCGCCTTACCGGGTGCTGCACTTCCTTGCGGTGGCCGTCATCGTGGTTCGTCTGGTTCCGTCCGATTGGAGCGGGCTGCGATCCGCGGCGCTGCAGCCGTTGATCGTCTGCGGCCAGCGGTCCCTCGAAGTGTTCTGCGTCGGTATCTTTCTGTCGTTCGTCGGCCACTTCATCCTTGAAATGTATTCGGATGGGTTGGCCGCTCAAGTCGCGGTCAGCGCGGGCGGCTTGGCGCTCATGACGTGCGTCGCTTTCTACCGGAACTGGTCGCGTTCGCTGGACCGGCCGCCGTCATCCGCAAAACGAACCGCCGTACTTGACGTTCGTCGGCGAGAACCTTCAACAGACCAAAAGGTGGATGCTAAATGACGAGACGGTTGGGTGTTGCGGTCCTCGCTGCGGTGGCTCTATTTGGCGGAATTCTATTCTACGTGGGCTACGGCTTCTACGATGTCGGCGCGGACACGCCGCATTGGGAAATCACCCGAAGGGTAATGGAGACCGTTCGCAACCGCTCCATCGCGGTACGCGCCGGCCGGATCGAGCTACCCGACCTTCAGGACGAGCAACTCGTTTTGAAGGGAGCGGGACAGTATGCGGCGATGTGCGTGAATTGCCACCTTGCGCCCGAGCAATCGGATTCGGAAATTCGGCCCGGCCTCTACCCGAAGCCGCCCAATCTTTCCGAACAGCGTTTCGATCCCAAGACCGTTTTCTGGGTCACGAAACATGGATTGAAAATGAGCGGCATGCCGGCGTGGGGTCTCGGACATGACGATGCGACCATCTGGAGCATCGTCGCATTCGTCACCAAGCTGCCCGGCCTATCTGCCGAGCACTACAAGGACATGGTCGCGAGGGCGCCTCCGGACGAAGAGATGGAGTCCATGGACAAGGGGGACGGCAAGAAGCCGGAAAACAATGGCAAGAAGCCCGGGGCCGGGATGTCGATGCCAACCGAGCAAAAGGGTGAACACAAACACTGAGCCGACAGCGGCCTATCGTCGGCCGAAGACAGGTGGAGGATGTGGATGGAAGACGACAACAGGTCTGCGCCGCGTCACAAAGTCCTGAAGGCCGCGACGATTTCCTTCGGGGGAGGGGCCATTAGCTGTACCGTCCGGAACCTTTCGGACAGTGGTGCCTCGCTCGAGGTGGCGTCGCCGATCGGAATTCCAGATTCCGTTGTTCTTGAGCTCGAAGGCGGCGGCCGCCGATGCCGGGTGGTCTGGCGGAAGGAGAAGCGGATCGGCGTCCGGTTTGTAGACCGGAAGGACAAGCCCGAAGTGTCGTCTTAGCTGTGCGGAAAGGGATAAGTCCGGTATATTGGTTGAGCTTGAACGAGAGTTCGGGTACCGGGCGCGAGGCCGAATGGCCTGCCGCCGAAGTTAGAACGGGTGGTTTAGCGAATGGAGCAGGCTTGGGTCGGAGATCTTATACGGCATTGGAGGAATGACGAGGCGGGGACGTACCGGACGTGGTTTCTGTGGGACGCGCGGATAAAAAATTTCCGATCTATCAGGCGCGGACTTCAGGAGGTGATGGCCGAGATCAAGGCTGACACGTTCGGAAACGCCTATCGCGGCTCATCGCTCGAAACGGTGCTGGATTCGATCGCCGAGCAGCGGCAGGTCTTCAAGGGCGCCGACCATGCATTCATGTGGAAACCGAAGCTCCGTATCCCGGA
Organism: Bradyrhizobium sp. BR13661; assembly: GCF_029892425.1. GTDB lineage: Bacteria > Pseudomonadota > Alphaproteobacteria > Rhizobiales > Xanthobacteraceae > Bradyrhizobium. The sequence continues at coordinate 75,510 of NZ_JARXWB010000024.1, read as the reverse complement.
CATCTACGAAAATCGGCCTAACCAGGTGGCCTTCGGGAATTTCCTCGATACCTGTCTTTGCTGCAATACCGAGGAACACGTGATCGAAGCGATCCAGAAGCTCGACCGGGCGACCATCAAGGGGCTCGGTCCCGCAGCCGCAAATCTGCTGTATTTCCTGCATCCGACGATCGCGCCGCCGTTCAACACCGCCATCGTGAGAGGATACAATGCCCTGACGGGAGCGGACGTGAAATTGGGCCGTTGGGAGCAGTATCTCGCCATGCGCCGAGGAGTCCTGGCGCTGAACTCGCAGTATCGGAATTTGCTTTCCAACGATCTCGGAGCCGCGGCGGCGTTCCTGTTCGAGGTCGGCACCGGACGCTATCCGCTTCCGGAACGTCAAGAAGACGGCTCCCTCGATCGCTGGAGGTCCGATCTCGATCAGGTCCGCGCGGAATCCGCAGCGTCTTCGAAAGCGGTGGCAGCAGCCCGTGAGGCGGACCATACCCATACCGAGATCCAAGGGTGGCTGCGGGACCTGGGTTTAGCCCTTGGATTCCAGGTGTGGATAGCCTCGAACGACGGAGCGCGGTCCTACAAGGACGGGCGGCTGGCGAACGGCTGTCTCGACCGCTTGCCCGCGGCCTTGGCCGAGGCCGGCGCTGCGGACGCTATTCGTCTCATCCACGTGCTCTGGATCGAACAAGGCGGCGATGTGGCTGCCGCGTTCGAAGTCGAACACACCACCAGCATCTATTCCGGCATCGTCCGGATGCTCGACCTTGCGCTGGGCATCGATGGTGCCGCAGCGCGCAACTTCTTCCTCGTGGCTCCGGACGACCGCGAGGGCGAAGTTAGAGCGCAGTTTGCCAGGCCGGCGTTCTCACGGGTCGCCGAACTCAACCTTCGTTATCTGCCATACAGCGAGTTGCGGGACCACCGCGACGCCATTGCCCGCTTTGGAAACGGCATCAAGGGAATCCTGGCGATTGCTCGGCTGATCAGGCCGATCATGTCGACCGCGCAAGACGCCACCGGCAATGTTTCAGGCTGCTGACTCTTGCCGACCGCAAGCTACGACACTCTGTCCTTGGCAATGCCGGCGGGATTCGGACGCGCGCGCTTCGATCCGACCTTAAGCGGCCAGCCCGCGGCCCGCGACGACGTCACTGCACCCGACTAACTCGGGCAAAGGCGCGACCGATACGCCTGTGGGCCCGCCGCGACCTCGGTGGGAGGCTTTCCGATGCAGGCGAGGGTGCGCCCGGCAAATCCCGGACGCTTTGCGAAACCGGGGGCTCCTGGGGCCCACAGCCCTCGGGAGGGAGCAACAGGGGCCGCTAGAGACGCCCCCGAACAAAGACTATTTCGGTTTCGGCCCGGTTGCGCGTTCCCGTCGGTAATCGTCGATCTCGTCGACGAGACGGCGCGCAAGAGGATGAAGACCGACGCCGTGGGTTGGCTCGCCGGCGAACTTCGTCAGCCGCGCTGACAACGGTCCGGACACAACCGCCCTCGCTTTTGCTTCAGGAGGCCATCGCGCTTCTCACCGGAGATCCAGAAACCTGATATCGCGGACGATTCAGTCGGGGACGGTTCCTAGCTTGTTCAGATCGTCGACGCTCTGCGAATTCTTGAGGAGCCCACCTACCTGTTCGTAGGACCTGGTCACCTCGCTCAATCGGCTCATCTCCTGGACGTTCTGGACATTGGATTTCTCCAAAGCGCCGACCGACAGTTTCACGGACCCCGTCGGAATATCGAGGGCAGGAGTCTGGCTCTGAAATAGGTTAGACCCCACCGCTTGAAGAGGGCCGTCGAACCGAACGAGGCGAAGGCTGCCGAGAATCCGTTGCCGGGAACTGATGGTGCCGTCGGCGGCGATCGTCAATGAGCGCTCTTCGGGTGCGATCGTGATCGGACCAGTCCGGGAAAGGATCGGCTGGCCTTCCATAGTGACCAAGCGTCCGGTGGCATCGGTGGTAAGCGCGCCGGCCCGCGTGTAGCGCTCTCCCTGCGGCGTCTGGACGGCAAAATAGCCGTCTCCGACGATGGCTACGTCGAGAGGATTTCCGGTGAGTTGAATGGCGCCCCCGGAGACGTCCGGATACTGGAATCCGGCATTCACCAACGAGACCGGGCGCTCCCTTTTTCCGTCGGCTTCGCCCTCCTTCGCCGGCGAGAGATATTCCTGAAAGGAAAGCTGGCGCGCACGAAAGCCGGTCGTGTCAGCGTTGGCGACGTTGTTGGCAACGTTGTCGAGCCTGCGTTCCAGCGCGATCAGTCTCGACAGATGAATAATCGTGGTCTCGCCCATGCGATCGCCGAATCAGCCGGTTCAGTTGGACCGAGTGTAGCAGATTTCCGAATCCCAGCGCCTCTGGAGTGTTCGGACACTACGGGGCTTGCGCCGCGCGCGAGGAGCAAACGCAACCAGATGACGAGGGCAGCGAAAGAATGCTTTGCGGCTTACATCGTTCGAAGACGCAGCTTGCCGAGCCACCAGGAAAACGAATGCTCATAGACCGGCTCGGATGGCCACGCGCAAAAGAGTCAATTGGTGGGCATGCTGATTTGCGCGACCATCCGCAAAAATTGGTTATGCGAAGTCTCAGCCATGAAGGGCAACGCGATCAGAAAAGTAACGAATGTCGCAAGGATCTTGGGGGTTTGAATGAGCGTCTGCTCTTGGATTTGCGTAAGGGCCTGGAACAGCGAGACGGCGACGCCAACGACGGTACCGACGATCAACAAGGGTGCCGAAATCACGACAACCGTGATGATGGCATCGTGCGCAGCGCTCATCACTTCGAGACCGTTCATGAAGAATCTCCCTGCTGCAATATGGTCTTTTGCATCTGCGATGGTTAACAACTGGTTAATGGCCATCCTTTGCAGAGGGTCACCGCCAGCCTCAAATAAAGCAAGCTGCTCGCGGCATGAGGCCGATGGCCGGCAGATTGTTTCCGAGGGCGAAAGGGACGCTGATCACGCGGATTTGGGCCCGCGGTCGCGAAGACCTAGATATGATCCTTGCTGAACGTCAGGGGATGTCCAGAAGATGTACAAATTAAGCACAGTGACTCGGCGAAGTGCGCTCGCGATCTTCGCAGCGGGATTGGTTGCGCGGGGGTATCCCGCCTCGGCGCAGACGCCAGCCATCCTCGTTCACAAGGATCCGAATTGCGGATGCTGCACGGGTTGGGTGCAACACCTCAAGGACGCTGGATTCACCGTCACTGTCCAGGAGACGGCGCAGCTTCCGGCAGTCCGGAAGCGCCTCGGCGTGCCGGGCGACCTTGCAGCGTGCCACACTGCGGAAATCGGGGGGTACGTCATCGAAGGCCATGTACCCGCTTTCGCCTTGCGACAATTGTTGGAGAAACGGCCAACCGCCATCGGACTTGCGGTTCCAGGCATGCCGGCGGGATCGCCGGGAATGGAGGGCGGCCCCCCCCCCGGAAGTACGACGTGGTCCTTTTCGGGGCCACCGGCCGGCGGTCATTCATGCAGTTTATCGGCTCCGAAATCGCGAGTTGAAGCGCTTCTTGGTTAACCGATAACTCTCATTTGGCCTGGAAACGCCTCTGGCGAAGATGTGAAGGGATAGTCCTTCCCAAGTTCCCTATCCCGTGGGATGGTAGGCAATGAATCTTCGCCGACTCATCGGTCGTATGCTTGCGATCTTCGTGATCGTAGGGCTCGTCTTTGCGCCGCTGGTCACGCCGGCGGCGGCAAAGCGTCTGGCTGCCGCTGAGATGACCGATATGGCCGCGATGTCGGACGCTATGCCTTGCTGTCCGGACGGCCAAAAAAGCAATAACTGCCGGGATTGTCCGCTTGTCGCGATGTGCATGCTGACCATCGCGCAGGCCGAACCATCCCCAACGGACGGTGTCCAAGTTTCCTTTCAAACCAGCCGACTGCTTTTCCCTCTCGACGACTTGATTGCGGACGGCCTCATCGGTTCCCCTCCGGATCATCCCCCTCGAATCTCGATCTGATCGGCGTCTCCACGCCGTCTGCTGCTGCGCGGTCTCAGGGCCGCGCAGTTAACGCACGCCGCCGTTCGCGGCGCATCGGGTCATCGAGGATTTGTAAAATGAAGAAGTATGCCTTCGCGCCCGCCCTCCGGGCGGCGTTGATCGCCGCTTCCTTGGCAGGTTCGGCCACGCTCGCGCGCGCCGACATCAAGGACTACGAATTCCAACTGGTCGACAAGACAGTCAAGAAGGGGGACGCAACCATCTCGGTCCGCCTGATCCACAAGCCCGACGGCAAGCCGGTTCCCGATGCGGTGATCTTCGCAAAGAGATTGGACATGGCTCCGGACGGCATGGACACGATGAAAACGTCGATCGAGGCGATGCCGAGCACGGAGCCGGGCGTCTATAAGTTCAAGGCCGCCATAACTATGGAAGGTGGCTGGCAATTGTCCCTCGGCGCCAAGGTTCAAGGCGAAACCGGGACGGTTGAAAGCAAGCTCGTCATCAAGGCCACGCCGTGATCCGCTCAGCCGGAATCACTGGCTTCGCCGCAATCCGAGCAACCGCAGCATTGCTGTGGTTGTCCCCGGCCTTGGCAGCCGAGCAGACTTTGCCCGGAGCTACCGCGGAAAGCGTCGTGGCGGTTGCCAAACGCCTCAACCCGACGGTGGCGGCGGCCGCGCTCGAGTTCGATGCAGCGGTTCACAAGATCGGGACGGCGGGCGTATTGGCTGACCCGACCCTCATTCTCGAGGCTTGGGACGTCAACCGGCAGGGCGTGGGACAGCGCCGCATAGGCATCGACCAGGAGCTCAAGCTTTGGGGCAAATACGGCCTCGAGCGCAACGTCGCCACGGCCGACGCCGATGCCGCAAAATTCCAAGGCCGTGCCACCGTGACCGAACTCATCGCGCAGGTCATTACAGCACATGGCGAATACAATGCGGCGTATGAAGCCGTTGGGGTCGCCACCGAAATCAAGCGGCGGTACGACGAGACGCTCGGATTGTTGCGTTCGCGATACGGCACGACATCGGTCGACCGGCAGGACGTCATCAAGGCCGAGATCGAAGCGGCTACCGCCGACGGCGACGTCGTCCGCCGACAAGGCGAACAGAAGGCAGCGGCGGCCAGGCTGAATGCCCTGATCGGCCGTCCGTCCCTGGCGCCCTTGGCTCCGCCGACCGGCTTTCGAGCAATCAAGGCAATCAGCCTCGCGCAGGTTCAGGCACTCGCGCGCTCTGCTAACCCGATGCTGGCGCTGGCCGGAGCCCAGAGCAATTCCGCGGCCCAGACCAAATCCCTTACCGACCTCAACTACTATCCCGACGTCACGCTCGGCGCGAAATACGTGCAGCGGCCCGGGACCGAGGATACCGGCGAGTTCATGCTCGGCGTCAAGCTGCCGCTGCACTATGAAGTCAAGGACGCCGAACAGCGGGCGGCGGGCGCGCGTCTCGGCGCCGCGCAAGCCCGCAGCGAGGCGCTGCGGCTGCGGGTCGACGGACAGATCGCCGACGCATGGTTCAGCGTCGATGCGCTACGGAAGGTCGTGCAGATCTACGCGTCGCGCCAATTGCCGCCTGCACGATCATCCCTCGACAATGCGCGGAACGGTTTCCAGGCCGGCACGTCCGATCTTTCCTCGGTCTTCGAGGCGGAGCGCAGGCTTCGCGCTGTCCAGCTCGACCTGCTGAAGCTCAAGGTAGAACTTCAAACGAAATACGCCGAAATGGAACGTCTGGCCGGAGGTTCGCTATGAGACGGCCAGTAGGTGCTTTGTTAGCCTTTACGGCGATCCTGGCCGCCGGAGTGGTCGGATTGGCCGTCGGACGTTCGAGCGCTCCGCTTCCAGGATGGCTGTCCGCCGTACTTCCCGCAGCGGCAAAGCCAAGTTCCGCTCAACCGGCTGCGACAGGACCGATCGTCTACTACCGTGATCCGGACGGCGCGCCCGATTATTCCATGACGCCGAAGAAGACGCCGTCGGGCAAGGAATATTCGGCGGTCCGCGCCAGCGAAGATGTGAGCTTCGAGGAGCACGCTCCGGAAGCCATGACTGCGAAGGGCGGCGAACGCGGGCGGATCAAATTCTATCGTAACCCTATGGGCCTTCCGGACACGTCGCCGACGCCGAAAAAGGATTCGATGGGGATGGATTATCTCCCCGTATATGAGGGCGAACAAGACGACGACTCATCGGTCAAAGTGAGCGCGGGCAAGCTGCAGAAGGCAGGTGTCCAGACCGAGGTCGCGGAGCGCCGCTCCTTGAATACGATGGTCCGCGCACCGGCTACGGTACAGCAGGACGAGCGGCGCGTGTCCGTCGTCTCGCTCCGGTTCGAGGGCTTCATCGACACCGTCGACAACGTCACGACCGGCACGCACGTCCGCAAGGGCCAGCCGTTGATGCGCATCTACGGCCCGAACCTGTCGAGCGCCGCCGCCGAATATCTCTCGGCCCTTAACGCCCGTCCGGAAGCCGGCATCAGCGGGCAGGCCCTGAAAGGGGCGCGCCGCCGCCTCGAAAACCTCGGTGCGCCCGATGGGTTTATTGCCGACATCGAGCGGACGCGCGAGGTCCCGGTCTACCTGAACTGGCCTGCGCCGCAGGACGGTGAGGTCGTGGAGCGGACGGCCGTTAACGGGATGCGTGCAGCGCCCGGAGACGTGCTTTTCAGGATCGTCGACCATGATGTCGTCTGGGTGATGGTCGACGTCGCCGAACGCGATCTTGCGCTCATCGAACTCGGACAAACCGCCACCGTGCGTTTGCGCGCCTATCCGAACCGACCGTTCACGGGAAAAGTCACTGTGATCTATCCGCACCTGAAACCGGAAACGCGGACCGCGCGGATCAGGATCGAATTACCCAACCCGGACGACGTGCTGCGGCCGGACATGTATGCCGACGTCGAAATTGCCACGGGGACGGAAACTCCAGTCGTAACCGTATCCAGCAGCGCGGTGATCGACAGCGGCGAGCGGCAGCTTGTGCTGCTCGACAAGGGCGAGGGCCGTTTCGAACCGCGGGCGGTGAAGATCGGGCGCCGCGGCGGCGGCCTCGTCGAGGTCAAGGAAGGGCTCGCCGAAAACGACAAGGTCGTCTCTTCCGCGAACTTCCTGATCGATGCCGAAAGCAATCTCAAGGCGGCGCTCAAGGGCCTCGACACCGGAGAGAAACCACAATGATCGCGCGGCTCATCGATTGGTCGGCCCGGAACCTGATGCTCGTTTTCATCGGCGCTATCTTCGCTATTGCGGCCGGGGTCTATGCCCTGCAGCACTCGGCGCTCGACGCGATTCCAGATCTCTCCGACACCCAGGTCATCGTTTACACCGAATACAAAGGTCAGGCACCACAGGTCATCGAAGACCAGGTCACCTATCCCTTGACGACGGCCATGCTCACCGTACCGAAATCGAAAGTGGTGCGGGGGTTTTCATTCTTCGGCGTCTCGTTCGTCTACATCATTTTCGAAGACGGCACTGACATCTACTGGGCGCGTTCGCGTGTGCTGGAATACCTCAACGCCGCGGCGCGCAAATTGCCCGCCGGCGTGACGCCGACGTTGGGGCCCGATGCGACGGGCGTCGGCTGGGTCTATCAGTACGCGCTGCAGTCCAAGGACAAATCGCTGGCCGATCTGCGGTCGATCCAGGACTGGACCATCCGATACGGAATTTCCAAAGCGGAAGGCGTGGCCGAGGTCGCAAGCGTCGGCGGCTTCGTCAGGCAATACAACATCATCGTCGATCCGAACCGGTTGAGATCGCTCGACATACCGCTTGCGAAGGTGCGCGATGCGGTCCGCGGCAGCAACATGGACGTGGGCGGGCGCACCGTCGAGCTTTCCGAGTTCGAATTCGTCGTGCGGGGCAGGGGGTATGTCAAGAGCCTCTCCGACCTATCGAACATCGTGCTGAAGCTCGACAAGGGCACGCCGGTCCTGCTGAAGGACGTCGCACGGGTCGAACTCGGCCCGGACGAACGCCGCGGCATAACCGAGCTCAACGGGGAGGGCGAGGTCGCCAGCGGAATCGCACTGCAACGCTTCGGACAGAATGCGCTCGACGTCATCGACAATGTGAAGGCGCGCCTGGGGGAGATGGCTTCGGCGCTTCCGAAGGGTGTCGAGATCATACCGGTCTACGACCGTTCGAACCTGATCCACGACGCGATCGAAACGCTGAAGCGGACGCTTACCGAGGAAAGCATCGTCGTCGCGCTCGTCTGCATCGTCTTCCTGCTGCACGTGCGCAGCGCGCTCGTCGCCATCGTGATGCTCCCGATCGGCATCCTGATGGCTTTCGCCGCGATGAAGGTGCTCGGCATCGGATCGAACATCATGAGCCTCGGCGGCATCGCCATCGCCATCGGTGCCATGATCGACGGCGCCATCGTGATGATCGAGAATGCCCACAAGCATCTCGAACGGGCGCCACCGGACAAGCCGCGCCTAGAGGTCCTCATCGAGGCTGCAAGCGAGGTCGGCCCGGCGCTGTTCTTCAGCCTGCTGATCATCACGGTATCCTTTCTGCCGATCTTCACCATGGAATCGCAGGAGGGCCGGCTGTTCAGCCCGCTGGCGTTCACCAAGACCTTCTCGATGGCGGCGGCGGCGATCCTGTCGATCACGCTGGTGCCGGCGCTCATGGTTCTGTTCATTCGCGGCAAGATCATTCCGGAGCACAAGAATCCCATCAACCGGTTCCTGATCTGGATCTATCGCCCGATGATCCGCGGCGTACTAAGGGCCAAGACGCTGACCATCTTTCTGGCGCTTGTCGCCTTGGCGATCAGCCTCTGGCCGGCCCGGCAACTCGGAACGGAGTTTATGCCGAGCCTCAACGAGGGCACGCTGATGTACATGCCGACGACGTTGCCGGGCCTGTCGGTGACCAAGGCGGCGGAAATCCTGCAGACGCAGAACAAGGTCATCAAGACCTTTCCGGAAGTCGAGTCGGTCTACGGGAAGGCGGGACGCGCCGAAACGGCGACCGACCCCGCGCCGACCGAAATGTTCGAGACGATCGTCAATCTCAAACCCAAGGCGCAATGGCGTGCGGGCCTGACCGTCGACGGCCTCATCGCCGAACTGGACAAGGCTTTGCAGTTTCCCGGTGTCTCCAACGCCTGGACCATGCCGATCAAGGCCCGTACCGACATGCTCGCGACCGGGATCCGGACACCGGTCGGCATAAAGGTGTTGGGAAAAGACCTGACGGAAATGGAAAAGCTCGCCCGCCAGATCGAAACCGTCGTGAAAGCAGTTCCCGGCACGTCGAGCGCTTACGCCGAACGGGTCATCGGCGGCTATTACCTCGATGTCGTCCCTGACCGGGAGGCGCTTGCGCGCTACGGTCTCATGATCAGCGATGTGCAGGACACGGTCTCTTCGGCACTCGGCGGAGAGACGATCACCACCACCGTGGAAGGCCGCGAGCGTTACGGCGTCAACCTGCGATACCCACGCGACCTGCGTAGCGACCCGCAATCCATCGCCCGGGATGTTCTCGTCGCGATGCCGAATGGGGGGACTGTCCCGCTGGGCGAGGTTGCAGCGATCAAGCTCACGCGCGGGCCTACGTCCATCCGGACCGAAAACGGCCAACTCGCGGTCTACATCTTCGTCGACATCCGCGACCGCGATCTCGGCGGCTACGTTGCCGATGCCAAGGCCGCCGTGGCCGCCAGCGTACAATTTCCGCCGGGAAACTATGTCGTCTGGAGCGGACAGTTCGAATACCTTGAGCGCGCCACCGCGCGGCTGAAGATCGTGGTGCCTGTCACGCTGCTGATCATCTTCCTGCTGCTCTACTTGAACTTCCGCCGGCTGACCGAGACGCTAATCGTAATGCTGTCGCTGCCGTTCGCCCTCGTCGGCGGATTGTGGTTGATGTGGTGGCTTGGTTTCAACATGTCCGTCGCGGTGGCCGTAGGCTTCATCGCGCTGGCCGGTGTCGCTGCCGAGACCGGCGTCATCATGCTGATCTATCTCGATCATGCGATGAAGGAGATTCACGCCGAACGGTTGGCGGAAGGCAAGCCGTTCACGCGGCGGGATCTGAACGAGGCCATCATGCTGGGTGCGGTCGAGCGCGTGCGGCCCAAGATGATGACCGTTGTCGCCATCATGGCAGGCCTTATACCGATTTTGTGGAGCACCGGTACCGGCTCGGAGGTCATGCAACGCATCGCCGTGCCGATGATCGGCGGCATGATCTCGTCCACCATTCTGACGCTCATCGTGATCCCCGCGGTCTACGCGCTGATCAAGGGGTTTGGGTTGCCGCGCGAACCGGGCTCAGCCGTCCCCGTGGACCGGAATAGCCAAGAACGGAAGACGGCAAGTGATTTCGACCGCTCGCAAGCAGCAGAGTGACGAAGCGCCGTCCCTCCTCGGCGCCAGGATGATGTGAGGGACCAGTGGGACTTCAAAAAGTGGCGGAAGAAGTTGGGCATCAACCAGATCGTGGCGGGAGAACTGCTCGGCATGAGTCGCGGCGCAGTTCAATACTGGGAAAGTGACCTCAGGCCGGTGCCACGCGCCGTCGAGCTTGCCTGCCAGGAATTGTTGCGGCGCTGGAAGCAGCGGCCTGAGGTCGATTCCCGCCCATCCGGCGATCTGGTCCTGCGATGCGAGCCGCATCCGAACAACGAGAGCGCCTTGGGCCGCGTCGTTCGGCTGAGCGAAACCCTGAACCTTTTCATGCCGCTCATCGTGGATGACGATGGAACCGCGGTCTGGGCCGGCCCCGAATTGCTGCACGAATGCGAGGAGCGGAAAAGACGCGATCGGCAAGCAAAGCGCATTGAGGCCTAGCCGAAGCGCAGCAGACCTTTCCGACTATTTTTGAGGCCGGTCATCTTCGGCTGTAACCAAATCCGCCGGACCGGCGAACTAACAGAGATACGCAAGCATGACGACCCACGAAATCGAACTCAAGGCGCTAATGCTTGCCAGCCTGGACGGCGACGCGGCCTCGCACCGCGCGCTGCTCGAGCGATTGAGCAGCCGTTTGCGGGCCTACTACAAGGGCAAGCTCGCCAGGATGGGAAGGGGTGCGGCAGAAGCGGAGGATCTCGTTCAGGAGGCGGTATTGGCGGTTCACTTCAAGCGGCACACCTATGATCCTGCCGAGCCTCTGACGCCTTGGGTCCATGCGATCGCGCGCTACAAGTTGATCGATTTCCTGCGGCGTACCCGCACGTCGCGGGCCGACGTGCCTATCGAGGAGGCCGATGCAATCATGGCGCACGACGACAATGTCGGCGCGGAGAGTAGCTACGATGTTAGGAGGCTCATGGAGCGACTACCGAAAAACATGCGGTGTTCCATCGAGGCCGTGAAGCTGGACGGGTTGAGCATCGCGCAGGCGGCAGTACGATGCGGCATCTCCGAGCCGGGGGTCAAAGTGAACATCCACCGGGGACTCAAAGCACTGGCTACCCTGATCGGCCGGGAAAAGCGGACATGAAGACTGACGAGCTTGTGGCCCTCCTGAGTACCAATCCCGAGCCGGTCGACCGCGGTTTGGTCGTTCGCACGCTTCTGGTCGCGCTTGGGGCAGGTTCAATTCTGGCCTTGGGAATCACGATCTTCGGGCTGGGCGTCCGTCCGGACATGGTGACGTCCGGCGCCTTGGGTTTCGTCGCCACAAAGGTCTCATTCGCGGTCGGGATTTTCAGCCTCGCGCTTGTCTATCTCGCAAAGCTGGCGCGCCCTGGCGGGGAGCGAAAACCTCGATCGTATCTCGTTGCGGTGCCGTTTCTTGTCATCGTGGCGCTTGCAGCAATCAGCCTCGGGCTGGCGCCAAGCTCGCACTGGACCAAGATGATCATCGGAGACGAATGGCTGGAATGCCTTGTTTCCATTCCGGTCATCGCGATCGTTCCTTTCGCCGTCGCTATCTGGGCCGTTCGACAGGCGGCGCCTACGAACCTTGCTCGCACGGGTGCTTTCGCGGGACTTGTTGCGGGCGGCGTTAGCGCGATGGCGTATGCGCTGCATTGCGCGGACGATTCCCTGCCTTTTGTAGCGGTTTGGTACGGCGGCACGATTGTGCTTTGCACCTTAGCGGGCGCAGCAATGGGGCCACGACTATTGCGTTGGTGAGCGTTTGCCGGTCACGTCAGCGTGAGCTTGTAACCGGCGAACGAAACGGTCCGAACTCATAAGTAGAAGCGCACAAGACGCGCTTCGAAGAACTGATGGAGCCGGATCATGACGAAAAAACTTCTCACGATTTCACTCTTGTTGCCGCTAATGGCGGCGTCGGCGTCTGCATTTGCCGGATCAACGATCACCGACAAAAGCTATTGGCCGAATGAGGCCAGGCAGAGCGCACAAGCCAGGACCGGTAGCTCACAAGGCGATCCGAATTCCGCGTTCGCTTACGACCGGATACCGTCACGCCTGCATTCCGCGCCAAACGTGAACGACGGCGGATCAGCCTGGCGTTACCAAGGCGGTCCCAAGTCCAGATGATGGGTGCGGCAGAAACTGATGCGCCGGTCGCCCAGACCGACCTCGACGAACCGTCCAAGATTTTGCGACCTCTCGCGCCTTCAACAAAACGAGGTGATCCATGATGAACGGTATTTCGCCCGCAATGTCTTGGGGCATGGGTCTGGTCTGCGTGCTGGTCATCGTCGTTTTAATATTGGCGGCAGTAGCGCTTGTGAAATATCTTCGTTCCGAAAACCAGGCTCGGCCGGAATGAAGATTTCGGGGACTGGGTCCGTCGGTTCAATGTGCCGGAGGTGAGCAGATATGACCCCGGTCGCATGCCGCTGGACGTTGTCCGCGGCCAAGGGGCATGGGAAATTGAGCATTTAGGCCTGTGAGCCCGCGGCGACCCCCGTGAGACCCTTCCTTCGTGTTTGGTCCCGGAAGATTGGTTGAATGGAATCGGTGTAGAAAGAGGCGTCTGTTACGTCAGGGAGCGCCTTGCGTCATGGAACTGAACCTGCACGCCAACGCTACGACCACGCCTAAGGTCCGGGCTTACATTCAGCGCAGCAAAAAGAAGATCGCGGAACTGGCGAGCGAACTCGGCGTAAGCCAGACCACAATCCGGCGGTGGCGCACCCGTACTACGGTCAGCGATCGTTCGCATACGCCAAAAAAGCTGACGACCAGCCTCTCGCTGATGGAGGAGGCGCTCGTCTGCGAGCTGCGGACGCGGCTGCAGTTGCCACTTGATGATATCGTCGAGGTGATGCGGCGCTGCGTCAACTGTAAGCTGTCACGTAGCGCGATCCATCGCTGCCTGAAGCGGCACGGTCTGAACCAAAGGCCGAAGCCCGACAAGCCTGCTGTTGGCATCTTTGAGCAGGCCACTGTCGGCTTCATCCACATTTGCCGGCCCTCGAGCGACGTAAAAGCTACGCCTTCGTCGCGATCGATCGGGCCACTCGCTACGTCTACATGGAGATCCATCAAAACCGGGATGCCAGGACTTCGGAAGAATTCCTTAAACGTTTCCTCGCCCACTTCCCGCATCCGGTGCACACCATTCTTACCGACAATGGCGCCGAGTTCACGGACCGCTTCGCCGTCGACAAGAAGAACAAGCCGATCGACAAGCCATCTGGCCAGCATCCGTTCGATCAAGTTTGTGCAAAGCGGGGCATTCAACACCGCCTGATTAGACCCTACCGTCCGCAGACCAATGGCCTGGTCGAGCGTTTCAATCGACGGATCGTCGAAGCGATCGGCCGCGAACCCAAACGTGGCATCGCCCGCCGGCTATTCCATTCTCACCTCGACCGCGATCAATTTCTTCATCGCTTCGTCATGGACTACAACCGTACCCGCCTCAAATGCCTCGACTATCTCGCGCCGTGCGAAGCTCTAGCTAATCTTCCGGGACCAAACACCTTCGCAGGGCAGGCGAGTGTAGGGGCCCTGCACGGCCGTTTTGCCAAACGGGAGGCCCCGGGGGGTGCGCAGGCTTCTCTGCGGAAAGCGTCTCGGATCCTCGGGCTGCACGGCCACGATGGCTGCGCTGCAGCAGCGTGCTTCGCGGCCAGGGGAGTCCTCCCAGCTTAGATAACAAGATCCGTAGCCTAGGCTGGTCCCGGCTGCTTCCTTGCATAATCTACCAACTCCGCAAACTTCGCCTCGAACGTAGCTTTGAATGTCCCTGAGACCTGGCCGGCCTCGAGCCAGACGCTGCGAACGAGTGGCTCACTGCGGCAGGGGACGGCGGCTTTGATTGGCCGGGACGTCTTGAACTTGCACACGATACGCCGCCCCGCTGCTGGTACGATGGCCATTGGTCGCCACCGCCGCCGCAGTTGCGTTGCCAATTCCGCTTGTTCCTGCGTGCGCAGATCTAATTGTGCCGGTGTCGATGATGCAAATCGGGATAGTGTGGATGCTTATGTCGAATAGGTTCGTGGCGATGCCAATGTGAATGACGCTCCAACATCTCTTCGGCATGATGTCGGTGATGCTCGTCGTGGACGTGGCTGTGGTCATGCTCTAGAAACTCATGCTCGTGGTCGTGCTCATGCCGCTCGGCGAGATGCAGCCAAATACCGCCGCCCATTAGCAACCCTGCCAGTGCCAACTGAGGGGTGAGCGGCTCGCGCAGAAGCAGGATCGCCACAACCGCTCCGATGAAGGGCGCCAACGAAAAATAAGCGCCGGTCCGGGCGGTCCCCAGATGCCGCAGCGCCAGCACAAATAAAATCAGACTCACCCCGACGCCGAAAAAGCCTACCAAGGCCGCAGCACCGATCACGGAAAGAGGCGGAAGCGCTGAGCCAATTGCAAGCGCCAGCCCCATATTCACGGTTCCGGCCACTAGTCCCTTAATGATGGTCGTGACGACTGGATCAGCAGCAGAAAGCTTGCGCGTAAAATTGTTGTCGAGGCCCCATGCCAAACAGGCCCCGGCAATCAGTGCTCCGCCGGCATCGATCGTGATGCTTTGTCCATCCCATGCCAGGATCACCGCGCCGGTCAAGATCGCAAGCGCTCCCAGCAAGACTTTACTGTCGACATTCTCTTTGAAGATCACCCACGCGATGGCCATTGTGGCAAGGCCTTCGAGATTGAGGAGCAGGGAGCCCGACGAAGCGGAGGTGCGCTGCAGACCCATCATGAGCAGCAACGGGGCGAGACATCCCCCTAAAATCACAACAGCGGCCAGCCAGGGCAGATCAACGCGTCGCAGACTTGCTTCAGCGACAGGAACGCCAAAAGCGGCCCGCCCAAGATAGACGATCGTCAATCCCGTTCCCGCGCCTAGATACAGGAGACCTGCCAGCATCTGCGGCGCAATCGAACCCAGGAGAACCTTAGCCAGAGGCGCCGAGGCACCGAACAACACAGCGGATGCCAACGCCATCGGAACCCCCGACCAGATTTGAGAACGAGGAGTTTCGGACATCCGTTACTCTAACATGTGTCGTCACCTAGGTTGAAATCCAACGTGACGTCGCTATTCAAGGCCCAATGCCCATTTTCCTGCAAGCTGTACCGAACATAGGCCGGATCATGATCTCCGATGAGTTCTGGATCAAACAACAACGGCCCACGAAGTCGATGAAAATATTGCGCCGCACACAGAGGCGAACGGCTTCTCGCCGGCAGTCGCTAAATTAGTATTTCTAATAGCGTCCTTGCACGTGCATCTGGCAGGTCTTCCCTCATGGGGGTGCTTCCGGCGATCGCGGCTAGGATCGTCCTGCCCAACCGCTCCTACTAGCTCACCTGTTTTAACCGCTTGTGGCCTAATTTGAGTTTCGTAGTGGCCCGTTATGGAGTAAGGATCCCATTGGTTGCTTGCTTGCGGAGGCTCCAATGTGTCGCATCCGCTTCCCAATGTTGGTAATGGCGTTCACGGCCGCAACATGGTCAACTTGCCAAGCCATCGGGTCTTTTCAGACTAAACCGGCGTTTCCCGTGGTGATGGTTGGTGTAGCATCTCCGTCAACCGTCAGATTGCCCGATGTGTCCGCACGCGATCTCGTTGGCGGCTGCGGTAGGGGTCGCATCCGCGATCATCAAACACATGGTTGCCGTGGACCGGCCGATATCAGGTAAGGCATCGGCCAGTAAAAAAATCCTGTCGAAGCCCGTTGCAGTCGAGCCGGGTTGTAAGAGTGTTGCATTCTGAGACTTTATTACGAGAGGGCTTCCTCGCCGACTGAAACTGCCGCACTGGTCTACGGCAGTTACCGGATGTTGACACCACGAGGCGGTTGCGCCGGTGGCGCCCCCTCGTTGAGGTGAGGTAAGGTATGGTCGATGGGTGGTCGCTTTTGGACTGACCACGGCAACGGCCTTGCCGATATGCCTCGTCTCCCGAGCTTCGCCCAACGCGACCCTTTCGATCTCCCACAGGCCGGCTTGGTTGCGAAAGATCGCGGCGATTTCACGCTGGCGATACGCTTGTTTGATGAGGCGCTTCAGCGTGACCTGTTCTCTGAGGCAATTTAGTTTGCCGGAAATCGGGTGTGCGGAAGGGGATTCCTTGCAAATTTGATTTGTCATTCACGCGCCTTTGAGAGCTTTGGCGAGGGACCAGATGCGGCCGCCGGCACGACGGGAGAGCAGGATCATTCCGCGGCTCGATCAGATCATCTGAAGCATCCGCTGGCGGCGCTGGGGCGCACGGTGGAATTGGGGGTTCCTGGAACGGGAGTCTGGGGCGGTCTACACCGATGATCCGGGCCGCCCGCCACTGCCGACGCGATTGATGGCGGGGCTGGGGTGATCCTCAAGCGCGCCTATGACCTCTCCGATGAAGCGCTCTGCGAGCGCGGGGTTGAGAACCCCTACTTTACCCGCAGCCTCCACGCCATGCACTTGAAAGACGTGCTTGGCGAGAGCCGATGGTGGTAGGATGCATTGTGGATTACTCCTCTCTTTGTTGCTTCGGCAACACTCTGCCACATTTGATGCCGTCGAGTGGGTGTCATCCACACCATCATCGTGATGCTTCATATGCTGATAGTCGCACTGGGATTAACCGAGAGCGCGATCAGAATTGCTTAGTATTGCGAATGCACGCGAAAACTGAGCACCGAAACTGGGCCTCGGTCGCGATTGTACGCTGGATTTGCGATGAGCTGATAGTCCAGCGTAACCTTCGTGGAAAATACCGGAAAACTATAATAAGTCTCGAATATTTTTTCGCTGCCCGGATTTGGCAGCTTGCCATCGCCAACCAGGATTCCAAGTCCGCCGGCATTGAGAAACGCTTGGTGCACGCCGGAAATCCCGTTGACGACACCGGCTATGCCGAACGTATCGTTATCCCGCCCCCACTGCTTTCCGGAAATCGATAGGCCGGCGGCGACGGTTCGATCGACGTCGGTGAATTCATAGGGCTCCTTACTGCCATCCGCGACCCCGGCTCGGACAAACAGGCCGACATTGGGGATGAGTTGCTGCTCTAGATTCATGCTGATGCCGCCACGGCTTTGGTAGCGCCGCACGGCGGCGATATCGGCGGGTCCTCCGTTCACTGCAGCCAACTGGATCGCGTCCTGGAAGCTTCCCATCCGGCCGCGTGTCAGAAATCCGCTGATCGCGATTTTCCCGGGTTGATCCCAGATGGCATATCGCCGCTCGATCTCGCCGACCCACTGGAACTGTCCGAACTGTGAATCGAGGTGGGTGGCATTCGGTGCGATGGATAGATCGAATAGGCCGGCGCGCAAGGTCCAGGGACCTTGGTACCATTCCGCGGCCGCGCCGACGGTGTAAGCCCAGGCGTCGGCCGCATAGTCGAACGTTCCGGTGTCGATGATGGTCCAGTTCATGAAATCGACGCGAGGATCATGGGCGTATTTATTGGTGTCGAAGATATCGCCGACGCTGAATTTTCCGACAGTGAACACCAACCGATCCGAAGTCTGCGACCCGGAAAACTGGTTGAGCCCGGCATCGACTTTCTGAACCTCGCCGCCGAGGTCGATGGTCTGTCGCAGGAATGCCCGGTGCAGACGCGTGTACGGGTAACTCGCCCCGACTTTGTAGGCCTCGCCGCTTGGGAAACCCGCTGCGCCGACCGATTTGCTCAGTCCAAAGCCCTGATCTATTTCCGGATTGACCCATGCTTCGGCGCCCTCCCAGAGCCGGACGCCTGCGTACAAGGTTACGTCTGCAGTCTCGCGGCCGATATTCGGTGCGAGACTGTTCTGGCCGCTGTAGGGAGCCCGAAATGGAGGGGCATACTGATTGACGTAGGTGGCTTGGGCGTGGAACGCGACGCGGTCTGTTTCCAGAGCGGATGGGCCCTTGGCCAGGAAGTCCGATATGTGAGCGTTATCTCCACCGATCCGGTAGTTCACACCAAGCCGGACGCTTTGCATGGCGAGGTCGGATGCGAACACCTCCGCTGCGGCCGGGAATGTCACGCCCTTGCGGCCAAATCCAGTCGACAGATACTCGGCTTTTGCGGTCCAGTTGCCGGTGAGCGGAATCTCGATGCCCGCTCCCGCGGCCCACCCCAATCGCCACAGCAGCCTCGTGTCCACGGTTCCCGGCGTTGCGAAACCGCCAGCGGGAAAACCGGTCACCTGATCCCGCGTTGCCTGATTGTAGGTCCAGGCCAATCCTCCCGTTCCATAGAGGAGAAAATGCTCGAACGCGTAGCCGAGGCGAGCGCGGGCACTTCCGTAATGGATGACCGCCTCTCCGTAGATCACTTGGCCGGTCAAGGGCGAGGTGACCGTCTGACTGCCACGCACGGAAAAGGGTACCTGCACGTCCGAATTCGGAAAGCTAGCGTCGGCCTCGAAACCCAGCATCCAGCGAGACTGAAAAACGTAATTATACCCACCCTGCAGTCCGGCGAAATAGCTGCCCGTTCCGCCCATGAAATCGAAATTGAACGGAAAATCGAATGATCCATTCAAACCTGGACCGCCGGCTCCCGGCGCAGTTGCGGACCAGTTTGAAGAGCCTTTGATCACCCCGGCATGGGCGCCGATGTACCAACCGTTCCAATCGTAACCAGTCACCTCCGCAGCCTTCGAGACGTAGGGCAAAGGTGCCTTGACCGGAAGGTTTACGGGAAGGTCACCTGCGATCGCGACAGAACACGTCGCAAGCACTATCCAGGTGCCACCCAAAAAGTTGGACACTCGCTTCATAACGCGCCCCGTTACCCAACGCTAAAGTAGACCAAAGAAAGATGACATCCATCCCAAGGCATTATTGCAACTAATTCGCAATTGCAAGAACGAATGGGCATTGAGCGACGCCCGCACTCTTCAATGGACGAGATCACTGCTTCTCAGACATGGTGAAGACTGTTATTCCAACATAAGTCCGATCCCCAAGCCGGTTTTGGCCTGCGTGATCAGTTGTCGGATGATGATCCGAATCGGCGGCCGTAACGTCAAAAGGCGTAACGTCAAAATGACGAGAACGACATAACTCGTCGCCAGCCCCTGTTAACGGTTCGATCAATTGATGTGACATCCTGCTCGACCTTTTGGCGCTTCGCTGGCCGCTCAGAGCCGACCATGCCTCCGAACCGCTCCAGCCATCGCGCTACTTATAAGACAGCTCGAAGACCGCTATGTGAATCCTGCGCTGTCGTCGCGTAGCGCAAGATTGTGCTCGCCAGCCGAAAAACTCCAATGGCTCCCCGACATCGCGCATTTTCGACGGCGGTCCGTATCACGCTCCCGCCGCTCGGGGCCGAACTTGTTGAGTTGCGGCGACGGCCAAGCCCAATCGCTTGCAACCGGAAAGTTGTTCAATAGCCGCTAAGCCAAATTCGAAGGCTGTTTGCGCAAAGGCCTCAAGCTGCCAGTGTCATCCCAGTCGCGTCTCACCGTCGATCAGGGATCGTTGACAAATGCGCATCTGATCCATCGCGGTCCTCTTGGCCGGAGAACAATCAGGCAGGTTCGCATTGCAAGCAACCGTGGCGCCGACGACCCCAGGATCGCCTTGGATGACCGCACCGTCAGGCATAGAGGAAGATCAGGAAATCCCGGGCAATGAATGGCTGGACTGACTTGTCCTGCAGTCCGCCGCCGAACGCGAAAATATAACTCATGCCAGTCAGGCAGCCTAGGGTGCCAATGACCCTTTGAGAAGTAGTAGCGGATCGATTCGACGGCACTTGGTCATATTAGAAACTCAAGCTAAATTGAAACTCGGAAAGACCGATAATTGTGCTCCCTGATAATGCCGTACGGAGTGCATTGGAGTGACTAGATGATTGATCCAGCTCCCGAGCTCCCGGATAACACGCTGATTGAAAGTGTACGACTTCCGCAGAGAATTCGAAACCTACTGAATTCGGCCGGTCTAAAAACCGTCGGCGAGGTTCGCGATAAGGCAGATGCTGAATTTTTAAGTTTGCCGAGTGTCGATAAGAATTCGCTGCAATATCTGCGAAGGACCCTCGGGCTTCCGTCGTCACAGGGAGTTAGCTGCCTCCCATCGGAGCTGCGAGACGGCGATGATGAAGTCAAGTAAACGACTTCATAAACAAGCATGACTGTTGCTAACTTGCGCGATCCTTTCTCAAGCTGCGCTCCAATCAACTTTCGCTGGGCTTCGGCGCATTCGCACATGGAACTATCGGTTGGGTGGCGTCTGACTGCAGCGGTGCGAACGGCGGTAATATCACCTTTCGACCGACTGGCGCCGCGGCATTAGCGCGGATGTTTACCCGGTCCGTCTCGGACTCACTCGCTCATGATTCTCAACCGGCCAGTCACGGGCCCAGATCGAGACGAGCAAGGACGTAATCTACAAAGCTGCTCCGGAAGAGGTCGTGTAAGGCAACGGGCCGACGTTTCTCGCCGGCCCGATCTGCGTCTTACTTTATGCCTTCGTGCTGCCAATGGGCAGTGACTTCCGCGTCGGATTTTGTCAAATGGACGTGCTGGTCGACGTGATCGATCCAGCCGACGGGAATAAAATGATGGTGAACGCCGTCGGGCGAACTCTGTTTGGTCAGCTTGATCTTGTCGGAGCCTTCAAGATGGTCGACTTTGCCGACTGTCTTTTTGTCGGAAGAGACGACGTCCATGTGCTCTTTGATCTGCGAGGTATCTGTCATGGGAAACTCCTTTGGTATAGAAATTAAAAACTCGCTAACGGGGATTAGGTTGCATTTCTGGAAAGAACGTCTCTTACCCAACTCACCGGCGCGGCCGACAGAGCGGAACTCTTAATGTCCGCTTGGATGTACACGCTGATCCCGGCCGTAGCCGTCGTGGTCGGCGCCGCCGCGGCGGTCTGGCGGAAGCCGTCGCCCACATTCGCTGGTGCTATCCAGCATTTTGCCGCCGGTGTGGTGTTCGCCGCCGCCGCCGGAGAGCTTCTGCCCGACATCAAACACCGTCAGTCAGCTTGGGCAGTCATCCTGGGAGGGGCGGCCGGCATTGTGCTTATGCTACTTATCAAGCGCCTCGGCGAAATGACTAAAGGCACGTCCGGTCTCATCGTCATGGTAGCGGTGGATATCTTCATCGATGGACTGGTGTTGGGCATCGGTTTCGCAGCGGGCGCAAAACAAGGTTTTTTACTGACGGTTGCGCTCACGACGGAAGTCTTGTTCCTCGGCCTTTCATTGACCGGCGAACTGTCCGAGTCGATTCGAAAGCCTGCAAATGTTCTCGCCGTCGTTGGCGGGATCGCGATCTTGTTGCCCCTTGGTGCCTCCGTCGGCATCCCGGTTAGCCATCTTCCAAACTTTTGGATCGCGGCCTTCTTTTCATTTGGGTTGGTTGCATTGCTATATCTCGTCACGGAAGAGCTGTTGGTCGAGGCGCATTCGGCTCCGGAAAAGCCGTGGGTCACCAGCCTGTTCTTCGTAGGCTTTTTGCTAATTCTGCTGTTAGATGAGCTCGCAGGCTGAACACCGATCCGGGTCGTCGCCTGTCGCCCCCGGAGATTAATGCGTGCAAACAAGCCTTCTACGTGAGTGGCTCACCAAAGTCGGGTGGGAGATCGCGCTGGCGGTTGCTCTAGCGGCAGTCCTTGCAGTCAGTACGGGTGGCACGCTCTCGCTTGCCCTTCGTTACCTGGCAGGCTTCAGCGGACTGAACTCGCTCGTGCAGGTAGTTCTAGCCGTTGCGCGACGGCGGCCGCTAAGCGCGCGCCTTTCGGAGTGGGACGAAGCAATCGCGCTTGCGACGCTATCGGCTGGATCCCACCTCATGGCCGGCCACATCGACACGATCACATGAAAAACGTGACGCCCATCGCAAGTGCCGCTGCGGCCATGGTGGCGGTCGCGATCCAGCCGAGCCCCGTCAACCAACCACCGATAGTGAATTGACCCATGATCTTCGTGTTGGCGGCCATCAGCATCATTAAGGCCATCACCGGCACGGCGACGATGCCATTGATAACGGCGCACCAAATAAGCGCCTTAATAGGATTGATCGGGGTGAAGTTGAGCAGCACTCCAACGGCCGTTGCCATCACGATAGTGGCATAGAAAGCCTTCGCTTCTTGGGGCTGGCGGGCCAGACCGATCGGCCACTTGCGAGCTTCGCCGACCGCATAGGCTGCCGACCCGGCGAGTACGGGAATGGCGAGAAGGCCTGTGGCTACCACGCCTAGTGCGAAGATCGTCGCAGCGTAATTTCCCGCTATTGGACGAAGCGCCTCGGCCGCCTGGGCGGAAGTTTCGATGTTCGTCACGCCCGATACGTTGAGCGTTGCAGCGGTCGTCAGAATGATAGTCAAGGCGATGAAGTTAGAAATCCCCATGCCGATTAGGGTATCAATTTCGATCCGCTTGATGGCGTCGGGACCCTGTTCGGGCACCCGCTTAAGGACCTGTCGCTGCGGCACGGCGCGAATATCCTCCGCCTCTTGAGAGGCCTGCCAGAACAGCAGATAGGGACTGATCGTTGTGCCGAAGACGGCAACGATCGTCTGGATGTACTCGGTTTTCCAGGTGAGCGACGGCATGACGAACTGGCGCAGCGCTTCGCCCCAGTGCACGTCCACCATGAACAATGTCGCCACGTAAGCGAGCAGCGCGAGCGTTAGCCATTTCAAATAGGATACGTATCGGGTGTACTGTAGCAGGACCTGCAGGCCGATGCAGATAGCGCCGAACAGCGCTACATAGAACGTTCTCGAACCGCCGAGGACTAAACTCGTAGAATCGGCCATGGCACCCAGGTCGGCGCCGATGTTAATCGTGTTTGCCGTGGTCAGCAGCGCAACAAACGTTTGTAGGAGCCAGTTTGGATAATGTTGGCGCAGATTGCCTGCCAGACCACGGCCCGTCGTCCGTCCGATCCTGGCGCTGATCATCTGGACCGCCGCCATCAGCGGGTAAGTCAATAACATGGTCCAGCTCAGCGAATACCCGAACTGGGCGCCCGCCTGACTGTAGGTGGCTATGCCGCTCGGATCGTCGTCCGAGGCACCCGTGATGAGGCCCGGACCGAGGGCGCCGAGCAGCCGCGGCTTGCTGCGGCCGACGACGGGACTAGGACCGGCTTTGGCGGCGCTTTCCGACGAATTCATCCAACCGGCCTCAAAGATCTCAAAAAACTAGGTCCAATTACTCTCTAATACGCTCAAGGCACGACCAAAGTTCCACAATGGCCAAGACGCCTTCATTTGGAAGACGAGGTTGTAGAAAAATGCGCTGCCGCCAATGTATTTTGCTATGTTCTATCTGAACGATCCTTCCACATTAGGCCGAATCTAGCAAAGGTTGACAGGTGGCGTCCCGAAGCCAAACGGCTGTTTTTATAATTGGACTTCTGACGATGACCGCCTTAGTGGCGACCGTCGCCGGTATCTTGCTACATCGCGCATTTCCAGACCACCCTTGGGTTACGGTCGTTGGACCGGTAGGCGCAGCGTTGACGGTGATCGGGTTCGCAAAGAATTTTTTGCCTAGGTGACGCGCCGGTGCGTCGTTCGCTTTCTCGCCTAAAAAAATTCGCCCGGCGCAGGAAGTTTTTTTCCTCGTGGGCCGAATTCGTTTGCAGAATTGGCTAGAAATAAATCGCCGAACGCGCTCCGCAGTCGGGTCGGAGGATGTAAATCGGATTGATGGATGTGTTCGCGTGGTACGCAGTGAATTAACCGAAAGCCACCCGCATCGTTAGCGAACTGCTTCGGTATGTGAATGCGTTTGAGATGAGTTTCCATCACTATCTTCAGAACGCCAAGTAAACACCAATTGGTGGTCGTTCGTCAGGACCCGGTAGCCTTGAGGTTGTGGCCCCTGCGCGATGGAGAGCAAATGTTGACCTATTCGCTTGGCTTCCTCAAGGTACAAGGAGCCGCCTACCACTCGATCAAGAATTACCGGGCAGTCGTGCACAAATCCCAGAATTTCAATCGTGAACGGCGCTTTGTCGGTCATTCTTCGAATATGCGGACGTTAACAGCCCAGTTCAAGCCAATAGTCCAACACGATCGGGACCCAAACTACCGCACAATGTTTTTCAGTCGGAGAGTTCTCGATGGAACCCCCCTGCTGGGCATCCCGTTCCGATTTTCGTGAATTGGGGGTCGGCATCCACCCCAGCGCGACTTCCGCCCAGATCCCTCGGCTTACAGGCGCACCGTTTTTCAACTTAATCGTGCGCGTTGGGGCCGGCCGAATTGTCCTAATACCGCACCGCACCCGACCCCGGTTCTAAGAAGACAGCGCTGTCCTTCAGCTATCAATTGGTCTCCGATCCTGCCTACAATGCCCGACTAGACCAAGTTTGATCGTTAAGGGACGTATGCATTGGAGTTCTGAATTGCTAAATACCGCGGCAAGACAGGAAGCCCGAGCACGATCCGAAAGGAACGATTCCCGCTGGCCCGATCACCCAAGGAGGTGTAGCCGCCGCCTCCGCAAGGTACGATCCGATGCGTAGCATATTGTTGAATCCCGCCAGATTGATCCTTTTCGCCCTGACCACGGCGCTGGGCGTTGCGGTATGCTTGGTCCCGCCCAGTTTCGCGCAACGCGATCCTCTCGATCTCGCTCAGGCCGGCTTCGTTGCAAAGGATCGTGGCGATTTCACTGTGGCAATACGCTTGTTCGACGAAGCGCTTCAGCGCGGCCTGTTCGCTGATAAACAGCGTGGCCTCCTGTTGTACAGCCGGGGCGTCTCTTATGAAGCGCTCGGAATTCGCGACCGCGCGTTGTCGGATTTCGACGCGGCCGTCGCGCTGCTTCCGGATTTCCCTAATGTCTACCTCTATCGAGGGATCATCTGGGGCGAGAAGAGCGAATACCAGCGCGCGATGCAGGATTTCCTGACGGCCAGTAAATTGAATCCAAGCGATCCGCTTGCTTTCAATAACCTTGGAAACGTCTATGAAAAATTGGGAGATATTGATCTCGCCATCGAAAACTTTGGCCGCGCGATCCGCTTGCAGTCCGACTACGCCCAAGCCTACTACAATCGCGCCCATGCTTATGTGTTGAAGCAAGACGAAGAACGCGCCATCGCAGACTACGACAAGGCGATCTTGTTGCAGCCGACTTACGCCGAAGCGTATGTCAACAGGGCAATCGTGAAATTCTTGCTCCGAGATGTCCAGGGCGCTCTAGCCGATCTGGATACCGCAATCAAACTCAATCCGCGCGACGTCTCCGCACGGTCAAATCGAGCAAACGTGAATCTGGCAATCGAAAAATATGGTGAGGCGTTGACCGACTTCGATCGCAGCTTGGCGTTGGATCCCGGCAATGCAGCCACGTACTTGGGAAGGGGGCGGGCGCATCTATTCTCAGGCGCCATCGACGATAGCATTGCGGATCTTAAGACAGCCGTACGACTGCGCCCTTCGAACCCCTATCCCGTTATTTGGTTGCACATTGCCCGGGTTCATAAAGGGGAATCCGACCGCGAAGAATTTGCAGCGAATGCAATGGCCGTGAAACGCGGAGCGTGGCCGGGGGCAATGCTGGATATGTACCTCGGGCTTCTCGATGCGGACAAGGTCAAAGCTGCTGCCCAACAGGGCCCAAGCCGCGAAAAGTCCAAACGCCAATGCGAAGCGAATTTTTTCCTGGGCGAACTGGCGCTGCACAACGGCCAAATCGAGCAAGCGAGAGATGCTTTGCGCGAGGTGACGTCTACCTGCGGACCTGCGGAAACGGTCTACAGCGCGGCGGTGGCGGAGGCCAAGCTGTTACCGCGGCAATAAAGTGCCTTGCGAAGGCCGGGCTTCTACCACCCAGCTGCGCACCCGCCGAAGCGCACTTCCCCTATTGCTTGACATGTCAGTGGAGGCGTTACAACGGTTTACGATGCCGCGAGAATGGCCCGCGCCGGTCTAGGTGGTGTGAACTCTAGGGATTCCCTTTTAGGAGTTTTCCAGCACGTCTTCCCGCACGAGCGCTCGGACCTGAGCCATTGGCGCAAGCGGCTTGGCGACAAGCTGGAGCTGCTGCTGGCCGAGAGCTTGCGGGTGGCGCATGGGGCCGGCGCGTTACGCAGCCAGGACCTCAAGCGGGTCACAGTCGACACCACGGTGCAGCCGAAGGCCATCACCTTCCCGACCGATGCCAAACTGCTTCATGCGGCCATCAATCTGGCGATCAGGCATGGCGTCAGGCTTTGGAAATCTTATTCTCGCGTCGCCAATTCCGCCGCGATGATGGCGGGCCGCTATGCCCATGCCAAACAATTCAGGCGGCATCAGCGGCAGTTGCGTATCCTGAAGAGCCGGCTCGGCCGGATCATCCACGACATCGGCCGCAAGATCGAGAACCAGCCAGCACTAGAAGAGGCGTTCGCCCTGCCGCTTGGCCGGGCCACGCAGATCCGCTCGCAACAGCAGCGCCAGCGCGGCTGGAAGCTTTATTCCTTCCATGCCCCCGAGGTGGAGTGGAGTGCATCGGCAAGGGCAAGGCCAGCGCGCCTTACGAGTTCGGCGTCAAGGCCTCCATCACTTTATTTCGTATGACCTCCGAACAACCTACCCAAAAGAAGCCACACAGAAGCGCGGCGTGCTGGACGTTTCTTCAAAGCGAGCGGCGCGTGGATCAGTGCCCGTCACTCTCGATCGTGAATACGGCTTCACGCAAATTCATGCCCCCATGAAGGAACTGAAAGAAGATCATCACTGCCTGATCGAGCGTTCAAAAGAAACGGACGAGTGTGGCTTCTACAGTTAAAGCAGCTCTCGCTTCGGGAAATAATACTCATAGATAAAAGCCCGCAGCGATGCGGGCTTTTCGTTCTTATCGACGTTCGTGGCTGTTGTCACCCACCCCGATGCTCACGCCCGGGACTTGAATACCGATCCCAGGCTGTCCGTGCTGCTGCGGGCGTTCCTCGTGGTGCTCTCGCCGTGGCTCTTGATGACGGTCCTGCTGAATAATCATGGCGGGTCGGTCATGAGGGCGTTCCTCGTGATGTTCGCGCCGAGGTTCACCATGGCGTTCCTGAATAATTACGACAGGTTGGTCATGATGCTGTTCCCGGCAATTGCCATGTTGATCACAGACCATCTGGACGCGCAGCAGGCCGGTATCGGCCTGCGAAACGCCCTTGGTAAGGGATCCTGCCTGGACACCGCTCACGAACAGCCCGACAGCACCAGCCAAAAGCGAAAACGTAAGTGTGTTCATATTCATTCCCCTTTGTGGTTGATCGCTACTGCCTTGAAGTACCTTCGGGCTTCATACGACTCTCAGTGATGGCCGCCGTGATGACCGCCAAAGCCGCCAAAGCCGAGGCTTATGCCCGGGCCTCCGTACCCATATCCATACCCGCCGCCGCCATAGTACGGCTGTGCGTAGTAGGGTTGCGCGTAGTAGACCCGTCGAGGGGCGTAATAGCCGTAGCTCCTGTAGACGCGGCGATGCCCATAGTGGCGATAGCGACGATGGGCACTGAAGTCGGTTGACTGGCTCGTTCCGCTGGTTGCGGTTACCGTCTTCACCGAGTTGTCGGCATTTGCTGCGGAACCACCGAGAAGCGCGGCTGCGCCGACGGCAATTACGATGGCTAGTGTTCTCATTTTCCACTCCTATGGTGAACTGTGGAGGGGTAATTGAGTCCGGGGAGTTTCGTTCCGGCCGTCAAACCTTTATTTTTGCGTAAGTAGTTGAATATCCATTCATAATCAAGAACGTCAAGCAAAGATACGGCCTACCCGTGTCCTGTACCGTCGCACTTCACGCATGGGCCGATCCTGGAGCCTTTGCAAAAATTGCACGGCTTACCCTCATACCGTTTCCCGCTTCCGTAGCATTCATTGCAAGCATTGATCCTTTGCCGTTGCACCTCGGACATGCTGCCATTGTCCTTCACATTATTTAGGCGAAATTCATTTCCGACCACTGACGCGATTTTTCGATCATGTTCAGGTTATCCCATGAACCTCAAACTGATTTACCGGGCTATCTTGGAAACCCGACTGCTATGGCAATCATCGAGACCGGCTAATGCCGCTGTGGACGCCCTCTATGACTTGCTCCCGCGCCACCGATCCGCTGGACGCTCTCGAAAGAGAAGTTCAAAAGCCTGGTGCTGCCTCCCCTCGAAAATAAAGCGAGCGGAAGCAAGGTCGAGTTTGAATTGTAACTATCTTTGAATGATTTTCTTTAGCTGCGCTTCCCATTTATCCACGACCTCACGCATTTCTTTCGCGAAGTCGTATCGCCGATAGACTGACACGATACCGGACTGACTACCGGATACGTGGTTCAACAGACGTTCGGTAACGTGTATGGGCGTTCCGAGGGCCGCAAGATTCGTCGCGAACGTGCGGCGCAGATCGTGCAAGGTCCACGGACGTTCTCGAGAGCGCTAGAAGCCCTTGAATTGCGTCCCCCACCCCGCGTACGGGATGATCCCACTGAGCCTACTCGCCGGAAACACGTAGCCGTCCGTTTCCGGCACCGAAGCAATCACCATCTGCGCCATCCTCCCTATGGGAGCACGAACGCGCGGCCGTTTTTCGTATCGGGCGAATTGATCGTGCCAACGCCGAGATATTCCCGCTGCACCAGTTGAAAAATGTCCGAATATCTTTGAGGGCATGCGGCGGCTTCCGACTTGGCCGTAAGCCGCCGCATTGATCGAGGGCTTCTGGGGGGCCCACAGCGGCAAAGCTCGTTGACGCAAGCTCGCTAAATCGCGCGTCGACCGCTCAGTGCGACAAGCTGCTGGTCGTCATCATCACGTTTGATGAGGGATTTTAATGGGGGCTCTGGGTTCAGAGGAATGCTCCCGAAACACACCCGAAATCGCCGGGCTCAACCCGGCAAAACAAAGATTCATAAATATATCTCCATAGCTTATCGTTCGCGGACGGACGCTAGGCTAGAGATTTTCACCGATCGAATGAGGTGGATCAGAGCACCAAACTATTTTCTTATAGTCAAAGCCGATCTCGATTGTCGGTTTGACTACGGCAAAAAAAGGGGAAATGTCGAAATCACGAGGCGTGTAGAGTGACGAGTCGCGGATATGAAAGATTTCCTTCCGCGCATGATCGCTTTCCAACGGAGTAATAACAGGCAAAATGGGGTAACCAACATCCATGAACGCTTGGGCGATAAGGGCGGAACAGATGAGGCGGGTGGGATCACCCGAACCTAACGCGATCATTCGGCGCCGCCAACGCTTTGGCACCGGAAGCGGCACCAGGTAACGCCCAAGATCGATCAGATTCTTGAGATCGTATTTGAGCCCGATCCGCGCAACTGCGAATTTACATACCGCTTCGCAGTCTTCGGGGGCCAACCCGACGGGTCGACATATACGAGTATGAAATTTGGAATACTTCGACAGAGAGACGCAGGTAATGCCATAGTCCAGATTGGACTCCACCAATTCGCATTCGCCTGGCACCGTCGATCCTACGTAGAGCGCAGCGTGAGACCAGGTTGACTGCGTGAGGTACTTGATAATTCCGGAGATGCGATTGTTACCCTCAATGAGCAAAATATCGCCGGGTCTAATGCAGGCTTGGAGCGCTTTCGGATCGGCCGGGGTGAATGGCTCATAGCTGGACGAGGGCTGCTGCAGATAGGCGGCGATCAGGCGCCCCAGGAGATCGAGGATCCATTTCATGGCGCCAAGTTCCGGTTGCTACATGGGCCAAGCAAGTCGAGCCATTCATCGTTCGATGACACACCAATGTTAGCCTCCTCGCCCTGTCAGGTAAAATGGCTTGAAGAGGGGACTCGCAACTAGACCACCGATGGGAGTTCTGGCGAACTAATCCGGTACGTTAGCCAACTTGCTTAGCTCAGTCGGGTCCTGTAAATCTTTCAACAATTTGCTCGCCAACTCGTACGATCTGTTAATTTCGATGAGTCGGCTCATCTCTATGGTTGGCTGAACGTTGGATTTTTCAGTCACGCCCTGCAAAACCGTCGCCGAGCCAGCCTTCACCGCCTCTGGTACGCGATCCGAGCTAAAAAGGTTGCCGCCCACCGCCTGAATGTTTGCCCGCGCAGAAAAACTCGCGAGTCGCAATCGGCCCAGTCCCCAAGCTTGGTCGAAATCCTACCCCCTGCGTTGATATTGATCGCTCCAGCTTGGACAGGCACGTTTACCGTGCCGCTGTCGGCTAAAACCGGCTGCCCGTCCATGGTCACCAGCCGGCCAGTTCCATCCAGGCTAAATGACCCGTCTCGGGTGTAGCGTTCTCCCTGAGATGTTTGCACCACGAAATAGGCGTTGCCTTTGATTGCCAGATCGAGAGGATTTCCCGTCGTCCGTATCGCCCCGGCTGACGTGTTCGTAAAGGCAAACGCCGCATCCACCAGAGAGAGGGGACGCTCAGGTTTAATTCCGATCTCCTCCCCCTTTTCAGGCTTCAAATATTCATGAAACGAAATTTGCTGAGCGCGAAAACCGGTAGTTTCGACGTTCGCAACGTTGTTTGCGGCAACATCGAGCCTGCGCCTGAGGGCCATCAAGCGCGAGAGATGGATGAGTGTAGTTTCGCTCACTGCTGTCCCTTCGGAAGCGAATCACGCGCCATTCAATTCTCTGATACAACGCTGACTGCCTAAACTCCGCAATGCGGCATCTTGCAGCGCAGACCGAGCGAACGATCAAAGTGATTACTTGCGATATGGTTGCGTTTCCCGGTACTGCACGTCTTGCCAGCCTCAAAAATGGTTCCGCATCTCTAGACCCGCAGGGTCGGCTCTGCCATTCGGATCTCCTCATTCTCGACCTGAATGGTCACGTGATCGATCTTGAACTTTTCTTCCAAGATGGCCTTTACGCCCTTCAGGACCGCGGCTGCGTATTTCATGTCGGACACGACGACATGTCCGGTGAATGAGTCCGTCCCCGATGTGATCGTCCAGACGTGCAAATCGTGAGCGGCAACGACGCCTGGGATACGCAGCAACGTCTTCTCGAGCTCCGGTAGATCGATTTCGGTAGGTACGCCCTCCATCAGGATATGGACCGCCTGGCTCAACAGCTTCCAGGTGCGCGGCACGATGAAGAGGCCGATGCCCGCGCCGATGATCGGATCCGCCAGCGTCCAACCGGTGTACATGATAATTAGCGCCGCAGCGATCACGCCCAACGATCCCAGCATGTCGCTGAGTACTTCGAAGTAGGCGCCCTGGACATTGAGGCTCTCCGATGATCCCACAGAGAGCAGCTTCATACTGAGAAGGTTCACGACCAATCCGACGGCCGCAACGGCCAGCATCGGGCCACCCAGTATTTCCGGTGGAGAGCGAAAACGTTGGTAGGCTTCATACAAAATGTAGACGGTCAGCAGAAGGAGCACCACTGCGTTGACCAGCGCGGCAAGAATCTCGGTCCGTAGATAACCGTAAGTCTTCTGCGGCGTAGCAGCCTTTTGCGCGAAATGGATCGCAAACAGCGCCAATCCGAGGCCACCGGCATCCGTCGCCATATGCGCGGCATCCGCGATCAGCGCGAGACTACCCGTCCAGATCCCGCCGACGATTTCGGCTGTCATGTAAGTCAACGTCAGCGCCAGCGCCGCATAGAGCGGCTTGCGGTGACGTCCCGCCGCTGACGGAATTGCGCCTCCGTGCGAATGACCTTTACCCACCGCGATACTCCCAAGTTTTGCGAAATCGGTCGCCAGCCGGCACAGCTAGGGCAAGGCGGTTGTAAAATCAAATTTCCGAAAACCGAGGAGTTCCCGGGCCTTGGGCTAACATTGTAATAGTGTTCGCCAATGGAATTTGCTAACCGGAGAATATGGAACGTCAGGTCGGTCAAAGATTGACAAGACTGCAGGCATCCGGACTTCGCCGGACGCTGTTGATGTTGCTTGCTTTTTCCTATCTTTTCGTCGGTCTGGCGCATTCTATTTCGTGCACAGACGAGGCTGTCGCGGCCACTATGTCATCTGACATTGGCAGTATCCCGGACAATGGTCCGGATGAGGATGGCTCGAAGAAATCGCCCGTGGTCGCCGGGCATTGCTACGTGTGCGCACCGGTGCTGATGCCCGCCGTCGTCCCGGATGCGGGGCCTTCCGCACGTCCGGTCAAACTGGCATTCGTATCGCCAAAGCTCCAGTTTGAAGACCATCCTCGGCTTGATACGCCGCCGCCAAAACATCTGACCTGAGTATCGCCGCTGCGCGGTCTGGCCGCGCCGTCGTTCTTCGTGCTTTTCAGGTCGTTTGTATGTTTTTGGTCCGAGATGCTCTGCGCCTGACATGCGCATTTCTTGTATTTACAATCCCAGTCCAGGCTGCCGAACGTTCTTCGCGCGCAATCTCCCTGCCGCAGGCATTGCAGCGTGCATTGGCGGCGAACCCGCGCTTGACGGCGGCCGAGCGCGATATCGGCATCGCGGGGGGACTTCGAATCCAGGCTGGTGTGCTTCCCAATCCAGATGTTTCGTTCGAACTCGACAACGCGTTGGGGTCGGGGCGCTATAAGGGCTTACGCTCGGCTGAAACCAACCTGCAACTCAGCCAACTGGTCGAATTGGGCGGCAAGCGGGAGGCGCGGATTGCGGCGGGGGAGGCAGGCATCGGCGCCGCCGTCTGGCAGCGGCGGGCGACGCGGCTGGAGGTGTTGTCCGAGACCGCGATCGCTTTCATCACCATCATCAGTCTGCAACGCCGCATCGAAATCTTCGACGAGCAGATCGCAAGCTTCGACCCGCTTATCCCATTGCTGCAAAAGCGCGTCCAGGAAGGTGCTTCCTCGCCGGCCGAGACTCTAAGGGCGCAAGTTGCAGCCGACCTTTTCCGCGTCGAGCGCGAGCGCGCCAAAACCCAGTTGGCCCTGGCGCGCCGTGATCTCGCGATACTCATGGGCGACAGCAGCCCGCACTTCGGCAATGCTGTCGGGCGGCTCAGCAATATTGGTCAGCCGCCATCATTCCAATCAATTGTCCAGGCCATCGAAGCCAATCCGCAGTTATTGCGCTGGACCGCGGTCACAGCACAACGCAATGCCGAACTCCTCATTGCACGTCTGAAAGCAATTCCCGACCCCCGCATCTCGGCTGGCTGGCGCCACTTTGAGGACACCAACGACAATGCGGTCCGGCTTGGTGTTTCGATTCCTATTCCGGTGTTCGACCAGAATACCGGCAACATCATCGCCGCCCAGGAATCGCTCGCGAAGACCGGCGCAGAGCGGGCGATCAACAAGTTGGTCCTGATCAGCATCGTCGGCCGGGCCTATGACACGCTGACGGGCGCCCTGGCCGAGATTAAACTGCTGCGGTCTTCAGTCATTCCCAATGCGCGCAGCGCTTCCGAGACGATCTTCAGCGGCTATTCGCAAGGCCGTTTCACCCTGCTGGAACTGCTCGACGTCAGGGGGGCGCTGTTGCAGGCGCTGCTGCGCGAACAGGAGGCACTGCAGAATTTCCATGTTGCCATCGCGACCATCGAAGGTCTTGCCGGTAATCCGTTTACGCTAACCCGCGAGAGCGCACGATGATTAAGGGACTGATCCGTTATTCCATCTTTATCCTGCTGGCCGCAGCGCTCGCCTATGGCGGCTACCGGATGCTGCTGCCGGCGACGTCGAAGACGACGCCGGCCGAAAAGGCCGAGAAGGAAGAACATTCCGATAGCGTCGCCTTGAGCGACGCCAAGATCGAGGCGGCCAAAATTGAACTAGCGAAGGCTTCACCCGGCGTGCTGAGGGACAGCCTCCTCTTGAACGGCATCGTCCAGCCGAACCAGGAATCGCTCGTCCAGGTCACGCCACGATTTCCCGGGATCGTCCGCGACGTGCGCAAGCGGATCGGCGATGTCGTCCAGAAGGGTGACGTCCTGGCGGTCATTGAAAGCAACCAAAGCCTAACGCAGTATGAACTGAAGGCGTCGCTGGCGGGCACCGTCATTGATCGCCAGATCTCGCTGGGTGAGTTCGTCTCCGAGCAGAAATCGGCATTCGTGGTAGCGGATTTGTCGAACGTCTGGGTGGATTTCTCTGTCTACCGCCGTGATCTGAAACGCGTGAGCATCGGTGATCAGATACTCATCGATCCCGCCGACGGCGGGCCGGCGATAGAAGCCAAGGTTTCTTATTTATCGCCGGTCGGCAGCAGCGACACCCAAAGTGCGATCGCGAGAGCAATCGTAACCAATTCCAGCCAACGACTGCGCCCGGGACTGTTCATTACCGGACGACTGACGTTGTCCGCAAAAAAGGTCGGCGTCGCGGTGAAGTCGTCGGCGCTGCAGACGGTGGAAAATCGCACGGTCGTGTTCGTCCGAAACGGCGAGAAATTCGAGGCCCGCGACGTCGAGGTTGGCGACCGTGATCCGCAGATCGTCGAAATCCTTTTTGGCGTTCTCGATGGCGATGTCTACGCGGCGCAGAACAGCTTCATCGTGAAGGCGGAGATGACCAAGGGAGCGGGCGGAGATGAGCATTGACAGCAGCAAGACGTTGATTACCGCGTTGATCAGGCCTCACATGGAAGGCCACGTCGTTCGCGCGCTCCATGACCTTCCGGATTTTCCCGGCTTCACCTTCGACGAGGTGCGGGGGCAAGGAAGGGGACGCGGACAAGGGGGCAGCTATGTCTCGACCGATACGGACCTGACATATCACCAATACCTGGAATTGAGGCTGGTCTGCCGGTCCGAACTGGCCGACGAGATCTGCGGGCTCATCGCCACGGCAGCATGGACCGGCAGGAAGGGCGACGGCGTGGTGTTCACGACGCCTGTCCACGCGTTTGCCCGGATAAGAGAGATCGGCCGCCGCCCGGAGAAGTCCGATGCTTGAAGCAATCTTATCCTTCGCCATCCGACAACGATGGCTTGTCATGATCGGCGTACTGATCATGGCCGCCTTCGGCGCCTGGAATTTCACGCGCCTGCCGATCGACGCCGTGCCGGATATCACCAATGTCCAGATCCAGATCAACAGCCGGGCTCCCGGCTATTCGCCGCTCGAAGTCGAACAGCGGATTACGTTTCCGATCGAGACCGCGATGGGAGGGCTCCCTCATCTCGAGAGCACGCGCTCCCAGTCCCGTTACGGCTTGAGCCAGGTCACGGTCATCTTCAAGGACGGCACGGACATCTATTTTGCCCGGCAATTGGTCAACGAACGGATTCAGCAGGTCAAGGACCAGCTTCCTCCCAGCATCGAAACGGCCATGGGGCCGGTGTCGACGGGCTTGGGCGAGATTTACCTGTTTACCGTGGAGGCAAAGCCGGAGGCCCGCAAGGCGGGCGGCGGCGAGTACACGCCCAGTGATTTGCGGACGATCCAGGACTGGATCATCAAGCCGCAGTTGAGAAACGTTCCCGGCGTGATCGAGGTCAACACAATAGGTGGCTTCGAAAAGCAGTTTCACGTGCTACCGGATCCCGCTCAATTGATGGCCTACAAGCTCAGTTTTCGGGAAGTGATGACGGCGCTGGCATCGAACAACGCCAACGTCGGCGCAGGCTATATCGAGCGTAACGGCGAGCAGTATCTCGTCCGCACCCCGGGGCAGGTAGCGAATATCGAAGAAATCAAGGAAATCGTGATCGGCTCCCGGAACGGCGTACCGGTCAGGGTTTCCGACATCGCGGACGTCAGGGAAGGCAAGGATTTGCGGACCGGCGCGGCGACAGTGAACGGAAATGAGGTGGTACTCGGAACCGCGATGCTGCTGATCGGCGAGAACAGCCGGACGGTGGCGCAGCGGGTGGCGGCCAAACTGAAGCAGATCGGCCGATCGTTGCCCGACGGCGTCATCGCCAGGGCCGTTTACGACCGAACACGACTGGTCGAAGCAACGGTCGCGACGGTCGAGAAGAATCTGGTCGAAGGCGCGCTGCTAGTGATCGTGATCCTGTTCATGATCCTGGGAAACTTCAAGGCGGCGATTGCCACGGCGTTCGTCATTCCGCTGTCCATGCTGTTCACCATCACCGGCATGGTCGAGAACAAGGTCAGCGCCAATCTGATGAGTCTCGGTGCCATCGATTTCGGCATCATCATCGATGGTGCCGTCATCATCGTGGAGAACTGCCTGCGCTTGCTGGCACATGAACAGCAGCGATTGGGGCGCGTCCTGAACCGACAGGAGCGGTTCGAGACGATTTTGGCGGCATCGCGGGAAGTCATCGGCCCGAGCCTGTTCGGCACGCTGATCATCGGTGTGGTCTACCTGCCGATCCTCACACTCACCGGTGTCGAAGGAAAGATGTTCACGCCGATGGCATTGACCGTGCTGATGGCGCTCACCGGCGCCAGCATCCTGTCGCTGACGTTCGTACCTGCCGCCGTGGCCCTTTTGGTGACCGGCAAGGTGTCCGAGCATGAGAACTGGTTCATGCGCGGTGCGCGTCATGTCTATACGCCGTTGCTTTCAGCCTCCATTCGCAACAAGTACGGCGTCGCCGTGATCGCAGCACTGTTGATAGTCGTCTGCGGGATAGCTGCGTCCCGGATGGGCGGCGAATTCATCCCCAGCCTCGACGAAGGGGACGTGGCCCTGCAGGCCATACGGATCCCGGGAACCAGCCTGACGCAGTCACTGGAAATGCAAGCGATGGTCGAGAAGCGGCTGATCAAGATTCCGGAGGTGAGGGAAGTGTTCGCGCGCACCGGCACCGCGGAGGTCGCAACCGACCTGATGCCGCCGTCGACGTCGGACGGTTACGTCATGCTGAAGCCGCGAAAAGAATGGCCCGACCCGGAAAAGTCGAAGGCCGCCGTCGTGTCCGAGATCCAGGAAGCCGCCGAAGAAATTCCGGGCAACGTCTATGAAATCTCGCAACCGATTCAGCAACGCTTCAACGAACTGATCTCGGGTGTCCGCAGCGACGTCGGCGTGAAGATATTCGGTGACGACCTTGATGTGCTCGTCCAAACTGCTGCTCAAGTTCAGGCGGTCCTTCAAAACGTCCAGGGGGCGGCCGACGTCAAGACCGAGCAGGCTTCCGGACTCCCGGTCCTTACCGTGAAGCTCAATCGTCAGGCCTTGTCGCGATATGGAATAAATGTCGGCGACGTGCAGAATCTGGTCGAAATTGCCGTCGGCGGCAAGAACTCCGGGATGGTCTTCGAGGGCGACCGCCGTTTCAACATCGTCGTCCGCCTTCCGGAGCATCTGCGCTCCGATATCTCCGCACTGAAGGCGCTTCCGGTGCCTTTGCCTCCGCTGGAGAACCCGGCAAAGGCCATTCCTGCGAGGCTCGGTAATTCTCCGTTGTCCCAGATCCGATACGTCCCGCTGTCCGAGCTTGCCGAGATTGATGTAGCGCCGGGTCCCAACCAGATCAGTCGGGAAGACGGGAAACGGCGAATAGTCGTGACGGCGAACATAAGGGGCCGCGACCTTGGGTCCTTCGTCACCGACGCTCAGAGCCAAGTGGAGCAAAAAGTGAAGCTGCCGGCGGGCTACTGGATCGGGTGGGGCGGTCAGTTCGAACAACTGGTCTCGGCCACGCAGCGCTTGACCATCGTCGTACCGATAGCCCTGCTTCTGATCTTCCTGCTGCTCTTCATGAGCCTGGGATCGATGCCCGACGCGCTCCTGGTGTTCAGCGGCGTCCCGCTTGCCTTGACGGGCGGAATTATCGCGCTTCTGCTCCGCGGAATCCCCCTGTCGATCAGCGCCGGCATCGGCTTCATCGCGCTGTCAGGCGTAGCAGTGCTCAATGGTCTCGTCATCATCACTTTCATCGAAAAGCTGCGCAACGAGGGTCATCCGCTCGTCGAAGCGGTCAAGGAAGGCGCGCTCACTCGGCTGAGGCCGGTCCTGATGACCGCACTGGTCGCATCTCTTGGCTTCATTCCGATGGCGATAGCAACCGGCGCCGGCGCGGAGGTGCAGAGACCATTGGCGACCGTCGTCATCGGCGGAATCATCTCGTCGACCATTCTCACCTTGTTGGTTCTACCGGCCCTCTACGTCCTGTTCAGGCGGGAGGACTTGGAGAACGGCGAATCGAAATCACCAGCCACCGAAGGAGCAACGTCATGAAATACGCGCTGTTGTTGATCACCAGCCTTTTCTTTACAGCCCCGGCTTTTGCCGAAGAGTACGAAAAAGGGCCGAACGGCGGCCTGATGCTCGATGTGGCGGGTATCGACGCCGAACTAATGACTTCTGGCAATTCCGTCACGATCAACGTCTTCGATGCGAAGAACCACACGCCGATCGCCACCAAAGGCTACAGCGCCGCGGTGCTCATCACCGGCGGCGCAGGACGGGAGACCGTTACGCTTGACCCTCAAGGCGAGAATTCACTGAAAGGCGATGCAAAGAGCCCGATCGCGGGGGGCGTAACAATCACCCTCACGATCAAGACGGCCGAAGGAAAATCGGGACAGGCCAAATTCAAGAAGTAACCGGCGCGAGCACCAGGTCGATGTCAATCGGACGGAACACCTCTAAGCGCGGACGATGCCCGCACAAAGCCGGTACGTCCGTCTTTGGACGACGTGACCGCGGCCACGCGGTAGCGGTGTCGGCACTTTCTCTCGTTTTTCTGCTCGCAACCGATGCATCGGGAGAACTTCGAGCGGAAGCGAGGAAGGCAAGGATCGTCGGCCTGGGCGCCACGACCTGTCAGCGGTTCAATGACGACGTAAGAGATGATCCCGTCATTCGCCGAGACTATCTTGCATGGGCTCAGGGGTTCATGAGCGGCATCATCCTGAGCAGGCCGCCCGGCGTCGATGATGGGCTCGATCTCAATCCAGCAACCTTCGACCTCATCAATCAACTTCACTTCCTTGAAGATCATTGCGCGCGGAACGTCACGTCGGATTTTTCCGACGCGGTCGAGAGGCTCTACAAGCGGCTTCGGCAGGAGGGCAAGACATGAACGCCATGCTGCCCCACAAATGTTCCTTCCGGCTGCGAGTGTGGTCGCGCCATGACTGACCCGACACAGATGATCAAAGTGCGACTTCGTGTCGAGGGCATGGACTGCGCGTCTTACGCAACCAAAATCGAAACCGCATTGGTGCGCGTCCCCGGCGTTACAGATGCGGCCGCATCGGTGACGGGTGGCACGGCGACTGTGAGTCATGACGGAACCTTCCTGGAGGCGAAAATTCGCAATCCAATTTTGGCTCTGGGTTATGCCATCGCAACAAAGGGCTATTCGGGAGCGCTGTTGATCGCTACCGGGACCGCGAAGGAAACGGTAACGCTCGCCGCCTCAGGTGAAAACTCGTTGCAGGGCGAGGCGATGACGGTAATTGCACCCGGCGACGGTGGCGCTCCCGATCAAGACCGTCGAGGGCAAGTCCGACAACGCAATATACAAGAAGTAGCGGTGCGTTCGCCGCAATGGACCGGCGGCGCTTGTGCAACCGAGTTGAAAGCAATGTCGGAATGACGGATCGCGTAGGCGACCAATCAAATAGCGGCACAGCGGCGCGCGACCTCCGCCTCGACTTATTTCGAGGTGCGGCCAACTGGGCGATCTTCGTCGACCACATTCCCAACAACGCCGTCGCATGGCTGACGACAAAGAACTACGGCTTTAGCGATGCCGCGGACCTGTTCGTCTTCATTTCGGGTTACACGGCGACGTTCGTGTATTCCCGCTACATGCGTGCGCAAGGTTTCCTGATCGGCGCGAGCCTACTGTTTGGCAGGGTCTGGCAGATCTACGTCGCTTACGTGTTATTGTTCGTCGCGTATGTGGCGGCCATCGGGTACGTCGCGCAAGCCCACGACCATTCGCATCTTCTCGACGAGTTCAATGTTCGATATCTGATCGACGATCCGATCGAGACACTGAAGCACGGACTGTTGCTGGAATTTAAGCCACTCAATCTCGATGTGCTTCCGCTCTACATCGTATTGATGGCAGTATTCCCGCCTGCGCTTTGGGCGGTCATCCGTTATCCAACCGGCACTCTTCTGGCGTCTTTTGCGTTGTACGTAGCTGCGCGGACCTTTGGATGGAACCTATCCTCGTACCCTGTGGGTAGCTGGTACTTCAATCCGTTTGCCTGGCAATTCCTTTTCATGATCGGCGCATGGGTGGCCAGCGGCGGGGCGTTGCGGATCCGGCCAACATTGCGGTCCCGGGTCGTCATAACGGTGGCGTTTGCATACTTGACGGTTTCCCTTGCGGCCGTCATGGCGGCGCGGTTTCCGCAGCTTGGAAGTCTTTTTCCGGTGTCGTTGTCAGGCTTCGCCAACGACAAGACCAATCTCGCGCCCTACCGGATCGCGCATTTCTTGGCGCTTGCACTCATTGTGGTGCGGTTTCTGCCGGAACACTGGCGTGGACTCCAATCTCCGTTGCTGCGCCCGCTGATCATTTGCGGAAAGCGTTCCCTGGAAGTGTTCTGCGTCGGGGTTTTTCTGTCTTTCGCCGGCCACTTCGTTATCGAACTGGTCTCCGATTCAATCCCGTTTCAAATCCTCGTCAGCCTTGCGGGCATCGCCGTGATGACTACCGTCGCCTACTACCGGACTTGGACAAAGGATCTCCGATCATCGCCGAGCAAAAGAGTGAGTGCCGCATGATGCCCAATTCACATCGAACAAATCAGGAGGCGCCGGTGGCCACCACCACGCGGATTCGGGTTCAGGGAATGGATTGCGCCGGTTGCGCGATCAAGATCGAAAACGCGCTGCAGCGGATGCCCGGCGTTACGGAGGTGAACGTATCCGTCGCCGGTGGCACGGTCACTGTTAGGCACGATCAGGCGGATACCGGGACGATGGGTAGCCAGATCGCGGGTCTGGGATATGCCGTCACCGGGTCGGAACAGGTCGGGGCCAAACCCGCTGGGCTTGAAGTGTCCGCGCCCGAGGAAGACGCGGGACATTCCCACATCCACGACCACGGCCCCACGGACCAAAACTGGTGGCAAACCCGCAAGGGCCAGTTGACCATCGCGTCCGGAGGAGCTCTCGCGGTCGCTTTCGCCGTAGGAAAAGCCGTTCCGGCCACCGAGCAGTGGGCATTTTTGCTGGCGATGATGGTCGGCTTGATCCCGATCGCCAAGCGCGCGTTTTCCGCAGCGATGGCAGGCACGCCGTTTTCGATCGAGATGCTTATGACGATCGCGGCGGTCGGCGCGGTGTTCATCGGGGCCACGGAGGAAGCGGCGACGGTAGTCTTTCTGTTCCTGATCGGCGAACTGCTTGAGGGCGTCGCGGCCAGCCGGGCGCGCGCCAGCATCCAGGACCTAACCAAGCTGGTGCCGAAGACCGCCCGGCTGGAGGACAGCGATGGCCAGGTCCGTGAGGTGGAGGCAGACACTCTCACGGTCGGCGCCACGATTCAGGTGCGCCCCGGCGACCGGATTCCGGCCGACGGCGTCATCGTTTCCGGAGAGAGTTCAATCGACGAGGCGCCCGTCACCGGCGAAAGCACCCCCGTCCGGAAGGGCCGGGATGAGAATCTGTTCGCCGGCACCGTCAACGGTGACGGCCTGCTCAAGGTGCGCGTCACGGCCGCTGCGGCGGACAACACGATCGCCCGCGTGGTCAAGCTCGTCGAGGAGGCGCAGGAATCGAAAGCG
The DNA here is from genome assembly GCF_029892425.1 of Bradyrhizobium sp. BR13661. Classification (GTDB taxonomy): domain Bacteria; phylum Pseudomonadota; class Alphaproteobacteria; order Rhizobiales; family Xanthobacteraceae; genus Bradyrhizobium. Next base: position 33,676 of record NZ_JARXWB010000024.1, on the reverse strand, counting down.
CCGACCGAGCGTTTCATCGACCGCTTCTCGCGGTACTATACGCCCGGCGTGGTGGCGGTAGCGGCTCTGGTGGCCGTTGTCCCGCCGTTGCTGTTCGGCGGCGCCTGGAGCGGCTGGGTCTACAAGGCCTTGGCCATTCTTCTGATCGGGTGTCCTTGCGCCCTGGTTATCTCGGTGCCTGCGGCGATCGCTGCCAGCCTGTCGGCCGGCGCGCGTCGGGGGCTATTGCTGAAGGGGGGCGCCGTTCTCGAACAGATCGGCAAGATTACCATCGCTTGTTTCGATAAGACCGGCACGCTCACTGCGGGTAAGCCCCTGGTGACGGATGTCGTCGCCTTCGAGCGGAGCGAGGGAGACGTCCTGCGTTTTGCTGCGGCGCTCGAGTCCGGATCCAGTCACCCGCTTGCTACCGCGATCCTGGCCAGGGCGGCTGGGCAGCAGATGTCGGTGCCGCCGACTTCCGACTCCAAGGCGATCGGCGGCAAAGGCGTCCAGGCCACGGTGGAGGGCATCAAGGTATTCCTTGGCTCTCCGAAAGCGGCCGCCGAACTCGCTACTGTCACTGCGGACCAGACTGCCCGGATTTCGGCCCTCAACGACGAGGGCAAGACGGTATCCCTCCTCGTCATGGACGACAGGGTCGCCGGAGCCATTGCCATGCGGGACGAGCCCCGTCCGGATGCCAAAAAGGGACTGAAACTTTTGTCGGACGCCGGAATCAGGACGGTTATGCTGACCGGCGACAACCGGCGCACCGCCACCGCCATTGGCAAACAACTCGGCATTGACGTCGAGGCGGAATTGTTGCCGGAGGACAAGCAGAGGATCGTAGGCAAGTTCCAGAAGGAAGGTTTTGTGGTCGCCAAGGTCGGCGACGGCATCAACGATGCACCGGCGCTCGCTGCGGCAGACGTCGGCATCGCCATGGGCGGCGGTACCGACGTTGCGCTGGAGACGGCCGACGCCGCCGTGCTGCACGGGCGGGTGTCCGACGTCGCCGCCATGGTCGATCTGTCGAAACGGACGATGACCAACATCCGTCAGAACATTGCTGTCGCACTCGGACTGAAAGCCGTCTTTCTTGTCACCACCATCGTCGGGCTAACCGGGCTATGGCCGGCCATCCTCGCCGACACCGGTGCTACTGTTCTGGTGACCATGAACGCGTTGCGTTTGCTCCGTCTGCCCGACAATCCTTCGAGTGTAGAGGAACCCGAGCATTGAGCCTAATTTCCGTCATCACAAGAGGAGCGCGTTACGCGTTGCCCAAACTCACAATTGCCGCTCTCATGTTCGGGCTGACAACCGGCGCGACAATCGCGTTCGCAGCGACGGGCGACGGTGGCGGGACCACGCGGTTCGATGTGGCGCTGCTGATCCGGATCGGCGTCGCCGTGGCGCTCGCTTTTCCTATCGGATGGGAACGTGAGTTTCGCGGTGCCGAGGCCGGCGACCGAACCTTCATGCTCGTCAGTCTGGGAGCGGCCGCCTTCACCGCCGTCGGCGTCGAGAATTTTCCGGCGACCGCCGAAAAAGTGATGGCAGGCGTTGTCACCGGCGTGGGGTTTCTCGGTGGAGGCATGATCCTGCGGGACGGTGGTGCCATCCGAGGATTGACCACTGCCGCAGCCATCTGGTCGACGGCGGCGGTCGGCATGCTCGCGGGGGTCGGCGAATTGCTCATCGCCGCCCTTGTGACCGGAATGGTGATCCTGATCCTCGAATTCGAGTTTCTGCCGGTAATTGGCCGGCTCGACGCCCGCCGCTGGCGGCCGAAGAAGATCAAGTCGGAAGGGAATCCCCCTGAGTTCTGACGCCTTGCCACCAGGCGTCGCCTTTCATTTTAACCACTAGCATTCAATTCACGGCGTAACCAGCAGGAGAACAAAATGGGTTTCGAGCAATACCACGAACCACCGGAAGAACTCTCGCAGGAGGTCCGCACCTTCGCGCGCATGATCGCTTCTTTAATCGAGGAAGCGGAGGCGATCAGTTGGTACGAACAGCGCATGTCCGTCGAGAAGGACAAGGACGCGAAGGCGATCATGGAAAATGCGCAAAAAGAAGAGTTCAAGCACTTCGGCATGAACCTTGAGTTCCTCCTGCGCAAGAAGGCCGACTGGCGCACGGAGTTGAAGGGAATTCTTTTCACCAAGGGCGACATCGTGGAACGGGCAGAGGCCGCCGAGAAGAAAGTCGACTAGGCGTGTCTCGCTGGGAGGCACTGATGGAAGACAAACGCAAACTGCGGCGGTCGCGCGTTCTGAAGGCCGGGATGATCTCGTTCGGCGGGTCTGCGATCTCCTGCACGGTGCGCAATCTGACGAAGTCGGGCGCCATGCTGGACATCGTGAGCCCCCTCGGCGTCCCGCGGGAATTCACTTTGGTGATCCCGTCCGACGATGTCCGCCACGAATGCCGGATCGTCTGGATCAAGGAAAAGCGTCTGGGCGTGTCCTTCGTACAGGATCGGGAAACCTGATGGTGGTGTCGGTAGCGGTAGCAGGGAGGATCTCATGTTGCGTTTCGTCATAGCATTGATGATTTGCCTTACGACCTCCGGCGCGATGGCGCGTGCTTCCGGGCAGGCCGAGGGGAGGTTGGTCCCTTTGTCTTCCGGCCAGTACAGCCGGTTGTCTCCCGCTATCCGTTCCGCCCTGGAGGTGGCGAAGCGCTCATGCGGGGATGAGTACATCACCGTGCGCAACGGGTTCCTGCGGTATCTGCAGGGAGGGACGGGAGAAGAATTCACCGCAGTGCACTTCGACCAGATCGGTTGCGGGAACAGAGCGAAAGTCTGTACCTCGAGCGGATGTCTCCACCGCGTTTTCTTTTCCAGAGCGGGGTTACAACGGGAGGTTTGGCGGGGAAATGTTTTTGAAATCGACATGTCGATCGTCTCCGGCGTCCCCTCAATCGAAGTTCATTGCGGTGGATACGACCATAGCTGCTGCAGACGATTGATCTGGAACGGGAGTCGGTTTCGTTGAAGCCCGTATGGAAAAGTGGATCATAAAGCAATGACGTCATCGATCATCGCGCACCTTCACTTCGGGGGCGCGGACCTCAGCTTTCGCAAGAAATTCCGGTTATTCTTCACGGTGGCCGTGGTCGTTCTGGCGCTCGGCTGCGTCAAGGTGGCCGTGCATTACTACGGCCTCGAAATCCTCGAACTCAACAGCCTGCTGACCAGCGGCATCGGCGGCGCGATCTTCATCATCGGTTTCCTGCTTTCGAGCGTGCTCGCCGATTATAAGGAGGCAGAGCGTATCCCGGCGGACATCCGCACCTCGATCGAGGCTATCGACGGCGACCTGGAGTCCTTCGCGTCGATCAACGCCGAGTTCGATCTGGCCGGATGCCGGCGGATATTGCTGGCGACGATCGACAAGCTGCGGTCCGGTCTGGGCCATGCACGAGACCACAAGGATATCCCTCCCGTCCTCGCCGAGATCGGCAAGCTAACTCCGATCTTCGGCCAGCTCGAAAGGATGGGAATGACGGCCAATTTCGTCGTCCGCCTGCGCACGACGCAGGACGTGCTGCGCAGGTCGATGCTGCGCATCTACCAGATCCAGCGGATCGAATTCGTGCCGTCGGTACACGTTCTGGTCCAGACACTGGTGTTCTCGATCGTCGCCATGATGCTTTTCCTGAAGACGGAAGGCGATCCGGCATCGGCCATCCTGTTCGGATTCATTTCGTACATGTTCGTCTACGCGCTCTACCTCGTCCGCCTGCTCGAGCAACCCTTCGCCAAGGGGCACGGGTCGGTGGACGACGTCAGTTTCTTCTTGCTGGACGAGCTCGAGGCGGGCTTGCGCCGGTCGATCAGCGAGCAGGCTTCGTCGCAATCAGTCTCAAACCCGGGGAGTTGAAGATATGCACGGTGGAGGTGCCGCCGGAACCGCGGCCGCGCAGCACGCGGGAAGGCTGGCGTGGGCGCTCGGCCTGACGGCGACGTACATGGTGGCGGAGGTCATCGGCGGTCTGATCACAGGCAGCCTGGCTCTGTTGGCGGACGCGGCCCACATGATGACCGATGTCGCCGGGTTGGCGCTCGCGCTGCTCGCAATCCGTTTCGCGGAGCGCGAAGCGACACCGCAGCGGACGTACGGCTATCTGCGGATGGAGGTGTTGTCCGCGCTCACCAACGCGGTCGTGCTGCTGCTGCTGACGGTCTACATCCTTTACGAAGCGTACCAACGGTTCCAGGCGCCACCCGAGATCCAGAGCGGGCCGATGCTTGTCGTCGCGGCGATCGGACTCGTCGTCAATCTGATCAGCATGCGGCTGCTGGCTGGTGGATCTTCCGAAAGCCTCAACGTCAAGGGCGCCTATTTCGAGGTGCTGAGCGACATGCTCGGCTCGATCGGCGTCATCGTCGCTGCCCTACTCATGATGTGGAAAGGCTGGGCGCTCGCCGATCCGATCATCGGTGCCGGCATCGGACTGTTCATCGTGCCGAGGACATGGACGCTGCTGAAGCAGGTCACGCACATTCTCATGGAGGGTACGCCGCCGAACGTCGACATGAGTTTGCTCGAGAAGAAGCTCGCCGAAATTCCCGGCGTGACCGCCGTTCACGACCTGCATGTCTGGACCGTCACGTCCGGCTTCGACGCCATGAGCGGCCATCTCGTCGTCGCCGACCTGTCGTCCGGACGCGAGGCGCTGCGGCAGGCGCGCCGCGTCCTGAAGGACGATTTCGGCATCGACCACGTCACCGTCCAAATCGACGACGAAGCCACTAGAGCCGAGGAGGCCGTGCTGCATGTCTGACGCAGAAAAACGGGGCGGGCAAGACGATCATGACCATGATCATGCACATCGGCATGATGATCATGCTGATCATGGTGGTGGAGGAGGGGACGCCCGCGTGCCGGACCGGCATGCCGCCGACGATCATGATCACCGGCATGACCATGGTGGCGCTGGCCACGTCCATGCGCCGGCGAGCTTTGGCAAGGCCTTCGCGATCGGCATCACGCTGAACACGGGTCTCGTCGTTGCTGAGGCCGTCTACGGTTATATTGGGAACTCGACCGCGCTGATGGCCGACGCCGGACACAATCTGAGTGACGTTTTCGGACTGCTGGTCGCCTGGGCGGCGTCGATCGCCTCAAAGCGCGCGCCGAGCGGACGCTTCACCTACGGACTTCGCGGCTCATCGATCGTTGCGGCGTTGCTGAACGCGGTCTTCTTGCTGGTGGCCACCGGCGCGATCGGGTGGGAGTCGATCCAGCGGTTCCGGGATCCGGAACCGGTCGCCGGCGTCACCGTCATGGTGGTGGCGGCTATCGGCATCTTGGTCAACGGCGCGACCGCCTTGCTGTTTGCGAGGGGCCGCAAGGGCGACATAAATATTCAAGGCGCGTTCCTGCACATGGCGGGCGATGCCGCCGTGTCGTCTGGCGTCGTGATCTCGGCGGCCCTCATCCTCTGGACGGGGCGGCTTTGGTTGGATCCTGCCATGAGCCTGGTGATCTGCGCCGTCATTCTATGGAGCACATGGGGTTTGCTGCGGAGTTCGTTGGGCATGTCGTTGAGCGCAGCGCCCAGCGAGATCGACCTCGACGCCGTCCGGACGTTCCTTCTCGGCAGGCCAGGTGTAATCGAAATCCATGATCTTCACGTATGGCCGATCAGCACGACCGAAACCGCGATGACCTGCCATTTGGTGATCCCGTCGGGGCATCCCGGCGACGAATTCCTCATGGAATGTGCTCACCTGTTGCGGAAGTCCCACAAGATCGGCCACGCGACCCTGCAAATCGAGATCAGCGAGGGCAACGCCTGCTCGCTCGCTCCGGATAACGTGGTCTAGGTGGACGAAGGCGAAGAGGAAGGAATCGCACGTGCCAACAAGCTCAAGGCGGCGGTGGAAGCCAAGCTCGCCGCCGAGCGTGCCGACAGGGGGACGGCGGCCTGTCCGGCATGCGCACGGGACGGCGACTGGTACAGGGAGCCGGGTGGCTGGTCGTTCAGGTGCGATGATTGCGGGCTACGCGCAACTGGGCGCTTATCCCGCGGCTCCGCCAATTGAGCGGCTGACGCATCGTCGAAACTGCGCGCACAGCCGGGCGCCGAAAACCGAGACCGGGCAGCGGTCCCGATTGTAGGCGAGGCTCGTCATCAACTGATAGTTCAAGGTCGCGCGCCACACCGATATCGGAAAGCTGTAATAGCTGTCTAGGATCTTCTCCGGACCCGGGTTGGGCAGCCAGCCGTCGCCGACCCGTATGCCAAGCCTCCCGGCATCGAGATAGGACCGCCGCGTTGATGACGCCTGCCAGACCGAGAGTGTCGTTTGGTCTATTCCACGATGCACCCGAGAGCGAGAGTCCGGCGGCCGCCGTCGTGTCGATGTCCGTGAACTCATATGACTCGACGGAGCCGTCCGCGACGCCCGCGCGCGCAAAGATACCCAGATCGCGGGTCACCTCCTGTTCGAGATTGACGCTGACGCCCGCACACCTGCCGGACGGAGGCCGTGTCGGCAGGCCCGCCGATCGCCTGTGCCAGCGCCACGGCGTCGTCGAAGCGCCCCATGCGTCCGCGCGACAGAACGCCGGTCACCGCGATCTTGCCAGGCTTGCCCCAAATTTCGTGCCGATGTTCGATTTCCCAGACCCACTGGAAATTGCTCGAAGCGCGGATCGAGCTCCTGACTGTCGGGTACCTTGGGCAGATCAAAGGTCTTTGCGCTCGTGGTGTCCAGAGCCAATACTTCGTCGACCTCGCGGGATCCCGAGTAATACAGGTCGCGGCGAGCGATTTTTGTCAGCGCTTTTACCTCAGCATTCATGATATCGGAGCTGCTCCGATTTGATCTTTCAATAAAGCTCTTCTAGCGTGGGGGTGATGCAACCTCGCATGGCGGCGTAACGCGAAGGCTTGTTCGGTGAGAATTCTGATTGTCGAGGACGATGCCGCGATGGCGCGGGGCCTTGCCGAGCGGCTGAAGCTGTCCGGGTTCGCGGTCGATATTGAATCCGACGGCGCTTCGGCGGCGCAGACCGCGCTGCTCGAACCTTACAGCCTGATCATTCTGGACATCAACCTGCCGAACGTGTCGGGCTTCGAGGTGCTGCACAAGATACGGCAAGCCGGATCAGCCGTTCCGGTCATGATTCTGACCGCCCGTTATACGGTCGACGACAAGGTCAGCGGGCTCGATCTCGGCGCCGATGATTATCTCTCGAAACCCTTTGATATCTCTGAATTCGATGCCCGCGTCCGCGCGCTCGTGCGGCGAGGGCAGGGGTTGCCCAATCCGACCTTGGTCTGTGGCCCGCTGGCGTTCGACCGTGCCGCCGGCACGATCACGCTGAGCGGCCGGCCTCTCGAATTGCGACGGCGCGAATTTGCCGTGCTCGAAGTGCTGATGACCCGCGCCGGCAAGCTGGTGTCCAAGGACCGGTTGATCGCGGAGGTGTTCGGCTTCGACGAAGCGGTAGCGCCGAATGCAGCCGAACTCTATGTTGGCCGCGTTCGCCAAAAACTCGGTCCCGACGGGCCGCGTATCCGAACCGTTCGCGGCCTGGGCTATTTGTTGGAGGTATAGTGATCGCCACCTGGCGGCCGTCGTTGCGGCGGACCCTCCTTACCAATCTGGTGGCGCCCGCCATTGTGCTTGCGGTCGTGCTTGGAATTGGCGGCATGATGCTGATCCAGCGGGTGGTCGAGACCACCCATGATCGCCTGCTCGATGGATCGGTTCTCGCCATTGCCGAGCGTGTCGGCGTGGAGGACGGCGAACTGTCCGTCGACCTGCCGCAGGTTGCGCTGGGCATGCTGGAGAGCCAGTCGCACGACAGCATCTATTACAGCGTCACTTACCTTGGTGAGCTGATCACCGGGTACAAGGACCTTCCGCTGTCCGGGTTCGATCGATTGAAGGCCGGAGAAACCGGTCATCGCGATGGCGCCTACCGCGGCAAACCGGTTCGCATCGGGGCGCAGGCGCGGCAGGTTTACGGCAGGCCAGGGTTGGTCCTCGTTGCCGTCGCCGAAACCATACAAGCGCGCCGCGCCGTCGAACGCGAAATGCTGATCGGCCTTGCGGTGCTCGAAGCCGGATTGATCGGCCTCATTGCCTGCCTCGGCTGGTACGCGGTCGATCGCGGCCTCCGGCCGCTTGGCGAACTGAAGCGGGAAATCGATGCGCGCGGTGTTCACGGTGGTCCAAATCTCAGTCCGCTCGACCTATCCCGGGTGCCGCAGGAAGCCCTGGCGCCGGCGCTTGCCGTAAACTCGCTGCTGCAACGGCTGGATCTGGCCATTGAACTGGTGCGCCGATTCACCGCCGATGCCTCGCACCAGATGCGAACGCCCCTGGCGATATTGCGGACGCATCTCGATCTGGTGCGACGCCTGGGATCGGAGACCCCTGCGGGCCAATCCGCCCTTAACGAAGTGGACAATGCGATCAACCGCCTTGAAAGGCTTCTCAGGCAACTGGTTACGCTGGCTCGGGCCGATGAACAAAGCATTGCGCAACCGGTCGTCGAAAACGCCGACCTCAATGAGATCGCCTTCAACGTCCTGTCGGAGCGTGCGCCACAGGCCATCGCACGGGATATCGATATACAATTCGATCGATTTGACGGACGCGCGATGATCGCCGGGAACAGCCTCCTGATTGGCGAGTTACTGGCAAATCTCACCGACAATGCCATCCGCTATAACCGCGCCGGCGGGACGGTCCTGGTTCGCACGGTCGTCGACGCAACCGCCGCACGCATCGAAGTTGAGGATACCGGTCCGGGGATTCCGGAGATCCATCTGGCCCGCGTCTTCGAGCGTTTTTATCGGATTCCCATGGCGAACGGGCCTGAAGGCAGCGGCCTCGGACTGGCCATTGTGAAGGCGCTGTCGGACCGTCTCGGAGCTCAAATTGCGCTTTCGCCTGGCTCCGAAGGCCAAGGCCTTCGGGTTTCCGTGAGCTTTCCCCTTGCAACGCGCGACCACGAAGGTGGCAGTAGAAACTGAAATATATTGCCGCCAGACACTGGATGCCGGACACCACATTGCCTCAGGTTGCCGTCACAAAAGGGAAGCGCGACAGGAGGGTGACAGGTTCGTAGCCTACGATCCCGAATAACAAGAACGCGCAAAGCGGTTCATTGGTGGGGACGCGTTACGATGAAGGCTGCTAACGCCATGGTCTTGTGCGTTGGAATCTTGCTTGCTGCGCCGACTGGCGCTCAGCAAATGCAGGATGTTGCCCCAGCCAAGGGCCCGCTGGCGGCTATCGCCGAAAACAGGGACAAACTCCACATCGTTTCGACGACCGAAGCGTCTGAAGTGTCCGACCTGCTGGCGGATTTTCGTGCGCTTTATCCGCGTCTTGAGACCGTCTATTCAAAGGCAAATTCGTACGACATCTACAATCGCATTGTAGAATCCCCGCCCTCCAGCGAGGGGTCCGGCGACGTCATCTGGAGTTCAGCGATGGACTTGCAGATCAAGCTCGTCAACGACGGTTACGCCCAGCCCTATGTATCAAAAGAAATTACCCATATCCCGGACTGGGCGGTCTGGAAGAACGAAGCCTACGCGATCACCGCGGAACCGATCGTCATCGTTTACAACAAGAACCTCGTTGCGGAGTCCGACGTACCCAAAACCCGCTCGGATTTGACAAGTCTTCTAAGCAAAAAGCCGGACGCCTATAGAGGAAAGATCGCGTCTTACGATCCGGAGCAAAGTGGCGCCGGGTTCCTGTTCATCACACGCGATTCCCGGATCACCAAGACGACATGGGAGATGGTTCGCGCGTTTGGCGGCGCCGGCATCAAGCTCTATTCAACAACCGGAACGGTGCTTGATCGCATCTCATCCGGCGAGCATCTGATCGCCTACAATGTGATCGGGTCCTATGCGATCGAGCGGGCCAAGGAAGATACGTCGATCGGTGTGGTCTTTCCTGCCGATTACATCACCTTGATGTCGCGCATTGCTTTCATACCAGTCACCGCACGGCATCCGGAATCCGCCAAACTGTTTCTCGATTACCTGCTCTCGGAACGCGGCCAGAAATTTCTCCTGGCGCGATCTATTGGTTCCGTCCGCCTCGGCATCGGTGCGGGCGGCGTCATACCGGCGGAGCGCAGTGACGCAATAAAGCCGATCCATATCGGGCCAGAGTTGCTGACCTATCTCGACCAGTCGAAACGGGCAAGTTTTCTAAAGGAGTGGCGTCGCGCACTTCAGGACAGGTGACGCGCAAGCGGCGTACCGCGTAGCAGATATCAAGAAAAGAAAAACATTCGTAGAAAGTTGGGAGGGTGGCATGCAAGCAATTGAGCAGGCTCGGGCTGTCGACGCGTCGGCAGCCGGCAACGCAGACGGCAGAAGCGCGTCGTGAACTGCGATCGCCGCACATTTGCGACAGGTCTCACCAGTGCGGCCCTGTGCGCGGCCTTCCCGCGGGCGGGCCGTGCCCAGCAGCTAGAAAAGCCGTCACTGCGGCTTGGCGTGGCCAACAAGTCGCACCTTTACTATCTGCCCGTCACGCTGGCCGAGCGCCGCGGCTACTTCAAGGATTACGGGCTCAACGTCTCGATCGTCGACTTCGAAGGAGGGTCGCAAACGCTCGAGGCGCTGCGCGGCGGCTCGGTCGATCTCGCAACCGGCGCCTATGAACACGTTCTGCACAGTCAGGCCAAAGGCCAGGATATCCGCGCGCTGATCGAGCTCGGCCGGTTCCCGGGTATCGTGCTCGCGGTCCGCAAGGACCGGCCCTACAAGTCGGCCGCCGATCTCAAGGGCATGAAGATCGGCGTGACGGCCCCCGGTTCTTCGTCGCACTTCTTCGTTTTGTACTTGATGGCAAAGGCCGGGTTGCAGCCGGCGGACGCGACGCTGGTCGGCGTGGGTGGCGGCGCGGCAGCGGTCGAGGCAATGAAGAACGGCAGCATCGATGCAGTGGCGAACTTCGATCCGGTGATCACTCGGCTCGAGCAGGACGGCATCATTCGCATCGTGACCGATACCCGCTTTCCGCGGGTAAATTACGAGATCTTCGGCGGCACCAACCCGGCCGCCGTGCTGTACGGCAAGCAGGCTTTCATCGCCGCCAATCCGAACACCATGCAGGCGCTGGTGACGGCGTTCTACAAAACGCTGAAATGGATCGCGACCGCAACGACCGATGAGGTCGTGGACACGATGCCATCGGATTACTTCCTCGGCGACCGCGACATCTACGTGAAATCTCTTCGGTCGAACTTGCTGATCTATTCGAAGACCGGCGTGATCACGCCCCAGGGCATGAACAGTGCGCTGAACATGCTGGCCACGTTCGATCCGGAGTTGAAGGGGGCCAAGATCGATCTGGCGAAGACATTCGACGATCGGTTCGTGAAACGGGCAACCGTGCTGTTCGACGATCCGAACAATGCGACCCTTGAGAATGACGACCGGCGGCCGGTGGTCGATCTCGGAATGACGCAGGACTGACGGAATACGGGCAAAGGCGCCGCAAGGCGGTCGCGACCAGGTGTCGTGAACCGAGGCGGCAGCAGGAGGATTGCAGATGAGTGACGTAGTTCCGACAGCACCCGAACTAACGAATATTTCGTCGGCTTCCGGCCGCGGCGCCGAACCCTGGTGGCCACGTGGCTGGTGGAAGATCATGGACACACGGATCGGGATTATTCCGATCCCGGTGTTCGTGGTCCTGTTCGCGCTTCTGGTCGGGTTCACCTACACCGGCGACATCAAGGGCGAGGTCTCGATGATGATCGCCGTGCTGGTGATCGGCGGCTTCACCTGCGCCGAAGTCGGAAAACGCATTCCGGTGCTGCGCAGCATCGGCGCCGGGGCCATCTTTGCGACATTCATTCCCTCCGCGCTCACCTATTACAAGCTGATCCCGCCCCAGATCGAGAAATCGATCATCGAGTTCACCAAGTACACCAACTTCCTCTATCTCTTCATCGCCTGTATCATCGTCGGCAGCATCCTGGGAATGGATCGCAAGGTTCTGGTGCAGGGCTTCGTCAAGATATTCATTCCGCTCGCCATCGGCTCGATCGCGGCCGGCGCGGTCGGGACCTTGGTCGGGACCATGCTGGGTCTCGGCGCCCACCACACTTTCTTCTACGTCGTGCTTCCGATCATGGCCGGCGGTGTCGGCGAAGGCGCGATCCCGCTTTCGATCGGGTATTCGGAAATCCTGCATATACCACAGGGCGACGTATTCGCGCAGATCCTGCCGCCGATCATGCTCGGCAGCCTGACTGCGATCATCCTGTCCGGCATCCTGAACTTCGTCGGCAAGCGATACCCGCACCTGACGGGTGAGGGACGCCTTCAGCCCGACGAGCACGACGACATGGATCCGGCCAAGGAAGAGGTCGCTTCGGAAACCGGCGGTCCGATGGACGGGAGCACGGTCGCGGCGGCGGGACTGGCGGCCATCACACTGTATCTCCTGGGCGTGATGTGCCACCGCCTGTTCGGCCTGCCGGCGCCGGTGGCGATGCTGTTCCTTGCGGTACTGGCGAAGCTCACGAGCGCGGTGTCGCCGCATCTGCAGCGGGGCGGGCTCGTGGTCTACAAGTTCTTTTCCACCGCGGTCACCTATCCGCTCCTGTTTGCCATCGGCGTCTCAATGACGCCGTGGGACAAGCTCGTCGCGGCATTCAACCTGCCGAACATGATCACGATCTTCAGCACCGTGTTCACGTTGATGTTGACCGGCGCGGTGGTCGGCCGGTTTCTCAACATGTACCCGATCGAGGCGGCGATCATTAACGCATGTCACAGCGGGCAGGGAGGTACCGGCGACGTCGCGATCCTGACCGCCGCCAACCGGATGCAGCTGATGCCGTTCGCCCAGATCGCAACGCGGATCGGTGGCGCGATCACGGTGACCCTGGTCCTGATCATCCTGTCGCGCATCTCTTAACGGCGAGAACCGAACTCGCCTTCAGTTTTTCATATCCGGGAATTGTTCAGCCTTGGCCGGGTTCACGGTGAGCCTGAGCCTCATGCGGAAGGAATATCGTCGTGACAGTAAAGTATCTCAACAGCTTCGACGCCCGCCAGACACTCTCGGTCGGTGCAAGGACTTACGCCTACTATTCGCTTCACGCAGCGGAAAAGAACGGGCTTCCCAGCGTTTCGCGGCTACCCTTTTCTCTGAAAGTCATCATCGAGAACATGCTGCGCAATGAAGACGGCCGCAGCACCAGCAAGGCTGACATCGAGGATGCGGCGCAGTGGGGCCAGCACAAGGGCTCTGCGGAGAAGGAAATCGCCTTCCGGCCGGCCCGGGTGCTGATGCAGGATTTTACCGGCGTCCCGGCCGTCGTCGATCTCGCCGCAATGCGGGACGCCATGAAAAATCTCGGCGGCGATCCGCAGAAGATCAATCCCCTCGTGCCGGTGGATCTAGTCATCGATCACTCCGTGATCGTCGACGCCTTCGGCAATGGTCAGGCGCTGGCCAAGAACGTCGAGCTTGAATACCAGCGCAACGGTGAGCGGTACCGGTTTCTGAAATGGGGGCAGGGCGCATTTTCGAACTTCCGGGTGGTCCCTCCCGGCACCGGCATCTGCCATCAGGTCAATCTCGAATTCCTGGCGCAGACGATCTGGACCGCTACGTCCGAAGGCGGAGGTGCCGAGCTGGCCTATCCCGATACACTCGTCGGCACCGATTCACACACCACGATGGTCAATGGCCTCGCCGTGCTGGGATGGGGCGTCGGCGGCATCGAGGCCGAGGCCGTCATGCTCGGCCAGCAAATCTCGATGCTGCTGCCGCAAGTCGTCGGCTTCAAGCTGACCGGCCGGCTCAAGGAAGGCGTCACCGCAACCGACCTCGTGCTGACCGTGACGCAGATGCTGCGCAAGCGGGGCGTGGTCGGAAAATTCGTCGAATTCTACGGTCCCGGACTTGACGACATGACCGTCGCTGACCGCGCCACCATTGCCAATATGGCGCCGGAGTATGGCGCGACGTGCGGCTTTTTCCCGATTGATCAAAGGACGATCGACTATCTGACGACCACAGGCCGTGATCCCGAGCGCGTCGCGCTCGTCAAGGCCTATGCCGAAGCCCAGGGCATGTGGCGCACCGCGGAAATGCCGGATCCGATTTTCACGGACTCCTTGCAGCTCGACATGACCGACGTCGTGCCGTCGCTGGCAGGACCGAAACGGCCGCAGGACCGCGTTACGCTCGACAGCGCGAAGAGCTCGTTCCTGAGCGCCATGGACACGGAGTTTCGTCAGGCCGCGCAGATCGGCAGCCGGCATCGCGTCGAAGGCGAGAGCTTCGACCTCGGCCATGGCGACGTCGTGATCGCGGCCATTACCTCGTGCACGAACACGTCGAACCCCGGCGTCATGCTGGCGGCGGGATTGCTTGCGCGTAATGCGGTTGCCAAGGGGTTGAGCACGAAACCATGGGTCAAGACTTCGCTCGCGCCGGGTTCGCAGATCGTCGAGGAGTATTTCAAGAAATCGGGTCTTCAGACCGATCTCGACAAACTCGGATTCAATGTCGTCGGCTTCGGCTGCACGACCTGCATTGGAAATTCCGGTCCGTTACAGGAGGCAATCTCGGAGACCATTTCGGGCAACAACCTCGTGGCGGTCGCGGTTCTCTCCGGCAATCGCAATTTCGAGGGGCGAGTCAATCCGGACGTGCGGGCGAACTATCTGGCCTCGCCGCCGCTCGTGGTCGCCTACGCGCTTGCCGGATCGATGGCGATTGATCTCGTAAACGAGCCGCTCGGACTGGGGAGCGAAGGAAAGCCGGTTTATCTCCGGGATATCTGGCCCTCGAGCAAGGAGGTTCAGGATTGCATCGACCGCACGATCGGCAGCGATCTGTTCAAGGCGCGCTATTCGGACGTCTTCAGCGGCGATACGAACTGGAAGAATATCGGCGTCACCAAAGGGCAAACCTACGAGTGGGATTCGGTTTCGACCTATGTTCAGAACCCGCCATATTTCGTCGGGATGACCAAGGAGCCGGTGCCTCCCACCGACGTCGTCAACGCGCGCATCCTTGGCATGTTCCTCGATTCGATCACCACGGACCACATTTCGCCTGCGGGATCGATCAAGGAAAGCAGCCCCGCCGGGCATTACCTGCGCGACCATCAGATCCGCGTCGTCGACTTCAATCAGTACGGCACCCGCCGCGGCAACCATCAAGTGATGATGCGGGGAACCTTCGCCAACATTCGCATCAAGAACCAGATGGTGAAGGACGAAGCCGGCAGCGTAGTTGAGGGTGGCTATGCCATTCACCAGCCGAGTGGCGAGCGGATGTCGATCTATGACGCTGCCATGCGCTACCAAGCCGACAAGGTCCCGCTGGTTGTTTTCGCCGGCAAGGAATACGGCACTGGGTCGTCGCGCGATTGGGCCGCCAAGGGCACCAACCTCCTCGGCATCCGGGCCGTCGTCGCCGAAAGTTTTGAGCGCATTCATCGTTCGAACCTGGTCGGCATGGGCGTGATGCCGCTGGTGTTCGAGGAGGGCACCTCCTGGCGGTCTCTCGGATTGAAGGGCGACGAGATCGTTACCCTGCGCGGGATCGAGAGCAGTCTGGTTCCTCGCCAGAAACTCGCGGTCGAGATTTGCGGACCCGATGGTGCGAGCAAGGCCGTCGTTCCGCTGACCTGCCGCATCGATACGCTGGATGAGCTGGAGTATTTCCGCAACGGCGGAATCCTCCAATACGTCCTGCGTCAGCTTGCGGGTTGACTATCATCCGATCATTTCATCGAGAGAGCATCCATGACCACTGACAAATCATCGCGAAAGCTGCCCGCAACGCTCATTCCAGGCGACGGTATCGGGCCGGAGATCGTGAAATCGGCCGTCGATATCCTCGAAGCGCTTGGCTCCCCGTTCGAATGGGAAATCCGCCAGGGCGGGTTGGCGGCCATTGAAGAAAGTCATGACCCGTTGCCGGAGACGACGCTCGAGAGCATCCGGCGCACGCGGCTTGCCTTGAAGGGTCCGTTGACGACGCCCGTCGGCGGCGGATTCCGCTCGATCAATGTTCGGTTGCGCGAGGAGTTCGGCCTTTACGCCAATGTGCGCCCGGTTCGGAGCATGGTTCCGGGCGGACGATTCGATGATATCGACATCGTGCTGGTGCGAGAGAATCTCGGCGGCCTTTACGTCGCCTTCGAACATTACATTCCGATCGGAGACGATCCTCACGCGGTCGCGATTTCGACCGGGGTCAACACCCGCGAGGGATCACGCAAGATCATCGAATTCGCGTTCGACTATGCGCTGAAGAACGGACGCAAGAAGGTGACGGTCGTGCACAAGGCCAACGTCCTGAAGGCGTTGACCGGCATATTTCTCGAGGTCGGCCACGAGATTGCGAAGAAATACGAGGGCAGGATCCAGATGGACGATCGCATCGTCGATGCGACCGCGATGCAACTCGTCATGAATCCCTGGCAGTTCGACGTCATCGTCACCACCAATTTGTTCGGTGACATCCTGTCCGATCAGCTCGCCGGACTGGTCGGCGGCCTCGGTATGGCTCCCGGCGCCAATATCGGACCGGATGCTGCGATCTTCGAAGCCGTGCACGGTTCGGCGCCTGACATCGCCGGCAAGGGAATCGCCAATCCGCTCGCTTTGCTGCTGGCGGTCGGGCTGATGCTGGAGCACATTGATCAGCCTGATCTCGCGAACCGTCTCAGAACTGCTATCGATCAGGTCCTGCGCAAGGATGGAGTCCGTACGCCGGATCTGGGCGGCAAGGCGTCCACCAGCGACTTCACCCAAAGCATCATCCGGCGATTGGGATAGCTAGGATTGCGAAATCCATTCGAGCTTGGGGCGCGATTGGTGTCGCCTCGAAGTACAATTGACCTACTACGCTGAACTGCAAGATCAGGAGAACGAAATGCCAAAGGGATCAGATTTATTGGTCGCCGCACTCGAGAACGAGGGCGTCGACCGGATTTTCGGGGTTCCCGGCGAGGAAAACCTGGATGTCGTGGAAAGCCTGCGCAATTCGTCGATCAAGCTGATCCTGACACGGCATGAGCAGGGCGCGGCCTTCATGGCCGCGACATACGGCCGGCTGACCGGCAAGCCCGGGGTGTGCATCACCACGCTCGGTCCGGGTGCATTGAACCTCACGACCGGTGCGGCCTATGCGCTGCTCGGTGCCATGCCGATGATCATGCTCACCGGCCAGAAGGGCATCATGAGCAGTCGGCAAGCAAAATTCCAGATTGTCGATGTCGTCAGCGCTTTCAAGCCGCTGACCAAGCTCTCACTCCAGATCGTCAGTACGAGCAGCATTCCGACCATCGTTCGCGATGCCTTCCGGATTGCCATGGAAGAGCGGCCGGGTCCGGTCCTGCTGGAATTGCCTGAGGACATCGCGGGCGAGGAAGCAGAAGACGTCGCGATGGTGGCGCAACACCCGATCGAAATTCCGGTCGCGCATCGTGCCTCGCTGGACCGCGCCGCTGAAATGATCCTCAAGGCCAAGCGGCCATTGATCATGCTCGGCGCCGCTGCGTCCCGGCCCCGCAGCACGGCAGGCATCGGCGGATTTGTCCGCCGTACGCAAATCCCGTTCTTCACGACACAGATGGGGAAGGGAACCGTACCCGGAGGTGGCAACCTCTATATGGGAACGGCTGCGCTCAGCGAAAGAGACTACGTGCATGAGGCCGTTGATCGTGCCGATCTGATCATCGCTATCGGTCACGACACGATCGAGAAACCGCCGTTTATCATGGGCCCGAAGGGTCCCCTGGTGATCCACGTCAGCTACACGCCTGCCAATGTGGAGCGGGTTTACTTTCCGCAATGCGAAGTCGTTGGTGATGTCGGGCCGAGCCTGGAACTACTGGCCGATCGCGTCGAGGGACGACTGCACAACGCCGGGGCTTTGCTCGGCCTTCGCGAAGGCATTTTGAAACGCCTTTCCGACCGGGCTACCGAGGATCGGTGGCCGCCGACCCCGCAGCGCATCGTGCACGATGTACGAAAAGTCATTCCCGAGGACGGCATCGTTGCCCTCGACAACGGGATGTACAAAATCTGGTTCGCGCGCAACTACCGGACCTATGTGGCGAACACGCTGCTGCTGGACAATGCGCTGGCGACAATGGGCGCCGGGTTGCCGTCCGCCATGATGGCGGCGATGCTGTATCCCGAGCGGCGGGTGCTCGCGGTCTGCGGCGATGGCGGCTTCATGATGAATTCGCAGGAAATGGAAACCGCGGTTCGTCTCAAGCTCAATCTCGTCGTGCTGATCCTGGAAGATTCGGCCTACGGCATGATCCGCTGGAAGCAGGCGGTGGATAGTTTCCCGGATTTCGGCCTGACGTTCGGCAATCCCGATTTCGTCAAATACGCCGAGAGCTATGGCGCCAAAGGTTCACGCGTCGAAGGCACGGCGTCTTTGATCCCGACGCTCGAAAACGCGTTCAAAGGCGGCGGCGTGCACCTTGTCGTGGTTCCCATTGATTACACCGAAAATACCCGCGTGTTGGTGGATGAGCTTCGCGAGAAGCTGAAACAGGTCGTCGCACCGGACGCGTGAGCAATCGTCGTACAGACTCTACTGAAGTCGCCGAAGTCGCAAACGCTGGAAATGGAGAGTGCCATGAGTGAGCAGATCAACGAGCAAGCCGAGAAGATGCGCGAAATGGCGCAAACCACACTCGATAAGGCCAAGGAGGCCGTGTCGAACTACATGACGGAATCCCAGAAGCTGAGGGAGAAGGCCGATTCCGGCGTTCGCGCAACTTATTCAAGCGCGAAAGAGATGAATGAAAAGGCGGTGGCGTTCGCCGAAGCCAATGTGGCTGCCGGGTTCGAACTTGCGCAAAAGCTGTTGCATGCGAAAGACCCGCAGGAAATGGGCGCTGTCTATCAAAGCCACCTCAAGGAACAGATGGAAAAAATGAATGCGCAGTTTCGTGAGCTTGGAAGTGCAATGAGCCAACCGGCGGCGGTTGACCTGAATAAATAGAACGGGTCGGGCCAAAGCGAAGCTCCCATCGTTCGAATATGGAACGCTGCCTGCGCTCGCTTGGAGCGTGGACGGTAACGGCATCATCTGTTCGTCGAGGAGGCTCCAGAGTGAGCACGGAAAAGTCAGACACACAGATCTATGACGTGTCGCCGGAGTGGGCTGAACACGCTCACGTCGATGCGTCGAAGTACAAAGAAATGTACGAGTTTTCTGCGTCTGCGCCCGAAGAGTTTTGGGGGTATCATGGCAAGCGAATAGACTGGATCAAACCCTTCACCAAGGTGAAGAACACCTGTTTCGAGCCCGGCAAGGTTTCGATCAAATGGTTCGAGGACGGCATCACAAATGTGTCGGCGAACTGCATCGACCGGCACCTCGCTGAGCGTGCCGACCAGGTGGCGATCATCTGGGAGAGCGACGATCCCGGCGAATCGAAGAAGATCACTTACCGGCAGCTGCACGATCAGGTCTGCCGCCTTGCGAATGTGCTGAAAAATCACGGCGTGAAGAAGGGCGATACGGTCACAATCTATCTGCCCATGGTCCCGGAAGCTGCCTACGCCATGCTGGCTTGCGCGCGGATCGGGGCAGTCCATTCCATCGTGTTCGGCGGGTTCTCGCCGGATGCGCTGGCCGGACGCATCGAAGGCTGCAAGTCCAAAGTCGTGATTACCGCTGACGAAGGTTTGCGCGGTGGTCGCAAGGTGCCGTTAAAGGTCAATGCCGACGAGGCGGCCAGGAAAGCAGCCGGCATCGTGAAGACCATGATCGTGGTCAAGCGCTCCGGCGGTCCGATCGACTGGGTCGATGGCCGCGACGTCTGGTACGGCGATGAAACGGCAAAGGTATCCAACAAGTGTCGGTTCGCCGAAATGAACGCGGAGGACCCGCTGTTCATCCTCTACACGTCGGGCTCAACGGGTGCCCCAAAGGGCGTCGTCCACACCACCGGCGGCTATCTCGTCTTTGCGTCAATGACGCATCAGTATGTATTCGACTATCACGATGGCGACATCTACTGGTGCACGGCCGACGTCGGCTGGGTCACCGGCCACAGCTACATCGTCTATGGGCCGCTGGCCAACGGCGCGACCACGCTGATGTTCGAGGGTATCCCGAACTATCCGTCAATGTCGCGGTTTTGGGATGTCGTCGACAAGCACAAGGTCAACATCTTCTATACCGCGCCGACCGCGATCCGCTCGTTGATGGGCGCGGGCGAAGGACCGGTCAAGCAGACCAGCCGTGCGTCGTTGCGGCTGCTTGGCTCGGTCGGCGAACCCATCAATCCGGAAGCCTGGGAATGGTATCACCGCGTCGTCGGAGACGGGCGCTGCCCGATCGTCGATACCTGGTGGCAAACCGAGACCGGCGGCATTCTGATCTCGCCGCTTCCCGGCGCGACAGCCCTGAAGCCGGGGTCGGCAACCCTGCCGTTTTTCGGTGTGATGCCGGAAGTGGTGGATGCAAGTGGCGCCGTGCTGACGGGTGCATGCGAAGGTAACCTCGTCATTGCCGACTCCTGGCCGGGCCAGATGCGCACGGTCTATGGCGACCACGAGCGGTTCATGCAGACCTATTTTGCGACCTACAAGGGCAAATATTTCACCGGTGATGGCTGCCGTCGCGATGCGGACGGATATTACTGGATCACCGGCCGCGTCGATGACGTCATCAACGTGTCCGGCCATCGCATGGGGACCGCCGAAGTTGAAAGCGCGCTGGTCGCTCATCAAAAGGTCTCCGAAGCCGCCGTCGTCGGCTTTCCACACGATATCAAGGGGCAGGGCATCTACGCTTACGTCACCTTGATGGCGGATGCGGAGCCATCCGGGGAGTTGCGCAAGGAGCTGGTGGCCTGGGTGCGCAAGGAGATCGGCCCGATCGCAGCACCCGATGTCATCCAGTTCGCCCCGGGCCTGCCTAAGACCCGCTCCGGAAAGATCATGCGCCGCATCCTGCGCAAGATCGCAGAGAATGAGGTTGGCGCCCTTGGTGACACTTCTACGCTCGCCGATCCGGCCGTGGTCGACGACCTGATCAAGAACCGGCACGGGCAAAAGGCGGCGTTGAAATGAATATCGAGGCGATTGCGATCGGCGACAATCCGCCTGAAGACGTCAATGTCATCATTGAAGTTCCGATCGGCGGCGAGCCGATCAAATACGAGATGAACAAGGCGGCAGGGGCGCTGTTTGTCGATCGTTTCCTGTACACGCCGATGCGCTATCCCGGAAATTACGGCTTCGTTCCGCATACCCTTTCGGATGATGGCGATCCGATCGACGTCCTGGTGGCGAATTCACGGCCCATTGTGCCGGGCGCGGTGATCAATGTCCGGCCGATCGGCGTGCTCAAGATGGATGACGAGGGCGGGGGTGATGAGAAGATCATTGCCGTGCCGATGCCGAAACTGACGATGCGCTACGCCCACGTCACCGGGATAGCCGACATGCCGCAAATCACGATCGAGCAGATCCAGCACTTCTTTGAACACTACAAGGACCTGGAGCCGGGGAAGTGGGTGAAGGTGATCGGCTGGGGCGACAGCACCGAAGCGCGCCAGCTTATCGTTGATGCAATCGAGCGGGCAAAGAATTGAAATCCATACATGGGGAATTGAGATGAGACTGGTTCTGTTGGGGCCGCCAGGCGCAGGCAAGGGTACGCAGGCAACGAGAATCGTTACTCGATTTGCCATCCCGCAATTGTCGACCGGCGACATGCTGCGCGAGGCGGTCGCGGAAGGCACGGCTGCGGGACTGCGCGTCAAGCACATCATGGATCGCGGCGAACTGGTGCCCGATGATGTCGTGGTGTCGGTCATCGCCAACCGGATCGACCATTCGGATGCGGCAAGCGGCTTTATCCTTGACGGCTTTCCGCGGACGGTCGCGCAGGCCGAAGCGCTCGATCAGGAACTCACCACCCGAGGTATCAAGCTCGATGCGGTGCTCGAGTTGGAAGTCGACGAAGATGCGCTGCTCGACCGCATCAGGGGCCGCGCCGAAGAAGCGGCAAGCAGAGGCGAGCCCGTGCGCCGCGACGACAATCCCGAGGTCTTCAAGACCCGGCTCGACGTCTACCGCGAACAAACCGCACCCGTCACCGAATACTACCGGTCGCAAGGGCTGCTCAATGTCGTCGACGGTTTGCAGCCGATCGACGTCGTGACCAAAGAACTCACTGCCGCGCTTGCCGCTTTGCCGTCCGATCAGAACAGGAGTGATGTCAGATGAAAGCTTTCACCTTTCAGGCGCCGCCCAACATCCTGTTCGAGGCAGGCGCGTCGAAAAAGCTGGCCGAGCTGGTTGCAGGATACGGCGCCAAGCGTGTCCTGCTGGTCACCGACAAGGGAGTGCGCAACGCGGGTCTGACGAAAAATGCCGAAGCAGGCCTCGTCGCTGATGGTTGCGAACTCACGGTATTCGACGATGTGGAGGCGGATCCGCCGTCGCATATCATCGAGCGGGCAGTCGCGCTTTGCCGCGACAAGGAAATCGAACTGGTCGCCTCGATCGGAGGCGGCAGTGCGCTCGATACCGCGAAGCTGGTGGCTTATCTGGCCAAAACCCCTGATCGCCTCGACGATATTTATGGCGTCGGCCTTGCCAAGGGTGAACGCCTTCCGCTGTTGCTGGCGCCGACGACGGCCGGCACCGGCTCGGAAGTGACGCCGATTGCGATCGTCACGACGCCGACGACAGAAAAGAAGGGCGTTGTCTCGCCCAAATTGCTGCCGGATTGGGCGATCCTTGATCCGGAGTTGACGCTTGGCTTGCCCGCCCACGTCACGGCTGCGACCGGCATCGACGCCATGGTGCACGCGATCGAGGCCTATACCAGCAAGCACAGGAAAAATCCGATGTCAGACCAGCTCGCACGGCAGGCCCTTGCCTTGCTGTCGGCTAACGTCCGCACGGTTTGCGCCGACGGCTCGAACCTCGAGGCGCGCTCGCAGATGCTGCTCGGTTCGATGCTCGCCGGGATGGCCTTCGCCAATTCGCCGGTCGCCGCGGTCCATGCGCTCGCCTATCCGATCGGCGCGATATTCCACGTGCCGCATGGCTTGTCGAACGCCCTGGTCCTGACGCAGGTGCTGCGCTTCAATTTACCGGAAGCGGAAGGGCTCTACGCCGAGCTGGCGCCGATCGTCGATCCCAAGTCGGAGGGAATGAACGTCAGCCAGCGGGCGCGGCTGTTCGTCGACGCCATCGCGGCGATTTGCCGGGATTGCAACGTGCCGGCGTCGCTTGCGGATGTCGGCATCGCAAGGAGCGACCTGAAGAAGCTCGCCGAGGATGCGATGAAGCAGACGCGGCTTCTCGTCAACAATCCACGCGAAGTCAGCTTCGATGATGCCCTGGCGATCTACACGGAAGCTTTCGGAAACCGGGCCGCCGCCTGATCGAAGCGATGGTTGGAATTCGCTTTTGAGCGAAGTTCCAGTGTGAGGAGCACGATGAGCGAGAGAGACAAATCGCCTGCCGCGGATGCCGAGCCCGCGCTTGAATGGGCGAAGCTGTGGCAGACGATGGCCGAATCCTCGAACCGCATGGCCGAGGCGTGGTCGGGTTCGATGGCCCCATTCATGCTGGCTCGTTTGTCGGAGAAGCCCGGCGGTTTCGGCGATGGCAACGAACTGTCTGCTACCATCGAGCGGATGGCGCAGGGGCCGCGGCTTGCCGATGTCTGGGACATCGACCGGAAAATGGCGCTGGTCTTTGGCGCCTGGATCGAGATGCGCCAGCGGCTTGCGAGTTACAATGCGGTCGCCTCCGCGCCGTGGGCGGAGGCCTCGAAACGGTTTTTTGAGGCAATGTCCTCGACGGGTACGACCGAGACGCCGGCGCCGGATTGGCGTGAGGCGTTTGCCAAGTGGAGCGCGATATCGAATGAGGAATTGATTCGGAACCAACGCACGGACGGCTTTCTCCAGGCCCAGAAGGAGCTGTTACAGGCCGGATTACAGTTGCGAAGCCGGCAGGATGACGTCGCGGAGGCGGCCTCGGCGATGTTCGGTCTGCCCAGCCGCAAGGATTTCGATGACGTAACGCGCCAGTTGACCGAGTTGCGTCGTGAGGTCCGTGCGCTCGGCCGTCAGGCGCGAGACCGGAAGATCGAAGGCCCGCTATGAGCGATCAGGAGAACCAAGCCTCGCGTTTCGCCCGTGACATGGCGTCAAACGCCGAAAAAATGTTCAAGGCGACGCAGCTCATCGCCAATACGAGAGATGAGGATGTGAGCATCGGCACGACGCCGAAGCATCTCGTGATGCGCCGCGACAAGGTGGAGTTGTTCCGTTACGAGCCTATGGCGGAAGCGACGGCGAAGACGCCCGTACTTCTGGCCTACGGCCTGATCGGACGATACACCATGGCTGATCTTCAGCCCGATCGCTCATTGGTGCGCAGCCTGCTGTCGAAGGGCCTTGATCTCTGGCTGATCGACTGGGGCCAACCGAGCCGGGCCGAACGGTGGCTCAGCATCGACGACTACGTCGACGACTACATCGATGCCGCCGTCGATCGCATCGCCCAGGAGACGGGGCACGACAAGGTGACGCTACTCGGTATCTGCGAAGGCGGTGTCTTTACGACGTGCTATGCTGCCTTGCATCCGGAGAAGGTGAAGAACCTCGTCATCACCATCACCCCGATCGATTTTCATGCCGACGTCAAGGACAAGGCCGCGCATCACGGTTTTCTGAACGTTTGGACCCGCAGCCTCGACTCCGAGGATATCGACAAGCTGGTCGATACCTACGGCGTGCTGCCCGGCGAATTCATGAGCTCGGTGTTTTCGATGATGACGCCGATGCGCTCGTTGACGAAATACAATGTCGACCTCATCGACGTCGTCGACGATGAGGCGAAATTCATGAATTTCCTGCGGATGGAGAAGTGGCTGGCGGATCGGCCGCACCATCCCGGTGAGGCGGCGAAACAGTGGCTAAAGGAACTGTATCAAGAAAATCGCCTGGTGGATGGCAGCTTCGTGCTGTCCGGCCGTCAGGTCGACTTGAAGTCCATCACGGCTCCGGTGCTCAATGTCTTCGCGCTGGACGATCACATCATTCCGCCGGACTGCTCGCGCGCGCTTGGCGCGAAGGTTGGCAGCACGGATTATACCGAAATCCCGCTGCCCGGAGGCCATGTCGGCCTGTTCGTCTCGAGTAAATCACAGGGGAAGCTCAGTCAGAGCATTGCCGACTGGCTGGTTGCCCGCGACGCCAAGCCTGAGAGTGTAATCTGATGCGCAACAAGATCGTCGATGCCGCCGAGGCGGTTGCCATCATCCGGTCCGGCGACACCGTCGCCTCGTCCGGCTTCGTCGGCGTCGGAACACCCGACGAAATCATCAAGGCGTTGGAGCGGCGCTTTATCCAGACCGGGGAGCCTCGGGATCTCTCGCTGGTGTTTGCCGCGGCGCCGGGGGATGGCGCCGATCGCGGTCTCAATCGGCTGGCGCATCCCGGATTGATCAAGCGCCTGGTCGGCGGACATTTCGGTCTGGTGCCGAAATTGGCCCGGATGGCGGTCGACAACCACGTTGAGGCCTACAACCTGCCGCTCGGATGCGTCTCGCATCTGTTTCGCGAGATTGCGGGACGCAAGGCCGGTCTTCTTTCAAAGGTCGGCCTTGGAACCTTCGTCGACCCGGCCAATGGCGGGGGAAAGCTGAATGCGCGCACGACCGAGGAATTGGTGCGGCTGATCGAAATCGATGGTGAACCCTGGCTGTTCTACAAGGCGTTTCCGATCAATGTCGCTATTATCAGAGGTACTACAGCCGATCATAACGGCAACATCTCGATGGAAAAGGAGGCGTTGACCCTCGACAATCTGGCGCTGGCCTCCGCTGCCAAGAACTGCAAGGGATTTGTCATTGCCCAGGTCGAGCGTATCGCCGCCTCCGGCTCGCTCAATCCGCGGCACGTCAAGATTCCGAGCGTCCTGATCGATTGCGTTGTTGTCGCTCAGCCTGAAAACCATGTGCAGACTTATGCCACCGGCTACAACGGGGCATTCTCGGGCGAACTGCGCGCGCCGGCCGACCGCAATGTTCCGATGGCGCTCGATAACCGCAAGATCATTGCGCGTCGTTGTGCGCTGGAACTGCCGATGGGCGGCGTCGTCAATCTCGGCATCGGCATGCCCGAAGGCATTGCCTCGGTTGCAGCCGAAGAAAAGCTGTTCGACTTCGTGACGCTGACGGCCGAGCCCGGCATCATCGGGGGCATTCCGCAGGGTGGCCTCGATTTCGGTGCGGCGATCAACGCCGAATCCATCATCGACCAGAACCAGATGTTCGATTTCTACGACGGCGGCGGGCTCGATCTGGCCTGCCTCGGCATGGCCCAGGTCAACGGCCGCGGCGACGTCAATGTCAGCCTGTTCAACGGCCGCCTCGCCGGCGCCGGCGGCTTCATCAACATCTCGCAGAATGCGCGCCGGCTGGTCTTCGCAGGCACCTTCACGACCGGTGGACTCAAGACGTCAGTCGTTGATGGTCAGCTCAAGATCCTCAGCGAGGGCAAATCGGCGAAATTCATCGACAAGGTCGACCAGATCACGTTTTCCGGAAAGCTTGCCGCAACCAACAGGCAGCCGGTTCTCTATGTCACCGAGCGATGCGTGTTCAGGCTCATCCCGGAAGGTCTCGAACTGATCGAGATCGCGCCGGGTGTCGACATGGAGCGCGACATTCTGGCGCTCATGGGTTTTCGGCCCATCATCCGCACGCCGAAAGCCATGGATGCCTCGCTGTTCAGCGAAGCGCTGATGCAGCTTGACGACCGGCTGCTCAACCGGCCGCTGGCGGATCGGCTGTCATACGATGCGGAACGCAACACGTTGTTTCTCGGCCTCGACGGATATCGGGTCCATACCGACGCCGACGTCGAGGTGATCCGGGCCGCGATCCTCGAGCTCTTCCATCGGGTCGGGCACCGCTTCTCGGCCGTTATCAACTACGATTCGTCCTACATCGCGCCCGACATGTCGGACAAATGGTTTTCGATGGCCGCCGAGGTCGAACGAACCTGCTACGACCACGCCTCGCGTTACACCACCTCAGCCTTCATGCGCCTGAAGCTCGGCGACGCGCTGTCTCGCCGCGACGTCGCCCCGCATATTTTCGAGACGTCGGCCGACGCTCACCGACATATCGAATAGGCCGATGAAGCTGCAATCGCCTGAACTGCGCGGAGCCTCAAAAGTATCCGCAGATTGGCCTGAAGGACGGCAGATGGCTCCCGACCGGACCGGAGCGGTGCGCGGACTGACCCGACGCAGCTTCCATCGCATCGCGTTCACGGATTGGGGGCCGGCGTCCGCGGTGCGGCCGGTGCTCTGTGTTCACGGCCTCACTCGGAACGGGCGTGACTTTGATCATCTCGCGATTGCGCTCGCGAAGCGGGGGCGCCGCGTCGTTTGTCCCGACCTGCCGGGCAGGGGACAAAGCGAACGGCTTCAGGACAGCAGCGACTATGTGTTGCCCCAGTATTGCAGAGACATGACGGTATTGATGGCTTCACTGGGCTCAACGGAGGTCGACTGGATCGGCACGTCCCTGGGCGGATTGGTCGGGATGGTTCTGGCGGCGCTTCCGGGTAGCCCGATCCGTCGGATCGTGATCAACGATATCGGACCCTATTTGCCCTGGGCCGGATTGCTTCGCCTCGGCGCCAATCTCAACGATGCGCCAAAGTCTTTCGAGACGATCGAACAGGCCGAAGGCTATTACCGGCGGGTTCTGGCGCCCTTCGGACGATTGGAAGATGCGCACTGGCGGCATCTGACGACGCATAGCGTCGCATGGAGCGTGGAGGGACGCTGCTTCAAGCCGCTTTGCGATCCGAACATTGCCCATGCTTTTCGAAACCCATGGCACTACAGCATAGATCTCTGGAAACACTGGGATGCGATCGACGTCCCCATTCTGGTGATTCGCGGGCAACAATCGGATTTGCTCCTCGAAGCCGTTTTCAAGGACATGATGCGGCGGAATCGCAATGTCGGTCTCCACACCATTGCGGACTGCGGCCATGCGCCGGCTCTGATCGCCGACGACCAGATCGAGGTCGTCACCAAGTTCCTCAGCGGTAACGATCCCGACGCACGCTAAGTGGCCTTACGCTAGTCGTGGACCGACCCACACCTTGCTCATATATCACTCCAACCGGCTGTATTCACGATGACTACGAAACTGACTCTCAAAGATGCGACCTTGTTGCGCGACGCCTGTCTGGTGGCGGGCGAGTGGGTGGCCGCCGATAATGGCGGCACCATTGCGGTCGATAATCCCTCGACCGGTGCCGTGATCGGGCATGTACCCAATATGGGGACGGCCGAGACCAGGCGCGCGATCGAGTTTGCCAATGCATCTCTGCCAGCATGGCGTGGCCGGACCGCGAAAGAGCGCGCGACGATCCTGCGACGCTGGTTCGACCTGATGATGGCGAACCAGGACGATCTCGGCGCCATCATGACGGCGGAGCAGGGCAAGCCGCTCACGGAGGCCAAGGGCGAGATCGCCTACGCTGCAAGCTTCATCGAATGGTTCGGCGAGGAGGGAAAGCGCGTCTATGGCGACACGATTCCGGGCTTTTCGGCCGACCGGCGCATCATCGTGCTGAAGCAGCCGATCGGCGTTTGTGCCGCGATCACGCCGTGGAATTTTCCGGCGGCGATGATTACGCGCAAGGCCGGCCCGGCGCTGGCGGCGGGTTGCACCATGGTCGTCAAGCCGGCAAGCCAGACGCCGCTGACGGCGTTGGCGCTTGCCGTGCTGGCCGAGCGGGCAGGCGTTCCCAAGGGCGTTTTGTCCGTCGTCACTGGCTCGGCATCCGCAATCGGCGGCGAAATGACGTCCAACCCGATCGTGCGAAAAGTTACGTTCACGGGTTCGACCGAAATCGGCAAGAAGCTGATAGTACAGAGCGCATCAACTGTGAAGCGCACGTCGATGGAGCTCGGCGGCAATGCACCCTTCATCGTCTTCGACGATGCGGACATCGATGCCGCAGTCAAGGGCGCGATGGCGTCGAAATACCGTAATGCCGGCCAGACCTGCGTCTGCGTCAATCGCATCCTGGCGCAGGACAAGATCTACGACATGTTTGTCTCGCGTCTGTCCGAGGCAGTTAGCGCGTTCAAGATCGGTGACGGGTTCGAACCAGGCGTGACGATTGGTCCGCTGATCGACATGGTCGCCATCGAGAAAGTTGAAGAGCATGTTTCCGACGCCGTTTCCAAGGGAGCCCGTGTCGTCGTCGGTGGCAAGCGCCACGCGCTTGGCCGTACATTCTTCGAGCCGACGGTGTTGGCGGATGCCACGCCGGACATGTTGATCTTCCGCGAGGAAACCTTCGGCCCGGTCGCACCGGTGTTCCGCTTCAAGACCGAAGAGGAGGCGATCCGTCTTTCGAACGATACCGAGTTCGGCCTTGCGGCCTATTTCTACGGCCGCGATATCGGGCGGGTCTGGCGCGTCGCCGAAGCGCTCGAGTACGGCATTGTCGGAATAAACGAAGGAATCATCTCAACGGAAGTTGCCCCCTTCGGTGGAATCAAGGAAAGCGGCAACGGACGTGAGGGCTCGAAATACGGCATCGAGGACTATCTCGAAATCAAATATCTTTGCATCGGCGGGATATAGGCAGAATATACGCTCGGTGCCAACCTCGTTCGAAGCATCTAGGTGCGCGCGAGCATATTCACCGAAAGGCCGAGACCTGGCATCCCGGCTTCGGGATCTGCGGGGCTCGGCTACCCCCGCGAAAGCGGGTGGAATTGAGCTCGACCACGTAGCCGGATGCGCCCAATCGCGACAGTGTCACAATTGACAGTTGAATGTTAGACCCGGTTGTATGACGACGTGGGCTGTTTTTGGACTGGCGATCGCTATATTGTGCGTCGCACTCTGGTTTCTACTCAAGAGGAACACTGGCGTGCATCGGAAGACATTGCCGCGCATTTTTGAGCTTTACGACCTTATTACAACGCCGCGTCCACCGAGCGCCTATTTTCAGAATTTCGAACAATCGCTGTTAGAGATACCTCAAAAGCTGAAGCAATTCCGGGATATCGAACGGGACTTGCAAGGGCTCGATGCAGACGGCTGGGCATTCCTGAAGAGTGAAGTCGCTCCGTTGTTGGTGGCAAGAGATCCAAAACGAGGTTGGCAAGCACTCTTCGACAAACTCAACCAAGCGAAGGCGTTCAATCATCTAAAGGAGGCGGGATATCAAAACATCCGTTTTGTCCCGCCATCGGCAGTCAGAGGCCAGCAAACCCCTGACCTGCAAGCTGATGGCGCGCTGTGCGAGGTCAAGACGATCAACATTTCTGAGGTCGAGGCGGATCGTAGGGATGGCGGCGGCGTCGGAACCAGTACAGATTGTCTGGACGAAGGCTTCTTCAGGAAACTCTCATCTGATCTTCGCAAAGCGAGAGATCAGATGGCGGCATATGGTGCAGGCGGGTGCACAAAATATATTGCATACGTCATCGTCAATTTCGACGACAGCTTGCACGAATATGCCGACAGGTACCGGCGACAGATCGACCAATTCATTGCAAGCGATCCGGTGCCAGGGTTGAAGGTGGCGCTAGTGTCCTGATCGACAAATCAGTTACATTCTTCCGACCTTTTAAAGCAGGAGGTTGGAATGGCCAAGGGACGTGCTGTCGCGATCGTACTCGACGATGTTGAGAAGCGCGAGTTGACGGCTCTGACGCGCAAGCACGGGGCGCCGCAGGCTCTGGCGGAGCGGGCGCGCATTGTGCTGGTTGCATCGAGCGGGCTCAACAACAAGGAGGTCGCAGCCAAGATCGGTGTCTGCGCTGCGACCGTCGGCACATGGCGCAATCGCTTTGCCGAACGCCGTATGGACGGTCTGTACGACGAACCGCGGCCCGGCGCACCGCGTGAGATTGGCGACGACGAAATCGCGAGCACGATCCGCAAGACGTTGGAGACGAAACCGAGGGGCGGCACGCACTGGAGCCTTAGGAGCATGGCTAAAGAGATTGCTCATGCGCCTTCGACGGTTCATCGCATCTGGCGTCCCTTTGGTCTGCAACCGCACCGCGTCGAGACTTTCAAGCTTTCCACCGATCCGCTGTTCGTCGAGAAAGTGCGCGATATAGTTGGGCTCTACTTGTCGCCGCCCGAACGCGCTATCGTGTTGTGTGTCGATGAGAAAAGCCAGATCCAGGCGCTCGACCGCACGCAACCCTTGTTGCCGATGCGGCCAGGGCAGGCCGAGCGGCATACCCACGATTACAAGCGGCACGGAACGACATCGTTGTTCGCAGCGCTCGATGTCAAAGCGGGCACCATCGTCGGCAAGTGCATGGCCCGCCACCGCGCGAGCGAGTTCCGCAAATTTCTGGATGAGATCGAGCGCAATGTGCCGGCCGACCTCGACGTTCATATCGTCATGGACAACTATGCAACTCACAAAACCAAGCCGATCCGTAACTGGTTCACCAAGCGCCCGCGCTGGCACGTGCACTTCACGCCAACCTCGGCGTCATGGATCAATCAGGTCGAGCGCTTCTTCGCGCTGCTGACCGAGCGCGCCTTGAAACGAGGTGTGTTCCGTTCGGTCGCCGAACTCGAAGAAGCCATCAAGGCATATATCGACGCCACCAATGCTGACCCCAAGCCGTTCCGCTGGACCAAGAACGCCAACGACATCCTGGCCAGCATCCAGCGTTTTTGCCTTCGCACACTCGCTGCAAACACCTAGAATGAAGCGAACTTCAGAATCGGGACACTAGATATCAAGCCGCCCTTCTACACGGCTATGTCGTGATACGATCCCCTTCGAGGGCGGGACTCACGATCCATCTTTGTGGCGCAGCTCCTGCAATGTCTGCGCTGCTACCTTCGTGGCTTTGGCCTCGGGATCGTCGATCCACTCGGGATCCCTGAGAACCGTCTTGAGTTCATCGAAGGACGGGGCCTATAATAGCGAATGCGGCCTTCGTTTTCTTGGTAGCAAGTTGCTCAGCGCTTTCCAACGGCTGTTTTTAACAGATTGAGACTGCGGGTATAAAGCTGAGTTGCGGCGGCATAATCCATCTGGTTTGCGGACACTTTGAGCATCTGACCCTCGAGGTCAACGGCGTTTCCAGCAGGCCTGGTCGCATAACCGCTTTTGTTTTCAACACCGAAACTTCCGCCGCCCCCCGCTGGAGCGACGTGCCTTGCGCTAGTCCGCATCATCGTGACCGGTCCACCTGGGCCGCCGGTCGCCGCGCCATTTCGATCAAATTTCAGCTCCACCAATTCGCGCGGCTTGAAATTGGGAGTGTCGGAATTGGCGACATTTTGTGCTAGGATCCGCTGGCGCTCCTGATGCCACTGCATCTTGGTGCGCAGGGCTGATAAAGTAGAAATGTCGTTGATAGCCATCGCTTGCTCTCGTCCGCCGACGCTATATCGAAGAGGGTAGGCAAAGTTTGCCTAGCTATGGTTAACAAGTGGTTAAGCATTTGCAGTCGCACACGATCAAGCGAGGGCGGGTTGTACCCGGGACGCGTTAAAGACCCTCGCATGCCATAAGCTCGTTCCCTGTTGTTTCCATTTGATTTGCGGTACGCCAATAAATCGACAGATCAAATGTTCCCCAAATCCGTGACTTGTCGTTGCTGACGAAAACGGCTCCTGGTCTGAAGTCAAGCGGCGCGGTGAATGCAGAATTCGCTCGATTGCTCTTGGCGTGCCCAGGCGTTCATCCACAACTTGGAATCCTAGCTGCAGGACCAGTGTTTACGGCAGTTATTCCGTTGTGCGCCATGATGACGGAAGTCATTCATCTGTGCCAACTTTACAATACCTGGAAAGGCCGTCAGTGCTGATTACATCTGCAATCCAGACTTCAACATCAGGTTGGCACGGTGACGCGCTGGTCGCCCGTCAAACACCTAACATCATCTGTGGATGTTCGGTGGTTCCCCCTCGATCACGGATTCCAGGTAGGATCAAGACATTGTGTTGCTGCAAGTTCGTGCACAGCGAAACTTCTGATTTCGGGTCGCTTTTCTTCTTCTCGCGAGTTGAGAAGTGAAAGATGGGTGTTCGATGTGTGCGCAGCCTCCACCTTACCCGAAAAACTGGCGGACCACTCTCGCTTCTGACGCTTTGAGACAATCGCTCGATGCAGCGTTTGCGACGAATGATCTTCAGTATATCTGTCGAGCGGTTGATGCAAGTGTGGTGCGGTACTCCAGCGTGACCGAAATGGCTTGGGCTGCTGGGGTCGACCGTACCACGCTTTATCGCGCTTTCCGCATGGAGAAAGGACCTACGTTGGATACTATGATAAGGGTACTCCGCGTTTTAGGGTTTCAATTAGTGGTGGAGGCGAGAAAGCAAGGCGCAATCAAAATGGGGGCGCCTCCCCTTAAGAAGGGCGCCCACCGCACCAAGAATAAACCGGATGCCGACACCAAAGCGCGCGCTCGTACTTTTACAGCGGCGTTCAGAAGTAGAGACATAGATTTGCTTTTTGATGCGTTCGCTGAAGCTTTGCGCGCGCAAGACAATGTCGCCGCCTTCGCAAGAAAAATGAACCGCCCCGGGATTGCCGGAGGCTCCAACTCTTGAGAAGGTGGAGCCATGACAAGCAAGACGACGAACAAATTCTCACCTGAAGTCCGGACC